>NZ_JAFCAE010000003.1:41562-435058 GCF_028581595.1 Marinobacter sp. DS40M6 | reverse complement strand
GGGTCGTTAGCTCAGTTGGTAGAGCAGTTGGCTTTTAACCAATTGGTCGAAGGTTCGAATCCTTCACGACCCACCAAATTACGAACGAGGCGGTGGACTGAGTCGTCGCGTTGTTCTGGTCCGGATTCGGGCCGACAGTTATGGGTCGTTAGCTCAGTTGGTAGAGCAGTTGGCTTTTAACCAATTGGTCGAAGGTTCGAATCCTTCACGACCCACCAATAGAACAGGAAGCCAAAGCGGCTCCTGTCGAAAAAAGAGCCTTCGGGCTCTTTTTTTTTTGGGTATACGGTCATACATCTGTGATAGTGGGCGTAGTTAAAAGGGTGCATGTAAGTAACCTAAGCAAAACTCTGTGACAGCAGGGTGTCAGCCCAGTGAAAGTCGTGGCCGAAGTGATATACTTCCGACGTTAACGCAATACAGAGATGCAGTAATGACGCGAGTTGAAGACCGTATTCTCGTTCAGGAACATCTGGCACACCAGGCGGAGCCAAAGACCCTGAGCGACGACGAGAAAGCCAACCTTGAGTCCCGTATTCGAGCAGCGCTGAAAGCGCAGGATGCGGTGCTCGTGGCTCATTACTACACCGACCCTGACATTCAGCGCCTGGCGGAGGAAACCGGCGGCTGTGTTGCCGATTCGCTGGAAATGGCCCGGTTTGGCAACCAGCACAAAGCGTCAACCGTGGTCGTGGCAGGTGTCCGTTTCATGGGCGAAACCGCCAAGATTCTGAACCCGGAAAAACGTGTGCTGATGCCCACGCTGGAGGCCACCTGTTCACTGGATATTGGCTGCCCCGCGGACGAATTCTCGGCCTTTTGCGACCAGCACCCCGACCGTACCGTTGTGGTCTACGCCAATACCTCCGCAGCGGTGAAGGCAAGGGCGGACTGGGTGGTTACCTCCAGTTGTGCTCAGGCCATTGTGGAGTCGCTGGATGCCCGTGGTGAAAAAATACTCTGGGCCCCGGACAAGCATTTAGGCCATTACGTGCAGAAAACCACCGGTGCGGATGTGTTGCTCTGGGATGGTTCATGCATCGTACATGAAGAGTTCAAGTACCGGGGGCTGGAGGATCTGAAAGCGCTGTATCCGGATGCGGCGGTTCTGGTGCACCCTGAGTCGCCCAACGCGGTGGTCGAGATGGCCGATGTTGTCGGTTCGACCTCTCAGCTGATTCATGCGGTACAGACGCTGCCCAACGATCAGTTTATCGTTGCCACCGACAACGGCATTTTCTACAAGATGCAGCAGTTGGCCCCCAACAAGACCTTGATTGAGGCGCCAACAGCCGGAAATGGCGCCACCTGTCGTAGCTGCGCCCATTGCCCGTGGATGGCGATGAATGGCCTCGAGAACCTGCTGTCGGTGATTGAGAACGGTGACCAGGAGGTTCATGTGGACCCGTCGTTGCGGGAGGATGCGTTGAGGCCGCTTCAGCGAATGCTGGATTTCACCGCCGAGATGAATCTGAAGGCCGCCGGCAACGCCTGACGTCAGCTGCGGCGCTGGTTCAGCCGCTCTGACACCTGCGACAATCGTTCGGTCACGATTTGGCGCAATGGCGCTCCGGCGGGGAGTCTTTCCTGGGCCTGTCGCAACTGGCGCTGGGCTGCCTCAAGGTCGCCCATCAGGATATCGTATTCGGCCCTCGCCCGGTGCACCCCAACGATGTTGCGCGCCAACCCTTCGGCTTCCGCCAACCTCAGCCAGAGATGCTCTTTCTTCGGCAGTTCCCGCGTCAGTCTGTGGAGGTATTCGGCGGCACGTTCGCCGTTACCCGCCGCGGTTTCCAGGTGTGCGAGCATGTCGGTAATCGGGTAGTTGCCGGGATTTCTTGCAAGGGCTTCGGAAAGCAGGCTGCGAGCTTCGTTGAGCTTGTCCTGCTCAATCAGCGCCTCTGCGAGTGTCACCTGATAGGTGATGCGCCCCGGTGTTCCATCGAGCAGCCTTTCAAGCTCAATAATCGCCTCACTCTGGTTTCCATTTCTCAGCAACGCCACCGCCAGGCCGTAGCGAATGGCATCCGGCTTTTCGGTGTCCGAACGGTTCAGGTAGTCCTTGAACGTTTCCACAGCGATGTCTGCGGACTTTGCGTAGCGAACCTGAAGCCGGGATCGAACCAGATGATACTCCTGGGCATCGGCCACATCCCTGCGGGGGTATTGCTCGGCGCGGTTGCGGGTGTCGGATACACGATTCTGCGTCAGCGGGTGGGTGGAAAGGTACTCCGGAACCCGGTTTCCCTGCAGGCGGTTCTGTCGCATCATGATCTCGAACATTTCCGGCATCCCTCTCGGGTCCATGCCGGAGCTGGCGAGTATGTCCATGCCAACCCGGTCAGCTTCCTGTTCATGAGCCCGGCTATAAGCCAGCATATTCTGCACTGCCAGTGCCTGAGTGCCTGCGATGGCTGCTATGCCGACATCCGACTGGGTAACCGCTGAGAGGATGATGCCGGCGATCATGCCGGCAATGGTCAGCGGGGCGCTGGTTTCCTGTTGCTCCAGGCGCCTGGCGAAATGGCGCTGGCTCAGGTGCGCCAGTTCGTGGGCCAGAACCGAGGCAAACTGTTGCTCACTCTCGGCATTCAGGAACAGGCCGCCATTAACGCCGACGACATTGCCGGGGACCGCAAAGGCATTGATGTCGGGGCTGTCGATGATCGCCAGCGTGAGGTCGCTGCTACTCAGAGGTGCCGAGGGTACGAGGCGATAAATGATCGAGTTCAGGTAGTCCTGGACCAGGGCATCGGTGATCTGAGGGGCGGATCGCCGGATGGATGTCATCACTTGACGCCCGATATCCGTTTCCTGGCGCTCAGAGATCAGCCCACCACCGGCGCCACCAATGGACGGCAGTGTGCTATCCGACGATTGTGCCGAGGCCTGGCTGACCGTCAGTGAAAACGCCAGGGCAAAGGCGGATGCCAGGATGCCTGGCCGTTGAGCTCGGTGGCGGTTTGTTACAGTCATGAATAGGCGATGTCCGTTGTCATGGGGTTCTCTCTGACAGCATTGTGCCACCGAAAGTTCTTTCGGGGTTCGTCTGTTACGATTGAGGTGCAATACAGTACCACTGTGGGCATAATGCCGGCTCCTGTTTTGAACATACGGATGCCTTATCGCCATGGCTGATCGAACACTGGACGCATCGGGCCTGCGCTGTCCGATGCCGCTATTGAAAACCAAGCTCGAACTCAACAGCATGTCTCCCGGCCAGGAACTTGAAGTTATCGCCACAGACGCCGGTTCTGCAAGGGATATTCCTGCGTTCCTCGAACTGTCGAGTCATGAGCTGGTCCGCACATCCGAACAGGGTGGCTGTTTCACCTTTGTGATAAAGTGCGGCGGTTAAGCCCGTAGTAATGACCCTCCGGAGTCGTTGATGATCAGAATTTTACGTGGTCTCGCCCACAAATACTTTTCAGATGAAGAAGCCGTCATTCTTTTCCTGCTGATACTGGCAGGCGTCGTCTTCATCATTTTTTTCGGCTCCATGCTGGCGCCCGCGATTGCGGCGGTTATTGTTGCCTTTATTCTCCAGGGGCTGGTCACCAAGCTTAATCGGCTCGGCATTCCGGAAATCGTATCCATCATAGGCGTGTTCTTTGTCTTCCTGGGGCTGTTGATTGGCGTCCTGTTCGGGTTGTTACCTCTGATCTGGACCCAGGTGACCGGGCTGGCGGGCGAAGCACCTCGTATTTTCAGAGAGATGCAGTCCTATCTTGAAGTGCTTCCTGAGCAGTATCCAACGTTGATATCCATGGAAGGCATCAACACCATCTACAATCAGGTAACCACCGAAGCCGGCCGCATGACCCAATGGCTGGTGTCCTTTTCACTGGAAAGCATTCCGGATCTGGTGGCGCTGCTGATCTACATGGTGTTGCTGCCGATTCTCGTATTCTTCTTCCTCAAGGACCGCCGGGTGCTACTGGGTGCGATCGCTCGCATGCTGCCATCCCAACGCCCGATGATGGTCCGGATATGGCATGAAGTGAATCTTCAGTGTGCCAACTACGTGCGGGGAAAGGCGGTGGAGATACTGATCGTTGGAGGTATCACCTACGTGGCCTTCAAGGTTCTGGGTATGCCTTATGCGGCCCTGCTGTCACTGATGGTGGGTCTGAGCGTGGTGATTCCCTATATCGGGGCGGCTGTTGTCACCATTCCGGTCGCCATGATCGCCCTGTTCGCCTTCGGGTGGGGCAGCCAGTTTATCTGGGTCATGGTGGTGTACGGTGTGATCCAGGCGCTGGATGGCAACGTTCTGGTTCCCATCCTGTTCTCGGAAGTGAATAATCTGCACCCTGTCGCCATCATCGTGGCTGTGTTGTTCTTTGGTGGCATCTGGGGTTTGTGGGGTGTGTTCTTCGCCATACCGCTGGCGACCATGCTCAAGGCGATCTTCTCGGCATGGCCGGTCAAGTACGGGCAGGCAGAGACGTTGCCAAAGGAGTCTTAAAGACTCCTGACGGCTTCCAGCACTTCGTCAACGTGGCCTGGTACTTTCACGCCTCGCCACTCCCTGCGGAGGACCCCGTCCTTGTCGATCAGGAAGGTGCTGCGGTCAATGCCCATATATTCCTTGCCATAGAGCTTTTTCAGCTTGATGACATCGAACTGTTGGCAGAGGGCTTCGTCCTTGTCGGAAATCAGGTGAAAGGGAAATGCCTGTTTTTCGCGGAAGTTGTCGTGGGCTTTCAGGCCGTCACGTGACACACCGAAAATAACCGTATCGAGTGCTTCAAACTGGTCGTGCCGATCGCGGAAATCCTGACCTTCAGTGGTGCATCCGGGGGTGTTGTCCTTGGGGTAGAAATAGACCACCACATTCTGGCCTTTCAGGTCCGATAAACGAATGGTTTGATCTCCGGTAGCCGGGGCCTCAAAATCATCAACAGGACGGTTCAGTTCGGGTGCTGACATGACATCTCCTTTAATTCCCTTGTGTCAGTGGGTGCCCAACATTACCATATCGTTTTTATTCGTACGGAGTTTTTATGATTACGGGGAGCCTTGTCGCACTGGTCACGCCCATGCATTCCGATGGCAGCGTTCATTGGGAGCACCTTGATAAGCTGGTGGACTTTCATCTCGACAACGGAACGCACGGTATCGTGGCCGTTGGAACGACGGGTGAATCCGCCACGCTGGACCCGGAAGAGCACATGCGGGTGGTGGGGCATATCATAAAACGCGTCAATGGCCGCATTCCTGTGATTGCCGGTACCGGCGGTAACAGTACTCGCGAAGCCATAGAGCTGACCGAAGAAGCTCACAAGCTGGGTGCCGATGCCTGTCTGCTTGTCGTCCCGTACTACAACAAGCCGACCCAGGAAGGGCTCTACCAGCACTTCAAGACCATTGCCGAGGCTGTCCCGGTCGATCAGATTCTCTACAACGTTCCCGGCCGAACGGCGTGCGACATGCTGAACGAGACCGTTGAGCGCCTGGCAGATATTCCGAACATCATCGGCATCAAGGATGCAACCGGCAATATTCCCCGTGGTGCAGAGCTGGTTGAAGCCGTTAGAGGCCGCCTGGTGGTCTACTCTGGCGACGACGCGACGGCCGCCGGACTGATGCTTGCCGGCGCCAAAGGCAACGTCTCCGTTACCGCCAACGTGGCGCCCAAGGGCATGGCTGCGTTGTGCGAAGCCGCCATCGCCGGAAATGAGGAGGAAACCGAGCGGCTTAACGAGTTGCTCATGCCTCTGAACCGCAAACTTTTCCTCGAGGCCAATCCCATCCCCGTGAAGTGGGCTCTCTATCATATGGGTATGATCGGGGAGGGCATTCGCCTTCCGCTCACCCCTCTGAGTGACAGGTTCCACGGCGAAGTGGAAGACGCACTGAAAGCCTCTGGCGTACTCTGAGTCAGGCTGTACCATCTATCGTAACTGGAGTCGCCTGATGGCGTTTAGGTTCAGGACAGAAATCGAAAAAACCGAAAAATGCATCAGGCCCCTGGCGGGCCTGATGTTTGTTATGGCCCTGTCAGGCTGTAGCTTGATCGAAGACCGCTCAGAGCGCTATGTCAATGCCTCGGAAGGCACGCCTCTGAAACTGCCGGAAACGGCGGATGAAGGCGAGTTTGGTCAGATCATGCCGATACGCGAAGCGACCGCTGCCGACTCGGGCCGTATGTATCGGGGAAGCATACCCAGGCCGCCGGATATGACCTCCGATATCCTTGACGAAAACTATCTGGTTGAGGAGCTGGATGGCCAGATATGGCTGCTGGTGAATGATGTTCCAGGTCGCCTTTGGCCTGCAGTCACCTCCTACATGAATGAGAACGGCCTTGGTGTGGCGTACGACAGCCCCCAGCTCGGCCTGATGCAGAGTGAATTGGTTAACTTCAGCAAGCAGGCGAGGGGATTGCTGGGGCTGCCGGACAACCCCGACGGACCAGAAGCGAAAGTGGTTGTCCAAGCCCGTGTTGCGCCCGGTGTGCGCCGCAAAACCACAGAGGTTCAATTCCGTTCCTTCGAAGTTGCTGATGACCCGAACGAACTGATGGCTTGGGGCGGTGGGGACACCCGTAGCCGCGAGCAACTCGATACCAGTCGGAAGCTGCTCGAAGACCTGGCCCAGTATTTACGCAACCGGGAAGACAGTAAGTCTTACTCCCGTGCGGCATTGGGCATGGCCAGCGAACCCCTGGTCAAGTTGGTATCGGACGACGAAACGCCCAGGGAAATTGTAATGAGCCTGGATTACGGCCGGGCTTGGGCGGAGGTTCGCCGAGCGGTGGATGACGCGGGCATACCGGTGATCGACCTGAACCGTGAAGACGGATATTTCTTTGTGGATTTCCGGCCGGAATCCGAGCGCGAGCCGGGATGGTTCAGCTGGTTCTCCGACGCCCCGGAACCGGTACATTCGTTTGATATACGGCTTGAGGAACGCGACGGCGACATTGTCGTTTCCACCGCCATCGCCGAGAGTTACGATGGTGAGAATCGCTCGACCGAGCTGCTTTCAGAACTGTTCGAATATCTTTACTAATGCAAGCAGTGCCTGCACCGAGCGGGCACGTCCGGAGATGTGACATGGAAAAGCGTGAAGAGCTTTACGCGGGCAAGGCCAAATCCGTATACCGTACCGATGACCCCGACCGGTTTGTGATGGTCTTTCGCGACGATACGTCGGCTTTTGACGGCGAGAAGAAAGAGCAGCTCAACCGCAAGGGCATGGTGAACAACCGCTTTAATGCCTTCATCATGGAAAAACTGGAAGCGGCCGGCGTTCCCACGCACTTTGAGGGCCTGCTTTCCGGCACGGAATCGCTGGTCAAGAAGCTGGATATGATTCCGGTTGAATGCGTGGTTCGTAACATCTCCGCCGGCAGTCTGTGCCGCAGGTTGGGTGTTGAGGAAGGGCTGACGCTGAACCCGCCCACCTTTGAACTGTTCCTGAAGAACGACGCCATGCATGATCCCATGGTCAATGAGTCATTGGCGGTCAGTTTTGGCTGGGCGAAAGCAGACGAGCTTGCCAGAATGAAAGAACTGACCTATCAGGTAAATGACGTACTGAAGGCGCTGTTTGAGGAAGCCGGCATGCTGCTGGTGGATTACAAGCTGGAATTTGGTCGTTCGGGTGGCCAGATTGTCCTGGGTGACGAATTCAGCCCTGACGGCTGCCGTATCTGGGACAGGGAAACCCGAAAGAAGATGGATAAGGACCGTTTTCGTCAGGGACTGGGCGATGTGATTGAGACCTACGAAGAGGTTGGTCGTCGTCTCGGCATCCGTTTCGACTGATCAGTCAGGTACAACAACCAGAAAACAGGTGCACTATGCGTAAACTGATTCTTGCCATCGGCGGCTCTTTGGTCATCGCCGCCCCAGTCGCAACCGCTGATGTGGTTGGTGTGGGCGCCAATGTCAGCTACTGGGATTCTGACCTCTCGGGCGAGGCTGGTAAAAACAACAAGGTCGTCGATGTAGAAAATGACCTGGACCTGGAAAGTGACACCAATGCCAACCTGAACGCCTATTTCGAGCACCCGGTTCCGGTGCTGCCGAATGTTCGGCTGAACTATACTCGCATCGAGCAGAGTGGGCGCGGGGAATTGTCCACCGAGTTTGATCTGATTCAAGACGGCGCGGAGGTGGATTCCGATCTGGACCTAAGTCAGTTTGACGTCACCCTGTATTACGAAGTGCTCGACAACTGGGCCAATCTGGATCTGGGCGTGACCGCCCGCAATCTGGATGGCGAACTGATTGTCCGTGAGCGGACCACCAATGGCCAGGTCAGTAAGACTGAGGTCGACGGCGTGATTCCGATGGGTTATCTGGCTGCCCGCTTTGATCTTCCCTTTACCGGTGTTTCCGTCGGTGGCGAGGCCAACCTCATCAGCTTCGACGGCGATTCCATCTATGACTACAACGCTTACGGCCAATACGAACTGTCGTTGTTACAGCTGCGCGCCGGATACCGTCAGATCAGCATTGATTACGAAGACAGCGATGACCGTCTGGACATCGAACTCGGTGGCCCGTTTGTAAGTGCCGGGCTGACGTTCTGAAGGAACAGGAGAGAACACGTTGAAAATTCTGGTTACGGGCACGGCGGGCTTCATTGGCTCCCATCTGGCGCATCGGCTGCTTGACCGAGGTGATGAAGTAATCGGCGTAGATAACGTCAACGATTACTACGACCCCACTTTGAAGGAAGCGCGGCTTGGGCGCCTGACCTGTAAACCAGGATTCACCGAGGTTCGTAAGGACGTGGCCGACAGGCCCACCATGGAGGCCCTGTTCCGAGAGCACAAGCCAGAGCGTGTGGTTCACCTGGCGGCCCAGGCGGGCGTGCGGTACTCCCTGGAGAATCCTCATGCCTACATCGATGCCAATTTGGTGGGTTTCACCAACATCCTGGAAGGTTGTCGTCACAATGATGTGAAGCACCTGGTGTACGCCTCCAGCAGCTCCGTCTACGGCGCGAATGAAACCATGCCGTTCTCCATCCACGACAACGTGGACCACCCCCTGAGTCTGTATGCGGCCTCCAAGAAAGCCAACGAGCTGATGGCCCACACCTACAGCCACCTTTACAACATGCCCACCACCGGCCTGCGCTTCTTCACTGTCTATGGCCCATGGGGCCGACCGGATATGGCGCTGTTCATCTTCACCAAGAAGATCCTGGCCGGTGAACCCATTGATGTGTTCAATCATGGGCACCACAGGCGCGACTTCACCTACATTGACGATATTGTGGAAGGCGTTATCCGGACCCTGGACAGTGTCGCCACCCCCAACCCGCAGTGGAGTGGTGAAACTCCAGACCCCGGCACCAGCAAGGCGCCATATCGACTGTATAACATCGGTAGCAACAATCCGGTGGAGTTGTCCCGGTTTATTGAGATCATCGAAGAGCGCGTTGGTAAAAAGGCTGAGAAGAACCTGCTGCCCCTACAACCCGGTGACGTGCCGGCTACCTACGCCAATGTGGATGACCTGATTGAAGATGTGGGCTACAAGCCATCCACCACGGTGGAAGAGGGCATTGCCAACTTCGTGGACTGGTATCGGGATTTCTACAAGGTCTAGGTTTTTCAGGCGCACACAAAACCGCTGAAGGGCACCTTCGGCGGTTTTTTTATGCCCCCATTACTGGGGGCCAGTATTTAGCGTAACGCAATCAAGCGTTTACCGTGTCGAGAGCTTGCTATGTAGTTTATTGCTGTTATTCTGAGATTGGATTCACAATTATTCAAAATAAAAAAGGAAAGATGATGAATAAACTCGCCTGCGTTACTGCAGTACTTGGCCTCACACTTGGCCTGACTTCCTCGGTCTTTGCCGATGACTTTTCGGATATGGATCCCGTCACTTTGCGCCTGGCTCACGTCGTTAACGAGCAGGATGGCTTCCACATCGCCGCTGTAAAATTCCAGGAGCTGGTCAGTAAGCGCACAGAAGGTGCGGTGACCATCGAACTTTATCCCAATGCTTCTCTCGGCGACGAGCGCACCCTACTTGAGGGTATGCAAATTGGTACCGTGGATATGGGCGTCATAACCAATGGTCCGGTCGCCAATTTCGTAGAAGAAATGGCAGTATTTGAACTGCCCTTCCTGTTTTCTTCCCCGGAAGAAGCCTATGCCGTGCTTGATGGTCCCATTGGCCAGGAGTTGCTGGACAAGTTAAGCGAAGTCAACCTCAAAGGCCTCGCATATGCGGAGCGCGGCTTCCGTAACCTCACCAACAGCGAGCGGCCGGTCAGTCATCCGGATGACATTGACGGTTTGCGCGTGCGTGTCATGGAGAATCCTGTTTACGTTGATACGTTCCGTGAGCTGGGGGCAAATGCCGTTCCCATGGCCTGGACCGAAGCGCTGACAGCAATGCAACAAGGCACTATCGATGGCCAGGAAAATCCTGTCAACGTCGTACACTCCTTTAAGCTCAATGAGACTCAGAACTATATGACGATGTCTCGCCACACCTACGCGCCGGCGATATTTGTCATGGGGATGCCAGTATGGAACCGCTTGCCGGAGGCAGCTCAAGGCGTAATCAAACAGGCGGCCCAGGAAGCTGCGGAACATGAGCGCAGCGTTAATGCTGAAATGGAGTCCAAACAGTTGGCGGAGCTTCGAGCATCGGGGATGGAAATCGTAGAGGATCCTGAGATTGATGCCTTCCAGGCTGCCGTCGCCCCCGTCTATGAAAAGTACGGTAATCAGTTTGGTGATTACCTGGAGCGGATTCGTGAATTCCAGCAGCAATAGTTAAAGGACCCGACGACGTTATGTTGGGAATTCTGAAGAGAGTTGAACGTGCAATCGATGCCATCATGCAGCCTATGGTGTTTGCGGCGATGGTGGCATTGATCGCCGTGATCACGCTGCAGATTATATCCAGGGTTTTCTTTACAGCGGCGGGCTGGACTGAGGAGCTAGCCAGGTTCCTGCTTATCTGGATCACTTTTATGGGGGCCACCCTCGCGTTTCAGCGTGGTCGCCATATCGCTGTTACCTTCGTCGTCAATGCGCTGCCAGGCAGGCTGCGGCAAGTGACGCGTATTCTGGCTGTGGCCATTGTTTTGGGATTCATGATTGCGTTAGTGCTTGTTGGCTATCGCTATATGCAGATGCAAAGCTTCCAGACCTCGGCCTCTCTTGGCTGGTCAATGACCTACGTTTACGCGATTATCCCGGTCTGTGGAGCGCTGATGAGTTGGTATGCATTTGTTGATCTGGTTGAACTGGTGTCCGAAGGACCTGACGCCGCCGAGACTGCTTCTGATATAAGTGACCCGCCACTGTGACTGGTCTGCTGTTCCTACTTTTTTTTCTGTTCATGCTCATTGGCGTACCTATTGCCGTGTCAATCGGTGCCAGTACGATGGCAGCGCTATTTTTTCAGGGTGTGCCACTGATGGTGGTTACCCAGCAGATGTTTCAGGGGATTAACTCCTTCGCCCTGGTTGCGGTACCTATGTTCATACTGGCCGGCGACCTCATGGCCCAAGGCAAGGTCAGTGAGAAGCTGGTCAGTTTTGCGGACTCGCTGTTTGGGTTTCTGAAAGGTGGGCTTTCTATCGTAGCCGTACTGGCAGGCATGTTCTTTGCGGCTATATCCGGCTCAGGGGCAGCCACAACGGCAGCTGTTGGCTCCAGCCTGGTGCCGGAGCTTCGTAAAAAAGGGTATGACCCGGCGGCGGCAGCCAGTTTGATTGCTGCCAGCGGCACTATTGGTGTGGTGATCCCGCCATCAGTGCCGATGATTATCTATGCTGTCATTGCTCAGCAATCGGTTTCCAAGCTGTTTTTAAATGGTTTTATTCCCGGCCTTATCATGGGTTTGGGGCTCATCGCTATTGCCATTACCCAGGGTTACCGTCGGAATTATCCGCGTGGGACAGCATTATCCATCGCTACTATTTGGGGCACGCTCAAGAGCGCAAGCTGGGGGTTGATGACACCCGTCATTATTCTGGGTGGAATATTCTCTGGCATCTTTACACCCAGCGAAGCGGCAGTAGTGGCGGTCAATTACGCACTGTTAGTTTCATTGTTTATCTATCGCGACCTCAAGCTTCCGGATATCTATCGGATATTGATCCGCTCTGCGATTACAACCGCCGTTATCATGTTCGTCATTGCCACATCGGCCGTTCTGAGCTGGACACTATCAAGTTGGCAGGTACCCGGCGCGATTGCTGAATCGGTCCTGTCACTGTCCACTAACCCTTACATCATTATGCTACTCGTCGTCGGTATTATCCTGATAACGGGAGTGTTCATCGAAACAGCGAGTGCCCTGATAATCTTGACCCCGGTTCTGTTGCCGTTGGTCATCCAGCTAGGAATCGACCCAATCCACTTCGGTCTCATAATTGTGGTGGGACTGGCCATTGGTATGATTACGCCTCCAGTCGCAATCAACCTATATGTGGCGTCCTCTGTCACCGGTTTGCCGCTCGAGCGCATCACCCGCGCTATCATTCCCTACCTGCTTGGCTTAATCGCAGTGTTGCTTCTGGTGGTTTATGTCCCGATTTTTACAGGCATATCAGGTTAGGCAGGAATCGCTGCGTCTCAGTTGTCGTGATGAAACGGGAGTGGTAGTAGGAATCTTATTGGAAGAGCTTTGAAACAGTATCGGGAAAGAAAGACGGTATAGAGAAGGGAACTGCAAGAAACGGATCGTTAAGCAGGAATGGTAGGACCAGGCAGATTTGAACTGCCGACCTCTGCCATGTCAAGGCAGCGCTCTAACCAACTGAGCTATGGTCCTATGTCCTGCAACGGGGTGGAAATATACTGATTCCGATGGGCGTGGTCAACCTCTTTCAGGCGGTTTTCTGCTTTCTGGCCCAGCCTTTTATGGCCTTGCTGAGCACTCCCCACCGATTGATCAGCAGTGCGAGGAATATCAGGCCGCAACCGGCGAGTTGTGTGGTGGACATGGATTCGCTGAACCAGCCTGCAGCGAACAGTGCGACCCATACCGGCTCCAACACAAGGATTACAACTCCGTGGCTGTGGGTGGCCAGGCTTTGGGCATAGGTCTGCAGCAGGAAGCGGCCTGCCGTGCCTACCACGGCACTGGCAATCACCCAGCCGGCGAGAATGCCGGAGAAGTTCTCGAGAGTCGGTGTCCAGGGTTCCAGCAGCACTGACTCGGTCAAGGTGACGGTGCCTACGGTGAGCAGCGCAATGGTCGTGAGGGGCAGGGCGGGGACGCGGTGTTTTTCCACGGACTCTCCCCGGCGGTTGATCACCGTGCGCTGGTTGGCCGCGCGGGTGTTAAGGGTGAAATACAGCGCAAAGATAAACGCAGCCACCACAAAGAAAACCTGACCGATTTCGGGCCGGAATCCATTTTTGAGCGACAGCAGCGCGAGCCCGCCCACCGCGACCGGAATTGCAAACCAGGTGCTCAAAGGCTGTGCCTCCTGGAAGATCACCCGGGCAATCACTGGCACGATGACCACGCCAAGGCTGGTCAGGAAGGCACCTTCACCTATGTGGGTGACGTGAAACAGCCCCATCACCCAGAAGCTCATGGCCACTCCGAACACCAGCCCCACGCCAGCACTGCGCTTGAATTGGTCCAGGCTTAGTCGTTTCAGCGAAGGCCAGGCTATGACCGCCAGTACCGAACCGGCCAACAGGAACCGAAGGGCCATGAACATCAGCGGCGGCATCAGTAATACGGCTTCCTTGGAAAATATCCAGCTAATGGCTGCCATCAGGGTGACAACCACCAGTAACAGGTCGGATTTATGAGTGTTCGAGAGGGGCATTCAAGACCGCCATAGAGTGGATAGGCTTTAGAGCGACAGCGGCGGAGTTTATCACGGGCAGGTAAGAATGGCTCTTCCATGAGCCGGTTGGTGCTCCTTCAGACGGTTGGGTCCATCTTGGTATTTTTAGTTGTTGAGTGTGTTGTAGACCAGCGTCGACATATCGGTCTGGTTCGAACCGGGTACTTCAACATATCGGTCACCGGAACCCCACCACTGCCACCAGGCGCGCTTGTTGTAGGTGCGGCTGGCGAAATCGACACGCAGCCCATTGAGGGTTGTGTCATTCACTACCGGGACCGAAATGTTGCCGGTTTCCGAGCCCAGAACGCCGCTGTGGGAAGCACCCTCGTTCATCAGGATCGGAAAGTGGTTGTAGTACAGGTCCGACGGCCCGTTCTGGCTGGACACCTTGCCCGCCAGGCTCAGGTTCGAGCTACAGGAGTCGATACCGTTGCTGCTGGTGGCGCCACAGGCCGAGTGGGTTGGTACCACGCCATCATCGGTACCGGCAATGAACGGCTTGGTGATGCCGCCGTAGGAGGAGCCGCCGGCCACAAACCGCAGGCGCGGAATATTATTGGGACTGACGGCGAGGTTGCGTGCCGTGTTGGTTTGCAGGTCATTGACCACGCCAAGGCTGCCTGGCTCAGGGGTGATGCCGGTGAAGGCACGTACTGCCTGTTTGAGCGGCCAGTTGTACCAGCTGTCGTTGTAGGCAACATTGAGGGCCAGATCGGCCAGCTCTGTACCGCCGCCGGCACCGGAGTAGTCGATCGCAGCGAGTATTTTCAGCGGCTGCAGTCCGTCGGCCTGAAGCCAGCGGGCCTGGTTTTCCAGAAGATATCGGGTGACCAGGTCACCGGTGGAATGGGAAACCACAATGCAGAAATCGTTGCACAGCCCTTGCTGGCTGATGTCGCGTAGCTGCTGATAGGCCTGCTGGGCGATGTTGCCCTCCACACGGCCATCGCTGCCCCAATCTACACGGGCGTCGGAACGGGACAGCCAGAAGGTACGCCAGTAGTCCTCGCCAGCACTTTTTACCTCATTAAGGTTGGCAGGTGGATTGGCCAGGTCTTCCTGCTGGAAGCCGTGAACCAGGATCACGTTGTGGCCCGCAAGCTGGGCGTGGGCGGTGCCGGCGAACAAGCCGCCGGCGATGGCCACCGCAAGGGCGGTCTTACAGGCACTTCTCTTTCTTGTTTTCATAAAGGCTCCGTCTTTGTTTTATTGTTGTATCAGAACTTGTCTGCCAGCCTTTGCAGCAGCGCAGCACGTTGCTCTGATTCGGGGTCACCTGCCGGGCTGTCGGTCAATCCGTCCAGGTCCGGTGGCGAAAACGAGTAGCCATCATCAGGGCCATAGCCATAGTCGGTGCGGTCTCCGGGCGAGGCCGGCAGGCGCCGGATCTGCAGGTTGCGCAGTTCCAGGTTACCGCTAATCTCACGATGGGCGAGCACCGAGCCATGGGCTTTGAGCTCCAGGGTGTCGGTGGTTCCGTCGAGTCGCTTCTCCGCCTGCAGCTGCGCGAGTGCGCGGCCGTTGTGGTAGAGCTGGGCAGAGAGGGCATAGAAGCCGGGGTCTTTGGCGTCGAAATGAACCGGTATTATCAGGTCGTTGTTGGTCACCTTTGGGGCGCCCAGGCCGTCAAACTCTCCCAGGTCGGGCTCAATGGTCAGGGTTGAAACGTGGCGTACGGGTTTGCCATCAATGGTTGCCTCAACGATCAACCGATATTCGCCAGGCTCTGCGTCGGCCTCAATGATGCCTTCATAGTAGGGGGCACCGGCCTCGTTCTGGAGTGTAGTACTGGCAATCGCCTGGCGAGACTCGGGGGACTCCAGGGTCGCGTCCAGGCTTGGCCCTACCACCTGGGAGCCAGTAATGCTCGCTGCCACAAGAACGTCTTCTTCCTGTACGAAGCGGTATTTCTCAAGCGTGACGGTAAATTGTCCGCCCCCGTCCAGCGGCAGCTCCACAGGGTCGAAACGGTTGCCGGCGTAGGCCTTGGCCTGGTCGTCAGAGATTGGAATGGAGTACGTCGGGTAGCGGATGTTCTGGCTGTATTGGGCTGCAGCACTGGCCAACATGAAGCCGATCGCATTCTCAGAGGGTTCCTGCTTTTCCGTGGTCGGCGATTCGGCCGGCCCGGGCTTGGAGCGGGTGGTGTCTGTTCCGGAAGGGGGCGGGCTCCTACCTTCGCTCTCACCGGTTATCCAGGAGAACCGGACTGTATTGTCGGCCGACAGTAGATATCCCAGGCCGACGGCACCGGACACAACGAACGTTAGGGCCAAGAGCAACCGCAGTGGCATCTTTGGATCCTTGTTGGAGGCATTCTATGGCGCGAACGCCATTATTTTTGTTGTTGTATTAACATAACGGGCCAAACTGACTTCGCGCAAAAAAATGGCCCGAATGTGTAACAGAATGTGTCCAGGGTGTGATGTTGTTCACACTACCTCATAACCAGCCGGACTCTTTCACAGCTTCGAGGCCGAACCTGAGGCGAACGTCATCACCCACCAGATCCTGATCAATGCCGTAGGTCATGCCCCAATTGCTGCGCTTAATGGTGGCCTCGGCGGTGATGCCGAGGGTGTAGTCCTCGTGCCCGATGGGGTAGTCGGCAGATTTGTTAAGGGTTACATCAACATCCACCGGGCGGGTTTTGCCCAGAAGGGTCAGGTCACCGGTCACAATGCCGGTGTTTTCGCCGGTGGTTTCGAAATTGGTGATCTCAAAGGTGATGTCCGGGAACTTTCCACTGTTGAGAAAATCCTCGTTGCGCAGGTGGCCATCCCGTTTATCGTGATTGGTGAAGACGCTTTTGCTTTTGAACGTCAGTGTGCCGGAGGTGAGCTGTTGAGTCTCCTCGTCGTAGCCGAACTTTCCTTCCACATCCCGGAACATGCCCATTACCGGGGCATAGCCGATGTGGTTCACCTCAAACGACATCGAGAAATGCTCATCGTCGATAACGTAGGTTTCCGGCTCGGCCATGGCAACGGGGGCGGACAATGCCAGTGAGGCGGTCAGTGCAGCAGTGGATAGGAACGCTTTCATGTCTTTCTCCCTGTTTGGTAAAGCCAGCGCAGGTCTGTAAAAAACGAATAACAGAGCAGTAACAGCGCGATAGCGAGTGTGGCAGTCGCGAAGCCGGTCGGCGTAATCGGTAATATGGCAACCATCAGGGTGACTATTTGCCATACGCAGACAGTTTTGCGTCGAAAGCTGTCGGGTAGTGGTCTGTCCATGAAGCGAAACCAGTGGCCAGCGATCACAAAGGCGTAACGCATCAGCCCCAACGCGAGAACCCATGGGCCGGCTTTGCCCTGGGCCAGGACCGCAACACACAGCCCGAGGATGAACAGCGCATCCAGTTCCATGTCGAATCGGGCACCGAACGCCGTTGTTGAACGGGTGGCCCTTGCGACTGCGCCATCCACGCCGTCAAGAATCAACGCCAGTAAACACAATGACCCGTACAACCACAGCCAGTTCCCTAACCCGGAAGTGAACGGCGCCAGGCTGATGAGGAGTATGACGAGGGAGGCGCGTACCAGGGTTGCCCGATTGGCCCAACCGAAGTCCTGTTCCGCAGGCCAGAAGCGAATAACAGGCACCGCAATTGCCAAGCAGAGCAACACGGCGAGCGCGTAAAAGCTGGCAGGGGGGTGGAATCCGATGCCAGCGGCGGTCACCATGAGCGCCGTCAGTCCGCCGGACCAGGCAAGATCGGCAGCCAGGGGCAGGCGGAACGTGTGAGTGTGGGAATCCATCATCAAACCCCAGCGTATGATTGAGCGTGCATCCGGTCGTAACAGGGCCTTACTGAAAATATGGATGCGCCTGTATGCACTATAGCTGGCAAGGCCGCGTGTACTATAGCCTGCGTATACTATAGTGAGTTACGTGCGCTGTAAGGAAACAGACGATATGACAAACGCATTTTGGGTGACCGGGCCCGGGGAAGGGGCCATTCTCCCAGCAACCTACGATCATTGTTCGGCGACCGACGCTGACAGTCCAGCGGTGTCTGTGCGAGCGCTATACTCGGGCGTCAGTCGTGGAACCGAGTCATTGGTTTTCAACAACCGTGTGCCACCGTCGGAATACGATTCGATGCGTGCCCCGTTCCAGGAAGGCGATTTTCCCTTCCCGGTCAAATATGGTTATGCCAGCGTAGGTCGTGTTGTTTCGGGCCCCGAGGCCCTGACTGGCCAGTCGGTTTTCTGCCTGTTTCCTCATCAGGAGCACTACCAGGTTCCTGCATCCGCCGTGGTACCTCTTCCATCCGGTCTTCCGGAATCCAGGGCAGTGCTGGCCGCCAACATGGAAACCGCGGTGAACGGCCTGTGGGATGCTTCACCACGAGTGGGCGAGCGGGTCGCAGTGGTTGGCCTCGGCGTCGTTGGTCTGCTGGTTGCCTGGCTTGCCAGCCGAATACCGGGTACCCGGGTTACCGCCGTGGACACCAATCCACAGCGTAAAGCGGTTGCGCACACGCTGGGGCTGGATTTCCAGACCCGGTGCCGGCAGGACGATCATGACTTGGTCATCCACGCCAGCGGCCACCCAACGGGTCTTGAAACCGCTCTTGCGCTGGCGGGACAGGAAGCGCGAATTATTGAGATGAGCTGGTACGGCGAGCAGCCAGTGCCGGTATCCCTGGGCCGGGCATTCCATTCCCGTCGGCTGACGATACGGTCTAGCCAGGTTGGTAACCTGCATCCTGAGCAGCGGCCACGCTGGCGCCATCGGGATCGAATGGTGCTGGCCCTGGAGCTGCTGCGGGATGATGTCCTGGACTGCCTGATCAGCGGCGAAACCACCTTCGAATCGCTGCCGGAGGTTATGCCGGCACTTGCTGGAAACAGAGCTGGCGGAACGGCCTCCGACACTCTCTGCCACCGTATCGTATACCCCGACAATTGACTCCCATCATCCGTATCGAGGACCCAAAACCCATGTTCAGCCTTACCGTCAGAGACCACATGATGATCGCCCACAGCTTTAAGGGTGACATTTTCGGCCCCGCCCAGGGCCTGCATGGCGCCACCTACGTAGTTGATGTCTCCTTCGAGCGGGAAGCCCTCGACAACGACGATCTGATCGTCGATATCGGGCTGGCGTCCGAGGTGTTGTCGTCGGTGATTGCCGAGTTCAACATGAAGAACCTGGACGATATCGAGGAATTTGCCAATCGCAATACCACCACCGAATTCATGGCGATGACGGTGTTCGACCGACTGGCCGCGGCGATCCGCCAGGGCCGGCTGGGTGAAACTGGCAAAGGCCTGTGTTCGATGAAGGTCACCCTTGGCGAATCCCATATTGCCTGGGCCAGCTACCATGGCGAACTCTGAGCCATTAACGTCGGTGTTGTTCGTTGTCCCGGGGGATCCTGAACAGAAAACCGGAGGCTACCGGTACGTTCAGCATGTTGTCGCAGGGCTCAGGGATAACGGCGTGGATGCCTTTGTTTCCGGGCTCTGTGGCAGCTTCCCGGTGCCAGACCGGATGGCGGAAGCATCCATGAACAGGTTGCTTGCCGACCTTGCGGATGATTCGGTGGTGGTACTTGATGGCCTGGCCATGGGCGGGCTTCCGGACGTGATCGCCAACCATGCATCCCGTTTGCGGGTTGTGTCGCTGGTCCACCACGCCCTGGCGGATGAAACGGGGCTGACGCAAGAGTTGCAGGATTGGCTTTTCCGGGTAGAGCGTCGGGCGCTGTCAAAGGTGGCCGGGGTAATCACGACCAGTGCCCACACCGCGCACCGACTGAAAGACTACAGCGTACCGGCCACGGCCATCCGCGTGGTTGAGCCGGGCGCCGACACCATTGCCGGTATTGGCGCTGAAACCCAGCCATCAAGAGCCCAGGGCCCCACGATTCATCTGCTCTGTGTTGCCCACCTGTCGCCGCGCAAGGCACAGCACCATCTGGTTGAAGCGTTAAGTGATCTCCGGGACTGTTCATGGCACTGCACCCTGGCAGGCTCGCTGGATCGCGACGAGCGCTATGCCCACGAGCTTCGCGGTATCATTGCGAACCTGGGGCTTGAACATCGGATCAGTCTTTTGGGGGAGCTGGACGACCTTGAGCTTGCCGGCGCCTATCGTAACGCTGATGTTTTTGTGCTGCCGTCCGTTTACGAAGGGTATGGAATGGTGATTGATGAGGCGATTGCCGCGGGGTTGCCGGTGATCACCACGGATGGGGGTGCCCTTTCCACCACAGGCCTGCGGCCTGGCGTCCGGCAGTATCAAGCCGGCGATGTCGCAGGGTTGCGGGCGTGCCTGGAAGACTGGCTTACTAACCCCGGCGCGCTTGGCGAGGCGGCTACCCAGGCACAGCAGGCGGCGCGCTCCCTGCGAAGCTGGCAGAGTACCGCCATTGACTTCCAACGGGCACTGGAAGACCTGCTGCCGCCACCGGACCCTACCACCTTCGACAGCGACTGGCTGGCACTGCGTGAGCCGGCAGACCACCTTGCTCGTAACAAGAGGCTGCTCTCGGAGGTGCTGGTTTGGGCGGAACAGGACTATTGTCACCCGGGCGTTCTGAGCGGTCATCACGCACCACCACTGCTGGTGGTGGATCTGGGTACCGGCACTGGCTCCAACGCCCGTTACCTTGTGCCGGCCATGACGGTACCCCAGCGCTGGGTGCTACTGGACCAGGACGAACACCTGCTTGCCCTTGCCGGAGAGAGACTGCAACACCTTGATGTCCCGCTGGAAACCCATGCCTGTCACTTGAACGCCAAGCGGCTTGCCGGGCAGATTCCGGATGGCACCCGGTTGATCACAGCTTCGGCCCTGATAGACCTGATGTCGGAAGACTGGCTTGAGGCAGTGGCGGTAGCCGCCGCCAGACACAATGCCGGTGTGTTTATCGCTCTGAGTTACGCGGGTGATGTCGAGCTGTTGCCGGCAGACCAGGACGACGACTGGATACGCGAGACCGTCAACGAGCACCAGCACAACGATAAGGGGACTGGTGCCGCGCTGGGGCCATCGGCGACGAATTACCTCAAGCAACAGCTCGAATTGCGGGACTATCAGGTGTCTGTTGCTCCAAGCCCGTGGCGCCTGACGCCTGCTCAAAGTGCACTTCAGCGCGCCTTGCTTGAGGGCTGGCGTGACGCGGTGATGCAACAGTCGCCGAGCGAACGTCAGCGGGCCGAGCGCTGGTTTGGCCTGCGTCTGAAGCAGGCTGATGAGCAGAGCCTGTCAATCCGCGTGGAACATGAAGACTTGTTTGCCCGGCCAGCCAGAGACGGCGTTGCCTGACGTGCGACGCCTGCTCCGAACCCGTTACCTGCGCTGGGGTTTCACCCTGCTGTTGCTAGTGGCGACTGGCTACTTCCTGGATCTGGGCGTGCTCTGGCGGGAGCTGGCGCAGTTCTCATTACTGGCGTTATTGGCAGCCATGGTGGTGTCCGTTGCGCAGGTGGTGCTTTCAGCCTGGCGCTGGCGTTACACCGCCCGGCGACTTGGGTTGGTCTTGCCCATGGCTGTTGCGGTGCGGGAGTACTACCTTGCCACTTTTCTCAATCAGGTGCTTCCTGGCGGGGTGATGGGCGATGTTAATCGGGCCTGGCGTCACAGTCTCGACTCCGGTGAGCGCCTTGCGTCCGCTCATGCCGTCATGATTGAGAGAATGTCCGGGCAACTGGTGATGATGGCTGTGGCGCTGAGCCTGGGTGTTTGGCTTGTCTGGTACCGATACGGAATGCTTGAAGCCCTCTCGGAATATGGCGAACGGGCGCTGCTGTTGCTGGCCGGCCTGACAGCCACAGTGGTATTGGTTACAAGTATTTGGCAGCGCGCGAAAGACTATGTCCATACGCTGCGGCGGGACTTGCGCAAAGCCTTGTTGGAGTGGCCGGCCGTGGGTGTCCAGTTGGTGTCTTCCGCCGGTGTGGTGGCCAGTTACCTGGCCGTGTTCTCGTTGCTGGCTCTGGGCGCGGGTTATTGGAGTGACCCGCACATGGCTTTGGTTCTGACGTCTCTTTGCAGCCTTCTGCTGCTGGTCATGGCCATTCCGGTCACTGTTGCAGGCTGGGGGGTGCGCGAGGGTGCTGCGGCATTGCTCTGGCCCATGGCTGGGATGCCGGCAGAGCAGGGCGTTGCACTCAGTGTCGGCTATGGGTTGGCGGTTCTGTTGTCGAGCCTTCCGGGCGTGCTGTTCGTGTTCACTCGTCGACAGTCGAACGAGTGAAATCCAGGTCAAACAGCATGTCACTGCCCAGGTCCACCATCTGGGCCTTCGGGCGCAGGGCGCTGTCGAGTTTCTTGATCTCCGGCAGTGAAAATGCCGGGCGCCCACTGCCGATGATCATGGGGGCGACCATGACATGCAGCCGGTCGAGCAGGTCCGCATTCAGGAATTCAGACACGGTAAGCCCTCCGCCCTCCACAAAAATCTTGCGAAGGCCAAAGTCCGCGAGAACCGCGAGTATATGGGCAGGGTCCGTGGTGTCATCCTGCCCGAGGCAGGGCACATCTGTTACGCCGTGGCGGGGTGTCAGCTTGTCGCCGGCGTGGTAGTCCCCTGCGACGAGGCGGAGCGTAGGGGATGCTTCGTCGCTGAACAGGTGATGGCTGTCCGGAACCCGATGGTTGCGATCAATCACCACCCGGACCGGATTAATGCCGGACGTCTTGCGGACTGTCAGCCTGGGATTGTCGGTGGATGCGGTTCCGGCGCCGACAATGACCGCTTCCGACACAGCCCGCAAGCGGTGCAGGTGGGTAATGCCATCCTCGCCATTGATGAACTTGGAAGCGCCGGTCACCGTGGCGATACGTCCGTCCAGGCTCTGCCCCATCTGGCCGACAACCCGCGAGCGCGAGCCTTGAGCAACCGGGCAGCACAGAGGCAGGAAAACCGACAGCAGGTTGCGTGCGTCGAGCTCTGCTGGCAGTCGAAGTTCCCATTCGCCGTTCTGGCCTATATCCAGTGCTGGCTTGTCACTGCCCGGCAATGAGAGTGTCACATTGCTGCGGTTCACTGCGTCCAGTACCAGCTCCCATGCGGTGTTCTTATCCAGTGCTTTTGCCGCCATACCAAGTTATTTCCGTTGCTTATGGATTCATTATAGGTAGATTGTGTGTAAAGCTATATGTACGTTACATTTCCGGTTTGATTCACCGAAAGTGCCATCAGGCCACAAGACTAACCACGGCAGAGAACACTCCTATGCGGTACCTGCAAACCTTTAACCGCCGCCTGCGGCAGATTCGGGAAGCCGGGCAGTTGTCGTGCGGGGACGTGGCAGAAATGTGCGGAGTGGACGAGGCGCGGGTGGTGAGTTGGGAATCGACTGATGCGAGGCAGCGGGCATGGCCGTGTGTCACCGAGTTACTGGATTTTTGCCTGAAGACGGAAACCCCACTGGAAGACCTGCTGGATCTGGACGACGCCGGGGACACCGGCCAGTTGGAGTTGCCAGGCCTGGCGTTCAGCCAGGGCGATGACCTGTCAACGGCCCTGAAAGAACTGGAGCGTGAAATCAGCCGGATTCAACTTTCAGAGGAGGAAATGGAACTGCTGCGCCGGTTCCGGAAAACCTCCGGCGAAAACCGGCGCATGATCCTGCAAATCCTCGGCAAATAGGCGCCTATTTACCTTTCTTGTAGATGTTTTCGTAAACGTAGTTGGTTGCTTCCACAAACCCGTCAATACTGCCGCAATCAAACCGGCGGCCCTTGAATTTATACGCCAGCACACAGCCGTTCTTCGCCTGTTCCAGCAGTGCATCCGTTATCTGAACTTCACCGTTCTTGCCGGGCGCCGTGCGCTCGATGATGTCAAAAATATCGGGCGTGAGGATATAGCGACCGATAATCGCAAGGTTGCTGGGGGCGTTCTCCGGCGATGGTTTTTCGACCATGTCGGTGATGCGATAGAGGCCGTCTTTCATCGACTCGCCCGCTATGACGCCATATTTGTGGGTCTCGTCTTCCGGTACTTCCTCAATGGCAACGATGGAGCAGCGGAACTGGTTGTAAAGTTTAACCATCTGGGCGAGTACGCCTTCTTCGGCGCCGTCAGCCACGCAGAAGTCGTCCGCCAGTACAACCGCGAATGGGTTGTCGCCAACAAGGTTGCGACCGGTGAGAATGGCGTGACCGAGACCTTTCATTTCGTTCTGGCGGGTAAAGGCGAACGAGTTATTGTCGATCAGCTCCCGGATGGAGGTAAGCAGGTCTTCCTTGCCCGAGCCGGCAATCTGGTGCTCAAGCTCATAGCTGATGTCGAAGTGATCCTCGATGGCCCTTTTACCACGACCGGTAACGAAACCGAACTCGTGAACCCCCGCTTCTGCAGCTTCCTCCACACCGTATTGAACAAGGGGCTTGTTCACAATGGGCAGGATTTCCTTGGGCATGGCTTTGGTGGCTGGCAGGAAGCGGGTGCCGTAGCCGGCAACAGGGAAGAGACACTTCTTGATCATAACGTTCGTCCTTATTTCGTTTCGGTCACGGCCTGTTTGAAGTCAGTCGTCCGTGTAGGCTGACTCACGAATTGTGCCAAGTGTAACCAAGTTAGTGACCCAAATGGAGGCCTCGGTAGCGAAATGTAGAATTTGGTAATAAGTGGCACCAGTTCTCAATACCTCCGGCCTGTTGAAATCTATAGAAAAAACTTTCAGAGGTATTTGTAATCATCTGTTTTCTATGAAGATTAACTTTGTAAATTTTGGCAACCAGTGATGGATTTAAGGGCGTTAATGCAATACATTCCGCAGTGACGATTTTTTAAGAATAACCGGTATTCGCAGCGACAGGCGGCCGGCGCTCACTGGCAGGATCAGAAACATTGAGACATTCCCTGTTGTTCGCACTGATTTGGTGCGTTCTCAGCCAACCTTTGTACGCGGAATCATCGGGTTCCTGGTTGCGTAATGGCTGGAAACCCTACGCCGATAACTTTGAGGGCACCGTAAATGCGTTTCGCGATGAGCGTGAACACTGGCTAAGATCCCGATTGAAGTTTTCCGGCAAAACCTCCCTGAACAGCGACGGAATGGACGGAGACATCGGTGTGTCTGCTGACAGCCTGGTCGGTAGCAGCGATGCAATCGGGTTTCATTATCGCGATGCCCGGTCCCACAAGAACCGCTCGGACGTCAACGCCACCTCGTTTCGCTACCGCTTTCCGGCCGGCGCCAACCAAGTAACCGTGGAAACCGGAAGTTCTTACTACAGCCACGCCGTTACCAGTGGTGACAGGCGCTACAATGCCAGTGGCGAATCCAGTGTTGTGGGTGTCGGGGCCAGTCGGCCGCTGTTTTCACGGTTTGGTCTGGCGTTTGATGGTGTTGCCCACCATACCGGTCGAGACAGTCGCGCTATGGAGAAGGGGAGCCTGGTATCGGAGAGCCGCTACGAGTTGTCCTCAGTCGGTCTCAAGGCGCAGGGCGGTCATGAGCTTTGGGATGGTTTGCAGGCCAGCACCGGTCTTCTGGCGGTGAGCGGTCGCGAGTACAGTTCGACCGATTATCGGTTGCAGGACGATGTTGGTCGCGAAGACGCCTTCTATAAAGTGGCGATGTCCGCTTCGCTGGAACAGGAGCTCTATCGGTGGCGCTGGCGGATTCACGGACGCTACCAGTTCGCTGATGAAGATCTTCCGGTGTCGGAGTATCTGACCGTCGCAGGCCCCTCCATGATCGCCGGTTTTAACGGGCAATCCGTATCGGTTGTTCGGGGTGGCTGGTTGCGCCTGGATACCGCCAGCCCCTCCTGGCAGATGCCGTTTATGGACGGTGTGCTTTCCAGCGTGAATTTTGCGGTGTTGCACGGCTGGGTTCCATACTCTGAAACCCAGTCCGACCGCCACGGCCGGGCCTCTGCTGGCCAGGTGTCGTTGAAGTTCGAGGGCCGGGCTTTCACAGCGAATGTCAGCGTCGGCCGTATGATTCGTGCTTCCACGATGGCCATGACGATGCCCGAACGCCCGGACGTTCGGTTTTCCCTCACCATGGGTATCTGATTGCTTGCTAACGACGTTCTAGCTCCCTCCTGAAGCCTCTCGGGCCCCCTGCGGCCAACCTGCCTTACGAAGATGTCACTTGAGACGGCGCCGGTCGCAAGTGCTACATTAAAAAGTCGATGGACATTTTTGAGGTAGGAGCTACATGCATTCAGGGAAACGATGGCTGATCGGCCTGATATTGCCGGGGCTGCTCTACGCCCATGCGGCGGGGGCGCTTGAGTTCAGGGAAATAGTGGACAAGGCCAAAGCAAGGGCTGAAGGTGAGTATCAGCCACCACCTTCGGTGCCCGGCTTTCTCAGGAACCTGAGCTACCGAGCCTACCAATCCATCCGTTTCAATCCGCAAGCCAGCCTTTGGCGGGAAGGGCGCTCCCGTTTCCAGGTGATGATGGTGCCACCGGGGAGCTATTACACCCATACCGTCAAGTTGAATGAAGTGGATGCCGACGGTGTAAAACCCATCCCGTTTGATAAATCCGGGTTCAGCTTCCCGGACCCGGAACTCGCCAAAAGGGTTCCCGCGGACCTGGGCTATGCGGGCTTCAAACTCACGTACCCGATGGGCCGTGGCGACGAACAGAATCAGTTTCTGGTCTTCGCCGGCGCAAGCTACTTCCGGGGCGTGGGTGCCGACAATCACTTTGGTCTGTCGGCGCGGGGTATAGCGATAGACACCGGACTGCCCTCCGGAGAGGAGGTGCCATCGTTTGTTGAATTCTGGCTTGAGCGGCCGGGAGGTGGCAGTGAACGTATGCGGGTTTACGGCCTGTTGGACGGCCCTAGCGTCGCCGGCGCCTACCGTTTCGATATCCAGCCTGGCAAAACCACACGTATCGATGTCACTGCTGAGTTGTTCTACCGCAACCCGGTGGATCAACCGGGCCTGGCGCCACTGACGTCGATGTTCTACTACGGCGAAAATACTGCCAGGCCCCGGGGTGAATGGCGGCCCCAGGTGCACGACTCAAGCGGACTGCTGATTCATGACCAGGGCGCGGGCGAATGGTTGTGGCGCCCTCTGACGAACCCATCGCGCCTCCGGCTCAGCTACCTTCAGGTTGATCGCCTGGCTGGCTTCGGTTTGATGCAGCGGGATACCCAGTTTGACCAGTTTGAGGACGCCGAGGCTCGATATGACAAACGGCCCAGTGCGTGGGTTGCGCCAAGGCAGGGATGGTCGAACGGCGAGGTCGTGCTGGTTGAAATCCCCACCAACGCGGAAACCAACGACAACATTGTTGCCTTCTGGAAACCGAAGGAGCCAGTAAAGCAGGGTGACCATCGGGCGTTTGCCTACAGCCTTCGTTTTGGCGACAAGGACGTATCCGGGCAGGACACCGGGCGTGCACTGCAAACGTTTGTTGGAGATGGCAATCGTCCCGGAGGCGGCACGGAAGAGGGGGCCTACCGAATCATTGTTGATTTTGCAGGAGGGCCACTGGACGATCTCAAGCCTAATGCAGCCATCGTCAGTAAGGTCAGTGAGGGCAGCGGAAACAGCGATGCCGTTGAGATCATAGAGCATTTCGTTGAGTACGTTGAGGCTGATGGCACCTGGCGACTGTCGATGCTGGTGCGCCCCGTCGGTGAAAAGGCTCCGGTGCTCCGAGGACAACTCCTGCTTGATAATGAGCCACTGACCGAGACCTGGACCTATTCCATCGGCCCGGATTCCGGGCTTGGCCAGAAACAGTAGAGCGGAGATTTGTTCATGCCGGAAACCTTATGCCAGCAGGCAATCGAGAGGGTCATGACCTATCTGCGCGACGATGGCGTGGAACTGGACGCGGAAACCTGTCGACAGGTGTTGCGTTTGGTTGACGGTGCCATGACAGAAGGTGATGGGCCAGACTTGCCCGCCCGGTGTATTGAGCTCGTGCCGGACTACTTCAACCTGCCGGGAATGGACATCCCGGCGCCCATTCCACCCCTCATGCGCGGCCACCTGGGGTACTACCCCCATGACTGAGGTCATTAATGCAGCCCCAATCGAGCGTTCGGGAACCTGGCGACGTACCGCCACAGTGCGTCGTTTTTTCCTGACACTGTTTGTGGTTGGGCAAACCGTTGTTGCCAGTTACTTCCTGCTCTGGATTCTGCCGTATCACGGCGGCACATGGGTGGAGCTCGGCCTGCTTGCGCTTTTCATCCTCCTTTATATGTGGATTGCAGTGGGGTTCTGGACGGCCGTGTTTGGCTTTGTGCTCAGGCTGGTAGGGGGCGATCGCCACAGTCTTCTCAAGCGCCATCCGGAGTCGGAACTGGAAAACACGGCGTTGGCCAAAACCGCCATCGTTATGCCGATCTACCATGAGCCGGTGCAATGGACACTCAGTGGGTTGAAGGCTGTCTATCAGGATATTGAGCGGACCGGGCACCTGGACCGCTTTGAGTTTCATATCATCTCCGACAGCAGGGACCCGAACGTCTGGCTACAGGAACAGGCCGAGTGGCATCGGTTGTGCGAAGAGTTGGGGGCCGAGGGGCGGCTATTCTATCGTCGACGGCGCGTCAATCTCAATTTCAAAAGCGGCAACGTTGCGGACTTTTTGCGGCGTTGGGGCCGTCGTTACCGCTATATGGTTGTTCTGGATGCCGACAGCCTGCTGAGCGCGGGAACCATCGTGAAAATGGTGCAACTGATGGAGCGGGAACCCAACGTGGGTATCCTGCAGACCGCACCCACCATTATCAACGGTGAGTCTCTCTTTGCCAGAGTGCAGCAGTTCGCGAATCGCCTTTACTCGTCGTTGTTTGCCACCGGTCTGGCAGCCATACAGATGGGAGACGCTGCTTTCTGGGGCCACAACGCCATTCTGCGTGTCGAGCCATTCATGGCGCACTGCGGTCTTCGCAAACTACGGGGCTTCGGGCTTTTTCGCGGGCCCATCATGAGTCACGATTTTGTGGAAGCGGCCTACATGGGGCGCGCTGGTTATGAGGTGTGGCTTGAGCCTGAGCTTGGGAACAGTTTTGAAGAATCACCGCCCACCATTTCGGATGAGCTTTCCCGGGATAATCGCTGGTCCAGGGGCAACCTCCAGCATCTCTGGATCCTTCTGTTCGGTCGGAAGCTGCGTCTGGCCCACCGGATGGCGCTGCTGAACGGCATCATGGCGTACCTGGCGTCGCCGCTCTGGTTGGCGTTTCTGATTCTGACGACCGTTGAAGCCGTGCAAATGACCGTCGCCAGCATCAATTACTTCCCAGAAGGGCACCAGGGGCTATTCCCCCTATGGCCGGAATGGCGGCCGGAATGGGCTATCGGGCTTGCGTTGAGCACTCTATCGCTGCTGTTCCTGCCAAAGTTTCTTGCCATCTTTGATGCTGTAATCCACGGCCTTGTGCGGGGCTTCGGAGGTGTCTGGCGGCTATTTCTGAGTGTGATGCTGGAAATCGTTGTGTCCGTGCTGCTGGCTCCGGTCAGGATGATGGCCCACAGCCGATATGTTCTTGGCGCTCTTCTCAACGTCTCTTTGTCCTGGGCAGGGCAGAACCGTACCGAAGAAACGACATGGCGGGACGCTTTTCTGACCCAGTTTCCCGGCATGCTCGTGGGCGCTGGCTGGTCCGCCTTCGCCTGGAGCCTGGACCCCATGTTTTTCCTCTGGTCCCTGCCCGTAGCGGTGCCGCTTGTGTTGGCAGCCCCGACATCGGTGGTGCTCAGCCGTGTAGGGCTGGGGCGGGCCTTCCGAAAAAAAGGATTACTGGTGATACCGGAAGAACTTACACCAGTCGCGGTATTGAACGACGCCAGACGCGCAAGGGCCGAGAGTGATGAGGTTCCGGTGATTACCGCTGTGGAGGCCGCCGTGATACGGCCGCGACTGAACCAGCTTCATCTCACTTTGGCGCGCGCCGATCGCCAACCCAGAAGGGCGGAGTTGCTGGCGCCATTGGTACGACGACTCGCCGACAAAGGGCCGGAGTCATTGTCCCGGAACGAACTCAGCCAAGTGTTCCGTGACCGCACGGCACTGGCGGAACTGCACCAGCTTGCCTGGCGTTCATCGCCGGACAGTTTCTGGGGACGGCGAATATCCAGTCTGGGCAAGACAAAACCTGAAGAGTAAAGGCTTCAATATTAGACGGGAGCATGACATGGACAGACGCACACTGATCAAAACCTTCGTCAGTCTGGCGGGAGCCCAGGCACTGCCCCTCTCGGCATTGATGTACAGTGGTTCCAGCGTGGCGGGCGAGGTTGGTGAGCCCAAGCCATTCAGTTACGCGTGGCTGAAAGGCCATGCGCGGGCCTTGGCCGGTGAACCCTGGGTGTCACATGAAGGGGAGTTGCCCGGCTCGTTGAAGAATCTGTCCTGGGACGATTACCAGGCGATCGGCTTTCGCCCCGAAGAAGCGCTTTGGCGTAACGACGACAATGCGTTCCAGGTGCAGCTTTTCCATCTTGGCCTCTACTTCAAAACCCCGGTGCGCATCCACGAAGTGGAAGATGGCGAGGCCCTGGAGCTTGCGTACAAGCCGGAATACTTCCGATATGAGGGTGAACAACCCCTGGGAACCCTGCCGGAGGATCTTGGCTATGCCGGGTTCCGTGTTCACTTCCACACGGACTACGAGCGCGACCTGGCCGCTTTCCTCGGCGCCAGCTACTTCCGGGCGGTTGGGTCAGAGATGCAATACGGGCTCTCCGCCAGGGGCCTGGCGATCGACACCGCACTGGAAAGCGGGGAAGAGTTCCCGCAGTTTTCGGCCTTCTGGCTGGAGAAGCCGAAACCGGGCAGCCAGAACATGGTGGTCTATGCACTTCTGGATTCACCCAGCACGACCGGTGCCTATGCCTTTACGTTGACCCCGGGACGGAACATGGTGATGAGCGTGGATGCGGCGATATACCCGAGAAAACCCATTCAGCGGGTGGGGGTCGCGCCACTGACCAGTATGTACCAGACCGGTGAGAATGATCGCCGTATGGCTTATGACTGGCGCCCGGAAATTCACGATTCGGACGGGCTGTCGATCCTGAACGGGCAGGGCGAATGGCTGTGGCGGCCACTGGTCAATCCTCGCTCCCTGCGGGTAAATACGTTTGTTGACAATAATCCTCGTGGCTTTGGCCTGCTGCAGCGCGACCGCCGGTTTGCCAACTACCAGGACGACGGCGTGTTCTACGAGAAACGTCCGAGCACCTGGGTCACGCCTCACGATGACTGGGGCAAAGGCAGCGTGATGCTGGTGGAGATTCCCACCAAGGACGAGACGTTCGACAATATCGTTGCCTTCTGGCACCCCGAGAAGCCCATGGAGCCGGGGCAGGAGTATCTTTATTCCTACACGTTGTCATGGGGGGGCGAGCCGCCGATGGAGCCAGAGGAGCTGGCCACGGTCCAGGCAACACGTACGGGATTGGGGGGCGTTGTCGGGCAGGAGCGAAAATATTTCTCCTGGCGGTTTGCCGTGGACTTTGCCGGCGGCGCGCTGCCGCTGGTGGGGGACGATGCAGAGGTAGAGCCTGTGATAACGGCCAGCCGCGGGGAGGTGGAAATCACCTCTGCGCGGCCATTGGACTCCATTGGTGGTTATCGGGCGATGTTTGACCTTGTGCCCGACGACTCCCTGGAACCGATTGACCTGCGTCTTCAGCTCAAACTCGGTAACCAGGTGCTTACCGAAACCTGGTTGTACCAGTACACGCCGCCTCCGAAGGACGAGCGCACGCTCTATTAGCCTTGCTTCTGGGCGGTGAAGGCTGCCGCTCTGTCAACAATTACGCTGCCAGGTAATCCGGGATTGTTGACAATAATCGAGTTAGGGCGTAGATTTCCGGTAATTCCAGTCACTATTGTTGACAAAATATGCCGGAAGCTATCGCCCAAACCTATACCCGTGCCGATGAAGCCTTCGATTGTCTGCAAACGGCCATCGTTAAGGGCGACCTTGCCCCTGGCGAAAAGATCGGCGAAGTCGAACTTTGCTCCCGTTTCAATCTTACCCGTGGCCCGCTTCGCGAGGCGCTTGGCCGCCTTGAATCCCGAGGGTTGCTGGTGCGCCGGCCCCACGCCGGGGTAAAGGTGGTCTCAGTCAGCGCTGATGAACTCATGGAGCTCTACCGCATTCGCGAAACCATGGAGGGGCTCGCCGCCCGTCAGGCCGCCGAGCGGATGACCGATCAGGAAATCGCTGACCTGTCCGCCACCCTCGATAGCCATGAGCGAATGATCGAACAGGCCCAGGGCCAGGCCTACTATCAGGCGGAAGGCGACTACGACTTCCATCACCGAATTGCCACAGGCAGTCGCAACACCAAACTCGCGCAAATGCTGCTGGGTGATCTTTACTATATGGTCCGGATGTATCGTTACCGTTTGAGCACCTCATCCGGGCGCCCTCACATGGCGCTGGGGGAGCATCGCAGGATTGTTGAAGCCATCGCCCAGCGTGACGGCGAGCTGGCGGAATTCCTGATGAAACGACACATCCATGCGGCCCGCAAAAACATCGAGAAAAAGATTCAGCAAGGCGATTTAACGATCTAGAACCGTCACCCCAAATAACGAGGTTACTCATGTCCAAAACACTATCCCCAGGCGCACGCTTCCGCAAAGCCCTGAAAGAAAACCACCCCCTACAGATCGTCGGCACCATCAACGCCTATACTGCCATGATGGCGGAAAAGGTCGGTCATCAGGCCATCTACCTGTCCGGCGGCGGTGTTGCCAATGCGTCCTATGGTTTGCCAGATCTGGGCATGACCACGCTGAACGATGTGGTCGAGGATGTCCGCCGTATCACTGCGGCCACCGACGTCCCGCTGCTGGTAGACATCGATACCGGGTGGGGCGGCGCCTTCAACATTGCTCGCACAATTCGCGAAATGGAACGCGCTGGCGCAGCGGCAGTCCATATCGAAGATCAGGTGGCCCAGAAACGCTGTGGTCACCGACCGAACAAGGAAATCGTCTCCCAGGAAGAAATGGTGGATCGCATCACGGCCGCCGTGGATGCCCGTCAGGACGATGACTTCTTCATCATGGCTCGTACCGACGCGTTCCAGAAGGAAGGCCTGGACGCCGCGATTGAGCGTGCGAAGGCCTGCATAGAGGCGGGCGCCGACGGCATTTTCGCCGAAGCGGTGACCGAGTTGGAGCACTACAAGGCCTTCTCTGAAGCCCTGGACGTGCCGGTGCTGGCCAATATTACCGAGTTCGGTGCCACGCCGTTGTACAATCGCAAGGAGCTTGCAGAAGCCGGCGCCGGTATGGTGCTGTATCCATTGAGTGCCTTTCGCGCCATGAACAAGGCTGCACTGACGGTTTACGAAAACATCCTCGAGAAAGGTGACCAGAAAGACGTGGTTGATCTTATGCAAACGCGGATGGAGTTGTACGATTTCCTGAACTACCACGATTTCGAACAGAAGCTGGACGAGCTGTTCCAGCAGAAAAAGGGTTAATCAAAATCCAAACATTGATGAGGGGGAAAACCATGGCTGAAGCAAAAAAACTCGGAGGCGCAGGTCTTCGCGGCCAGGTGGCTGGCGTAACGTCGCTGTGTACTGTTGGCCAGTCCGGTGCCGGCCTGACCTATCGTGGCTATGACATCAGCGATCTGGCGGACCACGCCCAGTTTGAAGAAGTGGCTTACCTGTTGTTGCGCGGCAAGCTGCCTAACCGGCAGGAGCTTGAGGACTACAAGAAAAAGCTTGTGAGTATGCGTGAACTGCCATACGCCGTGAAATCCGTACTGGAGCATATTCCCAAAGACGCCCACCCCATGGACGTCATGCGCACCGGCTGCTCCATGCTGGGTAACCTGGAAACGGAGACCGACTTCAGCCAGCAGGACGACAAAATCGATCGCATGCTGGCACTGTTCCCGGCCATCATCACCTACTGGTACCGCTTCGCCCATGAAGGCGTGCGCATCGATACCGCCAGCGACGTGGATTCCATTGGCGGCCATTTCCTGGAACTGCTCCACGGCAAGAAACCCAGCGAACTGCATGAGCGAGTTATGAACGTGTCGCTGATTCTTTATGCAGAGCATGAGTTCAACGCCTCTACCTTCACGGCTCGAGTGTGCGCTTCCACCCTGTCGGATATCCACAGCTGCGTGACCGGTGCGATTGGTACGCTGCGCGGCCCGCTTCACGGTGGCGCCAATGAGGCGGCCATGGCGCTGATCCAGAAATTCCAGACCCCGGACGAAGCCGAGAAAGGCCTGCTGGGCATGCTGGAGCGCAAAGAGAAGATTATGGGCTTCGGCCATGCGATCTATCGGGAGTCTGATCCCCGCAACGCCATCATCAAGAAATGGTCCGAGGAGCTCGCCAAGGAAGTGGGTGATACCGTTCTGTACCCGGTATCGGTTCGTTGTGAGGAAGTCATGTGGCGCGAGAAGAAGCTGTTCTGCAACGCCGACTTCTTCCATGCCTCCGCCTATCACTTCATGGGTATCCCGACCGAATTGTTTACCCCCATCTTCGTGATGTCACGGGTGTCTGGTTGGACCGCCCACGTGAAAGAGCAGCGTGAGAACAACCGCATCATCCGCCCAAGTGCCGATTACGATGGCCCGGCGGATTCGAAGTGGGTGCCGATCGACGAGCGGCCGTAATCCGATAAACCAGAATTTGAGTACCGCCCATGAACATTGATTACCGCAAACCTCTCCCGGGCACCGACCTGGAGTATTTTGACACCCGTCAGGCTGTGGAAGACATCCAGCCTGGCGCCTACGACAAACTGCCGTACACCTCCAAGATCCTGGCGGAGCAGTTAGTTCGTCGTTGTGATCCATCGGCACTGACGGATTCCCTCAAGCAGCTGATCGAACGCAAACGGGACCTGGATTTTCCCTGGTACCCGGCCCGCGTGGTCTGCCATGACATCCTTGGCCAGACGGCCCTGGTAGATCTGGCTGGCCTGCGCGATGCCATCAAGGAAAAGGGTGGTGATCCGGCGAAAGTCAATCCGGTGGTGCCCACCCAGTTGATCGTGGATCACTCGCTGGCCGTTGAGCATGCTGGTTTCGAGAAAGACGCGTTCGAGAAAAACCGTGCCGTGGAAGACCGCCGCAACGACGACCGTTTCCACTTCATCAACTGGACCAAGACGGCGTTCAAGAACGTAGATGTGATTCCTCCGGGCAACGGCATCATGCACCAGATCAACCTGGAGAAGATGTCGCCGGTGGTTCAGAACCGTGACGGTATTGCGTATCCGGATACCTGCGTGGGAACCGACAGCCACACGCCAATGGTAGACGCCCTTGGTGTTATCTCCGTGGGCGTGGGCGGCCTTGAAGCCGAAAGCGTGATGCTGGGCCGCGCCTCCATGATGCGCCTGCCAGACATCGTGGGTGTGGAGCTCAAGGGCAAGCTGCAACCAGGAATCACCGGTACCGACATGGTGCTGGCTATCACTGAATTCCTGCGTAAGGAAAGGGTGGTAGGTGCCTACCTGGAATTCTACGGCGAAGGCGCCGACAGCCTGACCGTAGGTGACCGGGCCACCATCTCCAACATGACTCCGGAATACGGTGCCACGGCGGCGATGTTCTATATCGACGGCCAGACCATCGATTACCTCAAGCTGACCGGTCGTGAAGACGAACAGGTCGCCCTGGTTGAGAGATACGCCAAAGAGACAGGCCTGTGGGCCGACAGCATGAAAAACGCCGAATACGAGCGAGTGCTGACATTTGACCTGTCCAAGGTACATCGTACGCTGGCGGGCCCGTCTAACCCCCACGCGCATCTTCCCACCTCCGAACTGGCCGAGCGCGGTGTTGCCGGCAAATGGGAAAAAGAAGAGGGCAAGATGCCGGACGGCGCGTGCATCATCGCCGCGATTACCAGTTGCACGAATACCAGTAACCCCCGCAATATGGTGGCCGCAGGCCTGATCGCCCGTAATGCCAACAAACTGGGCCTGACTCGCAAGCCCTGGGTAAAGACTTCCCTGGCGCCGGGCTCCAAGACGGTAAAAATGTATCTGGAAGAAGCCAGCCTGATGTCCGAGCTGGAAGAACTCGGCTTCGGCGTAGTGGCTTTCGCCTGCACCACCTGTAATGGCATGAGTGGCGCACTGGACCCGAAGATCCAAAAGGAAATTGTTGATCGGGACCTGTATTCCACCGCCGTGCTTTCGGGCAACCGGAACTTTGACGGCCGCATTCACCCCTACGCTAAACAGGCGTTCCTGGCATCGCCGCCGCTTGTGGTGGCCTATGCGATTGCGGGCACCATCCGCTTCGACATCGAAAAAGACGCCCTGGGGCACGACAAGGATGGCAACCCCATTACCTTGAAGGACATCTGGCCGGATGATGCGGAAATTGATGCCATCGTGAAGTCCAGTGTGAAGCCGGAGCAGTTCCGCAGCACTTATATTCCGATGTTCGACATCACCCGGGATGCGCACGCCAACACCAACCCGAACTACGACTGGCGCCCCCAGAGCACCTACATTCGTCGCCCGCCGTACTGGGAAGGTGGCATGGTAGGCGAGAAAACCCTCAAGGGTATGCGCCCGCTGGCGGTGTTGCCGGACAACATCACCACCGACCACCTGTCGCCGTCCAATGCCATCCTGATGGACAGCGCAGCCGGTGAATACCTGCATAAAATGGGCGTGCCGGAGGAAGACTTCAACTCCTACGCCACCCATCGGGGCGATCACCTGACGGCTCAGCGCGCCACGTTTGCCAACCCGAAACTGTTCAATGAAATGGTCCGGGACGAGAATGGCAAGGTGAAGCAGGGCTCCCTGGCGAGGGTTGAGCCGGAAGGCAAGGTCACCCGCATGTGGGAAGCCATCGAAACCTACATGGAGCGGAAGCAGCCACTGATCATCATCGCTGGCGCCGACTATGGTCAGGGTTCCTCCCGCGACTGGGCGGCCAAGGGCGTGGCCCTGGCGGGTGTGGAAGCCATCGTTGCCGAAGGCTTTGAGCGCATTCACCGTACCAATCTCGTCGGCATGGGCGTTATGCCCCTGCAGTTCGAGGAAGGCACCACGCGGCAAACCCTGGGTATTGATGGTACTGAAACCTATGATGTAGAGGGCACTGCTGCACCGCGTGCGCAACTCACTCTGGTTATCCATCGCAACAATGGCAGCACCGAGCGTGTGCCCGTGATCTGTCGTCTGGATACAGCGGAAGAAGTGTCTATCTATAGTGCTGGTGGCGTGCTTCAGCGCTTTGCCGAGGACTTCCTGCAATCGGAGGGCGCCGCATGACCCACGCGCCCCAGATAAAAGTTCCCGCCACCTACATGCGTGGCGGCACCAGCAAGGGCGTGTTCTTTCGGCTGAAGGATCTGCCGGAAGCGGCACAAGTCCCGGGCAAAGCCCGGGATAACCTTCTGCTGCGTGTGATTGGCAGCCCGGACCCTTACCAGAAGCAGATCGACGGCATGGGCGGAGCCACCTCCAGCACCAGCAAAACCGTGATCCTGGCCGAGCCGACGCAACCGGACCACGACGTGGACTACCTCTTCGGTCAGGTGTCCATCGACAAGCCGTTCGTCGACTGGAGCGGGAACTGCGGCAACCTGACCGCCGCCGTCGGCGCATTTGCCATCAATGGTGGTTTCGTCGCTCAAGAGCGCATTCCGGAAAACGGTATTGCCACGGTTCGCATCTGGCAGGCCAACATCCGGAAAACCATCGTTGCCCGCATTCCCATCACCAATGGTGAAGTGCAGGAAACCGGTGATTTCGAACTGGACGGCGTGACCTTCCCGGCTGCCGAAGTCCAGGTGGAATTCATGGACCCCGCCGATGGCGAAGGCGCCATGTTCCCCACCGGCAACCTGGTGGACGACCTGGACGTACCCGGTGTTGGCACCCTCAAGGCCACCATTATCAATGCCGGCATTCCCACCATCTTCCTGAATGCAGAAGACATTGGCTACAAGGGCACGGAACTGCAGGACGATATCAACAGCAATCCCGAGGCCCTGGCGATGTTTGAAACCATCCGCGCCCACGGTGCTGTCAAAATGGGACTGATTCAGTCCGTAGAAGAGGCCGCCAGCCGCCAGCACACGCCCAAGGTGGCGTTTGTGGCAAAGCCTTCTGCCTATTTGTCTTCCAGTGGCAAAGCCATTGGGGCAGGGGATGTGGACGTGCTGGTGCGGGCCCTTTCCATGGGTAAGCTCCACCACGCGATGATGGGAACAGCCGCCGTTGCTATTGCTACTGCAGCTGCCGTACCGGGAACTCTGGTTAACCTGGCCGCCGGCGGCGGTGACAGAACCTCCGTGACCTTCGGCCACCCATCAGGCACCTTGCAGGTTGGTGCGGAAGCCAGTCTGGTCAACGGCCAGTGGACAGCCACCAAAGCCATCATGAGCCGCAGCGCGCGAGTGCTTATGGAAGGTTGGGTTAGGGTGCCCTTGATCTAATTGTGACGCTGGTTGCGACAGGTTTCACGATTCCAGAATTCAGCGCTTGTAAGCTCTTTGAATAAAAGAGATAAACGCTTAAATTTCAACGGAATGTGAAAAATGTCGCAACCATTCGGTCCGTCTGGCCTTCCTCTTATTGTTTGTTCAATCGCCTTGGCATTGGTTGGATGTGGTGACGGTGGATCCTCCTCATCATCGAATTCTTCGCAAGCTGGGCAAGACAACGCTGGCCCCGGAGTGACGGCGAAATCCCTGCCTGAACTGGATGGCTATATTGAGCACGACTATTCCTTACGAGGCACGAACGAGAACCCACGGGTTTATCGTCGTAATCTTGAATCTCACTCGCTGGCTTATGTGCAGGCAGGGGATAAGGTGGGTGGGCAGGTATTTGCCGGGGGTGTCTTTACCGACAATCTGTTCGCTCCAGCCGCCGTAACCGCAAGCTCAACCAGCGTGTCGATTCACAGCCGCGTTGATGGAACAAGTGTCAAACTGTCGAATATTGGTGGCGGGCAGGAACCTTGTTCCGTTAAGGGTTTCGTGAACAGTGACCTGTCGACAGGACTTGTCAATCTGGCGATGTCCGGCGGTAATCTGACATGCGACCTCTCGGTTGATTCCGACGACACGCATTACTGGTGGACATTGGGAGCCAATACGTTCGAGGTCTGGGAAGCGGATGGGGTGTCATCCTACACGGATGTATTCTTCAACGGCGACGGCGATATCGATTTTGTGGTCGCCAATAACTATGCCGAAAGGACGATCATCCTGTATGGAGAGTCAGGCGCTGAGCTGAAGCGGGTGGCGGGAAGCACTTGGGTGCCGAGAGTCTACCCCATGGCAGAACCCGGCCCCACACGGGATGAGACGTTTGTGGGTGTGCTCAGTGACGGCGAGTTTTTGATTACATCAGTTGCAATGCTGTTGGACTCCGGTCTTGCAGGCGCACAACCTGTGCTGTCGGGACTTTCTGAGTCTGCCAGGTTGGCGTCACTCTCTTTGATCGAGGACGACAAATACACAATCATCGCGGACCGTGGCGTGTTGCACAAGGTCGATGAAATCAATCGATCTGCCTCTTTGTTTGCTGATTTCTCAGATAAGTTTGCGGATGGTTGGGCGCTCGACGATGTTGTCGTTATGGGCGACAAAGCCATCGCTTTATGGACGACTTTTCAGGGTGCTGATCGCTCAGACCCTCTCGGTGAAGTCTATACCGTCGATCTGAGTTCGGGTGAGGTCGATTTGCTTCTTGCGGTGGAATCTACGTTTGTTGCTTCTCGAACGGAATCACTGCTTTTCGTCAATTTCCTGGATTTCTCAGGTCGTAACAGAACCCTGATTGTAGGCCGGCCCGGTGGCCCGGTTGTGCCTAACGCGGAAACCTACTATGCAACGTCGATGAATCTGACTCGTGGCGGAGACCGAGCAAAAGTGCTGGCGATGAGCTCTTCCATCGAGAGGGATGTGCTCAGCCCTGCGGGATTGCTCAACCCCGACATATGGGCCGTCAATGAAACCACCGGGAACATAACAAGCAAGGTAATGACGCTGCCTTACAATTGTTACTCTATGGACTCTCTTTATGCGATTAACAGTCACCTCAGTGTCGTGTCTTTCTGTGAGGATGGGTTCGCAATAGAAGAGCTGGAGCTAGAGAGAGGGACATTGAGTTTCGTCACCTCGGATCTGCGGGCAATAAACTGAAGGGTAATGATTGGAAAGCTAAAAGCCTCACCAGCTTGAGCCTGGAGGCCCACGTTCCGGCTCCGCAAAACACCTGTCGAGCTTGCGGAGCCGAAGCGCTCTACTTATGCCTTGCGACTACGGCGACGCAGTCCAAAACCCAGGGCGCCAAGCCCCAGCAGGGCCAGGGTGCTGGGTTCCGGAACCGGGTTGGTCGGAGTAATCGGGCTACCGGCGTCGAAATCGTTGTTGTCAGTATCGCTCAGGAAGCTGAACATGCCTGAGAACAGGCTGCCATCGAAATCGATAGCCATGGTTGTAAACAGGTCGTCGTAAAATACACCATCGAGGGAAAGCTTGTCGGAGTATTCAACGTTCACGGTTGTGCTATCCGTCAGATCGCCGGAATTGGACAGTCGAAAAGGCTTGCCCAGGGCTGAATCTGGTGAGCGGGAGTCGCTACCAACAATGTCAAAGATCGTGTTTCCCGGACGCCCGTTCAATACGATGCTGGTGACGTCTTGAACGGAATTGAAGGTAAACGGGGAGCTGTAGGTGTCTCCATTGATAGACAAGCTCCAGCCACTACCGATGGCTTCGCCATAGGAAGAGCTGCCGACTGTACCGTCAAATGCCACGGTTTCACAGGCTGCGCTGGCAAAGCAAGTAGTGACTTCCATGCCGTCCATCAGCGAGCCGTCGGTTGAATACCCGGTCAGCATTTCGGTGTTGTAGAGGTCGCCGTCAGAGTTGACGACGTTTACGATGGGGGCTGCGTAAGCGTTCCCAGCCATTGCAGCGGCCAATCCCAGGCCAATCACTATTTTGTGGTCAAATCCTTTCATACTTCATTCTCCTTGCGTTTTTACAGATATCCATATTCACCCCGCGTTTCCTGCAGAGTGGTCTCCGGACTGCGTTCTCAGCAAGAAAAAAGCCAGCTTGGATATTTTTCGGTTAAAACAGCCGGTTGCCATTTTCTGAATACTCTGGTCACCGGTGAGGCATTGAAAAGTGTATAAAAAGTCAACGCTTAAGATCTGGATGGCTGTATCCCGGCCGGGCCGATGTACTAACCTGTTTGGCATGACTGTTTTTCGTTCTTAGTCTCTCACTGAGATCCAAAACCAATAAGGGATTCGCAATGAGCTCCAACGCTGATCAGAACATTCGCCCCGACTATGACGACGTCCTGCAGGCAATCGCCGACTACGCTCTCGGCTATCGGATAAAAAGCAAAGAGGCTTGGAATACCGCGAGAAACTGCCTGATAGATACCCTCGGTTGCGGCCTTCTCGCCCTGCGTTTTCCTGAATGCACCAAGCACCTTGGGCCGCTGGTTGACGGCACCGTTGTACCCCATGGCGCCCGTGTTCCGGGCACTCCTTACAGACTCGATCCGGTAAAGGCGGCCTGGGATATTGGCTGTATCGTGCGCTGGCTGGACTACAACGATACCTGGCTGGCGGCGGAGTGGGGCCACCCCTCGGATAACCTGGGGGGCATACTGGCCGTGGCGGATCATCTGTCCCAGAAGCGGGTGGCGGAGGGCAAGGCGCCCCTGACCATGCGGGATGTCCTGGAGGCTATGATCATGGCCCATGAAATCCAGGGGGTGCTTGCACTCGAAAACTCGTTTAACCGGGTGGGGCTGGATCACGTTGTGCTCGTCAAGGTGGCCTCAACCGCTGTTGTCGCAAAACTGATGGGTGCCAGTCGCGATCAAATGCTGTCGGCCTTGTCCCATGCCTGGGTGGACGGTCAGGCGCTGCGAACCTACCGTCATGCGCCGAACGCTGGCTCCCGAAAATCCTGGGCGGCGGGAGATGCAACGTCCCGGGCCGTGCGGCTGGCCGATATTGCAATGCGGGGAGAAATGGGTATCCCGGGGGTGCTCACGGCGCCCCAATGGGGCTTCTACGACGTTCTGTTCAGCAAAACCAATAAAGATCAGAAACTGAAACCTGAGGACAAGCGTCAGTTTACTTTACCCCAGGCTTTTGGCGCCTACGTGATGGAAAACATTCTGTTCAAGATTTCCTTCCCGGCCGAGTTCCATGCTCAAACAGCGGCGGAAGCAGCGGTCATACTTCATCCCGAGGTAAAAGACCGCCTGGATGACATCGAACGAATCGTTATCACCACCCACGAATCTGCCATCCGTATCATCTCGAAACAGGGCACATTGGCAAACGCGGCCGACCGGGATCACTGCCTTCAATACATGGCTGCTGTACCGCTGATTTTTGGGAGGCTGACAGCGGAGCATTATGAAGACAGCTTCCATGAGGCCAATCCGATGATCGACCAACTCCGAGACAAGATGGACGTGGTTGAGGATGAGCGATACACGCGTGAGTATCTGGAAGCAGATAAGCGCTCAATTGCCAATGCGATTCAGGTGTTCTTCGCCGACGGCACCAGCACGGATAAGGTGGCAGTTGAGTATCCCATTGGCCATCGCCGTCGCCGAAAGGAGGGGATTCCCCTGCTTGAGGATAAGTTCCGCCATAACCTGGCGACCCGGTTTCCTGGTCAGCGCTGCGAGAAGATCTTTAACCTGTGTAAAGATCAAGCGCTATTGGAGTCGACCCCCGCACACGAATTTGTTGATCTGTTTGTTATCTGAACTGATTGGAGCGCCTGCTCTCCGGGCATAGCGAGGGGTTGTCGAAAAACTTTACATTGAGAAAATGTGCGGGCTTCTAACTGACTGAAAATGAACCAGTTGAAGCCGTGGCACGTCTTATGCAGTAGTTACTCCCTATCGAAGACGATTCTGTCAGCTTATATGGAGTACTGATATGAACACACTACAAACAGTCGGCGCCATTGGGGTTCTCCTTGGCGCCTGCAACTGGGCCAGCGCTGCGCCCATTCTCAGTATTAGTAGCCAGGGCGCTACAGCGGCCGCCTCCGCGGAACAGGACTTCCTGGACGCTGCGCATTCCGGTTATCTCACCGAAACGTTCGATGATAATTCTTTTTACACCGTTGGAAGCCAGGCCGGCACCATCACGTCCTCAGTGGGTTTTGGATCCTTTACCAGTGCGGTGCCAGGTTCAGGCGGTTTGTGCGATAGCGGTCCCTATAATTGCAATGGCGGTCTTGCCGTATTGAACGCCGGCGCCAGTCCCTTTAGCGGGCGCTATTCCGTATCTGGGGATAACTGGTTGGACAGTATGGATGCACGCCAGATGGTTATTTCTCCAGCGACTGGTTTTAACGCCATGGGTTTCTATATGACAGACCCCAACGATGCTGGCGGACGCCTCTCGATTGGCGGGTTCGATTTCAGCTTCAACGACATATTTGGGTCCGCTCTGGGCAACGGCAGAGTTTTTTATGTCAGCCTCTATGACGCAGCGGGTTTGGGGGATGTCAGTATTTTTTCCAACAACCCCAATGATGGGTACGGCATCGACAACATAACAGTCGCCAATGTCACAGAGCCGGGTACGCTGGCTTTGTTCGCGCTGGGACTGCTAGGGATTGGACTTTCGCTTTCGCGGAAGTCAAAGCGCAATCGCTGAGGATCAATGGCGGTGTGTCAGTATATTTTACGCAACCCAAATATTGCCAATGTAAGTTATTGTTTAATAATGAATAAATAATTGGCACGACAACTGCATTGGTTTGGGCGGTTGATGAGAATCATAAGATGTAGACAAGGAGCAGTAAAATGAAAATGACTTCAAAGCTGATTGCAGCGGCGATGCTGGTGGGAACGTTCTCGGTAGCTCAGGCCGCTCCAATGGACGTTTTCGACCTGAAAACAGACGGTGGCGCGGACGTGTTTACCGATTCCCTCGGTGAAGGCGCGTTCTACGACAACGGAGCCTCTTTTGCGAAACTGAACGATGTTGATGGTAACCAGGATTCAGCCGGTGCCTTCCTGCTGTTTGAATTTGCAGGTTTTGCGAACATCAACAACTTCGGTATCTATAACCTGAACGACACCAACGAAACACTTCAGGTGTTTTCAGGGTCGGAAGGCTCTGGCGGTCGCCAGGTAGAATTTGACCTGGACGCTGGAACGGCTTCCACTCACTTCGGAACAGCCAACATTGGCTCTACGTTCGGCTTCTATCTGCAGCGCGGCAACACCACGTTCTATTCAGATGCCAGCCTGAACGGCGGCGTTGACATGACGCGGATCTTTGACGTGACTGGCAGCCAGAACAGCAGCTTCTTTGGCAGCTCACTGATTGTGGCCTTCGAAGACCTGATTGATGGTGACTTTGATTACAACGATCTGATCGTTGGAATTTCAGACGTGCAAGCAGTGCCTGAGCCAGGAACGCTCGCTCTGTTTGGTCTTGGCCTTCTGGGCCTCGGTATGACTCGCCGTCGCAAGTCAGCCTGAGCTATGTAAGCCATGAAACACCCTGCCTTGATCTCTGGGGCAGGGTGTTTTGCGTTTCTGGCGTCGCGTTGGGTGCTGTCCTTCTACTGTCCCTGATTGCAGTATCATTAAAATACAGTAAACTCTGTTCATCGTTAGATCTGCAGCATGGGATGCGCAGACGCATTTCCAGTGAACAGCAAAAGGAGTTGGCGTGGCCCACGTCAGATTGTTCAGGCACTACATTCATGTCCCTTTCGTTATTCTGGGCTTAATTGATTTTGTTGTCCTGGCCGTAAGTTTCTCGCTTGCCGCATTTTTTCGCCACTTCGGCGAAGTGTCCTTCTTTCTCGACAGCTATGTATTCCTGCTGCCTTCCGCTGTTGTTTTCAGTCTCGTCAACCTGGTAGTCATGATTGCCCTGGGTGTTCATCAGTCCCGCCTGGAAGAAGGCATGTCCGGGATGATGCTGAGGACCATTTTTTCGCTCATTATCGGCGTTCCGGCGGTGAGTGTTCTATTTATCATCGGCAACGACTGGCTCTGGTATCTCGGCTTCACGGATCTCCTCACATCGGCCTCGGTCTTTGGATTCTTCCTGCTGGGAATATGCCGTTGGGTCTTCTTCGCAATGGCAGGTAAGGACGCGTTCAAGCGAAAAGTTCTCGTACTCGGAGCGGGTTTCAGGGCCCGGCAGCTTCTGGAAGACCTTACAACGCCGTTTAATCGTAAGGGTTTTATCCTGACAGGGTTTGTGCCGATTCCCGATGAGCCGATTCAGGTCAGTGATGAAAACCTTCTCCAGATCCCGACCACGTTGCATCAATACATCCTCAAGCACCCAGCAAAGGAGATCGTGGTTGCTGTCGACGATCGCCGTAAGGGGTTGCCGATGGAAGATCTTTTGGAATGCAAAATGCTGGGTGTCCGTATCGTGGATGGGGCTAGTTTCTACGAGAGAGAGTCACGGAAAGTCGCACTGGAGATGGTAACCCACGGCTGGCTGGTATTCTCGGACGGCTTCAAAGTGTCGTCGGTATATGGGTTTGGCAAGCGTTTGCTGGACATCCTGGCGGCGGGTGTGTTGTTACTGGCAGGCCTGCCACTGATGATTCTCACGGCAATTGCCATCAAGATTGAAGACGGGATAAAGGCGCCCGTGTTTTACAGCCAGGAGAGAGTAGGCCTTAACGGCAGTGTCTTTAAGGTTCACAAATTCCGTTCAATGATCACCGATGCAGAGAAAAACGGTGCAGTATGGGCCAGTCAGAATGACGCACGGGTCACGAAAGTGGGTGATATTATTCGTAAAATCCGCGTGGATGAATTGCCCCAGATCTTTAACGTTATCAACGGCACTATGGCATTTGTGGGCCCTCGCCCTGAAAGGCCTGTCTTTGTTGAGCAATTGTCGGAGAAGATTCCATTCTACAGCGAGCGCCACCGGGTAAAGCCGGGTTTGACGGGTTGGGCCCAGCTTTGTTTTGCTTATGCTGATAATGAAGAAGATACACGGGAAAAACTTCGTTACGACCTTTATTACATCAAAAATCAGAGTTTATTACTGGATTTGTTGATTATAATTCAGACAGTAGAAGTGGTATTGTTTAAGAAAGGATCACGGTAGTTTCGGGACCCACATTTCCGAGACATGGAAACAGGCAAGGAATTGTAGAGAGGACGAACAATGTCATCCAAGTATTCGCTCCTGGGATTGGTTTTATCCCTGACCGCAGTCATTCTTGTTTCGGGTTGCGCTGGCCCGAAAACCTCATCACCGGAACAGATTCAACGTGCCTTGGCCGTCGACACGGTCAATAGCGTTGATGAATATATCCTCGGTGCCACTGACGTGGTGCGTGTCTCTGTGTGGCGCAATGAGGACCTGAGCATTTCCGTGCCTATTCGGCCCGATGGAAAAATCTCAGTACCGCTTGTGGGCGACGTGCAGGCCTCCGGCCGAACACCTGATGCCCTGGCAAACGACATAGAGACCAAGCTCTCGGCCTATATCCGGGAACCTCAGGTCAGTATCGTTGTCACCAGCATGGGGAGCCATGAATACTCAGACCGAGTACGTGTAACGGGTGCGGTACAGCAGCCGACATCGGTTCCTCACCGCGCCGGCATGACGGTGCTTGATATGGTTCTCACCTCAGGCGGCGTTACACCATTTGCGTCCCCGAATAACTCCGTACTCTACCGGGCCGTTGAGGGCGAGGTGGTTGCTATTCCAGTCAAGCTGGACGAAATCCTCTCTCGCGGCGATATATCGACAAACTACAAACTACGGCCGGGAGATATCCTGACCATACCTGAGAGAAGCTTATAACCCGGCACCGGGTAAGATGGTTGATCCCGGATGGGCTTTTTGAATAACGGACTATTGCTATGGCACTTCCTTTAAACCAGTTACCGAAAGAGATCGTACGGGAAGTACGGTCTCGTAAATGGCTGGCACTGTTGTTGTTTGCAGTCGTCAGTTTCTCGGTATTGGCTGCCGGTTTCGTCTGGCCTTATAAATATCAGTCGGAAGTTGTTATTTTTGTCGACGACAGAAATATCATCCAGCCGCTCATGGAAGGCAGGGCTGTTGCCACCGAAGTAAGCGAAAAAGTGTCTGCGGCCAGAGAGCTGCTGGGAACCAGGAGTGTGCTGGAAGGTATCGCCACAGACACGGAAATTTTCGGTGACAACGCCGCCAACTTGCCCCCCGAACAGCTAGAAGAGCGAATCAACGGATTGAAATACAGCATGTCCATAGCGCAGCGGGGCGATAATTATTTCAGTATTGGCTACTCGTCCTCCTCCGCTCTGAAGACCTTCCGTGTGGCACAAAAGCTCGGCCAGGCATTTATTGAAGAAAACGCCAGGCGCAAGCGAGAAGAAAGCCGTTCCGCCTACGATTTTATTGACAAGCAGGTTAAAAGTTACGAGCAACAGATTGGCCAGGTGGAAGAACGCCTTAAACAGTTCCTATCCGAGAACGTGGATGGCACGGAATCGGACGCGAACGCCCGTCTGTCGAATCTGCAAAGTCGCCTGGAACTGGCCCAACTGGAAAAAGAAGAGCTTGAAACCCGAGCCCAGTCGCTCGAGCGTGAACTCAACGGCGTCAGCAGGACACTTCGGCAAGGCCGCACCGTTGATGCCTATCAGGAGCGTATCAATTCCATGGAGGAGCAGTTGGATTCACTAAGGCTGCGCTACCACGATACTTATCCGGATATTGTTATTTTGCGTGAGCAGCTTGAAGAGCTGCGCAGGCAAAGAGCAAGAGCTCTCGACGATCAAGAGGTGTCGAGCGGCGCAGGCGGCGATGAAAGTATCCCCAATCCTGTGTATCAGGAGATCCGGTCCAAACTGGTCACCACGAATACAGATATAGAAACGGTTGAGACAAGAATCAGTTCTATTAAGCGCCTGGTGGGCGAACAGAAGCGCCGTATGGAGCGCATCCAGGAAAACAAAGCGCAGTATTCTGAACTGACCCGCGACATGGAAGTAAACAAAGAAATCTATAACGATCTCTTACAACGCCGAGAAAAAGCCCGTGTCTCGATGCACCTGGACATAGAAGGGCAGGGCCTTAGTTACAAGATTACCGAGACAGCGCAGTATCCCACGAGCCCTACAGGGCCAAAGTTCTCAATGTTCGCCATGGCAGGTCTTTTACTAGGTGCTGTGGCGCCTTTCGGTGCCGTTGCCGGGCTGCTTCAGGTCGACCCCCGAATTCGGTCTCGTGACCAACTGCAAGACGTTCTCGACATCCGGGTGTTGGAGCATTTGCCGGAAATTCGGACGCCTTTTGAAAAGCGGCGGGATCGAAAGGTCACCGTGGCCGTGGTTGTAATGGCGGTACTGGTTGCCGCCGCCTACGTCGCAGTAGCGCTGGCTTCTGTGTTTGGAGTGATTTGATGGCTGATTCCAGAGCAGACCAGGGAAAAGATACCCCTGCCGAGGGAAGCGTTCTTTCTGATTTCGAAAAATGGAAATCAGAAAAAATGAACAGGGAGACGGAGAATAGCAGTGGATCTGCTTCTGCGGGTAATAACCCTGAAATTGTCACTCGTGGGGAAGATCGTTTCTCCGAATGGGACGACTCGAGAATGCTCGTACCCAGCTCGTTGGAACTCGGATCTGGCAGCGTCGACAAGTACGTCATCAGTAAACAGATCGTTCGGATGCAGGAACCACGTCGTCTGACGCCGGATGATTTGGAAGAGCGACGAATTGTCTATCCGGAGTCCCCTAATAGGAAACTGGTCAACCATTTCCGGAACCTGCGAACGAAGCTGCTGGAAAAATCCGGAGGCAATAACTTTACGCTTGTGGTCAGCGGCGCAAGGGCAGGGTCTGGCTCGTCGTTTGTCGCTCTCAACCTGGCTGCAGCGTTCGCCTTTGACGAAGCAAAAACAGCGCTAATTATCGACTGCAACTTGAGGGAACCCGCTCTTCATTCAACGTTGGATATCGTTCCAGACTCGGGGTTGACGGACTTTCTCGACGACCCCGACTATGACATTGGCCGTATTCTGTATCCCACCGGGATTCCCCGGCTGCGCTTGATCCCTGCCGGAAGCCGTCGTGAAACTCCCAGTGAATTTTTCACTTCATTCCGTATGAAACAGTTCCTTCAGGCGGTACGCCGTCGTTACCCCGATCGCTTTATCGTATTGGATACTGCTCCCATTACCGAGTCACCAGACGCGCGCATCCTGACCGAACTCTGTGACTACGCAATGCTCGTTATTCCGCACGCTGGGATGACCGCCGATGGTATAGAGCAGGCGGCCGGGGCCTTCAATGCAGAGAAGTTTGTCGGAGCGGTGATTAATGGCTAACTCAATCGGGCCATGGAAGCGCTCGCCATTATCTGCTCCTGCAATGTTGGTTGGTTGTTTGGTGGTTAGCCAGTTGGCCACAGCGGAGCCTGTGAGCCTGTCCGGGGGGCTGACAAACCGTTTTAGCGACAACACCACCCGGGACGCCGACAACGAAATCAGTGATACGGAAACCCGAGTCAACCTCAGACTGTCCCATCAAAGCGACCCGGGCCAATGCCAAACCGATACGTTCGCAGACATCGGCTACGGCATCTGGCATGACAAGACCTATGATCCGGAGACCTACACAACACTCGATTTTTTGGGCAACTGTGAGCTTTTTCAGGGATTCAGCTGGGAGGTGGCCGATAACCTAAGGGACGTCGAACAGGACTCTCGTGGCACGGAAACTCCAGATAACACAACGAGCAAGAATATATTTCGCACGGGACCGACTTACGTTTTGCCACTTGGCAAAGTCGACCAGCTTCGTTTCTCCGCGCAGTATGAACAAACCGAGTTTAGTGAAACGGATGAAACTGACAGTGATCGGTATATTGGTTCGCTGGCCTGGAATCATCTGTTCAATCAGTCGTTATCTGGTGGTATCACTGTTACCGCCAATCGGGCTGAGTTCGATACCGGCGCCGAGATAGATACAGATGTAATTACCTTGGATTTCTCTCAAACCTGGGCAACAACCCGTTTGTCGGGAAGCCTTGGTGTCAGTGAGATCGAGAGCCGTTTTGGTGGTACTACCCAATCGAGTGACGGTGTTGTTGGGAATGTCTCGCTGGAGCGGGATATCAATCCAGTCACCACCTTCTATCTCGACGCCAGCCGCGAACTTACGGACCAAACCTCGGATTTCGATATTCGCTTCGGGGAGTTTGTGTTTGATCTGCGCGAGATCAGTGAAATCGAAGTCACGGCTGTTGATACTGGAATCAGAAGGCAGTTCAGTGATGGGGCACAGCTTAACGTCAACGCATTTGCCAATCGTGCTGACTATATTCGAACGAATGAAACCGAAGACCGCTTGGGGCTGGTAATAGGCTATCGCCGGCCTGTCATTCCGCTGTTAACGTTTCAGTCCAATGTTCGATACCAGTATGAAACATTCGAGGAAGACAATGTTGATGAAGAGACCGCGAGTCTGGATGTGGGGCTGACCTACGAGATAACACGTGACCTCGGCATCACGGGCAGGATTGGTCACACGTCCAGGTCCAGTGATTTCAACCCCAGCGAATATGAAGAAAACTGGGTGCTGGTTGGGCTGGACTATCGTTTCTTATGATGGTTTTTATCTGAATACCGCTATCAAAGCCGGAGTACTAAGGACGTGAAACAGAACGCCCTGACAATCGATGTCGAAGATTATTTTCAGGTAGCGGCACTTGCCGAGGCCGTCCATCGTGACGACTGGCCAACCATGGAATACCGGGTTGAAGCGAACACAGAACGGTTGCTGGAACTGTTTTCCGAGCGTGATGTGAAGGCGACCTTCTTTACCTTGGGCTGGGTTGCCGAGCGCTCCCCCGGGCTGGTGAAAAAGATCCAGCAAGCGGGGCACGAGATCGCCAGCCATGGATACAGCCACCAGTTGGTCTACACCCAGACACCGGAAGTTTTCAAGGAAGAAACCCGCAAGTCCAAGCGCATACTCGAAGACATTACCGGTGAGCCTATAACCGGCTACAGGGCTGCGAGCTATTCGATTACGGCACAGTCCCGTTGGGCTCTGGATATCCTTTGCGATGAGGGGTTCACCTGGGATTCATCGATATTCCCGGTTCACCATGATCGCTATGGCATGCCAGGCACGCCTCACGAGCCCTATCTATTGCAGGCGCCCAATGGCAAAACCCTCACGGAGTTTCCGCTGTCGACCTGCCCGATTGGTAGATACCGGTTGCCCATCGCAGGGGGTGGCTACTTCCGATTGTTCCCTTACTGGCTCAGCCATTGGGGCTTGGGCAAGATTAACCGGGCAGGGCAACCGTTTATTTTCTACCTGCACCCCTGGGAAATCGATACCGGGCAACCAAGGCTGAACGTCAAGGCATTTTCCCGCTTCCGACACTACAACAACCTGGATAAGTGCATGCATCGGCTTGAACGGCTGCTCGGCGATTTCCGTTTCGGCTCGGTATCGGACGTGCTGTCCGATATGGACATACCCACCAGGGCTGTCGCTGTCTGATCGTTGTTTAGGGAATTCTTTAAGGATAGCGTAATGGGAATGGAAACACCTATCCCCGGTCTGGAGGCTTCAAAGGCGCGGCTGGACGAGTTGAAGAGTGACAAAGGCCGTCTCAGTCGCCTGGTGGGCGAAGCCCGCAAAAGCGGAACCAATGCGGATGAACTGATTGCCGAGCTCCAACAGGTATCCAGCGAGATAAAACGGCTCCAGAAGCAGGTTAAGCAGCAACTCAATGGGGCTCAGGCACAGGACAAGTGGACCCCAAAGCCGATCACTATTCCTCCTGCTGTTGGAAATACCACGATGGCACAAGCCATCGCCGTAGAGCCCTGTGCAGATTCCGACATCCATCACGCAGAAGCCTATGTAGCCCGTCATCCTGCAGCGTCAGTTTGGCATAGGCCTGGTATTTCATCGTTCATCAGTAAAACCTACGGCCACAACACCCGATATCTCTGTGCCTACGATGACGTAGGGGGCATTGTCGGTGTGCTTCCCCTGGTACAACTCAATAGCCGGCTTTTTGGTAATTTCCTGGTTTCAATGCCCTATTTTAATTATGGCGGGGTTTTGGCGGACCATCCCGACATTGCCCAAAAACTCATCGGCGAGGGCGAAAAGTGGCGACAGCAGTTGGGAGCAGGTCACCTGGAAATGCGGTTTTGCCAGGATAATAAACTTGCCTTACCGCAACGCACGGACAAAGTCACCTTCTGGTTACCACTGCCGAGTAAGGCCAAAGACCTGTGGGACAGCTTCCAGCCCAAACTGCGTGCGCAAATCCGCCGGGGCGAGCGGGAAATGAACGGGTTCGCTATCGGTGGCGCTGACTTGCTGGACGAGTTCTATCGGGTTTTTGCCATCAACATGCGTGACCTCGGAACGCCCGTCTACGGTAAAGAGTTTTTCCGAAACTTGCTGGACACTCTAGGCGGGCAGGCGTGGCTGGTAGTTGCCCGTATTGAAGGGCAAGCGGTTGGCTGCGCTTTTTTGACCGGTTACAAGGGCCGCATGGAGATTCCCTGGGCGTCTACACTGCGCAAGTACAACCACACCAGCATCAATATGATCATGTACTGGAAAGCCCTGGAATTCGCGGTACAGCAGGGTTTCGAGGTTTTTGACTTCGGCCGTTGCAGTCACGATGCCGGCACCTATCGTTTCAAGCAACAGTGGGGTGCCCAGCCTCTGACATTGCATTGGGACTACTTGCTGCCGGAGGGAGAGGCGCTACCCGCACTCAACCCGAACAACCCGAAGTTCAGGCTGTTGATCGCCGTATGGCAGCGACTTCCGGTTTGGGTGACCATGCTGCTTGGCCCTCATATCGTCAAGGCCCTGCCGTAATGAGCCTGTTCCAGACAAAGGCGTGGCAAAGCGCCTGGTGGGACACCTGGGGGCACCAGAAAAGCTTCCGCCTTGTCCGGCCCTGGGACGGAGAAGTGTCCGGGCTGTATGAGTCCCGGTACAGGCTGAAAGGGGTGCTGCCTATACGATCGCTCCAGTTCGTAGGCACTAGCTCCCGTGAGCTGAGAACCCCAAGAACGGAACATAACCGCTTTTTTACAGACATGGGTGGCCAACCACTGATCCGTGGTTTGGAGCACCAACTGGAAAACAGCCACTGGAGCGAAGCGGTTTTCAGTGACTTGCGCACTGGCTCCGAAGAGCTATCTGCTCTGGTCACTCTTGCTGCCACCCAACGTTGGGCTTTTCGTATCATTGCGGCTGATGACGGATACGCCGTCAAGACTTCCGGCGACTTCGAAGATTACCTCGGAGCCCTGGGTGCCAACAGTCGTCTGAGACTCTATAACCGGCGGACCACATTTGAGTCGCTAGGGGAGGTGCGGCAAGAAAACCTGTGGCCAACCAGTCCGGAAGGCTTTTTCCAGGCGTTAAACCGCTTTCATCAAGCCAGGTGGAAAAAAGATTGTGTGACTGATAAAAGTCTGGCTTTCCACCGGGCTTTCCTCTCCCGGATAGAAGATGAGGGCGGTCGCCCTTTTTTATCGGCATTGTTGTGTGACAATACAGTGGTGTCCGTTCTATATAATGTCTGGTACAGGGGAGTGGTATACAACATACAGGCAGGATTTGAGGAGAACTTCCATAAAAAGCTATCTCTTGGCACTCTCCATCTCGGATATGCCATCGAGGACGCGTTCAAGCAATCAGATACTCACCGGTTTGATCTGCTAGCGGGAAAAGGCAAGAAAGAGGACTATAAAGCGCGACTGGCAACAGATACCTATCAGTTTGTATCCGTAATGCTTGTGAAAAGCGCGTTGTTCCGGGCCCTCTATTGGATGAGAGGATTGTAAGGCCATGGCAGGGACTGTATGAAGACCATTCTGCATCTTATTGATACAACGGGCCCTGGCGGCGCCGAAACCGTTTTCATTAATCTTCTCAAAGAACTACAGCACACAGAGTTCCGTAATGTGGTGGTGCTGCGGGGTGAAGGTTGGGTAGCAGACCAGGTCCGCAGCCTTGGTATCACCCCTAAGTTCATAGACTCCAAGGGCAGTTTTAACCTCGGATATATCAAAGTACTGAGGCAACTGGTGATCCAAGAGAGCGTGGACCTGATTCACGCTCACCTGCTGGGTTCAAACGTATATGGCGCCTTACTGGCACTTATCTGCCGCAAGCCCATGATCGCGACTTTTCATGGAGCCGTCGATGTGGCCGCTGGAGAGAGATTTCTGAAAGCCAAGTTTTCCATCATCGGGTGTGGGGCGTCTGCAATTGTCTGTGTCTCCAAGCGGTTGCAGGAAGAACTGGCGGCCCGCAGTTCCTTACCGGCGCGGAAGATCAACCTGATTTACAACGGTGTTGACCCGGATATGTTTTGCGAAGCGCCTGCATCGGGCCTGAGAGGGGAGCTGGGGTTGCCGCCGGAAGCCACTGTTGTGGCCTCTATCGGTAATATTCGGCCCGCCAAAGGTTACGAACATCTGGTGGATGCGGCCATCAAAATGGCCAAACTGGACCCCAGTGTTCACTTTGTCGTTGTGGGGCACCAGAGAGAGTCCCTGTTTAAACAGCTCGAGGCTCAAATCGCCCGGGCTGAAGAGCCTCCCAGAATCCACTGGCTCGGCTTCAGGTCGGATGTAGCAGGCATTTTACGGCAGGCAGATATTTTTCTGTTGCCCTCGGTCTCCGAGGGATTCTCAATATCCACCGTTGAAGCTATGATGGCTGGAGTGCCCATTATCGCGACACGAAGTGGCGGTCCGGAGGAAATACTCTCCGATGGCGAAACCGGGCTCCTGATACCCATCAAAGACCCGGACGCCATCGTTGGTGCGGTCGAGCGCCTGAAAGACCCGACGTTGCGTAGCAGGGTTATCGAAAAAGCCCGACAAAACGCGCTCGAGCGATTCAGCCTTGGAAGTATGTTGGAGGCGTACCGCGGGTTGTATGAAAGGTTTATTCGGCGCTAAGGCGCCGGCCGAAGGACCGGAGTCGTGTGGATTTAACGCAGGAGGCGCAGGCTTGAAATCAGTTGTCTTGAACTTCGTAAACTTTGTTGGCGAGACCGGGCTGTATCGCCTGTTGTGCCCCGGGCGTATCCCGGTTTTTATGCTGCACCGTGTTACCGATGGCAACGACGATATACCTGGTGATATGACCGCGGACAAGCTTCGCAGCTACCTTCGTTACCTTTCCAGGCGGGGGTACAAAGTGCTGTCCATGGAGCAACTATGGAAAGTTCTCGAGAAAGGCGAGCCAATTCCGTCAAAAACGGTCATGTTTACCATTGATGATGGCTTCTTCGACCACCACGACGTGGCGGCGAGGGTTTTTGATGAGTTCGGCTTTCCCCTCAACTTCTTCGTGATCACTGGTTTGCTGGATAAGCACCTGTGGCCGTGGGACGACCAGATCGCTTATGCACTGAATCGGACAGACCTGCGACAGGTTAGCCTCCAGCTCCCATCAGGTGGCGAGTACTCCATAGATCTCTCGGTGAAGAATATCAGGCAAACGGCCCGCGAGATCCGGAACGCGCTGAAGAAAGGCAAACAGGCGCATATCTACCGCTGGCTGGATGAAGAGCTCTACCATAAACTCAAGGTTGAGTTTCCTGGCAATATTCCTCCGGAATACCGGCCAATGTCCTGGAACAATGCAAGATCGTTGCGTGAAAGAGGGCATGGAGTGTATCCGCACACCTGTTCGCACCGCATTCTCTCGGCGCTGTCGCCGGAGGAAAAGCACCGGGAAATCAACGAAGCCCGCAAAAGGGTTGAGCAGGAGCTGCAATATACGCCGGAAGTCTTTGCCTACCCGACTGGACGCCGTTCAGATTACGATTCGGCTGATATAGAAGAACTGAAACGGGCGGGATTCAAGATGGCGTTCAACACTGTTCCGGATTATGTCAGCCAGGGTTGTAGTCACTTTGAACTCCCACGATTTTCAGTGCCTGGGGCTGTCGCCGATTTTATTCAAATCGTAAACCGGTTTGAGGCCATGAAAGAAAAACTGCCTAATCAGCCAACTTTCTCACGCAGCTTCCTGCCTACCCGTTGAGCCATATCCCGGATGGAAGACCGGGCATATCGAAGGGCGGGCTGAGGGTCTTTCCAGTAGAGCAATGCGCCGATACGCCGCCGGCGGAGTACCCTCAGGTAGCGAAAGAGTATCGACAACAGGTTCTCTCTGTTTTCAAGTCGTGCGATCAGGTCACCAAAAAAGTTCCAGTAAACCCAATTGTTCTTCTGGGGGGCCAATGCACTCTTCTGACCGTAGGCCGCGTGGGTGCACGCCAGGATATTGTTGACTCCGCAACGGGTATCAAACCAGTTACACATGCCGAGGCGGGGGTTGGTTTCAATATAGTAGTAAGTGTCTGAATTTTGGTCCTTCTTGAACTCGATCATCGCCGGGCCAGTGTAGTTCAGGGCCCTACCAATCTTTTCGCACTCTTCCCGGAGCTTCTGATTCTCCTGGCTGATCGCCATGGACGTCACGCCATAGTGTGAGGGCATGGTTCCCATGCGTTTGAACACAAAACAGGCACTGAGCTGCTGCTGGTGGTCAAACGTTACATTGCAGACCCATAGATTATCGTCACCCCCTTGGACCACTTTCTGTCCGATGAATCGGTCAAGGTAGCCCTTGAAGCGTTGCCGGAAATCGTTCAGTTCAGCGGGGGAGTTCAGAATAACGTTTTTCGCGCCCAGCACACCGTATTCCCTGAAAGTTCGTGGCTTGATGATGATTGGGAAGGCATCCGGTTCGTCATCCGACAGCTGGTAATAGGTTTTCGGAAGGGTAATGCCGCCCTTTTCCATATACAGGCATTCCAGCTTCTTGTCGTTAAGTACGTTCGTGGTTTCAGTGCTAGGAACAACAAGATGCTGTTTGGCATAACCTTCACATTTCAGTTGCCCGAGTAACTCCGCTGCCAAATCCGAGCATGCAAGCAAAACCCCTGGCCCGCCTTCATTGTCATGTAGCTGGTCGAGAACAGGCCGAAGATCGTCAGCGGTGGGATTGGGCGGCAACAGGAAGCGATACTGGCCAAACCGGCTGTAGGTACACAGGTCCGAGTGATTAGTGAGGAGCGTATAGGTCTTCAGGCCCGCGTGAGCGGCTGAGCGCACAGCACCGAGGCCGTTAAGTCCGTTAGCAAGGATAATAACGTAGGGTTTCTTGTCAGGCATTGTCAGTTCTTTAGTGCGCGTAGGTAATGTTTCAGCTCGAACCAGAACGGACGAAGATCTTTCCACCGATTGACTTCATGGCGGGTTCGCAGGTTCGGCATAACAAAATTGAAGATTTCCCGCAATTTCCAGCTAAGTGAGTAACGGCTCAAAGGTGCCTTTAAAACGAGGTAAAGCCTATCCAGATCACCCAGCAACCAGCGTACACGTCGATACTCCCATACCGGCTGGGGTACGGCTTGACCGGTACTCACAAGGTATAGCAACCATGGGAAGTCAATACCGGAGTCGATTGCTAGCTGTAAAGACCCCCAGAATCTGGGGTTAACTTCCATAAGGTACCCGGTACCGTCCTCAGCCACCCGGAACTCCACCATGGCTACGCCATGCCATTTTGCGGAACGAAGTAACGTTTCTGCGGATACACGAAGTTGCTCATTAATGGGAGCGGACTCGCATAGTACGCTTACGCCGCCACCGGGAGGTTTCTCCCTAAGCCGGCGATGGGCGAAATAGCACACCGGATCACCATGATCAAACAACGCAAAAACGCCCTGGCCAGTACCGTTGATAAAGGATTGAATCGAGAAGGGAAAGCGAAAAAATCCATTGGAGGTGATAGCCGTTCGCGCCTCCTGCCTGGTATTGGCAACAATAACCTGAGTGGACTCGATGCCCCCTTCAGTCAACACTTTGGACTTGTAAGGTTTTAAAACGACCGGAAAGCGCTCCAAGTCGTTGAGTGCCCTCAAGCCTTCCTCGGCATCATTGCAAAAGACGGTATCCGGAACGGGGATATTTTTCTCCTGGGCCAACTGAAACAGATCATTCTTATTTGCCAGTTGTTCCACTGCCTCCGTGGTGGAGAAGGGGAGTACAATATGATCTGGCAGCTCATCACGGTACCGCAGCAGGACGTACGTTGTGGCCTCTGTGATTGGCAACAAAAATGAAATGCCGAGCGATTCGACTTGATGCAAAATATCGTCGAAAAAAAGGCGAGGCGACAGGAAGGGATTTGAATAGGTCACCCGCTGGTGGCAGTAACGGGAACAACCAGCGAGCGACTCCGGTGCCGCTTCACCCACGGCGACCCAGAGCCCCCTCGACCCCAGAGAACGCACAGCGGCCAGGGAGGCACGCTGATTTCCGTCAAGTACGAGTATTCTGGGTTCCATGGGTATAAACGTCCTTTGTTTGTACCAACAGTAAAAGTCGGAGCCCGATTATCCGGTATGTAGCTCACAAATTCTATCGCGCGGAGCGATCTATGCCATCAAAAAGCATCAATGTTTCCCGATGGTAACGTAACTTGTGGCATGATACCCAGAGCTAGGAAACACTGGGTTTTTCTGGACCAGAACAGGGAGATTGCACGTTGAACCGGTTGGTCTATGAGCGGTTTGGCTCAAAAAAAGGACTTGCACATTTTTTTTACCACGGGGTTCTCGCGTGGTTCGGATTCTATAGCCGACATTGGAAGGTCATTCCTGCCCCCAATCAACGGATTGTATTCATATGCAGCGGCAACATATGCCGAAGCCCTCTTGCAGAAGTTTACGCAACGAAGCTTGGCAGGGAAGCGGCCTCTTGTGGTTTACACTGCGGGGACGATTACCCTGCCGACATGAGAGCAATTGAGTTCGCTAAACAATATGGGCTTGAACTCGAAGATCATAGGACGATCAATGCCAGAAATTTTGAGTTTCGAAGCACGGATTTGATTGTTGTCATGGAGCCGGCGCATGCAACTGCTTTTCGAAGTATTGTAGGAAACGGTTACAAACTGGTTCTCGCGGGCTCCTACTGTAAAAGTCCATACCCTTACATTCACGATCCATATAACTGTTGTAATGAGTTCTTCGTACGCTGTGAAAAGAGAGTAATTGAAGCAGTAAGGGAGATGTGTGGTGGTTAGGAAGCAAAAAGAGATTTTTGCTCAAGACCTGTTTCGGCTGGAGTTGGCACCTATGTGGCGCTATTTCAAGTCGGAATCTTTTGCTTTCTGGATGATCTGTTTCTATCTATTTTTGGAGTATGTCAGGCCTCAGTCCATTATTCCAGAGCTGGACTTCCTACCTTGGACACAGCTAGCTGTGCTCGGATCGCTGGCAGGATGCTTTATCGATAAAACGGTAAAGTGGAACTCGACTCCCTTGAACTCATTGTTATTTCTATTCTTTATCTTGATATTGATATCTAGTGCTTTTGCATACGATTCATCGATATCTTATAGATACTTGGAAAATTTTTACACATGGCTGATAATTTATTTGTTAGTGGTAAATATCGTAAATAGCAAGAATAGATTCTTTATATTCATTTGTATATTTTTGTTGGCTTCATTTAAATTGTCATTGTCGCTATCTATTACTTGGGCGATGAGAGGGTTTGCGTTCACTGGATGGGGACTAAGTGGTCCCCCGGGGTTTTTCCAAAACTCTGGTGAATTGGCTATTCAGATGCTTGTATATTGGCCTGTCGCTTTCGCAATCGCAATTGCTTTGAAGTCCTACGTAACCCGGATTAAATACTATATTTTGTTATTGATGCCCATCACGGGAATTATGGTAATACTGGGCGCAAGTTCGCGAGGTGCACAACTTGCACTATTTGTTCAGCTGATATTGTTAAACTTCCGATCAATTTTTAAAGTTAAAGTGTTGGTCGCTTTTTCCATCATTCTGTTTTCTCTATGGAACATTCTCCCACAGGAGCAAAAAGAACGATTCCAAGTCGCTGGTGATGATAGAACTTCTATACAAAGGCTATTTTATTGGGAAAATGGTTTTGAGATGATGAAGAGCCACCCCGTGACTGGGGTTGGTTACTTTAATTTTGTAAAATATTATGAAAGTTTTTTCAGAGAGGATCTCTTATATGAGCGCGCTGAGCTTCCTCATAATATTTTCGTACAGGTTGGGGCCGAGCTTGGGGTTTTTGCTCTTATTATATATGTATTGTCGATTGTTTTTGTTTATTTAAAAACGGCTCGGTTAAGGAAACACTTGATTAGCTCTGGCGGCGATTGTTTCTACATACCGCTTCTTAAGTACCTTAATGTTTCGCTAGTTGGGTTTGTGGTCGCAGGTCAATTTGTTTCAGTAGTGTACTATCCTTTTCTATGGATTCACTTCTCGTTTTTCGTATGCTTGATTAATATAGTTGGTGCAAAAAATATAGATAGATTTAGACAAGGACGGCGAAATGATTAACGTAAATTATTTGAAGTCTAGGCTTCGAGATGTATGGTTCCTTAATATTTCAAAAATTTTTTCAGTGGCGTTGTTTTTAGCGTCGCGTTTGCTTGTTAGTTTTAATTTAAAGAATAAAGCTATTAAGTATTTGTTGATGTCAATCCGATACAGTTACTATGGTCCTTCTCAGGAGTTGCTATATAGAGAGTTTCGTGAGTTTGATTTCACCGAGTTCTTATCTAAATCGACCTCTAAAAAGGATGCTGTTGGTCGGACGATCATCTTAAGTGCACCTTATACGGATAGATCGGGAGTGTTTCGAAAGGGTGTAATGCTGCTAACTTTTTCTCATACATTTTCATTTTTTATCAAGCATGGTAATTGGGATAGACTTAACCAAAGCTTTGCATTTGTTCTAGAGCCAAGTTGGGCTGGCTATGCTGATCCTGACATTCTTGCTTTTGCGCAAACTGCTGAACATTGCGTAATCCAGGCTTCTGAGATTAAAGATAGGATTTTGATCAACACGATTTTCCCTGAAGTTCCATGTATCGACACTGGCGCCAGCAATTGGATTGATGATCGGTTTTTTTACTTTGATAAAGATCGCCCTGTTGAGGAAAAAGAATTTGACGCTATTTATGTGGCAAACTTAAATCCAATAAAAAGAGTGTATAGAGCAATTGATGCTGTTAAAGAAGCTAAGAGAACGAAAAGTGATATAAGGGTAGCCATTGTATGTGCTGGATGGGGTAGTGGTAGTTATGATGAACTGAGGAACCATATTGCCTACCAAGGGGTTGTGGATAATCTGACTCTTTTTGAGGGTATGGATCAAGACAACCTTATAGATCTCGTTTTGAAATCTAAATGTAGTATTTTACTGTCCCTAAAAGAAGGCAGTAATAGGGTGTTATTCGAGTCAATGTTCCTCAATGTTCCAGTTATTTGTATTAGTGAGAATGTCGGCGTCAATAAGTCCTACATCAACTCACAAACTGGACTATTGGTTCCAGATAGGTTAGTTGATAAAGCTATCTGCTTTATGGTTGATCATTATACGAACTTTTCCCCTAGACGATGGGCTATGAGGAGTATATCGCCGGAAGTGACTACAAACGGTTTATCTGAATTGCTCGAAGGGTACTATGGAGTTGACTTGAACTATAAACTTGAGGTCAAAGTTAACAGCCCTGAAGTGCAGTATAGGCGGGAAGATCTTCGTGACTATGATTTTTTAGATAAGCTACTAGAGTCAAACACAGATGCCGATTTTTCAGAGAATTGCAGGCAAATCCATGAAAAGTTCAAGATGAATGAGGTCGGCTAAATAATGTCAACTGAGATGAATGAAAAAAATGCATGGATTACCTGGGAGCGCCAACAAAGAAATGTTTCCATGGCAAGAGTCTTTTCTGCGGATTATTATGAGTTCAGTAAGCCTCGCAATAGCTATATTTTTCGTGTTCTAGTAAATGCTTTCCTAACTTTAAAAGTTTTCCTAAAAAAATATCAAATCATTTTTGTTCAGAATCCATCGATAGTTTTAGTTGCTGTTTCAGTTTTTATTAACGTTTTTTTTAGGAAAAAACTAGTTGTAGATGCTCACAATGCAGGTGTTTTTCCTTTCGAAGGTAAAAGTAAGCTTTTAGTAGCGTTCAATAACTTTTTACTTAAACGGTCTGATTTGGTGATCGTTAGTAACTCTTCTCTAAGCCGAAAACTCTCTGATTTAGGAATTACCTCTATCGCTATGCCTGACCCAATTCCCAAGCTTGAGGGGAGTGTTAGGGCTAGTTTTGATATGTCACCAGTTCAGGTGTTCATTGTCTGTTCTTGGTCCGATGATGAGCCGATCGATTTGTATTTCTCTCTTGCTAAGGCCTTCCCAAATATTGAGTTCGGGATTTCTGGAAAAGTTAAAGAAAGATATAACTACCTATTAAATGATGTTCCTGAGAACCTTAAGTTGATGGGTTTTTTACCTGAAAACGAATATTTTTATTATCTAGCCAGCTCAGAGACTATAATTGACCTAACCACACGAAATGACTGCTTGGTGTGCGGGGCGTACGAAGCGATTGGTGCTGGAGTTCCAGCTATATTGAGCGACACTACGGTAAATAGAGAGTTGTTTATTAAAGGTATTGTGTTTTCAGAATGTAATGATTCCGCACTTGTTGAGGCGTTGAATTATTTATTTCGTGATCATGCGACCCTGGTGTCTGAAGTTGGTTTGATGAAGGATAAGATGATTCGGGATGAAGAGCGTAATAAAATGCGTGTTTTGGAGTTTCTCACCGAATAATTACTTGTAATGCGAAATTCACTATCGATATGCGATTCTCGCTTCTTATAACTAAATTAATTTGACAATTGTTTAACAAAGGTCCGATCATCTAGTATGTCCGTGTTTCATATAATAGGGGTTGGCTATGAAAGCGTATTCGGCAATAGCTATTGCTGCGGTTATGATTTTGTTACCGCTGGAGACTATCAGCGCTTTTACGATTTCAGTATCGGGCGACAATGCTAACTCTGGGCAGAGGCCCTTAAGCGAAGGGTGTCAGCTCTATGGGGAGGAGGCATTCACGTCGGATTCAGGAAACACGAGGTACACGGATGAGCAGGTTTATAGTGGTGATGGTGCGCTAAAGCTCACTATCGAACAAGGTAGTAAAGGATTTGGATCACTGGGAGGTATCATAGATTTTGCATCTTGTGATCACGTTGGGGGTCGGGTCCTCAAGAAGGGTGACGAGGTTTGGGTAAGGGTGCACATATTCTTTCCGCAGAATTTTGAGTTCAATCGTAACGGCAGAAACAAGTTTCTAAGGCTTCGAACGTTTAGCGGCTCCGGCAATAGCGAAGGCTATAACGATCTATATTTGGACGGTCGACTGGACTCTACTCCATACGATTATATTTTCGAAGGTGTACAACGTTGGTATGCCATGGGAGAGCAGGAACATCTCTTCCCGCTGGGTCAGTGGCGAACCGTAGAATACTACCTCAGATTGGATGATAGAACTGAGCCGCAAGGCGGAAACGCTCGTGTTCGTGTATGGATCGATGGTGAGCTAATCGGGGATACTGGTGAGCGGGCAAACCTTGTGACTCCGGATAGCTACATCGAATCACTATACTTTTTTACATACTGGGACAACGACGGTGCTCATAAAACCCAATCGTTCTATGTTGATGACCTGGTGGTCACTAGTGACACTCCAGAGAACAGAGATGCGAATGGGTTCCCATTTATCGGCCTAGGTAAGCCAACCAGTGGTAGTGGATCAGGTGGCTCTGGTGGCTCTGGGGACGCGCCACGTCCCTTGCCGCCAGTACTTACTGTTGATTAAGGTTGGAGATCTTGCTCTTTGCAATTGAACATACGATGACCAGTTAAATGAAGTAGTTTGCTCGGCTAGGCAATGATTTTAGGGGTTTAGTGCTTCACGCTTGCTACGGTATTAAGAGGGCCGGGACCCAAAGTACCTTTTTAGCTTGCGGATATCTGAGGTTGATGTGTCAAATTTTTTTACGGTGATGCTGTTTCGAGCTTTCTAAGTTATTGAAAGTTTCGACACGGCATAATTTATGCGTGCGTCATTGTATATTCATGGAAGAAAAGGTGGTTCGGATGCGTAATCTGTTTTTTGTTTTGATAATTACTTTTAGCCCTTTGGCTATATCATCCCCCATAAAATACAGTTTTGAGGGCTACACCAGTTTTATAAACTTGAACAGTGGGGATCATGATCCAGAATCACCTTTGATAAGAGACGACGGTGTAGTGATTACCAACGGCGACTCTTTTATGCAAGGCCATATCGTATTCGATCCAGACCAAGTAAGAAGCGGTGCAGGAGGGACTGGTCTTGGTGAAGTTCTCAGTTGGTCATTTTCGACGCAAGGCCTCACATACCAGGGATCAGGTGGAGGATTTCACTATTTAACGTTCGAGAATAGCTCATTCAAGTATCATGACGAAATTCCCACCGGTGGCTATGGACCAGATGTAGCCTATATGGATTTCAACTTTAACGGGGATCCTTTCGCACTTGGGGCGGACTTCTTTCCTGTTGCTGATTTTATAGGCGGTAAATTCTTCACGTCGATCGATATAGCTAAAGTTGATGACGATACAGCAATGTGGGGCCTTGAAGGGAAAATTACTGATTTACAGGTCGATCAGTGGTCGGTCCCTGCTCCTTCTTCTATCTGGATAATGGCTTTTGGTCTTCTAGGTATATTTTTCAAGCTGTACAAAAGAAAAGTTTAGCTTACTAATAGTGGGCGTATATATAGCTATCTCGGTATAGTGTCTTAGATATTGGGGGATAGGGCTTTTGGTTTGTCCTATTTTCCCAAAGTTTTAGTTATCAGAGCTCTAAGTCCTTTTCTCTCGGATTGAGTGCTTAGATAAAATGCAATTGCTGTAGAAGCAACCAAAAAGATTCCAGATTTTTCAATTATTACTTTTATAGTAAATTCCGAAGTTGTTATGGTCTGGTCGAGTAATGTGGATGCCAATAGTACCAATACCGACATGACTAGTGGCGCTTGACGGATCTTTAAAGGGTATAGCTTATTTCCATTGTATAGTGCATAGACGTATTGGACAATTGATCCCAAAGCAAAAGCGACTGATGCACCAACGAAGCCATAGAAAGGTATTAATATAAAATAGAAAACAGAGATTGCAATTGCTGTTACGGCATTGTTCTTCGTTACTTCGAGAGTTCGATCAGTCAACATAAAGCTAAAGTTATTAAATATTGTTAGGCACTGAAATATCCCAGCAATTACCAAGTAGGGTACTGCCTTGGCCGCGGTATGAAATGGTTCGGCAGACATAATATTGATTATGACGCTAGAAAATATGCTTACGCCGATCCCTGCAACTACCAACAGCGCCGTAATCATTCGGAACGCCATAGAATAATCTGGGTAAGGATTTTTCAGTTTCGCGATTTCGAAGCGCTCAGTCTGCCAGTATTGAGAAAAAGGAAGCCAGATTAAAACTGATACGATTGATCCAAATTTTGCAGCAAGCTCAAAAAGACCAACTTCGTCGAGTGATGAAAAAATTCTGATAAAATAGCGATTGGAGGAACCGATATATAAACCTATTAACCCTGATATCCAGAGTGGCCAACTGAATTTCAGGATGTATAGAGCGACGGACCTTCTGACAAGAAATCCTGTTTTATAAACCGTATAAATCAACAATGCTAACGCTATAATTACAGAGGATATCAAGCTGCTCAATGCCAGGCCCATAAGTCCCCAGTCGAGAACCACTATCGTCAATATGTTTAATCCAAGCTGTAAGCCCAGTTTTATCATGTTGAAGTTAAAGTAAGTCCATGGCTTTTTGACGATCCGTAAATAGGTCAGCCCATATTGTTCCAGCGCATGAGTAACTATCAGAGCGGAGAATATAATGATGTAAATACTATATTCTTCCTTCCCAAAAACCACCTCAGCTAGAGGCTCCGAAAAACTGGCCATTAGAATGCTGGCCACACCGCTGAAGAATGATGTCACCAGAAGTGCGGTTGATACCACTGAGTTTTTCAGCAGCTTGGTTTCTTCCTGGTGGTAGAACTTGGGAACGGCCTGAAACATATGCCCGCCCAGAACTACCTCGAACAGACTGACAAGGAAAACAAGGAGGCCTATAACACCGTAGTCAGCCGGCGTTAAATAATGCGTATAGATCGGCAACATAATGAAGCCGACCAACTGTCGAGAGATGTTGCCAACTGCGTAAATGGTTGAATGCTTAACCATTTGCTGTGCTTGACTCACAGCGAATGCTCCGTTGTTTTTTCCAGTGCTTCAAAGATATTAATCAAGCCTTTTGCCTGGGAGGCTCTTGAGTAATGTTTTATGACTCGCTCCCGGGATGCTGCGCCCATGGCCAGTCTCATCGCCTGGTTACTCAGCATGTCCTTTAAGGTCTGAGCCGCGACACTGTAATTACCGACCGGGAAAGTTTTACCTGTTTCAGGTGTTACTGCCTCGTCTAACCCAGGTAGTGCAGATACCATTAGGGGTAAGCCCGTGGCCGCCATTTCGAGTGAGGACATGGGGAAGGAGTCCCACTCTGTCGACGCAATCATTCCCATGGCGCAACTTTTCAGGATATCTGGGACATCATTTCGGTACCCACCAAATGTAATATGGTCGTTCACGTCGGGGTTCTGCAGGTATTCTTCGAAGTTCTCTTTCTCGCCAGGGCGGTTGCCAAGGATAAGGAACTGAACATTCTTGTAACCCAGGTCTTGCGTAAGCACCTTCGCGGTCTGGAGTATTACGTGGACACCTTTCCTGCGCTCCATGTGTCCGGTGAACACCACAATTTCTCGATCTTTGGGAATGTCCAATTGTTCGTGAGCGTAGTGCCTCTTGGTCTTGTCGGGGGCGTACTTGGTCGTATCAATCCCGGTTTTAACGATGGAGGTCTTGGACAGCGGTATGCCGCGCCCATCGACGGCGGTGTCTCTCATGCCCGTCGACTGAAACACGTAATGGTCGGGGCCATGGCGTTTCGTGGCTACTTCAAGCCTTTTAACAATTAGCTTCAACCCCGTGTTGAGGGAACTCATAGGGGCGCCCCAATAGGAAACGAAGGTTCTCACCCCGCTCTTTCTGAAAACTTTGTACATTGGCCGGGAGACAGCCTGGTCAAAGCCTAGTAGACGAGTAATGTTGTGGTCTTTGATATAACGCTCAGCAGCACGAAGTTGTTCCGGCGTTGACCAACGAGTGTCCAGCTGGATGATGTTTTTCAAGTCTTTGGGTAAAGACGGTGTAATTCCCCCGTCTAGAGTGGTGTAGGCGTAATGAATGTCCGCCATATCGTTAGTAAAATGCTTTGCGACCTCCAGAAACGTGTGTTCGTGGCTGGACGCCGCATACCCTGGGTTTGACTCGCAATGGAACAGCACCATCATCCCTGTCACGACTTGATGTCCTCCTTCGCCGATGCGATGGGTTGGGCGTCTTCGTTAACATCGGCCAACAATCGATAGGGGCGCTCACTGATGGCTCGGGCGTTGCCTTGAACCTTCAGGGCTGCGGCTTCGAACGAAGCCCGTGACTCAAGAGCCTCCCTTACCAGTGGTTCAAGAGTCTGTTGCACGTCGTCAATGGATGTTACCAGCGGCTTCAGCCCAAGGGCTTCAAACGATCCACGCAGCTTTGCCTCTGTATACTCATTCACGTAGATGCCCACTGCCGGTACACCTGTAGACAGCGCAAATATCAGTTGGTGGTAACGCATGGATACCACGAACTGACTGTCTACCGTCAACGCTTTGAGGGAAGAGGCGAGGGGGATTGGATCAACCAGGTGGAATCGAGTGGCTGGCCATAAATGCTCAATATTATGGGCCAGTTTGATGTCGCCTTCTGTTCCACGCGGCGCATGATGAGGGATGAAAACCGTATTAACGTTATTGGAGGACACCGCCTTTTCTATGGCGGTAGCAACGCGCAACACGGCGTCGTCGTCCATTTCGCCGAATTTTCGCATTGAGACGCAGGCGAAGGGCGCGTTCTTTGCACTGATGCTACGTGTGTAGTCGTTGTGGCGCTGCTCCAGAAAGCAGGCATCATCAAGGGCGAATTCCACAGGTCTGCTAATTTGGGTGTGGGAAAAATTGAGATCCCTTACTCCAATCCACTTGGCATCTTTCAGTACCGAATCGACACGTTTGCGGTGGCTGTCGTTATAGGGGCCAATGGTCTGGCTGACCAGGTAAATGTCTTTATTGAAGAAGTTCGCGACTCTAAGCAGGCGTAGGCGGGCTTCCAGAACGCCGGTCCAAACACTGGTCATGTTGCCTCCGCCGCAGACCACCACTTTGTCGCACTTGAGTACCTGATAGAGGTTGGTCGCGAGCGCCTTCAGGTAGGATAGGGGCTTTTTCCACCGCATTTCCCGGAATACATCGTCTGGGGTGTGATAGAACTCAAATGCCTTGATTCCATAGGTTTCGGGAACCTTCGTCGGGTTTGCGCACCCCAGTATGAGGTTATCCTTGCCCACGAGCTGGCTGAGGCGGTCGATAGCGACTTCCGCCATGGCTTCGTCACCAACATGGTAGTCGGGGCCCAGTCCGGTTATATCCGACAGCATGAGAATTTTCGGCATGTTCCTGTCTACTCTGTGTGTATTAAGCGAAAGATCGGCTTTATGGTGAAAAGGCATCACAAATGCTGTGGTGCTTATGTATTGTAAACGTCCGTGTACTTAACCGTATTGGCCTCAACCCCAAAAAGTTGACGAACGTGCATCAGGCCACTATCGGTTTTATGCCTACGCCCGGTGCCTTCGGCGAAGATCTGCGTTATTGCCCGGGTATAGCCTTCAGGAGAATGGTCCTTAACCAGCCACCCGCAACGCCCATTGTCCAAGACCTCCGGAATGCCGCCAACGTGGTGCGCTACAACGGGGATCTCCAGTGCCAGGGCCTCCAGGAGTGTCATCGGCAGGCCCTCATGGTCGGACGTCATTAGCAGCACATCAAGCTTCGTCATTTCGGCGGCTGCAGGGCTTACAAACCCCGTGAAAACTATCCGGTCTGAGATGCCCAGGTCGATGGCGAGTTGTCGCAATTCTGGCTCGAGAGGGCCGCTTCCGATGATGATGCCCTGGCACGCCTGTCCCTGCTGATTTAACAAGGCCATGGTTCTGATAAAGATATCAACCCGTTTGACGGGCACCAGGCGCCCAACAATGCCAATACGGGGCGTTTTGCTATCTGTTTCGGTCGGTATCTTCCATTCGTGACGGGTGTTGTCCACGTCAATAAAGTTATAGATTTTATGGACTTTTCCGGGAAACAGTCTCCCCAGTCTTACCTCCAGTTGGGTAGACACCGCAATAATCGCCTGTTGCCGTAATCTACCCAGGACAATGTCCAGTTTCTGAACCAACCATTTGTGAGGGCGTTTCAGGGTAAAGGCGGTTTCCGGGTTGCCATGCACAGTGCGAACGGAGGCCGGCACCCGCGCCAGCTCCTTTCCGAGAATGCCGAGCACGTTTTCCTTGAAACCGTGGGTGTGCACGATCCCGGTTTCGTGTTCTCTACAATGAGAAGCGATGCTACGGGCAATGGCTATCGGACCAAGTTTTGTCTCATCCGCCAGGGTGACGGGGATGTCCAGTTCGCGCAGTTTATCGTGCAGGATGCCGGTGTTGAAGACTACCGCTGTCGGTGAAATCTGATCCGTGGCCTGTAGTGCCCGGCAAAGGTTATATACCTGTACCTCGGCACCTGCCCATAAATCGCCGGACACCACATGCGTTACAACCCGTCTGGCCTCACTCTGCGTCATAAAAGACCGCGTCCGATTGTCGCCAGTAAGGTACGTGTACTGTGGCTGTTGCCGTCATGGAGGTTAAAGCGGTGAAGATCATAAGGATTGCACCCGGCAACATTCCAGCCGGTTTTGGTGGTGCATGCTGCCTTGTAGGTATCGGAGACCAGGTCTTCACCTTTGCCGGTTATGTCGCCATTGGGATAACAGAACACTGGTATGGCGGCATCGCCCAGGGATTTGAGGTCCTTAAGGCAGTCCACGATTTCTTCTTTTAGCGATTTTTCATCTTTCAGGCGGTTCAGGCGGTAATGGTGCCTGGTGTGCGCGCCATACATCACAAGACCGTTTTGCGCCATTTCAGCCAGTTCCGAGCCGCTGAGAATGGATCTGGAGGTTTCCGTGGGGGCGATATCCGGATGCGATGTGTAAACCTGTTCAAGAGCCTCAAGGATCGCCACATCTTCGAGTGACTTCAGTCGCGCGATCACTTCGTCCGCTTCCATAAGGGAAAGTGGGCGATTTGCGCCAGGGGTTGGCCCACTAGGCAGGTGAGGTCGCAGCCAGTCGAAGGATGAGTCATTCTCGGGAATGGTCTGTGTGGTCAGTAGGCTGAGCACCTGTTCCGGCCAGAAGGTGTTGCCGGTGTCGATCATTTGAGTGACCAGGAAGATCGTTGCGGGGGCGTTCTGTGCTTTGAGAGTTGGATAGGCGTACTGGTAGTTGTCTTGCCAGCCATCGTCAAAGGTGAAGGCAACCGCTAGCTTTGGAAGCGGCTCGCCTTGCCTGTTACGGTCAAGCCAGTCGGAAAGGTGGACGGGTTCCGCCCCAAGTTTACGGGCAAACCTGATATGGTTTTCGAGTGACTGCGGGCTGGTGACCATACCCGGTTGCTCAACGGCACGCTCGGGCGCATCCGCCGGGAGAATTCGGTGGTAAGTGAGGATCAGGAGCGTTGGCTTTTTTGAGAGACGGACGCGCAGCCAGCCGTAGCTCGCCAGCACGAAAAGCGCACCTGATTTAACAAGGGATCTGAAGAATGCCACGCCTTGGGCCTCCGTCGGCTTCGCCAATGGTTTTGGCTTGTTCGTCCATGTATAGTTTATCGCCATAGAGATTCTGCCAGTAGTGTGCAGAGATGTCATCCACAAGGGTTCACAGGGATTGGGAGCGATGCTGGTTATTCTATTCTGGTTTGCGGCAATTGGAGCGCTTTTCAGCTACTTTATTTATCCATTGATTCTCCGCTTTATGCCCCGTCGTCCGGAAGCGGAGCGCGAGCATTCCCAGTCCGGTTCTCCACCGGCCGTTTCCCTCATCGTGACGGCTCATAATGAAGCCCACCGAATCCGTGACAAAATCGAGAACTGCCTGGCTTTGGACTACCAGGGCCTGGAAATCATTGTTGCTTCGGATGCCTCCAGCGACGAAACCGACCAGATCGTGGGCGAGTACTCTAATCGCGGTGTGAAGTTGGCCCGCGCCGAGGAGCGGAAGGGAAAGGAGCACGCTCAACTGCAGGCGATCAATACCGCAACCGGCGATATCCTGATCTTTTCAGACGTTGCAACGTCGATTCCCGAAGACGCGATTGGCCGCATGGTGGCTTATTTTAATGACCCCACTGTGGGCGCTGTGTCCAGCGAGGATCGCTTCATCAGCCGGGATGGCAGTGTGGTGGGTGAAGGTGCCTACGTGCGTTACGAGATGTGGCTGCGGGGCCTGGAATCAAAACGGGCAGGGCTTGTAGGGCTGAGCGGATCCTTCTTTGCTGCTCGCAAGGAAGTGTGCCAGGAAAACTGGGATATCTATTCCCCCAGTGATTTCAATACTGCCTTAAACAGTGCACGAAGGGGGCTGGTGGCTGTAACGGCGCCGGACGTCCTTGGGTTCTATCAGGATGTGGCGGACGCCTCGAAGGAGTATCAGCGTAAGGTGCGCACCATCATCCGGGGGCTGACGGCGTTGAGCCGGCATCCCGAGGTGCTCAATCCGTTCAGGTTTGGCCGTTTTGCGTTCCAGGTGTTCGGTCACAAGCTGATGCGGTGGGCCGTTCCGTGGTTTCAGGCGTTGTTGCTTTTGGTCTCGTTTGCCGTCGCGGGGAAGGGCGGTATCTACACTCTGGCATTACTGCTTCAACTGGCGTTTTATGGGTGTGTTCTGGCGGGGCATTTCGCGCCGGAGTTGCGTAAGCACACCCTGGTGAAGATTCCCTATTTCTTTGTTCAGGTCAATCTGGCGGTTGCCCACGCAACCGTGAGCTTTTTTGCCGGGCGCAGGATGACGGTATGGACACCCTCAAAGCGTTGATGGCCAATCGAGGTCTGTTCAATGAAGGGTAAGTTGCGCCCGGTCGGAAGCCCTGTCCCGTTTCCCCGTATTCGTGAGCGCCAGGAGTTGCCTTGGGCAGCGCCTTACCATACTGAGTTCATGGGCTCCGGTACTGAAGCGCTGTCACTGGCGGTTGCGATTGCCATTCGTCGCCATTCTCAGGTTTCTACACCCGAGGTGATTATTCCCGCCTACGGTTGCCCGGATCTGGTGTCGGCAATTGTTGCCCAGGGTGCCAGGCCGGTTTTGGTGGATTTGCTTCCGGATTGCGCATATATGAGCGATACCTGGATTCGGGAGGCAATAACAGCTTCGACGGTTGCCGTGGTAGGGGTGGGTTTCCTTGGCATTCCGGAGCGTCTGGAAGAGCTCTCGGGCATCTGCCGGGAGCACAATCTGTTTCTTATCGAAGACTCAGCTCAGTGTTTCCCGCCTGCAAGCGCCTTTAAACCGCATGCGGATCTTGTTGTGCTGAGTTTTGGGCGAGGAAAGCCCATCAACCTGATGGGAGGGGGCGCTTTGCTGGTTCGTACAGAACTTGCTGGCCAAGCGGAAGAGTCTGTTGCCCAGCACCCTGTGTCGGTGTTGAAGGTTGGGGTGGGATGGTTGATCAAGCGTCTCGTGTTTAACTTTCTGATGAGGCGATTACCATACTACGTGCTGGAGCGGCTGCCTTTACTGGGCATTGGCGAGACCAAATTTCACAGACTGGTCACCATTTCCCGTCTTGATCTTCCAGAGAGCGTCCTACAGGCTGGCCTGCGTGATTTTCAGTTACGACCATTGATCCATCAACGTTATGACACTGAGTTGGCAGGGCTTGAAGCTCGGGGATGGAAATGCCTGACCAGCGATAGGTCGGAAATGTCCCGTAACGATCTGCAGCAGCCGGTTCCTTTGCTCCGTTATCCCGTTCTGGCGCCCAGCAAAGACATGCGTGATCGGGCTATAGCGACTCTGAATTCGGCAGGCATTGGAGCAAGCGCTTTTTATGAGCGAACACTACCGCAGATAGACGGTGTCGAAGCGGAAGTTGAGGGTAGGGATTACCCGGTGGCCAGTGATTTTGCATCGCGTTTACTGACGCTGCCTACCCATGAAAACGTAACGTCCGCAGACGTTACGCTCATAGGTCGTATCCTTTTGAGTCTGAAGGAGTTTTAGTCGCGCCCTATTCAATCGTGCGTGTTGCAATCTCCGAGTACTCACTTGTCAGGCCATTGGAGTCAACCGCCCGGATCTTGAATTGCCACTCGCCGCTCTCCAGATCCTTGAGGATGTGGCTGTTGTGGCGTCCTGGTTCGATTGATACGGTATTCTCCGTTGCTGACGAACCGGTTAGCCTTATGGCATCCGCGATCACGTAGCCGTCTGAATCATTGTCTATTTCCACCACCGCTTGGGAACCTCCGCTGACAAAGGTTCCGAGCAGTTGCCAGGAGCCCCCGTTTTCCCGCTGATCAACCGTTACAGCTTCGGTAGTTTGTGAGCCGTTCGAAGACGTATAGGTGTACCTGTACTCCGCATCGGGTGCGCGCAATGGAGTGGATACCCAATGCCCGTAAAGCTCGTACTCCGTCCCTGAGCTAAGCTCGTAAACCTGCCACTGTGCACTGACTTCGCCAGAGCCGGGATTCATAATGAAATAGTTGTCGCCAATGAATCCGCCATAGCCTGTGGATTCGCGGCCGCCGCCATAAGAGACGAACTCGGAGTCTGTGTTATCGATGGTCATGTCCGCCGACGAAGATGCTCGCTGGTACGACAGTTCGTACTCGGCAATATCGCTTTGGCTGAGAGCGCTGCCATCGACTCTCTCGGTAGGAGCCTCCCAGGTCAGCAATACAGAGTTGCTGGCGAGGCCGCTGGTATCGTCGTTGGGGTCTGTATCAGCCAGGTATTCCTGAAAATTCGTCAGGCCGTCTGCGTCAGAGTCCAGCCCCGAGTCATCAACGGTGGGATCCAGGCCGTAGGCCACTTCGAAGCCGTCCGGGATACCGTCGGCGTCAGTATCGCCAATCGTTGGATCCGTGAGGAAAACAAACTCGTCTTTGTTGGAGAGCCCATCGCCATCCAGGTCCTGACCGGCATCAGACGGGTCGTCTGGGTTAAGCCCATATTGCCGCTCCCATTCGTCGTCAATGCCATCGCCGTCGCTGTCACCGGTAGCTGGAACGTCATCATCCTGATCGTCACCAATTCCAATCTCACGGAACATCACCGCATCGGCAACCACGTAACCGTCGGCGTCATCGCTGACGGTTACGCGCCCTGTAAGGGTGGACATTCGGTAGGTGCCGAGCTTCACCCATTCACCACTGTTTTGTCTCTGATCGACGGTGACCGTCTCCGTAACAAGGTTGTCCCGATCATCAAGGTAGTGAACGACGTATTTAACGTTGGAGCCCCTCAGCCCTGAGGAGGTCCACTTTGCATACACATCAAAGGTTCTGATGATGTTCAGGTTCCAGGTGGCAACATTATTGCCCGATCCGGGCGCAGATTGCAGATAGTGGTCGCCTTGGTAGCCAGAAACGGATGTAGAGCGGGTCCAGTTGCCCTCGGTGTAAAAGCCAATGCTATCGCCGTCGATAATATGATCGGCCGGGCCTCCGGCGGCGGGCGGTGGGAGATCGTCAACAGGCGATTGGGGTTGGATGGCACAACCTGCAAATAGCGAGCTCGTGATAGACAGAACTAAAATCGTCTTATTTCTGGCCATGGGAGCGTCCTCTGGCGACTGGGTTTAAAGATACGGACTTCTAGGTTCAAGCGTGTACTGAGACGCCGACGAATGTCTTTGAACGCGGATTCTTTTTGTTTTGTATCTTCGTTTTACTGGGTGAGTCGTCCGAAAGAACCTATGTCCGAAAATTTTGTGTTCGGACAATTACAAGTATTGTTGGTGGTTACGGTATTTTCTAATGCTTACTTCAATCGTTTTTGAATGTTAAATCGAGGTATATGCACTTAACGTATAAGTGTCCTATAAGTCGGAAGAGTAAGGGATAGTATAGATAAGCCTTGGTCCAGACCGAGCGCATTGCCGGAGGAGGTTTGTACCTAGAAACCAGTGGGCGGCTTGTATCCCCTGAGCCGCTTCTTCAAACCCACGAGCAATCTCCCCAGACCGAATTTAATGCCATCAAAAGGCGACTCACCAGGAAACCTCGGAGACACACCAAACCGCCGCAACAGTCGATTCAGCGAATGGATATAGGCCTGCCTGCGGGTGGTTTTGGTATAGAAGACAATGCCAATAGAAACCGTTACGCCGTTATCCGGGGTTACCCAGGTATTCTCGGTACGTGTTGAGTGGGGCGAGGTGCTGGGGAAATAGACACCTTCTCCGGGGCCAAGGTCCCACTCGTGGCGAGCGTCCATGAACTCGTCCTTCAGGATGACGTCGTGAAGGGAACCGTCGATGATGAAGCTTTCCACGGTATGGGCGGGAATGATGCCTCTGTCGTGGGAATCCCAGACGTTCATGATTTTACGGCCGTGTATCTGCAGCCAGAAGTTGTTCTCCCGGTCGATGTGAAAGGGCGTTACTGACGGAGGCGCGGAGATGAAAATGAACGCCTGCGGGCTGAAAATGCCAGGCTGCTCCCGATCAACCAGGTGCTCGACGGATGAGATAGCCTCGTTGACGAGACCGGCATACTGCGGGTCGGTTTCTGCATTGTACAGAGCCACCCAGGAGCCGGGTTCCGAGATGTTTGCAAAGACGTCGGAAAGATCGCGCCCGTCCGGGCTTTCGGCGTGATGAATGAACTTGGAACTCTGCTTGGCACCAGGGGCGATAAAGCGGCATTGTTTTGAGGGCAGCAGGCGGTGAGCCAATGCTTCCAGTTGATCAAGCTGGAGCAGAGGGTGTTCATAGAAGTTGTGCCCAAGGAGCGAGATGCTGTTTAGGGAAAAGTCCGTTTCGTCTTCAACCCAGACCTTGAACCTGCCCGTGGGTGCTGCAGGCTGATCGCTTTTCACTTGGTTTGCCGTTTCGGGAACGGCTATCTGTTCAGCTGTGTCCATGCTCGCCTGCTCCTACTCGGGATGGCGTAAAAAAATTATAGGTAGACCGCAGAAAGCCGTCAATTGGCCGGAACGCGAACCGAAGGGTTAGTCACTTCGGATCATTAACCGTGAAATAAAACCCGTGGTAGTGCTCTACGGTTTTCTCCAGATGGTAGGGGATTTCTATCCGGCGCGGGTTTTTCCACCGGTCCACCAATCGGTACCCTGCCTTTTCCATGTTACTCACCAGATTGGCCTGCGAGCTGATGTGATAGGGCACTTCGCAGACTTCCAGGTATTGCAGTGTCCAGAAGTCTTCCGTCGGGTGGGAGGGCAGGTTGTGGACCAACACATGCTTGGGAAGCCGTTGGAGCTGGCTCACGGTTTCGGCAATGGTGGTGTCCATGTATTGCAGTGTTCCTGCCGTCATGAAGATGTCTGCGGCGTCTTCCTCACCCATGTCGTTACTGTCGATGAATGCGAGCCGTGTTTCGTCTTTCTGGCTGGCGATTTTACGCCCGGCTTCGACGGCCGCCGGCAACTCTGCGATCACCCATTGGAGTCTGTCGGGGTACGAGAAAAAATTTTCAAAACTGTAGAACCCCTGGCCGATACTGCCGCCCAGTTCCAGTAGCCGTTGGGAAGGCTGCATCAGCCGGGAGAGCCAGAATAACAACGGGTAATCGATATCCAGCACCCGTTTGTCCAGTACTGGCAGCTCCTGCTCCAGATGTTCCCCCTTGTTTTGGTTGATGACGTCGTACTCGTTGGCCAACTGGCTGATGGCCTGCTGCTGGGCTTCGTGGAAGGAATCGTAAACGCCCCGGTAGGTAATGCCCAGCCGCTTCCTGGCCATGTGGAGGTAGAGGTCGTGACCATAGGGCAGCAGTTCGATGCTATTGATGATCCGGTTCTTCAAGGCTTTGTTCACTGTTGTCTCCTTTACGCAACGGATTGCGCCAGTGAGTCTATTCCGATGTTTTTATGGACAATGCTACGGAGGACGGGGTGTCTCCACCAAAGTAAACTCTGTTGGTGGCGACAAACGTATCCGAATCGCTATATTCGTCTTTGCCGGTGTTGAGGTTCCGCGCCAGGCGTGGAAAGTTGCTGCTTGAAATGTGGAACTCGAGCCGGTGTCCTTTCCGGAAGCGATAGGCAATGGGCCTCATTTCCAGTTCAACCCGATAGATGCGGCCCGGTTCGACGGGGCTTGGGTTGTCGATACCGTTCCGGTAACGCAGGCGGACGACGCCATCCTGGAGGTTAAAGGCCCTGCCATCCGGGTACTGGTCGACCATCTTGACGGTAAAATCCGTATCCTGGGCGTTGGTCGACACGTAGAGGACAACGTTGGCATTGCCAGCCAACTCCATGTCCTGCTCCAGTGGGTCACTTGCGTGAACCAACACGTCCTGACGTGACTTCAGTGGCCTCTGGTCGAGCGGCCCGGGTTTATCTTCCGGCCTGTAAGTACAGCAGATTGGCCCGCCGAGGGTGGGGACGGGATCTAAAGGGTCGTAGGTAAACTCTTCATACAACGGGCCACTTTGCTCAGGCTCGCTGTTTAGGTTCGTCTCCTTTACCAGGCGATTGCCCGGCATGAAATAGTGGCGTTGGTCGCTGGCATCGGCAGGCGGCCACTGCTCAGAGGTATTCCATTCCCCGGAATGGATCGAGTAATACTCGAAATCGGGTGGCAGGTCCGTTGGTTCGTCTTTCAGCCAATGATCAAACCAGTCGATGTAGGTTTGCCGGAAATCTTTGCCGGCGTAATCAAACGACATCTCACCAATGGTGACTTCCCCGGGCTTCAGTTTTCCGGCGCCGCAATGCACGCCTGGTGCGATCAGTACAGGCTGGGACTTCGCTCGGGGATGGCGGGCGTTCTCTGCCATGTGTTCGGCCAGCTTGAAGGTGTTATGGGCCGTTTGGTCGAACCAGTCGTTGATATGCAGTGTGGCCACCGAGAACTCGTCGGCCGGGTGGGTGTAGCCTTCTTCGTCCCACCAGTCGTCCGTTAAGGGGTGGCGAATAATGTCATCGAAGCCGGTTTCGTAGGGAACGATCTTGTCTGCAATCCCGGAAACGGGCAGGTGGGTCATATAGGTACGCATTCGCTCTTCGTAATCGTCGGGGCGTGGCGTTACCTTGAAATCCTTTGCGCCCTCAGCGGTGAACCACCCTAATGAAGAAGCCAGGTTCAACACGCCGTTTTCGAACACGCCAAAATAGCCAAACGTGTTCTTGACCTTGCCGGCGGCACCGCCGGCGCCGGACGCAATCATGGCGATGTGATTCGGGTGGTTGGCCGCGGCAAGAATGATCTGGCTTTCACCCAGGTAGGAGCATCCAAATGTTCCGATTTTGCCGGTTGACCAGGGCTGTTCAACCAACCATTCGATGGTGTCGTAGCCGTCTTGCTTTGCAGTCCAGTAGGGGCTCTTGTAACGACCCTCTGAGTAAAACCGGCCACGGACATGTTGTACGATCACGGCGTAGTTGTGTCTGACGAAGTGCCGGACGGTGCTGAATTCGATGCCGCCATAGGTGGTGCGAATGTATATAACCGGTTGGCGTTTGTTTCCAAGCGGCCGGTATACGTCTGTTGCAAGCTTCACACCGTCGCGCATGGGAACCATGACATTGCGGGCCCGTTGCATGTTTTCGCGCATGGGCATGGTGACATCGCCCAGCCATAGCTTTACGTCGTCTGCGCGATAGCCGAGCACGGCAAGGATGGCAATCAGGATCAGCGAACTGGTGATCAGGACGAATTTCATTCCGGTTTCAGGGTCTTCAAATGATCCAGTTGTTTATTGGCCCAGTCTGTAATGGTGCCGATCAGGCGTTGTCGGTGCACTTCGATGGAGAAGATGTGCTTGGCATTGGGCCAGAAGACTTCCTCGATAATGGGTTCAAGGCCTTTGATACCCATGGCAGAGGCGAACTGGCCAAGCTTGTTGTAGTGGTAGAGGGTTTGGCTGGTAAACACGGCCAGCACCCGGCCATCTTTCTCCACCAGGCTCTCGAAGCAACGGTCCATATCGTCTTCATTGGGCTCATCCCGCAAGTCCATGGGGGAACTGAGCAGCGATCGCTCCCCACTGGTATTTTGTTTCAGCCGGCGGGAGACAATCTTGTGGATATTCAACCATTTGTTTGGATTGGTCAGTTTCCGGAACAGTTCTCTCTTCGCGAAACCTTCGTCCTGCCGGGACACCGGGTCCAGAAGGATAAGCCCCTTGATGGATGGGTCCTGGGCGCAGAGTTTGATGCCGTTGTCGGCACCTGAACACAAACCGAAGATCAGCAGGGGCCTGGAGCCATAGAGCTTTTCGAGGGATTTCTTCATGAATGACCAGTCGAGGGCCACTGATTCCCGGTTGGTCATGGTTTCGTGGGCTGGGGAGTCCCCCTTGCCAGACAGGTCCACCCGCAACGCGATATAACCCAGTTCCGCGAGTTGGCGGCCGAGCAGTACATTCAGCCGATAGGGCTCCGCCCGGTGGGACAGGCCGGCGTTCAGCAGCACCACAATGGGGCTGTTGAAGGTGTCTTCAGGCTCGGAGAGAACGCCAATGCCGTGCTGGTGTTCCCCATAGGTGAATATCCGTTCCTTGATCATGCGAATACCCTGTCCAGTAATGCTTCGAGTACCGGTTTCTGGGTGATTACGCCGTCGTGGTAATACGGCCAATCGTAGCTGAGGCCGGGATAGGCGCAGTTGCTTAGTCCTGAGCTTTTGCAGAATTCCGGATCGGTTGAGACGGTGAAGCACAGGTCGGGGTTGTTCAGGGTACTCTCGGGAATAGCCAGTTCGCGTATGCCGGTTACCAGCCCTGAGGGAAGGTCGAAGTTCCTGTACTCTATGTTTTCGAAGGGAACATTGTTCTCGCGTGCCGCTGACTGATGCCGCTTGCGCAGGATGGCATCGATCTCATTCAGCCACTCAACGTAGCGTTCTCCGGACAGCACTGGATCCCAGAAAAGGAATTCCTTTACGGAGGCATGGTTAATTTGTGCCGCCAGCGTTGCACCAAACCGCACGCCTAATAACACCACATGGTTGGCACCGGAGACAGCGATGGCTTCATCAATCGCTTTTTGGATATCGGACAACCAGACTTCTATCGTTGCCTCGGACAGCAGTCCCTGGGATTCTGCCGTTCCGTAGTAGTCGAAGCGAAACGCATGATTCCCGCGCTCGGAAATGGCCACGGACAATTCCGACAAGGCCCGGTAAGTGCGCCGGTACTCGTCAAAAAGCGGCGGGCACACAACCACGACTTTTTCTGCATTGGGGTCCGTCGCAGACGAATAGCAGCCGAACAGGCGGCTGTTATCAAAGAAAAAAGGTTCTATCATTGCCCGTTACTTCCCGTCATGACTGAAACAGCTTCCTCCAGAACGGCTTCTTGGCGACCGGTGTTTTTGACTGGCTTGGCTCTGAGGGCGCCTCATTGATAAGTCTTTCAAGGTCCGCAACAAGTCCGGCAAAGGTCTCCTTGAGCGACTGTACCGTCTCTGAATCAGCAGAAGCCTCGTTGTAGTCAAACACGCCAATGAAACCACCAGGCTGGATCCGCACCCAGAATTCCACCGGGTACTCGGTGTTCAGTCGGGGCAGGTCCAGTTGCCTGAGCGCCAGGTCGGCAATGGAGGTTGGCCGGTTGCGGATGTCCTGAAAAGCAAAGCTGGCCTGGACAAATTCCGGAAACAGCTCCCTCTCGGCAGGCGTGTTACGGACGATATCAGCGTAGGTCACCGTCTGATGATCCAGTGTTTCCCTGAGTTGGTCGCCCAGGCTGGCAATGCGTTCCCGGAAGCTGGATGATGGCGCCTGAAGCAAACAGGGAATGGTGGTCACAAAGCTGCCTATCAGGTTGATCACGTCGGCGCGTTGACGGCCGGACGTGGGCACGCCAAGTACAATACGGTTGTCTTTGTGCGACCGGGAGATGGTCTCCGCGAACAGGCAGAACAGGATCTCGTGAAGTTTGAGCCCGAGTTCATTACCCACCTTTTCCACCATCGCCAGGCTTGCTTCCGGGAAGTTCAGGGTCTCCCGGGCACATTGGTTGGGTTTGGCGTCGTTCTCGTTCTCGCGGGCCCCGGATTCCAGGACGCCGGCAATCTTGGCCCTGTGGTAATCGACATCCTCTGTCGACGCACCTTTTTCAATTGACCACTCAGCGTAATCCCGGAACTCGAACGCCAGTTTGTTGGCCTTTTCCCGTTCCGTATTGCTTTGTACCAGATAGGCGTCCTCCAGTTCCTTGAGGAAGATATCAAACGACCAGCCATCGAAGACCAGTTGATGTGGCACGAACACGTAGTGGTAGCGGGCATCGCCCAGCACAAACAGCGTGGAGCGGAACAGCGGCCGGTCGAGCACCTTGAAGGGTTTGAACGCCAGGTCCCGTGAGCGTTTCAGCGCCGTTTGCTCGGGGTTATCCTCGCCGGTTAGGTCCACAACATCGAGTACGGGGACCTGCTTCACTGGCAGGATGCCTTGCTGGTAGCGGCTATCCACCTGGGTAATGACCGTTCGCAGCGCGGTCTGGCGCTCGAAAACCTTGATCAGGCTACGGGTGAACGTATCAATATCAAGGTTGCCTTCGAGGAACCAGGACGCGGGCAGGTTGTTACACACGTTGTCCGGGTAGGACAGCTGCCGCAGCAGCAGCCGGGTCTGTTCATGGCTCAGCAAGCGCCGCTGGGCCGTGGGCAGATCCGCCGGTGAGTCTTCGTGCCCGGCGGAGGCCGGCGTGCTGTGGGAGACTTTCTCGGCGATTTCACTCAGGCTGAGCCCGACGATGTCTTCCGGGGTCAGTTTGATGCCGGTCTGGCTCTCTATCCTGCGGATGGCCTGCAGCGCGAGCAATGAGTGCCCGCCCAGGCTGAAGAAGTTGTCCTCGCGTACAATCCGGGACTTGGAATTGAGTACGTCGGACCAGACATCGGCAAGCATCTCTTCGGTCTGGTTTGCCAAGGCGGAGGCCTTGAGAATACTGGACTCTCGAAGTTCCGGTTTGGGCAGGCGCCGCCGGTCCATCTTGCCGCTAGGGCTCAGGGGTATGCTATCGATGGCAATGATGTATTGAGGGATCATGTACGCTGGCAGCAGTTTTCGAAGTTCCTTGCGGATGCTCACCACATTGGGCACGTCTCCGGATTCCGAAACCACACAGCCAACGATGCGTGCGTCGCCCGGTGCCAGTTCCCAGACATACGCGCAGGCGGATTTAATGTCAGCGCAGGCGGCGAGGGCGGACTCAATATCACCCAATTCAATGCGGTAGCCGCGAACCTTCACCTGATCGTCCATGCGGCCCAGATGCTGAAGGTTGCCATCGGGAGTCCATTTCGCCAGATCTCCGGTGGCATACAGCCTTCCGTGGAGGGGATGGTCAATGTACTTCTCTGAGGTGAGATCGGGCCGATTGTGGTAGCCCGTTGCCAGCCCAAGGCCGCCGATGTACAGCTCGCCAGGGCAGGACAGGGGCACCGGATTGCGTTCCCGGTCAAGAATGTGCACCTGGGTATTGTGGATAGGTTTGCCGATGGAGATCAGTTTGTCGGTCAGGCGCAATGGGTGGCAAGTGGACCAGACGGTGGTTTCCGTCGGACCATACATATTCCACAGTTCGTCCAGGCACCCGAGCAGATCCCGCACCAGATCCTGGGGCAGTGGTTCCCCGCCACAGAGCCCCTTCATCCTGACCCCATCCTGCCGCCAGTCGGTATCCAGCAGCATGCGCCAGGTTGCCGGGGTTGCCTGCATGATTGATATCTGGTGATCGAGAATCAGCCGGCGCAGTTTTTCACCGTCCTTTACGCTGTCCTTGTCGGCGATCACGGTTGTGGCGCCCTGAGTCAGGGGTAACAAAAGCTCCAGGAAGGAGATGTCGAAGGAGAAGGTGGTGACCGCCAGAAGCCGGTCATTGGCTGTGCAACCGGGTTTGTCCGACATGCTCTCAAGAAAGTTAATCAGAGCCCGGTGAGGAACCAGCACGCCCTTGGGTTTTCCGGTGGAGCCGGAGGTGTAGATAATATAGGCCGTTTGCTCCGGGTCGATTCTTACCGGTGGCACGGGGGACGCTTCGGCTGACGCCGGTTCAATTGCCTCATTGATATCGACTTTGAGGAGGTTCACGCCGGCGATGGCCGCAGGCGTCTGTGAGTCGACGATGACAGCGGAAGCTTCCGAGTCCTCAATCATGTACTGCAATCGAGCCTCCGGAAAGTCCGGGTCCAGGGGCAGGTAAATCGCACCCAGCTTGAGGATGCCGACAATAGCGGCCAGGGCAGCGTCCGAGCGCTCGACACAGACCGCCACCGTATTGCCGGCCGCAATACCTTGGTTGGCAAGGCTGGCGGCCACGGCATTACTGCGTTCATCGAGCTGCGGGTAGGTCCAGCTACGGTCACCGAAAGCGCATGCGAAGGCATCGGGCGTGGCTGAGACATGGTGCTGCAGGGCGTCGATGACCGTTCCATGGGGCATGTCGCGCTGGGTGTCGTTGGCGCGCTGAACCACGTTCGGTTCCTGTTCCGCGAGGGCAATGCTACCCACGGCAATCTCAACATCCGCCGTGGCGGTCGCCAGTATCCTTTCCAGGGCCTCAAGCCAGGACACGATGGTGGCCTCGCTGAACAATGCCGTGGAGTAAGTGGCTTCGATGGTGAGGCTGTCGGACGACGGCAGGATGTTCAGGAACATCTCGAAGTTCTCCGCTGCGCGGGGCACGGTCCGGACTTTGCCTTCTATATCGCCGAACTGGATGGACTCCAGGGGCTGATCGATGTTGAATATGGTATTGATCAGCGGAACACGGGTGCGGTCGACGTTGATCGCTTCTATGAGCTTGCCGAACGTGAAGTTTGAATGCTCGGAGGCATTGAGCACTTCGGACTTGACCTGTTTGCACAGCTCAGAAAACCGCGTGTCCGGGGTCAGTTGGGCCCGGATTGGCAGCAGGTGAACCATGTGGCCAACCTGCTTCAGTCGGTTCTGTGTGGCCTGGCCTGCAACGGGGAGCCCCACCACGATGTCGTCGCTGGATGTCAGGCGATGCAGCAGCACAAAATAGCTCGCCAACACCATGTTCACCATGCTGACTTTCATAGCGGCTGCTGTCTTGGGCAGGCGTTTGGCAAGCTCCGGGTCTATTCGGTAATCCAGCCGCGTCGCCTCAAAGGTTCGAAAATGGGGCCGCGGGTAATCCAGGGGCAGGTCCAGGTTTGGCGGCACTTCGGCAAAACGATCGCTCCAGTAGTCGTTGTCGATGTTGCTGATTTCTTTGGAATCCACCATTTCCGCGTAATCGAAGAAGGAGATATCCGCTCCGCTGTCGTCCGATTGAGCGCGTTGACTGCCATAGGATTCGGCCAGTTCGGTCAGCATCAGTCCGATTGACCAGCCGTCACAGACAATATGATGGGCGGCCAGCACCAGTTCGTGGGTGTTGCTGTCGAGCTTCATCAGCCATGCGAACAGGAGAGGGCCTTCCTCCAGATTCATGGGGGAGATGGCGATGTTCTTCCAGAGATCTCTAATGGCAGCTTCCTGTTCGCTCGGAGTGCCGCCACTGAGGTCTTCCACCTCCAGCTGGAATGTGGAGGTGTCGTGCAGGCAGATTTCCGTGCCGTTCCTGGAAAACGTTGCCCTCAGAATATCGTGCTTTGCGATAAGGTCATCAAAACACTGGCGGAGCAGATTGGCATCAAGATTGCCGGAAAGCTTAACGGATACGGCCTCGTTAAAGGCGGTGTTGGCAACGTCGCTAAGCTGGGCAGAGGCGATGATTTCCCTTTGCGGCCCTGTTGCGGGAGCAACCCGCAACAGTTCACCACCGGCGAACGGATTGAAGCTGGCGGAACTCATGGGCGGCCCACCTCCACATATGCGCCTTTATTGTCAGGGTCTTCAATGAAGTAAGCGGGCTCTCCTTTCTCATTTTTTCCCAGCCTGGCACCTGCGGGAATGCTGCTGTTGCCACTCAGATACTTCTTGGCCGCCACTTGGTCGCCCTCGAGCAGGCCGTTGACGATGAGGTTCGCCAGGGCCGACTTGAACGCCTGCAGTATTTTCTTCACATCTTCGGTGGAGTGCTGGGTTGTCAGGAAGTTTGGGCGGTACTGCTGGATGTGGATGCCGTCGAGCGTCATCGACAGGAACAACAGGTGCCCCCAATGAGACGTCGGGGGAATGGAAATGTAGAACAGCGAGGCAAACTCCTCGAAGCTGACATTGGACTTCAGTTGCTCGATGAAGGCCTTGGCTTCCCTGGCCATGGCGGTGGTTTTTTCTTCCAGCGCCGGGTAAATCGAATCGCCGTCTTCCTTGATCTTGGTAAGTACCGCTTTGGCAACTGCCAGGGCCAGCGGGTGCCGCACAAAGGTTCCGGCGAAGAAGGTCACACCCTGCTCGGGGATGGAATCATCGCCAAACTCCCAATAGCCCCCGTCCATCGCGTCCAGGTACTTGGCTTTGCCGGCGATAATGCCGATGGGATAGCCGCCGCCGACGACCTTGCCGTAGGTCATCATGTCGGCATCAACATCGAAGCGTTTGCGAATACCGCCGGGGCCAACGCGGAAGCCGGTCACTACCTCATCGAGGATCAGCGCGACGCCGTTTTCTTTCGTAATCCTGCGGATTTCCTGGATGTATTCCTTGCTGTGGAACTGGGGCTTCCTGCTTTGCACCGGTTCCACCAGTACAGCGGCGATCTCGTCACCCAGTTTTCGGATCTCATCCAGGCTGCTCTGCTCGCCCCAGGGCAGGAGTATCATGTTTGAAGTTGCTTCCCTGGGCACTCCTGGTGCGGCGGGAAGAGCCTTGTGGTCTTTACCGACCCGCATGACCACTTCATCGTGAATGCCGTGGTAGGAGCCTTCGAACGCCACGACCTTGGTGCGCCCGGTGACCGTGCGGGCAACCCGGAGAGCGCCCACGTTTGCCTCAGAGCCTGTACAGGCAAAGGTGCATCGCTCATTACCGGTAAGTTCACAGAAGAGTTCAGCGACTTCTCCCGCCAAAGGGGATTGCGGACCGGTTTCCACGCCGCGGTCAATCTGGGCCTTGGCAGCGTTGGAAATGAAGTCCGGTGAATGCCCGAACAGAATCGGGCCGAAGCCGTTGGAGGTATCAATAAGCTCGTTGCCGTCGATATCCCAGAGTTTCGATCCTTTCGACTCCACCGTGACAATCGGGAAAATGACTTCTTTCCAGCCCGGATTGAAGCCGGAAACACTTCTCGGATCGGCCAGGTGTTTCCTGTGCTTCTGCGTGTAGCTCTTGGACCCTGCGTATTTTTCCTGGTATTTCGTCATCAACCGGTCAATCCATTCCCGCTGTGCGGAGGTGACTTCGGTATTGGTTTTCTCCCGTGTGATACGAGTGCCAGGGGTGTGGGCCGGTTTACTGGGTGTGTCGTCGGCGCTCTCGTTGGCGCTTGCCCGCTCCTTGTTTGCAGCGGCAGCGGCAGCGGCAGCGGGCGCTGGCGTGGATGCGGCTGCCTGTTGGGTTTGCGGAACACTCTGCGCCGTTGAAGCCCCCTGTCGCCCAAGGGCCTGAAGTTGCATCTGCATAATCTGCAACTGCGCATTCACGATATCCTGTATATGGCCACCGGAAGTGGGCATTGCAGTGCTGAAATCAACACCGGAGGGCATGGACATTTGGCTGCCATCAGCAGGCTGAGGCTGACCAGCTGCCTCCTGAGACGGTGGTGCGGCCTGGGTGACGACCTCGGGCTCAACCTGGGAGGCAATGAACTCCGAGATCAATTCCAGGGAGGTGTATTCTTCCACAAGATGTCTGAATGTGATCCCGAGTTTAAACTGCCGCTCCAATGCAGTCGCGACCTGGGTGAGCAACAACGAATCCAGACCAACCTCACTGAAGTGTGAGGCCGGGTCTGCGTCGCCCAGTTCATACCCCGACACGTCTTCAATGATGGCCATGACATCGGCGCGGATTTTTTCGGAATGCTGTTTTGAGTCCATTTTAACGTCCTGTGTAACCGGGGTTGCCGGATTAGCCAGATGAGACAGTTGCGAAGCTGCCGCGGTTGAAGGGGCGACGCTGTTGGTCATGTTTGCGGGGTCGTTGTTGACCGGGCCGAGCCAGAACGAGTCGTCCGAGAACGCGTAGCCCGGGAGCCGTTCCTTGCAAACCCACAGCCCCTCAAAGTAACGGTTCCAGTCCAGGGCGTGCCCATCGACCCAGAGCTGGCCAATACTTCGGTAAATGTCATCTTCCGCGTTCTCGTCGGTGCCCTTGCTGGTGAGAGCGGGATAGGCGTGAATACCTTCAAGCTCCCGGTGGCTATTCGCCAGGTTGACCAGGGTGTTGCCGGGCCCGACTTCCAGGAGACTGATTCGTTCGCCATCGTTTTCATGACGGAGGCTGAGAGCCTGCAACGCGCTGGAAAACAGCACCGGGTTTCTGAGCTGTTGCGACCAGTACCGGGGCGACATCGCCTCCTCATCCGTCAGCAGTGCGCCCGTCATGGTTGAATAGATAGGGATGGAGGGCGCCTGCCGTTGAATCGTGGATACGAATGCTTCGAACTCGGGAACAATGGGGTCCATCATCGACGAGTGGAACGCATGGCTGGTCTGCAGGATAGTGCTGGCGATCTTCCGGTCGGACAATTCGGCGGAGATCGCCTTGATGGCCTCCTGCTCACCCGAGAGCACCATAAGGCCAGGCGCATTCACCGCAGCCACCTCAGCCCGCTGGCCAACGAGTTCTTCGATGTCATCCGGGTTTGACCGCACAATGAGCATTTTTCCGGCCGGCATGCGTTGCATGAGGGCGCCCCGGGTGGCAACCAGAGCCACGGCGTCCTCAAAGCTGAAGATGCCTGCAAGGGCAGCGGCGGCGAATTCGCCAATGCTGTGCCCGATCAGAAACGAGGGCGCAACGCCATGCTCTTCCAGGTAGTTTGCCAGTCCGAATTCGAGCAGGAACAGGGCCGGTTGCACGAAGGAAGTCTGGTTGACCAGATTGTCATCGGCATTCTGGTCGCCTTCGGCGAACAGGATGCCGCGTATGTCCACCCCACTGGTTTTCAGTACGATCTTGCAACCGCGATCAAAGGTCTCCCGATAAGAGCTGGCGTTCTCATACAGCCACTTGCCCATATGTCTGGCCTGGGTACCCTGGCCAGAGAACATAAAACCGACACTCTGGTTGGGGTTGTTACCAGCCTGGCCCTTGGCGAAGGATACACCCTGGCCGAGTTTCTCCATGGTGGAGGGCAGGTCACCGCCGAACACGATCGCCCGATGATCGAAGTGCTTGCGACCATGGATCGAGGTATGGGACACATTCGACAGCAGGGCATCCTTCCGGTTGCTGAAGTAGTCGCAATATCGGGCGATCTGTCGCTCCAGTGAGGGCTTGCTCTTGGCCGATAGCAGTATCGGGAAACGGCGCTCTGGAGTGATCTCTTTAGGCAGCTCGGGCGCCTTTCCGGGAACGTATTCCTCCAGGATGACGTGGGCATTGGTACCGCCCACACCAAGAGAGGTAACTGCCGCCCGGCGGGGGGAGGGCAACTTCCAGGCCTCCACTGCCGTATTGACGTAAAAATGGGACTTTTCCAGTTCCAGCTTCGGGTTTGCGGTCTGGAAAAACAATGTGGGCGGTATCTTGTTGTCACGGACGGCCAGAGTGGATTTAATCAGGCTAGCCAGGCCGGCGGCATGGATGGCGTGCCCGATGTTGGATTTAACAGAACCGATCGCGCAGGTTTTCTCCCGGGTATTCTCTGAGGAATAACAGCGCCTCAGTGACAACACTTCAATGGGGTCGCCCAGTGGCGTCGCAGTGCCGTGGGTTTCAATGAAACCGACGGAGGAAGGTTCGATGGCAGCGCGGGCAAGGGCATCCTTATAAACAGCCACTTGGCCGGCCACACTGGGTGCGGTGAAGCTGGCCTTCTGTTCGCCGTCGTTATTTACTGCATAGCCTTTGATGACGGCGTAGATAGTGTCGCCATCCCGTTCCGCCAGGTCTCGACGTTTCAGGACGATGGCGCCGGCACCGTCGTTGAACGTAGTTCCCGTGGCGTCCTGGTCGAAAGGTCTGCAATGGCCATCTTTCGAGAGCATGCTGCCTTCCTGGTAGGCGTACCCGCGCTTCACTGGCGTCGAGATGGACACACCTGCGGCGATGGCTTGCTCACATTGGCCGTTGTCGATCGCTTCACAGGCCTGTGCCACTGCGACGAGTCCCGTGGAACACGCCGTAAAGACGTTGATGCTTGGGCCCTTCAGGTTCAACTTATAGGAGATGCGGGTGCTCAGCAGGTCGGGCTCGTTGGCGAGACCACAGTTGAGAACACCGTAGCTATCAATAATCTCCTTATTTGGCAGAACATACTGCTGGTAATAACGAGCCCAGTTCATACCAGCGAACACGCCGGTGCGGTATTGGGCATCGCCCGGAGGAATGCCGGCGTCCTCAAGGGCGTGCCAGCTCAGTTCCAGGAGAATACGCTGCTGCGGATCCATCACCCGGGCTTCTATCGGTGAGATACCAAAGAACTTGGCGTCAAAGCGGTCGTAACCCTCGACAATACCCTTGGCTTTTACATACGCGGGATTGGAGCGTTCTTCTGCACTGACGTCGGGGCTCAGTTCGTCATCGGTAAAGAAACTGACGGTTTCCTTGCCCGCAAGTAGGTTCTGCCAGTATTCCTCCAGATTGTTGGCGCCGGGAAAGCGGCAGGCCATGCCAATGATGGCAAACTCGTTGTTGTTCCTGTCGCCGCGCCGTGCCGATGCTTCAGTGTCATCAGCATTGGAACGGGTTGCAAAGAAATTCGCTTGCTGCTGGATCGTCGGGTGCTCGAACACAAACGTGGCACTGAGCTCAACCTCAAAGGTGCGTTCCAGCAGGGTTGCGAGTTTCAGGGCTTCTAGTGAGGTGCCGCCGGCATCCATGAAGTTGTCGGTATCTTCGACCGGGCGGTTCAGTATGGTGTTCCAGTTTTCCTGGATGCGGTCCTTGGTGACTCTGGAGGCCTGTGGGGCGTCTTTTGGCGCCGTAGCGTATGGGTCCGGAAGGCGGGCTTCATCCAGTTTGCCGTTCTTGTTCTTCGGCAATTCGGACACCTGGACAATAAAGTGGGGAATCATGTAGGCCGGGACAACCTCAGCCAACGCCTGGCGGACGGATTGTGTGCTGAAGCCCGATTCCGACACCAGGTAGGCGGCGAGTCGCTTCTGTCCTTGTGGTCCAATTCGAACAACGACCCGAGCCTCTGTGACGAACTCAAGGTTGTTCAATTGGTACTCAATTTCGCCTGGCTCGATGCGGTGCCCGTCGATTTTAACCTGCTTATCTATTCTGCCTAAATAATCGTAGCTACCATCGTCGTTGAGTTGCCCCAGATCGCCTGTCCTGTAGCCGGTTCGCGACCGGCCGTCATTGGCTTTCACCTGAATGAACTTCTCAGCGGTCAATTCCGGCCTGTTGAGGTAACCCAGTGCGAGGCCATCGCCGAAGGCAATGAGTTCACCGGTCTGATCTGGACCCTCAAGAATGTTCAGCTCTGAATCGACAAGAGCACATTGGGTACCGGGAATGGGAAACCCAATAGGAATTCGCTTGATATCTTCCGGCAGAGGCCTGGGTATCGGGAATACGGTGGTAAACGTTGTATTCTCGGTGGGCCCATAGCCGTTGAACAGGGCAGTGTTGGGCAGGTGTTCGAGTGCTTTCCTCACATGTGGCACTGAAAGCGCTTCGCCTCCTGTCAATAACTGTTTAACAGGCTTGAGGTAGTCAGGGTATTCGGCGATGAACGTGTTAAACAGCGAGGCAGTAAGCCATAGAGTGCTGACATCACGCTCCAGGATAACGTCCCGGATGCAATTGGGTGTCAGTACGCCGGTCTCTGGGTGTAGTACGCAGGTGCCACCATTGAGTAGGGGGCCCCAGAGTTCCAACGTGGAAGCATCGAAACTCAGGGCTGATAACTGAAGGAACGTCTGCTCTGGTGAAAATGATATGAAATCGGTGCTGGTGACCAGCCGAAGTATTGCGCGGTCGGGTACCACCACACCTTTGGGCTCTCCGGTCGAGCCGGAGGTAAACATGACATAGGCTGGCCGCTCGCTGTTTTCAGGGATATCCGGTATTTCCACGTTACTTTGCGGGGAATTACGGGTATTTATCCATGAAATATCAAGGTGATTAAGTAAATCAGATCCAGGAGCATTAATTCCAAACTTTGCAGATACAGCTTCAGTGATGAAATGTTGACGTTCTTTTGGGTAATTAGCGTCAATAAATACGTAATGAGCGCCACAAAAAAGTACACCCAATAAGTTGGCGCATAAGTCGGGGTGTCTTTCTGACGGAAGTATGACCGAAGAGCCTTCTTCTACACCTGCTCTTGCCAACTCGCTGGCAATCCTCCGGGCTTTGTCGAATAATTCGGTATAGGTGAGTTTCTTCCAGGTCTGATTGTCTCGCCACGCTACGGCGGTGCGACCGGGGTGGTGCTGAGCGACTTCAATAAAACGGGCGATGACGGTTTGTTGGCTACTGCTGGCGGTCATGACAAAACGTCCTGTTTGACAATCGTACCTATAAGATCCAATGAAGTGGCGCTGCAGCTTTTTTTAAAACCCTTGGACATAAATGTCGATGGCTTTTAGGCTTTGCTATCCTTCATCATTAAAAAAATATAACAGTCTTTCTTTTCGATTGAAATGGAATTTGAAACAGCTTTCAGTTTCTAGTTAACCCTGATGCCGGTGGAAATATATGAGTAAGGACACCTTGTTTCCAAACATCGTTAAAAAACGTTGGTTACGACCTCTGAAGCAATGGATTCTCCGTTTAGTTGAGATAAAGTCCGGTATCTTTCTCTCGCAGCACATTGTCGATGGGGCGTTATCGAGGAATGCAAGCTCTATCGCGCCGTCCCGCATTGTTGAGGCTGACGGAACAGAACCCGGGTTGCCGGTGTCTGATCAGGAGTTTCTGCGTCGCACCCGCCAGGGTAATCGACTTTTCCAGATGCATGTTGATAACCAACTGGTTTCCTGGGGCTGGGTGGCTGGGCCGGGCACCTGCATTGGCATTTTACACGACCTTTATCTGACCGTTCCCGATAGGGCGTTCTACATTTGGGACTGCGCTACCATTCCCGAGTGTCGTGGCCGAGGGTACTTCCAGATGTTGCTTGATGGGATCTTGAGCGTGCATCGCTCTACCTCGACCCTGGCACTCGTGGCGGTTGATACTCACAACGGCGCATCCAGGAAGGCTCTGGGCAAGGCGGGCTTCCGGTTCGGATTTACCTACATCAGTGTCCGAACGCTTGGTTTGGGATTGTTCAGTGTTGCGTTCAAGGGGTGGAGAGTGAGTAGGGCACAGCCCTGGTTTGATCGCATAGGACGTTAGTTCTCCCGCAATCGATCAGGTTGGACCAGTCTGTTGACAGTGCACATGGTAGTGCTTGCAGCTTTATTGCCCATGGAATATGGTAATTTTGTAATCAGGGAATTAGTAGAAGCAGGGTCCACCTTAACTAGCGCGATTCATGCGGGGCGTTGTGGATTGTTGAAACAGGAAGTCGCGATGAGTTTATTTGATCTTTCCGGGCCGGAATCCATAAAAACCATTCCCTTTCCCACTGAACAGGACGGATTGCTTCCTTATATCCGTCGTCGTCAGCCTTTGTTGTTGAGTGGCATCGAGGAGTCTTTGCCGTTCATCCGGGACTGGAACTACGATTTTTTCAGAGAATCGCTTAAATCGATTCGGATACAGCGACAGTCAGAAGACGGCATCTACCATTATCTGGGCTTCGAGCGCATCCCCATGGCGGATTTTGATGAGGTGATGCGCACAACCGGGAATGGCTATGCGCTTGAGCCGCTGAAAGGTCGCGGTGTTTCCGAGGACCTGCCAAACAGTGTTGCGGTCACGTTGCCGGCGTTCGTGCCTGAATCCCGTTTTCGGGTCTCGAATCTGTACATTGGGCCCGGGAAAAATAAATCGCTGTTGCACTATGACGAAACCCACAGCCTTCTGATGATGTTGGAAGGGCGCAAACGATTCATTCTCTTTGCGCCGGATCAAAGCGACTGCATGTATCCATACAGCCCATTCAGTTTGCGGGCATTGTTGGAGAATCGGGTGGTGGACAGCAAGATCGACTGCCAGAAGCTGGACCTGGAGGCATTCCCGAAATTGGGCAATGCAAAGGGCATTACCGGCTGGCTGGAAGAAGGGCAGGCACTTTTTATTCCCGCCGGCACCTGGCATTTCATTGAAGCGGAAGGTCGCAACGTGTCGGTCAACTACTTTTGGCTGCAGAACCGTGTCAGGCACTGGTTACAACAACCACTGCTTGATTTCTGGCTGAAACGGCGCGCCATTGATGTGCTGGACCAGCTTCGCAAGGTTAAACACAAGTTGTCTGCAGCCGCTTAGGAAACACGAATACTGTGGAACTAAGAGTTATCAGAACGGAGGAGGCATTCAACCAGATCAGACCACAATGGGACGAGTTGCTGTCGACTCTGGACCCTATTCCTCTACCATTGACTCATGCCTGGCTGCAGGCTTGGTGGCGCGCCTTTTCGATCAATATGCAGTTGGAGTTCCGGTGTGTCTATATCGAGGGAGCCTTGGTCGGGGTTGCGCCACTTTTTCGGGTTCGTGAGCGTTATCGGGGAGTTCCGGTAACACTCCTGAAGCTTGCGGCCAACGGTCACACCCCCTATTCGTCCATCGTCGTTGATTCAGCGGTGATTGGTCGGGAAAGGGACGCAGTGTTGGGGTTGCTGACAAAGGTAGGTTGTGACGAAATCGGCCTCTTCTTCAAGATACACCAGAGCGGTGACCTGAAGCGCTTTCTGCAGGACCGCTCGATGCCCGGGCACAATCGGGTCGGTGAAAAACCCAGCCTTTACACGCCTGTTATTCGCATTGACCAACCGTGGGAGGCCTTTTACCGGTCCCGGCCGAGGAAGTTGAAGAAAAGCCTCAACCATAAACTGAACCGGTTTGGAAAGAATGCCGGCTTTTCCATCCATGAAGAGACTATTTCAAGCCCCGATCAGGACACCGTCCGTGAGTTGGTAGAGATCTCCGCCAACAGCTGGAAGGCGACTGTTGGCAATGATTTGCGCTCGAATGAACGAAGTCGCCGGTTTCTGCACAATCTGATCGAATCGTTTGGGCCTACCGGTTTGTTGTCGGCCTGGATCATTCGCGATGGAGAGCGCCCGGTGGCGTTCGAAGTTCACCTCAAGTACGACGACATTGTTTATCCCATACGTGCTGATTTTGACGAGTCTTATAAAGCCTATTCACCGGGCTCTGTTCTTGAGTACACGGCACTGAAGAGACTATTTGAGAACGGGTTGGTAAAAGAGTACTACACCTGTGCGGACGACTACTGGTATCTGAGTAACTGGACATCAGAGTACCAGTCATATTGCACCGTTGAGCTTTTTGGAAGTAGCCCAAAACTTCATCTGTTGTACCTGCTTGAATACCGACTCATACCCGTATTAAAGCGTTTTCTGGGGAAACGCGCCAAACAACGCCGCCGTCCCGACGGACTGAAAGGAGAGTGAATCAATGAGGACGCTGGTGATTGTCAGTCCTGACAAGTCGGATATCTATTTTGCCAATCAGCTGGCCAAGGCCCTGAACGTAGTGGGTGTTGTTGTTGAAAATCAGACACCGGAGAAAGATCGCTCTTCGCTGGCTACCAAAGCCATAAAGTACCTGTCTACGCCCGGTCAGTTCTTTCGCAAGGTTCTGGAGGTTATGGACAGGCGGTTTATTGAGCCGCGCCAGCCCTACAACGATCCAGCGAATTCACTGGACTTTGGCGAAGAGGAACGTGTTCTGAAGGTGGGAGAGGGTGTCGAAATACTCCGCACCCAAGGGGTGAATGCGATTAATAACCCTGGATACCTGGCCTGGATTCGAGACCGGCGGCCTGATGTGATTGCCGTTTGTGGTGCCTCAATTTTAAGGGCGGATCTGCTTGCGATTCCGAAATATGGCGTCCTCAACCTGCATGGGGGGCTCTCCCAGTTCTACCGTGGTCTGTTTACGACAGACTGGGCGATACACAATCGCGAGCCGGAGTGTGTTGGGGCCACTGTGCATTTTGTATCTGAGGGGGTTGATGACGGCGATGTGGTATACCAGGGCCGGCCACACATCGAAGAAGGTGATCACCCTAACAGCCTATATGAAAAAGTGGTCCGCCTCGGAGTGCAAATGATGGTGCGTGCGGTCTCGGATATCGAGCAGTCCCGATGCCCGAGAACCAAGCTTGAATCGAAGGGGGATCTTTACCTTCACAATATGTTCCATGTCGCGGCCAAGCGCACCACCTGGCGCCAGATTGAAACAGGCGCGATTACGGATTATCTGACCAATCAGATCGAGCGCGACCAGAAGGTGAAGGGGGCGCTCATCAACGAGTTCAGCACTCCAAAGGAAACGAGTTAAGTCAATTAACGTCGCGAGTTTTCAAGAAACCGGCCAAACGCTTCCCGTTGTTGGTCGCAATCAGCAATTTCGTTACCCTCACAGCGCCCTGCCAGGGCCCATAGCGCGCCGCGGCTGTCGCCGGTGATCTTTTTGAAGGCACCGGTGATCTTGGCTTCGATACGCGAGTCTGTAAGAGTGTCGCCTATGTCATACCATGACCAGATGATGATCTGTTCTTCGCTTGCCTGGCGCTTGATGATGGTTTCGTTCACACGGTTCAGGCTGGGATAAGAATCAATATCCAGTTCTTCCGTGGTTTGGGATACGAGAGTCCAGTCATCGCTATCGAAAAGCCGATTGCGGAAATAAATCAGCTCTTTGTTCTGAGTCTGGAGTCGATAGCCGGTGATCTGCAGCTGCACCTGCTGTAGGTCATCGGATACGTAAACACCACCCAGGTCTATGTCCGGTTTTTGATAGTCTGGTTGCCAGATGTTTGCGTGCCTGAGCGGGCCTCGCCATTCCGGTACTGATTCCGGCAGGATGGGGTTCCACTCCGCGGCCACTCTTTCGGTTTTCGCGTGAACGGCGAGCGGTACCAGGGAAGGCCAGACAATAAGCACCGAAGCAATGACCGGCCAGGCGATGGATGACCGTGGGTGTTCAGACGTTTCTGCTACGGCTGGCGTATCGACAGTATCTTCAGATGGTTTGTCCAGCCTCGCTGAAATATAGAAGAGGGGGACCAGGGTAAAGATAACAAACACCACCCAGCCGAAGAGTTCATGGTCTTCAACCAGCGAGGTTTCCATGTTGGTGTAATGGCCGGCCGCAATAATGCCAAAGACCCGAATCCAGTTGGCCAGCATCGACAGTAAGGCGGAGATGAGGACAAGCTGGACCGTGGCCATATATGAGCGGTAGTGGAGCTGCCCGTAGAAACTGGCGAGAAAGAGCGCAACCATAAGGTATCGCACACCGCTGCATCCGTCCTCGACCAGGAAGGTGCCCACTTCCAGCATGATGTAGAATTCCTTAATGGTGGCCTGTATCCCGGCCAACTGAAGGAAGATATTGTTGAAGAAAACGGTGATGTGCTGGAGCAGGGGAGACAGGTCATCCCAAACCGGTACCGCGAATATGAGCAGCATAATCGGGCCGCCGGCGGCTTTCAGGAATCCCTTTCCCCAAATGGACCAACCCCAGAAAATAACAAGCACGGGAACCAACAGCAGCCGAAACACCCGGATGTCCGCTGCCTGAGACAGCAGCAGGACGACACTGGCACCGGCCAGCAGGAATAAGGGCAGTGGAGAGGCATTGATGCGCAGTTTAGCCAGAGACTCCCTTCTCAGGTAAAGCAGAAACAGGGTGCCGGCCAGCACCAGGAATCCATGGTTGTAGATGATGGAGTCGTACCAGAGGCTAAAGAAGGTCTGCCATTCAGCCCAAAGCCCAAAGACGAGCAAAGGCACCGTTAGCAACCACAGGTACTGCCGGGAATATCCTGTAACCGTGTGCATAAGTTCCTTTTATCCCTGGCCACCAAATTTTTCCAGCACTTTCCTTGCTGCAGAATTTTTGCCTACGCTTCGATACGCCTCTGCCAGATGCAGTGCGATTTCTTCCGACTCCGGTTGTAGTTCATGGGCCTTTTCGAGAATGGGTACACTGGCTTCATGATTACCGGCCTTGAGCATGATCCATCCGTAGGTGTCCGCGACTGCCGCGTTGCCAGGGCTAAGCTCGTAGGCTTGCTTCGCCAGATCGATTGCCCGCTTGTCCCCATTTTCGTGATAGATCCAGGCCAGGTTATTTAGCACCACAACGTTGCCGGGTGCGCTTTCAAGTAGGGTCTCATAATTCGATTTGGCGCTTTCATACTGGCCCTCGGATTGCTGCAGCAGCGCCAGCGTAAGAAGCAGCTGGTTACTGCCGGGATACGTTTTGCGAGCGGACTCGAGGAAAGAGAGTGCTTCCTGTGCCTTGCCGGATCGTTGCAGGTTTGTCGCGTATCCATTTGCGAGTTCGGCGCTGGGGCGCTTGTCGAGGGCGAGTTGGTAGAGTTCAGCCGCTTGCTGATACTCTTTTTGCCGTTCGAAGTAAGCGGCTTCCGTTACGTAGGGCGCAGAAGATTCCGGGTGTTGCTGCTTGGTTTCCTGAATAATTCTCCGCGCTTCGTCTTCCTCGCCTTCGTTGAAGGCTTGTTGAGCGGCTTGAAGAGCGATGTCCTGGTTGTCCGGGAACAGTGCGCGAGCCCGGTCAAGGAGAGCGGCCGCCCGGGCTGTTTCTCCCGAGCTCTGGAATGCGGTTGCTGCGCTGCTATAGATGCCTGCAACGAAGGGCGTTGCGGGTGATGGGGTCGATTGCTCGTTTCGCTCCAGCAGGGAGGCGGTTAAATCGTCCGCTTCCTGCTGGTTGTTATCCATGAGGGCAACCTCAAGCAGAATCAGACGAGGGCCGGTCGCTTCCGGATTCTCTTTGAGAATCTCCCGCATGAAACCTGTGGTTTCTTCGCGATCCAGAACGGTCGCCAGCCCTTGAAGCGCCTGGCGGCTATCCGGGGCGAGCCTGACTGCTGCCCGGAACTGCTTCTGCGCTTCCGCTTGATCGTTCTGAGTCAGCGCCAGTCTACCAAGAGCGATCAGCGGTGCTGGTGATTCTGGCGCTTTCTCCCTGGCCTTGTTGAAGTCTGTTTTGGCCGCGTCCACATTGCCTGCGGTGGCTGCAAGGCTTCCCCTGGTCATCAGGGCATTGATACTGTCAGGAGCTTCTTTAATCCACTGAGAGGCGGATTTTACAGCCTCGTCCATGTTGCCAGAGCGAGCCTGAGCTTCAACGATGACGCTGCGTGCCTGCTCCAACTCAGGGGCGCTTTCAAGAACCCGGGTTGCCTCGGCGATCGCTCGGTCATGTTCACCCCGCTGGTTGAGGTAGGTCGCATACCGTAGCCTCAGCTGGTGGTTGTCGGGGTTGCTTGCCAGGGCCTTGTCCATAAGCGTTTCGCCCGTTTTCAGGTCGCCGCTGGCAAGCGTGGCAATGGCCACCATGGCAAGCGTTTCCGGATCGGAGTCTTTGTCCTCCAGATTCGAGAGTATGGCCTGGGCGCCTTCTGGATTTCGCATTTGCAGCCGTGCGGCGGCCAGTAATTTGCTGGCGGTTTCTGAATTTCCCGCTTCTGCGATGGGTGCCAGCAGCTTTTCAGCATCCTCTACCCGGCCTTGCCTGAACCGGACAAGGCCGAGCATCAACGATGTCTGCTCATGGTTGGGAGCTTGCGCCAGAACTTCCTCCAGATAGCGCGCGGCCTCATCGAGGTCACCCTGTTCCACTGCCGCCTGGGCGGCCATCAGGTTGCTCTTGATCGTACCGGGGGCGGACTTGGCCAGTATTTCTTCGTATACGAAAGCTTCTGACTGCTTCCCCTGGGCTCTAAGGACGCGAATAAGGGACGAAATCGTGGCGTATTTGCGCTGGGTCATTACATCGTACTGACCGATGTCTTCGAGGGCCCGGATATAGGCATCTTCCGCTTTTTGCCACTCTTCCTGAGAAGCGGCGAGCTCGGCCTTCCAGAGCCATAATTCACCATTCGCCTCATCGACCTCTTCCGCCTCGGTGACCAGTTTTCGGGCCTTCGATACGTCGCCGCCGGCGAACGCTGTTTTCGAGAGTCCTATCACCGATTCAACTTCCCCGGAGTCTATTTCCCGTGCTCTGTTGAACGCAGTGCGGGCTTTTTCAAGTTCATTGGATGCCAGGTAAATCTGGCCTTCCAGCAGTGCCGCCTGGGTTTCCACCGGTCGGTCCGGGGAGGTGATGTCATCGAGAGCCGCCAGGGCGTCTTCAAAATCTTCCTGAAGCAGATTGGCTTCTGCGAGGATCAGGCTGGCGCGGTTCCGAACCTTTGCATCGATCTGCTCTGCAGGGAGGCGCTCCAGGATCTGGTTAAGGTGCCGTTCGGCATTGGCCGCATCGCCTGCCTTGAGGAGATTGTTGACGATCAGGAAATACGGTTCGATCTTTTCCGGTTGAAGCTCGATCGCGCTCCTGGCTTCCAGTGTGCTCGCCTTGAGTTCACCCTGACGCTGGAAAAAACGTGACTGGTCAATATGACTCAGGTACTGGATGTCGTCCTGGCTCATCTCATTGCTGTCGCCACAGCCGGCGAGAGCGAATGAGATTGCGACTGAGAGGAGGGTGGCACGTACTGCTGAAACTGGCTTCATGGCCCTGGTCCTTTTCCTTATCGGGTCTTGTTCTGGATTCCTTGCCTGCTATTCAGGCGCCTGACGATTCGGGGGATGTTTCAATCCGATATTTATCAGTCAGGTTATACAGCGTTGGTCGGGTTACGCCGAGCAGGCGTGAGGCCTGCGCCATATTGAAGCTACAGGACTGCAGTGCCTGCACAATGGCGGCACGTTCCGCATTTTCCCTGACCTGCCTGAGATTCAGTTGGCTTTCGGGGCCTTCAAGGTCGCAGTTTAGCTCAAGGTCGGCGGCGGTAACACGTTTGCCGTCGGCCATGATTGTGGCCCGTTTCACCTTGTTGATCATTTCACGCACGTTGCCGGGCCATGGGTGTGTCTTGATGGCCTTGATGGCGTCTTCGGTAAAGGCCAGGTTGGGCCGATCCATTTGTTTGCCCAATGACTGCAACAGCGACTGCGCAACAACGAGGGCGTCGCCTTCGCGCTCGCGAAGTGCGGGAACGTCGAGAGTAATTTCACTGATCCGGTAATAAAGGTCCTCGCGGAAAGTCTCCTGATCGATCAACTGCTGTACGTCCCGGTGAGTTGCGCACACCACGCGGACATCGACAGGAACCGGGTTGACCGAGCCCACCCGATCGACCACGCGCTCCTGGAGAAAACGGAGCAGCTTTGCCTGGAGGGGCATGGGCATGTCGCCAATCTCGTCCAGGAATAGGGTGCCGCCATTGGCGCTTTCGATTTTGCCTTTCTTGCTCTGGGTGGCGCCGGTGAACGAGCCCTTCTCAAAGCCAAAGAGTTCGCTTTCAAGGAGGTTCTCAGGAATAGCGGCACAGTTAATGGCCGCAAAAGGTTTATCGAAGCGGTGGCTCAAGTCATGAAGCGCCCTTGCCAGCAGCTCCTTGCCCGTGCCGGTTTCACCGGTAATCAGGGTAGTGACGTCGGTGGGGGCCACTTTTTCGAGGGTGCGACAGATGCCAAGCATCTGTGGGCTGGCCGCGACGATACCTTTGATGTTGGTGCCATTACGCTGACGGGCCAGCTCCCGATTGTCACGTTCCAGTTCGGCCAATCGCAAGGCACGGTTCACCACGAAGGTCAGAATGTCCGCGTCCAGCGGCTTCTGGTAGAAGTCACTGGCCCCCATGCCGATGGCCTTGACGGCGTTCTCCTTGTCTTCCCGTCCGGTGACCACAATGATCTTGGTCATGGGCGACAACCGAAGAATTTCTTCAAGCAGTAGAAAGCCTTCTTTTGCACCACCTGGATCCGGAGGCAGACCCAGATCCAGAGTAATGACATCGGGTTCGCTTCGACGCAGTGCGGTCAGGGCTGACTCCCGGTCAGCCGCAACGCTTACTTCCAGATCTTCGCTGAAACACCAGCGCATCTGGCTTTGTAAACCCGGATCATCTTCTACGATTAGCAGTCGTCTACTCACAACGGTTACAAATCCCTTTTTGTAATGGTGACGGTCTTGCGATCAATCCTCTAAACCCTGATTCTTAACCGAAGATTGACACTTTGCAATGATAGTGTTCGTTGTATTTCGGTTTCGCCAATTATTTGGCATTCTGCTGCGGCAGTGGGTCGCCGGTAATCAGTCGCTCGGGTTCTTCCGGGGCCTGTTCCGGTTTGAACCGGGCAAGCGGGAACCGGATTGAGAAACAGGAGCCCAGGTCCGGTTCGCTGGTTACATCTATATTACCCCCAACATTGCGCACATACTCCCTGGCCTGATAGGCACCAATGCCCATGCCCGTCAGCCCCTTGGTACTTTCGAACGGTTTGAATAACTGGGTCTGGATAAAGTCCTCGGTCATGCCGGAACCGGTGTCCTGGATGAACAGCACAACGTTGCCCTTGGCGGTTTTCAGGGTGAGAGTGATTTCGCCATCGGGTGGGGTGGCATCCTGCGCATTCTGAATCAGGTGGCCGAGAATACTGTAGAGTTGCTCCCGATCGGCATTGATGAAAATGTTTCCGGGATTATCGGCAACCCTCGGTGCAGGTTGGCGGCGGGAGTAGTGCTCCGCCAACTGGCTAACAACCTCAGTCAGGTCGATCACTTCGGTCACCAGGGTTTCGTCCGCTGGCTTGCGGATGTGATCCACCAGGTTCGACATCTTGCGCACGGCATGGTCAGTGGTGTGAATCATATCGTCGATAAAGGCCGGGTTGTTCCGGTGCCTGGGGGCGTTTTTCACCAGCAACGATAGTTGAGCAATCAGCGTTTTCAGGTCATGCACCATGAAGGCAGACGCCTTGCTTACCGCCTCAAACTGCATGGCCCTGGAAAGCCGGTTTTGGGCGTCAGTTTGTGCAAGCAGGTTACAGGTCTGCCGGGCGACAACCTTGATCAGGTCAAAGTTCTCCCAGTTGAGTTCAACGCGCGCGTAAGGGTTGCCGACCATGGCAATACCGTATAAGTCGTTGCTGAGGTATAGGGGAATGACCAGCCAACCATCCGGTGTATGTGATATCGGGTCGGGGATCTCCAGCAGGTTGTAGCTGACCGGATCGCCACGATATTCATGAAGGTCGATAATCCACTCCCGTTCCCCAAAGAAGCGGACAAGTTCGGAGTTGGCGTCGATGGTCGTGTACTTGGGCGTGACCATGTTGACTGCGTTCTTGAGGATGAAGTCGCCTCTTTCCTCTCGTATCCAGAGTGCGCCGGCGTTGCTTTCAACCAGGCTCGAAAGAATGCGGATGACCCGTTCCGGAAGTGGCGGGCTGTCGCTGAGGTCGGCCATTTCCCGGGTCATTTTCAGCCATTCGTCGCGGTAGTCGTATTTGTAATCGAAAAAGTTCTGGCTGATAAACACCATTAGCCGGGAACGCACACGGCGCGAGACCAGCAGGGTGACGAGGAATACCAGTGCGATGCTGAAGAAGAGTACCTGCAGGGCGTCGCCCCATTCGCCTCCCAGGGTTTTGACGTAGTAGCCACCCAGTGACAGGAACAACAGGTAACCACCGGCGAGTATCAGGGCTCCGGCGTGGAAGACGGCTGAACGGGAGAGCTGGAAATCCACTGGCTGTTTGCGGGTGTTAATCACGTTGACAGCAAACAAGGGCACCAGTGCAGCGTTGACCAGGCCACGGGCGTTCCAGAACGACTCCGAGACCTGGCCAAAGAGCAGGGTGTCGGCATACATGAAGAAATCAAAGGCAAACAGGCTGCCAACGGCAATACAGACATACTTCATGCTGGACCGACCAAATGACACGGAGTTTCGCCAGATCTGCTCAATCAGCGATAAGCCGAGTAAGGATAGGGCTATCTGGCCAACCACTTTGGTTTTACCGTCCAGAATGCTGAGCCCGAAGAAATATTCCAGGACACCGCTGCCGAGTAGGAGAGCAACCAGGATCAGGGTGGCTGCCGCCAGCACTTTTCGTAGGCGACCGACAAGATTGGCAGACCGGAATGAATCGCGAAGTAGGGCGAAGAGGACGGTAATCCACGCGGCATCACGCAGAAGTTCCAGCAGGTAGCGAATAAAAAAGCTTGGTTCGCCCCAAAGGCTTTGGGTAACAAGTGAGCCGGCCCACAGCGTGGTGACCACGGCGGCGAGGAGCAAAGAACGATCAATGTCCCGGCGCAGGTATCGTGTGGCAATCAGCAGCGATAGCAACCCAAAGGCAATGGCTGCCGTGGAATGACTGATCAGGCTGAAATTATTCAACATGTTTCGCTTCCTGCGCTATGCGCCACTTTCCATAACGGCACCGATTTCGATCCTGTGCCGTTCACACCGGCTTCTTGTTCTCCCGGTAGAACCGGAATATCTCTTTTAGCGGGCGCCTGGGAGTGAAACCGAATTCCCTGGCGAACGCCCTGCCGTCGATGACTACAGGATACTTGAAAAAGTGCATCAGGTACGAAGGAAAACTTCGCAGGTTGAGTGTGCGCAGTATCATCCTGGGCAGTATGGGGGGAATGGATGGTACTGGTATGCGGCCGCAGCCGCAGAGCTTCAACGCATGCTGGTAGGCCACCCAGTCCTGCGGCGCGACATTGAAAATTCCCCGCTGGGGTTTGTTGTAAGCCAGCACGATGGCATCCGCCATGTCATCGATATGGATAAACTGCATCATCGGTGAAAAACCGGCCAGAACAGGTGCCCGTTCCATGCCCAGCAAGGTGCTGATGGAGTTGCGCACGCCTGGGCCGACAATGTTGCAGGGCCGCAGAATGGTGATATTCAGGTCCGGGTAGCGCCACAGGTAGATGTTGGCCAGGTTCTCCAGTTCCACGGAATCAATCAGGTCCGCGCTCAGCCCCGCACTTTTCAGCGGAGCTTCCTCGTCTATCAGCGCCGGGTTGTAGGCCACCGCGCCATAGACGTGGAAGGTCGACAGGACCACCACCCTTTTGATGTTGTACTTGTGGCTCAAGTCCAGCAGTTTCTGGGTACCGAGAACGTTGGCGTTGTACCGGCGCATTCGGGTGAGCTGGCTCGACATGATGCGGCCGAGATGAATGACGCCATCAAACCGGTAACGCCGGAAAAGGTCTTCGAAGGAGCGTTTGTTGAAGTCGATGCAGTAGCTGGGGATATCGTCGCCCAGATAGACCTGTTCTCGAAAATCCACGGCAACGAGGTTGCAGGTATCCCGCAGGCGGCTGATTACCTGTTGAGCCAGGGCGCCAGCTGCACCTGTTACAAGAATCTGGGGTCTGCTTTTTTCAACCATCAGAACAGCCTTTTCCTTTCGCTCAGTCCGGTATCGATCAATTCACTGATCGCTGCCTTCACCTGTTCCACCCGCTCTGTCACCTGTTCTTCGGGAATTTCCAGGTCGTCAAACACCATTGGATCGCCAAAGTTCAGGTGGACTTTGGCCGGCAAGACAAATGGCATGGCCACCGGAGCGTAGGGAATGCCGAGCCACCGAGCCAGTGGTTTGATGTTGGCGATGGCGGGAATGGTTTCCTCACACCCGACCACGCCCACTGGCACAATGGGTGCCTTGTACTTCATGGCCAGGTGCATGAAGCCGTTACCGAACCGCTTGAGCTGGTAGCGATCCTGATACAGCTTGCCAGACCCGCGAATGCCTTCGGGGAATACGATGACGGCCTCGCCGTTGGCCAGCATCTTGGCGCAATTGGTGGGATCGCCCAAAACCGCGCCAAACTCGTTCAGCAAATTGCCGAGGTAGGGGACGGTCGGGAAAAAACGTTCGATCATTGCCCGGGGAATGCGCGGGTTTTTCTCGCGAGAGGCAAGGGCATAGGCGATCAAAAGTCCATCTACCGGCAACTGCCCACTGTGATTCGGGACGATCAGCACCGGCCCCTCCGAGGGAATTTTGTCAACGCCGGTGGCTTCCACTCGAAAATACTTTTCGTAGATCTGGCGGGTCAGGGAGAAGCCGTACTTCATCACTTCGTTGTTATAGCCCCAGGGATCGTACCCCAGAGAACCAATCGGCTTGCGGATGCGATTGATGTGATTCTCCAGCTCTGCCGGGATCAACCGTGACTTCAGAATCGATGCTAGACCCATGTGGTTTCTACTCTCTTCCTATCATAACGCCAAGGGTATGACTCTGGCCCGTATTCAGCACGCGGTAATCGCCGAGAGCATTGGCGCTTTCAACGCACAGCATGGACTCCCAGGCAACGTCGGGGAAATCCGACAATCGTGCCGCTTTCTCCGGCCCCGGATTCCAGACAACCGTGGAGTCGCTGCCGATGGCGGTGATGCGCCGGTTCCCTGATGGGGTTTCAATGATCAGCGAATTGCCGCTTTCATAGATGCGGTCGGTTTCACCCTCGAAGCTCACTGGCCCTTGCTGTGTGTGGTAGCTCCAGTCTTTCAGGGAGTCCACGTATCCGCAGTTTTCGAGGCCTCTGACCAGCGTTTTGGAAATGTCCGGGGTCGGAAGATAGGTGTGAAGTGCCTGGGTAAACGCCAGCGGTTCCGAACCCGGATTGGTGGTGGTCAACGCCAGTTGGCAGCCGTCAGCCGAGAAGTGGAAGGTCATCAGTAACCGGGCGCGGCCGTCCCAGGCATCAGAAAAGTCACTGTTTGCATCCAGTGACAGGCTGATTTCCACGTCGTGCGCGGTTTCCCTGACATCCTCCAGCTTCCACACTGCTGTGCGGGCGAAACCGTGGGAGCTGGTGGTCAGCAGCCTGCGGCGAACTTCCGGAGGATTTTTCTCGGGCGCCCCAAACCAGGGCCAGCATATCGGGATGCCACCACGGATGGCCACGCCGGGTTCAAAGCGCGCGGTGTCGCTTATCCACAGCCAGTCTGGTTCGTCACGGGCGGCAAAGTGAGTAAGGTGAGCGCCCTGCAGGAAAAGGCGGGCGTGGAACAAGGGGTGGTGTACCTCCATGGCTTCCAGTTGCCCGATGGTTGTCCATCGGGTGAACGACCAGTGCCCGGGTTTTAGTGTCACGTAGTGCCTCGTTACAGCTTTCTGGGTGGTCAATGGATTGTCGGTCTGAGGTGCCGCAAGAGTTACGGCATGTCCTTATACTCAGGGTAAATTAAAACTGTGCTTACGGCGAGAAACCATCATAAAATCGGCCGTCCCCGTCGGAGTTTGATGAATGATTGACCAGATTACTGCCTCAGTTCCCGAGCCTCGCCAGGCTGGAGTCGATCTTTCGACGCCGGGAGGCGATCAGTGGCTTGATGACTTGGCGGATGGTCTCACGGAACATGGCTGGATGAGCCAGGATGTGTCGGTGCTGTTAACTCCGTCCCTTTTAAAGGGTCTTCGCAGTGAAGTTCGGATACTGGACCGGACCGAGGCACTGCGTAAGGCGGGTGTGGGGCGTGGCCAGGACTTGCTTCAGGACAGATCCGTAAGGCGAGACAAGATTGCGTGGCTGCAGGGGGTGACGCCGGTTCAGGCGGCGTTGTTCGAGTTCTTCGAGTCGGTCAGGCTGGGTTTGAATGAGCGGCTGTTCCTGGGGCTGAAACGGTTTGAGGCGCACTACGCCACCTATCACAACGGTGACTTCTACCGTCGCCATGTGGATAGCTTCCAGGGCAGGGCGTCGCGGGTTGTCAGCCTGGTGTTGTACCTCAACGAGGGTTGGCAGGAAGCCGACGGCGGCGCGTTGCAGATTTTCAATCGTGAAAACGAGAACGAGGTATGTGGCGTCGTATTGCCACTGGCAGGGCGGATGGCGCTGTTTATGAGCGAAGAAATTCCCCATGAGGTGTTGCCGGCCCACCGTACCCGTTACAGCGTCGCCTGCTGGTTCCGATGCGATGAAGTGCCGCTGCCATTGTAGTGCCGGAACCCTTTTGCTAATATGCGCGCCGCTTTGAGGGATTTCGCCCCAAAGCCCGTTATGGTGGCTCCATTGGTGCCTCCGCAACGATAAACCGTGAACCCGGTCAGGCCCGGAAGGGAGCAGCCGAAGCGGTGGACTTGTGTGCCGGAGTGTCGCTGATGGAGTCACCCCCAGATTTTTCCTTTTAACGCCCCCGATTATCCCTCTCTGATTGCTTCTTGTTGGCTTCTTCTAACATCCTGACCGTGCTATGGTTAAACCCATTTTTAACGGCAGTTGGCAGAACATGAGCTACCAGGTACTTGCCCGTAAGTGGCGCCCCCGGACATTCGAAGATATGGTCGGCCAGGAGCATGTGCTCCAGGCACTGATCCACGCCCTGGACAACCAGCGGCTGCACCACGCCTATCTGTTTACCGGTACCCGGGGCGTAGGCAAAACAACCATTGGCCGATTGCTGGCCCGATGCCTGAACTGCGAAACCGGCGTTACCGCCACGCCGTGTGGAACCTGCTCCAGTTGCCAGGAAATCCAGGAAGGGCGGTTTGTTGATTTGATCGAAATCGACGCAGCCTCCCGTACTGGCGTGGATGATATGCGGGAACTCACCGATAACGTCCAGTACTCGCCAACCCGTGGCCGCTTCAAGGTGTACCTCATTGACGAGGTACATATGTTGACCAACCAGTCCTTTAACGCTTTCCTCAAGACCCTTGAAGAACCCCCGGAACACGTCAAATTCCTGCTGGCGACCACGGATCCCCAGAAGCTGCCAGTGACCGTGTTGTCCCGTTGCCTGCAGTTCAACCTCAAGCGGATGACGCCCGAACACATTGCCGGGCACCTGCGCCACGTGCTGACCCAGGAAGGCATTCCTTTCGAGGAACCGGCCCTGTGGCTATTGGCACGTGCCGCGGATGGCAGTATGCGGGACGCCCTGAGCCTGACAGACCAGGCCATTGCCTTCGGCAATCAGACGCTCAGCGGCAGTGATGTCAGCAACATGCTGGGCACGATTGATCAAAGCGATATCGAGAACCTGGTGAATGCGCTGGTGGAAGACGACGGGCCCGCGCTGCTGTCCGAGATCAATCGTATTTCCGATTTTGCGCCGGATTACAGCGTGATCCTGGCGGACCTGTTGTCGCTGTTCCATCGGGTGACGATGGAACAGGTGGTGCCGGGCAGTGTCGATAATGCCCTTGGGGATGCCGCGCAGGTGGAATCCCTGGCGCGCCGGCTGAGCGCGGAAGACGCGCAACTCTTCTATCAGGCCGCGCTGATGGGACGTAAGGACCTGGCGGTCACTCCCGATGCCCGCATGGGGTTTGAGATGACGTTGCTGCGAATGCTGGCCTTCCGGCCTGGCACTGACCGCCGTGAACCACCGGTGGTGGCCTCCGGGACGTCATCATCAGGGCAGGAGTCCCGGGAAGACCCTGAGCCTGGCCCGGCAGCGTCGGAGACAATAACAGCGACTGTTGAGCCTGAACAAGCGCCTCAACAGCCAGATTCAGAACAGCGGGCAGAGCCAGAACAACGAACCGAACCGACGCCCCAGCCGGAGCCTCAACCGGAAGCCCAGGAGCCCGTACTGGAATCCCAACCCGCTCCCGCGCCAGAGGAGCCTGACGCTGCCTGGCTGGCGAGCCTGGATGAAGCGGCTGAATCTGCAGCGGCCGAAGCGGCCAGCACTGAGGATTATGAGCCCGAGCCCGTAGCGCCTGAGCCGGAATACGTCGAAGCGCCTCAGGCCGATGTGCCCCAGGTAGAATCAGCAGCGTCGACCGAATCGACTGAGCCGGCCGAACCGATCGAAGAACCCGCGGATACTGGCGAATTTGTCTGGGAACGTGATTTTCGCAGCCTGGGCATTGTGGGCATGCCGGGTAACCTCGCCAGTAATGCGGCTATGGCCCGCAACGGCGATGAAATCGTGCTGACCATCGATGAAGGTCACGCGCGGTTGTTGAACGCCCGCCATGAAGAAAAAATTATCGAGGCGTTGAGGAATCGGTTTGGCGCCACCATAACCCTGCGTGTGGAGCAGGGCGATGCTGAGGGCAAAACGCCGGCTGCCTGGGAAGAGCGCCAGCGGCAGGCGCGCCAGAAGGCAGCGGAAGACTCAATTCGCAATGATCCCGCAGTGCAGTCGATTGTTGAACGATTCGAGGCTCGGGTCGTCGAAAACAGTATCCGGCCGCCGAATCAGGCAAAGTCCGGCTAAGGTCTGCGGTTGGAGCCACGTGGTGGCAACTCTCTAAGGCAATTCTGTAGAAGGTGAGCGTGATGAACAATATGGGCGACCTGATGAAAAAGGCCCAGCAGATGCAGGAAGAAATGAAGAAGGCCCAGGAAGAGGCCGCCAAGGCCGAGATTACCGGCGAAGCCGGCGCGGGCCTGGTCAAGGTGACTATGAACGGTCGCCATGACGTGCGGAAAGTGGATATCGATCCGTCCCTGCTGAGCGAAGACAAGGAAATTCTGGAAGACCTGCTGGCGGCTGCTATCAACGACGCCGTGCGCCGTGTTGAGGAAAACCAGAAAGACAAAATGTCCGGCATGATGTCGGGTATGGGTATGCCTCCGGGCTTCAAGATGCCGTTCTGATCGAGGATAGCTGATGGCTTTTAGTCCGTTGGTAGACGAACTGGTGGAGTCTCTCCGCTGTCTGCCTGGCGTCGGTCAGAAAACGGCCCAGCGTATGGCCTTCCACCTGCTGGAGCGCGGCCGCTCTGGAGGCTCGCGGCTTTCTGACGCACTGGATCGTGCCATGACCGGTGTGCGCCGCTGTGAGAGCTGCCAGAACTTCGCCGATACGCCTACCTGCAATATCTGCGAAAACCCCGAACGACGGAATGGTACGCTCTGCGTGGTGGAAAGCCCCTCAGACCTTCTTGCCATTGAGCAGGCGGGCGATTATCGCGGCAGCTACTTCGTGTTGATGGGGCATCTGTCGCCCATCGACGGCGTGGGCCCCGAGGAAATCGGTATTGAGCGGCTGCTGCAACGCATCCACGGAGAAGGGGTGACGGAGCTGATCCTTGCGACCAATCCAACTGTGGAAGGTGAGGCGACTGCCCACTACATTGCCGACAGGCTGGATGGCCGCAATATCCTGATTACCCGTCTTGCCCATGGTATCCCGGTGGGGGGCGAACTGGGTTATGTTGACGGATTTACCCTGACCCATGCCTTCCGTGGCCGAAAACCTCTGACTGATTAAACCTGACCGGGATTATTATATGGATTCCAACACCCCGGCCGCTTCCGTTCCTGCGGCTCCCGACACGGTTACCTGGATTCGGGAGCCGGACGACCTGGACCGCTGGCTTGCCGAAGGGCAAGGCGAACCGCTTGCACTGGATACCGAGTTCGAACGGGTCAACACCTTCTTCCCGATTCCTGGTCTGGTCCAGTTGGGGATGGGGCAGCGGTTCTGCCTGGTAGACCCGTCGGTCGCAGAGGCGTCAGAGGGCTTTCGCAACGCGCTCACCGACCCGGACACCCCCAAATTGCTATACGCCATGAGTGAGGATCTGGAACTGTTCCGGCACTGGTTGCAGCTGGAACCGGAGGGCATTCTCGACCTGCAGATCGGCGCCGCGCTGGCCGGTGCCGGCTTTTCCGTCGGTTATGCCCGGCTGGTGGAAACTCTCTTCGGTGAATCACTGGATAAATCGGCGACGCGCTCGGATTGGGTTTCTCGCCCGCTTTCCGCGGCTCAGGAACGCTACGCTCTGGACGACGTTCGCTTCCTTGTTCCCTTGTATCACTGGGTGATTACTCGGTTGCAGAAACGGGGCCTTGAAGCGGCATTGGCTGACGAATCCACTCGATTTTCAAAGGAACTGGCAGCCCAGGATAATCCCGACAGCCATTACCTGAAACTGCGAGGCGGCTGGACATTGAGCCGCCAACAGCAGGGGGTGCTGAAAACCCTGGTGTGTTGGCGGGAACATGAGTCGCGCCTCCGGGATCGGCCCCGCAACCGTGTTGTGGCCGATGCGCTGCTGATTGCCATCGCCCAGAGACTGCCACAGTCAGTACGGGAGCTATCGAATATCCAGGGCTTGCCTCCGGCCGTGGTCAGGCGCTACGGGGATACGATTATTAATATGGTTGCGGAGGCATCGACCGCGGATAATTCCGGCATCGACGTTATTGCCGCTCCGCTGAGCCGCCAGGACCAGATGTTCTATAAACAGCTCAAACGGCTGATGGTGAAGGCGGCGGAGGAACGGGATGTGCCGGTGGAACTGCTGGCGCCTCGCAAGCGCCTTGAGGCTGTTGTACAACAACGAAACCTGGCTGCCGGGCTGTTTGACGAGGGCTGGCGCCGTGACCTCCTGGCACCGGTGCAGGAACAGATTGAGGAATTACTGAAATCATGACCGAAAAGACCTTTGTGTCGGTGTTTCGCAGCAGTAAAAAGCCGGACACGTATATCTACGTTCGACGGGGCCAGGCCTGGGAAGACCTGCCGGATAGCCTGCGGGGCATATTCGGCCAGCCAATACACGCCATGGACCTGATCATGACACCGGAACGGAAGCTTGCCCGAACGTCTGGCAAGCAGGTTCTGGAGGCTATTGCCGACAAGGATTTCTTCCTGCAGATGCCTGAGGAATCCAGCGGCTACGTTGTAGACTTTCGCCGTAAACCGGAGCCCGGTCGGGAATGATTGCAGAGATTCCGTTCTGGCAACGCAAACGTCTCCATGAGATGACCGCCAAGGAATGGGAGTCCCTGTGTGACGGCTGCGGAAAATGTTGTCTGGCCAAGCTGGAAGACGAAGACACCGGCGATGTCTACTACACTGAGCTGGTATGCCGTTACATGGAGCAAGACACCTGTCAGTGCAGCGTGTACTCCGAGCGCTTGCAGAAAGTGCCTGCATGCACGGTGCTGACACCGGATACGCTGAGCGACTACCATTGGCTGCCGTATACCTGTGCCTACCGCACACTGGCGGAAGGGCGTGCGCTTGCAGACTGGCACCCGCTACGGTCGGGTGACCCCGATACGGTTCATGAAGCGGGTGTATCGGTGCGTAATCGCGTGATCTCGGAAGCCGATGTACCGGAAGACGATTGGGAAGAACACATAATTCACTGGATCCTTTGATGATAGACGCAGAAACAAACCTTGCTTACGGAATATTCTGGGCCCTGTACGCCGTCGCCTTCGTGGTGTTCTTCTACACCATATCCCGCCTGTTTCGGGTAATTCCGGTTTATGCCATCCGCACGCTGTTGCAGGCCGCGTTGATTGTCCTCCTGTTGACCCCGGTCGAGTCCGGTGAGGTAGCTGGCTGGTGGATGCCGGCCTGGTTGCACGGCGGCTACGAAACCATTCTGGGTGATGCCGCCAACGCGGGCCGGGCCTTTGTGAACATGGGCATAGCATCCCTGATTATGGTGTTGGTGTGGGTTCTTGACCTTGTCAGATACCGGCTGGTTAAACGCTGAGACTTTCCTTGATCATCACCTCGCATGGAGCTGCCCTGATGCGACTTCTAAGCCGCCTGTTTGCTGTCATCCTCATCCTGCCAATTACGGCGCTTGCACAGCAGGCGCCAACCCTGCAGTTACCCGACAGTGCCGATGTCCGAATTATTGTCGACATCTCCGGCTCCATGAAAACCAACGATCCGGACAACCTGCGCCGCCCGGCTGTGCGTCTGTTGGCGCGTATGCTGCCTGGGCAAGCCAATGCCGGAGTCTGGACCTTTGGTCAGTACGTCAACATGCTGGTGCCCCATGGCAAAGTCACTGATGACTGGCGGGGGCTGGCTGTCGAACGCTCAGATGAGATCAATTCGGTCGCCCTTCGGACCAATCTGGGGGAGGCGATTCAGGTTGCCAGTGATGATTACCTGTTGGGCTCGGAGAGCCTCGACAATACGGACTTCATTCTACTCACCGATGGCAAAGTGGATATCTCCGATAACGAGAGCGCCAATGATCGCGAGCGTGAGCGGATTCTGGGGGCATTGCTGGACGATTTGAGTAGCCGTGGTGCCACCCTTCATACCGTCGCATTGTCCGAGGAGGCAGATCTTGCTCTTTTGAAGAGTCTTGCGGAACGCACCGGGGGCCGCTATGCCCTGGCGTCGTCCGCTGATGCACTGACTCTGGCTTTTCTTGAAGCGCTGAACACCGCTGTACCGCAGCAGCAGATTCCCATTGAGGATAATGGCTTTCAGGTGGATGGTGGCGTAGAGGAATTTACCGCGCTGATTTTTCGCGCTGGTGACGAGTCTGCCGCCAACCGAACGCTTGAACTGGTCAGTCCCGGCGGCACCAAGGCAGGGCCGGACTCAGCCACCGAGGGAATGCGTTGGGTGCGCGAAACGGAATACGACCTGATTACCGTCACCGATCCTGAGGCGGGCGACTGGACGATCAACGGCGAGTTGGGTGAGGGCAGTCGGGTCACTGTCGTCAGCGATCTGCGGATGGTGGTGAGCCCGGTCCCGCCAACATTCACGGAGAACGAACCAGTATCCCTTCAGGTGGCCTTCTTTGAGGAAGACCGAAAAATTGAAAACCGTGACTTCCTGGGGGTTATCGATGTCAGTGTGTCATTAACCTCAGAGGACGGGCGCAGCGGTAACAAGGTGTTGTCTCCGGATGAGCCGCCGCAGGACGGCGTCTATACGGACACCATCACACGACTGCCTGATGCCGGTGAATACCAACTCAGCGTTGTTGCGGACGGTCAAACGTTCTCCCGACGCTTCAGTACCGTTACCCGATATATTCAGCCCGAGGGCGAACAAGCCCCAATTGAGGCAGTCGTTTCTGACGAGCCCTCGCAGGAAGCGTCAGTGATGGAGGATGAGTTGCCAGAGGCCTCACCCGCTCCCGAAATTGAATCGCCTGTGTCCAGTTCCGGGCCGATCGATATCAGCCAGGTTGAAGAGCCAGAACCGAAGCCGCTTGAGGAGCAGCCTGTCGATAAGGAAGAGGCGGAACCGGAAACGCCGGCCACCGTTGAGGAGGCGGCGAGCGGCATTCCGTTCTGGGTATGGGCCGCTGCCGGCACCTTGGGTGTGGTGGCTGTCGCCGGGGTGGCATTCCTGTTCGTCAAGCGCAGAAAATCAGCGCAGGATCAGGGCAACAACGAGGAGCCGCCCCTGGTCGCAGAGGAAACGCCGGAGGAAGAGGCTACCGCCGCACCCGAACCTGAACAGGCGCCTGAAGACGTACCCGAAGAGATACCTGAACCAGAACCGGTGCCGGAACCCGAACCCGAACCGGAAGAATTGCCGGAACCTGAAGAAGTGCCGGAACTCCAGCAAGACGAAGCGTTGCCCGAGGACGATATCCCCGTTGCTGATGCGGAAGTGGAGGACGGTGAAGACGAATTCGGGCTGGAGGACTTTGATCTCTCCGAGTTCGACGATTTGCCAGCCACTGATGAGGATAGTGAGCCCACCGACGACGAGTTTGAAAACGACGACAAGGACGGAGGAAAGGATCGGTAATTGGCGGTTAATCGAACAGGGCTCTTATCAGAACGGCTTCGGTTCTCTATACTCTGAGTCTATTTTCAAACAGACGTTTAACCGTTAATTGAACAGGACACTATCAGCATGAAGTTTACCGGTACCGAGAAATATGTTGCCACTGATGACCTGCAGATGGCCGTCAACGCAGCCATAACGCTGCAACGCCCGCTACTGATCAAGGGCGAGCCCGGCACTGGTAAAACCCTCCTGGCCGAAGAAATGGCTGCGTCCCTCGGCCTGCGCCTGATTCCCTGGCACATCAAATCCACCACTAAGGCTCAACAGGGACTGTACGAATACGATGCGGTCTCCCGTCTGCGGGATTCCCAGCTCGGTGACGAGAAGGTCAAGGACATCAGCAACTACATCGTCAAGGGCAAGCTGTGGGAAGCCTTCGAATCCGAGGAACAGGTGGTGCTGCTGATCGATGAAATCGACAAGGCGGATATCGAGTTCCCGAATGATCTTCTGCTTGAACTCGATCGCATGGAATTCTTCGTCTACGAGACACAGCAGTCTGTGCGTGCTAAGCATCGGCCTATCATCGTGATCACCAGTAACAACGAAAAGGAACTGCCGGATGCTTTCCTGCGCCGTTGTTTCTTCCACTACATCAGCTTCCCGGATCACGACACCATGAAGAGCATCGTGGACGTGCACTTCCCGGGTCTGCAGCAGCAGGTGGTTCGCGATGCGCTGGAAGTTTTCTTCGACGTTCGCAAGGTGCCAGGGCTGAAGAAGAAGCCGTCCACTTCAGAACTGATCGATTGGCTCAAACTGCTGATGGCGGATGACCTGTCTGCCAAAATGTTGCAGGAGAAGGACACCAGTTCCGCCTTGCCGCCGCTGTATGGCGCACTGGTGAAGAACGAGCAGGATGTTCACCTGTTGCAGAAGCTGGCCTTCATGGCCCGTCGTCGTAGCTGAAATACAGCAAGAGCAGCACCCTATGTTGATTGATTTCTTTCTCGAAGTCCGGCGGGCCAAGGTGCCCGCCAGTCTGCGCGAACTCCTCGACCTGCTTGAAGCTCTGCAGAACAGGCTCGCCTTTGCGAATATGGAAGAGTTTTACTACCTGGCTCGTGTCTGCCTGGTCAAGGACGAGCGCCATTTCGATAAATTTGACCGGGCGTTCCAGGCCTATTTCGAGGGCATAGAAAACCTCGATGACCTGATGCAGGCGTTGATTCCGGATGATTGGCTGCGCGCGGAATTTGAAAAGCAGCTGTCAGAAGAGGACAAGGCCAAAATCGATTCCCTCGGCGGGCTGGAAGAGCTGATCGATACCTTCAAGAAACGCATGGAAGAGCAGAAGGAGCGTCATCAGGGCGGCAACAAGTGGATTGGCACTGGTGGTACCTCACCCTTTGGTGCGAACGGTTACAACCCGGAAGGTTTTCGCATTGGCCAGAACAAGGGGCGTCATGGCCGCGCCGTAAAGGTTTGGGAAAAACGGGAGTTCAAGGACCTGGACGACAGCGTCACTCTCGGCATTCGCAATATCAAGGTGGCCATGCGTCGGCTGCGTAAGTTTGCTCGCCAGGGTGCCGCGGACCAGCTCGACATGGACGATACTATCCGCTCCACTGCCCGCAACGCCGGGTACCTCGACTTGAAGATGGTTCCCGAGCGGCACAATGCGGTCAAAGTCCTGATCTTCTTCGACGTGGGTGGCTCCATGGACCCTCACGTGCGGGTCTGCGAGGAGCTCTTTTCGGCTGCTCGGCTCGAATTCAAGCACATGGAGTACTTTTACTTTCATAATTTCATCTATGAAAGCGTGTGGAAAAACAACATCCGCCGGATGAACGAAACAACGAGCACCTGGGACATTCTTCACAAGTACACGCCGGACTACAAAGTGATCTTTGTAGGGGATGCCACCATGGCGCCCTATGAGGTGTCACACCCCGGCGGGTCCATCGAACACTGGAACGAGGAAGCGGGCGCAACGTGGTTTCAGCGCATTACCGATCACTTCCGCAAGGTGGTGTGGATCAATCCATTGCCGGAGAGCTACTGGGGCATGGGTGGGTCGCTCGGTATGACCCGTCAGCTGGTGAATGACCACATGTATCCGTTGACCATTGAAGGCCTGGAATCGGCCATGAAACAACTGAGCAAATAAAAAAAGCCGATGCGGTTGAGAGCATCGGCTAAGCTCGGCATATCAAACGGGGTGGCCAAAAGGCTGTCCCGCGCTTCTCTCGGAGCAAATCCGGGGCCAGTTTAAAATAGTGAATATAAATCAGTTAATTAGAATAATTTTCGTGCATCTCCCGTGAACGGGAGATTCCTCGACGTTTTGCTCCTGTCAAAAAATCCGACGGTTTCGGATTTCCAATTGGTGATCTGGATACCGTTCTTGCCTGTTACCAAGTGTTACTCTTTCTGCCGGTTTGTTACAGAACATTGCTAGAGGCAGGAAGCGTATGGTCGCCGGAGCGCAGCAAACAGTAACGGTCGGGCGCCAGGTCAGGGTGGCGTGGCTGGTCATTTTGGTCATGATGGTGGCATCTCAGCTCGGTTTGACGCGTAGCGCCTTTGCTGAGTCGCTGGACCAGGAGATCGACCGCCTGAAAGCCGATGTGGCGGACCTCAGCCAGACGTTGTACCAACTGGAGGAGAACGTACTCTACCCAGTCGACACGCAAGTGGCAGTTTTCCTGACACTCAGGAATCGGGAGGGGCTGGATCTGGACTCGGTGGAACTGTACCTGAACGACACGCCAGTTGCTTCCCACCTCTATACCGACCAGGAACGTGACTCCCTGAAGCAGGGCGGTGTCCAGCGGCTCTATATCGGTAACCTGCCTCATGGCGCCCATCAACTAAAAGCGGTTCTGACGGCACGTTCAGCGAATGAACGCTTTGTTCGCCGTGAAGCGACCCATCAATTTCGGAAGCGGCCCGGTGAATCCCGCATACAGATGTCTCTGGATGCCGCGGCGCCGGACTACGAACCAGTGGTTTCGTTTCAGGAATGGAAATAGGGCGAAAGGATGGTCGTGCTCGCTAAGTTTCGGAAAGTCTCCACACGGTTTGCTCTCAGTCTGACCGCGGCCCTTATCCCGGGGCTGGCGTCCGGAGGCAACGATTTGGCGTCGTTGCACTTGGGGCTCGCACAATTCGCCCTGGACACCCATGAACCGGCTGCAGCATTGCGTTATACCCGGAATGCCACTACCGAAGCCGAACGCCTGGTTCGCGCTAAAGCACTTTTGGTTACGGGGAGTCATCAAGAGGCTGAACGGCTGCTGAAAGAACTGATCGAAGGCCAGTATTACCGCGGGCAGGCGGCACTATTGCTGGCGGAACTGCCGACGGACTCTGGAGACAACAAAACCCGGGAATACCTTGAAACTGCTTCAAAGCGGGCCAGTGGAAGTGACCGGCAAAAGGCGCTTTACCGGTTGGCCGAGATTGAGAGGGAGGCGGGGCATACCGATCGGGCCGGGAAGGTGCTGGCGTCCATGGAGCCAGGCTATTGGGCTGCGCTGGGTTACATGAACATTGCGGCTGACTACGGCAGGCAGGACCGGAATCCATCGCGAGCACTGGTTGCACTTCGAGTGGCTCTGGCCATGTCCGAAGAAGACGTCGACAGCCAACGCAGCCAGGAACTCAGAAGCCGACTACTGGTTCGCGCCGGCTACCTTGCTTACGATCACGGAGACTACGAAAAGGCCATCGGCTTCCTGGAGAAAATCCCCCTGGAAAGCTACAGCACATCCCATGGCCTCTACCTTCACGGTCTTGCACTCTCGGCCAGTGGCAACCAGCGTGCGGCAATGCAGTCCTGGCATCGCGCCAAAAAGTACCCACTGGCCTATCCCGGTGTGGCCAATGCCTGGCTTGGAACGGGTAGGGGGTACGACCTCGCCGGTTACCTGGGGCAGGCGGGTGAAGCTTATCTAGCAGCAAATGCGTCCTATGAAAGTGAACGGGTGACCCTTCGCAAACTGGCTGACCAGATCCGTCAGAAAGGTGCGTATCAGGCGCTGGTACTGGACGCACGGAACTCTGAGGCCCAATGGTTCCTTGCCGACAACCGTACGCTCACACAGCCCCGTACTGCCTATCTAATTCGTTTCATTGAGCAGCCCGCTGCCCAGGCCGCCGTCAACCGGGTGGCTGAACTGAGGGAGATGAGGCAAACACTGAATCAGCGGGAAGACAGCCTTGCTGTTTTTCGGGGGGCCATCAGTGAACGTTTGGGGCCCGTGGGGCACAACGTTGATGGCAGTCCCTTCAACGAAGAAATCAAAGAGCTGGTGCAGCGGTTGGCGAACCTGAAAGCCTGGACCATCTCTCCTGCACAACAAGAGGCGCTGAAAGGTGTAGCCAGGACATTGGCCGATCTGAAAGCGTCCGTTGGCAGGCTTGATGGAAGATTGAAAAAGAAAGATCGCAAGCTCAATGAACTGATGACACGCACCGACCATGCGCTGGAGCGGATACGGACGGTCCGTCGCACGGCCGATGCACTTCTGAGCAGGGCGGAGTCGGAACTGGATGAACTGGCTCTGGCCTATGTCGAAGAGCAGGATCACCGTATGGCGTTTGCGTTGGATCGGACCGAGCAGCAGATTGCCCACCTGTACGAGTATCTGGCCCTGGAAAACCTTGAGCGAGGTCAGCCATGAAGCCAGTGGTGTCAATTTCCCTGACGGTGCTGTTTACGGCGTTCGCGGCGAGTGCCCAGGCACAGGAATCTTTCCGGGTAGAGCTGGGTCGCGACGGCGAAACCATTGCTGATATGCGCCCGGTTTTTCTGGAATTCCAGTCCCGACCGATGCCGGCCATATCGCCAACAGAAGTTGCCCGTCGATACCAGCGATTGTTTGAACACTCTGATGAACCTGAAGTACGCATTGATGCACTTAACCGGCTTTCCAATATCCAGAAGGTGACTGACGAGGACGTCAGCTTCAGCGAAGAACGCGAACAACAGGTATACCGACAGGCGCTGGAAAGTTACGAATCCATTCTCGACAGGGGCGCCTACCAGGGCCGGCTTGATGAATTGCTATACCAGATGGCGAAGGCTCATGCCTACACGGGGCAGGCGGAGGAGTCTATTGACCGGTTACGCCAACTGGTTGGTCTGTATCCTTCGTCCTCCCTGGTACCTGAGGCCCGTTTCCGCATTGCCGAGGCAGCGTTTTCGGCGGGAGACTATGCCGAGGCTGAGTCCGAGTACAGCCGTGTGATATCGGGTGACGGCACCGATAGCCTGAAAACCAAGGCCCGATATATGCAGGGCTGGAGTCAGTACAAGCAAGGGGCTTCTGCCCGGACAAGGGCCGCAAAGACGTTCCTGACGGTACTGGACGGTGTCGGTGAGGAAACCAGTGGGTTTCGCCGCATTCCTGCCAGCGACGCTGAACTGGTTGACGACACCTTCAGGATTGTCGCTCTGATGGCGGCGGAAGACCGGGGCGTTGAATCCCTGGCAAGCTGGTTGACCGATGCGGGTGGCAAGGACTACGGGTACCTCCTGTACGACAGGCTGGCAGATTACTACGCCAGCAACCGGCGTTTTGAAGACAGCGTGGCGGTGAACAATGACTTTGTTCGCGATTTCCAGGCGCATAACGCCGTACCGGCCTTTCTGGCCCAGAATGTGGAGGTCTGGCGCATGGCGGGGCAAGCCGATCGCGCAAGGGCCGCCAGGGCAGAGTATGTCCAGGCATTTGCCGGCGATGCCCGTTACCAGCAACTCGCGAGAGCGGATCAGGAACGCTGGCAGAATTTCAGCCGGTCACTGGCGGACTATCACTATGATCAGGCCGAAGAGGGGCAAGCGGAGCGCCAAGTGGCATCTTTCCGGTTGGCTGGGGGTTATTACAGTCAGTTGGCTGGCCGGAGCAGCCAGAAGGGCGACGTTCTTCGCATGGCCGGTGATGCGTTCCTGCAGGCAGGTGACCACACTGACGCCTTCAAGCATTACCAGCGTGCGGCTTATGACACGGATCATGAGACAAAAGAGTATCCGGGGGCGGCGGATGCCGCCTGGGCTGCCATCGTAATTCAGCGTGATGCGCTGGACAATCGCAATTCACTTCCCGCGACACTGGACGACCTGGCTGCAGCCGCCGACCGCTTCGCGGCTGAGTTCCCAGAGGACGAACGTCAGGCTGGTCTGACGGCGGATATCGCCAACCGAATGCTCGCGGAGCATCGTTATGCTGAGGCCCTTCGGTTTGCCGAGCTTGCCATAGCCCATCCGTTGGTCAGCCCAGCCGAACGCTACAGTGCCTGGGTCGCAGCCGGTGAGGCGAGCCTGGCGATGGCGTCTTATGGGCTTGCTGAAAATGCCTGGCGTCAAGCACTGGCACTGATTTCAGAGGGGCTGTTACAGGAAGGGCGGGCCAAAGATACCGACAGTCTGAAACGGCAACTAGCCAGCAGCATCTACTACCAGGGGGAGAAAGCGGCGAGCGAGGGCCGCATTGACACCGCCGTGGCGCATTTTCAGCGTGTGGAGTCTGCGTTTCCGGGGTCGGACATTGCGATCAAGGGCCGTTACGACGCAGCGAATACACTTCTGAAGGCAGAGCGCTGGCAGGCTGCCGTTAATGAACTGACCCGATTTCGCACGGATTACCCGCAGCATGACCTGACCCCAACCGTAGGCGAAAAGCTGGTGTTTGCCTATCAGTCATCGGGCCAACTGGTGCGCGCGGCGGATGAAATCATGCGTGCCGACGAAGGAGAGTCGCCGTCCTGGGATCAGCAACTGAGGGCGGCTGAGCTGTATCACAAGGCAGAGGCCCATGCGCGTCGCAATCGCATCTACGTCGCGTGGCTCAACCGCGATTCCGCTGCTGCCGATTCCGAGAGCCATATCCTTAGTCAGACCCTGCGCCAGCGTCTTGTGCTCGACGATGTGGAGCCGCGGCGATATCGAATCGAGTTGGTAGAGCGAGAGCTCGCCAGCCAGTGGCATTCGGAAGACACGCTGACGTGGGCTGGGCGGGCAGCCATCGTGCTGGGGGCGGAAGAGTCCGAGCGGTTTGCCGATGTTCCGCTACAGATTCCATTGGCCGAATCCCTGGGGCGCAAACAAGCGGCCCTCTCGGCTGCGCGGGAGCGTCTCTCACAAGCTGAGAAGCTGATTGGCGAGGGCGCAGGTTCGGAAATTCTGTTCCGTCGGGCAGAGCTGTACCGGGTGATGGCGCAGGATCTCATGACGTCAGAAGCGCCGGCGAACCTGAGCGACCTTGAGGCAACCCAGTACCGGATGTTGCTTGAAGAAGAGGCCTACCCTTTCGAGGAAAAGGCCATCGACCTGCACGCAAGGAATCATCAACGCCTGGCGGAAGGCCGGTTTGATGAGTGGATGGAACGCAGCCTGCAAGTTCTGGCGGACCTGTTCCCCGGCAGGTACGACCGGGAGGTGCGCTGGATGACGTGGAATGAGGAGGTCAACGATGATGCCTGAAACAGCACGTGCGGTTCTGCTTTCGGGGTGTCTTGCGTTGCTGGCGGGGTGCGCCAGCCAGCCCAAGCCGGAGCCGGTGGTCGTCAACACCGCCGAGGCCAGTGAGCTGGCACGTCAGGCCTGGGAGGCACACCAGCAGGGACGCAAGGAAGAGGCCCTCGAACGGTACCGTGAGGCTTTTGATATCAACCCGGCCAACGCGCTCACGGCCAATAACCTGGCATTGTTGCTGCGAGAACAGGGACGATTTGAGGAGGCGGTGACGGTGCTGGAGGCGGGGCTCAGCCATTCCCCGGTTACCGCCGAACTGCATTACAACCTTGCTGTTATCTCAGAGCTGTATCTGCTGGATCTGGATGGCGCACTGGCTCACTACCGCCGTTACCGCGAGTTGGCGGGCACCGAGGAGAAGCAGGTGGCCGGATGGATTGCGGACCTTGAAAGGAGGCTGGACTGAATGCGCTTTTATCGACGATTGGCGACGGCCGCGATGAGCTTGATGCTTACCCCGTTCATGGCCTTTGCAAATGAGGCGTCCAATGCCTCGGAAGCGGTTGTGTCTCAGACCGCGGATAACACCGTCGCACTGGGCGTAGAGGGAATCAACCGCCATACCGGAGACGATGATCCCGGCGTGCTTTATATCTTGCCCTGGCAGCCGCCGACCTTGCCGCGGCGTTCACGCGCTGAACTGGATGCCGGAAGCGAGGAACTGCTCGAACCCAAGGACCCGCTGACCCTTGAGCGTCACCGGACCTTTCGTGAAACCCTGAATCCATTGTTGGATTCCACTCTTTCCCTGCAGTAGAGAACCGGGAGTCTGAATATGCTGGAAACTGTTGTTCGTTTTTTTCAGGAAGGTGGTCCCTTCATGTATCCGATTGCCATTGTGCTGGCCATCGGCCTGGCGATTACCGTTGAGCGTTTCATCTATCTCGCTTCGGTGCGCCGCCGGAACCGGCTTGCCTTTGAAAAGGGCATACTGCCGCTGCTGAGGAAACGGGATTACCAGCGGGCGATGAAAGCCGCGACAGGCTCTGACAGTGCCATCGCGTCGATCATGAGCGCCGGCATTGGTCGGCTATTGAATAATCACTCCCGCGAAGATGTTGAGTACGCCATGGAAGAGGGGTTGATGGAAGTCTTGCCGCGTCTTGAGAAACGTACCCAATACCTGGCAACCCTGGCCAACATCGCGACACTCCTGGGCTTGTTGGGCACGATCATCGGCCTTATCGCCGCGTTTACGGCAGTGGCCGCTGCAGATCCGTCCCAGAAGGCGTCGCTGTTGTCGGAAAGTATCTCCGTTGCCATGAATACCACGGCGTTCGGGCTGATGTCGGCCATTCCCCTGTTGATGTTTCATGCACTGCTTCAGACCCGTACCAATGAAATCGTCGACAGTTTCGAGATGGCCGGGGTGAAGCTGCTGAACATTATCTCCGAGCAGCCCGCCCCCCAATCCGCCTGAGCCAGGGTTTGCCGCATGAGACGAAAACATCGCAGGCTTGTCAGTAATCCGGAACTGGATATCACGCCATTCCTGAATCTGATGATCGTGTTAGTCCCGGTATTGCTGCTGGGCATGGTCTTTAGCCAGATTCGTATGATTGAGCTCGACTTTCCCGGGATGGAGTCGGGTGAGTCGCCACAGGCTGACGAACTGCGGCTGGTGGTGGCGTTGATACCCCAGGGCCTGGAAGTGCTGGACAGTGAGAGAGGCGTGATCCGGACCCTGCCGTTGATTGAGGGGGAACAGGACTTCGACGGCCTGAGGGAAACTCTCAAGCAGATCAAGAAGCGGGTGCCGGAGAAGACTGACATCGTTCTGGAGGTCAGCCCGGACATCGACTATCAGACTCTGGTGACTGCGATGGATACGCTCCGCTCCTATCCGGCAGTTGTTGCGGCCAGTGTGGTGAAGGGAGAGCTTTTCCCGGATGTGGCACTGGCAGACGCACCTGAAAACCGGACGTTATCGGTCGAAGGGGAGGGTGCATGAAGACCTCCCGCCGTGCCCGTCGTATCCAGCGCCACTACAGCCGTATGCACCGCCCGGGAGGCCTGAATCTGGTGTCCCTGATGGACATCTTCACGATCCTGGTGTTCTTCCTGATGGTGAACTCGTCCGATGTAAAGGTTATGCAGAACACGGCCGATGTCCCACTGCCGCAATCGACCGCGGACAAGGAGGCGGTCGAAACCCTGATGGTCCAGGTAATCGGCCGGTCCATTCTCGTGCAGGGCCGGGAAGTTGCACGGTTGGATGGCATTGAAACCGGGGACAGCACCATCGGTGGGCTGGCGGATGAGCTTGCCTGGGTGCGTAACCGGAGGGGCCAGGTGCCGGAGCAGGGTCATGAGGTGACCATAATGGCAGGGCGCGCCACCGACTACCGGTTATTGAGAAAGATCATGCAAACCTGCATCGATGAAGACTTCCGGCAGGTCCGGCTGGCCGTTGAGTCGGCGAAGGAGGTCGGCAATGGCTGAGCGTCAGGACCTTTCTCTCAAAAAGGTGTCTCCCAACAATTTCGCGACCAAACAACTTTCATCCGGATTGCCATGGGGCGCGGAAAAGGGAGAAAACCGCCGTTTTGTGCTGGCATTGTTGGTGATGGTGGCGGTCTTTCTGCCTCCTGCGCTGCTTATTCCGGCGTTTCAGCTTCCGGAACCCGACCGCAGCGAGGCGGAGAAGATTCCGCCTCAGTTGGCGCGACTGGTAGAGCAACGCGAGCCGCCTAAGCCGGTTCCAGTGCCTGAACCTGAACCCGAGCCGGCTCCGGAATCTGAGCCCGAGCCCGAACCTGAAAGTACAGAACCCAAAGCGGTGGAGCCGGAATTGGCTGAAGAGGTGCCCCCACCCGAGCCTGTGCGCCCGACACCCGCTCCTTCCCAAACGGTCGAGCAGGCGCGTGAAACCGCCTCCAGGTCGGGTCTGATGGCAATGCAGGACCAACTTGCCAGTATGCGGGCTCCAGAGCCGGACGCCGTGGACACCCTGGCGGCCAACGTCGATGCCGAGACCGCAAGCGGCGATGGAGATCTGTTCGGTGCCGAAACTGACCCCGACAGGGCGCTTGCTGGCAGCGGCGGCGTCACTCGGGAAGCCGCGCCAGAAACTGAGGTGGCAGTGGCTGGTCATCAGGTTCGAAACGTGGAGGTGGCGCAGGAAGCAGTACCAGAAGCTGCGCCGGAGCCCACCGGCGGACCGGGGCAGCGGGGCATGAGCAACATCCGCCAGGTGTTCGACGCCCAGAAAACGTCACTCTACTCCCTCTACCGACGCGAGCTGCGTCAGGACCCGACGCTGGAAGGTAAGGTTATGCTGGAATTGGTGATCGAACCGGATGGGTCAGTATCGCGTTGCGAGGTGGTGAGCTCCGAGCTGGGCAATCAAAGCCTGGAGCAACGCATTGCCATGCGCGTGCGCCTGTTCAATTTTGGCCAGGACGATGTGGAACCCAGGACGGTGCGATTCCCCATCGATTTCCTGCCGGGTTAATTCAGTGGCCCGTATACGCTAGTGCGCTATGGTAATTTTTGGTAGCTGTGGCTTGCTCAGGGACATCTTTTGGGTAGGAGCGATCACTTTCGCCTCACCGGTCACCACCCGCTCATCGTTCTGGTTGCGGACATCGCAGGATAGGGTTACGCGGTTTTTGCGTTCCTTGGCCAGTACTGTCAATGTCACCGTCAGGGTGTCGTCCAGCTTTACCGGGCGCTTGAACGCCAGGCTCTGTTCCAGGTATATGGTGCCGGGGCCCGGCATCACGGTGGCCAGGGCCGCGGAAATCAGTGAGCCGCTCCACATGCCATGGGCAATCCGTTCCTGGAACATGGAGTCGGCGGCAAACTCCGAATCCAGGTGGACCGGGTTCACATCTCCGGAGACAGCAGCGAACAACACCAGTTCGTCCTCGGTCAGTGTTTTCACATAGGTTGCGGAGTCGCCTTCCTGGAGTTCGTCGTAGGTGATGTTCTCAAGCGTGTCCAAAGTGTCGCTCATGATGGGCTCCAGTGTTGGTGTGATTAGGTTGGTGGCTGCAACCGCTACAGTTCTGCTTTGAAAACTACCTCATCGTTCACAAAACTGCTATTCTCTCCCGACTTTTCGAGGCTGATACTTTTGTCTGGTTGATTTTTTGACCAAAACGACATTGGTAAACATTATAAGCACAAATGCCAAACAGGAGATGGTGATGGATTTTGAGCAGTTCTATCAGGACAAATACCCCGCTGGCGTGTCCCTGAACGTAGACCTGGATAAATACAGTAGCATGGTTGACGTATTTGATCAGGCCGTGAACAAGTACGCTGACCGCCCCGCGTTCAGTGCCGTTGGCGCCACGCTCACCTATCGCGACCTGGACACCCAGAGCCGGAATTTTGCCGCCTGGCTGCAGAACAAGACCGACCTCAAGCCGGGCGACCGGATTGCGGTGCAAATGCCCAACGTGTCCCAGTACCCTGTCGTAGTGTTTGGGGCCATGCGCGCGGGCCTGATCGTGGTGAATACCAACCCGCTGTACACCACTCGCGAAATGGAACACCAGTTCAATGATTCCGGCGCCAAGGCGCTTGTAGTGCTGGCGAACATGGCCCATAACGCAGAGAAAGTGCTTCCTCATACCGGCATCGAGCATGTCATTGTTACCGAAATTGCCGACATGCATTCGCCGCTGAAGCGTACGCTGATGAACGCCGCCGTGAAGCACCTGAAGAAAATGGTGCCGGCATTCAGCCTGCCCCAGGCTCACAAACTCCCGGCGGTGCTCAGTGCAGGGGCCAGGGAAAAATTCTCCCCGGTGGAGTGCAAGAAAGACGACATCGCCGTTCTGCAGTACACCGGTGGCACCACCGGTGTGGCCAAGGGCGCGATGCTGACCCACGGCAATCTGGTCGCCAACCTCCTGCAGGCTCGGCCGATGATGGAAGATTCGGTGGAGGAAGGCACGGAAGTGGTTATTGCTCCGCTGCCGCTTTACCACATCTACTCGTTCACCCTGAACTGCGGCATCATGCTTGAAGCTGGCGCCCACAACGTTCTTATCCCGAACCCCCGTGATATCCCCGGATTTGTGAAAGAGCTCAAAAACCATCGCTTCACCGCATTCCTGGGGCTGAACACGCTGTTCGTGGCGCTGTGCAACAACGAAGAATTCAAGGCCCTGGATTTCAGTGCCCTGAAACTGACGTCGTCCGGCGGCATGGCGCTGACCAGCGACACCGCGAAGATGTGGCAGCGTGTTACAGGGTGTGAAATCAGTGAAGGTTACGGCATGACTGAAACCTCTCCGGTTGTTACCTTCAATCCGAACAGCGCGATCCAGCTTGGCACCATTGGCCTGCCGATTCCCGGCACCGAAATCAAAACCATCGACGACGACGGCAACGAAACGCCTCTTGGCGAGCCCGGCGAATTGTGTGTGAAGGGGCCACAGGTGATGCGCGGATACTGGCAGCGTCCGGAAGACACCCAGAAGTCCTTCACTGACGACGGTTTCCTACAGACGGGTGACATTGCCCTTATCCAGGAAGATGGCTACATCCGCATCGTCGACCGCAAGAAGGACATGATTATCGTGTCTGGCTTCAACGTCTTCCCCAATGAGATAGAAGACGTGGTCAGTGGTCATCCGAAAGTGGTTGAGTGTGCCGCTGTCGGTGTTCCCGATGACAAGAGTGGAGAGGCGGTTAAGGTCTACCTGGTGGCAACCGCGGAAGGTGTTACTGAAAATGAACTGAAAGAGTTCTGCCGCGAACGCCTGACCGCTTACAAGGTCCCCAAATCCTTCGTGTTCCGCGATGAACTGCCGAAGACCAACGTAGGCAAGATCCTGCGGCGCGAGCTGCGTGACGAAGCCAACAGCAAGTAACCGGTTCGTGCGGGCGGTTTAATCGCCCCGAACGGATGATGTGAACCCCGCCTCGGCGGGGTTTTTCCGTTTAATGAGGCGCGGGATATCGTTAGACTGTCGCCACGCCCGAAGCGAACCGGGTATCCAAGATCCAACAACGGTAAAACGGACCGATGACGCAAGCCCCCCCGGAACAGTCCACGAATACGCCAGACAGCAAGGCCGCCGTAAAAGCCATCATGGAGCAGCTGGATGCCTGCAACCAGTTGGAAGCCGCCCGTATTCACAAGTTGGTAGCCCGGAAAAAAGGGCGTCCGGGGCAAAAGGACCTGGAGAAGATGGCGCAATGGCTCGATCGGGGTCAGGCGCGTGTCACGGAACGCCAGGCATTGCATAAGCCGGCCACCTTTCCGTCATCGCTGCCAGTGTCTGAACGGGTCGATGATATCCGTGAGGCCATTGAACAGAACCAGGTGGTGATTATTGCCGGCGAAACCGGTTCCGGTAAGACCACCCAGATCCCCAAGATCTGCATGAACAGCGGTCGGGGTATTCGCGGGCTGATCGGCCACACCCAACCCCGCCGGATTGCCGCCCGTACCGTAGCCGGTCGTATTGCTGAAGAGCTTGGAGAGCAGACTGGCGGGCAGGTGGGGTATCAGGTACGTTTTACCGACACCACGTCCGACCAGTCGCGGATCAAAGTCATGACCGACGGCATCCTGCTGTCGGAGGTCCAGCACGACCGGTTCCTGGATCGTTACGATACCCTGATTATTGATGAGGCCCACGAACGCAGCCTTAATATAGACTTTCTGATGGGCTACCTGCGGCAACTGTTGCCGAAACGGCCTGATCTGAAGGTCATCATCACCTCCGCCACCATCGAAGTGGAACGCTTTAGCGAGTTCTTTAGTGGCGCGCCGGTCATCGAAGTCAGCGGGCGAACCTATCCGGTAGATGTGCGTTACCGTCCTCTCACCGGCGATGAGGACGATCGGGACCAGGGTTGGACGGATGGCGTGCTGCGTGCGATGGAGGAAATCGAACAGCACGAACGTGCAGAAAAGCAGCCACCGGGCGACGTACTCGTATTCCTGCCCGGCGAGCGGGAAATTCGCAGCCTCAGCAAGGTACTGCGACACGCCGAGCTGCGCCATACCGAAGTTCTACCATTATATTCCCGGCTCAGTAACCAGGAACAGAACCGGATATTCCAGGGCCACCGGGGGCGTCGGATCGTGCTCTCCACCAACGTCGCGGAAACCTCCCTGACCGTGCCCGGCATACGCTATGTCATCGACACCGGCGTGGCCCGTATCAGCCGTTACAGCGTACGTTCCAAAATCCAGCGCCTGCCCATTGAGCCGGTGTCCCAGGCCAGCGCCAACCAGCGTGCCGGGCGCTGTGGCCGGGTTGCTCCGGGGATTTGTTTCCGGCTTTACGACGAAACCGATTTCATCAACCGGCCCGAGTACACCGACCCGGAGATCCTGCGCACCAACCTGGCCTCGGTTATTCTGCAGATGACCACCTCGGGGCTTGGGGATATCCGCCATTTCCCGTTCCTGGAGCCACCGGACCGTCGCCTGATCAACGATGGCTACAAATTGCTCGAAGAGCTTGGAGCCGTTGATGACAAGCGCCGTCTGACAAACCTGGGCCGCACCATGGCACGCCTGCCGCTGGACCCAAGGCTGGCGCGCATGCTGGTGACCTCCTCGGAACAGGGCAGTCTGGCAGAAACGTTGGTGATCATTGCCGGCCTGAGCGTTCAGGACCCGAGAGAGCGCCCCCAGGACAAACAGCAGGCTGCCGATCAGGCCCACGCGCCGTTCAATGACAAGGAATCGGATTTCCTGACCTTGTTGAATATCTGGAATTTCTACGAGGAACAGCGCCAGGAACTGTCCCAGAATCAGCTGAAAAAGGTCTGCCAGAAGAGCTTTCTGTCGTGGATGCGGATGCGGGAGTGGCGCGACATTCACCGGCAACTGACGCTGATTTGCCGTGAGCAGAAACTGAAACTGAACAGAGATGCGGCCAGTTACGAGTCTTTGCACAAAGCCATTCTTGCGGGTTTGCTGGGCCAGGTGGCGGTGAAGCTTGAAAAGAAGGAGTATCTGGCCACCCGCAACCGTAAGGTCATGATCTTTCCGGGCTCAAAAGTGTCGAAAACCGGCCCGAAGTGGATTGTGGCGGCGGAAATTGTCGAAACCAGCCGCGTGTTTGCGCGGGTGGTGGCGAAGATTGAGCCGGAGTGGATCGAGCCCCTGGCCGGGCATGTGGTGAAGCATCACTTCTTCGAACCCCACTGGGAACAGAAACGTGGCCAGGTCATGGGCTATGAAAAGGTCAGTCTCTACGGCCTGGACATTATTGCCAAGCGCCGAATTCCCTACAGCAAGGTGGACCCGGAGGAGTGTCGCAACCTGTTCATCCGCCGTGCCCTGGTGGAAGGCGATTACCAGTCCAAAGCGCCTTTTATTGCCCGTAACCGGGAACTGTTGGACACCGTTGAAAACCTGGAGCGCAAAACGCGGCGGCGGGACCTGTTGGTTGAGGACGAAGTGCTGGTGGCGTTTTATGACCAGCGGCTGCCAGCGGACATTGTTAGCGGCCGGCATTTCGAAAGCTGGTGGAAGCAGCTGAGTGCTGACCAGCTCCGTGACATGGAATTGACGGAGGACGATATCCTCCAGCGCCCGGTGGATGAGCAGGCGGGCTCACTGTATCCGGACTACCTGGAGTGGGAAGGGGTGAGATATCCCCTGAGTTATGAGTTCGAACCCACCAGTGAGCGCGATGGCGTTACGCTCCAGGCACCGGTGATGGCCCTGAAACAGCTTCCGGCGCGGCGGCTTGAATGGCTTGTGCCGGGGCTCTTGAGGGAGAAGTGCATCGCACTGGTCAAAGGCCTTCCGAAGGCGTTGAGGCGCAACTTCGTACCGGTACCGGATTTCGTGGATGCGGCTCTGGAAAACCTTCAGGCTTCAAACGAGCCATTGGCGCTGCAGCTGGGCGAACAGCTCCGGCGAATGACGGGTGTCAGGATTGACGCCGATGCCTGGCCACAGGAGGATCTGCCGAAGCACCTGAGAATGAATCTTCGGGTTGTTGATGATGCGGGCAAGCCCATCGCCGAGGGGCGGGAAACCGAAAAGCTGCAAAGCGAACTGGAAGGGCGGGCAGAAGCTGCGTTGTCTTCGGCAACCCGCAGGGAGCCCTCGACCGAGGCTGCGAGTGCGTCAACGCGATGGGATTTCGGGTCGCTGCCCGAATCCGTCAGGACCGAAAAAGGCGGTATGGAAGTCACCGTATACCCGGCATTGGAGGACACGGGGGATTCCGTTCGCCAGACACGGTTCCTGGACCGGCTTACGGCGGAGGACGCAACTCGCAAGGCGGTGGCGCGACTGATACTGATTCGGCTGGGCAATACGCTGGAGGACATCGAACGGAAGTTGCCGAACTTCAAGTCATCGGCGTTGATGTTCGCGCCGGTGGGCAAAGCCCGGGTGTTGCTGGATGACCTGTTGCTGGCCACGGCGATGCAGCATTTTGTGCCCGATGACGTACCCCGGGACAACAACGCGTTCGAGAACGCGTTTAACGCCGGGAGGGCGGAATTCGTACCGGCACTTGAGCAGGCTGACGAGCGGCTACACCAGGCCATGACGGGCTATCATGGCGTGATGAAACAGCTCAAGGGCAAAATCAACCTCGCGCTCGCGAACAGTATGGCGGACTTGAAGTTTCAGCTGCAAAATCTTGTGTATCCGGGTTTTATTGTTGCCACGCCGCCGGAATGGCTTGCCCATTTTGGACGCTACTTTGAGGCCGCCAGCATCCGCTTCGAGAAAATGCCCAGGGAGCTTGGACGGGAGCGGGAGTTCCTGCACACCATGGAGCCGCTCTGGTCCCGCTATGCCAGCAAACGCGATGAGCAGCAACGTCAGGGGGTAAGGGACCCGGAGTTATTGCTCTATCGCTGGATGCTTGAGGAATTTCGGGTCTCTTTCTTTGCACAACAGCTGGGCACGGCCGTGCCGGTATCGGTCAAGCGCCTCGACAGGCAGTGGGAGCAGACGCGCGTGTAAGCCGGTCACGTTTGCGGGCAAAACGTTTAGACTGTGTTAGTATTTGGTCAATATTGGTGCAGTTAGATTGTTTGTTTTTACAACTATGACGTGGGGTTAGCGTGATTAGAGCCGTTATCAGCGGGACCGGGTTGTACACACCGCCAGCAACCATTACCAACGAAGAACTGGTGGAGGCATTCAATGCCTTCGTCGAACTTCACAACGCACGTCATGCTGACGATATTGCCAGTGGCGATCTTGAGCCCCTGCAACCGTCTTCGTCCGCTTTTATTGAAAAAGCGTCCGGCATCAAGCGTCGCCACGTGATTGACAAGCAGGGCATACTCGACCCTGAACGGATGTGCCCGAACATACCGGACCGACCCAACGAAGAAGCCTCGGTGCAATGCGAGATGGCGCTGGCAGCCTGCGAAGAGGCTCTCAAACAGGCCGGCAAGACCGCGGCCGATGTCGATGCAGTTATTGTCGCCTGCTCTAACATGCAGCGCCCATACCCGGCTATATCTGTTGAGGTTCAGGACGCGTTGGGCATCGAGGGCTTTGCCTACGACATGAACGTGGCGTGCAGTTCCGCGACCTTTGGGCTGCAGGCGGCGGCGAACGCCGTAGAGAATGGCACGGCCAGGGCGGTGCTGGTGGTTAGTCCGGAAATCTGCTCCGGCCACCTGAATTTCCGTGACCGGGACAGCCACTTCATTTTTGGCGATGCCTGCACCGCCATCCTGGTGGAAAGAGACGCCGATGTTGCGGAAGGGCAGGGTTTTGAGGTTCTTGGAACCAGCCTGCTGACCAAGTACTCCAATAACATTCGCAACAACTTTGGTTTCCTGAATCGGGGCGATAAAGAGGGCATTAACAAGCCGGACAAGCTGTTCGTGCAACAGGGGCGCAAGGTGTTCAAGGAAGTGTCGCCGTTGGTGGCGGAAACGATCCTCAAACAGCTGTCCAGCCTGTCGTTGTCGCCAGATGACCTCAAGCGAATGTGGCTGCACCAGGCCAACCTGAATATGAACCAACTGATTGCCCGCAAGGTGTTGGGGCGCGACGCGGACACGAAAGAGGCGCCGGTCATTCTGGATGAGTACGCCAACACCAGCTCCGCTGGCTCGATCATTGCGTTCCACAAACACAAGGACGACTTTGGCGCTGGTGAACTGGGCGTGATCTGTTCGTTTGGTGCAGGCTATTCCATCGGCAGCGTTGTGGTTCGCCGCCGATAGGGTCTGGAGTGGCGATAGGCGGTCTTAACTGGCCGCCAACGCCCTGAGCTTGTCAGGCAGTGCCATCGACGTGCGTTTGGTGCGGTCAAACCAGACAATTTTCGCATAGCCTTCCGCGTAGAGTGTGCCGGTCTCGGTATCGGTCAGCGTATGATAGGTGTCGAGGCTGGTATTGCCGGCTTTGTCGGCGTATGTTCTGACCTCAACCGTTGCCGGATGGGCCAGTTCCTTCAGAAAGGTGGCGCTGGTCTTTATAATGACCGGACCGTCGGGGTCGTTTTCCGCGCCCAGCTCCAGGGACGCCAGCCAGGTGATGCGGGCTTCCTCGAAAAAGCGGAAATAAACCGTATTGTTGGCATGGCCGTATGCGTCCATATCTCCCCAGCGCAAAGGCATGGAGAGTGTGCTAACCAGATTCCCGGGTACTGACATCGGGGCTACTCCTGAAGCAAGGGGTTAATAATAAAAAAGCAGAGCGCCGGTATTTTCGACGAACAGTAACAGTTTTAACAACCTCAGGTCTGACGATGAGAGACATTTTTTTCCGGCACCCAGCAATCGGCGCCCTGATTTTTATCTGCCTGTTTTCAGGCAATGCGGTCGCGCAAACCGTGCAGCCAGTCGATCCTGACATGGCAGAACGAAAGCTTGATGCCCCTCCGAGCGAGGTCGATCCCTATGAGGACTGGAACCGGAAGGTCTATGGCTTCAACGAAACCATCGACAACTGGTTCCTCCGCCCTGTTGCGAAAGGGTACCGCACCGTCATGCCAGGCTTTGCGGACCGTGCTGTCACCAATTTCTTCAACAACCTGACTGAAATACGTAACTTCGCCAACAGTATCTTCCAATTGAAGGGAGAGTCTGCCGTCGTGGCGGCGGGTAGGTTTACCTACAATACGGTTTTTGGTCTGGGCGGGTTGATTGATGTGGCTACCATGTTCGATTTGCCTGAGCGTCCAGAAGACTTTGGCCAGACCTTGGGCTACTGGGGCACGGGCTCTGGACCTTACCTGATGCTCCCGTTTTTGGGGCCTTCGAATCCCCGGGACTTTGGTGGGTTTGTATCCGACAACCTGTTGTTGCCCTCAGCCTGGGACCTGGCTGAAACGCCGGATGTCTATTATGCGAGGGCGCTTCAGATTGTTGACAAGCGTGCCGATCTGATCCCTGCGGAAGGGTTCATCTCAGGTGACGGCTATACGTTCGTGAGAAACGCGTACCTGCAACGGCGGGCTTACCTGATCAATGATGGCAGAACCGTAGACGATCCATTTGCCAGCGATGACGATGAGGATTTGATGCTCGAGGATTTCTGACGCATCGAATCGGCTGGAACAACGGAGGTTTACCAGATGGTTGATGACCGTATCCGGAAATTCCGCAAGATGCTGGCGGAGGCGCCCAATTACGAAGTCTGGAAGGCTGCGGCGCTGGAGCTGGATTTCCTTGAGGGCAATGTGGAGTGGAAAGAGGAGTTTGGCTCCGACCTTTACCATTACGAACTCATCTACGACCGGCTCAGCAACCTCCGCACCTACCGGCATCAGAATGATTTCGAGCGCCTGAAGCGTGCATTGAGAGAAGGGCTTCATCACGACCTGGGCAATATGGGCAATACGGCCCTGTATACTCGTTCCCGGGTTGGCACCAAGCATCTGATCGAGGAGTACATCACCCAGGTGTGCGAATCGCTGGATTTCCTGTGCGACACCAAGGTGCCGGGATTCCCAGTGGCCGAAAAGCTGCAGTTCTTCCGCGATACCCTGACCAGTTATGGCCGCCCGGCTTTGCTGCTCAGCGGCGGTGCCACGCTGGGCATGTTCCATTTCGGCGTTATAAAGGCACTCTGGGAAAAAGGGTTGTTGCCGCAGGTCATTGCCGGCTCCAGCATCGGCGCCATTATCGCTGGCATACTGGGTGTCCACAGCGATGCGGAAATACCGGACATGCTGGTGCCTGAAAACCACGACATGAGGGCCTGGAAATGGCGAGGGCTGTTCAGTGCCATCCGGGGTGACGGCCTGATGGATCAGGAGCAGTTAAAGGCGTGCCTGCGTGCCAATATCGGGGAATACACCTTTGAGGAAGCGTTCCAGAAGACCGGTCGTTCCATCAACGTCAGTGTGTCACCGGTCCAGACCCACCAGAAAGCCCGTTTGTTGTGCGGCTACACGTCACCCTATCTGTTGGTCTGGAGTGCCGTGCTGGCCAGCGCGGCAGTGCCGGGCATCTTCCCGCCGGTACCGCTGATGAAGAAGGACATTCAGGGCAACGTGCTGCCCTACATGTCGCGGCTGAAGTTCGTGGACGGGTCGGTGGTCAGCGACTTGCCCATCGAACGGCTGATGCACCTTTACGACGTGAACTTCACCATTGTCAGCCAGACCAACCCCCATGTGGTGCCTTTTCTGAACCGGCGAGGCCGGGATGAAAAGATCAATGTCGCCAATCTGCCGATGCACCTGCTGAAATCAGAAATCCAGTTCCATGGCCAGGGCCTGTTCGATTATCTGCGGAAACGCGTTCAGCCGGAAATGCTTCGGCAGGTAGCGGGCCAGATGTACACCATTATGGGGCAGCGCTATTCCGGGGATGTCACCATCTCGCCGACGTATCGTCTTCGTGACTACCGTCGCATGTTATCCAACCCCGATCCGGCATGGGTCCGGGAGATGATATTGCAGGGAGAACGTGCGACCTGGCCCAAGATTTCAATGATTCGCTCCCACGCCAGAATCTCCAAGACCCTGGAGCGATGCATTCGCCGCTTGAAATCCGAACAGCGCCGCTCCACAGCTGAACTGAGACTGGTAAGCAATGCGGATTCCGGCACTTCATGAGATGACAGCCCCGGGAGCCGGGCGGTATGATACCGCGATAGCCGGGGAGCCCGATGGCGGCTCCCGCAAGCTCCGCCTGAGCACCTGACTGGACACGCATGTACTACGATTTCTTCGGTTTTCGGGAGCCCCCGTTTTCGATAGCCCCGGACCCCCGCTATCTGTATCTGAGCGAACGCCATAAAGAAGCGCTGGCGCATCTGATGTATGGCGTGCAGGGGCAGGGCGGTTTTATCGTGATCACCGGAGAGGTCGGCACGGGCAAGACCACTGTCAGCCGCTGTTTCATCGAGAATGTGCCGGATCATGTAGACATTGCACTGATCCTCAATCCCAGGTTGTCTGCCCGTGAGCTGTTGTCCTCCATTTGCGATGAGCTGGAGATTGCCCATCCGGTTGGATCATCCATCAAGGAACTGGTGGGACTGATCAACGATGACCTGCTCAAGGCCCATGCAGCGGGCCGCCATAAGGTTCTGATGATTGATGAAGCCCAGAACCTGTCCGCCGAAGTGCTTGAACAGCTCCGATTGCTGACCAATCTCGAAACCGCTGAGAAAAAACTGCTGCAGATTGTGTTGCTGGGACAACCTGAACTGCAGGAGATTCTGGGGCTACCAGAGCTCCGCCAGTTAAATCAGCGGGTAACGGCCCGTTATCACCTCGACGCCCTGGGTCGAGCAGAGATAGAGGCCTACCTGCGTTACCGGCTCAGCGTGGCAGGCCTCCGGGGTGAGATCTTTACCGATCGCGCGATCCGGGCTTTGTACCGCGCCAGCCATGGTGTACCGAGACTGATTAACCTGATCAGTGACCGTGCATTGCTGGGCGCCTACGCCGAAGGCGAGCACCAGATCACTGCTCCCCATATCCGTAACGCTGCCCGGGAAGTGAACGGCCAGAATCTGCCCAGGCGCGCTGGGCAGTCTCGAAAGTCCCATGCGCTGATGTTGGCTGCAGCCCTGCTGATGGCCATCATCATGACCACGTGGCTGTTCATAGGGCTTCCGGGGAGCGGTGGACCCGAGCCCGATGCTGTCGCCGAAAATCAGGGAAGGCCCCTTACTGGCGCCATCGAACGGGTCGAGCTGGATATGCCTGTTGTCGAGTTGTCGGAAAAGCTTCCCGAAGCCAGTGAGCAGACCAGTGACTCACGCGAGGAGGAACCACTGCCCGAATTTGAGTTCCCGGACCAGACCATCTCTTTGCCAGTGGCTTTTCGCGAGCTGTTTGAACTATGGGGGTTGGAATACCGCGCCTCGGAAAGCCCAGTGGCGTGTGAGTTTGCCGAGGGGCAGGGACTGCGTTGCCTGCAGAACAAGGGCGCACGCCGAAGCCTGGAGTTTCTGGACCGGCCGGCGATACTTCAGCTTCGCAACGGCAATGGGGACAGTCACTATGCGGTCCTGAGCGGCCTCCAGGATAATCGCGCCACTATCGAACTCCCGAGTGGTCGCCGGGAGGTCACCTTCTCCAGCCTGGAGCCCTATTGGTTTGGCGAATTTACCGTACTTTGGGAAGCGCCTGCCTACACGTTGGGCGATGCGTCCGGTAGCGCTCAGGGTAATGAAAGGGTGGCCGAGCAGATCTGGATGGGCTCAAGAATGATGGAACTGGCCAGCCGATACGCCGAAAGCCGGCAGGAAGAGAGCCGCGTCAACCGTATGCCGGTCGAAGAACAGGTCCGCTGGTACCAGCAGCAAAGAGGCCTGACGGTCGATGGCATTGCCGGTGCCATGACCATCATCCAGATGAATAACGACCTGGAATCCGCCGTGCCCCGGCTGACGTCCGGAAGGATGGTGAACTGACATGTCCTATATCCTTGATGCTCTCCGGAAATCCGAAACTGAAAGACGGCAGGGTCGGATTCCGGACCTTGGCCAGCAGGTACAGCTGATCCACAAACCACGGAAAAAATCGATTCCGATTCTGGTGTGGGTTGCGCTGGGCCTGGTGCTCAACGCGGCTGTATTGGCCTGGATCTTCTGGCCCCAGGGGCGTCAGGCTTCCCTGACGGATCAAACAATCCCGTCGGCTGGCGTGGCTGCGCCCGCACCCACACCCACCGTTGAACCGGTTATAGTTGATGACAAGCCGGAACCTGCGGGCCAGGTATCGACGCCCGAACGTGTACAATCGCCGCCGACTAGTGACACGCTCGAGGGTGCTATCGAGATTCCAACACCGGGAGCGAATACCGACTCTCCAGCGGATGCGGTAGCGGAAACCGGTGACGAGAATGAGCGGGAGCGACCCACGGTGATTGTGCCCACGCCGCGAACGCCAAGTGCCGTCAATCCCAGCGAGCGGGACGGTGCCACCGCACAGACGGCGCCGCACCTTGTAGAGCTTCCACTTTCCTTCCAGAAAAGGGTGCCAGACCTGATTTTTAACAGCCATATCTATGCGTCCGAGCCGTCGGCCCGCCGGGTCATGATCAATGACAACTACCTGCGCCCCGGAGAGTCGTTTTCCGGTATCACTGTCGATCGGATTACCGAGGAAGGCGTGGAGCTGAGCATGGATGGCCGTCGCTTCCGGGTGGGTGTGGTTCGCAACTGGGTGAGCCCCGACTGATGGCACTCACCGAGGACGTCAAACAGCAGATTCAGCAGACCTACCGTGACGTGTTGGCCGGCAAGGACATCCGTGCCCGCTATGGCCAGCGCCTGATGATCGCCGAGATTGCCCGCTACATGGGCGAGATCACCGAGAATGACGGCCAGCGCACCTCTCCAGCCGGCACCTGCGTGGTGGAGGCGGGCACAGGCACGGGCAAGACCCTGGCCTATTTGATTGCCGCCATTCCGGTGGCCCGTGCCCTTGGCAAGACACTGGTGATATCAACAGCGACCGTTGCCCTGCAGGATCAGATCGTCCACAAAGACCTTCCGGACCTGAAAAAGCACAGCAAACTGGATTTCACCTGGACCCTTGCCAAAGGTCGTGGCCGCTACTTGTGTATGTCTCGTCTCGAAGCTCGCCTGCATGACGAGGGTAACGGCGACAGCGATACCATGCCGCTGTTCCTGCTGGATGGGCCCGGCAAGGAAGAACCCGGCACCCGGGCCTATTTTGAAGACATGCTGGCCAGTTACGGGTCCCGGAAGTGGGACGGTGATCGCGACCATTGGCCGGATCAGATACCCGATGACATCTGGCGCCAGGTCACCACCGACCATCGTCAATGTACCAATCGCCACTGTAGCTATTTCGACAGCTGTGCCTTCTTCGACGCCCGAAAAGACCTCGATGATGCCGACATCGTGGTGGCCAACCACGACCTGGTGCTGGCAGACCTTGCCCTTGGCGGTGGTGCCATTCTGCCGGAGCCGGAAAATGCATTGTTTATCTTTGATGAGGCACATCACCTGCCGGACAAGGCACTGAATCACTTTGCGGCGTCGGTGCCGCTGAATGCCACGCGGCAATGGCTCAAGCAGCTATCCCAGGCACTGGGAAAGATGCAGCCGTTCCTCACGCCCGGCACCCAGGCCGCGAAGACCATCGACAGGATCAGTTCCGCCTCCCGTGAAGTGGATATATGTCTGACGAGGGTATACGACGAGGCCGAACAGAATACCGGTTGGGAGTTCAATGAGGAGCGACGCTCTGCCCAGTGGCGCTACCCGGAGGGCGAATTGCCCGAGGTGCTTGCCGGCCTGGCGGTGGAAACCCGGGTGGCGACGGCCACCCTGGTTCGCCAGCTTGGTGTGATGGTGGACGAATTACAGACGGCCTTCGATGAACGCAAGGCCAGCGATGTCGACCGCGATACTGCGGAATCCTGGTATCCGGTGATTGGATCGTTCCACAGCCGTGCTGAGGACCAACTGCGGTTGTGGGTCGCGTGGTGTGATAATCCGGGCCAACCGGCCAGTGAGCCGGCAGAAGGTGAGGAATCAGCGCCTGAGCCTAAGAAGCGGTCCGGGCCACCGGCCGCCCGTTGGTCGGTGCGACAGCGCTGGGAACACGCGGAAGACATTACGCTCTACAGTAGCCCGGTGCTGGCGGATAATCTGCTTTATTCCAGGCTCTGGTCGCGGGCCTATGGCGCTGTGTTGACCAGTGCAACCCTGACCGCCCTTGGGCGCTTTGATCGGCTCAAGGCCAGAGCAGGTTTGCCCGAAGCCAGCCGCTTCGTGGTGGTGCCCAGTTCCTTCCGCTATGGCGAAATGGCAACCGTGGAAGTACCGGCCATGACCGCCATGCCCACGGACGATAGCTTTACGGACCAGGTGGTGTCGCGGCTACCGGCCTTGTGGGCCGGGGAGAAGGCGACACTGGTACTGTTTACCTCCAGGCGCCAGATGCAGTTGGTGCGGGATGCCCTGGCGCCGGAATACCCGGATCTGATCACCACTCAGGACGATATGGCCAAGGGCGAGGTCCTGCGCCGCCATTGCAGCCGTGTAGATGAGGGGCTGCCCAGTGTGTTGTTCGGTGTGGCAAGTTTTGCAGAGGGCATTGACCTGCCTGGCAAGTACCTGAGCCATGTGGTGATTACCCGACTGCCGTTTTCGGTACCGGATGATCCCATCGAAGCCAGCCTGGCGGAATGGGTGACGCACCGCGGCGGTAACCCGTTCATGGAAATAACCGTACCCGACGCCTCCATCAAACTGGTGCAGGCCGTTGGTCGCCTGCTACGGACCGAGTCGGACACCGGCCGCGTCACCATCCTTGATCGTCGCATCATCGCCCGTCGATACGGGCAGTTGTTGTTGGACGCCTTACCGCCTTTCCGGCGAATCATAGAGCCCTGATCAATAGAGCCCTGATCAATAGAGCCCTGATAAAAAGAGAGCCATAAAAAAAGAGCCAACCCATGTGGGTGGCTCTTATAGAGTGGGTCCTTATCGAACCCGGGCGTCGAAACAACGCGGAACAAGAAGTCTGAAGGCCTGAAGTTTCAGAAATCTTACCGAGGTTTCCCTCAGCGTTGGGAGCATAGTAAGGGAGGAGGGGGCGTATCCGGATCGTCCAAAGGGCGTAGTGGGCGTATAAAATTCGACAAAAGTGTGATGCGCGTCACAAAAGTTGCCCGAAAGACAGCTTCAGTGAGTCAAGAGTCAGGCCAGTAGCCGAAGTTCCCTTGCTCTTGCCAACGCCTCGGTGCGGGATCCGACTGCAAGCTTGCCGTAAAGGTTGCGAATGTGGGCTTTTACGGTGGTAGGCGCCACCCCCATCGTGTTTGCGATGTCCTTGTTGGCGAGGCCCTGATTGATGAGATCCAGCACTTCCAGTTCCCGCTGACTCAGGGGTTCGGGGAGATCTGTGTTGCCCGGGGCCGCCTGCGTATCCCTCTGCGAGTCTTCCGGCTCTGTTTCAGCGGTTTCTGCCTCTGCCAGTTCCGAGAGCATGGCTGTGACCCGGCTGTTCCAGCGGCCCGGCGCCTTGAGAACCGGCAGCGCTCTACACAGCTGGCGGATGGTAGGACTCTCCTCCGCAAGCAGGCGCATGAATCCGGCCTCTGATGCCCGCTGGACGGCCTGGGCCAGCATCTGTTCCGCTTCTATCGTTTTACCTTCGGCGAACAGCGCCTCGCTGTAGACCAACTGGATTTCCACCAGATGGCGGTAGTGCTGATCCTGCTCTGCGCTGAGTCGGAGGGGGGCCAAAGTTGCCATGGCGTCGCTCGGGCGGCCCAGTGCCACCTGAACACGGGCGATGCTGATTTGGTTCTGTTCCCGGTTCAGCGGATTGGTGAACCGGTCAGTGCTCACCTGTTGCACCCATTTTTTCGCCAGATCCAGATGACCGGTGGCGAGATAGCAACGAGCCAGCATGGCGGAGCATGCTGGAGGCTCGAACAGGATGTGGTCCCGCCGACGTCTTGCAACGCTGGCGGCATCTTCCAGTGCTTCCATCGCTTCCTGGTAGCGCCCTTCACTGAAGGCCAGGTGGCCACGCACGTACTGGATAACCACGTGCTGCCCCGGTTCGGTGCCATTGTTGACATGGTCCAGCAGCGGGGCCAGGTAGGAGGCGGCCAACTGGGGTTCGTTTCGCTCCCGGTAAATCTCGATCAGGGCGCTGTTTTGCCAGCATGAAATTAACATGGGCTGGCGTGGGTCGCTGTGGTGCTGGTCGACCCATTGCCGCACACGGGTGCAGGTATCCAGGGCTTCGTCGATATCTCCGCGGTTGTACTGAATCCATGCAAGCAGGCCGCCGCTTGAGAGTACGGTACTGGGTTTGCGCTCCAGTTCCCCATAACGCACAGCGGAGGTCAGGGCGTCCTCGGCGGCTGCCAGGTCCCCCTTACCGTAATAGTCCAGTCCGACTCCGTAATAGGTCACGGATTTCAAGGGGATGCGGGTGTGGTCAATGTCACGCAATACCTGCTGGGTCAGGTCGCTGGCGCTTTTATCGTCGCTTTTCGATCGCGCCAGATAAGAGCGGATCAGTGAAATCTCACTCTGCAGGCCCAGGGCGCCCTCGGCATCGGGGTGGGAATCGGCCACCTGTTGGTCGAGCATGTCTTCCAGTTCGCCCAGGAGGGGCTCCAGCACGTCTACCCGGTTGGCGAAAAACAGCGCCCACACTCTCAGCATCAACAGTTGTGGGCTGTCCTGCAGAGTGTTGGCGGGCAGGGAATCCAGCCAGCTCAGCACCGGCAGGTGAAAACCGCCGTGGATCAGGTTGTTGCCGTGTTCAGCCAGTACCTTTGCGAGCCAGGGCCAGTCCTGATGCTGGACAATCTGGGAAATGCCTTCCTGAACGTGGCCATGGACCAGCAACCAGTGGACTGCTCGCTGCCATTGCTTTTCGGTATCTTCCGGTTTGAACTGTCTCACCCGTTGTAACAGCGCGTCCCGGAACAGGTCGTGATAACGGAACCATTCATTGTGGGTATCCAGCGGGATCAGGAACAGATTTTCACGCAGCAGCTGTTCCAGCAGGACCTGACTGTTGGTGGTGCCGCGAACGGCGTCGCAGAGTGAGGCACACAGCCGGGGACAGCAGGCGGTGTCGAGCAGGAAGTCGCGCACCGGCGCAGGTTGCTGCTCCAGCACCTCTGTCAGCACATAATCACTGATGCGGCGCTCGTCCAAATCGATGCGTTGGTGACCCGTTCCAGGTTTTTGATCGTCAATGCTGCCGCCGGACAGCGCGGACAATTGCATGGCGGCAACCCAACCCTCGGTTTTACTGCAGATCCTGCGAATTTCCTGCTCGGAGAGTTCGAGCCCCATGGTGTCGTGGAAGAAGCGCTGGCACTCCTCCTCGGAGAATGCCAGCAGCCCTGGGTGTATGTCCTCCACCCAGCGGCGCACCCGCCAGCGTGAAAGCGGCAGGGCTGGTTCGGTGCGGGATGCCAGGGTCACCAGGACCCCTGGCGGCAGGTAGTCCATGAAATATGACACCTGGCGCTGTAGTTGTGGGTCGCGGATAAAATGATAGTCGTCCAGGACCAGCGACCAGGGTGCGCCATCGGCGGCGAGAACGTTAATCAGCCCGGTAATGGGGCCTTCCAGTTCCTGGAGGCTGCAATGGCTGAGTTGTTGACGGCATTGCTCCAGACCTGCGAGGCCATTGTGTTCAAACGCCCCCACCACGTACTGCCAGAATCGGCGGGGCTCGTCATCATGCTCATCCAGGGATAGCCAGGCGACGGTAGACGGTGACTGGGAGCACCATTGGCTGACCAGTGTGGTCTTGCCAAAACCCGCTGGTGCCACCACCAGATTCAACCGCTTGGCACCGTCCGGCTGCAGCAGGGCGCTCAGGCGATCCCGTTGTACCGAACGGGGATCCGCGGTTGGTCTGAGGAATTTGGTGGTTAACAGCATCGTTTCCCTGAATGCCCGTAAATGGCAAGTGTCCCGTATGGTTAATTCGTTGACCTACTGCGTGACGCTGCGGCCTCTGGCCAAGGCGTCAGTCCGCAGGTGTGGTGGTTCCACATCAAGGGCTGGCAACACGGGCCAGAGGCCGCAGCGTCTCGCCCTTCGGGAGCCACTGAGGGTCTTGATAGCCGCGTTGCGCTGGTTCGATTTGGAGCCACCAAACCTTCACCATCGCGCCTAGCTCTCAAGACCCTCAGTGGCTCAGTAGGTTAACGAATTAACCAGACGGGACACCAGATAACGGATTGTGTGCTTTGTCACAGTTAAGTCAAGGGCCGCAAAGACAAATGACGCTGTCGTCATGCTGCGTTCTGGCGTTTTTGGTCTAAACTGTGTTGGAAGGGATTCTGTATACTCAATAAGAATGAAAAATCACGTTTTTATGCGTATTCTTCTAATAAGAGCAGCGTATACATGCCCGGTCTGTACCGGGCCTTATGGGGAGCGACAGGGTAGATGAAATTACAACAGTTGCGCTATATCTGGGAAGTTGCGCACCATGATCTCAACGTATCCGCCACTGCCCAGAGTCTTTTTACTTCACAGCCGGGAATATCCAAGCAGATCCGTCTTCTGGAAGACGAACTCGGCCTGGAAGTGTTTGCCCGCAGCGGCAAACACCTCACCCGTATCACACCGGGCGGCGAGATCATCATCCGTGAGGCCGGTGAGATACTGCGCCGTGTGGAAGGCATCAAGAAGATTGCGCAGGAGTTCAGTAACCAGCGCAAGGGCGACCTGAGCATTGCCACCACCCACACCCAGGCCCGCTATGCGCTACCGCCGATCATTCAGGGCTTTATCGAGTCCTACCCCGAGGTGTCCCTGCACATGCACCAGGGAACTCCCATGCAGATTTCAGAAATGGCCGCCAATGGCGCGGTGGATTTTGCCATTGCCACCGAGGCCATGGAGTTGTTCAACGACCTGATCATGATGCCGTGCTATAAATGGAACCGCAGCATCATCGTGCCGAATGATCATCCCCTGGCCAGGAAGTCCGAACTGACGTTGCCGGACCTTGCCGAATTTCCACTGGTCACTTACGTGTTTGGTTTTACCGGCCGTTCGAAGCTGGATGAGGCTTTCCAGGCCCATGGGCTGACCCCGAAAGTGGTGTTTACGGCCGCCGATGCTGATGTGATCAAGACGTATGTGCGGCTGGGTCTTGGGGTTGGCATCATCGCCAGCATGGCGTTCGACGAGCAGAATGACCCCGATCTTGTCTGCCTGGACGCCAGTCAACTCTTCCGTCCGAGCGTGACCCGGATTGGCTTCCGCAAGGGGACGTTCCTGCGCGGTTATATGTACGATTTCATCCAGCGATTTGCACCACACCTGACCCGTGAGCGGGTGGATGAGGCCGTGACTCACCAGGGCAGCAGGGCGGAGATCGAGGAACTGTTCAACGACATCGATCTACCGACCTACTGACGGCCCGGGAAAGATTATTCGCGGGCAATCAGGTTTCCGGCGTGTAGGCCACATTCCTTCTGCGTGGCTTCTTCCCACCACCAGCGGCCCTCGCGCTCGTGCTGTCCTGGCAGGATAGGGCGTGTGCAGGGTTCGCAGCCAATGCTGACAAAGCCCTTTTCGTGCAGTTTGTTGTAGGGGGCTTCCGTCATACGGATATAGTCCCAGACTTCCTTCGAGCTCCAGTTCGCCAGCGGATTAAACTTTACCAGCGTTTTCTCGTCCGTAGAGAAGGCGTCGTCAATCTGTACCACAGGCACGTCATTGCGGGTACCGGGGCTCTGGTCCTTGCGCTGGCCGGTAATCCACGCATCAACCGTGGCCAGTTTTCGCCGTAACGGATTGACCTTGCGGATACCGCAGCATTCGCCATGGCCGTCTTCATAGAAACTGAACATGCCCTTGCGGGTGACCAGATCCTGCACTTCCGCAGCATCGGGGAACATCACCTCAATGTTAATGCCATAGTGCTCGCGGACCCGATCAATGAACTGATAGGTTTCCGGGTGAAGGCGCGCCGTATCCAGGGTGAATACCTGAAGGTTGTCGGTCAGCTTATGGGCCAACTCAATCAGTGCGACGTCTTCCGCACCGCTGAAGGAAATGGCAATGTTGTCGTACTTCGCCAGAGCGGCCTGGAGGATAGCCCTGGGGCTCGCGCCTTCAAGCTCGGCCTGTAACTGTGCAATGTCCGTCATTTGAAAGGATCACCTGGAGTGTAAATGTGTGATAAATCTACCATTAACCGGCAACAGTCTGAAGGAATGGGGGAGTATATCGTTATAGCCGCACAGATGTACGATGCATTCCGCCCCGGTTTTTCTTATCATACCGCCTGATTCCAATCCCCGGCGGCCTTCGCCGGGCTGACCAGCGTTCAACTATCAGGAGACCATTGTGGAACTCGCGTGCCTTGACCTTGAAGGAGTATTGATCCCGGAAATCTGGATCGCGTTTGCGGAAAAAACCGGCATTGAGGAGCTCAAGGCGACCACCCGCGACATTCCCGATTACGACGTACTGATGCAGCAGCGCCTGAAACTGCTGGACCAACACGGCTATGGCCTGCCGCAGATCCAGGAAGTGATCGGCGAGCTGGACCCACTGCCCGGCGCACGGGAGTTCCTGGATTGGCTGCGGGAGCGGTTCCAGGTGGTGATTCTTTCCGACACCTTCTATGAATTCGCCATGCCGCTGATGGCCAAGCTGGGCTATCCGGCACTGCTGTGCCACAAGCTGGAAGTAAACGAAGACGGCAGGATTACCGATTATCTGCTACGCCAGCGTGACCCCAAGCGTCAGTCAGTGCGTGCCTTCCAGCTGCTGAACTACCGTGTTATTGCGGCGGGTGATTCCTACAACGACACCACCATGCTGGGCCAGGCGGAAGCGGGCATCCTGTTCCATGCGCCGAAGAACGTGATCGAGGAGTTCCCCCAGTTCCCGGCGGTACATACGTTTGAAGAGCTTAAGGGCGAGTTCCTGAAGGCCAGCGCCATCCATAACGGATAGCGCGGACAAGAGGCCGGGGCAAGCTCTTTGTCCTGGCTTTTCCTCCTTTGCAATTTGCTCTCTATAGCGCTTCCAGTACGCTCATCAGCTTCTGAACCTTGTCCACGGATTCCCGGTACTCATCATCCGGGTCTGAATCCGCGACGATGCCACATCCCGCCCAGCAGTGAATCTTTCCTTCCGAATCCGTCATCAGGGTTCGGATTGCGATATTGCTCTCCAGGTTATTGGAAAAATCCCAACGGAAGACCGAGCCGCAGTAGGGCCCGCGACGATGGGGTTCCAGGTCGTCGATGATCTCCATCGCCCTGCGTTTGGGTGCACCCGTGATAGAGCCCCCGGGGAAGGCAGAGAGAAGGGCTTTAAACGGTGTGTTCTCTGGTTGCAGCCGGCCTTCCACCGTGCTGACCAGTTGATGGACGTTTTCATAGCTCTCGATACTGAAAAGCTGTGGCACCGAGACGGAAAACGGCTCGCAGAATCGCGACAGGTCGTTGCGAATCAAGTCCACGATCATCAGGTTTTCGGCCCGGTCCTTTTCAGCGGCGGCCAGGGATTCGGCAATCCGCTGGTCGTTCTCCGGCGAGTTCAGATCCCGGGGCCGGGTACCCTTGATGGGTTTGCTGATGACCCTGTTGCCATCTTCAATGCTCAGGAACAGCTCTGGTGAAATGCTGAGGACCTGATAGGAACCAGCGTTGATGTACGCAGCGTGGGGGACCGGAACGGCCTGGCACAAAGCCCGGAACGCTGTGTACGGGTCGCCCTGGTAGCCGCCGGTGTACTTGTTGGACAGGTTGACCTGATAGCAATCCCCGGCATGGATATAGCCAAGCACCCGGGATACGCCATTGCGGTAGTGTTCGGCGGGTTGGTCGGCTGTAAATCCCGGGCTGATGTGAAAAGGAGTAGGGCGCGTCGGCTTTTCGCCGGTGAGGTTCAGCACCCGTTCACGGGTTCGGTCGTCACACTCGGGATGAAAATCGAGCCTGGGCGAATTGGCACCCGAAACATCCAGCGTCAGTTGCCAGAGGTAGAGCCCGACATAGCCATAGTCCCCCGCGCTGGCCTCGCCGGAGAATCCCGGCACCGTGTGGTTTCCAGCTTCGTAGAACAACGTGCCCATGATGCCGCCTGCCAATTCCCGGCCCTGCTCTTGGGCCAGTCCCGCCCACGCCTGATCCAGCTCTTCCGCCAGGCATGAAAAGGCGAGTGCATCTTTGGGTATCGGCCAATGCTTTATCGGGAACGCCGTAATGATCCGCCGTTGCCTGCCGGCGTCGGTGTAGTCGATAAACCCATGTTGGCTGCTGATCTGTGAAACGAGGCGTTCTGCCTCTTCCGCACTTAATGTTTTCACGATGTTACATACTTAACAAAATCTTGCATGGGTTCACGGTAGCCTGTGCGGCAAGTCACCTGATTTCGGGCTTGGGAAGGCTTGGGCCGGTGCATTCTAAACAATAATCCTAAGGGCAGTAACCAGTATGAAGACTTGTAACGGCATTGGTAAGCGATTTGTTTTGGCTATGATCGCAGGGTTTGCGTTTTCCACAGAGGTGTTGGCGCAGGATGCGATTGATCGGGAGGACCATGTGCTGTCGGATGGCAAGCTGGACGATAAGGATCTGGCGGCGGTCGTCGCGGTTGCGCAGCGACACCTCACGGAACTGACCGACTCGGTGGTTAAAAACGCCGGTACAGAACTTGAGGAAGCCGGCATTTTCCGTCCAATGGCGTTCATGGTGATGAAGTCCGACAAGGTCCAGCAAATGAGGCTGGAGGAAAAGGCTGAGGAAGCACCGGGGCAGGTCAAGGTACTGATGTATCGCGCAGGTCTGAAATCGATTGCCCGCCGCGGGGAAATCCATGCGTCTGCGATCGCATACCCAGGCAGCGTTGAGAAAGATGGAGAAACCATCCGTGCGCTGGTTCTTGAACACGAACATCGTCTTGGCATCTCGGGTTTCAAGCTGATCCCCATCAACCTTGAGAACGGAAAAGCCAGCTTTGGAAAACCAATGTCGCAGGAAAAGCCGTTCCAGATTTTTTACGACGACAAGGGTGAGGGAGATTCTTCAACTAGCTGATATTAAAGAGTATATCGGTCAATTATTACGAACCGAGTTGTTTTGTGACAATTTGTGAATGCATTCACGGAACCAGACTGTAAAACAATCTTAAATGGAGTGGTGAGGTTGAGCCTCACAACAAGGTTAAAACGTTCAACCGGATAACAATAAGTTCAATCAAGGAGAACAATATGAAAGGCCTGAAGAAAATTGCACTGGCAACAGCTGTTGCTGCTGCGCCCTTCGCCGCTCAAGCCGAGCTGCAGGCGATGGACGACAGCATGATGGGTAACGTCACCGGTCAGGCCGGTGTGACCATCGAGCTGGAAACCCAGGTAAGTATCGGTCAGTTCACCTACACGGACGAAGGCACCTTCGCCGTTAAGGACATTGAGCTGGGTGGTGCGTTGGCCAGTAGCTCACAGTCTGCTGCAGACTATGCTGCGGCTACCGGCGCCGGCGCTCTGTTGGACCAACTGAAAATTGACATCGACATCGCTGACGATGGCGACGCGATCATTCACGTTGGCTCTCTCCAGACTGATGGCAGTGGTAACCCGATTCCCATCGACTGGGGTATGACTGCAGGCTCCATGGAGCTTGAAGGTAACGGCGGTGAAAACACCGTTCTCGTTTCCAACATGGACGCATGGGGTCTTCTCGGCGCTCTGGACATCGTTGTCGACACTGACGACGTAGATGGCCAGGCTGGTACTGGTACCCTGAACATTGACGCAGCGTTCACCGTTGAAGAAATGAGCTTCGACGTTGACTTCCTGGGTGTTGGCATCGCTGGCATGACCATCAAGGGCTCTGAGTCCGGCGGTGAAGCACTTGGTGCAGCCGGCCTTGCTCAGATCTTTGGTGAAGATCCTGCCAACCTGACTCCGGAAGAGCAGCGTAAAGTTGGTCTGGCTCAGGCTGGCTTCGCGATTGTTGGTCTGGACATCTACAAAGGCGACGGCCTGGGCGCTTCCACAGCGACTGGCGTACTGCGTGTAGATGTTGATGACGTCCTGATGGACATCAACGTTGCCGAAACCAACATCGGCGGTGCAAACATCGGTACCATCGGTATCGACAACCTGCACATCAGCAACACCAAGCTGGCTGTATACGGTCACTAAGCTGATCGCATAACACCTTTGGTGTGAACGCCCCGCGCTGCGGGGCGTTTTTTTATGCCGGTCAAAAAAGTACTGGTAAAAAAAGCGGTGACTCGCAAGGAGTCACCGCTTTTTATGTTTCGGACCTGTAGAGATAGTCTTAGCGATCCGGCACCGCTATAGACAGATCAAACCCACCGCCAGGACGGGGTGTTAATGTGATCGGGCCTTCGTTAATGCCATGGGGCACCTGGATCGTATCAATACCCGGCGGGTTGCCAATGGTGAAGTTCAGGTTCTGGCCGTCAAACCCAACGCCCAGTTGATCGTTCAGAAAGGTCTGGCTGAATGGCTCGTCGGGTATTTGGGCCTGCTGTCCGAAAATAATGGGCGGAATGGTTGGGGTGAACTCCGCTGGGGGCTGCACCCGGGCGAGTTCTTCCTGGGGCAGCAGCAGAGCGCGCCGGAGGAACTCCTCTTCCGCGCTCTCAAGGGCACCTTTCTTGCCTTCCCGTTCGAAGCGTTCAAGGGCTTCGCGATAGGCTTCCTCTTCCGCTTCCGTTAGCACCGGCTCACCCGGAGAAATGGTCAGGGAGCGGATAATCTGCTGCCGGTCCGCGTCGGTTTTCTGCCGTTCTTTAGGCACCACGATGACGGCGGAATCCTTCACGTAGGTTTCAACCATTTCGTCAGAGGTCAGGGTCTGCACCCCGGCCATCAGCGGGGAGCTAAACGAAACAGCCAGGCTGGCCGTACCAGCCAGAGCGATGTACAAGGGTGTTCGGCGGTTCATGGCGTAGCCTCTTGCCGTGTCCAAACGCGAAATGGAGGCGCTTCCGACACTAAACTGCAGTCAGTATGCTCCTTGGTTGCAGTATTCTTCTCAGAGATTCGGATTTCAAGGCGATTTTGTGGTGTTTGTGATCAGAATCGGACTATTGTCAGTATTCTTCTGTAAAACCGCGCAAACGTGTTTATATAACAGGCGTAACCATCCAGTTTTTGTAACAGGACTCTTATGTTGAAGGCATTTCGTTCGCGATGGCAGCGCTGGGTCAACCAGCGGATTCCGCGAGCCGATCAGCGAATATTCGGACAGCGCAATGTTTTTATCCTGCCCACGGGTGCCGGGGTGGTGTTTGCCGGTTTACTGTTGATCATGCTGATTACCGGAATTAACTACCAGAACAGCCTGATATACATGCTCACATTTCTGTTGGGCGCAGTAGTTGTTGCGGCCATGCACCAGACCCACCGCAACCTGTCGGGGCTGGAACTGACACTCATACAGGCCGGTGATGGCTTTGCCGGCGATACGATACCCTTCCGTTTAAGGGCTGTGTCGCCCCGTCATGATTCGCTGGCGATATCCCTGTTCTGCGATGACAGTCAACTCGAAAACCAGCACGTGCCAGCCGGGCAGCAGGAGGATATGACCCTGGCGATACCGTCCTATCAACGTGGCTACCTGCAGCCGGAACGTATCCGCGTGGAAACCCGCTTTCCTTTTGGCCTTTTCAAGGCCTGGTCCTGGCTGCGGCCGGTCACGTCCGGCATTGTCTATCCAAACCCTCTGGCCGCCCCGGATGTGACCAGCACGGTTCAGGACGGAGAGGAGCAATCGAAGGCCCGCTCGACGGATGGGAATGACCATGCCGACATTCGGCCCTGGCGGGAGGGGGATCTGAGCCAGAGGGTTCAGTGGAAACGATACGCCCGTACCGGTGAGATGGTGATTACCGATTGGGAAGGTGAACAGGGCAGCCCCCACTGGCTTGATTACGACGCTTTCAGGGGCGTGGACCGTGAGCTGCGCCTGGGTTACCTGGCTCATCAGGTGATGGAACGGGCCCGCAACAACAGCCGTTTCGGGTTGAATCTGCCGGGGCAGGTGATTGAACCGGACACCGGTGCTGCTCACGCCAACCGGTGCCTTAAGGCGCTGGCCATCTTTGGCCTTGAACAACCAAGGGAAGGTGGTCCTCTGCCCCATGGTACCCGCTCCGAAGAGGTTGGGAATCGGACCTCTGCGTCTTCTGGTTTCGGGGAGGGACGGGCATGATTCGCAGGTTCCTGAGTAATTCGCCGAGTTCACGCTCCTTAAAGGCTGCGGAATTGGTATCGGGCCGCGCGTTGATATGGCTGATCGCAGGCTTTGGGTTGTTGCTGATTCCCCAGTGGGACCGATTGCCGATCTGGCTGGTGGCCAGTTGCGCTGTACTTGCTGGCTGGCGGTGGCTGGCGCAATCCGGGCGGGTCAGGTTACCGGGAAGGTGGATGCGTACCGGGATCATGCTGGTACTGGTGGCCGTTTATATCGCAACTGTGCAGGGGCGTTTCACCGTTGATACTGCGGCGTCGTTTTTTGTGCTGGCGGTGGGGCTTAAATGGCTTGAGACCCGATCCACCCGGGATTTCTATGTGCTGTTTTTTATCCTGGTGTACCTGGCGACAGTCAACTTTCTGTTTCATCAGGAGATTCACTGGAGTGTCATTAACATTGCGGGCGTTGCCTTATTGTTAATCGGCCTGCAGGTGGTGAATGCGCCGGAAATTCCCGGTGCCATGAAGAAGGGATGGCGGCGCTTGGGGCTGATGCTGGTTAAGACCTTGCCGATTGTAGTGCTCCTGTTCGTGTTCTTCCCGCGCATGTCGCCGCTCTGGAGTGTGCCGCTGGTTTCCGGCGAAGCCCGAACTGGAATCAGCGACACCATGACTCCCGGTGACATCTCGAGTCTCGCCCAGAGCAGTGAGCGAGCCTTTCGCGTCACCTTTGGCGGTGAGTTACCGGCCTACCGGGACCGATATTGGCGCGGGCTTATCCTGGATCGCCTTGACGGAGACACTTGGCAACAGGGCCTTGGAAAGCCGTTTCGCCGGCTTGGCCGTGTTGACGTTGATGGTGGCGTAGGGCCGCTCGGGCCCAACCAGTACGAGGTGTTATTGGAACCGACGGACCAGACCTGGGCCTTTGCTCTGGAGAACTCCAGGGCGGTCTCCAATAATGTAAAGCAAACGGATGAGAATCTGTTCCGGTTTGACCGGCCGGCTGACAGCGCGGTCCGTTACCGGATGGAGTTGGTCGGGAACCAAACAACGGAGGATGCCAGTGCGGAGCCCGATAACCTTCAGCGTTATCTCCAGTTACCACAAAGCGGCAACCCGAGGGCAAGGGCGTTCGGGCAACAACTGGCTGGCCAACACGACAACCCTCAGGCATTGGTGCAGCAGCTTCTGACCCGTTTCCGGGAGCAGGCCTATTTCTACACCCTGCGCCCACCCGCTATGCCCGTGGATGGCATCGACAGCCTGTTATTCGATGAAAAGCGGGGTTTCTGTGCCCACTACGCCGGGGCTACCACGTTTGTGTTGCGCGCAGCGGGTATTCCGGCCCGAGTGGTGGTCGGATATCAGGGCGGGTCACCCGGCGCAGATGACGAATATCTCATTGTGCGGCAGTACGATGCCCATGCCTGGGTGGAAGCGTGGTTCCCCGGCCAGGGTTGGGTGCGGGCGGACCCGACAGCTGCCATTGCTCCCGAGCGTATTGAGTTTGGTCTACGGGAGGCGGTGGCTGAGGAAGGCTCGTTCCTTGAGAACGATTGGACATCGCCACAGCGCTACGGCGATTTGGCGATGCTGCAGTGGGCTTCCCTGCAGCTCGATAAGATTAATTACCACTGGCAGCGCTGGGTTGTCGGATATCAGGGGCAGTCACAGATGGACCTGATGTCGCGTTTGCCTGGAGGGATAGGAATGCGGGAGCTTGGCTATATTACCGCGGGCATTGTCGGTATGGCGCTGTTACTGGCGGGTTTGGTTACCGCCTGGCAGTACCGTCGCGTGGAAAGCCGGGACCCGCTTGGTCGTCTCGTCAGCCGCTGGTATCGGTTGTGTGACCGTTCGGGAGTGCCTGTACGTCACGGTGAAACACCCTCCCAACTGGCCTCAAGGCTTGCCCGGGCAAAACCCGCGGCGGCCGGCACAGCAACGGCTTTTGCCCGATTGATCAACAAACATTACTATGGCCGGAGTTCCGAAACCGGTCATCATGGCGAACTGGCGAAAATGAAGCGATTGCTGGCCACGATGAAACGACAGGCGGATCGACCGTCAACCAGTTCATCAGAGGGGTGAATACGTGAACGCATCCATAGCAACCATGGCATGGCTTGAAGACGCCTGGAGCCGACTGCTCCAACGCATCGCCGGCAACAGGATGCCCCATGCCCTGATGGTGACGGGCGAGAACGGCGTGGGAAAGCGTCTGTTTGCCAACGCGCTGGCCGGGTTGCTGGTCTGTGAAAAGGCGGATATGGACGCAGGGTCCCCTTGTGGCATCTGTAAGCAGTGCGAGCTGGTTGCCGCGGGCACCCATCCGGATATTCGGATTTATGCACCGGAAAAATCACGGATGATCAAGATTGATCAGATTCGTGCGCTGTCCGCATTCGCGGTCGGCTCTCCCCAGGTGGCCTCCCGCAAGGTGGCCATTATTGATCGGGCGGACCAGTTGAACATCAATTCCGCCAACGCGTTGCTGAAAACCCTGGAAGAACCCGCCAAAGATGTGGTGCTTCTGCTGCTACAGGAGAGTGGCAGGCCGGTATTGCCGACGATCCGTTCCCGCTGCCAGAGTTTGCTGATTGCTACGCCGGACAGGGATCAGGCTGCTGGTTGGCTGGCGACGGCGGTCAAAGCGATGGATGGCGACAACAGACCAACGCCGGAGCAATGCGCCAAGGCGCTGGTACTGGCAGCCAATGCGCCGCGGCTGGCCCTGGAATATGCTACCGGAGAGTTTATTAGCCTGCGGGATGAGGCGTTGGACAACTTCCGCCATTTCATGAAGGGTCAGCTCACTCTTTCCGAGGCTGCAAAGCCGTTCAAGGCAATGGGGCTTGAAAGTGCTCTATGGCTATTTGAAGGCTGGGCTGGTGACCTGGCCCGCATCAGTGCCGGGGGGCAGCCCCGGGATGCGGAAGCGGCGGACATGTTAACGTTCCTTGCCAGAAACAATCCTTCCTGGCGGGCCCATGAACTCCTGGATGCGATCCACGAGTCCAGGTCTGCCGGCGTTTACAACGTGAACCCTGAGTTGGAAACGGGCCGATTGCTGATCGCATGGCAGAAACTCATGCCGCGCCGCAGGCCAGCTGCGGGATAAACGGAGTGACCAATGGCGCGGCAGGATAGGGCAGTGATTAACAACTACTGCTATGATTGCGGAATATCAGGAGTTTATTGACTCCGGTTGTTATCAATCCGGTTGCTATCAATACAGAGCTATCAATACAGAGAAAGGTGTTTACTATGGGGCCTGGTTTTGGCGCACGCAGTGGCATTCTCACGCTGACCATCAAGGACAAGGCGGTACTCTACGCCGCCTACATGCCTTATATCCGGCAGGGCGGGTTGTTTATTCCCACGCAAAAACAGTATCAATTGGGCGATGAAGTGTTCCTGTTGCTCAACCTGATGGATGAGCCGGAAAAAATCCCCGTGGCGGGCAAGGTGATCTGGATTACCCCGAAGGGTGCCCAGGGCAACCGTGCAGCGGGCATTGGTGTGCAGTTCGATGGTGAAGACGAAACCGCGCGTACCAAAATCGAGTCCTACCTGGCGGGTTCATTGAGCTCGGATCGACCCACCCACACTATGTAAGCGCTTCAATGAACGACACCATTCTGGAAACCCCACCTGATACAACAATGACGTGTCGGGAAATCAACTGGTCTCTTAAACACATCGACCTGGCAGGCCTGCACTGGCCCGCTGCCACGGCCTCTGAAACCTGGCCGGTGCTGATGATCCACGGCTGGCTGGATAACGCCCTGTCATTCGCCAGATTGGCCCCGGCGTTGGCGGGCAATCGCGATGTGTACTCCCTCGATATGGCTGGGCACGGGCGTTCCGGGCACCGGCCTGAAGGCCAGGGTTACCAGTTGATGGATTATGTGGCGGACCTGGCAGAACTGGTTGAGACCCATTTCAAAGACTCGCCGAAAGGGCAGATTGATCTGGTGGGTCATTCACTCGGCGGGATTGTCAGCGTGCTCTACGCGGCGGCGTTTCCGGAACGGGTGCGTCGGTTGGTCATGATCGACAGCATTGGGCCGATCAGTCGTAAACCGGATGAGGTGATCGATCAGATGCGCAAGTCGATCATCAAACGAATGACGGGTTCAGGGAAAGCGGTCGTATACCCTGACATAGAGTTGGCAGCCAAGGCTCGGGAGGGTGGCATGATCCCCCTGTCGCCAGAAGCCGCGAGAATGCTGGTAACGCGGAGCATGAAGTCTTCCGGTGATGGTTTCGTGTGGCAAACCGATCCGCGTTTGCGCCATCCATCGATGATAATGATGGACGAAGCGCAAGTGACCGCTTGCCTGAAGAAAGTCGTCACGCCAACACGTTTCCTGCGTGCGACGCAGGGGCTCCTGGCCAGTCGCCCGGAACTTGATTCACGTTTGGATGCGATCGCGAACCTGGATGTGGTGGCCGTGCCCGGAGGCCACCATTGCCACCTGGACGGGAATGTTGAACCCGTCATTGATGCAGTCAGAGGCTTTTTAGACGATGCAGAATAAGCGCTTGTCGCAGTCAGTAGTGTGGGTCGCCGCCATGTTCATGGGGTTTTCGACCATGGTGTCGGCGCAAATGCCACCGCCGGAACCGTTTCCGGAGGCGCGCCTTGATCAGGAAATCAGCATCAAGTCGCCGGGGCATCTGGTGTTGTTCAGCCCGGTTCGTGAGGTGAACAACGAGATCCGCTCCGCGTCCATGGCCCGGCTCCCGGTCAAGGGCGTCGGGCAGTTATATGAAGTCCAGGGCGGTGCCAACCGGGAAGAGGCTCGCGATCACTATCTAAGGGAATTGCAGGCCCGTGGCGCCCAGATACTGTTTGAATGTTCCGGAAGGAATTGCGGGCGCAGTAACGTGTGGGCCAACCAGATTTTTGATCAATCCAGTCTCTATGGGCGGGACAACAATCAGGACTATCTTGTTGCCGGTTCGGTCGATGAGAATGGCCAGCCGTGGCTGACGCTGGTGTATACGGTTACCCGCGCCAACCAGCGCCAGTTTGTCTGGGTTGAACATTTGGTCGCGCCTCAGGGAACTGATATTCCGGGAATGGGCAACGAAAGCGCCAGAATCAAGGGGCCGGTGATTGTGCCCTGGCAGGGTGGCATCACCTACCGCTTTGAGTGGAGCGGTGCCGACCGGCGCATCATCAATGACTGGGCCGGCGAGGCTGAAGCCCGGGTAGTACTGACGGCCTATTCCCAGCTCAAGGATAATGAAACCCTGGAAGCGTCTATGGAGCGGGCAGAGGCTGCAGCGCAGTCACTTTCCCAGGTGTTGGCCAAAAGTGGCGTTTCCGAAAGCCGCCAGATGATCATTACGGTTGGCCCCACGGTTGTGATACCAAATCCCGATCGGCAAGGTGACCGGGTTGAAGTGATGGTGATTACGAGGTGAAGGGAATGAACAGGCCATCCGGGACAGAGCTTCAGGACGAAGATCAGAAGCCGGCAGACGATATCTCCCAGATTGTCACGAGCACCGGAATATCCGCTGCTCAGTCGGCGTCCGAGAAAGGCGATCCCCGGCCGACGGCTCCCGGCAAGGGCAAGACCGTAGCGCTGACTCTTGGCAGTGGCGGGGCCAGGGGCTATGCCCATATAGGTGCGATCGAGATACTGGTGGAAAGAGGCTACGACATTGTCGCCATTTCCGGCTGTTCCATGGGAGCCTTGATCGGGGGCGTGTTTGCAGCCGGCAAGATGAAGGATTACAAGGACTGGGTAACTGGCCTGGGCCAGTTCGATGTGCTGAAGCTGCTGGATGTGACTTTTAGCTCCGTCGGCGCCATTCGTGGAGAAAAGATATTCTCCGTGGTGCGGGAAATGATTGGAAATACCCGAATTGAAGACCTTCCGATCGCCTATACGGCTGTGGCGACGGATCTCCTTGCCCATAAGGAAATCTGGTTTCAGGAAGGGCCGCTGGATCAGGCCATCCGGGCGTCGGTTGCCATACCCAGTGTGGTGACGCCTCTGGTGTTGAATGGCCGCGTGCTGGTGGACGGCGCTTTGCTCAATCCACTGCCGATCATTCCGACCATTTCCTCCCATGCCGATATGATTGTGGCCGTAAACCTCAGTGGCGAAGATGACCGCGGGCGGCGATTGCCGGATGCGGCGTTTGCAAACCCTGACGACGATGATACCGAGGAATGGGTCGAAAAAATCCGTGATAAGGCCTCCCGCTGGTTTGACTGGGATGCCCTGAAGACCTTCAGTACCAAGAAAGAGGGTGGTTCGTCGGCTTCACCGGAAGAGAAAATCAGCAAGGCGGTGGCGAAGAACGAGCACAATAAAAAGACGCCCGCGATAAAATCGGAACCGAAGAAACATCAGGATGATCACGAGACTATTGACTGGGATAAGCTGGGTATTGGTAAGTTCGATGTCATGAACCTGACCGTCGAAACCATGCAAAGCGCCTTGGTACAATACAAGATCGCTGGGTATCCACCCGATTTGCTGGTGAACATTCCCAAGAACGCCAGCCGCAGCTATGACTATCACAAGGCGCCGGAACTGATTCAGCTTGGACGGGAACGTATGGCCGCCGCGTTGGACCGGTACGAAGAGAACCAGAACAGCTCTGGCCCGATGGCGATATGACCCTGAAACCGCGATTGCGGCGGTGGGCTGCAGCCTGTGCCGGAAAGAGCGTATAATTCAGCGCCTTGATCATTTCCGAACAGGATGAGCGTGCGTGAGTAACCCCATTGATGACCTGCACACCGTCAGAGACTACCTGAGGTACGTTTCTTCTCGTTTTGCCGATTCGCCTCTTTATTTTGGCCACGGCACTGACAACGTGTGGGATGAGTCTGTGCAACTGGTTATGCGCAGCCTCCATTTGCCTCTGGAAAACAATACCCTGTTTCTGGATGCGCGGCTGACCCGTGAAGAACGAGCGTTGATCCTTGATCGCATGCAACGCCGTATTGACGACAGGGTCCCCTTGGCTTATCTGTTGGGTGAAGCCTGGTTTATGGGGCTGCCATTTCATGTGGATGAACGCGTGCTGGTGCCGCGTTCACCATTGGGAGAGCTGATTCAAGGCGGGTTGCAACCCTGGTTGGGTAACAAGCCCGTGGGCAGGATCCTGGACTTGTGTACTGGCAGTGGCTGTATTGGCATTGCAGCCGCGAGCGTATTCGAGGACGCCGAGGTGGACCTTGCGGATATCTCTACCGACGCCCTCGACGTGGCCGCGGTCAATATCGATTATCACGAGGTTGGTGACCGGGTAAGCACCGTACGGTCCGATGTGTTCGATGGGCTTGAAGGTCGATACGATGTCATCCTCAGCAACCCTCCCTATGTGGACGCTGACGATATTGCGGATATGCCGGCGGAGTATGGCCACGAACCGGAACTTGGCCTTGCTGCCGGGGGAGATGGGCTGGACATCGCTCATCGGATACTCGCGAGGGCAGCCGATTACCTGAACCCGGGTGGCCTCTTGATTGTTGAGGTCGGGAATAGCTGGGTGGCGTTGCAGGAAGCCTATCCGGATATGCCGTTTACCTGGCTGGAATTTGAGAATGGCGGCGACGGTGTGTTTCTGTTGACTGCTGAAGACCTACATTAAATACCCTGGATAAGATACTGAATCATGTCGGGAAATAGCTTCGGAAAATTGTTTACGGTGACCAGCTTTGGTGAGAGCCACGGGGCTGCGCTCGGATGCATAATTGATGGTTGCCCTCCGGGGCTTGAGCTGTCCGAGGCTGATATGCAGCGGGATCTGGACCGCCGCAAGCCCGGCACTTCGCGTCATACCACCCAGCGCCGGGAAGCGGACGAAGTGAAGATCCTCTCGGGGGTGTTCGAGGGTAAGACCACTGGCACCCCCATTGGGTTGGTGATCGAGAATACCGATCAGCGCTCAAAGGATTATTCGAAGATCTCGGAGCAGTTCCGTCCTGCCCACGCCGACTATACCTACATGCACAAGTACGGTGTTCGGGATTATCGGGGTGGAGGTCGGTCTTCTGCACGCGAGACAGCGATGCGGGTCGCCGCCGGTGCCGTTGCACGGAAATTTTTGGATCAGCGCCTTGGCATCACGATCCGGGGTTATCTTTCCCAGTTGGGACCAATCCGCATTGAGAAGATCGATTGGGATCAGGTTCACCAGAATCCGTTTTTCTGCCCGGATGCCGATAAGGTGCCGGAGATGGAAGCCTATATGGATGCCCTGCGCAAAGAGGGCAATTCCATCGGTGCGCGTATCAATGTGGTCGCTGAGGGCGTTCCTCCCGGCCTGGGTGAGCCGATTTTCGACCGGCTGGACGCGGACCTGGCTCATGCGTTGATGAGCATTAACGCGGTGAAGGGTGTTGAGATTGGAGCGGGCTTTGGGTGTGTTGACCAGAAAGGCACGGAGCACCGGGATGAGTTAACCCCTGAAGGGTTCCTGTCGAACCATGCCGGTGGTGTTCTCGGCGGCATTTCGTCGGGGCAGCCAATCCTGGCCAGTATTGCGCTGAAACCGACGTCCAGTTTGCGGTTGCCGGGGCGGAGTATTGATGTTCACGGTGATCCCGTGGAGGTGATTACCACGGGGCGGCATGATCCCTGTGTGGGCATTCGTGCGACGCCGATTGCGGAGGCGATGATGGCCATTGTGTTGATGGATCATTATCTCCGCCATCGTGGTCAGAATGGGAATGTCACGGTGTCTACGCCTAATATTGGGCAGGCGTGAGAGTATTGGAGTTTTCAGCCAGCCTGCGAAGGAACAATTCGCCAACTAGCCGGTCGTCTTAATTCGCGAAGCGGTTCCGGCGGTGAGCATGGTTCAAAAAACGCCCGTAAATACGTCCCTGTAGGGCTCGGTCGCGGTTGGTAATGGTGCTCGCTGCGGCAAGCAGGGCCTCTCAAAACACGCCGCAAGTACGTCCATGTAGGCTCGGTTGGGCCATCCCTGGCCCTCCACGGTTTTGAAAGGCCCTGCTTGCCGCAGCGGTCGGTCTTCTGTGATATCTCATTGGAGCATTCCTATCTATTGGCGCCTTTCAAACCTCTACTTCTGGTTTTTCGCTCTCCTCGGCGGTTTGCTGCCGTATTGGTCCCTGTATCTGGAAGGCCGGGGCTTTTCCTACCTTGAGATCGCCACACTGATGGCGACGATTCAATTAACCAAGATTGTGGCGCCCAGTGTGTGGGGATGGCTGGGGGATCGGACTGGGCAGCGGGTGCGGTTGGTTCGGTTCGGTGCCATTACGGGGTCGCTGTTCTTCGCCGGCGTGTTCATGGAGCCGGGGTTCTATGGGCTGTTGCTGGTCATGCTGGCGTTTACGTTCTTCTGGAACGCGATTTTGCCGCTTTATGAAGTGATCACGTTGCGGTCGCTGGGAACGCAACGTGAGAAATACGGCAAGGTGCGGTTATGGGGGTCGGTAGGGTTTATTGGCGCGGTGGCGCTGGTGGGCGGGATTCTGGAGCTGATCCCGATCACTCTGTTGCCGTGGTTGTTGTTGCCGGTGTTTGCGGGGATTGCGGTGTCGGCGTTTCTGGTGCCGTCGGAGCGGGGAGAGCGTAAGCCACCGGCGCCCAAGGGCAGTCTGAAAGCGATTGTGACTCACCCGGCGGTGGTGACGTTCTTTTTGATGAACTTTCTGCTGCAGGTATCCCACGGGGCGTACTACACGTTTTTCAGTATTCACCTTGAGCAGCACGGGTACGGTAAGTTGGCGATCGGGTTGTTGTGGTCGCTAGGGGTGCTGGCAGAGATTGGGTTGTTCCTGGTGATGCATCGGCTGACCCGCAATTTCACCGTGCGGCAGATTGCGATTGCGGCACTGGCGCTGACGATGATTCGCTGGGTGTTGATCGCGGAAGTGACGGATGTGGTGGCGGTGCTGATTTTCGCGCAGTTGCTGCATGCGGCCTCTTACGGCGCCCTGCACGCTATTTCGGTGCAGTATATTCAGGGTTTCTTCGGGCAGCATCATCACGGCCAGGGGCAGGCGCTCTACAGTGGGCTGACCTTTGGTGCCGGTGGCGCACTGGGCGCCTGGTTGTCGGGCTTTCTGGTGGACGGGTTCAGTACCTCCGCCGCGTTCTGGGGCGGGGCGGCGGCCATGGCCATTGCCATTGTCATCACTTGGCGGGGCCTGAGGCCGCCGCCCGAGCATTGATTGGTGTTGCTGTGGTGTTTAGCGGGTTTTATTGAAGATCTGCTGCGATATCCAGCAGTGCCTGTGCCTGGGGGCTCAGCGATCGGCCCTTCAGTCCCACACCGCCGAGAATGCGGCTTACGGAGTGGGGCACAGAAAGCACCGTAAGTGAGTCGTCGACCATGCTCACCGGCAAAACGCTCCACCCAAGCCCGACGCTGGCCATCATCTTGATGGTTTCCAGGTAGTTGGTGGGCATCTGGATTTTCAGGGGCAGGCTCGCATCGAGAAACAGTCGGCTGATGGATCGGTAGGTGGCGGTGCCAGCTTCGGGGAGCAGGGCGTCATACCGGGACAGATCCCCGAGCCCCGGGTTGTCCAGCGAGGCCAGTGGATGTTCCGGCGACACCACGAATGCCATGGCATCTTCCCAGCGCACGTGCACATCGAATGCCTGGTCCATGCTCTCGCTCAGGGTCACGAACGCGAGCTCTGCTGTACGTTTACGCATCTGCCCGAAGGCGCTTTCAGAATCCATGAACTGCAGTTCCAGAGACACCTCCGGATAATCCCGGTTCAGCCGCCGTAACCAGGCAGGGAGATGATGCAGTCCGATGTGGTGGCTGGCAATCACCGACAGCTGTCCTGAAACCGATCCCTCACGATCTGACAGCGCCTGTCGGGCATTGTGCACTTCATCCAGAATTCGCCGGGCATGGGGTAGAAGGCGTGCCCCTGCGTCCGTCAATCGGACCTGTCTATTGCTCCGGTCGATCAGCTTCGTTCCCAGTTGGTTCTCCAAAGCAGCCAGCCGCTTGCTGATTGCGGGCTGCGTCAGGTGTAGCAGTTCTGCCGCCTCGGAGAATGACTCCTGGTCTACGATTGTCAGGAATGCTTTCAGGGAGTTCGCATCCATGGTGGTTACCTCTTTGACTGCGTCCCTTGGTGAAGGTCGCATGCCGGGAAGACTGTTCCAAAAAACGCCCGTTAATACGTCCCTGTAGGGCTCGGTCGCGCCATCCATGGCGCTCCACGTTTTTGGAACAGTCTTCCCGGCATACTCCCCAAGCTAGTGAGTTGCCTGCCATTCATCGTCTATGTGTAGGCCCGGGAAATATCAGAGTAGCGTGGTGGTAAGAGCCTCCCAAAACCGTGGAGCGCCATGGACGGCGCGACCGAGCCCCCATGGATGGGTTTACGGCGTGTTTTGGGAGGCTCTTACCGCCATGCGACTCGCACCCAACACGCAGGCCCGGCTTTAAGGTAGGCTCGCCCAAAGCCTAATATTCCATCATGGAATGCGCAACATAAAAAACATGAATTGAGGTTATTCAAGGCTAGGCGTTAAAATAGAACCATACTGAAAAAACAGAAACCCCCAGAGAGTGAGAGAGAACCATGGCGGGCAAGACCTTATACGACAAATTGTGGGACGACCATCTCGTCAAACAGCGGGATGACGGCTCCGCGTTGATCTACATCGACCGGCATCTGCTGCACGAAGTCACCTCGCCGCAGGCCTTTGAAGGCCAGCGGCTGGCCGGGCGTAAGCCCTGGCGGCTGGATGCCAACCTGGCGACGCCGGACCACAACGTACCCACCACCGACCGCGCCAGAGGCATTGAAGGCATTGTTGACCCGGTATCCCGGATTCAGGTGGAAACCCTGGACAAGAACTGCGACGAGTTCGGCATCCTGGAATTCAAGATCAAGGACCAACGCCAGGGCATCGTGCATGTGATCGGGCCAGAGCAGGGCGCGACACTGCCTGGCATGAGCATTGTTTGTGGCGATTCCCATACCTCCACCCACGGTGCATTCGGCTGCCTGGCTCATGGTATCGGCACGTCAGAGGTGGAACATGTGCTCGCCACCCAGTGCCTGGTTCAGCAGAAAATGAAAAACATGCTGGTGAAGGTGAATGGCAAGCTTGGGCCCGGCGTGACCGGGAAAGACGTTGTCCTCGCCATTATCGGGAAGATCGGCACCGCCGGCGGCACGGGCTGTGCGATCGAATTTGGCGGTGAAGCGATTCGAGGCCTTTCGATGGAGGCCCGAATGACGATCTGCAACATGTCCATCGAGGCCGGTGCGCGAGTGGGCATGGTCGCGGTAGACCAGACCACCATTGATTACGTCAAGGATCGCCCGTTTGCCCCCAAGGGCGAGATGCGCGAGCAAGCCATTGAATACTGGAAGACGTTGCACAGCGATGACGATGCGGTGTTCGATAAGGTTGTTGAACTCGACGGTTCCGAAATTATGCCGCAGGTGAGCTGGGGGACGTCTCCCGAGATGGTCGCCGGCGTTGGCGGTAATGTGCCGGACCCGGAAGCGGAAGCCGATCCCATCAAGCGCGAGGGAATTGTCCGTGCCTTGAAGTACATGGGCTTGAGGCCGAACATGCCGATTACCGAGATCAAGCTGGATCGTGTGTTTATTGGCTCCTGTACCAACAGCCGTATAGAGGATCTTCGTGAAGCAGCGGCGGTCGTGAAGGGGCGGAAGGTGTCGTCATCACTCAAGCAGGCGATGGTGGTGCCTGGTTCCGGTCTGGTGAAAGTTCAGGCGGAACAGGAAGGGCTGGACAAGATATTTATTGAAGCCGGTCTTGAGTGGCGTGATCCGGGCTGCTCCATGTGTCTGGCCATGAACGCCGACAAATTGGGGCAGGGAGAGCATTGCGCCTCCACTTCCAATCGTAACTTCGAGGGCCGCCAGGGCTTCGGCGGGCGTACCCATCTGGTTAGCCCGGCCATGGCAGCGGCGGCGGCGATCAACGGCCACTTCGTTGATGTCCGCGAGATGATGAACTGATCCACAGGAGAGACACCATGCGAGCCTTAAAGCAACACCAGGGCATTGTTGCCCCCATGGACCGGTCCAATGTGGATACGGACATGATCATTCCCAAGCAGTTTCTGAAGTCCATCAAACGTACCGGCTTCGGGCCGAACCTGTTTGACGAACTGCGTTACCTTGATGAAGGCAAGCCGGACCAGGACTGCTCACAGCGGCCCATCAATCCTGATTTCATGCTTAATCAGGATCGCTACAAAAATGCCAGCGTGCTCCTGGCGCGGCGCAACTTTGGTTGTGGCTCCAGCCGCGAGCACGCCCCCTGGGCGCTTGAGGATTTTGGGTTCCACGTTATCATTGCGCCCAGTTTCGCCGACATTTTCTATAACAACTGCTTTAAGAATGGCTTGTTGCCAATTGTTTTAGATGAAGAAATTGTAGATCGGCTGTTTCATGAAACCGAGGCGGAAGAGGGCTATCAGTTGGCGATAGATCTCGAAGCCAAAACCGTTACCACGCCGTCCGGCGAATCGTTCAACTTTGAAGTTGATGATTTTCGTCGACATTGCCTGCTGAACGGCCTGGACGATATCGGTGTTACGCTTGAAGACGCGGAGGTCATAAAGGCCTACGAAGCGTCGAGGCGCAAAACGGCACCCTGGTTATTTGATGCCGGTCGCTGATCCGCCCTGAATTACCACAACGAATCGACCTTCAAGGAATCACTATGTCCCGTTCTATCCTGATGCTTCCTGGCGATGGCATTGGCCCGGAAATTGTTGCCGAAGCGGAAAAGGTTCTGCGTAAGATAAACGAGCAATTCGGTCTGGAGCTGCACTTCGAGTCCGCCCTGGTTGGCGGTGCCGCCATCGACGAAACGGATACGCCACTTCCGGAGGATACCCTGGACAAGGCGCGTAAGGCGGACGCAATCCTGCTGGGCGCCGTGGGTGGCCCCAAGTGGGACAAGCGTCCGATGGCCAGTCGTCCTGAAAAAGGACTGCTTGGGCTGCGCTCCAACCTTGAGTTGTTCGCCAATCTGCGCCCGGCCATTTTGTATCCCCAGCTTGCTTCTGCATCCTCACTGAAGCCAGAGGTGGTCTCCGGCCTTGATATAATGATTGTTCGGGAGTTAACCGGCGGCATCTATTTTGGCCAGCCACGGGGCGTCCGCGAACTGGAAAGTGGGGAGCGTCAGGGCTACAACACGTACGCCTATACGGAATCGGAAATTCGTCGTATTGGCCGTGTCGCCTTTGAAGCGGCCCAGCAGCGTGGCAAGAAGCTCTGCTCTGTCGACAAGGCGAATGTGCTGGAAGTGACTGTTTTATGGCGGGAAATCATGGAAGATCTGCGCCGGGAGTACCCGGATGTCGAGCTCTCCCATATGTACGTGGATAACGCCGCCATGCAGCTGGTCAGGGCACCCAAACAGTTTGATGTGATTGTGACTGGCAACATGTTTGGTGATATTCTTTCTGACGAAGCGGCTATGCTGACGGGGTCGATCGGGATGTTGCCCTCTGCGTCTCTGAACTCTGAGAAGCAGGGTATGTACGAGCCCTGTCACGGGTCTGCACCCGATATTGCAGGCAAGGGCATAGCCAACCCGCTGGCTACGATCCTCAGTGGCGCAATGATGTTGCGGTACAGTCTTGGCGAGGAGAAAGCCGCCGAGGCGATAGAGGCGGCGGTCAGCAAAGTGCTGGATCAGGGCCTGAGGACAGCGGATATCATGTCTTCTGAGGGCCGGAAGGTATCGACCCGAGAGATGGGCGATGCCGTTCTGGCGGCACTCTGAGGCCGGCAAGTTTTGAGACCCGACGACAACGCGATGCGGTTGTCGCGGGATCATCCATCCTGTCCCTGCCAGCGATACAGGTAGAGGGCGGGCATAAAACGAGGTTCAAAGGTCGCACATGAAGCGAGTTGGACTTATTGGCTGGCGCGGTATGGTGGGCTCTGTCCTCATGCAGCGCATGCGCGAAGAAAACGATTTTGCAGATATCGAACCGATCTTCTTTACCACTTCCCAGGCCGGAAAGCCGGCACCGGACGTAGGCAAAGAGGGTGTGCCTGCGCTGCAGGATGCCTTCGATATCGATACCCTGAAAACGCTGGATGTGGTGGTTACCTGCCAGGGCGGGGATTACACCGGTGCCGTGTACCAGAAACTCCGTGATGCCGGATGGCAGGGGTACTGGATTGACGCCGCTTCCACGCTGCGGATGGTCGATCATTCCGTCATCGTTCTTGATCCGGTCAACCGCAACGTGATTGACGATGCCCTGGCGAAGGGCGTGAAGGACTACGTTGGTGGGAACTGTACTGTCAGCCTGATGATGCTGGCCCTTGGTGGGCTGCTGGAGCAGGACCTGATTGAATGGGTATCGCCTATGACCTATCAGGCGGCGTCTGGTTCCGGTGCCCAGAACATGCGGGAACTGCTCAACCAGATGGGCGAGCTGAAGGGCAGCGTGAGTGACGAGCTGGCGGATCCATCCTCGGCTATCCTCGATATCGATCGCAAGGTAACCGAAACCATGCGTTCGGACGGCTTTCCCACCGAGCACTTTGAAGTGCCTCTGGCAGGCAGCCTGATTCCGTTTATCGACAAGCAGCTTGATAACGGCATGAGCAAGGAAGAATGGAAAGCGGGCGTCGAGACCAACAAGATTCTTGGTCGCAGCAGCAATCCGATTCCGATCGACGGCATCTGCGTTCGCATCGGTGCCATGCGTTCCCACAGTCAGGCCTTGACCATCAAATTGAAGAAGGACCTTCCGGTTTCCGAGATTGAGTCCATCCTGGCCAAAGCCAACGACTGGGTGAAGGTGATTCCCAATGAGCGGGATGCCACCCTTCGGGAGCTCACCCCGGCGAAGGTTACGGGTACGTTGAGTGTTCCCATTGGCCGTATCCGCAAGCTGACCATGGGGCCTGAGTACATCTCAGCGTTCACGGTTGGTGATCAGTTGCTGTGGGGTGCTGCGGAACCGCTCAGGCGGATGCTTCGCATACTGCAGGAGCAGTAACGCAGTCCCGCAGCGGGCAATATTATGCCAACTGTGTCCGGTTTCAGAGAACCGGCTGGGGGCGGAGGCTGAAATACGCCTCCGCCCCTGTTATTTTCGGAAGCGTTTTGTACATGTTTGGGTTCTTGTGGGCTAGACTTTGGCTATTCGGGGGCACCGGATCATCGTTCGGTAACAATATGTTCCCGACCATTTATGAAAAAATGGTGCAAGGACTGCGGCTGATTGATTGATAAAAGAGGTTTTATCAACAATACTTGCCGGGCTGAATATTAAAAACTTTACATAATAACGATAGTAATCAAGACGGAAGTCATCCAACCTCGTCCGATTCTGTTTGTGAAAACAGTAACGAATAACGGAGACTGGTAAGGAAAAAGCATGAAGGTACGCAAGCTTGCGGTTGCTCTGGCTCTGGCGGGAGGGCTTGGTTCTGGCGTCGCACAGGCCCTGGGTCTGGGTGAGATTGAATTACAGTCCTATCTGAATGAGCCTCTGGACGCGGATATCAGTCTGCGTAAAAGCGAGGGCGTCGACCCTGGTGATGTATTTGTAAACATCGCTCCCGATTCGGCCTATGAACGGGTTGGTATCGACCGGAACTATTTCCTTACCAAACTTGATTTCCGCGTCACCACAGCCAGCGATGGCAGTCTGGTGGTGAACGTGTCGTCCCGTGAGCCATTACGGGAACCCTACCTCAATTTCCTGCTTGAAGTGACCTGGCCCAATGGGCGGCTGATGCGGGAATACGCGGTTCTGGTTGACCCCCCGGTGTATGCGGAGGAGTCCGGTGTGCGGGAAGAGGTTGCCGCTCCAACCACTCGCCAGGTTTCCGAGCCAGCGCGTCAACAGCAGGCCAGATCGACATCCCAGGAGCCCCGGCGCACAACCACTCAGCGTGCGAGGACTCTCGGGCCCACCGGGCCTTCCGATACCCTCTGGAATATTGCTGAGAGTGTTCGCCCCGACAGCAGTGTGTCCATGCAACAGGTCATGCTTGCGCTCCAGGACCTGAACCCTGACGCGTTTATTGCGGGCAATATCAACCGGCTCAAGCGTGGTGAAGTGCTGCGGGTGCCGGATATGGAACAGATTCGCAGTCGTTCCCGTGCCGAGGCTAATCGACAGGTGGCCGCACAGAACGAAGCGTTCTCGACGCCGCAGCGCACGGTGGATGCCACAGATACCGAAGTTGCTTCAGGGCAAGCGGGTGGTGAACAGACTGGCGGTGATGAGCTTCGATTGCTTGCAAGTGAAGACAGCAGCACTCGTGATGCCGAAGAGGGCGGTTCTGCCGGCGGTGACGGTGATACCGCCGGTGGTGTAGACGCCGGCTCCGCCGTCGTCATGGAAGAGCTCGAAAGCGCCCGGCGAGAAAATGAAGAGCTGGGTGGTCGGGTTGATGATCTTCAAAATCAGGTGGAAACCCTTCAGCGTCTGCTGGAACTGAAAAATACACAGCTTGCCGAAATGCAGCAGGCTCAAGGTGACAGCGGCCAACCCGCAGATGCACCTCAGGCGGAGACATTGTCTGCGCAAGTCGCTGAAGAGGAGATGGAAACGTCCCCCGATGGCGACGCTACTGATATGGCCGCAGAAGACATGGATGCCGCGGACGGTATGGCCACCGACGAAGATGCGGCTGATCCTGCGGCAACCGACATGGATGAAACCACCGCAGCGGGCGCCGAAGAAGGTGCTGACGCACCGGCGATGGGTGATGATGCCGATATGCCAGAGGCCGACGTTGCGTCCGATGAAATGGATGCCGGTACCGCGCCTGAGGAAGAGGCCGGTCAGCAGGAAGCCGATGTAGCATCACCGGCATCCGAGCAGCCTGCCAGCGAGGTGTCAACATCACCGGCGGAGTCTGACAAGGGCTTTCCGGATAACATCATCAGCGCGATTACCAACAACCCGATGTATCAGATAGCGCTTGGCGGTGGTCTGGTTGTTCTGTTGTTGCTTCTGCTGTTGCTGGCGCGTCGCAATGCCAATCGTGAAAAAGCGTTTTACGACCAGCTGAATAGTGAAACCGACGCGGAGACCGATACCTTCGATCTCACCCTGGATGACGAAGACGGTGCGGATGCACCGGAGAGTGACCCTCTGGCGGAAGCCGACGCCTACATTGCGTATGGGCGCATGGATCAGGCGGCACAGTCTCTGGAAACCGCAATTTCCCGTGAACCCAGTCGTACAGATCTGCGCTTGAAACTGCTTGGGGTGTACGCGGATACCCAGGACAGACAATCCTTTGAGAAGCAGCTCGGTGAGGTTGAGACCCTGGACGACGAACAGGCTATCGCCGAAGCTCACGAAATGCGCGCTCGCCTCGAAGAGGCTGAGTCAATGCCTAGCATTGACGATCTGGAATCTCAGCTGAGATCGGATTCTTTCGACACCAGCTCACGTGACGAGGATACCGTATTTGATGAGCCGGCTTTGGACAGCACATCGGAAGATGAGGCTGAAGATGAGTTTGGTAGCCTGGAGACGGATTTTTCCGATCTGGACGAAACTGACGACACCTACGCCGAGGAATCCGAAAAGGAACCGGGCCCGGATGATCTGATCGAGTATGACCTCTCTGGTATCGATACCTCGAGTGGTAAAGAAGAGGCGACCACAGAAAAATCCGATGATCTGGCTGACGACGCCTTCGACTTTTCACTAGAGGACGATTCAGCCGAGGAGCCGAAAACATCCGAGGAAGACGATGATCTGAGCCTCGATTTCGCGGAGGATGAACAGGAGTCGAGCGAAACAACGGACGACTCGGATGCGTTCGACTCACTGGAACTTGATGAGGACGATCTGGAAACAGCCGGCGCTGACGACTCTGAAGGTCAAGAGCTGGAAGTTGACAGCCTGGAAGAAGGCGACCTGGAAGAAAGCGATCTGGATTCCCTGGACGAATCCTTCCTGGACGAGCTGGATGCTGAGCTGGATAAAGTTGCCGGCGAAGATGAGACGTCTTCCGACGACGAACAAAGCGAACTTGACGACCTTGAGCTTGACGTTTCCGACGAGGACCTTGCGCTTATGGAAGAGTTTGCCGATTCCGGCGATTCCGCCGGTACAGATGCGAATAACGATCAGCAGGAGGAGGATTCTACTCCTCTGGATGAAGAGCTCGGCCTTGAGGATGCCCTTACGGGTGAGGAGCCCGCAGATCCGGAAGAGACCGTTGCAGGCGTCGAGGAAGTGGAAGAAGATCTTCCAGAACTCAGCGATGATGATCTCGCGGCTGCCGAGTCCGCGGAGGAAGAGTCAGGTGAGCCTCCCGTGGCATCTGATCCCGCATCCTCAAAGGCTGCGTCCAGCGCGGATGACATCGAAGAAGCCGATCTTGGCGACGACGATGACTTCGATTTCCTGACAGGCACCGACGAAGCGTCAACCAAGCTTGACCTTGCCAGAGCCTACGTGGAAATGGGCGACGTCGATGGAGCCAGGGATATCCTTGAGGAAGTGGCTCTGGAAGGAAATGAGGAGCAGAAAGCGGAAGCGCAGGATCTCCTTAAAAATCTGTCCTGATTCGATATAATCAGTACAGCGAATGCGAAACGCCGGTTACCGGGCCCGTCCCGGATTAAAGCCGGCGTTTTGTTTTTTATTATCAGCTTGCCAATCCGGACACTTCATTGTTTGTTACGCCACAACCACTGACCACTGACGGCGCCATCGGGGCGGGGCGGGTCGCGCTTGCCTTTGAATACGATGGCCGGGGCTTCCACGGCTGGCAATATCAGAAATCAGGCGTGCGGTCGGTTCAGGGAGAACTGACCCAGGCAGTTTCAAAGGTTGCTGACCATCCTGTTGAACTCGTATGCGCGGGCCGCACAGATGCGGGCGTGCACGCCAGTTACCAGATTGCCCATTTCGAGACGCCCTCGGTGCGTAATCCCCGGTCCTGGGTCATGGGAATCAACACTTCATTGCCGCAGGATGTTGCGGTTCATTGGGCCGGTAATGGGGTGGATGACTTCCACGCCCGTTTTTCCGCGACGTATCGCCGGTACCGTTATGTGATCTATAACCATGCGGTAAGGCCGGGCATCCTTCATGGCCAGGTTAGCTGGACGTTTCGCTCCCTGGATGCAGCGCTGATGCATCAGGCTGCCCAGTTTCTTTGCGGTGAGCACGACTTCTCCTCATTTCGTGCGGCTGGCTGCCAGTCGAGGTCACCCATTCGGTTTCTTGAAGCCATCGAGGTAACCCGAAAAGGGAACTTCGTCGTAATAGATGTGCAGGCAAATGCGTTCCTGCATCATATGGTTCGCAATATCGCCGGTGCACTGATGTCGGTGGGTACAGGGAAGCAGCGGCCGGCCTGGATTCGTGAGATACTTGAGGCCAGAGATCGGACTGTTGCAGGCGTAACGGCACCGCCCCATGGACTGTATCTGGTGGATGTAGGGTATCCGGAAGGGTTCTCTATCCCGGCAGCTCAGTGCGGGCCAGCGTTCGTCGCACCCTGGTTTGAGGCTGATGAAAACCGACCACGCAGCCCGACTCACATACACCGAAAACAGCGATAGACGGCTTATGAGAACCCGGGTCAAGATCTGTGGTATCACCCGAAAGCAGGACGTTATTGCCGCTGCCAACGCTGGAGCGGATGCCCTGGGCTTTGTATTCTACGAGCCCAGCCCAAGGTATGTGACACCTGATGCCGCCAGGGAGCTGGTGGATGCGGTTCCTCCCTTTGTAGCGGCAACGGGGCTGTTTGTTAACCCCGAAGCGTCATACGTCCGGGAGGTGCTGTCACAGGTGCCGCTGGGGCTTCTCCAGTTTCATGGCGATGAATCTCCGGAATTTTGCAACAGTTTCGGTGTTCGCTGGATCAAAGCCGTGCGGGTGCGCGAAACTGATGATATCGAACATGCCTTTGAGCATTACCGTAACGCCAGCGGCCTGCTGGTGGACGCATGGGACCCGAAGAAATACGGCGGTACCGGACAGTCCTTTAACTGGTCATTGATACCGTCCACGCGCCCATTGCCTCTCATATTGGCCGGCGGCCTGGCTTCTGATAATGTATCCCGCGCTGTTGCGCAGGTGCGCCCCTGGGCCGTCGATGTCAGTGGTGGTGTGGAAAGCAGCAAAGGCATCAAAGACGACGAAAAGATCACTGATTTTATAAACGAGGTTCACCGTGTCGATGAAACTGACTGAAGAAATGCTCAAGGCGCTTCCGGATGCACGGGGTCACTTTGGTGCTTACGGCGGAAGATTTGTCTCCGAAACCCTGTTTGATTCGCTGATGACCCTGGAGCGTGAGTACAAAAGACTAAAGGACGATCCGGAGTTCCAGGCGGAGTTTGATCGGGATCTGGCGCATTATGTTGGCCGGCCCAGCCCGCTGTACTTTGCTGAAAGACTGAGCCGGGAAACCGGTGGTGCACAAATCTGGCTGAAGCGTGAAGATCTTAACCACACGGGCGCGCACAAGGTAAATAACACCATCGGTCAGGCACTGCTCGCGAGTTTCCTGGGTAAAAAACGGGTCATTGCGGAAACGGGTGCCGGGCAGCATGGCGTTGCTACAGCGACCGTGTGCGCGCGCCTGGGCCTTGAGTGCCACGTGTTCATGGGCGCCGAGGATGTAAAGCGACAGTCCCTGAACGTTTACCGGATGAAACTGCTTGGCGCTGAGGTTCACTCCGTTCAGAGCGGAACGCGCACACTCAAGGACGCCATGAACGACGCGATGCGTGACTGGGTGGCGAACGTTGACGACACCTTCTACATCATTGGTACGGTTGCCGGGCCTCACCCTTATCCACTGCTGGTGCGTGATTTCCAGTCAGTCATCGGGCGAGAAACCCGCGAACAGTCCCTGGCCCAGGCGGGTAAACTGCCGGATGCGCTGGTGGCCTGTGTCGGTGGTGGTTCCAACGCCATCGGCATGTTCTATCCGTTCCTGACCGACGAGAGTGTGGAGATGTACGGTGTGGAAGCCGGTGGCCTGGGTATTGAGACCGGAAAACATGCGGCGCCGCTGAGCGCGGGACGTCCGGGTGTGCTTCACGGTAACCGGACGTACCTGATGGAAGACGAGAATGGCCAGATCGCGGGCACCCATTCGGTCAGTGCCGGCCTTGATTACCCGGGCGTCGGGCCTGAGCACAGCTGGCTCAAGGACATTGGCCGGGCCCACTACGTGTCGGTGACCGATGATGAAGCTCTGGATGGCTTCCGGAAGCTGACACGGGTGGAGGGTATTATGCCCGCGCTTGAGACCGCCCATGCGGTGGCCTACGCTATCAAGCTGGCCGCTACGATGGATAAGGACCAGATGGTGGTGATCAACGTCTCCGGTCGCGGTGACAAGGACATACACACCATCGCTCAACTGGATGGCATAGAAGTTTAAGCAGTTGCCCGGTATCTGACGGCAGGTCGCCGGGCTGGTACGGACTGCAGTGCAGGAATAATCACAGGAGCAGGCATGAGTCGAATCGAAGGGGTGCTGAAAGCCCTGAAAGGGCAGGGTCGCAAGGCGCTGATTCCGTACATTACCGCTGGCGATCCACATCCGGATCTGACCGTTGACCTGATGCACACTTTGGTGTCGGCGGGTGCTGATATCATCGAACTGGGCGTACCGTTCTCCGACCCAATGGCGGACGGCCCGGTGATTCAACAGGCGTGTGAGAGAGCGTTGGTGCACGGGACGTCATTGCGTCAGGTGCTGGGAATGGTGAAAACGTTCCGTGAGAAAGACAATGCCACACCGGTCGTGCTGATGGGTTACCTCAACCCGATGGAGGCCATGGGTCAGGAGAAATTCGCTGACGCGGCTGTTGATGCCGGGGTTGACGGTATCCTGACGGTGGATTTGCCGCCGGAAGAGGCGGACGAAGTGGCGCCATTGTTCACGGCCCGGAACCTTGATGCGATTTTTCTGTTGGCACCAACCACGACGGACGACCGAATTCGTGCAATCAGTGAGCACAGTTCGGGCTATGTGTACTATGTTTCATTCAAGGGTGTTACGGGCGCCGGTAAGATCGATGTGGATGAAGTGGCCTCGAAGGTGTCCCATATTCACGAACTGACCGCGCTTCCGGTGGGTGTTGGATTTGGTATTCGTGACGCTGCAACAGCGGCAGCGGTCGGTCGGGTATCCGATGGTGTAATTGTCGGCAGTGTACTGGTCGATACAATAGCCCGAAATCAGGCGGATCCTGATCAGCTCAAACGGGCATTGTCGGATCTGCTCCACCCGATGCGAGAAGCACTGGACAGCCTGGCTTCGTGACAGTCGGGTTCCCGCAGGCATCAAAGGACAGGATGAGATCATGAGTAACTGGCTGGACAAGATCATGCCGAGCAAGATCCGCTCGGAATCCAAACAACGGACCGGTGTTCCTGAAGGTCTGTGGAAGAAATGTCCCAAGTGCGGGGCGTTTTTGTACAAGCCGGAGCTGGATAAGAATCTGGACGTGTGCCCCAAGTGCCAGCATCACCTGAGGATAACTGCCCGCCGTCGTCTGGATGTTTTCCTGGACGCCGACGGCCGCCAGGAGATCGCGGCTGATCTGGAACCTTGGGACCGCCTGAAGTTCAAGGACAGCAAGCGTTACAAGGATCGCCTGAGCCAGAACCAGAAAGCCACTGGTGAGAAAGATGCCTTGGTTGCCATGCGTGGCTCCTGCCTGGATATTCCGCTGGTTGCGGTGGCCTTTGAATTCAACTTCCTTGGCGGCTCCATGGGGCAGGTCGTGGGTGAAAAGTTCGTTCAGGCGGCCAATGTGTGCCTGGAAGAGCGGATTCCATTGGTGTGTTTCTCTGCCAGCGGTGGCGCACGGATGCAGGAGGCAATCCTGTCGCTGATGCAGATGTCCAAGACGGCCGCCGTGCTTGAGCGCATGAAGCAGGAGGGCATTCCCTATATCTCGGTCATGACCGACCCGGTATTCGGTGGCGTTTCCGCAAGTCTTGCCATGCTGGGCGATCTGAACATTGCGGAACCTTATGCGCTGATCGGTTTCGCCGGTCCTCGTGTTATCGAGCAAACTGTTCGTGAAAAGCTGCCCGAAGGTTTCCAGCGCAGCGAGTTCCTGCTGGAGCATGGCGCCATCGACATGATTCTTCATCGGCATCAGATGCGTGAGCGCATTGCTGCCTTGTTGGCCAAGTTTACCGATCTGGATAAGCCGGCCACGGAAGCGCCCATCGAGTTCGAAGTGTCGGAGCGACCGGAAACCGATGCCCCCGCAGAATAGCCCTGTCGCCCGGGGCAATGCTGTCCCGGGCGATAAAGCCACGCTTGACCAGTGGCTTGGTTACCTCGAATCGATCCACCCTTCTGAAATCGACCTTGGCCTCGACCGAGTGCTGCTGGTGTTGCGACGCCTGTTTCGCCGCAATCCGGCCGGGCGAATCATCACCATCGCAGGTACCAATGGAAAAGGCAGTGCGGTAGCGGCACTTGAGAAGCTGTTAATGGCATCGGGGCGGTCCACCGGGGCCTATACCTCTCCCCACCTCCAGAACTATAACGAGCGGGTAAGGATCAACGGGGCGGATGTTAGCGATGACCAGTTGGTCCGTGCGTTTTCCCGGGTAGAGGAAGCTCGCCGTGATACCACGCTAACGTATTTCGAGTTTGGAACCCTCGCTGCTTTTGTACTGTTCCAGGAAGCGGGTGTCGAGGACTGGGTTCTTGAAGTTGGGCTGGGCGGGCGCCTGGATGCGGTCAACGTTCTGGATCCGGATCTGGCCATTATTACCTCCGTTGATATCGATCACGTTGCCTTTCTCGGAGACAACCGTGAGGTCATCGGTTTTGAGAAAGCGGGCATCCTTCGCCCCGGCATACCCGCTGTCTACGCCGATATCGATCCACCTGAGTCGGTATTGCAGCAGGCGGCCGCCCAGAAGGTCCAGCTGGAAAGGCCTGGAGAGACGTATCAATTGGTGCCTTGCGACCCAGGCATAGCACCAGCTGGCAGTCTTTGGCTGGAGCAGCCTCGCTACGGCGACCGGGTATTGCTGCCAGACAACGGGCTTCCCGTCCACAGTCTGGCGGCAGCAGTCGTTGCTGGCAGACAGTTGGCGCCGGAATTGGCGCCCAGTGCCATTGAGCAGGTTATCGCCCGGCTGACGTTGCCGGGTCGCTATGAAGTCTTGCAGCAGCAACCTCGGGTGGTGGTTGATGTCGGCCATAATCCCCACGCCGCCAACTGGCTGGCGGCTCGAATCGGGCGGCGGGAGCCCGGGGCCGGTCGTGTTATTGCTGTCTACGCCGCCCTCGAAGACAAGGATGTGGAAGGGGTAGCGGGCGCAATGGCTCCGGTAGTCGACGAGTGGCACCTGGCTGGTCTGGACGTTCATCGTGGGTTGTCCGGTTCTGAGCTGGTTGACCGAATAGGTGGTCTGCTTCGGCTGCCTGCAGCCACAGTTTCCGTCTCGGTCTCAGCGGCCGTGGAGGAAGCTCTGGGTGGCGCCGGTCCGGAGGATATGGTGGTGATATTCGGCTCCTTCTCCACGGTAGCGCAGGCCAGGGTGTCCCTGGGGAGAACGGCGCCTTAAATATCCTTCATTCCGTCGTCGAAGCTTTGAGTTCTCAGCATTGGGCGGTTAGTATCGGGCACAGAAAGTCGTCAATGATGGCGGGGCAGGAACAAACAGGGGACAACCTAACGTGGACGGACTGAAACAAAGAATCATCGGGGCTCTCGTGCTGGTGTCACTTGCCGTAATCTTTGTGCCGATGATGTTCGATGAACCACATTCCGAGCGCGAATCCACCACAATCAAGATCCCGGAAGAACCGCCGTTCCCCGAAGTGGATGCACCCGAGCCAGAACTTTCCGATGCCCCGGCGTACCGGCTTGAGGAAAGCGATGCGGCTGGCGAGCCGGACTCGGCCCCCCAGCCGTCAAACGACCAACCAACACCCGATACCGACATGGCGGGTACAGAGCCTCAACCTGTCGCCAATGCCGTCGAAGAACCTCAGAATCCTCCAGAGCCAGCGCCATCTGAAGAGCCGTCGTCATCGGCCAACACCGGCTCCGCTGATCCGGCCACTGAGACGGATTCAGCGGAGTATACCCGCTCGCTGGAAGGCGCGTGGGTTGTCCAGTTGGGCAGTTTTGGCAGTGGTGATAACGCCAGGCGGTTGCGTGACAAGGTTCGTGACAAGGGTTACAACTCCCACCTGCAGCAGGTGACACGCGGTGACACCGAGCTGACCCGTGTCTTTAGTGGTCCTTTCGCGGAAAAGGCGGAAGCTGAAAGAGCAAAACAGGCGCTCGACAAAGCCTTTGGTCTCAACAGCCTGGTGACCTCCGGCGACAAATAACCCGGGCTTCTCCGGTCACTTATGCGCACAGGGCGGTTTGGTCGGGTGACGTTTCCTGATAGAATTCGCGCTTCCTTATTTTCACCGGGTTTTCCATGGATGCGCTGATCTGGATCGACTGGGTCATCATTGCCCTGATAACTGTTTCCACCCTAATCAGCCTGAAGCGTGGCTTTGTGAAAGAGGCGCTCTCGCTGATCACGTGGGTGGGGGCGTTTATCCTTGCCCGGACATTCCACCCCCAGATGCAATCTCTCCTCGAGAGCACCGTTGAAACGCCGCTTGTGCGGCTTGTCGCTGCCTTCGCGATCCTGTTCTTTGGTACCCTTATTGTTGGTGCCATAATCAATAACATGATTGGCCATCTGGTCAGGGCGACCGGGCTTTCCGCCACTGACAGAGTGCTCGGTATGGGATTCGGCCTGTTACGGGGCGTTGTGGTGGTGATTGTCGGGATTGCACTTACCCGCTATACGCCGCTGGCACAAGACACCTGGTGGCGTACGTCCATCATGATAGACCGTCTGGCCGTGGTGGAAGATTGGTCAAGAAGAACCCTCGGAGACGAATTTGCCCGCTTTCTCGGGCCGGCAGGCGGGGAAATGGATAACCCCTCCGGTTCTCAGCAGGAAGATAACGTGGAACCCGCTTCCGCGTCCCGCTAACATTCAGTATTAACGCTTCGGAGATTACCGTATCCATGTGTGGCATTGTCGGCATAGTCAGTACTTCCAACGTGAATCAGACGCTTTACGATGCGCTGACCGTATTACAACACCGGGGCCAGGATGCGGCGGGAATTGTTACCTTTCAGGATGAGCGTTTTTACCTGCGCAAGGACAACGGGCTGGTGCGGGACGTGTTTCGTACCCGTCACATGCGCCGCCTGGTGGGTAATGTTGGTATTGGCCATGTTCGGTATCCCACGGCGGGCAGTTCAAGCTCGGCGGAAGCGCAGCCGTTTTACGTCAACAGCCCCTACGGCATTACCCTGGCCCATAACGGCAACCTGACCAACGCCGACGACCTTAGCCGTGATCTGTTTCGCACCGATCTCCGCCACATCAACACCAACTCTGATTCCGAAGTCCTGTTGAACGTGTTTGCCCATGAGCTTCAGAAACTGGGCAAACTCGACCCGACCAAGGAAGAAATTTTTGCGGCTGTTCGGGCCGTGCACAAACGCTGCCGCGGCGCCTATGCGGTCATAGCCATGATCACCGGATATGGCATCGTCGGTTTCCGAGACCCCAACGGCATTCGCCCGGCCTGTTATGGCGTGCGCAAGACCGAAGAGGGTGAGGAGTACATGATTGCCTCCGAGAGCGTGGCGCTGAGTGCCGCGGGCTTCAAACTGGTGCGGGACATCGCGCCGGGTGAGGCGGTGTACATTGAAACCGATGGCACGCTTTATACCCAGCAGTGCGCTGAGGAAGCCCACCTTTACCCCTGTATATTCGAGCACGTGTATTTTGCGCGGCCAGATTCCATTATCGACAAGGTATCGGTCTACAAGGCGCGGCTGCGGATGGGGGAAACTCTGGCGGAGAAGGTGCTGCGGGAGCGTCCGGACCATGATATCGATGTGGTGATGCCGATACCGGATACCAGTCGCACCTCTGCGATGCAGATGGCGCATCGGCTGGGGGTGAAGTTCCGTGAAGGCTTTATCAAGAATCGCTATATCGGCCGTACCTTTATCATGCCGGGCCAGAAGATGCGGAAGAAGTCCGTGCGCCAGAAGCTGAACCCGATCGATCTCGAGTTCCGGGGCAAGAACGTCATGCTGGTGGACGATTCCATTGTGCGGGGAACCACCTGCAAGGAAATCGTGCAGATGGCCAGAGATGCCGGTGCCCGTAAGGTTTACTTCGCGTCAGCAGCGCCCCCGGTTCGTTACCCCAATGTCTACGGCATTGATATGCCGTCGGTGAACGAGTTGATCGCCCACGACCGAAGTGTTCAGGAGATTGGCGAGCTCATCGGCGCGGACTGGTTGCTGTACCAGGATCTGGATGATCTCATTACCTGTGTGAATGACGTTAATCCGGAGATCGAGGGGTGGGAGTGTTCCGTCTTTACCGGCAATTACGTTACTGGTGATGTGGACGCAGCCTATCTCAATAAACTGGAGGCGGCCCGCAATGACGAGAACATGTCCCAAGCCAGTGCCGGGGATTCCTCCGATAACGGCATTATTGATCTGTATAACGACGAAGACTGACCCAGCATGGCCATAAACAGGAGTTTGTCATGACCTATCGCCGCGAAGAACATGTTCTGATCCCCGAGTCGGATCTTGAGGGCATGTCGGTGGACACTCTCGCGGTCCGTGCCGGTCAGATTCGCACCGGCCAACTGGAGCATAGCGACGCAATTTTCCCAACGTCGAGCTTCGTTTATGGCAGTGCCGCACAGGCAGCGGCCCGGTTTGGTGGTGAGGAGCCGGGCAATATCTATTCCCGTTTTACCAATCCCACGGTACAGGCGTTTGAATCCCGTATTGCGGCGATGGAAGGCGGTGAGCGTGCTGTAGCGACGTCGTCCGGCATGGCGGCCATCCTGGCGACCTGCATGGCGCTGCTGAAAGCGGGTGACCACGTGATTTGCTCGCGGGGCGTGTTTGGCACCACCAATGTGCTTTTTCAGAAGTACCTGGCGAAGTTTGGTGTGGACACCACCTTTGTGGGCCTGACGGATATGTCGCAATGGCAGGCTGCGGTGCGCCCTGAAACCCGGATGCTGTTCATCGAAACGCCAACGAACCCGTTGTGCGAAGTCGCCGACATGGAGGCACTGTCCGGGTTGGCCCGGGCGAATGACGCCTTGTTCGTCGTGGACAACTGTTTCTGTACACCCGTGCTGCAGCGCCCATTTGAGCATGGCGCCGATGTTATCATTCACTCTGCCACCAAGTATCTGGATGGCCAGGGCCGATGTGTCGGTGGTGTCGTTATTGGTCCCAACACACTGATGGAGGAGGTCTACGGCTTCCTTCGTTCTGCCGGTCCCACCCTGAGCCCATTCAACGCGTGGGTTTTCCTCAAGGGTCTGGAAACCTTACCAATCCGTATGCGCGCCCATTGTGACAATGCGTTAGAGTTGGCGACATGGCTTGAAGGGCAGGGCGCGGTGGATCATGTATTCTATGCCGGTTTGCCCGATCATCCACAGCATGAATTGGCGAAGCGTCAGCAAAGCGGGTTTGGTGGAGTCCTTTCCTTTACCGTGAAAGGTGGCCGGGAGGAGGCCTGGGCGTTCATCGATGCGACGCGAATGATCTCCATTACCGCCAATCTTGGTGACGTCAAAACCACGATTACCCATCCGGCCACAACCACGCACGGTCGCCTGTCTCCGGAAGACAAGGTTCAGGCGGGTATTACCGAAAATCTGGTACGGATCTCGGTGGGTATCGAAGCTGTTGAGGACCTCAAAACCGATCTGCAACGCGGGTTTGAGGCTCTTGAAAATTACCGTCAGGGAACTGTCTGAGCATTCATGGCTGAGAGCGTAAAAGCGAAAAAATCCGGTGAGTTGACCGAAAAACAGGAGCGGTTCCGTCGCTTCCTGGCCCAGGGGGCCAGGGAAGGAGCGGTGATCGCCCTGATCGCACTGTGCATTTATCTGGGAATGGCGCTGGTTACCTTCAGCCCTTCGGATCCTGGTTGGGCCAGCATTGGCCACGATACCAGTGTGCAGAATTACGCAGGCCGAACGGGCGCCTGGTTGGCCAGTCTACTACGTGACTTTTTCGGCCATGTCGCCTTTCTGTTTCCCGTAATGATCGCCGGCTATGCGTTGATGTTGATTCGCCGCCGGAACGATCCTATCGACATGCACATGCCGCTGTTTCTGCTACGTTTTGGCGGTTTCCTGTTGATCTTGCTGTCGGCGACAAGCCTACTGTCGCTCTATTCTGTGTTCGGTCTTGGGGTAACGTCGGGCGGTGTGCTGGGCTCCGCGGTGTCTGAGGCCATGGTGCGCTTCTTTAACCTGCCGGCCACGACGCTGCTGCTCATTGCGATTTTCCTGTTTGCACTGACGGTCAGTACGGGGATGTCCTGGTTCTGGCTGATGGATCAGGTTGGCAATCTGACGCTCCGTATCGGTAATGCCATCAAAAACCTTTTCTCCTCTTCCGACAAGGAAAAGCCCAAACCGGCAGCAAAAGCCCCGGCTGCACCCGAACCCGCGAAGAAACCAGCGGAGCCGCCCACGGTGCGGGACAGGGTGGCAACCCAGAAAACCCCGGCGGCAGGCAACTCCTGGTGGCGGCGCCTGTTGGGCCTGGGTCCGCGTGCTGAAAAGGTCAAGGCACCTGCATCACGCCCAGAGCGAAAAGAACCGGGCCTGGAAGGCGTACTGCCAGTTGATGATGCCGAACCCGCTCGGCTGGAAAGCTTCAGCTCCCAGGATGACACGACACCGGTGGCCAAACCGTCGCCAAAGGGGAATTCCAAGCCGCCCGGGAAATCCCTGAAGATATCCCCGTTCAAGCGGGATGATCAGTCCGCCGGCAGCACCAATGGCGCCAAGAGCAAACAGGCGTCGTTGCTGGAAGATATTGAAAGCACCATTCCGCCCATAACCCTGCTGGACCCACCGGAGGAGCACAAGGAAAGGGGCTATTCCGAGGAGTCGCTTCAACACATGTCGCGGTTGCTGGAAGAAAAGCTCGCGGATTTCGGCGTTTCCGTGGAAGTGGTCGAGGTTAACCCCGGGCCGGTTATTACCCGGTTTGAGATTAAACCCGCGCCAGGCGTCAAGGTCAGCAAGATTTCCAACCTGGCGAAGGATCTTGCCCGTTCCCTGGCGGTCCTCAGTGTTCGCGTGGTTGAGGTGATTCCGGGCAAGTCCGTGGTGGGTATCGAGATACCGAACGAAGAGCGGGAAATGGTCCGGCTCAGTGAGGTGTTGAACGCCCGGGTGTTCCAGGACTCATCGTCTGCCTTGACCCTGGCGTTGGGTAACGACATCGGCGGTAACCCGATGGTGGCCAATCTGGCGAAGATGCCGCACCTGCTGGTGGCCGGCACAACCGGTTCCGGCAAGTCGGTGGGCGTCAACGCCATGATACTGAGCATGCTGTTGAAAGCCACTCCCGAAGAAGTTCGTTTCATCATGGTCGACCCCAAGATGCTTGAATTGAGCATCTATGATGGTATTCCGCATCTGTTGGCGCCGGTGGTCACCGATATGAAAGACGCGGCCAACGCGCTGCGTTGGTGTGTAGCGGAAATGGAGCGCCGGTATCGGCTGTTGGCGAGCCTGGGTGTACGCAACCTGGCCGGCTACAACCGCAAGGTTAAGGATGCAGCCGCCGCGGGTGAGCCACTGCTGGACCCAACGTGGAAGCCGGATGAGTACCTGGCGGATGACGAGCAGGAACGCCCGGAACTGGAAACCCTTCCGTTCATCGTGGTGGTCATTGACGAATTTGCCGACATGATGATGATCGTTGGCAAGAAGGTCGAGGAGCTCATTGCGCGGATCGCCCAGAAAGCCCGTGCCGCCGGCATTCATCTGATCCTGGCTACGCAACGGCCGTCTGTGGACGTTATCACGGGCCTGATCAAGGCCAACATTCCGACGCGGATGTCCTTCCAGGTATCGTCCAAGATCGATTCCCGCACGGTACTGGACCAGGGTGGGGCGGAACAGTTGTTGGGGCATGGTGACATGCTCTACCTGCCCCCGGGCTCTGGACTGCCGGTACGGGTGCATGGTGCCTTCGTAGACGACGACGAAGTTCACCGGGTTGTCAGCGCCTGGAAAGCACGTGGAGAGCCCGTTTATGTGGACGATGTACTGAACGGGGCCGAAGGCGAGAACCTGCCTGGCGTGCCTAACCTGAGTGAAGGCGGCGGTGACAGTGAGGGGGATGCTCTGTTCGACGAGGCAGTAGCCTTTGTTACTGAGGGCAGGCGGGTGTCAATTTCATCCGTACAACGTAAATTCAAGATCGGCTATAACCGGGCCGCGAACCTGGTCGACGCCATGGAAGCATCCGGTGTGGTCAGCGCAGCCGGGCATAATGGCGCCCGTGAAGTTCTGGCACCACCGCCACCGAGAGATTAGGAGTAGCGATTCATGAGAGTTTCAGCAAAAGCCCTTTGGTTGGTCACCGCGTTTTCGGCCCTGATATCGGTGATCACGCCGGCCATGGCGGAAGATACCAGTGCAAAGGCCGCAGCGGATCTGTCTGCGCTGCTCAAGAATTACGAATCCTTCCAGTCTGATTTTATTCAGATCGTGGTTAACGAAAACGGCAATCGCGTTCAGGAGAGCCGTGGTTCCCTGAAGGCCAAGCGTCCTGGGTTGTTCTACTGGGAAACTCGTGAACCCCATTCACAGTTCGTCGTCAGTGATGGTGAAACCGTGGAAGTCTACGATCCGGACCTGGAACAGGTCACCATCCACAGCCTGGACGAGCGTGTACAGACAACACCAGCGCTTCTTTTGAGTGGTGAGGTTGATAACCTCAATGAGACCTATCGCGTGTCCTCCCGCTCTCCTGGGGAGAATATCCGTGAGTTCACCCTGGAACCGCGAAGCGAGGATTCCCTGTTCGTATCCCTGAGGCTGACCTTCCATAACGGTGAGCTGCAGGAAATGCGCATGCAGGATTCACTGGCGCAGCTCAGCGTTCTCAGTTTCGAGGACATTCGCCTGAACGCCCCGGTGGAGGACAATGCGTTTACCCTGAATTACCCTGACAGCGTGGATGTGATCCGGGACGGGGCCTGATGCAGGATAGCCTGTTCGCGGAACAGCAGGGTTTCCGCCCGCTGGCTGCGCGAATGCGCCCGGCGAGCCTTGATGAATACGTCGGCCAGGCACACCTGGTGGGCGAGGGCAAGCCGCTCCGCAGGGCGGTTGAGCAGGGACAGCTCCACTCCATGATCCTGTGGGGCCCTCCGGGTGTCGGTAAGACCACCTTCGCCCGCCTGCTGGCCAACCTCAGTGATCTCAGCTTTGAGACCGTTTCGGCCGTTCTCAGCGGTGTAAAGGATATCCGTCTCATTGTTGAGCGGGCGAAAGACCGCAAGCGCAGCGAAGGGCGCGACACCCTGCTGTTTGTCGATGAAGTTCACCGTTTCAATAAAAGCCAGCAGGATGCGTTTCTTCCTCACATTGAAGACGGTACTTTCATCTTTGTCGGTGCCACCACCGAGAACCCTTCCTTTGAACTGAACAGTGCGTTGCTCTCCCGTACCCGCGTCTACGTACTGAAGAACCTTGAAGAAACCGACATTCTGGAACTGCTTGGGCGGTCACTGTCTTCACCAGAGGGGCTGGCAGGGCGATTCACCGTGGAAAAGAGCGTCCTGGAGCTAATGGCAACCGCATCGGGCGGCGATGGCAGGCGTGCGCTGAATATTCTGGAAGTGGCAACGGATCTTGCAGAGCCTGATGAAGACGGTGCCGCCAGAATTACCTCCGATCATCTGGAACAGGTGCTGCAAACCAGCCTGAGGCGGTTCGATAAAGGCGGCGATGTCTTCTACGACCAGATATCGGCACTTCACAAGTCTGTGCGGGGCTCCGACCCCGATGGCTCCCTGTACTGGCTATGTCGCATGCTGGATGGCGGTTGTGATCCGTTGTATGTGGCCCGGCGTCTGGCGCGAATTGCCAGCGAGGACATAGGCAATGCCGACCCGAGGGCGCTGCAGATTGCCATGGACGCCTGGGAGGCCCAGGAGCGACTGGGTTCCCCCGAGGGCGAACTGGCGCTCGCTCAGGCAGTTACCTATCTTGCCCTTTCGCCCAAGAGTAACGCGGTCTATTCCGCCTTTAACCAGTGTATGGCCGATATCCGCAATGACCCGGACTATGAGGTGCCCGTTCACCTGCGCAACGCCCCCACCAAACTGTTGAAGTCCATGGGGCACGGTGACGAATACCGTTATGCCCATGACGAGCCGGAAGCATTCGCCGCCGGAGAATCCTATCTCCCCGAGGCCATTCACCAGCGCCGTTACTATGAGCCAGTCCATCGGGGCCTGGAAATCAAACTCGCCGAAAAGCGTGGCCGGCTCGACGACTGGAACCGCAACAGCGACCGCAAACGTTACCCGCAACGCTGAAATCCGCCAGCCGCTTTCGCCCGCTGTGGTCATAGCCGGCCGCGCAGGTATAATGCCCAGTCAATCGTGAACAACAGAAACAGGATAATCATGCTCGATCCCAAACGTGTCCGCACCCAGACTGAAGAGATCGCCCGTCGCCTTGCTATCAAGGGGTACACCTTTGACAAAGCCACATTCGATCAGCTCGAGGAGCGCCGTCGCGCGATCCAGGTGAAAACGGAAACTCTGCAGGGCGAGCAGAACCGCCGGTCCAAATCCATTGGCAAGGCCAAGGCGGCCGGTGAAGACATACAGCCATTACTGGACGAAGTGGAAGACCTGAAGAAACAGAAGTCAGAAGCGGAAGACGAGTTGCGGGTGTTACAGGAGGAATTGAACGACTTCCTCGCCAGCATACCGAACCTGCCCGACGACACCGTGCCGGCCGGAGAAAGCGAAGACGATAACGTTGAGGTGCGTCGCTGGGGCACCCCCAAACACTTTGATTTTGAACCAAAGGACCACGTTGCCCTGGGCGAAGCCCTTGGTGGCCTGGACTTCGAGACCGCCACTCGTCTGGCTCATTCCCGTTTTGCTGTGATGCGCGGCCCGGTTGCCCGCCTGCATCGGGCGCTTGCCCAGTTCATGATCAACCTCCACACAGACGAGCATGCGTATACGGAAGCCTACGTGCCGTACCTGGTCAACGCAGACACGCTCTTTGGGACGGGCCAGCTTCCCAAGTTTGAGGAAGACCTTTTCCGCATGGACGGGGAGAAGCCTCTTTACCTGATTCCCACGGCGGAGGTTCCGGCCACCAACCTGGTTAGCAACACCATTCTTGATGCAGCAGAACTGCCCCTGAAGCTGGTCTGCCACACTCCCTGTTTCCGTAGTGAAGCCGGCTCTTACGGCCGTGATACCCGCGGTATGATCCGCCAGCACCAGTTTGACAAGGTGGAGCTGGTGCAGGTCGTTCGCCCGGAGGACTCCGAAGCGGCGCTCGAGGCGCTGACCGGGCACGCCGAAAAGGTACTGCAGCTCCTCGAACTACCGTACCGGTTGGTTGACCTCTGTGGCGGCGACATGGGGTTTGCGGCCGCCCGTACTTATGACATCGAAGTCTGGTTACCGGGCCAGGACAAATATCGCGAAATATCTTCCTGTTCCAACGCCAGGGATTTTCAGGCACGGCGCATGCATGCACGCTGGCGTAACCCGGAAACCAATAAGCCGGAGCCCGTTCATACCTTGAACGGATCCGGGCTTGCCGTTGGCCGCGCACTGATTGCGGTGATGGAGAATTATCAACAGGAAGACGGCAGCATCCTGGTTCCCGAGGTCCTGAAACCGTATATGGGAGGCGTAGACAGAATACAATGAGTGACAGACTCGACGATGCACCATGGAAGGGCGTTGGTGCAAAGCCTGCACCAGTTCGGTACCACAAGAATCCGGTAACGGAAAATCCGAATAGCTCCGAAGGGGAGGTTGCACTCGTGGGTGCCGGCCCCGGTGATCCGGAGTTACTGACATTGAAGGCGTGGCGCCTGATCCAGTCAGCGGAAGTGGTGTTGTACGACCGCCTGGTGTCGCCGGAAATCCTGTCACTTATTCCTGAATCCGCCGAGCGTATTCATGTGGGCAAGCAGCGTGCTAACCACACCTTGCCCCAGGATCAGATCAACAGCCGCCTGGTGGAACTCGCCCGCAAGGGACGCAAAGTGGTACGGCTCAAGGGTGGTGATCCCTTTATTTTTGGCCGTGGCGGCGAGGAGATTGAAACCCTCGCGGCGGCCGGTGTGCGCTTCCAGGTGGTGCCCGGCATTACCGCTGCTTCCGGATGCGCCGCCTACGCCGGCATTCCGCTTACGCACCGGGACCACGCCCAGTCAGTTCGGTTTGTCACCGGCCACCTGAAGAATGACACCTGCGACCTGCCTTGGAAGGATTTCGTCCAGAACAACCAGACCCTGGTGTTCTACATGGGCCTGGTCGGGCTACCGATTATCTGCCAGCAACTGGTTGCCCACGGTATGTCTCCGGAGATGCCGGTGGCGCTCGTTTCAAGAGGGACAACGCCCCACCAGCAGGTTGTGACCGGGGACCTGACAAACATCGTGGAAAGGGTGGAGAGGAATGCGGTGCCCGCCCCCACATTGGTCATCATCGGCAACGTGGTGACCTTGAGAAGCAGGCTAGACTGGATCGGGGGCTGAAATCAGCCCCGACGCTTCGGCAGAACGTCCTTCAGTTTCTCCCGCATGTCACGCAGGGCTTTTTCAGTGGTCTCCCAGTCAATACAGGCGTCCGTCACGGACACACCGTATTTAAGATCGGCCAGGTTTTCAGGAATCGACTGATTGCCCCAATTCAGGTTGCTTTCCACCATCAAACCCTGGATGGACTGGTTGCCCTCAACGATCTGATGGGTGATGTCCTGCAATACCAGAGGCTGTATGGCCGGGTCCTTGCTGGAATTGGCGTGGCTGCAGTCAACCATGATCGACTGACGGAGTTTGGATTTCTCCAGCGCCTGTTCACACAGGGCAACGTTGACTGAGTCATAGTTGGGTTTGCCACCGCCGCCACGCAGAACCACGTGGCCGTAATTGTTACCCCGGGTACGGATGACCGCGACCTTGCCTTGCTGGTCAATGCCGAGGAAGCTGTGAGGGTGAGAGACCGACTTCATGGCATTAACTGCAACGTCCAGGCTGCCATCGGTACCGTTCTTGAAGCCAATGGCCATGGACAGGCCACTGCTCATTTCCCGGTGAGTCTGAGATTCTGTGGTGCGCGCGCCAATAGCGGACCAGGAGATTGTATCCTGCAGGTATTGCGGGGAGATAGGATCCAGTGCTTCTGTCGCCGTGGGCAGTCCCAACTCGGAGATATCCAGGAGCAGACGACGGCCGATGTGCAGGCCCTGTTCAATGTCGAAGGTGTCGTTGAGGTGGGGGTCGTTAATCAACCCTTTCCAGCCAACGGTGGTGCGAGGCTTCTCGAAATACACCCGCATGACGATCAGCAGGGTATCGCTGACTTCTTCTGCCAGCTTCTTCAGCCTGGCGGCGTATTCCCGGGCAGCTTCGACATCATGAATGGAGCAGGGGCCCACCACCACAAACAGGCGATGGTCCTTGCCGTCCATGATGTCATAGATGGCCTGGCGGCCTTTTTCCACGGTTTCCGCGGCCTTGCCGGAAAGCGGCATCTCCTGCTTGAGCGCTTCAGGGGTAATCAAAGGTTCCTGACTCGCCACATTCAGATTCTCTAGTTTGGTGCCCGACATTCTGTTGTTATCCCCGTCGCATAAAACATGACTGGCCGGCGCTTAGTTGCGGTAAACCCCGGCGAGTTGGTTATACTGCGTTATTTGATGAACCTTTTCAACGCTTCTGACGCGCGGGGAACGGATGCAGCAGAGCACGCAGAAAAAGCGCAAAGTACTGTCCCGGAAACAGGTGGTAAAGAGGATTGGGGACGTGCTTTCAGGCATTCGTGTACCCGATCTTCCCTATCCCGCGGGAAAGGTTGCTGCAGACGCAGCCAGCGACTGGCGCCCATTGTTGCTGTCCTGCTGGACGGAGCAGCGGGATGAGCCCGTGACCCGCGTTATCCGCTCGGTATCCTTGACCTGGTCGGTCAGGCAGATCAATTCCGCCTATGTGGCGGACCGAATCATGGATGTGTTTCTCAAGACCAGCGGCCTCCATCCCGAACTGGCCCTGCGAATTGCCCGCCTTCGGTTCTTTCTCGCCTGGCGAATGAACCTTGAGGGAGCCGGAGCGCTGAACGATACCATCGTGCACTGGCTTGACAGCCTGCAGGACTGCAGGGGATGGAGTGGTTCCGGCGGGCGCTCAGGGAGGGCCCTCCTGGATCAGTTGGATTCACTGACCATAGCGGTGTCCGGCTGTTTCGATTCCGGGGACGTCGGGCCGGTTATCGAATTCTGCCGTCAGTGGGAAGAGGATGCGGGAAAGCGCGAACAGCAGAATGAGCGTTTACGTCAGCGGTTGCTGGAAACCGAGCAGGGCGCCGCCCGTCAAAGAAAGTCGGAACAGACGGCTAGGGCATTGGTGGGCCGGGCCCTCCAGAATCGTCAGCTGCCGCAAGCCGTGGTTCGGTTTATCTTTGATCACTGGTTTGCCCTGATCAAGCAGATTGTCTGGCAGGAAGGCACCGAGGGCGACAACTGGCGGCATGCCAGCAAACTATTGGAATGGCTTGTCTGGATTGGTGATCCGGCGCTTTCCGACAAGGACAGGAACCGCCTCTATACGGTGGGGGAGCAAATTGGTGACCGGATCAGCGACGTCTGGAACCGCGTCAACGGTAAGCCCCTGGATGACTCGGCCCTGCAAGGAATCCAGTCGGTTATGGTGGATCGTCTGAGGGGCGAAACGCCCGAGCTGGTTTCCGCGTTGCCGGAAGGCGACCGATTCTCCTGGGATCCTTCCTGGTTGTCGTTTTCCGCACCGCCCGAGGCCGAGGTTGAGCCGTTGTTGGGAAAATGGTTTGTGGAAGGTGAGGGTGCCGCGGAGCGACGTCGGTATTTCTTTGCTCTGCTACCGGATACCTGCGAAGTGCTCTGGACCAATGGTGCCGGGGTCAAACTGGGACTAATGCCCTGGCCAAGGTTCTCCACGGCTCTCGATAGCGGCACCCTGAGATTATTACCACCATTGACTCCCTTCGGTCAGGTGTTGGCGGAAACCATTACCTCGCTATCTGTGGTGCTTGAACGCCAGACGTTGCAACGGGAAGAAGCCGCCAGGGAGGCGAGAGCCCGGGCAGAAACCTTGCGTCGGGAAAAGGCGGAAGCGGAACAATTGCGCCAACAGGAGGAAGCCGCCAGGCAGGCTGAACTCGCAAGGCAGAAGAAAGCGGCAGAAGATCGACGTATCGCTGATGAAGAAGCCGAGCAGCAACGCCTGTTGCAGGAGCGGGAGACCGCTGCGAGGGAGTTGGTGGAAGGCATCAAACTGGGCGGTTGGATCGTCGAGGAAAGTAGCAGTGAGGGCAAGGATGCCGTTCGCCTGAAGCTGGCCGTACGGATCAATGCCTCCCGGAAGTTGGTTTTTGTGGACCGACTGGGGCTGAATCGCCGCGAATTCCTGGTGGATGAACTCGTGGATCACGTGGTGATGGGCCGGGTACGCGTACTTGGTAGCTCTGCAGAGTTTGATGACGCTCTGTCGCGGGTGGTTGGCCGTATCAGGGTCGGTCGAAACTGACCGGATAAAACACTATCGGATAGATGATCATGAGCGATATCGATTACAGTTTTGGCGACTACGAGGATGCTCCGGAATCTGGGGATAACCGTTCCGAGTACCGGCTGGCTGCGAGCGCAAGTGTGACCCTGGAGCTGGAATCGCCGATTCCGGATGTCGAGGGGGATCAGTCCGGGCGGTCTCTGGTATCACGCACCAGCGATGTCTCTGCCCGTGGTATCCGATTGACGACCGCAGAACCGGTAACCCAGGGTGCACTCTTACCTGCCTGGGTCAGTCTGGAGGATGACAATAAGCCGTTTGGTCTGATGGTGGAGGTTGTCTGGTGTCGTGCAAGCACTGAAACCAGTTGGCTGGTGGGACTTCAGATACTGGAGTCGGATGACACATCCTATCTGGAGTGGGTGGAAGCCGTCGCAAAGGCGATGTCTGAGGGTTAAGTCGCCCCGGCAAGGCCCGAAAGCCCTGCCGGGAAAACCGCGAGCTTCAGTCTTCCAACTCGCCCATGCCGGTAATGTTGAAGCCGGCATCAACGTACATGATTTCACCAGTAATGCCGCTGGCCATGTCAGAACACATGAAGGCAGCAGCGTTACCCACTTCGTCGGTCGTCACGTTGCGGCGTAACGGTGCCCGCCTGGCATTCTCGGCCAGCATACGGCGGAAGCTCTTGATGCCAGAGGCCGCCAGGGTCTTGATTGGCCCTGCCGAGATGGCGTTGACCCGGATGCCATCACGCCCCAGGCTGCCGGCCATATAGCGAACGTTCGCCTCAAGGGAAGCCTTGGCCAGTCCCATGACGTTGTAGTTCTGCAGTACTTTCTCGGCACCCAGGTAGCTGAGGGTCAGCAGGGAGCTGTTTTCATGCATCATCTTGCGACCGGCCTGGGCCAGGGCAACAAAGCTGTAGGAGCTGATGTCGTGGGCGATGCGGAAGCCTTCCCGCGTGGTGACGTCCACATAGTTGCCATCCAGCTCGTTGGCCGGGGCGTAACCGACAGAGTGGACAATAATGTCGATGTCGTCCCAGTGCTTGCCCAGTTCGGTGAACACAGCTTCTATTTCGTCATCGCTGGCAACATCGCACGGGAAAATCAGCGAACTGCCCCAGCCTTCGGCGAATTTCTCTACCCGGGATTTGAGCTTTTCATTCTGGTAAGTGAATGCCAGCTCGGCGCCTTGTTTGGCAAAGGCTTCGGCGATGCCATAAGCGATCGAGTGTTTGCTTGCAACGCCGACAATCAGTGCTTTTTTGCCACTGAGTAATCCCATAACGATTCTCCCTGTGTTTCAGTTTAAGGCATTATCCATGAACCGCAGCGGTGCGGGTAACGCTCAATTGGTCGTAGTAATCGGGCGTGGCCTGTCATTGCGCTTTATTGGCTGTAGAACAGGGCCGCCCCAAGCAGTTCACGGGTGTAATCGTGCTTTGGTGTATTGAATATCCCGGCGGCATCGCCGTATTCCACGACCCGACCACTCTTCAGTACCAGCAATTTGTGGCTCAGTGCCCGGACCACGGCCAGATCGTGGCTGATAAACACATAGCTTAGACCATATTTGTCCTGGAGATCCCGCAGCAGGTTAATCACCTGTTTTTGCACCGTCCTGTCCAGGGCAGAGGTGGGCTCGTCCAGAATGATGAGTTCCGGCTGCAGCACCAGCGCCCGGGCGATGGCAATGCGTTGGCGCTGACCGCCGGAGAATTCATGGGGGTAGCGGTGACGGGCCTGTGGGTCGAGCCCGACGTCGGTGAGCGCCTGTATGACCCTTCGGTCCTGCTCTTCGGGTGTTGCCGGTACGTGTATTTCCAGGCCTTCACGCACGATCTCGGCGACTGACATCCGCGGGCTGAGGCTACCGAATGGGTCTTGGAACACAATCTGAATACGGCTGCGCCATGGCCGGAACTGCTTCTGGTCGAGCGGACCGAGTTCTTCGCCGCTGAGCCGAATACTGCCGCGACTGGAAGTGAGCTTCAGCAGGGCGTGGCCGATCGTGGTCTTGCCACTTCCGCTTTCACCAACGATACCCAGGGTTTCGCCTTCGTTGAGCGAGAAACTGACGTCATCGACCGCCTGAAACCACGATTGAGGCCGACCAAACAGGCTTTTGCGGGTGACGAAGCGCACATCTAGGTTGTTCACGTCCAGCAGCGACTTGTTGTCGACCACGGCGCCCGACGGCGAGGCCGGTGGTTCCGCGTCCAGCAAGCGACGGGTATAAGCATGCTGTGGCTCTTCAAACAGCTGCGCTGTCGGCGCTTCCTCGATCAGTTGTCCCTGCTCCATCACCACGACATGGTCTGCATAGCGCCGCACGATGGACAAGTCGTGGGTGATCAGCAAGATCGCCATGCCCAGCTTTTGTTGCAGGTCTTTTAACAATTCCAGTACCTGCTTCTGGACAGTGACGTCGAGTGCTGTTGTCGGCTCGTCTGCGATCAGCAGGTCCGGCTCGTTGGCGAGGGCCATGGCAATCATTACGCGCTGCTTCTGGCCGCCGGAGAGCTGATGAGGGTAGCTCGTCAGGCGCTCTTCAGGCGAGGGGATGCCGACCAGGTCCAATAGTTCCACGCAACGGGCACGAGCCTGTGGGCCACGCATCCCCTTGTGCAGTGCCAGGGTTTCGCTGATCTGCTTTTCCACCGTGTGCAATGGATTGAGCGAGGTCATTGGCTCCTGGAAAATCATGCTGACGTGACGTCCGCGGATCTGTCGAAGGCGTTTCTGGCTGGCCTTCAGCATGTCCTCTCCCTGGAACAGGATCGCACCTGAGGGATAACTGGCGTGGCGTTCGTCGAGCAGTCGGAGGATGGACAGGGCGGATACGGATTTCCCTGAGCCGCTTTCTCCCACCAGGGCGACGGTTTCACCATTGTCGATACTCAGCGACAATCGATCCACGGCCTGAATGGTGTCGTCAAAATGTATGGACAGATCCCGGATTTCCAGCAGTTGCGACATATCAGTTCTTTCTCGGATCGAAGGCATCACGGACGGCTTCACCGACAAACACCAGCAGCGTCAACATGATGGACAGGGACACAAACGCCGATATACCCAGCCACGGGGCATGGAGGTTGGATTTACCCTGGGCGATCAGCTCACCCAGTGAGGGTGACCCGGACGGTAGGCCAAATCCCAGGAAGTCCAGTGACGTCAGGCCGGTTATGGCACCGGTCAGGATGAACGGTAGAAAGGTGAGGGTGGCCACCATCGCGTTGGGCAGGATATGGCGGAACATGATCTTGCGGTTGCCCAGACCCAGGGCTCTCGCGGCCTTAACGTATTCGAAATTGCGGGCGCGCAGGAATTCCGCGCGAACCACATCCACCAGCCCCATCCAACTGAACAACAGCATGATGCCCAGCAGCCACCAGAAATTGGGTTGCACGATGCTGGACAGAATAATCAGCAGGTAGAGCACCGGAAGCCCTGACCAGACTTCGATAAATCGCTGCCCCAGCAGATCAACCTTACCACCGTAGTAGCCCTGGATAGCACCCACAACCACGCCCACGATGCAGCTGAGAATGGTCAGCACAAGTCCGAACAGGACGGAAATGCGGAACCCGTAAATCACCCGCGCAGCCACATCCCGGCCCTGGTCATCGGTGCCGATCCAGTTTTCAGCGCTGGGTGGGGCCGGAGATGGTACCTCAAGGTTATAGTTCGTGGTGTTGTAGCTAAAACGAATGGGGGGCCAGATCATCCAGCCATTTGCCTCGATTTCATCGGCGATAAACGAATCGCGGTAGTCGGCTTCGGTGGGCAGAAACCCGCCGAACGTCTCCTCGGGTACACTTTCCACGATCGGAAAGTAAACATCCCCTTTGTAGTAGGCGACCAGTGGCACGTCATTCGCAATCACCTCGGCGATAAGCGAGAGCCCAAAGAGGGCCAGGAAGATCCACAGGGACCAGAAGCCACGACGGTTATTGCGGAAGTTGCGCAGTCGCCGTTGCTGGATGGGAGAGAGCGTCACCATACCTACGATCCCTCCCGGCTTTCGAAATCGATGCGGGGATCCACCAGAACGTAAGTGATATCGCTGATCAGCTTCAGTACCAATCCCATCAGCGTGAAGATATAGAGGGTGCCGAATATCACCGGATAATCCCGGTTCAACGCAGCCTCAAAGCCCAGTAATCCCAGGCCATCCAGGGAGAAGATCACTTCAATCAGCAATGAGCCGGTGAAGAATAGCGACACAAGCACGCCGGGAAGGCTGGCAATGACGATCAGCATGGCGTTGCGGAACACATGCCCGTAAAGCACCTGTTTCTCTTCCAGACCCTTGGCCCTGGCGGTCACCACATACTGCTTGCTGATCTCATCGAGGAAAGAGTTCTTGGTCAGCAGGGTGAGGGTGGCAAAGCCACCGATGACATTGGCCGTTACAGGCAATGCGAGGTGCCAGAAGTAATCTCCGATTTTCTGGTACCAGGTAAGTTCATCGAAATTGGACGACGTCAGCCCCCGCAGCGGAAACCAGTCCAGATAACTGCCCCCTGCGAACAGGACGATCAACAGTATCGCAAACAGGAAGCCTGGTATGGCGTAACCCACCACGATGGCAGAACTGCTCCAGACGTCGAATCGCGATCCGTCGGTGACCGCCTTGCGGATGCCGAGGGGGATCGAGATCAGGTAGATGATCAGGGTGGACCACAACCCCAGGGAGATGGACACCGGCATCTTGTCCAGAATCAGTTCGATCACCGAGCGGTCCCTGAAAAAGGACTCGCCAAAATCAAAGGTGGCGTAATCCCCGAGCATCTTCAGGAATCGCTCGTGGGCCGGCTTGTCGAAGCCGTACATAACCTCTATTTCTTTGAGCAGCTCTTCCGGCAGGCCACGGGAGCCGCGGCTGTCGCCACTTGAGGAGGTAACCTCGCCGCCGGCACCACCGCCGCTGGCCCGGGAAAGGGCGCTACCACCGTGCCCCTCGGTTTCCGCAATCAACTGCTCAACGGGACCGCCAGGGGCGGCCTGAACAATGACGAAATTGAGCAGCATGATCCCGAGGAGGGTGGGGATTATCAGCGCAAGGCGCCTGAGGATATAACTGCCCATTCAGCGGAACTCCGTCAAAGTTGTATCAGAGATCTGCGTCATTGGTCAGTGCTTTTTACCCACCAGTTGTTGATGTCCACACCGTTTTTGGGAACCGTCTCCGGCCGTTGAAGGAACGACCAGTAGGCGATCCGATCCTTGGCCAGGTACCAGTTTGGAATCACGTAGTGTCCATGCAGCAGCACACGGTCCAGCGCCCGCGTACGATGAACAAGCTCCTCCCGGGTAGGCGCCTGGATGACCAGGTTGACCAATTCATCCACCACCGGGCTATCCACCCCCATATAGTTGCGCGAGCCCTTCACATCGACATTGGAGGAATGCCAGTATTCCCGCTGCTCATTGCCAGGAGAGTCGGACTGGCCGATGCCCTGGACGGTCATGTCGTAGTCGAACTCACGAAGGCGCTGGATGTACTGGTTGGTATCCACCAGGCGTACGGACACATCAATGCCGAGTCTTTCGAGGTTGTTCTTGAAGGGCAGCACCACCCTTTCAAAGGTTTTCTGAAAGATCAGGATCTCGAAGGCCAGGGGATTACCGGTTTCCCGGTTCACCATGGTGCCATCCCTGACCTCATAGCCGGCCTCCCGTAACAACGTCAGGGCGGTACGGAAGTTATCGCGAAGCCCACCTTTACCCGCCGTCGAAGGGGGTTGATACTCTTCATTGAATACATCGTCGGGCAATTGATCGCGGTAAGGCTCAAGGATCTCCAGTTCGCGGCCTTCGGGCAGTCCTGATGACGCCAGCTCGCTGTTCTCGAAGTAGCTTGAGGTACGGGTGTATTGCCCGAAGAAAAGATTTTTGTTGGCCCATTCAAAGTCAAACGCGTAAGCCAGCGCTTCCCGTACACGAGGGTCGCTGAATACCTGGCGGCGGGTGTTCATCGCGAACGCCTGCATGCCGGCAGGGCGGCCATGTTCTACGGCTTCAGTTTTAACCTTGCCGGAGTCAAACTGGTTACCGGTGTAGGCGGTGGCCCAGTTCTTGGCCGAGGACTCTACCCGAAAATCGAAATTACCGGCACGGAAGGACTCCAGGGCGACGGTGTCATCCTTGTAGTAGTCATAGTGAATTTCATCGAAGTTATACCGCCCCTTTCGCACTCCGATGTTCCTGGCCCAGTAATCCTCCACCCGTTTGAAGGTGATGGAGCGGCCCGCCTCGAAGTCGTTAATGCGATACGGGCCACTGCCAACGGGCGGTGTCAGACCGTTGTCGCCAAATTCACGATCTTTCCAGTAATGACTTGGAAGAACGGGCAGTTGGCCAAGAATCAGTGGCAGTTCACGGTTGTTGGTGTCACCAAACTCGAAGCGGATAGTCCGCTCATCTTCGATGATTACCTCGGACACGTCTGCATAATAGTTGCGATAGAAAGGATGGCCTTTGGTGGTCAGAACATCGAACGAAAACTTCACGTCCTTCGCGGTAATGGGTTCACCATCCTGGAACCGGGCTTCATCACGCAGATGAAAGGTCACGTAACTGCGGTCTTCCGGGGTTTCAATAGACTCGGCAATCAGGCCATACGCGGAAAAGGGTTCGTCCGCCGACGGTTCCATCAGCGTATCGTATAGGTATGTGTTAATGCCCGCCGCGGCTACACCGCGAATAACGAAAGGGTTAAAGGTGTCGAATCCATTGGCCACCACGGCCATTCGAAGGACGCCGCCCTTGGGCGCCCCGGGGTTAACGTAGTCAAAGTGCGGGAAGCCTTCGGAGTATTGGGGCTCGCCGTGCATGGCGATGCCGTGACGTGCGTCCGGCTCGGCTGAAGCTGATTGCCATGGGAGGAGAACCATGGCGGTAACGGTCAAAACATTGATGAGGGATGAGGCTTTCCGTGTTCTTGTCATAGATCTCGCACGTTTCGGTTCAGACTCAGGGGCTGTTTCTTATGTCGACATAGAGTACCAGACTTTGCCCGGGCTGAAGATAACGTGAGGTGTTGAGGTCGTTCCAGCTTGCGATGTCTCTCACATTAACCGCAAACCGGCTGGCGATGGTCGACAGGGAATCCCCTTTGCGGACCTGATAGCCCACCTTGCGTACCATGCCTTTGCCACGATTGGTGCTGGCCAGCATGGCGGGTTGTTTCGACTTGGACCAGATGACCAGTTTCTTGCCGGGCATCAGAGGATCACCAGGTGCCATGCCATTCCAGGACGCCAGCTGGCGGACGGACACCCGATGCTCGCGGGCAATATCCCAGAAGGTGTCCCCGGAGCGAACCTTGTAGTCAACCCGGGTGCCGTTGGCGTTCTTGCCGCTCCGTTCCTGCTTCCTGGCGAGTCGTTCACTGGCGCTCAGGGAATAGGTGCCCGCCTGTTCGGCAGCAGAGGGAATCATCAGCCGTTGGCCGATGCGAATGATGTGACTGTCGAGGTTGTTGACCTGCTGTATCACCGAGGGTGTGGTGGAGTAGCGTTTGGCAATGGTGCTCAGGGTGTCGCCGGATTCCACCTTGTAGTTCCGCCAGGAAACGCGCTTCGCCGGATCCATGCCCTTGAGGGCCGTAGCGAAGGTTTCAGCTTGGTCGCGGGGAACTAGCAGACGGTGGGGACCTTCCGGTGACGTCGCCCAGCGATTGTACGAGGGGTTGAGCAGGTAAATTTCGTCGATATCGACACCGGCCAGTTCCGCTGCCTGGGCCAGATCAAGCTGCGAACCGGTGTCGACGACTTCAAAGTAGGGCTCGTCGTCCAGCGGGGGCAGTTCGATGCCGTGGGCCTGTGGATCATCAAAGATCTTTGCCAGGGCGATCAGTTTTGGGACGTAATGGCGAGTCTCCCGAGGCAGGTCGAGGGACCAGTAATCCGTTGGCTGATTGCGCTTGCGGTTGCGGCGCATGGCGCTGGAAACCGTGCCCCCACCACTGTTATAAGCCGCAAGTGCCAGCATGTAGTCGCCGTCAAATCGCGTTGCCAGTCGGTCAAGGTACGTCAGCGCCGCGTCGGTGGCAGCAATGATGTCGCGGCGATCGTCATGCCACCAGCTTTGGGTCAGGCCAAAATACTTGCCCGTGGAAGGAATGAATTGCCACAGGCCGGCAGCACGGCCGTGGGAGTACGCAAACGGATCGAAGGCACTCTCCACCACGGGCAGTAGGGCCAGTTCCGTGGGCAGCCCACGTTTTTCGGCTTCGGATACAATATAGTGCAGGTAGCGGCTGCCACGATCGACGACTCGATCAATGTAGCGCGGGTGCTTTTTGTACCAGTTCAGTTGCGCCTGGACCCTGGGTTCGCTGGCATCGTGATCCAGCGCGAAGCCTGCCCGCAGGCGGTGCCACAGGTCCGGTGTGGCGTCATTCTCTTCCGCGATCTTCTGGTCAGGATCGTCCAGCTTTTCCCTGGCGTCTTCCGCGGTTTTCTTGAGCGTTGGGTCGATGGCGTCGTCGAGCTTCGTCCGGGACGCGCGGCCGGTTGATTCGTCACCAGGCGAGGACTCAATCGCTTCTTTAAGTTCATCGTCACCGGCGGCCACGGTCAGTTTTTCTGAGGCCAGTACGTCACTTGATGGAGACTCTGAGAAAGGATCAAGAGCGCTGCAGCCACTGGCAAGTGCGCCAAGGAGAAACAGGGTGGAAAATCGCGAGACCGTCATATGACTACTTCCGGTGGCTGGTCGACGCCGGGGTGAACTGTATGAAAACCCGGCATATTTAATGAGTTATGACACAAAAGTTTCACGGATTCTATTGGAAGGCTTTTCGGGGGGTCAACAAGACTCGCGTTACGTCATTGATAGAAATTGTTACCCGCCTCTGAGCGTATCCTTTAGAACGTGTCCTTTAGAATGTGTCTTTGCCGTGCCTTGTGGCTGCGAACACGTCGTTGTCCGATTCGACGGCCAGGCCCGCTTTCTGAGCGTATTGGTGCGCAGCTTCGATGACCGCCTTGTCGTCCCAGCGCAGGAAAGGGTTAAGTTGCTTTTCCTCACCAAGGATGGATGGAACGGTGGGCATGCCATCGTCGCGACGTTTCTGGCAGCGGGCTTCGAAATCCCTGAGCGGCTCGTCATCAGGTAGCCAATGACGGGCGAACTTAAGGTTGGCTAGTGTGTATTCGTGGGCGCAATACACGGCTGTGTCGTCTGGCAGGCCCCTAAGGCTTTCCAGCGAGCGTTTCATTTGCTCCGGAGACCCTTCAAACAGGCGTCCACAACCGCACACAAACAGGGTATCGCCACAAAACAGGACCGGACGGTCGTTGACATGAACGTCGGTATAATAGGCAATGTGGTCGAGAGTGTGCCCGGGAACACCAAGGACACTGAATGTGAGCTGTTGCCAGACCACGTCATCCCCGGGGTGCACCTCACTGGTGGCGCCCTTGAAGGGAGAATTCGCCGGGCCGATGATTCTGCAGTCGGATACTGTTCCGGCGAGTTTGCTCACGCCGCCAACATGGTCAGGGTGGTGGTGGGTCACCAGGATGGTGTCCAGTTCCAGTCCGTTGTCTGCCAGGAACTCGATGACCGGCTCCGCCTGCCCGGGGTCCACGATCAATGCCTTACGGTCCTCACTGTTGGACAGGCACCAGATGTAGTTGTCATTGAAGGCTGGAATAGCGTTAATGGTCAGCATAGGCTCCACATGTGCGATACGAGTGTGACTGTTATCATAGAGTATTAATCCCGGTGCCCCAACACCGGAGAAACGAACCAGGGGAACGCAGCAATGAGCCCAACAGGTGACGTTGACTATCCCGCCCGACATGACAGCTTCGAGAGCTGGTTCCAGACGCCTCTGGGCCGTTCACTGCTGGCTGACCAGCGCGCCTGCGTTGAGCGCCATGTTCGCGCCCTCTCCGGTGCGAGACAGTTGCAGGTTGCCGTCAGTCATCGCCTGCCACTGGCCAGTGGGACGGATTTTGCCCAACGTGTTCTGACGACGCCGAACTGGCAGTCTTCCATTCCCGACGGTGTGGCGGTCTGCGATGCCGATGAGTTGCCCTTTCCCGGTGACTCCATGGACCTGGTGATTCTCCACCACACGGCGGATTTTTCGCCGCATCCCCATCAGGCTTTGCGAGAGGCCTCCAGGGTGCTTAGGGGGGAGGGCATGATGGTGCTGATCGGGTTTAACCCGTTTAGCCTTTGGGGCGTGAGGAAACTGGTTTCCAGGCACCATGAAGGCCCCTGGGGTGGTCGTTTTCTGATGAAGGGACGCATGGAGGACTGGCTCCGGCTACTGGACTTTTCTGTGGAGTCCTCGGGCTCCTCGTTTTTCCAGGTTCCGCTTCAGCGGGCGGCACTCGCAGAGCGCAGGGGCCTGATGGAAAGGGTGTGCGGCAACCGTTTCCTGCCGGTGGGGGCTTATTACTGTATCCTTGCCAAAAAACGCGTTTACTCCAGGTTACAACGGAGACCAGCCTGGCAGGGGCAGAAAGTCATTGCCTTGCCAGGACGGGGCGCAGTGGGAGCTTCCCGTGACTACCCGGCGCGCCCCGAAAACGGTCGGTGCGCCATACTGAAACACAAGCATGTCGAGGCGTATTGATGGCCGGTAAGGTTGTTCTCTATACCGATGGGGCCTGCAAGGGCAACCCTGGGCCAGGAGGCTGGGGCGTTGTTTTGAGGTACGGCGATGCCAACAAGATGTTGCACGGTGGTGAAGCGAATACCACCAATAATCGCATGGAGTTGATGGCTGCGATACAGGGTTTGAAAGCGCTCAGGCGCGCCTGCGACGTGGAACTTTATACCGATTCCCAATATGTCCGTAAGGGCATCACCGAATGGATGACGGGCTGGAAGCGAAACGGTTGGAAAACATCCGCAAAGAAGCCGGTCAAGAATGAAGATCTCTGGCGGGAGCTGGACAATGAGGTGGCCCGCCACAAGGTCAATTGGCATTGGGTGAAAGGGCACTCGGGCAATCCTGACAACGAGCTGGCAGACGAGCTGGCCAATCGCGGTGTGGAAGAACTGGCGAACGCCGGATAACAACGGCGTAACCAATGGGGTAACCATAGGAAAACCATGAGACAGATTGTACTGGATACGGAAACCACCGGTATCGACCCGACGGAAGGTCACCGGATTATCGAAATTGGCTGCGTTGAGTTGATGGAGCGTCAGATTACCGGTCGGCACTATCACGTCTACATTAACCCGGAGCGGGAAGTGGAGGCGGAAGCCATAACGGTTCATGGCATCACCAACGAGTTCCTGGCGGACAAGCCAAAATTCGCCGAAATAGCCGACGAGTTCTTTGAATTCATAAAAGGGGCCGAGCTGGTTATTCACAACGCGGCGTTCGATATTGGATTCATGGATTCCGAATTTGCCCGTCTGAAGCCTGTTCGCAGGACGACTGAACATTGCGGCGTGGTGGACTCCCTTGCCATTGCCCGCAAGAAGCATCCCGGCCAGAAAAACAATCTGGACGCCTTATGCAAGCGTTACGGGATCGACAACAGTAATCGCGAGCTGCACGGCGCTTTGCTGGATGCGGAAATCCTTGCTGACGTCTATCTTTTGCTGACTGGCGGGCAGACAGCGCTCTCCCTGGACGCTGGCGGTGACGAAGCTGGCGGTGAGGGCGGTATCCGTCGCCTGGCGGATAATCGCAATCCATTGCCGGTACCCAGGGCCAGTGACGATGAGCGCTCCGCCCACGACGAATTCATGGCATTGCTGGCAAAGCAGGCCGGTACAACTGTATGGGATAAGCTTACAGCTGAAGAATAAGCCGAGCTAAGCAGAATATTCTTTTGGCAGTGCGAACTGTGTGTCGCGCTGTACGTTTTGTTACATTCCTGCTTTCTTGAGCTACTTGAGTTTTGTGTTATAAGTAATGATAAGTTCGCGAGTTTTCGCGAACTTTTTATTTTAGCCGGGAAGGGTAAATCTGGCTCATAAAGTGATTCTTCAAACAACCGAAAAGATCACATTCCAAGAACAGGACGCGGTAGTTTCCGCATAATTTACAGGAAGCGTTTATGGTTCAATCGTCTCTGGCGACGAAATCACAGTCATTTGATCTGGTCAAAAGTGAGATTGAGCAGACCATCAGACAGGCAGAGTCCAGCCTTGAACGCTTTCAGGAAAACCGTGAAAGCGGTGAGGATCTGCAGAACTGTGTGGATTTTCTGAATCAGCTCCGCGGTATTTTCATTCTTGTCGAACTGCGTGCCGGCACTCTGTTGTGCCAGGAAGCCGTCAGTATGGCCAATGATGTTCCCGTTGGCGCCAACGATGACAAGAATATCCTCCTGACGACTCTCAACAGCGCATTGTTCATTTTGCGCCGTTATGTTGAATACTATCATCAGCAACGTGCGGACCATCCGGAGCTGCTGCTGCCGGTTATCAATGATCTGCGCGAAGCCCGCAAGGAAAAACCCTACCCGGAATCCTGTTTCTTCGATGTTGACGTCAAGGAACGGCCGGACTTCTGCTCAGGGCTTTCTCTTCAGGCGTTTGACGGTAACGAAGCGGAATACGAGATACTGGCCCGCCGTATGCGTTTGACGTTCCAGGTCGCGCTGTTGGGTGTGCTTCGTGAAAAGAACGATGTGGTGAGTAAAAAGTTGTTTGGCCGGGCGGCGCGTGGATTTGCTCGGCTTTGCCAGGGGCAGCCCATGGGGCAGATGTGGTGTCTGGTTGCCATTGTGGCGGATACCATGCTTGATCGGGTCATGGGGTTCAGCAAAGCCCGCAAGCGCATGTTCATGCGTATCGAGAAATATTCCCGTGAAGTCGTATACGTCGGCAAGGTGGCCACGGCCAAGGATGCGCCGGATTCTCTCATTCGTGATCTGGTGTACCTGCTCTATAGAAGTGGATCGGCAAATCCCGAGGTAACCTCCGTGTTGTCAGCTTATCGACTGACGCCCGCGGAATTCCCGGACTCCATGCTTGATGCCCACGCCCGTCGTCTTTATGGCCCGGGCACCGATGTTCTCAAATCGTTGTCGACGGCGTTGCAGGACGAACTGAATCAGCTAAAGGACAAGCTGGACATTGTTGAGCGCGGCATCGAGCCGGACCTGGCGGAGTTGTCCTCCATTGCAGATGCGCTTGAGCGCCTTGCCAATACACTGGTGATGCTGGATCTCAACCAGCTGGGAACCATGGCCCGGGGTGAGGCCGTGAAGTTGCGGACCTGGGAGGAAGAGAGTCGCCTGCCAGCGGACGATGAGCTCTACAAGCTGGCCGATTCCGTATTGGGTATCGAGGACGCCGTGATGCAAATCGTGGTTCGTGGCATCACCTCGGAAACCGACGCTCTTGCTGGTGGGCAGCGTACCCGTGAAGAATCTCTTTACCTTCAGGAAGCCACCTACGTGGTGGCCGACGAAGCGAAAAGTGCGCTGACCCTCGCAAAACGTGCCATAACGGCGTTCATCGAGTCCGACTACGACAAGCTCCACCTCGCCAACCTGCCTGCTACGTTGCACAGTATCTGGGGTGGTCTGCACATGCTGGACGATCCCGGCGCGGCTTCGGTGTTGGAGCGTGTGGCGGCGTCCATTCAGGAACGATTACTGGATGCCAGGGAAGCGCCTCAGGCTCAGGTGTTGGAAGCACTGGCGGACGCACTAACGTCCCTTGAGTACTATATAGAGAGTGTAGGCAGGCGCGAAGATCGAAATGCTGACCTGTTGAAGCTGGCGGAATCCTCATTGGAGGACGTGGGGCTTTAGCCCTGTTGCGTTATTCAATGGCCAAAAAAAACCTGCCGTTTGGGCAGGTTTTTTTTGGCGTTCAAAGAGCGATCAGCCTATCGATCAGCCCATGTTGAACAGCTCGCCCAGCTTGGTTGCCAGCATCATGTCGCCTTCAGCGCGCAGCTGACCGGCCATAAAGGCTTGCATGCCATCGGTTTCGCCGGAAACGATGCCCTGCAGGGTTTCGGAGTTCATGATCAGGGTGACGGAAGGATCGTCATGGGCGCCTTCAGCCATCTTGCAGGTGCCATCCTTGATAACCAGGTGATAGGTCTTGTCGTCCTCGATGTCGAACTGGAATACCAGATCCAGGCCTTCAGCTGCGTCCGCGTTAAAATTTTGTTCGAGTTTCTCGAATATCTGAGCTACAGACATTATTTTACCCTTATTGATGGTTGTCGTGGCGTATTGACGGCTTCTGGTTCCTGGCCTTTCGCCTGCATGGAAGCCCGGGTGAGCCGACGTAGCCATTCGACTTTAGGGTTAGACATTACTGGTGTCAAGCTCGATCGAACGCTTGTTTTAATTTGTTATTGGTTCTATGGCTTGTACCTCAGGGCACCTCGGTTACAATCGAGCGCTCAAGAATAATCCTGGAGAAGCAACTTGGAATTTCTGACAGAGTTCGGTTTGTTTATTGCGAAAACGGTCACCCTCGTGGTGGCGCTTCTGGTCATTGTCTCAGTGGTTTTATCCGCTGCCCATAAAGACAAGGACGATCAGGGGAGTGACGGTGAGCTGCGGGTTCGCAAACTCAACGAGAAATACTGCAAGCTGAGGGAGTCACTTCAGGCCAAACTGCGCAGCGATTCAGAGCGCAAGGCTTTTGAGAAAGCCCGTAAAAAAGAAGACAAGGCCAAACAGAAAGCCGAGAAGGCCAAGCGCAAATCCGGTGATGCTGAGGAAAAACCCCGTCCCAAGGTGTACGTGCTGGACTTTGACGGCGATATCAAGGCCAGCGATACGGACTCTTTGCGCCGCTCGATCACAGCGGTGCTCAGCGTTGCGGAGCCCGAAACCGATGAAGTGGTGATACGTCTCGAAAGTGGCGGCGGCCTGGTTCACTCTTACGGACTCGCGGCTGCCCAGTTAGACCGTATTCGCGCCAAGGGTATCCGGCTTACGGCCTGCGTCGATAAAGTCGCCGCAAGCGGCGGTTACATGATGGCGTGCGTGGCTGACCGGATTGTCGCGTCGCCATTTGCGATTCTCGGGTCCATTGGTGTTGTTGCCCAACTGCCCAACTTCCATCGTTTCCTCAAGAAAAACGACGTCGACTTCGAAATTCTGACCGCTGGTGAGCACAAGCGCACCATGACCGTATTCGGCGAGAACACGGATAAAGGCAGAACCAAATTCCTTGAAGACCTTGAGGATACCCACGTGTTGTTCAAAGAGTACGTGGGTGAACGCCGTCCGGAACTGGATATTGCCGCCGTTGCAAACGGCGATATCTGGTTTGGCCGCCGCGCGCTGGAGGTCAAACTGGTGGACGAGATCAAGACCTCCGACGAATATCTCATTGAGGCCTGTGACAGTGCAGACGTAATCTCGGTAGGTTTCCAGCGCAAACGCACGTTGCCGGAAAAGCTTGGCCTGGCCACCAGCGCGGCACTTGAACACACCGTATGGCGGGTACTGGGCGCATTCCGCAACCAGAAAATCCAGTAAACCTACAGTAACGGGAACAGAGTCATGACAAACGACACCGAATTCAAGGCATGGCGCGTTCAGGAGCAGGACGGCGAATACGAGGGCTCTGAGCAGACGCTGCACGTATCCGATCTGCCCGAAAACGACGTCCTGATCAAAGTCAGTCATTCGTCCCTGAACTACAAGGATGCCTTGTCGGCCTCCGGCAACAAGGGTGTTACACGTAACTTCCCCCACACTCCTGGCATCGATGCTGCCGGGGAAGTCGTAGAAGCCTCCTCTGGCTCCTTTTCAGCCGGCGACCAGGTACTGGTAACCGGCTACGACCTGGGCATGAACACCGACGGCGGCTTCGGCGAATACATCCGGGTACCGGCCGAGTGGTGTGTGGCAATGCCCAAGGGCTGGAGCGCCCGCACCGCCATGATATACGGCACGGCCGGCCTTACGGCGGGTCTGTGTGTACAAAAGCTATTGACCATGGGTGCCAGGCCCGAGCAGGGCAAAGTCGCTGTCAGTGGTGCCAGTGGCGCTGTCGGCAGCGTAACGGTTGAGCTGCTTGCAAGCCTCGGCTTCGAAGTCGTGGCTATCAGTGGCAAACAAGACCATGCCGATGCACTCAAAAACCTTGGTGCCACGGAAGTGCTGGGGCGCGAAGCTCTGGCAGCCGAAAAGAAGCCAATGCTGAAACCCGCCTATGCCAACGCCGTGGATACCGTTGGCGGTGGTCCACTGGCGGAATTGCTGAAGCAGATCCACCCAGGCGGGTCCGTTTCCTGCTGCGGTCTGGTCGCCGGGCCACAACTGGAAACCACCGTTCTGCCGTTTATCCTGCGGGGCAACAACCTGCTGGGCGTGGATTCGGTTGAAATTCCGCTGTCGGACAAACAGTCAGTCTGGGACAAATTTGCCGGTGACTGGGCGTGCAGGAAAACAGAAGCGTCTGCCCGCGATATCGGGCGTGGTGAACTCGATGGAGCCTTGAAGGCATTTCTGAAAGGGGAGTCATCAGGGAAAATCGTTCTGGATCACTCCAAGTAGGCGACTGCGAGGTTGATATAGAAGAGAAGGGGCTTACTTTCCAAAACTGTGCGGAGCCAAGGATGGCGGAGCCCAAGCGTCACATGGATGTGCCGCAAGGAGCGTGTTTTGGAAAGTAAGCCCCTTCTTTTCGTACTCCTGAAGCGAATGCCTCAGGTCAGGAAGCTCGACGACGAAACAACGGCTCGTCCGTATCCGTCGCCGCCTGATACCCCTGGGTAAAGAAGTTCAGGCAACGAGCTGCCTTGTTGATATCCTTGTCGGCGCGCAGTACGTACGTGTCAAAACCGCACCGCTTCATAAACTGCAGCTGATCAAGAAGCACATCACCGACCGCACGAAGTTCGTTCCGGTAGCTCAGGCGCTCCCGAAGCAGCCGCGCGATACTGTAACCGCGGCCATCGCTGAACTTCGGAAAGTTCACCGCAATCACCGGCAGCTCATTGACCACGCCAGCCAGAATCTCCGGCTCATCATGGCTGTCGAGCCATACACCGATGTCATCACGGTCTTCAAAGTGCTCCTTGCCCGCCAACCAAAGATCGGCCGGAATCAGGGCAGGTTGCTCGGGAACATCCAGGGACTCCCCGTCTGCTGGCCTTGGCACAACAACCCAATCGTCCTGACGGATACTTCCGTCACTGGTGATCACATCAGGCATAAACCCGCTCCTTGAATGGCTCGATGCCAATACGGCGATAAGTATCCAGGAAAGGCTCTTCCTCGGTCCGGTTATCGACGTACACATTAATGATTTTCTGCATCACTTCCGGCATATCTTCCCGGGCAAAAGAGGGCCCGAGAATCTTGCCAATCGCGGCATCGTGATGGGAGGAGCCGCCCAGGCTGATCTGGTAGAACTCCTGACCCTTCTTGTCGACGCCAAGGACGCCAATGTTGCCCACATGGTGGTGACCACAGGCGTTCATGCAGCCGGAAATGTTCAAATCAATGTTGCCGATGTCGTACAGGTAGTCCATATCATCGAACTGGCGCTGAATGGACTCCGCCACGGGAATAGACTTCGCATTCGCCAGGGCGCAGTAATCGCCACCGGGGCAGCAGATAACATCGGTCAGCGTATTCAGGTTCGCCGTGGCAAAGTCCATCGGTGTGATCGCTTGCCACAGCTCAAACAGTTGGTCTTTCCGGACATCCGCCAGAACTACGTTCTGCTGATGAGTCACCCGTACTTCACCAAAGCTGTACTGGTCCGCCAGGTCGGCAATCTGTTCAAGTTGGCGATCACTGACATCACCCGGCGGCGTGCCGGTTTTCTTCATGGTCAGTGTCACAATGGCGTAGCCAGGGTTCTTGTGGGTATCCACGTTGTGGCTGATCCACTGATCAAACTCGCGGTTCTCGAATCGTTGGGTTGCCAAAGCGTCCTTCACATCCGGAACCTGCTGGTAGTCCGGCTCAGTGAAATACCCTTTGAACTGCTCAATGGCTTCCTGGGTCAGGCGAGTGGGAGAGTCCTTGATGTGGGACCATTCGTCTTCCACCTTCGCCGCAAAGCCTTCGGGCGTCAGGGCCTTCACCAGAATCTTGATGCGGGCCTTGAATTTGTTGTCCCGGCGACCGTAACGGTTGTAAACACGCAGCACGGCTTCAAGATATGTGAGCAGGTCCAGCTCCGGCAGGAAGTCACGGATAACCGGGCCTACCATCGGCGTACGTCCAAGACCGCCGCCCACGTGAACACGGAAGCCGAGTTCACCCTGATCATTGCGCACCATCTGCAGGCCGATATCATGCACCTGGATAGCAGCGCGGTCGGTATGTTCGGAGGCGTTGACGGCCACTTTGAATTTGCGCGGCAGAAAAGCGAATTCCGGGTGGAAGGTAGACCACTGGCGGATGATTTCGCAGTAAGGGCGCGGGTCGGTGATCTCGTCAGCCTGCACACCGGAAAACTGATCCGTGGTGGTGTTGCGAATGCAGTTGCCGCTGGTCTGGTTGGCGTGCATTTCCACTTCCGCCAACTCGGCCAGGATATCCGGTACGTCTTCGATTTCCGGCCAGTTGAGCTGAACGTTCTGGCGGGTTGTAAAGTGCGCATAACCTTTGTCATAGTCACGGGTTATGCGTGCCAGGCGGCGAAGCTGGGTAGAACGGAGCATTCCGTACGGAACCGCGATGCGCAACATCGGGGCAAGACGCTGTACATACAATCCGTTCTGAAGTCGCAGTGGAAGAAACTCGTCTTCGCTCAGCTCGCCAGCCAATGCTCTCTCGGTCTGGTCACGGAATTGTGCAACGCGCTCGGCAGCCATCTGCCGGTCGTGTTCGTCATAAACATACATAGTGGAACGTCCTGCTGAAACGCTGGAAATACGGCTTTAGTGCCATTTCTTGCGTGGGAGAATATCACCGTGTCATTATTCTTAAAATGATTATTTCCAAATATGTTTATCGACTAAGGTGATATAGAAAGCCAGATATTGCTGGACTGATTACAATTTCCCGCCTAGATTTAAAGAGGCGTGTGCGACAAAACAGATAATAACGACATAGCGAGGAAAGAGTATGAAGAAGACCGCGAGAACCGACAGTCAGGCCGACGCCGTTGCCGCCGTTTTACTGGTAATGCTGGTCGTTGCCTTCGCCGTAGTCTGGGTATCCGGGCAGTAATCGCTACTGGCCGGCAAGCACCAGCTTGACGACCACCACGAGGGTAACAACGAAGCCGACCGTAAACAGGATGCCGGCGATGATGTACGGCCAGGGACTGTGGCTTGAGAAATCCTCCTCACGGCGCTTGTCGGACTGAACGCCGAGTGCGCCGGCAAGGATGCTCTGCATCACCTTGAGAACCCCCGGTCCTGCCTTCGCTTTCTTTGCCGATTTGGCAGGCTCGGCAGGCTTGTCGGGTGATTGCTCGTTTTCGTGTTTATCCGTCATGCTTGGCTTCCGCTGGTGTGTGAAGGCGGACACCGGCGGTGATTATTCCGCCGGGTCGTACGCAAGGCTGGGCGCCAGCCATCGCTCTGCTTCGGCCTTGGATATTCCCTTTCGTGTTGCGTAGTCTTCAACCTGATCCACGCCAATCTTACCCACCGCAAAATACTTTGATTCGGGATGGGAGAAATACCATCCGGAAACCGCCGCAGTCGGGAACATGGCAAAGTGCTCGGTCAGTTCCAGTCCAGCGTTTGCCGGTGCGTCGAGCAGGTCGAACAGGGTGGCCTTCTCCGTGTGGTCCGGGCAGGCGGGATAGCCGGGCGCTGGCCGGATGCCCCGGTACCGTTCACGGATCAGGTCGTCATTTCTGAGTGCCTCGTCTTCGGCATAACCCCAGAATTCCTTCCGTACCCGTTCGTGCAGGTGCTCGGCAAAGGCTTCCGCAAGACGGTCCGCCAGGGCCTTGACCATGATGGCGTTGTAATCGTCGTTGCGATCCTTGAATTCCAGTGAAAACTCTTCCGCGCCGATGCCAGTGGTTACAGCAAAGCCGCCCACGTAATCCACGGGGCCGTCACCTTCCGGCGCTACAAAATCCGACAACGTCATCATTGGCTTGCCCGGTGCCTTGTCATCCTGCTGGCGCAGATGGTGCAGGGTGGTGAGTTCCTTTTCCCGGGTTTCGTCGGTGTAGAGCACAATATCGTCGCCGCGACGGTTGGCAGGCCAGAAGCCGATCGCCGCCTTGGCGGAAACGCGTTTCTCGTCGATCATCTGCTGAAGGATTTTTTGACCGTCCTCAAACAGCGTTCTGGCGGCTTCACCGCGCTTTGGATCATCGAAAATGGCGGGGTACTTGCCGGACATATCCCAGGAAATAAAGAAGGGCGTCCAGTCGATGTAGTCCACCAGTTGCTTCAGATCATAGGTTTCAAAGGACCGTACACCGGTGAAGGCTGGCTTCGGCGGCTGGTAGTCGTCGAACTGGATTTCCGGGGCGCGGGCTCGGGCCTCCTTCAATGAGACCAGCTTGGTACGTTCCCCGCGGTTTTTACGGCGTTCCCGAATTTCGTCGTACTCCGTGCGTGCACCGTCCACCAATGCGGGTTTGGCGGTCTTGCTCAGTAGCTGGGAGGCCACGTTCACGCAGCGCGAGGCATCGGATACATACAGAGCGATGTCGTTTTTATACTGGGGTTCGATCTTTACCGCAGTGTGAGCCTTGGAAGTGGTGGCACCACCGATCATCAGCGGGATGTTGAAGTCCAGCCGCTGCATTTCCTTGGCAACGTGGACCATTTCATCCAGCGACGGCGTGATCAGGCCACTGAGGCCGATAATGTCGACGTTTTCCTTCTTTGCCACGTCAAGGATCTTGTCGCAGGGCACCATCACGCCGAGGTCGATGACCTCATAGTTGTTGCACTGCAACACCACACCCACGATGTTCTTGCCGATATCGTGTACGTCCCCTTTGACCGTCGCCATCAGGATTTTGCCCTTGGCTTGCTGATTGCCGGATTTCTCGGCCTCGATATAGGGAATCAGATGGGCCACCGCCTGCTTCATAACGCGGGCGCTTTTGACCACCTGGGGCAGGAACATCTTGCCGTCGCCAAACAGGTCGCCAACCACGTTCATGCCGTCCATCAGCGGGCCTTCAATAACCTCGATCGGGCGGGCGGCGCGCTGCCGGCAGGCTTCGGTGTCTTCAATGATGTAGTTGGTTATACCCTTGACCAGGGCATGCTCCACCCGTTTCTCAACCGGCCACTCGCGCCAGGCCAAGTCTTCTTCCTGGGTCTTGCCGCCCTTGCTGCGATAGCGCTCGGCAATTTCCAGCAAGCGGTCGGTGCCGTCGTCACGGCGATTGAGCACCACGTCCTCAACCAACTCTTTCAGTTCCGGATCGATCTCGTCGTAGATCACGAGCTGGCCGGGGTTGACGATGCCCATGTTCATGCCGGCCTTGATGGCGTGGTACAGGAACACCGAGTGGATGGCTTCACGCACGGCATCGTTACCGCGGAACGAGAACGACACGTTGCTGACACCGCCGGAGATGGACGCATGGGGCAGGTTGTCGCGAATCCAGCGGCTGGCGTTGATGAAATCCACCGCGTAATTGTTGTGCTCCTCGATACCAGTGGCGATGGCGAAGATATTGGGGTCGAAAATGATATCGCCGGCGGTGAAGCCGATACCGACGAGGAGATCGTAGGAGCGCTTGCAGATCTCCGTTTTACGTTCAAAGGTATCCGCCTGGCCGTCCTCATCGAAGGCCATGACCACGACGGCGGCGCCGTAGCGCATGCAGTCACGGGCACGCTTGAGGAACTCCTCCTCGCCTTCCTTCAGGCTGATGGAGTTCACCACTGCCTTGCCCTGTATGCAGCGCAGGCCGGCTTCGATGACCTCCCATTTGGAGGAATCAATCATGATCGGAACGCGGGAGATGTCGGGTTCCGAGGCGACCAGATTGAGGAACGTCACCATGACGTCCTTCGAATCCAGCATGCCCTCATCCATGTTGATGTCGATGATCTGGGCACCGTTTTCTACCTGGTCGCGGGCGACGCTGAGGGCCTCTTCGTACTGCTCCTCTTTGATCAGCCGCAGGAATCGCTTGGAGCCCGTCACGTTTGTGCGCTCACCCACGTTGATGAACAGGGTGTTCTCGTCACCCGTAAACGGTTCAAGGCCGGACAGCCTCAGCGCGGGTTTCTGCTCTGGTATCTTTCGTGGCGGGTATTTGGAAACCGCTTCCGCGATGGCTTCGATATGGTCCGGGCGTGAGCCACAGCAACCACCGATGATGTTCAGAAACCCGTCACGGGCAAAGCCTTCAATAATCTCCGCCATTTCTTCCGGCGTCTGGTCATACTCGCCGAATTCGTTCGGCAGCCCGGCATTGGGGTGGGCGCTGACGTAGGTCGTCGATTTATTGGCGAGCTCTTCCACGTAGGGGCGCAGGGCGTCGGCACCGAGGGCGCAGTTCAGACCGACTGAAACAGGCCTGGCGTGAGATACGGAATTCCAGAATGCCTCGGTGGTCTGGCCAGACAGGGTGCGGCCTGAAGCGTCGGTAATAGTGCCGGAAATCATGATTGGCAACTCAATACCACTGTCGATGAAGTACTGCTGGGTGGCGTAGATCGCAGCCTTGGCGTTCAGTGTATCGAAAATGGTTTCGATCAGGATAAGGTCAGAGCCGCCTTGAACAAGGCCTTCCACCGCTTCGTAATAATTGTCGACCAGGGTCTGGAAATCGACGTTGCGATATCCAGGGTTGTTAACATCCGGTGAAATGGATGCAGTGCGGGATGTCGGGCCAACCGCACCGGCCACGAAACGCGGCTTCTCCGGGTTGCGGGCGGTGAATTCGTCCGCGATTTGGCGCGCCAGTTTTGCCGCTTCAATATTCAATTCCTTCGCAATCGATTCGAGACCATAGTCGGCCTGCGACAGCTGGGTGGAGTTGAAGGTGTTGGTTTCAATAATGTCAGCGCCGGCGTCAAGATAGTCCGCGTGTATATTGCGGAGCAGGGCGGGCTGGGTCAGGTTCAAAAGGTCATTATTGCCCTGAACCTCACGGTCATAATCGGCAAACCGGTCGCCACGGAACGCTGCCTCGTCCAGTTTCAGGTTCTGGATCATGGTGCCCATGCCGCCATCAAGGACGATGATGCGTTCTTTCAGGGCGTTGCCAAGCTGTTCCAGGCGGTCCAGGCGAGCGTTGTGGTCGGTCATATCAATTACTTCCGGAAGTCGTTTTTGTCTCAATGGCGCGCGATCATAGCAAAAATGGCGGTTGTCGTCCCACGGCCTCATGATGTTGATCAATGGACCGATTAAAGTCTGACTATTTTACTTGGTCTTTCATGTTGCAGCGATCTCACTTAAAATAAAGGAACACTTTCAAACGGGTTGCAACTATGGCATTGGTTACGGTGACAGATCCCGCTCGGGATTACCTTGCACAACTTATCGAAAAACAGGATGTGGAGGGCATGGGTGTCCGTATTTTTGTAACCCAGCCCGGCACCAAGAACGCCGAGACCTGCCTTGCCTACTGCCCGCCGAACGAAATTGTACCGACGGACGAGCAGGTTGATCTGGGCAAGTTCACGCTGTTTCTTGATCACAATTCGGTGCCGTTCCTGGAAGAAGCCTTTGTGGACTACTCCAAGGACCAGATGGGCGGGCAGCTGACCATTAAAGCGCCTAACGCCAAGGTGCCCAACGTTGATGAGAACGCGCCCTTGCCAGATCGTATCCAGTATATCCTGGCGTCGGAAATCAATCCCAACCTCGCGGCTCATGGTGGCGAAGTGTCCCTGGTGGAAGTAGCCGAGGAATCCATTGCCGTTCTGCGATTTGGCGGGGGTTGCCAGGGTTGCAGTGCGGTGAGTCTCACACTGAAGCAGGGTGTTGAATCGACGTTGAAAGAGCGTGTTCCTGAGATAACGGCCGTTCGCGACGTTACCGATCATACCTACACAGAAAATGCTTACTATCAGTAAGATAAGGCATGTTCTAAAAGTATGACATGAAGCCGGCCGATGCCGGCTTTTTTGTTTTTGGTGCGGGTGTTTGTCAGTCGCGGTTTGTCAGTATCAGGTTTGTGAGTGCCATGAGTGCCGCGCTATCGTCGTTGCTGTGGCGGAACGGCCAATGTTGGATAATTCGATTTACCTCATTATCCGTCACATAATCTGAATCGAACGATGGGTAAGATACCCGTCATACAAAATTACGGCGCGTCCTCATCACCGTGCCCGCCAATCACACACTGGGGTTTGTCTTGGTTGATGTAGCACTTTTCTCTGTGCCACTCATGGCAGCTATTGTCGGCTGGTTTACCAATTGGCTGGCGATCCAGATGTCATTCAACCCCATCCAGTTTGTGGGTATTGGCGTTATTGGCTGGCAGGGAGTGATTCCCCGCAAGGCCGAGAAAATGGCCCACATCTGTATTGACCGCACCCTGCAGCAGTTTGGTGATCTGAACGCCGTCTACCAGCAGCTGGAACCACAACGAATTGTTGAACAGGTGATTTCCCAGGTGAATCCCCGCATGGACGAATACATTGACGAAGTGATGTATGACATCCAACCGGTGCTCTGGGACAACCTCCCGCTGTTCATGAAGAATCGCATCTATCGGTGGGGGCGGGAACAGCTCCCGTCGAGGATAGAGTCCCTGGTGGAGGATTTCGGGGATGACCTCAATGATCTCGTTGACCTGAAGGCTTTGCTGAGCCGGGAGCTGAAAACCCATCCGGACCTGATGAACCGGATTTTCATGGAAGCGGGCTCAGTCGAGCTACGGTCGGTTATCAATCGAGGGGCGATCATTGGCGGCCTGCTGGGTGCCTTGTTGGCCCCTGCCTGGGTGCGCTACCCCGAACCATGGCTGTTGCCGGTCGGCGGCTTTGCAGTGGGGTTCCTGACCAACTGGATTGCCATCAACCTGATTTTTCGCCCGCTCAAACCCCGGCGCTTCCTGTTTTGGCGTTTGCAGGGTCTGTTCCTGCAGCGTCAGCCGGAGATCAGCGACGTATGGGCAAGGTTGGTGGCGGAGGAACTGATCACCGTTGAGAAAGTGGCTGACGCCATGATCAACGGTAACCGTGGGGATCGCACGCGGGCGATCATCCAGAAGCATCTGAGGCCACTGCTGGACAACTCGATGGTCATGAAGCTCGGCGCCCAGGTTACTGTTGGTATGACCGGGTACACGGAACTTAAAAAAGCCATGAACCATAAGGCGGTGCTGGCCACCCGTGATGTCTTCGGGGACCCGGCATTCAACCGAGAGAGGGCACCGGTGGTGGCCGGGGTGCTGGCCGGGCAGATGAAGTCGCTGGCGCCGGCTGAGTTTCAGGATATCCTGCGGCCGGCATTTCGAGAGGAAGAGATTCAGCTCATGCTGGTTGGGGGAATATTGGGTTCCCTGGCGGGTGCGCTTCAGTTTTTGATCATGAGCAACGTATTGAACTAGGCGCCTGGGACACGGTTCCCTGCGTAATGAGCTGACCAGGAGGGCAGTATGGAATTTGGATGGGCAGTCGCGATACAGGCCCTGGTAACAGGATGCGTCGTACTTTCAGTGCTGGCAGGCTTCTGGTTCGGCATTGTGCGACCACATCTTGATCGCAAGGTGGCGGAGCTTATCGACGCGTCGCGGGAGATAGAGCCCAGAGTCAGGCAGGGTGTACGGGAAGGCGTGGAAGAAACTCTTCGGGAGCTGCCGGAGAGTACGGTGAAAGAATCTACCCGCCAGTTCCTCCGGTTCGGTTCGGGGCTGTTCGAAAACGGCCTCAGTAGCTTTCTGGGAGAGGTATCTGACCCCGGTCGAAAGCCCCGAAACGATTCATAGACAATTCGTCGGCCTTGGCAGACCTGCTATGCGGCAGGCTGTTTTGGCCGGTGTACCGGGAAAGAGCTGCATCAGGTAAATGCTGTTGCCTTTCTCTTCGTTAAACGCCTCCCTGACCGCTTTTACAAACAGCCTGTTTGAAGGTGGTGATATTTCATGTTGTTTGTAAAATTCTCTCAGGAATTCGATGATTTCCCAGTGATTATCGGTTAACTCAATATTGTCGTCCGCCGCAATGTCACGGGCCACGTCAGGTGACCACGTCCAGGCGTCTTCCAGGAACCCTTCGTTGTTTCTCGTTGGAATCGTCATTACCAGCTGATCACTCTGGTTGCCTCGGTGGTCAGGGCCACCATTGTGTCAAAATCAATCGATTGTACGTCAAGTCCATCGACGGCGATGGCCCTGGCCTGCAGGTCAGGGGCCAACGCATAAACGGTACCCTTCAGCGTTGCTTCACGGTCCGCCAGGGCAAGCACACCTGATTCCGTCAGCAACAGGCCATCCTGGTCTGTGATGCTCGACAGGCACGCTACAAACGCCGGGTGATCCGGCCGTTTGTTGACGATGTGCAGGGTATGGATGGTTGCCATCAATGCGCTCTCCGGGTGTTTGGGTTGCCTGCTCAGCTCAGGTTGACCACGTGGGCGTAGTGTTCGAGCAGTTCGGCACACAGATCTGTCGTGGTAATGCCCGGCATCATATTCTCTTCGTTGAGGCCATACCGCTTACAGGCCTTGTGATCAGCCATCAGGGCGGAAACGCCAAAAATGGGCGCGGCTGACAGGTTCTTCTCCACCGATTTCTGCTGCACGGCGTCCGCCTGTTGGGCCTTGCGAAGCCAGTTAACGCCCTCTCCGGTGAACAGCAACGTCACCGGCTGGTCGAACGCGGCCAGGGAAAAGGCCATATCCAGCGACTCACGGCCCGTCCAGTCGCAATACGGCGCGTGGCTAATGATCACCAACGTCTCCATACCTGGCTCAACCCCCACTGTGAAAATAGATAACGCGATCAGAATGCGCCACGCTGTCAACCCACTCGCCCAAACCGGCAATGGTGAATGGTGCGGCAAGATTGCTGGCGGGCAGTTCGTAGCGCTGCTGTTCGCTCTGGTCCACAATGCCCCGCCGAAGCGCCGACGCAATACAGGCAAAGCCGGCTATGTTGTGGCTTTCCAGGAAATCATGCCACGCCCGCGACCAGTGCACCTCGTCCGAGGGTGGGCTGGTCAGTGCCGACGCCAGATGAACGCCATCACCGTAGAGGAATACCCGGTCAATTCGATGGCCGCTTGCCAGTACTGCCCTGGCGAAGGCGAGCGCTGTTTGTGGCGCCTGGGAGGAGTAGGGCGCTCCGGTAATGACCAGGGTAAAGGAGCAGGGTGTGTGCGGACTCATATGTGCCTGTTTGCCTGTTGGAGTTCAGAGTACAGTTTACCTCATGAATGAAAAAACCCCGACCGAGGTCGGGGTTCTCTGGCAGTTGCCTGTCATCTGGATGATGCCAAGGCGATCAGTCGTCGCCGCTGAACGCCATCATCAGGTGAAGCAGGCTGACGAACAGGTTGTAGATGGCCACATACAGGCCAACAGTAGCGATGATGTAGTTGCGCTCTCCGCCGTTGATGATCCGGCTGGTTTCAAACAGGATCATGATGGAAGCGAAGATGGTGAAACCAGCAGACACCGCCAGGTGCAGGATGGAGCTCTGCATGAAGAACGCCAGCAGCATCGCGCCGATCAGCACGAAGGCGCCCGCTGTCAGGAAGCTGGACAGGAAGCTGAAGTCCTTCTTGGTGATAATGGCCGTTGCCGACAGACCCACAAACGCGGTCGCTGTCAGAGCCAGGGCATTCGCGACGATCTGGGAAGCGCCCGCTGCCACCATCTGGCCGATGATCGGGCCGAGGGTGAAGCCCATGAAGCCGGTAAGGGCGAACGTGGTTACGATACCCCAGGGGCTGTTCTTCAGCTTGTAGGTCGCGAACAGAAGGCCGATGTAGCCTACGATCGTGATCAGGAAGCCGGGATGCGTGCCGTTCATGTTCAGGAACGCAGTCAGTGCGGAGAATGCCAGAGTCATTCCCAGCAGCATGTAGGTATTGCGCAGCACGTTCATGGCATCTGCGCTGATACCCGTCGCCCGACCTTTTTCTGTGGTCGAATAGGCTCCCTGGTTTTGCTGGACGCCAAATCGTCTGTCTTCCATTGTCTTCTCCGTCTGTGTGTCACAACCGTTTGAATCTAACACTCATCATAATGCCAGATACACAACTTTCAATCATTTACGACAGAAAACGGCCTCGCGGATTCCATTAAATAGAGTTAATGTTGAATCGAAAGGAAGACGATGTGGCCAGGGCGTTGACAGGAAACGGAATTCCGGTATCATGCTCCCCGCTGTCGCAATGACGGCTGTGGAGAAAACGGTGGGCTGGCAGAGCGGCTGAATGCAGCGGTCTTGAAAACCGCCGAAGGTTAGTAGCCTTCCCGGGGTTCGAATCCCTGGCCCACCGCCACTTTCTCTTCCTTCCCTGATATTTCCCGTATCCTTTCAAACTGTTTCGTTAGTGCTTCTAATTCGTGGCCAATGCTTTGCGAATCGCCCGAATGCCACTCAGCGCTGCCTCATTGTCACCGTGTACGCACAGGCTGTCGGCCGGCAGTGTCAGCCAGTTACCGGATGAACTGTAGACTCCACCGTTTTTAGCGAACGATACCGCCTGATTGACAATCTTGTCTGCAGACTGATGTACCGCCCCTGGAAGGCGGCGGGATACCAACTGGCCCTCATCGTCGTAGGCGCGGTCGGCAAAGGCTTCCAGCAGGATGGGGAGACCAACATAGTCCGCCAGTTTGCGGTGTTGTTCGTGTTTGACCGTCACCGGGAGCATCAGCGGCAGATCCTGCTGATAGCTTCTAACCGCGGTCATAACGGCTTCCAGGGTGCTCATGTCCCGCATCATGTCGTTGTTCAGGGCACCGTGGGGTTTTACGTAAGACAGTGTCAGGCCCTCGGCCCGACATAGTCCCTGTAGCGCGCCAAGCTGGTAGAGGATCAGAGCGTGAATTTCCTCGGGGCTGTGGCTGATGGAGCGGCGGCCAAAACCGGCGAGGTCGTGATAGGAGGGATGGGCACCGATCTCTACTCCGTGCTTCGCTGCCAGAGCCACGGTTTTCTGCATGACCGAAGGGTCCCCGGCGTGAAAGCCGCAGGCAACGTTGGCCATATCGATAAGGGGCATCACCTGATCGTCCTCGCCCATACGCCAGGCACCGTAGCTTTCCCCCAAGTCACAATTCAGTTTCATCTCACAGCTCCCGGCCCGGGTACTGGGCCTGTCTCTGTTCCTCCGCGAGCCTGACCCTCTCTGCCAGTTCTTCGGGTTCATTGCGCGGCACCTGCCAGCCCTGCAGGTTCTCCTCAATCAGCTGCGTCAGGGCGTCGATATGTCCCGGTGTGGCATTGAGGGCGGAAATATAGCTGAAACCCTCGCCGCCGGCTTCCATGAAGTATTCACGGTTTTCCTCGTCAATCTCTTCGATGGTTTCGAGGCAATCCGCCGAAAAGCCGGGGCAGAACACATCTATAGATGTTACGCCTTTTTGGGGCAGTGCTTTAAGGGTTTCGTCAGTATAGGGCTGCAACCACTCTTCCCGGCCAAAACGTGACTGGAAGGTGGTCAGGTATTCATCCTTTCCAAGGCCAAGCCGTTCTGCCAGCAGGCGGGAAGTCTTGTGGCACTCACAGTGGTACGGGTCCCCGCGCTCAAGGTACTTCAGGGGAACTCCGTGATAGGAGAGGATCAGTTTCTGGTTGCGCCCATGCTTGTCCCAGTGCGCCTGGATATGGCTGGCCATAGCCTCAATGTAAGGTGGGTAGTCCGGGTAGTGGGACACAAACCTCAGATCGGGCAGCCAGCGCCGACGGGTAAAATTATGGGCAATGGCATCGAATGTCGAGGCCGAGGTCGAGGCGGAATACTGCGGGTACAGGGGCAGTACCAGCAACCGGCGAACCCCCTGCGCCTGCATTTCATCAAGCACCTTCGGGATTCCCGGGTTGCCATATCGCATGGCAAATCCCACCAGGAGGTTATTGCCGTGTTTCGCCTGCAGTTGTTTGCGAATCGCTTCGGCTTGCCTGGCGGTGTGAATCAACAACGGCGATCCTTCCGGTTGCCACACGCCAGCATAGGCTTTGGCTGACCGGCTGGGACGCAGTCGCAGGATAATGCCATGGAGTATCAGCCACCAGATCGGGCGCGGCACTTCAACCACCCTGGGATCCCAGAGGAATTCCCCCAGATAACGGCGCAGGGCAGAGGTGGTTGGGGCATCCGGTGTTCCCAGATTGGTGATCAGTACTCCGGTTTTTTCGGGATGGTCATGGCGAAAATCGGCGGTACCCTTGTACGGCATGGTTCTGGATCCTGGAGAATGATGGGTGTCCGTTCAGAAAGTGGCTCAGGAGCGTTTCCCTGCCTGCTGGGCCATCCGCGGCGCCAGCCCGCCAACATCGTAACCAGCTTTACGGGCCTTGTTGACAATGTCGTGGGCCGGCTCGGTGCGTGCCGAACTCAGTGCCCAGAGCACGGTGCAGCGGGTTCCGGAGCGGCAGAAAGCAAGTACGGGCTTGTCTGCCTGACGGATCATTGCATCAAAGCGGTCAACGTCGTTGTCAAAGATATTCCCGGACTCGACCGGCAGATACACCCACTCCATCCCGTTTGCGCGAGCTGCGGCCTCTATGTCGGCCATGCCCGGCTGGCCGGGCTCTTCGGCATCGGGGCGATTGGCAACGAGTGTTTTGAAGCCGAGTTTTGCAGCTTCGCTAACGTCCTCCACAGTGAGCTGGGGCGAGACTGAAATCGTGTCGTCGATACGTCTGATGTCCATAAGCGATCCTTTTGCCGGTCACATAAATGCCTCAGCATAATGCCACAGGACATAGCCGCTGTCAGAGCCCGGGCCATGGGAAGTTTTAATCCAGGAGATAAAAAAAGCCCGGCACTGGTGGCCGGGCAGAGGCGTGCGAGTAGTATCCATGAAAGACTTCCAGACAAACCGGCATCAGCAGGGACACCGGTACAGTGAAGTATTGACCATATTTTGAACACTTCAAGCCAGTGAGCGATTCGTTTGATCACATTTTTTCATATTGAAAGTGTGCTTATACTAAAGCCGCTCGCTGTGGGCCTTTCAGGCGATTTGGTTTCAGCCCTGACGCAGAGATATTGGCCTGTTGACTGAAATTCAGTGCCCGCTGTAATACAATAATGGGCCATTGAGAGTCCAACGCCTCCGAGGTTTTGCATGTCTGACGAAAACGAAAACACGCCGGAAAACGACGAGCAGCTGGCGGGTAAAATAAAAGGGTCTGCACGGCAGATCTGGCTGGCCGGGCTCGGTGCCTACACCAAGGCCGAGGAGGACGCTGGTCGCTTCTTTGAGCGTCTGGTTCAGGAAGGCGAGCAGTTGGAGAGTAAGACCCGCGGCGTGGTTGAAAAGCACGTGCGCACTGTGGAAGACCGTGTGGACGATGTGCGGGAAAAGGCCACTGGCACCTGGGACCGCCTCGAGAACATGTTTGATGAGCGCGTGTCCGGCGCGTTGCGTCGATTGGGTATTCACCGTCGGGACGAAATCGAAGCCATGGAACGCCGGATTCAGGCCCTGGAAGCGGAACTCCAACGCCTCAGGGAGCAGACCGAGGACCGCTCCGAAGAGGAATGATGCTCGCTTCCGGCCATTGATGTCAGAGGTAATCCCGGCTCATCAGGTAAATCTGTTCTTTTTCATCCGGGCCCAGGTAGGGCAATAGCAAGTGCATCATCTGGTAAACACCGCGGCCCGGGTCCATGGAGTCGCGGTCATCCAGATGCGACAGACTGTCGAAGCTGCTCCAATAGCAGGCGGTGAGCGTCAACTGGTCGCAGAGTGCATCCAGCTCCCCATCGGTAATCTCCATGACGCCCTGGCGGCGAAAGCTCTCGCAGATGACCCTGAAACCATGGGTTTTCTTTTTCAGAATGCGCCGGAAGCGGGTTTGAAGCTGCTCGTATCGGGACAGGACGTTCACCAGGTCCTGATACAGGAATCGGTAGCGGGCGACGGTTTCGAACAACAGATGCAGGAAAAAACTCTGCTGGTCCAGGCTGATGGTCGCGTCTTCCGGAACCGCCAGCAGGTCGTGCATTTCGTGTTCATAGCTGGCAAACAGTTCCCCGACAATATCGCCCTTGCTCTTGAAGTGGTAATAGAGGTTGCCGGGGCTGATCTCCAGTTCGTCCGAAATCAACAGGGTGGTTACGTTGGGCTCGCCGATGCTGTTGAACAGCATCAGGCTGGCCTCAAGTATACGGTCGCGGGTTTTCATTTTTTTCATGTCGCGGCCCGGCGAGGTGGGTTCAAAGCGAGAAACGAGCCCACACCGGACAATGGTCCGAAGGCCGCTCCATGGCGCGAATATCGTAGCTGACGCCTGCTTCTTCCGCCTTGGGTAGAAGCGGGTCACTGGCCATGATCAGGTCGATCCTCAGGCCGCGGCGTGGGTCTCTGTCAAAGCCCTTGCTGCGGTAATCAAACCAGCTGAAGGTGTCAGATTCCTCGGGGTGCAGGTGTCGAAACACGTCCGTGAAACCACGGCTTTCGACCTGTCCCAGCCATTCACGCTCTTCCGGAAGAAAGCTGCATTTACCGGTTCTCAGCCAGCGCTTGGCATTGTCGGCACCGATGCCGATGTCTTGATCAGTAGGCGAGATATTCATATCGCCCATTACCACAATCTCACCGTTGGCGGCTTTCAGGTCGTCCAGGTAGCGCATCAGGTCCGCGTAGAATTTTTCCTTGGCGGGAAACTTTATCGGGTGGTCTCGGCTCTCGCCCTGGGGAAAATAACCGTTGATCACCGTAAGTTTGCGGCCATTGACCGTGAAGTGGCCGGTAATCAGCCTGCGTTGGGAGTCCTCTCCGTCCCACGGGTAGCCTTTCTGGACGCTGTCCGGCGCCTGGCGGGAAAGAAGAGCAACGCCGTAATGAGTCTTCTGGCCATGGAAGTGAACGTGGTAGCCGAGTTCGCGAATGGCGTCCTCCGGGAACTCCTCGTCGGTCACCTTGGTTTCCTGCAGGCCGATAAAATCCGGGTTCAGGCTATCAATCACGGCCTCAAGCTGGTGCAGCCGCGTGCGGATACTGTTGACGTTGAATGAGACAAACATCATCGGCGGAAACCTTCTGTTTTGCAGTTTTGGCGATTGTCAGGGTGTGTCAGGAAACCGCAAGTCTACCACAACAGGTCGGTGTGTCCGCCTTGGCTGCAAGGACGGATTCAGCGGGTCAGTTCACAATCCGGAGCGGTGTCCACGGCATAGCGGATATGGGCGGTGTAGTTTGAGTCCTTATCCTTGCGGATATTGGTCAACCCAAGGTAGTCCGTCAGCGCGCCGTTGTCGTTATAGCCCAAGAGGATCGGGTCAACCAGAAAGCTCAGGATTGTGCTCGAGGGCTCTATCAGCACCGTATGTGTGGCGTTGATGCGGTCGTCCTTCGCAGGCTCCAGTACAAAGCCATAGGCTTTGCCCCGTGTGGGCGCCAGAAAGTTGAATTCGATGCGGTCACCGGAAGTGACCTCGGGCCAGTGGTTGCGGACCAGATTGTCGAAGCCCGCATCTGCCACCAGTTTCCGGGTGACCTCCACCGTCGAGTTTTCCGTGTCGCCTTCCGGAGTCTGCCACTCGATTTCCAGCGTCGCGTCATCCCGGTTGCGGATCTCCATGACTTCATTGAAACCCGGCTGTCGGAAGGTCATCGCTGGACGCAACGTCGATTGTTCGTAAGACAGCGTCTTTTCAGCAAATGGCTCACCGTTACTGCGAAGGTAAGTCACCTTGTGGGAGGCGGGTCGGAAAAGGCCATCGGTGCACTTGCCTGTGACCACGTGCTGCTCTTCATAGATCAGGTTGTCGCCGTTCAACGGCATCGCCTGGCCGGTAAAGCGCATCTCGGCGGCCGCGGCCGACAGGGGCAGGGCGCAGGCGAGCAAAAGGGCGCTGGACCTCATCGTATCAGCTCCGGATAGAGGGCCTTGCGGAGATAGAGAAGGCTCGGGAATACAACCAGCCAGCCCAATGCCAGCGCAGCCAAAGAAAGTGTGAGATTCGGAAGTTGCACGGCGCCCAGCGCGCTGGCGGACCAGTAGGCAAAAGGCCCGGCGATGGGGGCACACACAAAGGGCAGCCAGGGTTTGCTGCCAATCCATGACAGGGAATGGCTCAGGGTGGTCATGAATATGGCCCAGATGCCGACCAGCCAGACCGGTGTGATCTGTACGCTGCCAGTGCCATCATCAAGGATGCCGGTCTGGAACCAGATGCCGTCCAGTACACCGCCCAGAACCGTGCCGGCGCCGATAAACTGCAGTTCGATGGAGCGGTGCTGGCTGACAAACAGCATGTGGAAAACCAATAGCAGGACCACGAATCCGGCAGCCATCAGGCCCGGATAGAGCACGCATACGAACCAGCCAGCCTGGAACAGGGCGAAGTTCACGACATTGCGCAGGGTATCATTGTGGATCATACGCTCAGGATGCTCTCACGCTTGTTACCTGGCTTGGCGAACAGGATCTGGGAAACTCCAATGGCTCGTTCACTGAAGCCGGCCTCGCAATAGGCGAAGTAGAAATGCCACAGGCGGCGGAAGGCCTTGTCGTAGCCAAGGCTGTCGAGCGTATCCCGGTTCGCCATGAAGCGATCGCACCAGTCCCGCAGCGTGCGGGCGTAATGGAAGCCGATATCTTCAGCGTGGGTCATTACCAGGTCCGAACCGGTGCGGACGGAGTCCAGCATCGCGCCAAAAGAGGGAATGAAACTGCCCGGAAAAATAAATCGTTGAATGAAATCGACGTTCTTCAGGGCGCGCTTGTAGCGCTGCTCGGGCATATTGATGGCCTGCACCAGGGCCAGGCCGTCCGGTTTCAGCAAGCGGCTGATTTGAGAAAAGTAGCTGTCCAGAAATTGCGGGCCCACGGCCTCAATCATTTCGATGGAAACCAGCTTGTCGAATTGGCCTTCCAGGTCGCGGTAGTCGTCAAACAGCAGGGTGACCTGCGCTTCCAGGCCCTCGTCGCTGACCTTTTTTCTCGCCAGTTCCAGCTGCTCGGCGGAAATCGTCGTGGTCGTCACATGACAGCCATAATGTTTGGCCGCATGCACGGCGAATCCACCCCAGCCGGTGCCGATTTCGATCACCCGGTCGCCCGGTTGCAGGTCCAGTTTTCGGCAGATGGTATCCAGTTTGTGAACCGCCGCTTGCTCCAGCGTCGCCTCTGGGCCTGGATAGATGGCGGAGGAATACATCATCGTGGGGTCAAGGAAGGTCTCGAACAGGTCGTTACCCAGGTCGTAGTGGGCGCTGATGTTCTTGCGGGAACCTTCCTTCGTATTGCGATTCAGCCAGTGCAGGCCCTTCAAGGCCGGTTTGGTGACCCAACTGAATCGGTCCTCGAAGGCGTTCATTCGATCAACGTTTCGGGTAAAGAACCGCAACAGGGCCACCAGGTCCGGCGTTGACCAGTCACCTGCGACATAGGCTTCAGCGGCACCCACGCTGCCGCCCGTTAGCAGATCCTTCCAGGTGCTGTGGTCGTGGATGACCAGCTCCGCCGGCGCGAATCGGCTGTCATTGTCTCCAAAGGTCAGAGTTTCCGCCCCGGCTTCACGAATCGTCAGTGTTCCCGCTTCAAGAAGCGAAAGCTGCTGGCACACAAGGGCTTTCGCCCACCGGCTGGTGAGCGGCGCCTGGCCAGTGCCAGTGGATTCAAGCGAGGTGTTCAGGTTCTCCATGAGCTTACCTTTCCGGTTGTCTTGTTCTGGGCTGTGGGTTCGGTGACATCCTGGCCTGAGTCTTCTGCGCCGCGCCGGTGCTCCGGGTCGTTTTCAGGCAGCTTGTTTGGATGGGTAAAGAACGGCACCCCTTTGAGCTTGAGCTTCAGGGCGTGCCAGTAAATACCGCCCACCACCTTCAGCGCTTCCAGTGGAAACTGCCTAAGGCTCCTGTGTAGTTCTTTACGATCCAGGGGGGTGCGTCGGACCACCAATGTGGCATCAAAATGCTTGCGTTCGTCCTGTTTCACACCCATGTGGATCCGAAGTTCAGGGCCGCGGAAACTGAACGTCCACTGGTAATGCTGATCCATGGGATTGAAGGGCGATACGTGAAAGCGTTTGCTGAAATCGAAGCGCTCAGTGCGCCAGCCGGCACTGGTTGGTTCCGCGCCTGTGGTTTCGAGGCAGTACACATGGCGATCTTTCCAGGGTGTATTGGTGATCTGAGCCATGATGACCCGGGGCACGGCTCCATGATCCGGGCGGTCGCCGGCGTGGTAGCAGAAGTAGAAACTGACCGGATTGAACACATACCCGAAATAACGGGGATGAGTAATGAGTTGCACCGCGCCGTCCGGGCGCCATCCCGTCGCCTGTTGTACCTGATCGCTCACGGCCTGCAGGAGGTTGGCGGTCTCGGGCCGGAAATAGTCACGGCGGTACAGGGACAACCAGTTGAAGCGTTCCAGGGAAAACAGGCGGCTGATATGGGTTATGGATGGCCACTCGCGCAGGTCCAGGGCCAGCATGCCGGTGCTGTAGCTGAATTCGTGGCGTACCGGTGTCTTGCGACGATGCCGAATCGTGCCCTCCAGCCATTGGCTGTGAAGCTGATTGGCGACCATGTTTTGCGGTAGGGCAGCGTTCATGGCTACAGCTCCACTCCCAAAGCCTGAGTAACGCGGAGCGCACTGCTCACACCGTCCTCATGAAAGCCATTGAACCAGTAGGCGCCACAGAAGTGGCTGCGGTTGTGGCCGCCGATTTCGTCATAGCGTTTCTGGGCCGCCACGGCCTCCAGGGTGAACACGGGGTGTGCGTAGTCGAAGCGTTTTATGATGCGCTCCGGATCAATGTCCTGGCTGCGGTTGAGGGTGACACAGAAGGTTTCCGGTGCCTCATCGAAATTCTGCAGTACGTTCATGTTATAGGTCACAGACACAGGCTCGGTGCTGTGTTGCGGTATGAAATAGTTCCACGCCGCCCACGCCCTGCGATTTGATGGCAGTACCGAACTGTCGGTGTGCAACACCACATCATTGCGTTGATAGGTAATGGCACCAAGAATATCCAGTTCTTCGGCGGAAGGATCGGCAATCATGCCGAGGGCCTGGTCGCTGTGGCAGGCAAACACCACCTGGTCAAAGTGGTGGTGCTCGTTATTGACGGTGACCACCACATGGTCCGGCTCACGGACGACGGAACTGACCGGGCTGTTCAAATGTATGCGTTCGCCCAGGCGTTCCATCATCGCATCGACATAGCGCGCGGAGCCGCCGGAAATGACCCGCCAGGTCGGACGATCGTCTACCGACAACATGCCGTGATTATTGAAAAACTGGAGAAAGAATCGGATCGGGAACTGCTCCAGGACAATCTCCGGCGCCGACCAGATCGCAGCCCCCATGGGGACGATGTAGTATTGGCGGAAGTAGCGCGAGTAGCCGTTGCGGTTCAGGTATTCGCCCAGGGTTTCGGTGTCTGCGATGTTGCCAGCGGCTAGGTCTGCCCGGGATTCCTTATTGAAGCGCAGGATCTCCTGGATCATACGAAGAAACGGTAGATTCAGCAGGTTTCTGCGTTGGGCGAACAGGGTGTTCAGGCTGGTGCCGTTGTACTGTAGCCCGGAGGAATGACAGTCAACACTGAAACTCATGTCGCTGACTTCCGACGCAACACCCAAGCGGTCCATCAGCTTCATGAAATTGGGGTACGTCCAGTCATTGAAGACGATAAAACCGGTGTTGACCGGCCACTCCCGACCACCGGCGGTAACCATCTCTGTGTTGGTGTGGCCTCCGGCATAGTCGCCGGCTTCAAACAGCTCCACATCGTACTTTTCGGATAAGAGCCAGGCTGTGGTAAGGCCGGAGACCCCAGCGCCAATGACTGCAATACGTTGACGTTCGTTACTCATCCACTGGTTTCCTGTTCATTCCTGCTTTTGCGGCTCATGCTGGCGGCCATGCGATCAATCAACCCCTGGGGCAGGGCGCCCAGGGCCTTCAGTGTCCAGGTGAATCGCTTCGGAAAAGCGATTTCGTTACGGCCTTTACGCAGTCCTTTGACGATACGGCCCGCGGCGTCTTCCGCTGAGACCAGGAACGGCATCGGAAAATCGTTTCTGTCGGTCAGCGGCGTTTTCACAAACCCCGGCGAAACCACCACCACGTCGATGCCTTCGGGCGCCAGATCCGCTCGTAGCGCGTGGGCAAAGTAGGTGAGCGCGGCTTTGGAGGACCCGTACCCCTCGGCACGGCCGAAGGGAAACCACCACGCCGATGAGCTGACAATCACCAGCGTCGCCGGATGGCCCTTCGCGACAGTGCGCCGCAGAGCCGGCAAGGCAATATCCAGACAGCGTGCGGTGCCCACCACGTTGGTGTTGATGTTGTTTTCAATCACAGCGCTGTCGTAGTCGGCGATTTCCAGGTATTCACAGGTGCCGGCGTTGAGGATGGCCATGTTGAGGTCGCCGTGGGTTTCCAGGGTGGAGGAAATACCCTGTAGGTCGTCCCGGCTCGTGGTGTCCGCCCGTGCTGCTACAACTCGCTCTGGCGCCAATGCGCTCAAGCCGTCCAATGCCTCCTGTCGTCGGCCGGTGATCACCAAACGGTGCCCCTGGTCTACCAGCGCGTGGGTAACGGCTTCGCCGATCCCTGAGCTGGCCCCGGTAATCCAGATGTTGGATGCTGTTCCAAGCCGTTTACTCATCCCGCCTGATTCCTTATCCAACGGATCACGCCACCCAGTAACGGAAGGTTTTCGTAGAGCAACTGGCCGATGTCGAAATAATCCCGATGGGAGAGAACGCGCCCCTCACGAATAACCAACTGACTAATGCCTTCCACCGCAACCGGGTTGCCCTTCCGAATACGCTTGTGCCTGAGCTGCATCACCCAGGGAATGCACACATCCTCGCCGTTGACCACGGGCTCGCCGAAGTCGAAACCGCAGGAAATCACGTTGGCATACGCGCTGGAGAAGTACTCCGTCAGTTCATCGATGCCATGCACGCTTGTAAACGGATCGGTAAACGTCACGTTTTCGCTGTACACGCTGGACAGCTCCGCCATGTTGCCGGCGCAGAGGTTGTTGAAGAGTTGCGTGAAGCGCCCAAGAGTTTCCTGGACGGATGAATTATGGTTGCCCATTCCGATGACAGAGGCGGTACTCATGAGTGTTTCCTCCTCATGGAATCCAGTTGGCGGGTTTCTTCCTGAATGTGTTCTGGAATAGGGTTCATGTCCCAGATGATGCCAAGACGCGCGAGTAGCCACAGTCCGTACCAGGTCATATCCACCTCGTACCACCGGAATCCCTGGCGCACGGATTGCGGCCAGCGATGGTGGTTATTGTGCCAGCCTTCGCCCATGGTGATGAGCGCTAGCCAGACGTTATTCCTGCTGTCGTCGGAAGTCTCGAAACGGCGTTTTCCCCAGACGTGGGACAGGGAATTGATGGACACCGTGGCATGGAACAGCAACACCGTCGATATAAAGAAGCCCCAGGTCAGCAGCTGCAAACCATTGGTGCCCAGGCCGGGCGCCCACGCCGCCAGAGCTTCACCCAAGGCATAAATACCGACCGCGGCTGCCGCCGGTACCAATGAGTCAAAGCGGTTGAGAAAGCGGAGTTCGGGAAATTTCATCCAGTCCTTCACCCGGCGCTCATCCATGGCAAAGCCCGCGTCACAGGTAAACCAGCCAACGTGGGACCACCAGAACCCGCCTTGGTGTGGTGAGTGCAGGTCCTTCTCGTCGTCCGAATGTTGATGGTGGTGCCGATGATGAGCGGCCCACCACAGCGGCCCACGTTGGGCTGCGCTGGCGCCCAGGACACCGAAGAAAAACTGTGCAACACGGCTGGTCTTGAAGGTTTTGTGGGCAAAGTAGCGATGGTAGAAGCCGGTGATGGCAAACATGCGCACGGCGAAAAAGCCGATTGCAAAGATGACAGCAAAGGTACTGGTGCCCGTGACGATGACCAGCAAACAGGCCAGATGAAGTGCTATAAAGGGAACCACCCTGAGAAAATTGAAAGCCCGCGAGCTTGTGTCGAGGTGATCCGAACCCGCAGCGGAGTCGAACCATCTCAGAATGTTTGTCAGCCAGTGTTGCACTCGGGTCATACCCTGATTGCCCTTTCGTTCGTGGTTTAACCTGTAAAGCCTGGGCGTTGAAGAATCTCAACCAGACGCTTGACGGGTTCTACGTTCCAACAACCGAATTTGGATGCACGTTATACGATGTTTAACCAAACCGATCAGATGCCTGTTATACGCCGGATTGCCATTGTTGGTTCAGGCATGGCCGGCCTGAGTGCAGCACTTCTGCTTCAGGAGCAGAACCATGAAGTGACGATCTTCGAGAAAAGCCGCGGCCCGGGCGGTCGCATGGCCGCAAAGCGTGTTGCGGGTGGCTCCGTGGACATCGGGGCGCAATACTTTACGATCAGGAATCCTGCGTTCTCCGCCTTCCTGAACCGTTATGCCGAAGGCAGTTTCAGGCCGTGGCCCGGGCGGTTTGGTTACCAGACCACCTCCGGGCAATGGGAGCCGTTCCCGCAAGAGACCCGCTACGTCGGCGCTCCCCGGATGACCGCCATCACCCGCGGGCTTTCCACCGCTGCAGACGTCCAGGCGCAAACGCGCATTGATAGCCTGGTTCGCCAGGGTCAACAGTGGTTGCTGAACGATACAGACGGCGAGTCTTATGGTCCCTTTGACGCGGTTATCGTCACGGCACCTCCGGCTCAGACCCGGGATCTGTTCAACAACAGTGCACTCACAGCGCTCTCGGACCAGATGCAGGGCCACGTTAGCCATATCCAGCCGTGCTGGGCAACCGCTGTCTATTTTCGGCAGGCGCTGGAACAGCCCTATGACGGGATGCGGTGCCAGAACCCGATACTCGACTGGATTGCGAATAACTCGAGCAAACCGGGCAGGGACGATTCCGGCCAGTGGTGGGTTCTCCATGCAACGCCTCAATGGTCTCGGGAGCACGAAAATACCTCGGCGGACAAGGTGTCGGCTGCCATGATTGAGGCGTTTAAGAAGGTAACCGGTGTTACTGTCTGCCCTGACGACTGGATTTCGCACCGGTGGCTTTATGCGAAATCCTCGCCCACGGAGCAACCCGGTTTTCGCTGGTATGGCGACCAGCGCATCGGGCTGGCCGGGGACTGGCTGAGCGGCGGCCGCGTGGAGGGCGCGTTCAACAGTGCCAGTGGCCTGGTCGCGCATATGCTGGCGGACTAAACCCAACTTACTTGCCGGTCAGTACGGTTGGCCGAACGTAGAAGTGGGTGATGGTACCGTCGCTGAACTTGCTGAAGAAGGCGCTGATATCGGTAATCTTGCGCAGGGAACGGGCACGGTTGATCGGATCACGCACCAGTACCTTGATGCCGTTGAAATTGTCCTGGATGTTCGAGAACCGTGCCCGCATGGAGCAGGTCACAACCTCGCCCGGGTCCAGGTCCAGCTCCCGGGCCAGCCAACGGCTGTGATCCTCGATGCCGGCGACAGTGAGATCTTCTCGGGTGTCCAGGTGGTTCAGTTTGGCCCGGTCCACAATGCAGCGTGAATAACTGCCAGACTTTTTCCGCGCCACTTTGCGAAAAGCCTCCCAGAAGAAGCTGTCTGTCAGTTCTGCGAAGTAACGCATGTCGCTCAGGCAGGTATCCACCCAATCAAATATTTCCGGGTCTTCAAGCACTTCGTTGATCGCTTCCCGCAACAGCCAGTCGAAACCCAGGGCCGTCTTGTGGGCGTAGACCTTGCGGTACATCTGGTGGCGGCTGTAGACGAAGTCCTCCAAGGCGCCAAGACCCTTCTGGGTAATGGCCAGGCCGAGCCAGGGCTCGCGCACGTCCCAGCCGAAGCGCAGGTTGCTCAGCAGGTGGTCAAGGTTGAAACCACCGATGGTGACTGAGGAGTGAAAGCCGTCCCGAAGCATGTAGTCGGCCCGGTCGGCGTCGATTTCACCGGAGACAATGGACGACATCAGGTCCATCACCAGCCGGGGGGTGTCGGCTTCACTCAGAATACCGGAGTCCGCGTCGTTACCGGCGATGAAATTCCAGAAGGTGCGTGCGTGGCGGCAGAACGCATCGCTGGGCCGCACATCCGTGGTCTCCATGATGCCGATCACGTCTCTTGGATCGAGGCCGGCGGTCTCAAGGTCAATGGACGACAGCACTTCGTGGGCAACCCTCACGGAATAGTGCTCGTGCTCCAGTTCTTCCGGGCGTTCACTGTGATACACGGAATAGTCGACACCGCTCCAAAGGTCATCAAACCGGTCGGGCCGCGACATAAGGTCGTGGATGCGCCGCGCCTGGGTGAACTGGTGGGAGAAGCTGGAATGTCCGCTGTCGTGCAGCAGGCAGCCCAGGCGGATGGTCTTGGCCAGGTAGTCAATGGCATCAAGCTGGCTGAGGCTAAGGTCTGTCTGGTCGCTGAGCTGGCGTTCCCGCAGGTAGGCGTCGATCATCGAGCGGAACATCCGCGTGCCCACGTGCATCACGCCAATACTGTGAAGGAAGCGTGAGTGGGTCGCCCCAGGGAAAACCAGGCTGAGGATGTCGTTCTGGCAAATGTTGCGCAGGCGCTGGAACAGGGGATGGTCGATAACCTTGATTTCATGCCGGTAAAGCGGAATTCCGCCATGGACCGGGTCCATGATCAGCTTGTCATAAGCCCCGAGCAGGTCATTGACGGCACTTCTCATAGATTACAACCTCCCAAAAACATCAAACATGTCTTGTTATATCACAGGGGCGTGCCAGAATAGGTATCAGAAACCCAATTTCCTGTTTACCGATGGTAGTTTAGGGCAATCGCCATGACATCGCGCACCGAGCGCATTCTTATTATCGATTCGGATGAACGTGCCCGCTCGGAACTGGGTCGATACCTTGAGGCCAGGGGATTCTACGTTACCGGTTATTCGGACCTGGCTTCCGCCCGTTCCCTGTTCGACGATAATATTCCGGACATCATTTTTGCCGACCTGTCGCCGGACGCCATTGGTGAGCTTGCCGGTCGACTGGAAGACGCGGAAACCTTCACCCCCATCGTTGCCTGCTATTCCACCGCAGATGCCTCCGAAATCGTCAATGCGCTGAGAGCGGGCGCGGCCGATATCGTACTTAAACCCTGTTCCGATGATCGTGGCGCCCTCGATGACGTTATTGGCAAGCTGTTTGATCGGGTGCGTGTGAACCGGCTCAACCAGCTTTACCGCCAGGAACTGGAAGAAGCGAACCGGGACTTGCGGGATGGCATTGCGGAATTACGCGCCGACCAGCGCGCCGGCCGTAAGGTCCAGCTCAGAATGTTGCCAGACCGGGAACAGGTGCTTTCCGGCTTTTCCGTCAATCACCTCATCAAGCCCTCGCTGTTTCTCAGCGGGGATTTCCTGGACTATTTCCGAATAACCGAAGACAAGGTGCTGGTGTATATCGCCGACGTGTCTGGCCACGGTGCCAGCTCGGCGTTCGTAACGGTGTTGCTGAAAAACCTGACCAACCGCCTCCAGCGCAATCTCAGGCGTGGCTCCAGTGATGACATCCTGTTTCCCGATCGTTTCCTTGAGCGGATTAATTCCGAACTGCTCGATACCGGGTTGGGCAAGCATGTAACGGTGTTCGTAGGCATCATATCAACGTCTGACAGGAGCCTTCGCTATTCGGTGGGCGCCCATTTCCCGATGCCGATCCTTTCCCTGGAGGGCGGCAGGACAGAGTTCCTCGAAGGCAGTGGCTTGCCGGTAGGGCTGTTCGAGACGCCGGAATGGGAGGTTTACGAAGTTCCACTGGACAAGCCGTTCCACCTGATTCTTTTCTCAGACGGTATACTGGAGGTCATCAAGGCCAAAAGCCTGGATGAAAAGGAAAAGACACTACTTGAACTCGTCTCGGGAGGTAGTCACACTATTGCTTCCCTGGGCGACGCTCTGAATCTCGACGAGATCACAGAGTTACCTGACGATATTGCTATCGTATCAGTAACGGATACCGATCCTGATACCAATGGCCCGACGTCGACATAGTGGCAGTGGATTCAATGGCTGGTTACAAGATCCTGCAAGCTGAAAAACAGGGCATCTATGTCCTTAAGTTTATTGGAGAAATCCGGCTGAACCTGTGTTCGACGCTGGACAATCTGGTTGAGTCCATTACCCAGGATCCTGACTTCAAGACGGTGGTTATTGATCTTACCGAAACCGAGATCATCGACAGCACCACCCTTGGGCTGCTGGCCAAGATTGCTATGGCTGCCCAGAAACGCAGTAATTTCCTGCCCACGATGATATCCACCAACCCTGATATAACCCGAATCATCACCTCCATGGGTTTCGACAAGATTTTCATCATTGTTCGCGAGCCTGCGTCCCGCATCGAAGAACTGGAAGAAATCCCCGTATTGCGCGCGAGCGAGCAGCAGGTCAGGGATAAGGTGTTGGAAGCCCACCGTGTGCTGATGGGCCTGAACAGCCGTAACCGGGAAGAATTCAAGAACCTGGTGCGTGCCCTGGAATGCGAGGAGTCCGGCTGAGCCCGGGGTCATCACTGCGTTCTCCATTCCTGCCGGCCGTTTACCGGGCTGAACCATAAAACATAACGGAACGACTATGCCTGAGAAAAATAACCGTGGGCCCACCGACGTTTCCCAGACCGGCCATGATGTAGCGGTTCTCGGTGGTGGCAGTTTCGGTTCTGCCATGGCCAAAGTGCTGGGGGAGAATGGCCATACCGTCCATTTCTGGATGAGGGACGAAGCCCAGGCGGATGAAATCCGCAACACCGGTATCAACAGCCGCTATATGCCGGATGTCACCCTAACTGGTGATATTCAACCGACTACCAGCCTGCCGGAAGCCGTCGGTAAGGCTGAAATTGTCTTTGTGGCCATTCCCAGCAAAGCCTTCCGCTCCGTCATTCGTGAAAACAGCTCTGAGTTCCGGGAAGGGCAGATCGTTGTCAGCCTGACCAAGGGCATCGAAGAGCATGGCTTCAAGCTGATGAGCGAAATCCTTCAGGAAGAAATTCCGCGTTCCCGCATTGGTGTGCTCAGCGGTCCCAATCTGGCTGGTGAAATCGTCAGTCAGGACCTCACGGCAACCGTTATCGCAGCCAAGGACCCTGACGTGCGCCGCACGGTTCAGGAACTGCTTGGCTGCGAATATCTGCGGGTCTACGCCAATGTGGATGTGTATGGCGTCGAGCTGGCCGGTGCACTGAAGAATATCTACGCCATCGTTGCCGGGCTGGCGTCAGCGCGGAATCTGGGAGAAAACGCCAAAGCGATGCTGATTACCCGCGGGCTGGCGGAAATGAGCCGGTTTGCGGTCAGCCTGGGGGCCAACCCCATGACGTTTATGGGCCTTGCGGGGGTAGGGGATCTTATCGTGACCTGTACGTCTCCGAAAAGCAGGAACTACCGTGTTGGTTACGCCGTAGGTAACGGCCAGGCGCTGGATGAGGCGGTCGCGGAGTTGGGCCAGGTGGCCGAGGGCATCTATACCCTGAAACTGGTCAAGGAGAAATCCGAGGCGATTGGTATCTACATGCCTTTGGTTCGAGGGCTCTATGAGATTCTTTACGATGGCGCCTCCATCAGTGCAGTGATCAACAGTCTGATGATGTCGGTCCAGAATTCAGATGTGGAATTCATTCTTCCACGAACCATCAGTCAGTAAGGTTCGGGTTAGCCGGAGGGAAAGCCAGTGCACTTGATCGTCATGCGCCATGGTGAGGCCGGTTGGCACACTCTCGACAGGGAGCGTGAGCTGACGGAGTTTGGTCGCCACGGGGTGGCGGACGTAGCCGCTCAGATTGCGGAGTCGCCCTGGCGCCCTGAGTTTATTTGGTGCAGCCCATTGGTCAGGGCCCGGCAAACCGCTGCGATTGCGTCTGAGATTCTGAATTGCCCGGTCACGGAAAAGGATTATATTACGCCGGATGATGATCCCGGCCGTTGTCTGGATGAGTTGATCGAATCCGCTCCCTCTCCGTTATTGCTGATTTCTCATATGCCCTTTGTTGGCAGCCTTTCGACACTCCTGGTGGATGGTCATCGTAAGGGCATCCCCTTTATGACCGCTCAGGCCGTGGTTCTCGAAATGCCTGTAGCAGGCCCAGGCTGCGCAGACTTGCGGGCACAATTCCTACCCTGAAATCTCTCATAAGACCTTTAAAATCGGTGCCCCAGCGCCCATAGTTTCTGTGAAACCACACAGGAATAACCTTTATGAGCCAGAAGCCCGAGACAATTGCGCAACAAGTGGAAAGTGCACAGGCTCCCGGAAAAGGCCTGCCACCGCTCGAAACATGGAACCCGGAGCTGTCCGGAGACATTGATATCGTGATTGCCCGTGACGGGCAGTGGCTGTATCAGGGCAAGCCCATCGGCCGGGACGCCATTGTTAAGCTGTTCTCGACGATTCTGCGGCAGGAAAGTGACGGGCACCATTATCTGGTGACGCCGGTTGAGAAGTGGCGGATCACTGTCGAAGATACGGCCATTCTTGCTCATTCTCTTGAAGTCTCTGGCAGTGGAAAGGATCAGGTTCTGTCAGTAACTACCAACACAGGAGAGACACTGTTAGTTGGGGACGAGCACCCTCTGCACATTGGGGTTTATGAAGGAACCAACGAGCCACGCCCGGTCATCGGTTTACGCCACGGTGTGGAGGCAAGGCTGGTAACGGCCGCTTATTACGATCTGGCCGACCGGGTGACTGAAGAAAGTTCCGGAGAAGATACCGTTATAGGTGTCTGGAGTAGCGGAAATTTCTATAAAATTGCCGATAACGGTTGAATTACCAGCCGCCGTCCCAACTAACTCACGGTAGAAAACGCAGTCTGACACTTGTTAAACTGTATTTTCGAACTTGTTACCGAGCCTGGCTCTCTAACGAGGCCCGGTGGTCGTAAGTCCCTCTGTGCAGTCTGGCTGTTCAAGATCACTTTCGATTGCCCAAATTTACATCAAACAGTCATTGCGACACGCAAGGAGATCACATGGCCCAACCTCGTGTTGTCACCATCCACTACACGCTCACCAACGACCAGGGAGAAGAGCTGGACTCCTCCCGTGTAGAAGGTCGCGAGCCTCTGTCCTATCTGGAAGGTGCTCAGAACATTATCGGCGGACTGGAAAATGCGCTGAACGAAAAGAACGCTGGCGATCAGGTTAAAGTATCTGTTGAGCCGGGTGAAGGTTACGGCGAAGTCAACGAAGAACTGGTCCAGCCGGTCCCACGTTCTGCGTTTGAAGGTGTCGACACCATCGAGCCGGGCATGCAGTTCCAGGCACAGACTCCGGGTGGCCCCCAGGTCGTTCGTGTCGTGGAAGTGGGCGACGAAACCGTCACCATCGATGCCAACCACCCGCTGGCAGGCCAGACCCTGCACTTCGACGTGGAAGTGGTTGAAGCGCGCGAAGCAACTGACGAAGAGCAAGAGCACGGTCACGCTCACTGATCTCGTCATAGTTGTTCATAAAAAAACGGCCCCTGTTGGGGCCGTTTTTTTTGCTATCCAGAACTATTTACATGTTCGGATAGTTCGGACCACCGCCACCTTCCGGCGTCACCCAGGTGATGTTCTGGGCCGGGTCCTTGATGTCGCAGGTTTTACAGTGAACGCAGTTCTGCGCGTTGATCTGGAACTTCTTGCCACTGCCGTCATCCGCTTCAACCACTTCGTACACGCCGGCCGGGCAGTAGCGCTGCGCAGGCTCGTTGTACTTCGGCAGGTTATCCTTAATTGGGATGTCCGGGTTGGACAGCTTCAGGTGAACCGGCTGATCTTCCTCATGGTTGGTGTTGGAGATAAACACCGAGGACAGCTTGTCGAAGGTCAGTTTGTTATCCGGCTTCGGATAATCGATCTTCTTGGCCTGGTCCGCAGGCTTTAGCGTGGCATAGTCGGGAGTCGTGTCGTGGAACGTAAACGGCAGACTGCTCCGAAGAATGTTCTGCTCGAAGTAGGCAATCGCGCCGCCCACGAAGTTACCGAACTTGTGCATGCCCGGGCTGAAGTTGCGCTCGGCATACAGCTCTTTATAGAGCCAGCTATCCTTGAAGCGCTCTTCGAAACTGGTGATTTCCTCACCGCTCTTGCCGTCCTTCAACGCTTCAAACACTGCCTCTGCGCCCAGCAGGCCGGATTTCATGGCGGTGTGGGAGCCCTTGATCTTGGAGCTGTTCAGGGTGCCGGCGTCACAGCCCAGCAGCAGGCCGCCCGGGAAGCTCATCTTCGGCAGGGAGTTGAAGCCACCTTTGGTGATGGCGCGGGCGCCATAGGCCACTCGCTTGCCGCCTTCCAGGTGTTTCTTGATCTCCGGATGCAGCTTCAGGCGCTGGAACTCGTCGAACGGGCTCATGTGCGGGTTGCTGTAGGACAGATCGCTGATCAGGCCAACGTATACCTGGCCGTTTTCCAGATGGTAAAGGAAGGAGCCACCGGTGGAGCCGGATTCGTTCAACGGCCAGCCAGTTGTGTGGATAACCAGGCCTGGCTCATGCTTGGCCGGATCGATGTCCCACAATTCCTTGATACCAATACCGTAGTGCTGAGGGTCTTTGCCTTCGTCAAGCTTGAAATCGTTGATCAGGCGCTTGCCCAGGTGACCACGGCAGCCTTCGGTAAACAGGGTGTACTTGGCACGTAGTTCCATGCCCGGCATGAAGCCGTCTTTTTCGGAGCCGTCACGGGCCACACCCATATCGCCGGTGATAATGCCCTTGACCTGGCCATCTTCTACGATGGTTTCGGAAGCGGCAAAACCGGGATACACCTCAACGCCCAGGCCTTCGGCCTGCTCGGCCAGCCAGCGGCACAGGTTGCCCAGGCTGATGATGTAGTTGCCGTGGTTGTGCATGTTCTTGGGCACAAAGGCGTTTGGAATCTTGGTGGCGCCTTCCTGGTTCTTCAGCAGGAAAATGTCATCACGGGTGACCGGCGTGTTCAGCGGTGCGCCTTTCTCTTTCCAGTCCGGGAACAGCTCGTTGAGGGCCGTGGGCTCAAACACTGTGCCAGCCATGATGTGGGCGCCGATCTCGGACCCCTTCTCAACGACGCAGACGGTCAGTTCCTGCTCGGCTTCCTGGGCCATCTGCATGACACGACAGGCTGCCGAGAGGCCAGCCGGCCCACCGCCGACGATCAGAACATCAAATTCCATCGATTCGCGTTCCACGTTGGTCTCCTCATCTGTTTTATAGTGATGCCAACAGGCAAATTCTTAGGGGCGTCATCATACCGGTAAAAGCTCGTATAGACGACTCCCTCAAAGCGAAAGCACCTGCCTTAATAGAGTAAAAGGATACCGCAATTGAATAATCAAACAAACGTTTGTTTGAAATTTGGGTCTACCTTTGGCATTGTTTGGTGGCACTGGGCCAAAACGTGTTTTTTGAATCGTTTTTTAGTATCGTCTCACGCTCAGGTGGAGTCAACAGGTGTTCATTGGCCATTGACGCGGCGGTGCAGCGTCTTTAGGGACTATTGACCCCGGTAGCCTTTGCCTGCAGTATTATGACGCCCTGACAGACAGCAGGTCCTGCAAGTATGTGCTGTTCTCAATTGTAAACTCATCGTAGAAGAACGAGGAATCTATGAAGGTTCTGGTCGCTGTAAAACGAGTAATCGACTACAACGTGAAGGTGCGCGTCAAGCCGGACAACACCGGCGTTGATCTCGCCAACGTCAAGATGGCAATGAACCCATTCTGCGAAATCGCTGTTGAAGAGGCGGTTCGTTTGAAGGAAAAGGGCGTTGCCAGTGAAATCGTGGTGGTATCCATCGGCCCGAAGGCCTGCCAGGAGCAAATCCGTACCGCTCTGGCACTGGGTGCTGACCGGGGTATCCACATCGAAACTGACGAAGAGGTTCAGTCTCTCGAAGCGGCCAAGCTGCTCAAGAGTGTGGTTGAGAAGGAAGAGCCCAAGCTCGTCATTCTTGGCAAACAGTCCATCGATTCCGACAACAACCAGACAGGCCAGATGCTGGCCGCGCTGACCGGTATGGGTCAGGGCACATTCGCGTCTGAAGTGGTTGTCGAAGGCGAGAAGGTCAACGTGACCCGCGAAGTCGACGGCGGCCTGATGACCGTGGCCCTGAACCTGCCGGCGGTTGTGACTACCGATCTTCGCTTGAACGAGCCGCGCTACGCGTCCCTGCCGAACATCATGAAGGCCAAGAAAAAGCCGCTGGATGCCATGAGCCCGGCCGATCTGGGTGTTGAGCTTGCTCCGCGTCTGTCCACCCTGAAGGTTGAGGCCCCGGCTTCCCGTCAGGCGGGTGTGAAGGTCGCTGACGTAGCTGAGCTGGTCGACAAACTGAAGAACGAAGCGAAGGTGATCTAAATGAGCATCCTTGTAATTGCTGAACATGATAACAGCAGCCTGAAGCAGGCTACCCTGAACGTAGTCGCAGCTGCCAAGGCTATTGGCGGCGACATCGACGTGCTGGTTGCCGGTGAGAACTGCGGCGCTGTAGGCGAAGCGGCTGCGAAGGCCGAAGGCGTTAACAAGGTACTGGTTGCCGACAACGCTGCGTACGGTCATTTCCTGGGCGAGAACCTGGGTGAGCTGGTTGCCGAAGTGGGCAAGGGCTACAGCCATATCCTGGCCGCTGCCGGCACCACGGGTAAAGACTTCATGCCGCGCGTTGCTGCGCTGCTGGACGTTGCCCAGGTATCTGACATCATGCGTGTGGAGTCCGAAGACACCTTCGTTCGCCCGATTTACGCTGGTAACGCCATTGCCACGGTGAAATCCGCTGACAGCATCAAGGTTATCACCGTACGCCCGACCGCCTTTGATCCGGTGGCTGGTGAAGGTGGCTCCGCCGCCGTTGAGCAGCTGGACGTGGTTAAAGACGCTGGCCTGTCCACCTTTGTCGGCGAAGAGCTGGCCAAGTCTGACCGTCCGGACCTGGGAAGCGCGGGTATCGTGGTTTCCGGTGGCCGTGGCATGCAGAACGGCGACAACTTCAAGATGCTGGAGCAGGTTGCCGATCTGATGGGCGCCGCTGTTGGTGCGTCCCGTGCGGCTGTTGACGCAGGCTTCGTGCCCAACGACATGCAGGTCGGCCAGACCGGTAAGATCGTTGCACCGCAGCTGTACATCGCGGTTGGTATCTCCGGTGCCATCCAGCACCTGGCCGGTATGTCTGACTCCAAGGTGATCGTTGCGATCAACAAGGACGAAGAAGCGCCGATCTTCCAGGTGGCGGATTACGGCCTGGTCGCGGATCTGTTTGAAGCGGTTCCGCAGCTTGAGGAAGAGTTGAAGAAAGTCCTGTAACTTTCTGACTCTACTAAAAAAGGCACCCTAGGGTGCCTTTTTTATTGCTCGTCTTTCGGCTTTTTTCGTGCCGTCAGCTGTTTTTCCTTCTTACCGAAAAACAGGGTGTCCGCCAGTATATGCAACGCCTTGTTGGTGGTGTGCACCGAGCGATAGATCTGGTCACTGGTCTGGTCGTGGGTTTCCCGCGCCCGATGGGCGTTTTCGCGGAACTCCTCATTGCTTGAAAAGCGGTCAATCAGGCTGAACGTTGTGGTGGTAATGGCCTTGTGAACCTTCTCTACCGCGCTGGTGCCATTCTTGACGGTTTCCTCCAGCAAGCGGGCCCGGTTTCGGGTTTCCATCAGATCCATCCGGGTTTTCTGGATATGGCTGTTGGCCGAAATCCGTTGGGAGTGAAGGATACGGAGAGTTCGGGTGTTGCGGCTGTGTTGCTGGAACGCAACCGCCATAAGCCCCGTTGAGATCACGATGGCGCTTAAACTGAGCAGTGATACGATGTCCATGGCGCCTCCTATCGGTATTCGAGCTTCATTTCCACGTCGATTTCCCGTTCGGCCAGTTCCAGTTCGAGCTCTTTCATGACTTCCTGATACACCAGCCGTTTCACCATCACCGGAAGACGGTCTGCCAACATGCGGGCTGACTTCGATTCGCGTTTTGCCAGGGCAATCGGATCTTTTACTCGCAGCGTAAGTATCAGCTCCGGTTCCCGTGTATTATCAGGGCCATAGCTCTCAGCCATCGCCTTGCCAATGGATCTTTGCTGGAGACGTACCTGCCAGAACAGCCAGGCGCTGAGAGTGGCAAGTATGAGGCTCAGTACCAGAAGCAGGGTGTTCAATGGGTTAACCTCCGGGATTCGGGTTCATTGAGTCTGACAGAGTGTGCAGTATCGGTACGATGATTCGATTGGCCGATGCGACGTTTTGTTGCAACCTCCAGGGAAATAAACGAAAGGATAGTGACATGATCTGGTTAAAAGCATTTGTCAGTGGCCTTCTTGCCACCCTGATCTTTCATCAGGGGCTGTTTGCCGTGTTTTATTTCGTGGGAATGGTGCCATCCGCACCCTTTAACATGGCTGCGGTTCCGCCGCTGGGTATTCCCGCTGTTTTCTCGCTGGCTTTCTTTGGCGGACTTTGGGGGATCGTGCTCTGGGCGATCCTTGGCCGCTTTGGCGGCTTTAAGTTCTGGTTGGGTAATGTAATAGTAGGCGCCATCGGGCCGACAGCCGTCGCCATGCTGGTGGTCTTCCCGCTGAAGGGCATCGCTGTCACCGCCCAGACCTGGGTTGGCGGGCTGATACTGAACGGCTTCTGGGGCCTGGGTGTAGCACTGTTCCTGGTATTGATGGGTGCAAAAGCGTCGCGGTCGACCGCCACCAATTCATAATTGATCCAAATGGATTAAGGACAACGAATGAGCACAAAGACTGACACCACCTACGACATCGTGGTATTCGGTGCCACCAGCTTCGTGGGGCAGATCCTTACCGGTTACCTGTTGGAGTCCTATGGTATCGGCAAAGACGTTCGCTGGGCCATCGCCGGACGCTCAGAAAGCAAGCTGGCCACCCTCAAACAAGGCCTGGGCCCGTCGGCGTCTGAGCTGCCCGTCATTGTGGCAGACGCCGCCGATGAAAGCGCCCTGAAAGCCATGTGTGACCAGACACGCGTGGTGATCTCAACCGTTGGTCCCTATGCCCTGTATGGCGAACCGCTGGTCAAAATCTGCGCTGAAACCGGTACGGACTATTGCGACCTTACCGGTGAAGTGCAGTGGATCCGCAAGATGGTGGACACCTACGAGGACAAAGCCAAGGCCTCCGGGGCCCGCATCGTCCATTGTTGTGGCTTTGACTCCATCCCATCAGACATGGGGGTATGGTTCCTGCAGGAAAAAGCTGCGGAAACCCTCGGCGCTCCGTGCCAGGACGTGCGGATGCGGGTCAAAATTGCCAAGGGCGAGTTCTCCGGCGGCACCGTGGCCAGCATGATGAACATCGCCAAGGAAGCGGCCGCCGACCCGAAACTGCGTAAGGAGCTGGCCAACCCGTTCTCGATCTGCCCGCCGGAGCACCGCTCCAAAACCCGTCAACCGAGCCTGAAAGGCGCAGAGTTCGATAACGACTTCGGTGTCTGGCTGGCGCCGTTCGTCATGGGGGCCATCAACACCCGGATCGTCCATCGCTCCAACGCTTTGCAGAACGCTCGTTATGGCAAGGAGTTCACCTACGATGAGGCCATGATGACTGGTCGTGGTGTGAAAGGTCGTCTCGCGGCTTACGGAATTACCGGCGCGCTTGGAGGTTTCTTCACCGCGTCTGCGTTCAAGCCAACTCGTTGGGTGGTGGAAAAGTTCGTGCCCAAGCCGGGCGAGGGCCCAAGCCCGGAAGCCCAGAAAAATGGCTTTTACGATCTGCGCTTTGTGGGCAAGACGACCGACGGCAAGATCATCAAGACCAAAGTCACGGGTGACCGCGACCCCGGTTACGGTTCAACCGGCAAGATGCTGGGCGAGGCAGGCATGAGCCTGGCGTTTGATGTACCGGCCGAAAAACAGGGCGGTTTCTGGACACCATCGTCGCTTCTTGATGGCAAGCTCTATGAGCGCCTGAGCAGCAAGGCTGGCCTGACCTTCGAAGTACTGGAAACCAGCTGAGGCCGCTAGGCCAGCCGGATGGTACGGTCGGAGGCGGGTAAGGCCTCCGGCGCGTGCCCCAGTGACACCACCGTTTTTCCTGCCAACCACTGCCTCATACCCATCGCAATGTTGTTCCGGGTTTCGGCGTCCACTCCGGTGAACGGTTCGTCCAGAATCAATAACGGCGCTTTGTTGAATAGCACCCGTGCCAGTGCAATACGCCGGGCTTCACCGCCAGATAACTGGCTACCCATGGAGCCCAGCCAAGTGTTCAGCTGTGCCGGTTCGTGGACAAACCGGTCTGCCATCGCCACCAGCTCCAAAACCCGCCAGAGCTCGGCATCCGTGGCGTCTGGGCGGCCGATCAGCAGATTGGCTTTCAGGGTGTCATCGAACAGTACGGTTTTCTGTGTCAGATAGGCCAGCGGTAACGCGTGAATACGCCCGACTGCCGGCGTCTCAAGGCCTGCGATGATATCCGCCAGTGAGGATTTTCCCGCGCCGGAGTGGCCAATGAGTCCCACCCATTCGCCCTTAGCGACCGCCATATCGAAATGACTGAGCACCGGCGCATGGTCGCTGAAACGGATCGTCACACGCTCGAGTTCCAGGGCACAGTCACTGCCATGTGGCTGTTGTTCGTGCGCACCTTGGGAGGGTTCTGGAGCGCAGTCCCGGTTGAGCGCCGCAGCAGATGCGAGCGTGCCCCCCAGGCGCGCGAATGCATCCGGAAGCATCGAATAGATTTCCTGTAAACCGAGGAGGGCGATTGGCAGCAGCACAACCATCGGGCCTGTCACGGCCCCCGCCTGGAACAGCTCTAGCCCCATCCACAGCGCGAGCACCACCGACAGGTTCACCATGACCTGGGATAGCCCCAGGTTCCAGCCGGTGCGTGTGTCAGTGCGGGCTTCGTTGCGGGTGATCTGGCCCGCCTGGCGCAGGCACAGGGCGGCATGTTTGCCAATGCGTCCTGCGGCGGTGAGTTCCCCGAAGCCCTCGATGTGCTCGATGACGTCTGTTCTTACCCGTTCGCGGGCCGCCGTCTGCTGGTAGACCAGATGCCGGGTTCGCAGGTAAACCAGCAGCGTTGCTACCAAAAATGCCGGTACCAGCACCAGAGCAAGGCCGACGGCCAGTTCCCCGCGATACATCAACCATGCGGCGATCAGCAGTATCGCCGTTACCAAGGCTGCGAGTGCCGTAGGTGCGATCAGGCGCAGGTACAGCGTGTCCAGGGCATCCACGTCATTGGTCAGGCGGGATAGCCATTGCGGGCCGCGTAAACGGGTTCTCCGGTCCCGGCCGGCGGTGGATAAACGCTCGAACAGGGCCACTCGGATATCCGTCAGCAGGCGCAGCACGGTATCGTGGTTGTACACCCGCTCGGCATACCGCGCGACCGTTCGCGCCACGGCAAAGAAGCGAATGCCACCACCAGGGACATACAGATTGATGGACGCCTGCACACCGGTTGCCAGCAGGATGCCGGAGAGCGCCGTGGCGGTAATAAACCAGCCCGACAATGCCAGCAGCCCCATACCCGCAAGCAGGGTGGCCAGTATGAGAATGCCGCCGGTCACCAGGCGACCGGGGCGACGGAAAATCAATGCCAACCAGGGGCCAAGCTCACGCATCTGCAACGCCTCCTTCCGTCACCAGCAAAGTACGGTTGGCCAGTGTCAGCAGTGCCTGGTGGTGAGTGGCGAAAACCAGGGTCTTACCGGCCAGCGCCAGCTTGTGCAGCGCTTCCAGCACGTATATTTCGCTGTCACTGTCCAGCCCCGCCGTGGGCTCATCCAGCAGTATCAGGTCGTAACTGGCCACAAATACCCGCGCCAGGCTCAAGCGGCGTGCCTGCCCGCCAGAGAGCCCCTGGCCGTCTTCGGTAATGGCGCTGTAGATTCCCCGTTCCCGACCCTTTATCAGGCTTTCCAGGCCAACGTGATGCAAGGCGGTTTCTATGGCGATGTCGGTCGCGTCCGGCGTGGTCAGGCGCAGGTTGTCGGCCCAGGTGCCATGCACCAGGAAGGGGGACTGACCCAGCCAGCCAAAGGCCTCGTCGCCGGCACGTTCTCCAAACACTGAAATACGCCCCCGGTCTGGTCGCATAAAACCGGCCAGCAGATGCAAGAGCGAGGTTTTACCGCCACCAGAAGGCCCGGTGAGGGCGATGACATCGCCTTTGTTGATCACCAGAGACACGCCGTCCAACACCGGTCTGGCGGCATCGTAGGCAAGAGCGACGTCACGAATGGCCACAATATCGGGAGATTCCGGCTGGTGACGGGGCTCTTCCTGCGGTTGTGGTTTCTCAACACCCTGCAACCGATTGACGATTTCAGAACTGGCACCCATCGCCGCAGCGCGATCATGATAATGCTGGGACAACAATCGCAGAGGCTGGAAGAACTCCGGGGCAAGCAGCAGGATCAACAACCCGGAGAACAGTGTCAGGTCGCTGGACGGTCCAAAGGTGATGTACCCCAGCAACCCGAAGCCGATGTAAATGGCCACGACGGCAATGGCCACGGAGGAGAAGAACTCCAAAACCGCTGAGGACAGGAACGCAATCTTCAGGGTTTTCATGGTGATGCGGCGGTATTCGTCAGATCGCTTGCGCAGGCTTTCTGCGGCAGGAGCGGTCTGGCCGAACAACTGCAGGGTGGTCAATCCCCGAACCTTATCCAGAAACTGGCCGGACAAACGACCGATGGTCTGGAAATGCTGCTGGTTGAGCTTTTCGGCACCCATCCCGACCAGTGCCATGAACAATGGTATCAATGGGGCGGACAGCAGGAGGAAGATCCCCGCGAGCCAGTCCAGTGAAAATACCACCACCAGGATCATCAGCGGCACCACCACCACGAGCATCATCTGGGGCAGGAAACGGGCGAAATATCCATGCAGGGCATCGGTGTGGTCAAGCCATTCCCGCGCCAGGGTGCCGGCGGAGGTCTGGCTCATCGAAACCGGCCCGCTGGCCTGCCAGCACCGGTTGATACTATGGCGAACCTCGCTACGCACCTCACGGCTGCAGCGGGCTGCGTAGCGGGCCTGTAACCCCTGAGCCACACCGCGGATCAATATCGCGATAATGGCACCGGTGAACAGCAGCGACAGTTCGGCCACCGGTATCTCATCGACAATACCCTGGTGAACAATGCCCGCCAGGAACGCCATTTGCGCGATGGTGGCAAGGGCCACCACAACGCCAGCCGATACCGTCGCCAGGATCAGCCGCCGGCTGTGGGCGGCAAGTGCCCCCAGCCAACGCTTTGACTCGGCTTGTTCAGCCACCTAGTGGTATCCCTCGCCAGCCCGTACCTTGCCCCGGAACACCCAATAGGTCCAGGCGGTGTAGACCAGCACAATGGGAATCACGAACAGCAGCCCCAGCAGCAGGAACAACTGTGAGCCGTACGCGGAGGAGGCGTCCCAGAGCGTGTATTCCGGCGGCACCACATAGGGCCAGCGGCTGACGATCAAGCCCAGGTAGGTAAAGATGAACAGCCCCACCGTGGCGACAAACGGCATGCCTTCAAACCGGTTCCGAACTGACCGGAAGATCTGAAAGGCACAGAGCAGGGCGAGCACGGGTAATATCCAGATAATGCTCAGATTGGAGAACCAGCGGTTTTTCACCGCTTCATCCACAAACGGCGTCCAGACGCTGATCATCGCGAACACGACCAACACACCGATCAGCAGCGGAATGGTGATCCGATACGCCCAGTCCTGCAGGCGGCCCTCGGTTTTCATGATCAGCCAGGTGGAGCCCAGCAACGCATAGCCGGCCATCAGACCGAAACCGGTCAGCACCGTGAAAGGGGTCAGCCAATCCAGCGCACCGCCGGTATAGACCCGGTTGGTAATCTCAAAGCCCTGGATATAGGCACCCACCACGGCGCCCTGGGCAAACGAAGCCACCGTGGAGCCACCGGCGAAGGCCCAGTTCCAGAGATAGCGCGAGGTTCTGGCCTTGAAGCGGAACTCAAACGCCACCCCGCGAAAGATCAGGCCGGCCAGCAGCAGGAATACACCAATGTACAGCGCCGGCAGAATGGTGGAGTAAACTAGTGGAAACGCCGCCAACAGGCCCGCCCCGCCAAGCACCAGCCAGGTTTCGTTGCCATCCCAGACCGGTGCCACCGTGTTCATCATGGTGTCCCGGTCTTCTTCTTTCGGCGCGAAGGGGAAGAGAATGCCAATGCCCAGGTCAAACCCGTCCATCAGCACATACATAATAATGCCGAAACCGATAATAAACGCCCAGATCAGGGCCAGATCGAACAGCTCCATAATCAGTGGCCTCCCTGGTTCAGTGGCTTTTGACGACCGTTATCATCAATCTCAAACGGCACATGGGTGGCCGAGAAGGGACGTTTCGGCCGTTCGGCTTCATGGCCTTCCTCTGCGTCTTCGTCTTCCATGCCCACGTACAGCACCCGCATCAGGTAATAGACACCGGAACTGAACACCAAAGCATAGACCACGATGTAGCCAATCAGTGAGAACAGCGCCATACCGCCGGTTAATGACGGCGTAACCGACTCGCTCTGGTTCATCAGCCCATACACCAGCCAGGGCGCGCGGCCAATTTCCGTGACAAACCAGCCGGCCAGTACCGCCACAAAGGGTGTCAGGCTCATAAAACGCAACCCTTGCAGGAACCAGGGGGTTTGCCAGTATCGGCCACCGGCCCGCAATACCAGGCCGGCCAGGCCAAAGAGGATCATCAGCATGCCCAGGCCAACCATCACCCGGAATGACCAGAACACGATTGCGACCGGCGGCTGCTCGTCCACCGTGACTTCGTTCAGCCCGGGCACTTCGCCGTCCCACTCATGGGTGAGGATCAGGCTGGCCAGGCTGGGAATGGCTACCTCGTACCGGTTGGTCTGGTTTTCCTGATCGGGAATCGCGAACAACAGCAGCGGCACATTACGCGAGGTTTCCCAGTTGCCTTCCATGGCGGCGACCTTCATGGGCTGGTGTTCCAGCGTGTTCAGGCCATGGAAATCCCCGATAACCGCCTGGGTGGGGGCAAGAACCAGAATCAGCCACAGGCTCATGGACAACGCGCGTCGGTTCGCCTCAACCTCACGTTTGCGAAGCAGATACCAGGCACTGACACCCGCTACCACGAACGAGCCAGTCAGGAACGAGGCCACCACCATGTGGGAAAAGCGATAAGGAAAGGATGGATTGAATATCGCCTCGCTCCAGGAGCTGACAAAGAACACCCCATCCCTGAATTCCGTACCGGCGGGGGTATGCATCCAGCTATTGGCTGACAGGATCCAGAACGATGATATAAAGGTGCCCGTGGCCACCATCACAGCCGCAAAAAGATGAACCCCGGCAGGTACCTTGTCGCGCCCGAACAGCAGCACACCCAGGAACGCCGCTTCGAGGAAAAAGGCGGTAACCACTTCATAACTCAGCATCGGCCCCAGGAAGTTGGCGGACGCTTGGGCAAAGTTGCTCCAGTTGGTGCCGAACTGGAAGGACATCACAATGCCCGACACCACGCCCATGCCAAACACCACCGCGAACACCTTGGTCCAAAAGGCAGAGAGTTTTGCCCAGGAAGGGTTGTTGGTTTTAAATGCCTGGCCCTCGAGCACTGCAATGTAGGACGCAAGCCCGATGGTAAACACCGGAAAGATAGCGTGGAAGGACACCACGAACGCAAACTGGATTCGCGACAGAAGGACGGGATCAAGTTCCATGCGGAACCTCCGGACACTACAGTGAACAGAATAAACGAGCTTGGCGCCCGCTTGGCCGCTGCCTTGGCTGGATTGTAGTGTTGTTTTACCGGCAGATAGTAGCCATGCTACCCGTAGCACAGGGAAAACCAAGGGACAGAATGTCGCACCCCTTGATTTAAAACAAGTATAGGAAGGCTCCATGGGTTTCTACGACGAGCGAGTACTGCCACACCTAATCGATTACTCCTGCTCAGTAGGGCAGGTAATGAAGCTGCGCAGCCAAGTGGTGCCGAAGGCAAACGGCACTGTGCTGGAAGTGGGTATGGGCTCGGGCATTAATCTGGAGTTCTACAACCCGGATACCGTTAGCCTCGTCTACGGCCTGGAGCCGTCCGAAGGCATGCGGCGAAAGGCACAGGCCAACCTGGCCAAATCCAGCGTTGCCGTGGAATGGCTGGACCTACCGGGCGAGCAAATTCCGCTACCAGACAACAGCGTCGACACGGTACTGCTTACGTTCACCCTATGCACCATCCCCGATTGGCGAGCCGCGCTGGATCAAATGAAGCGGGTACTCAAGCCCGACGGCGAATTGCTATTCCTGGAACACGGAGAATCGCCGGACGAGGGCGTGTGCAAATGGCAACACCGCATCACCCCAGGCTGGAAGAAAATCGCCGGAGGCTGCCACCTTAACCGACCGATTGCGGAACTGATCCGGGAAGCGGGGTTTGAGATCACCGAACTGGAAAACCTATACGTGCCCAAGGCCCCGAAATTCGCTGGCTATATCTACAAGGGCAGGGCGCGGAAGCCTCAGCAACCTAGCTAAAAACACCCCCACCGCAATCCCAATTGCGTTACCGGGCGCGGCCTTATACAATCCTGCCCCTCAAAAGCTCCTCACAACCCCCTCCGAATGCCCGGATGGTGGAATAGGTAGACACAAGAGACTTAAAATCTCTCGACCGTTAGGTCGTGCCGGTTCGATTCCGGCTCCGGGCACCAATTCAAAAGCAAGAAGCCGAATTGGCTTTATGCCGATCTGTTTATTGGGTGGAAAAGCGCCTTGCGAGCCACCAGCCGGCCACCATCGCCACCAGCATGGCAGCCAGGGGAGTGGTTAAACCCGCCATGGAGGCGAAGGCTGGCCCCGGACAATATCCTGATAATCCCCAGCCGATACCGAACAGCGCTGCACCGCCCATCAGTCGCCCGTCCAGATCACGGCGTGTGGGCAATTGAAATTTCTCCGTGAATAACGGATTCGATCGTTTAAAAGCCAGCTGATAACCAATAAAGGTGGTAACCACCGCACCGCCCAGGACGAATAGTAAGGTTGGATCCCAGGCGCCGGAAACATCGAGAAAATTCAGTACCCGAGCGGGGTCGGTCATGCCTCCAATCGCCAAACCAAGACCGAACAGTAGTCCGGCAAGGTAGCCTATGAGTACTTTCATACACCACCTCCTATCTGGTGACGAACCAAGTAAACCGTGGCCATGGCGACCAGAAGAAAGGTCAGGGTTGCGATCAGTGACCGGTGGGACAAGCGCGCCAAGCCGCAGACACCGTGGCCACTGGTGCAGCCACCACCGATTCCTGTGCCAATTCCGACCAGTAGCCCCGCCAGGAGCATCAACCCTACATCACCCGCAGGCGCACCAATTATCGCGTCGGGCTCGGCCGCGACATTGCCCAGATCAAGTTTCAGGATTACCAGGGCGAGCGGCCCGCTGACCAGGCCGAGCAAAAAGGCCAATCGCCAGGCGGAATCACCAGTAGGACGCTCCAACAATAAGCCAGAAACAATACCGCTTATCCCGGCGATGCGCCCGATGGTTGCCATCAGCAAAACGGCCGACAGACCGATTAATACACCGCCAGCCAATCCGGAGAGATTTGCCATCGTGTTCACATTTTGTCTCCTTTAAGGACTTCTTAGAAGCCAGTACATCACTGTTGAAAACGTCGCGCCCTTAGTGGGGTAGCCAATGCGTTATGGGGAGCAACGTTTAAGCAGCTTCATTACGTGGGCAGTTAGAACACTTGGGTACTCTGATGTTCATAAAATCTCCTGACGAGTGGTTCAGAAGCGATTAATGGGTATCTTTAGATAGGCTTGATCTTCATTCTCGGTGAAGAGCATCTGGCCAGCATTCATGTTCACCTGGATTGACGGAAGGAGCAGACGCGGCATTGCGAGTGTGGCGTCACGTTCGGTGCGCATCTTTACAAACTCATCCTCACTTATCCCTTCATGGACGTGGATGTTGTTAGCGGCCTGTTCTGCAACTGTGGTTTCGTGCTGATAGTATTCGCGGTCTGGTGCCTTGTAGTCGTGACACAGAAACAGGCGTGTCTTCGGCGGCAGAGCCAAGACTCTCTGAATCGAGCGATAAAGGGCACGTGCATTACCTCCCGGGAAGTCACACCGTGCGGTACCGTAATCCGGCATGAACAACGTATCGCCAACGAAGGCGGCATCGCCGATTACATAGGTTAGACATGCCGGGGTGTGTCCGGGGGTGTGCAGTACCCTTGCTTCAAGGCTGCCGATAGCAAAGGTATCGCCATCCTCGAACAACTGGTCGAACTGACTGCCGTCGCGAGCAAATTCAGTACCGGCGTTGAATACCTTCCCGAAAATGTGCTGCACCTTTTTGATGTTCGTGCCAATGCCGATGCGGCCCCCGAATTTTTCGTTGAGGTATGGTGCGGCGGACAAGTGATCGGCGTGAACGTGGGTTTCCAGAATCCACTCTACTGTTAGTTCTTCGTGCTGGACGAAATCTGCGATAGCGTTGGCCGAGTGCACACTTGTATGTCCTGCGGCATAGTCGAAGTCCTTGACTGAATCGATGATGGCGCAGGCTGTGCTTTCCGGATCCCTCACAACGTAACTGAACGTTTTGCTCGCCTCCTCAAAAAAGGCAGTAACCATCGGTCGACGCATCGGAATGCCTCCTGATTTTCTGGTGAGAAGTCATGCCGATATCGTAACTCACAAAAAGTTATAACAATATATCAATAATGAATTAGCGGGTGTCGGTCAATGATTTGTAAGAACAATAAAGCCAGCTTCATCTTGGTTGTCTTCAGCGATGAAAGGTCACTTCAAGTAATTTCACGAATGCAGGGGCGGTTTGTGGGGAGAGTTCACGGCGACCTGTAGCTGATCCACTGAGGCTGCAGGATTACTTTTCTGGGGTGAGCCATTGCCCGAAGGCTTCCATGCCTTCGGGGGTTCAAGCCTGTGAATATTATTCGGCTTATCTCAAACCGGCCTTCACGGCGCGGGCAGCATGCAACTTCTTATAGCTATCAACCAACCGCTGATGCTTCTCCAGACCTTCCAGCTGCATGCTTGTGGGTGTCAGGCCATGGAAGCGTACTTCGCCGCTGACTGAGCCAACCACGGCGGCCATGGTGTCTTCGCCGAACATGCGCTGCAGATTGGGCAGGTAGTCGGGCAGTTCCAGTTCGTCACTCAGGGTGATTTCCAGAACGGTGTTAACGGCACGGTAGAACAGGTTGCGCTCCACGGTGTTGTCGTTGAACTGCAGGAACATGTCGACAAATTCCTGGGCTTCTTCGTGCCATTGCAGGGCCAGGCAGATCAGCAGTTTCAGTTCCAGAATGGTGAGTTGGCCCCAAATTGTGTTCTCGTCGAACTCGATGCCAATCAGGCTGATGATGGTCATGTAGTTGTCGAGCTGGCTGGCTTCCAGGCGCTCGGCCAGGTCGGCCAGTTGATCATTGCTGAGGGCGTGGAGGTTGAGGATATCCTCGCGGTAGTCCAGCGCCATGTTGGTGTTGTCCCACACCAGATCTTCCACCGGGTAGACCTCGGAATAGCCGGGCACCAGGATGCGGCATACCGGCGCGCCCAGGTCTTCATGGGTGGCCACGTACACTTCTTTGCCAAGGTCTTCCAGAATGCCGAACAGGGTGCGGGCTTCTTCTTCGTTGGTGCCGGAGAAGTTCCACTCGCAGAATTCCAGGTCGGATTTGGCGTTGAAGAACCGCCAGGAAACGACGCCCGTGGAATCGATAAAGTGCTCGACAAAGTTGTTGGGTTCCGTCACCGCCTGGGTGCTAAAGGTGGGCGCCGGTACGTCGTTGAGGTTTTCAAAGCTGCGGCCCTGCAGCAGTTCGGTCAGGCTGCGTTCCAGCGCCACCTCGAAACTCGGATGCGCGCCGAAAGAGGCAAACACACCGCCGTTTCGCGGGTTCATCAGTGTCACGCACATAACCGGGAATTGGCCGCCCAGGGAGGCATCTTTCACCAGGATCGGGAAGCCCTGTGCTTCCAGAGCATTGATGCCCTCAACAATGTGCGGGTATTTATCCAGCACACTCTGCGGCACGTCCGGCAGCGCCATTTCCTCTTCAATGATCTGCTTCTTGACGGCGCGCTCGAAGATTTCAGACAGGCACTGTACCTGGGCTTCTGGCAGGGTGTTGCCCGCGCTCATGCCGTTGCTGAGGAACAGGTTCTCGATCAGGTTGGAGGGGAAATACACCGTTTCGCCGTCGGACTGGCGTGCGAACGGTAACGACACGATGCCCCGTTCGGTCTTGCCAGAATTGGTGTCTATCAGGTTGGACCCGCAGAGTTCGTCTTCCGGGTTGTAGATGGCCAGACAGTGGTCATCTAGGATGCCGTCGGGCAGCTCGTCGTCCGGCCCTGGCTTGAACCATTTTTCGTTGGGGTAGTGGACGAAATCGCTGTTGGCGATGTCTTCGCCGAAGAACTGGTCGTTGTAGAAGAAATTGCAGCTCAGGCGTTCGATGAATTCACCCAATGCCGAGCATAGAGCGCTTTCCTTGGTAGCACCCTTGCCGTTGGTGAAGCACATCGGGGAGGCGGCATCGCGAATGTGCAGCGACCACACGTGGGGCACGATGTTGCGCCAGGAGGCGATTTCGATCTTCATGCCCAAGTCCGCCAGTATGCCGCTCATGTTGGCGATGGTCTGTTCCAGCGGGAGGTCCTTGCCCTCGATGTAGGTGCTGGTGTCACCTTCCGGGGCCATCAGCAGGGCCTGGGCGTCTTCGTCGAGGTTTTCGACGGTTTCAATCTGGAACTCGGGGCCGGTCTGTACCACTTTTTTCACGGTGCAGCGGTCAATCGAGCGCAGGATGCCCTGGCGGTCCTTGTCGGAAATGTTTTCCGGCAGTTCCACCTCGATTCTGAAAATCTGGTTGTAGCGGTTTTCCGGGTCGACGATGTTGTTCTGCGACAGACGGATGTTTTCGGTGGGAATGTCCCGCGCCTTGCAGTAAACCCGCACAAAGTACGCCGCACAGAGCGCCGATGACGCCAGGAAATAATCGAACGGGCTGGGCGCCGAGCCGTCGCCTTTGTAGCGAATGGGCTGGTCCGTAACCACGGTGAAATCGTCAAACTTGGCCTCAAGCCTGAGGTTTTCGAGAAAATTAACTTTGATTTCCATGAACAGCGTACCGGGTTTGCAGAATTGAGCGGGCTTTCGAAAGCCGGAGGGCCATTATCCAGTTTTTGCCGCCCTGCGTCTTGGGTGGCTTACAAATCGGCGGGGAATGTCCGTACATCAACGGATGCGTCAGGCCGAACGGGTTTGCCGATACCGTTGTACCTCGATCCAGCCATGGATCATCAGTGCGGAGAAGACAATGGCGCCGCCGATCAGGCTCAGGGTGGTGGGAACCTCGCCGAGGAACAGCCACACCAGGAAAGAGCCCAGTATGGTTTCCAGTAACAGCATCAGGCTGACTTCTGCGGCCGGAATGTAACGCGGGCCAATCTGGATGAGCACGCAGGCCGCCGGCAGGAAGAACAGGCAGAGCAGGGCGATGAATACGGCATCCCTGGGTGAGAGCATCACTGCGCCGCCCGCCAGGGCTGCGACGCCGGCAACGAGCAGCGCGCCGAACATCAGTACAAGGCTCATATCGCTGTCCGGCTTTGAGCGTGCCACGTTGAGATTCAGCGCCAGAGCGGTCGCCGCAACGCCCGCCATGATCAGCCCTAACGGGTCACCACGGCCCCATTCGCCCAGGGCCATCAGGGTGGCGCCCGCCACGCAGACGAGGATGACCACCCAGGTTCGCCACGGCAGGGCTTCTTTCCAGACCAGCCAGGCGATGAGTGCGGCAATGACCGGTGAGGTGTTGAGGATGACCAGTACGTTGCCAGCGGCGGTGTTCTTCATGCCCATCACAAAACCCAGCTGGCTCAACCCGAAGGCGACCGCGCAGAACACCCCTTTCCAGCCGCATCGACGGATCTCAGCCCCCAGGCGGGCGCGATAGCGGACGGAGCTGATCACCAGAAAGCTGAGCGCCAGCAGCAGCCCGCGCCAGAACAGAAACACCACCGGCTCCACGGAGGTGATTTTCACCAGCAGGGCGTCCGGCACGATGAACAGCACACCCAGTGCGGCAATGGTCAGGCCTTTGAGTCGCGTCGTCTGCAAGCCGCTACTCCGCTGCGTTGTCGTTGGCGGCGCAGGCTTTCTCAAGCCGGGTGATGCAGTCGCTGAAGGTACGGCTGATGCGTGTCTGATCTCGAATCATGGCCATTCTCGGCCAGGTAGCCTGTTCTCCAAGCCGGATGAACATTTCCAGGTCTTCCTTGTTGGGGTTGGACAATATCTTGCGATACAGCAGCGGTTTGAACGGGAACTGTATGTTGATGTCCCCCAAATAGGTCTGCGTGGCCATGGCATGAGCCTGCTCCAGTAAAGGCCGCAGTACCGTTGATGACCAGTTGTTGCGGGTGAGCTGAAGCGTTGTCGCTACCTGGGCGTGCATCAGCGATGCGGCAGCCTGTTTGGCAGAGGCGCCCGGGCCGCGCTGGTGGTGATGGCTGATAAAGGGCAACACGTGGGGATTCGCCTGGCTGACAATGGTGCGATTAACGTTGTGCAGCCGCGCCATGCGCATCAGCGGGAGGTCGCCATGAACGCTGCCGTCGATCCAGCGCTCCGTGGGCATATAGGGCTTGCCCCCGTTGTCACCCCTATCCTTGTCCCTGGCCTGGAGCGTTACCGGCGGATAGATGCCAGGCACAGCACAGGATGCCAGGATGGCGGAATCCACCAGCACCTCCGGTGAAGCCAGATTGTTCAGCAGGCGGGGTTTCTGGCGAGTGCGGGTCGGCGATACGGAGATATTCAGGGTGCGGCCACTTCGTTCAGCCGCTTCCTGAAAGCTGGTACGGCCGATGTTGGTGCGAATGTGGTGGAGCAGCTGGAACTGGTCCATGGCATGATGCTTTCGCCAGATGCGTTTGGGTTCGAGCCAGCGAAAGGCATCCAGGTGGATCTCCCCGGGTTCGTTGAAAAAGCGTTCGAGCTCGCGATTGTTGCGGGTACAGATGGCGCCGGCGACAATCGCCCCCATGCTGGAGCCGGCAATCACGTCGGGAAGCAGGCCTTCCTGCCAAAGTGCGCGGGTGACACCAATATGATAGATACCGAAGGCGGCGCCACCACTCAACATAAGCGCCGGGCGGCCATACACTCGCTCGGCATCCCGGAACAGGCGCAGCTTTTGCTGGTCGGATACGCCCGGCATGGGGTTGTCGCAGAGGAAGTTCATGGAACGTTCCACTTCATCAAGGAACTCACTGACCAGAACTTTGGTACCGCTCCAGGCGATGGCGTAGAGGTCAGGGTTGCCAATCTCACCCAGGTGGCGATAAAGGCTTTCCTGCAGTACCCGCGTCAGCGCTCGGGTATCGCCTTTGTCGCGGCAGCGTTTCATGGCCGTGATGTGGTCGCGAATCAGGGCTTCGTGGAGCAGTTCGCAGCCATCCTCTTCCCGCCACGCCAGTGTTCCCTCCAGTTCATCCAGGTTTGTGGCGGTGGCGAGCCAGTGCTTGTAGGAGGAGGCTTCGGTGAGTTGCTTTTCCAGTTCCCGGCGTTGTTTCTTTGTATCTCTCATGGGATAAAGGATACATCAGGAAAACGAAGTAGGGGGCATGATGACCGAGCAAACCGAGGTGTTGGTAAAGAAATACTCCGAAAACGGAATCACCACACTGACGCTGAACCAGCCGGAGCGCCGAAACAGCCTGTCCATGGCCATGCTGGAAGCGCTTTCCGCCGAACTGGAATCTGTTGCGGATGACGTGGACACGCGGGTGGTGGTCATCGCGGCTGCAGGGCAGGTGTTCTGCGCCGGGCACGACCTGCGGGAAATCCGCGACCAGCTCGACAGCCATGAGTTCCAGCTGAAACTGTTCAGCCAGTGCAGCAAGGTGATGCAGCAGATTGTGAACCTGCCAAAACCGGTGATTGCCCGTGTGGCTGGCGTGGCGACCGCTGCCGGTTGCCAGCTGGTGGCCAGTTGCGATCTGGCGGTGGCAGCGGATACCGCGCGTTTTGCCACGCCGGGCGTGAACATTGGCCTGTTTTGCTCCACGCCCATGGTGGCGTTGTCCCGCAACGTATCCCGCAAGCAGGCCATGGAAATGCTGTTGACCGGCGAGATGGTCGGTGCACTGAAGGCTGAGCAGATCGGTCTGGTGAACCGTGTGGTGGATGAGCAGGTTCTTGACGAAACCGTCTACCGCCTGGCCGCGACCATTGCCGGCAAATCCGGCCATACCCTGAAGATTGGCAAGGAGGCGTTCTATCAACAACTGGAGATGGGGCTGGCCGAGGCCTACGACTTTACGTCGGAAGTGATGGCAAAGAACCTGCAGGCTGCAGATGCCCACGAAGGCATCTGTGCGTTTCTGGACAAGCGCAAACCGGAATGGAAAGACGAGTAGGGCGGCTAACGGCAGTCTGATGCATTCAGGGAGAGCCGATCTCCCACGCCAATCCCCTGGCTTTCGAAATAGCCCAGGTTCATTTCCAGGGCCCGATAAAACGGGACGCCGGCCTCATAGGTTGGACAGTCCCGGCCCTGGTCCGATGGGCAGGGCACCATAGGGCGAATGGCACCGATGGTGCCGTCACGGTCCAGATAGGCAATATCCAGTGGAATCAGCGTTCGGTACATCCAGAAGCCGTGGTCGGCACGGCGCTGGTTGTTATAGACGAACAGCATGCCGGCGTTTGGGGCCAGTCTCTCCCTGTCCATCAGCCCGCGGCTGCGTTCGGCCGGCGTGCGTGCCACTTCAACGGTAATGGGCACCGCCTGCCCGGCGGAGATCAGGCATGCCTTCTCCACCGGCAGGTCGTCATTGTCCGGGAGTGCTGCCAGGCAACCGGAGAACAGCAGCGCCAGGCAAACCAGCAGGGCTCTCACGAACGCAGCCGGTAGCCGGTCTTGAAGATCCACCACACCGCGACCATGCACGCCGTCAGGAACAGCAGTGTCATACCCACACTGATGCCCACATGCACGTCAGACACGCCGTAGAACGCCCAGCGGAAGCCGCTGATCAGGTACACCACAGGGTTGAAGAGGCTGATGGTCTGCCAGATCTCCGGCAGCATTTCGATGGAGTAGAACGTGCCCCCGAGAAACACCAGTGGTGTCACGATCATCAGCGGAACAATCTGCAGTTTTTCAAACCCGTCCGCCCAGATGCCGATGATGAAACCGAACAGGCTGAAGGTGATGGAGGTAAGCACCAGGAAGGCGAACATCCAGAAGGGGTGCAGCACGTCGTAGTCCACAAACAGTTTGGCGGTAAGCAATATGATGACGCCAAGTATGACCGACTTGGTGGCGGCGGCACCGACGTAGCCGAGAACGACCTCCAGATAGGAGACCGGTGCCGACAGGAGCTCGTAAATCGTGCCGGAGAACTTCGGCATGTAGATACCAAACGAGGCATTGGAAATGCTTTGCATCAGCAGCGACAGCATTACCAGGCCCGGAATGATGTAGGCACCGTAGCTGATGTTGTCGATGTCGCCCATGCGGCTGCCAATGGCGGAGCCAAACACCACGAAGTACAGAGAGGTGGAGATTACCGGCGAGGCGACACTCTGCATCAGGGTGCGGCGCATGCGGGCCATTTCAAAGTTGTAGATTGCTCGGACACCGTAAAGGTTCATTGCGTTACTCCCGCATACCGGTTGGTTTTATTCATGCACCAGGCCAACAAAAATCTCTTCCAGGGAGCTTTCCCTGGTCTGAAGATCCCGGTATTCGATGCCCAGGTCGCCCAGGGTTCGCAGCAGGCGCGCTACGCCAGCCTGCTCCTGTTGTGAGTCGAAGGTGTAGATCAGCTCGTAGCCATCATCGGAAAGGTCCACCGGTTCCAGCGTGAGTTCACCGGGGATTTTCTCCAGCGGGTTCTGCAGGTGCAGGCGAAGCTCTTTCTTGCCCAGTTTGCTCATCAGCCGGGACTTGTCTTCAACCAGGATGATCTCACCTTGGCGGATAACGCCGATGCGGTCGGCCATCTCCTCGGCTTCTTCGATGTAGTGGGTGGTGAGGATGATGGTGACGCCATTTTCCCGCAGCTTGCGCACCATTTCCCACATGTCCCGGCGCAGCTCCACGTCTACACCGGCGGTGGGCTCATCAAGGAAGAGGATGCGGGGTTCGTGGGACAACGCCTTGGCGATCATCACGCGACGCTTCATGCCGCCAGACAGGGACATGATGCGATTATTGCGTTTGTCCCACAGCGACAGATCTTTCAGGACTTTCTCAATATGGTCCGGTGCAGGCGCCTTGCCGAACAGGCCCCGGCTGAAGGAGACAGCGTCCCAAACGGTCTCGAAGGCGTCGGTGTTGAGCTCCTGGGGAACCAGGCCGATGCTCTCCCGGGCTTTGCGATAATCCTTCACGATGTCGTAGCCGGCGGCGTTCACTTCGCCATCGGAGAGGTTCACAATGCCACAGATAATGCTGATCAGTGTGGTCTTGCCGGCGCCGTTCGGGCCGAGCAGGGCGAAGATCTCTCCCCGTTCGATGTCGAGGTTGATGTCGTTGAGGGCCCTGAAACCATCCGCATAGACTTTGTTGAGGTGCTTGACGGAGATGTCCGGTTGCACTGGCTTGTCCTGTTGGTGGTGAATCAAAGCGCGGTATTTTCTCATGACCGGTGATGATTTAGAAAGCTTTGCCTTGTTAGCGATTATCCCCATAATGCCCGCTTAACCGTGGAGGAGTGGATGTGTTGAAAGCGCTTGTTGCTGTGCTTGCCATTGCTGGCGTCGTTGCGCTGGGCATTTTTGGCCCGCGTTGGTTGATGTCTGAAGATGTCGCCGAGGCCGATCAGGGCGCGGTTGAGTGCGATCTCCTCAATACTACGTGCCACTGGGCACAAAAGGGCAAGAGCTGGCATGCGCGGTTGCAAAAAAGCGGTGTTCAGGCCCAGGGCACGGAATACCATTTAACGGTAAAGACCAACGGGAATCAGCCCCGGATGCTGGCTGTGCTGCGGGGCGAGTCCATGTACCTGGGGGAGTATCCGGTTCCCATGACCAAGGCGGGGATGTCGCCCGATGGTGAGGGCCAGCTCTGGGAAGCGCGGTTTACCGCACCTTTCTGCACCACCGACCCTAGCATGACCTGGCGGATCGACCTTCAGGCCGGGATGGATCACGCCTTCGTGATGCCCGTAAAACTGACGTTTGTTGCCAGGGGCCGCGTCTGACGATGGGATGACAGTGTGTCAGGATTGTGTAAAATCAGCAGACCACCACACATCGCCCAGGGAAGAGTATATGGATTACGGTGATAGCGTACAGAAAGTTCTGCTAAGAAAGATCCAGAAAGCGGAACAGGATCTGCTTCAGCTCAAACTGGATTATTGCCGTTTCATCTTTGGGCTCAGCCATCGCACCAGGGTCATCAGCAATGGCATAAGCTACGTAGTACGTTCCGTGGATGTGGAGTCGATGGAGCGTCTGGACGACGGGTGCTTTTCCCGGCCAGAGGTGGCTGGCAGCCCGGCCGATAACCCGGATACCACAGACACCGTGAACCTCGGCGTTGACTGGACGCTGGAAGAGTCTGCTACCCGCCCCAAAGCCCGCGGTTAAGCGGGTCCTCCTGTAAACGTCAGATAAAGGCGTTCGACGTAACCGTTGAGTAGAGGCTGTGTTCCTGCGGAACATAGCGATGCCCGTTCCAGTGCTCTGCACCGCTTACACCACCTCTGAAAAAGGCCAACAAGGTCGAACTGCCGGTCATCGTTGATAGCGCCTGGACGGCTTCGGGTTGCCGTATGCCGATTTTTCGGCTGGCCAGCTTGCTGACCAGATCAAGTAGCGCATCTGAATGCCGTTGCGGTTTTTCACACAGGGCGCAGGCAGCGCCATACAACCAGACGACGGCGTATTCCCGAACCGCATGGGGCGCGGTTTCCAGAACCAGCCCATGTTCCCGGCAATCCCGTTCCTGGAGACTCAGCAGGATATGCATCTGGGTGATCAATCCACAGGTGTCTGAGGGAGCTGAGCGGGTTGGTTGCGGAGCGGCAACGGAGCGTTTCTGTTGAGCCTCTGGTAGTGGAGGCTGGGCCGAATGTTGGTGTCCAGCCACCATTGTCACCACGGACGCCGGCACGAACGGATCGTTCCGGACCAGCGTAAGCATTCGAAAGACCAGTAAAAGCAGCAGCGCGATCAGCCCGACTTCGAACAGCATAATAAAGCTGCTAATCATAGGTGTTCCCTCTTGCTCAAACCCTGTTCAAATCCTGGATGAGCGGTGTTCTGGTGGAGATTGTTACATCCGTTATCTGAAGTGTAACCAAATGTATTCTGAGCACGAAGGGAAGCCGGGCCAAAAGCGGCAGGAATCCATGGAACTGTGACGCGGTAGGCAGCTAGCAGGTAGGCATGGTCTGCAAGGCGAGTTTCCTGCGGATAAAGCGGCCTAATATATCGACACCAATGTTCAGGGATGCAGTGATCAGGATCAGCACCATCGCGCGATCAAACTGGATGTTCTGGATGGCGCTGTCGACGTAGAAACCCAGGGTGTAGATGCCCAGTATGCCGAGGATCGCAGTCTCCCGCATGATGATTTCCCAGCGGTAGAACAGGAACGCCAGGAATGAACGATAGACCCTGGGCACCAGTTCGTAGGTATACCGATTAAGACCAGTCGGCGCATCCGGGCGTAACCGGATGGTGCTGGATTGCCGGCCAATCAGATGGCCGATGATGCCCCCGTTATGCAATGCCAGCGCAACAACGGCGGGCAGCATGGACGGGCCCCATAGCTGCAAAAGGATATACGCCAGGATGTACTCCGGCGTGGAACGCATGATCACCAGGAAGACATGCCCCGAGGTACGGCGAACAGGCCCGCCGAAGTGAGTCGATATCAACGGGAAGGCCAGTAGTGCAATGATCCCGGTTGCAACCAGGGCCACCTGGGTGAGGATTACCGTGTTCCAGATGCCCGGCATGGCCTGATTGACAAACATGTCCCCCAGCCACGCGCCCATGCCGGCCCAGCCTTCTTCTCCGCGCAGTGGTGACGGCACGATGTCCTGGGTGAAAAACCGGCCGACGTTACTCCAGACAATCGGGAGACCTTCGCCAAGAAAAAACGGTGCGCCAACGATATAAACGGGCAACAGCTTCGGCTTTACCCAGAGCGGCATGGTGGCTATCAGCACGTAGAAAAGGATCAGCATGGCGCCGGCGTCGGAATAGTGGCCTTGAGAAAAGGCCGATTCCAGGTAGAAGCCGAGGGTTGGCAAGCCAACAAAGCCAAGGATGGCACTGGAGCGCAAGCCGCATTCCAGCCGGTACGCGGTGTAGGTTCGCAGCTGCACCCAGCAATCCGGTATTTTGGTGTACAGGAAGGCCGAAACAACGCCCGTACGGGGCGGTAACAGGCGACCGGGTTCCGGGTCGGCTTCTTCCAGGATCTCCGAATAGACCTTGGCGAAGATACCGGCGTAGGGGATAGCGATGGCTAGAACGCCTGTCAGCGGATGGAAGCCGAAAAATTGCAGGAAAATAAGCGCCCAGAACAGCTCATGTATCGCCCGCACAAACGCGCACAGAATCCGAACCGGCATCCAGCGATAAACAAGCGCCAGAAGAAAGCCGCTGATACTGCCGAGAGCGACGCCAACGAAGGCAAAGGCAACCGTCCGAAGCAGGGCGGTTGCCAGCCCTTCGGTACTGAAAAAATCCGGTGTTATCACGCCCAGGAAGAACCGGCCAAGATCTTTCCAGGGATTGGCTGCCGTGATAGCGATATCGGCAAACACCAGGCCTACCAGGGCGATGGCGATAAAGATCAGGCTGGTTTTGACGGTTGGCGAAGACAGCATAGGAGTGGAATCTGGGCCGGTTGAGTCAGTAGAGTGGCGCAATGTCGGCCGGTGTGAGCTTTTCGCTCGACTCGTCCAGCGCGATCTGCCCGTCCTGGATACCCACGATACGGGTGCAGTATTCCAGTGCGAGCTCGACATCATGGAGTGCGATAACGCTGGTCTTGAAGCGCTCTCTCAATAACGTCATAACCTGGTGGGCAAGCGGCCCATCCAGGGCAGAGACAGGCTCGTCCGCCAACAAAAGTCCTGACTGCCGGTAAAGGGCACGGGCGATGGCCACGCGCTGGCGCTGTCCGCCGGACAGCGATGCGGTGGGCATCCAGGCTTTCTCGGTCATCCCCAATTCCGACAATAGGCTTTTGACGTCACGGCTGTCCCGGGTGAAAGGCCGAACCAGGGTAACCATGTTGTACCAGTTGCCGTGGGCATCGAGGCGGCCCATGTACACGTTGTGGAATACCGGTAACGCGTTGACCAGTCCCAGGTCCTGGGGTACCAATGCTGCCAGGCGCTCCACCTGCTCATAGACAAGCCGGATCAGAGTGGATTTTCCGGCGCCGCTGCGGCCCACCAGGCCAACGCGCTCTCCTTCCCTGACACTGAGGGAGAGCGGGCCAATCACCCGCTCTCCACCAAAAGACGCCGTCAGGCCGGATAGATCGAATCCCGACATTAATCGATGATTCCGATCTGCTTTCCAACTACCCGGATCGGCTCGTAAGCGTCATTGGAGACTGGGATGAAACCACTACGGGGAAAGCTTTCAAGCAATTCAGGGTCGTCCATCGCAAGCAGGGCTTCCTGAAGCCGTTTCTGGAAACCTTCACCGAACTGTTCGTTGACGTCGCCGCGAACACTCCACTGATAGTTCGGGTACGACGGCGTTGTCCAGATGACCTTCACCGCGTCGGTATCAATGTTGCCGTTTTCCATTTCCTTGTCCCACACTGAGAAGTTGATCGCGCCAACATCGTAGGTGCCCGCCTCTACGAGACGAAGGGTGCGGGTGTGATTGCCACTGAAGCCTACACGGCTGAAGACGTTGTCGGGGCTGTCCTCAAAGGATTCGCGAATATAGTACTCCGGAATCAGGCGACCGGAGGTTGACCCCTTGGAACCGAAGGTAAAGGTCTTCCCCTGGAGTTCGTCGGACAGGGTTTCCATCTCGTCAAGTCCGGTACTTTTGTGGGCAATGAAATGAGTGTAGAACGCTTTGTCTTCCACGCCCTGGGCAATCGCTTCAGAGCCGGGAACCAATTCGCGGGCCTGCACGCCGGAAAGCCCGCCGAACCAGGCTAGCTGGACCTGGTTGTTGCGGAAGGCTGAAACCGCGGCGGCGTAGGATTTGACAGGGATATAGCGAACATCTACGTCCAACTCTCCTGCCAGGTAGTCGGCGATACCCGTGAAGCGTTCCACCAGTTTGGTTTCGTCTTCATCGGGAATGGCGGTGAAGACGAGTGTCTGGGCTGAAACGGTTGCTGAAGAGAGCAAGGTCAGTAAGCTGGCGACAGCGAATTTCCGTATCAATTTCAAAGCCATTTGAATTTCCTTGTGTCTGGAGCTGAATTTAGCGGGGTCACATGTCCGGACCGGAAGCCCGAAGCTATCCAGAATACCGTGATTTACTGCAACTCTGAACAGCTATACGATTCTATGAGCCAATCAGGTTAGGGGTATCCGGCAAAAAATGAAAATCTTGATGGAAACCGACACTCATGAAAATCATCCTGAATACCCCGGCGCTACCGGGCTCCAGGGCTGGTAATCGGGCCACGGCGGACCGATGGTGCCGGTTGCTTGAGCAGGCCGGACACCGGGTTTTCGTTGTGACCGAATACAACAACGAGCCCTGCGACCTGTACGTTGCCCTGCACGCCTGGAGGAGCCATGAGGCCGTTCTTCGCTTCCGTGACCGTAACCCGGAAACGCCGATAATCGTTGTGCTTACGGGTACGGACATATACGACCACCAGTACCGCTACCCGGAGCAAACCCTCCATTCCATGGCCCTCGCGGATTGCCTTGTGGGGCTCCACCATCGTGTTGGCCGGGATATTCCCGAGCGTTTCGTGCCAAAGCTGGTGACGGTGCTGCAGTCCGCCGATCGGCCCGGGGGTAATGCAGGCGTCGATACCAGGTATTTCGATGTCTGTGTTATCGGACACCTGCGCGAGGAGAAGGACCCTCTGAGGGCCGCAATCGCGGCGAGGACATTGCCGCCAGGTTCGACCATCCGGGTGCTGAATGCAGGCAAGGCTCACAGCCATGACTGGGCTCGGCGAGCCATAGCCGAACAGGAGGCCAATCCGAGTTTTCAGTGGCTCGGCGAAATTGACAGACCGTCCACCCATCAGCTTATGAACCGTTGCCGTGCCATGGTTATCAGCTCGGTGATGGAAGGAGGCGCTAATGTCGTATCCGAAGCCTGTCGTGCAGGGCTGCCGGTTATCGCGTCGGACATCTCCGGCAATATTGGCCTACTGGGTGAAGATTACCCGGGGTACTTCCGTGTAGGCGACGAGGCTGATCTTGCGAAGGTGTTACTGTGGGCGGAACAATCCCCCGAATATCTCGGGGAACTGACCGATCGCGTCACCGAACTCGCCTCTTGCTTTGTTCCTGAAGCTGAGCAAGCGGCCCTGCTCACTGCGATTGAGAAGGCCAGGGCCAAAGGCGACCGTCTCAATCCCTGAGTGTGATGGGCTCGATGGGGCCGCTCTCATCCTGCGGCAACACCCGCCCTATAATGGCAGTGTGGGGATAGCCCATTGCTTTCAGCTCACTGATACAGGCATCCGCCTGGTCAGCGGGCACGCTGGCCAGCAGTCCGCCGGCGGTCTGCGGGTCGAAGATCAATGGGTAGCGAGGATGGTTGACCCACTTTTCCTGGTCTCGAATACCACGCCGGAGACGAATGTTGGCCGGCTGCAAGGAGCTGAGGATACCTGCTGCTGCAGTTTCCTCAGCGCCAGGCAAAATCGGTATTGCCGTGAGATCGAGCTCCGCATCAACGCCAGAGGGGCGAGTCATCTCAACCAGATGGCCAAGCAAACCAAAACCCGTTACGTCGGTGCAGGCTCGTGAACCATATCGGCGCAGGCACTGGGCCGCGTCTTTGTTGGACTGCATCATTGAGGCCAGGGCAGAATCAATCCAGCGGCCTTTCGCGGCAAGTTTGGCGTGGGCAGCGAAGAGCGTCCCGGTACCGATAGGCTTGGTCAGCAGCAGAACGTCTCCGGCCCGCAGGCCGCCCTTGCTCATGACGTCATCCGGATCAATCAACCCGTTGACGGCAAAGCCCAGTGCCAGCTCACGGCCTTCACCCGTATGGCCGCCTACCAACGCGCAGCCAGCTTCATTCAGCACTTCCACGGCGCCGGACATCATCTGGTAAACCACGTCTTCCACCTTGGACTCTATGCCGTAGGGCACGGTCGCTACGGCGGTGGCACTCTGAGCTTCGGCGCCCATGGCAAACACGTCGCCCAGGGCGTGATTGGCGGCAACCCGGCCGAACACATAGGGGTCGTCAATAAAGGCGCGAAAGAAATCGACGGTGTGAACCACCGCCTTTCCGGGTGGGACGGTCAGTACGGCGGCGTCGTCTGGGGCGTGTAGACCAATCAGGATGTCATCCCGCTCTATTGGTCGCAGCTCGCCGAGGGCCCGTGACAGCACGGTACTGCCCACCTTGGCACCGCAGCCACCGCAACGCATGGCCACCGCGGAGATGGCCTGGGACGCTTCCTCGGGGTTTTGTGCGGCGCCGGTGTCGGGCAGGGCGGCGTTTTCTTCCATGGCGGGAAGATCATTGAATTTCGCCATGAAGCGTCTATCAATGCTGTTTTTCCAGCGCCAGACCCAAGAACCGGCCAACGACAGGTCACCCCGGGAGGCCACTGCGAATTTGTCGCCGGTACTGATCAGCGCCAGCCATTTTTTCTGCGGCCGGAATGGCTTCGCCGGCTTTCCGAGGGCATGGCGGCGGAGGTTGTCCGCCAGTGGCCGGCCCTGACGAACGGCAAATACGCCGGCTTTTTCCCGGGGGTGATTTACAACGTTGGCAATGTCACCCGCCGCGAAGATATCGTTGTCGGTTTCTGTCTGCAGGGTGTCCGTCACCCGGATAAAGCCACCGTCGTCCAGGGCCAGGCCGGTATCCCGCAGCCACTCGGGGCCGCCGGCACGGGTGACCCAGAGCACTTCGTCAACCGACAGGGTGTCGCCGGACTCCGTGGTCAAACGATTGGCCTCGACCTCTGAGACTGCGGATCCCAGGTGGACCTTCACCCCACGGCTTGCGAGTGTGTCAGCGAATACCGCACGCACCCTGGCGTTGTGGGTAGGCAGGATCTGCTGGTCTGCATCAAACAGATGAAAGTGCAACTGGTCCGGGTCGTGGCCACGCTTTTCGAGCTCATTTCGTAGCCGGAACTGCATGGCCAGTGTGAGTTCAACGCCACCTGCACCTGCGCCGACCACAGCAACGGTCATCGGGCCGTCATGGTTTTCCAGCCGCGACAATAATGACAGCCAGCGATTGTTGAATCCGTTGATAGGCTTGACGGGCACTGCATGTTCAGTTGCGCCGCTGACGTCCCCGACCTTGGGAGCGGACCCGATATTCACCGACAGAATGTCGTAAGGCACGTCCGGTCGGGAGCGGCAGACCACACGTTTTCGATGGCGGTCGATGCCAACAACTTCATCGCGGTAGAAGCGCGCGCCCGCGAACTCGGCGAGTTTGCTGAGGTCTATATGGACGTCGTCGTAGGAATAATGCCCAGCCACGTACCCGGGAAGCATTCCGGAGTAGGGTGTATGGGTATCCCTGCAGATGAGGGTAAGGCGGACACCAGGCACTGGGTTCATGGCAAAGCGCTTGAGAACGCCTACGTGGCTGTGTCCGCCGCCAATCAGGACAATGTCCCGTAAAACAGGCTGTTCGGATTGTTGCATTAAATAACTTTCTTGGCTTCGTCGCTGAAGGTGTTAAAGCCTTTCACGCTTGAAAATGCCTGAAGCTTTTCTTTGTCCGCGTCAGACGGATTGGCGATCTGATCAACCGAGGTGATACCGGCTTCCTTCATTTTGCGGGCGGTGGCCGGCCCAATACCTTTAACCTGGGTCAGGTCGCTCTTGTCCTTCGGCTTTGGAGCGCGTGTTGCTGCAGCCGGCTTTGCCGCTGGCTTCCGCGCGGCCGTGGCGGCTTTCTTGGGAGCGGCTTTAGTGGCTGCGGCCGGACTTTTGGCGGCGGTGCTCGCCTTGGGTTTGGCGGCTTTCTTTGCAGTTGCCGCTTTTGGTGTGGCGGGCTTCTTGGCGGCCGGTTTTTTGGCCGCTGTCTTACTGGCGGTGGATTTTTTCGGAGCTGACTTGCCTTTGGCAGCAGGGCCGGCCTTCTTGGCGGCCTGGCCTGCGACCTTCTTCGCCTCTTCGCTGGCTTCCTTGCTGGCAATACCAAGGCGGTCCAGGATATTGTTCTGCAAATCGTGGAATTCACCCAAGCGACGTTCAAATTCTTCGTTGAAACGTTTCATTTCACGATCACGAAGCTCATCCACTTCCTTCAACAGTTTGCGGACGGGTTCCTGAATCTGGTTCTGCAGGCTGTCGAACTGCTTGAGGGCGTCGTTGATCAACTTTTCGATCTGTGATGACGTTTTATCGAACTCTTTGTTCACTTTCTTGACGACTTTATCAACGCTTTGCTTGTTGGCTTTCTTCGCCATGAGGACTTTCTCCTTGAAGTGCAAGTTGATGTGGGGCGTTGGTGAGTTCAGGCCAGTTGCCGAATGCTGGAGGCGGGCCCTGAGGAACGTCTGGATTTTAGCGTCTGCTTCTTGAGCACCACCTCACGAATGCGCTTGAGTTTTTCGCTCAGGGCAGACGAGGAGTTGTCATTGAGTTCTACGAAATCAACGGAATAGAAGAAATTGCTACAGTGTTTCCTGCGTTCCGTTACCAGGCCGGTAATTCCATCCGCCCTGATGTCGTCAAACGGCATTTCCATCACGAGATCCAGAATAACCGTATCACCGGGGTTAAATATCTTGTCCGTCTTCATCACACATCCGAAGTGATCCAGCTCGAACAGCGCGGCCTGTACACGCTCCCGGCGAAAGAGGCCACGCTTGATGTGAAAATGTGCGACAAGATCCGGTAGTGCTTCGTTCATCTAAAAGTGATCTCTTTTGCACCCCGAGGGGGTCCGGACGACACCCCGAGGGCGTGTTCCTGAAAGTATATGGTTAAACAATAGCCACACTCTGTTGGTTTGGCAACGTGTTCAGTGTCATACGATAGAGCTCTCAGGCGGTTCATCAACTGTTTTTATCATTTTGGCCCGTTTGTAGCGTGTTGAGCTCGTAAATATCCGTGCGCCGGTCTTTCAGGTTGGTCACCGAGCCTTCATTGCGCACCAGCTTCAGCTTTTCCAGATCCATGTCTGAAAACATGATCATTTCCGTATTCGGTGTGGTTTCCGCCATCACCGCATCGTGGGGGAACGCAAAGTCCGACGGCGAGAATACGGAAGACTGGGCGTACTGCACGTCCAGGTTCTCAACCTTGGGAAGGTTACCCACACTACCGGTGATCACGACATAGCATTCGTTTTCAATCGCCCGTGCCTGCGCACAGTGCCGCACCCGAAGGTATCCGTTCTTGGTGTCCGTCCAGAAGGGCACCATAATAATATCCACCTCTTCGATGGCCGCCAGGCGCCCCAGTTCCGGGAACTCGATGTCGTAACAGATCATGATGGCCACGCGGCCGGCGTCGGTGTCGAACACCTGGAACTTCTCACCGCCTTCGATGACCCAGTCACGGCGTTCGTGGGGCGTGATATGGATCTTGCGCTGCTCGTCGACGCGGCCGTCGCGGTGGCACAGATACGACACGTTGTAGACCCGATCATTTTCGAGCAGGGGCATCGAGCCGGTAATGATGTTGATGTTGTAACTGACCGCCATTTCCGACATCTGATTGCGGAATTGCTCGGTAAAGCCTGCCAGAAAGCGAATGGCCCGTGTCTGGTCCACCTGGTCCGTCAGGCCCATCAGCGGTGCGTTGAAAAATTCTGGAAACAGGGCGAAATCGCTCTTGTAATCCGAGAGCGCATCCACGAAGTACTCCACCTGTTCCAGAACTTCCTCCACAGAGGTAAATTCACGCATCTGCCACTGAACGGCACCCAGGCGTACTTGAGTCTTCTTGACGTTAAGCACCGGCGACGGCGGTGTATAGAGGATGTTCCGCCATTCCAGCAGAGTGGCGTAGCCCAGGGATTTCTCGTCTTCCGGCAGGTACTTGTGCATCAGCCGGGTAACCTGGAAGTCGTTGGACAGCTGAAAGCTGAGGATCGGGTCGTAGATGTCCTTGCGATCCACACGCTGGATGTATTCTTCCGGAGAGTGCTGGTCTGAATACTTGTGATATCCGGGGATGCGGCCACCCGCCAGGATGGCGCGCAGGTTCATGGATCGGCAGAGTTCTTTGCGAGCTTCATAAAGCCGCCGGCCAAGGCGGTAGCCGCGATAATCCGGGTGGATAAACACATCGAGGCCGTAAAGCGAGTCGCCTTTGGCGTTGTGCCAGATCTTTTCATTGCGCAGGATCAGGTCGTCGTAGGTGTGCGGATTGCTGAATCGCTCATACTTGACGCACACCGTGAGGGCTACGGCCACCAGGTCACCGGACTCTTCGATACAGATCTGACCATCCGGAAACTGTTGCACCAGAGCTTCGATCGTGTCCTCTGGCCAGGCACCGCCAATATCGTCGTAGACCCTGTCCATCAGTCGCTGGAGCTGTGGGTAATCATCACTGGTCAGGTTACGAAGGTTGAGGTGCAGTTCTTCGTGGGCCATATACGGCAGCTCCCGTTGGGTGTGGAAATGACGGCAAGAATTGTCGATTGCTTCAGTATTTTATCAGAGAGCGCTAAAGACTTCTTATCACCTAAAGCTAAAGACTTCTTATCACATAAAGTTAAAGACTTTGCAGCACACGCCGAAAACCAGTTTATGAATGATAGACAGCCGATAGGCTGTTTGACTGACCCCCCGAATAGACTGTCTCGAAAAGGACCCGGAAAATGAACCTGAGTTTCGGCCAGAAGTTGCTCGTCGCCTTTGGTATTTTGCTTTTACTTGTTATGGGGGCGTTTACGCTCAGCGGCAACCTCCGGTTACAGGACACTACGGATACCTATGTTGATGCACTGATTGAAGACACCGTGGCCCAGAGTACGTCCAGCATTGCGGATTGGCTCAACACCCGTCTTGCCATGACCGAAGCAACGGCAAAAGCGTTGGAGTCGGTGGAAACCGATGCCGAGGCGAGGGTTATCCTGGCCGCTGCGACAACCGGTGGCGGGTTCATTGACGTCTATGTTGGCCGCGATGATGGCTATATGCTGATGAAGGACGATGCCTCAGAAGCCACGCTGCCTGCGGATTTCGACCCACGCACGCGGCCCTGGTTCAAACAGGCGAAACAAAAGGGCTCAGCGTCGTTCACCGAACCCTACGTGGACGCGGGCACTGGAGGCACCATCATTTCCACGCTGGCACCGGTCAAACGTGGGGCCTACCAGGGTGTTGTCGGTGGAGATATTGCCCTGAAGACCATAGAACAGACGCTCTCCACGATTACGCTGGCCAACACTGGCTATGCGGCCCTGATCAGCGACGACGGCACCGTGTTGTTTCACCCGGACCAGAAACTGGTTGGCAAGAAGATCAGCAGTCTTTTGGGAGAATCCCCTCGGCTCAGCGGTGAAATTCACGAATATGACACCGGAGATGCCAGTTGGACTGCCGGTTTCCATCGCATCAAAGGTGCCCGTGGTGTTGAGTGGTATCTCGGCACTTTTATCAACGAAGACAAAATCAATGCGCCGGTCCACGCCGCTCGCGTAACCGGGCTGATCATCGCAGTAATTGGCTTGTTGGTGTCCCTGGTGATCCTGCGTTTTGGTATCCGCGTGCTGATGGCTCCCGTTCGCAAGCTTAATGCCGCCATGGCATCAATCGCCAGTGGCGAGGCGGACCTCACCAAGCGCCTGGACGATAGCGCCAACGACGAGTTCGGCAAGCTCGCGGCGGAGTTCAACAGCTTTGTTGAGAATATCCAGAATGTGGTCCGGGACGTCCAGCAAGGCACCGCCGAGCTTGGCGAAAACGTGTCCTCCCTGCGGGATACCGCCAGCACCAGCCGAGACAGCGTTGAAAAACAGCAGGCCGAGATTGATATGGTGGCCACGGCCATCAATGAGATGTCTGCCGCTGCCGGGGAAATTGCACAGAATGCCCAACAGACCGCGGATGCCTCCAACACCGCCGATGCAGACAGCCGTGCTTCCCTTGAAACCGTTGCAGCTTCCCGGGATGCAGTACAGAAATTGTCAAAAGAGATTAACGCCGCTGCGGAAGTCATCGATAAACTCGGCAAGGACGTTACCGACATTACCTCGGTTCTCGAGGTAATTCAGGGGATTGCTGAACAGACCAACCTGCTGGCACTGAACGCGGCGATCGAGGCCGCAAGGGCAGGGGACGCGGGCCGTGGCTTTGCGGTTGTTGCTGACGAAGTGCGCAATCTGGCTCGCCGCACCCAGGACAGCACGGAGGAGATCAACAACATGATTGAGCGCCTGCAAAGCGGTGCAAACCAGGCGGTTGACGTCATGAAGGCATCAACAGCGGTCTCGAATGTGAGCATGGAGAAAGCTCAGGATGCCATGGAGTCCCTCAACCGTATTGCTGATGCGATAACGTCGATCAGCCAGATGACCTCCCAGATCGCAACGGCTTCTGAAGAGCAAACCTCGGTGACAGAGGAGCTGAACTCCTCCATCACCCGGATTGCCGACCAGGGCCAGGAAGCCGCCAAGGCTGCCAGCGAGAACGACGTCTACAGCGGTCAGATTGAATCGGTCGGCCACACGCTTAGTAAGAACGTGTCACGATTCAGGGTTTGAGTAAGACGTTTTCTGGGGCGCGGATAGTATCTGGATTCGCCGTCGGAGTTCGAGGAGGGTTCTGGTGCCGATGGCCCGGGACTCGTCCGTTAGATAGGGATTTTCCAGAACAAGGACGTTCCGGCTGTGCAGGTTTAGCTCGTCGATGGACTGGCCGTAGTATTGGTTGAGGTACGCGCCAAAGCTGCCATCGAAAATGGCCCTTTCCATGCCCAATTGAAGCCGATGTGCCGTTTCGTGGTCGTGCCGGTTGACGAAGAAGTAAGAGGGCATCGGATAGGCCAGCAGCAGGTCTGGCTCGATGGCGAAGTCTTTGTTGTTTTCAAGCTCCAGATCGAAAAGAACCTCGTTGACTCCCCGGGCGAAGCATTCAAAACGATGATTCTCCAGCATGCGGAAAAGAATTTCGTACCGCGAGTGAGTCACCACGCTGACTCCGCTGGCCTGCAGAATCGACGAATCCGGCCAGTGTGCGCCCTGGCCGATGCGGATACCGACTTCCTCAAGATTGCCAAGGCTTCGGATGCCTTTGAACCTGGGCAATGATTCTTTAAGCACCACGCACACCCGAAGCCCCAAAAGTCCGCCATCGATAGGTATGGGGATGGCCTGCAGGCTTTCTTCCCTCTGTTTTGATGTCGCGACATTCGCGAGATCGACCAATTTTGATTGCTGGCGCTCAAGTTCGCGGACAACCCGGCCTTGGGCCATCTCCGGGGTGCGACTGATTCGATACGAACCGTATTCCGGTGTCTTGTCGAAGGCGAGGGCAACCAGGGCACGTATGGGTGGGCTGTCGTAATTGCGGTACCACAGGCGATATTCCCTTGCCTGTGTTTCTCCAGACAGATATTCCGAAGACACACCGGTTCCCGGGCAAGCCAGAAACAATGCCAGGGCCGTCAGCCAGCCACGCGCACGCCTCACTTTCATTGAAGACTTACTCCCGCGTCCATTCGAGTTTCTTGTTATCGCCCGTTTTGATATCCAAGCAGTTTAGGTGAATTTTTCTTTCCGGAAAGGGATAACCGTAAAAAATCCCGAAAACAGTTGCGATACCTTTTAAACGGCTGCAATCATGGGCGTTAAATCACCAACAGGTAAGAAAACATGGCGTTCATCGACAATCTGATAGGTGCAACCGGCCATTGGGTGTCTGAATCGAATCCTGGGGCGCGAATCACGCAACCGCTGGCCTGGCTCCGTAAAACCAGTGGTTATGCGGCCGTCAACCGAATTATTGGCCTATCGATCCCGTTCGCACCACGAAATCGATTCAGTGTTGAGGAGATTCGCCCAGGGTTCGTTAAGGCAAGAATACGCCTGAAAGGCAATAAGAACCACTTTGGCAGCCTCTACGCCGGTGCCTATTTCCTGGTGGCGGAGATCCCCGGTGGTGTGTTGACGCTGTTTGATCTCGGCCCGGCTTACACGCCGATTCTCAAGGAAATGACGCTTCAGTTCCTGCAGCCGGCGAATTCCGATGTGTTTGTGGAGTTTTCACTGGACGCCGCCACGGTTGAAGCCATCAAGGCCGAGGCCGATGCTACGGGCAGGGCCGCGTTTGAGTTGGAAGGCGCACTGTACGACAGTGACGGCCATCATGTGGCCACTTCGATGGCCCACTATCGTGTTCGCAAGAAAGGCTTCCAGGCGCAGTGAACTGAGGTTGATTCAAGCGCCGTCCAACTCCCGTAGGGCGGCGAGGAAAGTTTCCCCGTATTTTTCGAGCTTTGCCGCACCCACGCCGTTTATCTCAGCCATTTCGGCAAGGCTGTTCGGTTTCTTGTCCAGGATTTCAAACAGCGTGGCATCGTGGAAAATCACGTAGGGCGGCACGCCCTTCTCATCCGCCAGCGATTTTCGGCAGGCCCGCAGCGCTTCCCAGCCGGGTTTGTCAGTGATCTGGTCTGCAATACTGCGGCGGCCGGACCCTGATGACCCACGGCCACTGGAGGGCTTCACCACGGGATCCTTGCGTAATTGGATAGCTACCTCGCCCTTAAGTAGTGGGCGGCATTGCTCCGTAAGCTGCAACGCTCCGTAGCCTTCCGGGTCAGCCCTGAGGTAACCGTTGGCCACCAGTTGACGGAACACGGACTTCCAGTCATTAGCCGATAACTCGGTACCAATGCCGTAGGTGGAAACCGTTTGATGGCCGGACTGCAGGATACGTTCGTTCTCAGAGCCGCGTAACACATCAATTAAATATGTGACCCCGAAACGTTGCCCGGTCCTGAACACGCAGGAGAGCGCCTTCTGAACGGCAACCTTGCCGTCCCAGGTTTCCGGTGGGGTCAGGCAGGTATCACAGTTCCCGCAGGGCTGTTCAAGGGTGTCGCCGAAATACCGCAGCAACACCTGTCGCCGACAGCTTGTCACTTCGCACAGGCCTAGCATGGCATCCAGTTTCTGGCGCTCAACCCGTTTGAAGTGGTCATTGCCCATGGAGCCTTCGAGCATCTGTCGCAGTTTGATCACGTCCTGCAGGCCGTAAACCATCCAGGCGGTCGAAGGCTTTCCATCACGACCGGCTCGGCCGGTTTCCTGATAGTAGGCTTCCAGGCTTTTTGGAAGGTCCAGGTGGGCGACAAATCGAACATCGGGTTTATCGATGCCCATGCCAAAAGCAATGGTGGCCACGATGATGACGCCGTCCTCGCGTAGGAAGCGCTCCTGATTCCGCGCGCGATCACCGGCATTGAGGCCCGCATGGTAGGGCAGAGCGGTGTAGCCTTTGTCACTGAGCAGCTTCGCGGTGCTGTCGACTTTGTTGCGGGACAGGCAATAAACGATGCCGCAGTCGCCATCATGTTCAGCTTTAATAAAATCCAGTAGTTGTTTGTTTGCATTGGTTTTCGGAGCAATTCTGTACTGAATATTCGGGCGATCAAAACCACTGATAAAGTGTCGGGCTTCGGTCAGGGACAGCCGTTCAGCGATCTCCTTGCGGGTGCGCTCGTCCGCGGTGGCGGTGAGGGCTATGCGGGGTACGCCCGGGAATTCATGGGCCAGCCGGCTTAGCTCCAGGTAGTCGGAGCGGAAATCGTGCCCCCACTGGGACACACAGTGGGCTTCGTCGATGGCAAACAGGGAAATAGAAGCATCATGTAACAGGTCCAGTGTGCGAGGCTGGATCAGCCGTTCCGGCGCGCAGTAGAGCAGATCCAGTTCGCCGGTCATAAGCGCGTTTTCAGTGTCCCGGGCCTGTTCGAAATCCATGGTGGAGTTCAGGAACGCGGCCTTGACGCCCAGTTCTTTCAGCGCTGCCACCTGGTCCTGCATCAGTGCAATCAGAGGTGATATGACGACAGCTGTTCCGGCGCGAACCAGGGCTGGCACCTGATAGCAGAGGGATTTACCACCACCGGTGGGCATCAGTACCAACGCATCGCCACCGTTAACCAGCTCGCGGATAATGTCGCCCTGCAAGGGCCGGAAGGTCTCGTAACCGAAAACACGATGAAGGACTTCTTCCGGGTCCTGGTCGGTAACACGGGGGCGCTCTGTGCTGAGTTGTGCAAAATCCATGACTTGGCCAGCGGTGTTGGTTGAGGGTAAAGGGTGCCGTTCTGGCAGGCAGGCCATGATACCAGAAAGCGGTCACGGAATCGGCGGAGACAAACAAACCTTATAAACGCTACAATGCGCCTTTTTTCTGCACCCAACAAACAGGAACTCCATGCAGGAATTTGACGCCATCCGACCTTACTCGGACGAGGAAACCGGAACCGCCATCAACAATCTGGTACGGGATCCGGAATTTCTGGATATGATTGGCCGCTTCAAATCGCCCACACTGGCCAAATGGGCGCCGGGAATGCTCCGGGTATGGGTCAAGCGCTGGCTGGCCAGGAACTTTGGCGGACTTACCCGTATCGACGACCTCCAGGCGCGATTGTCTGGCTACGTTGGTGAACTGGTTGATCACACAACGACCCGGGTTACCCACAGCGGGCTGGAAAATCTGGACAAGCAGAGCGCTCACCTGTTCATCTCCAACCACCGCGACATCGTGTTCGACCCGATGGTGGTCAATTACCTGCTGTTCGCGAACGGCTTCAATACCACACGTATTGCCATTGGCGACAACCTGCTGGCGAACCGCGTATTTGCTGAAATGATGCGGCTGAACAAGAGCTTTGTGGTGCGTCGCAGTATGACCAGCCCACGTGAAATGCGGGACGCCTACATCATGCTTTCGGCGTTTATCAATCATAGTATCGACAACAACGAGAGCATCTGGATTGCGCAGCGTGAAGGGCGCGCCAAAGACGGGCTGGATTTCACCGATCCCGCCATTATTAAAATGTTCTACATGAGCCAGAAGAAAAGTGGGTTGGATTTCGGCGAAGCCATGAACCGGCTGCACATCGTGCCGGTGTCCATTGCCTACGAGTATGATCCCTGCGATATGGACAAGGCCCGAGAGCTCGAAACCCGCTCCCGCACGGGCAAGTACATTAAGGCCGAAGGCGAGGATACTAACCAGATAATGCGCGGGCTCACGGGGTTCAAGGGCCACGTGCACGTGCATTTTGGGGCACCCATCGCGGATGCCGAAAACACGCCTAAGGAACTGGCTGCCCGGATCGATCGGGAGATGCATGCCAATTATCACTTGCACACGTCCAACCTGGTGGCCTACCAGCAAAGAGGCATTCATCCTGATTCACACGCCAGCAGAGACTCTGTAAGCGATGCGGTGGTGACGGCAGAGGCCTGGTCAGCGGCGGAAATAGAAGCCGCCGAGGCGGAGATGGAGCGTCGACTCGATGCCTGCGACCCGGCGATTCGGCCCTACCTGCTGGATATGTACGCCAACCCGGTGGTCACGGCGCTTGAAGCTCACAATGGCAACGGCTCGACGGATACACCAACGGAACACCCCTGATACCCGAGGTATTTTGTGCAAGAACTTCAATATATCGAATTGGAAACCAACCCCAATCCTACTGCCGCCGTTATCTGGCTGCATGGCCTTGGAGCCAGTGGCCATGATTTCGAGCCAGTAGTGCCGGAGTTGGGGTTGCCCGACAATGCAGCTGTTCGGTTCATTTTTCCTCACGCCCCCAACATGCCGGTCACCATTAACGGCGGAATGACGATGCCAGCCTGGTACGACATCAAGGCAATGGATATTGATCGAGTGGTGGACACCGATCAGTTGATGGCCTCGTCAGACGCGGTTGCAAAACTGGTGGACCGGGAAATTGAGCGTGGCGTGAAGAGCGAGAACATTGTGATTGCCGGATTTTCCCAGGGGGGCGCCGTGGCCTACGAGCTTGGGTTGAGCTATCCGAAGCGCCTGGCGGGCATTATTGCCCTGTCAACATACTTTGCCACTGCGAAGACTGTGAAGTGCTCAGAGGCGAATCGTGATATCCCGATTCGGATCTATCATGGCACCTTTGACCCCATGGTACCGGAGGCCCTGGGCCGGCAAAGCGTGGAAAAGCTGCAGGACATGGGGTTTGAACCCACGTATGAGACCTATCCGATGGAACACAGCGTGTGCATGGAAGAGATCGTGGATATCGGCAAGTTCCTTCGCGATAACGTACTGTAAAGCTCGCCTGACGTTCGATTGGCGAAGCCTAAGCAGGGCAGGTTGCCTCGCTTAGCTTCGCCAGAACGCTGGTGAAAGCACAATTACCACGCTCAGTATTTCCAGACGCCCCATCAGCATACCCACCGATAGAATCCATTTGGCAAGCTCCGGGAGCGGTGCAAAGGTGCCCGCTGGCCCAATTGTGTCGCCGAGCGCCGGGCCAACGTTGGTCAGCACGGTGAGTGCTCCGGACAGGCTGGTGATAAAGTCCAACTGCAGAGCTGCCAGCGCGACCGTTATGATCAGCAGGCACAACAGAAAGATAAAGGTGTAGGCAATCATCGAAGCGATAATTTCGTCGCTGACCGCGCGGCCATTGTAGTTGCGTGTGAATACGGCCCTGGGATGCAGCAGCCGCATCAGCTGCTCCCTCAGTACGATCAATGAGAGCTGGAAGCGGAACACTTTCATGCCCCCGGCTGTTGAGCCGGAGCACCCGCCGATAAACATCAGAAAGAAAAACAGCACAAACGCAAGTGGGCCCCACGCAGAGTAATCTTCCGAGGCATAGCCGGTTGTCGTGACCACAGACGTGACATTGAAGAGCGTCGACACGTAGCCGTTAACGAGGTCGAACTCCACTGGTGAGACGTACCAGCGGTAAAGAGTCAGTAAGGCAGGTACCACCAGCAGGATGGTCACGAACAGCCGCACCTGCTGATCCCTGAACAGCACGCCGTGCTGGCCATGCATTTCCCGGACAAAAAGAAAGAACGGCATGCTGCCGATCATCATGAACAGGGTGGCTTCCAACAGAATCAGGTTGGAGTCGAACTTGCCCATGGACAAGTCGGATGTAGAGAAGCCACCGGTCGCAATACTCGTCAGGCCATGGTTGAACGCGTCAAACAGGCTCATACCGGACAACCAATAGGTCGTTACCGCAAGCACCGAAAACGCCACGTAAACCAACAGCAAGCCACGACTGAGGGTTTTCATTCGCGGCAGGGCCTTGTCAGTCCATTCTGAAGATTCCGTTGCAAAAAGCCGCATGCCGCCCACGCGGAGGAAGGGCAATACGGCAACGAACATGCCGATGATCCCGATGCCGCCAATCCATTGCAGTACAGAGCGCCAGAGCAGTAGGTCCTGATCCATGGTGTCCAGGCCGGTAAGCACCGTGGCTCCGGTGGTGGTGATGCCGGATGTGCCTTCGAAAAAGGCCTCGCCGAGGGTAAGCCCCAGATCACTGAGATAGAACGGGAGCGAGGAGAGCAGGGCGATAATAAACCAGCTGGAGACGGTCAGCACGAACATGTAGCGGGGCTTCAGGTCTCGTGCCTGGCGGTAGGTCGCGAGAATGCCCAGCAGCCCCGTGCCAAAACAGATAGCCGCAGACTCCGCAAACGCCATGGCATTCGGCGATTCAGAATTTACGAGAAGAAGCACAGGTAAGGTCATGAAAATACTAAGAAGTATAAACATGACGCTCATGATAAAGATTACGGGGTTCAGGTTTCTCAAAGGACGCTCTAGCCGGCTGAACAGAGAGACGGCGTCAGAATACATGCGGCTTGGGGCTTTCGCAAGGTGGAACCCGCAGTGTGTCAGGGTCTTACAGGTACATTAAATCACTGTAAATTCCGCGTAAATAAGGATCCGAACGCTGGTGTTTGTCGTCAGCCTGATGCAACTTCGAATTGTGAGTTCGGTTTGAAACCGGAAGGAGAATTCAAATGAAAAAGTCGATTGCATTGATGCTTGGTCTTTCTGCAGCGCCGCTGATGGCGGTCTCCCAAAGCGCCTTCGCTGATGTCTACAAGTCAGGTGGTGGTAGCCTTTATGCGGGCCTGAACTACAGCTTTATCAATATCGAAAACGGCAGTGACGACGTTGACGTTGGTACGCTGTCCGCGAAGGTGGGTGGCCTGGTGTCGCCTTTCTTTGGGCTCGAAGCCCGTGCTGGGTTTGGCGTGGACGATGATCGCATTGGCGGCGTCGATTATTCGCTGGACAATTTCTTCGGCGGCTACGCCACGCTGAATCTGGCGAACGAATCACCCGCAACGCCTTACGTTATTTTCGGTGTAACCCGGGTTGAAGTGGAAGCGAAGTCGTTCCTGGGGACCACCACCGAGGATGAGTCGGACTTTTCCTACGGCGCTGGTGTGAATGTTGAGCTGGCACCGGAAGTGTCTGGCAACGTGGAATACATGCGTTACTATGACAAGGATGGCTCCACCGTTGACGGTCTGGGCCTGGGCGTCACCTTCAACTTCTGATCGGAGCGCTCTGCACAAAGAAACCTTGGCGGCGGAGGCCTGTTCGCCGCCGTTATTGGGAGCCAGTTTGAATCACCTTGCCCATCTTTTTCTCGCACCAGATTCCCCCAAGGTTCGTGTGGGCAGCCTGCTGGGGGACTTTGCGAGAGGCATTGTGCCGGACGAACTGCCCCGGGAAGTGAGGGTGGGGCTGCAGCATCACAGGGTGGTGGATGCGTTTACCGACCAGCATCCGCAAGTCATTGCCAGCAAGCGGTTGTTCTCCCCTCAGCGCCGACGTTTCTCGGGTGTGGCGCTGGATATCCTCTACGATCACTACCTGTTAAGAAACTGGCAACGCTTTAGTCATGTGAATTCCGATACCTTTATCGATCAGGTCTATCGGGAACTCGATGAAAACGCGTCGTTGATGCCTGAGAAAATGCAAAAGGTGACTCAGCAGATCGTTCTCCACGACTGGTTCCGCTCATACCAGGACATTGACAACATTGGGTATGCTCTGGACCGGGTCGCCAATCGCATACGGTTCAGGAATGCGTTCAGCGGAATCATCGAGGAGATCAAAGCCCACGACCAGGAACTCGAACACAGGTTCCTCAGCTTTTTCCCTGAACTCAACCACTTTGCCACAAAGGATTTTGAATGTTGACGGACTCCAAGAGATACGTTGTCGCGGCGCTTTTCGCGTTCCTGATCCCCTCCATCGCCATGGCTGAGAGCAGCAGTAATGAAAACGCTGTGCCCGAGCGACTTGGCTTTGTTGAATGGCTTGTGCTCGAGGGCACGGGCCTACGCATGAAGGCCCGGCTGGACACCGGGGCCAAAACCTCTTCACTGCATGCCGTCAATGTTGAGCCGTTCACGAAAGGTGATGAAGAATGGGTCAGTTTCCAGTTGCCGCTGGCTGACCACCAGGATGAGGACGACGCCGACGGCAAGAATCTGGAAGAGGTGATTCTGGAGTTCAGCCTGCCTGTTGAGCGTACGGTTAAGATCAAACGCAAGGGCGCACCCTCGCAGCGCCGGTTTGTGGTGGTTATGGACTTCTGCATTGCCGGTACCAGTCACAAGACTGAGTTCTCGCTCACCGACCGTGGGAAGTTTTCCTATCCGGCGTTGTTGGGTCGACGGTTCATGCGCGATGACAATATCCTGATTGATTCGGCGGACGCCTTCATCGCGAAGCAGGACTGCGAGTACAAAAATCTGGCCGATGTTGCTGAAGAGCACGCTGGGTGAGTTGTTTGTAAAGTCTTCTTATAGACAAAATGTAACTATAAGTCTACAATGATACCAAGTGTTAAGTGGGCGAAAGCCTGAAAAACAGTGGTGTCCGCTATGAGTAACGCGCAGAAACTCGCAACCGTCCAAAAGAACAACGTCTCCGGCGTTGGCCTTAAAACCGTGTTTAATATTCTGGACCGTTGGGGCTGTACTCCCGAGCAGGTACAGAAAATCCTTCAGATCTCCCGCCCGGCGTACTACAAGTATCGTAAAGCGCCGGAGCAGGCGAGCCTGACCCATGACCAGATTGAACGTCTCAGTTATCTGGTCAACATCCATGGCTGCCTGCGGATGATTTTCGAGAACCCGAAGAACGTTTACGGCTTTATGGCCCTGAAAAACGACAATCCGTACTTCAACGGCAAAAGTCCCCTTGAGATTATCAGTACGGGCCAGTTTGCTGCTTTGTATGAAACGTTCAGGCGTATCGATGTATTGCGCGGGGGGCTCTGGTGAGTCAGGAACAGCCGCCAACGATCACACCCGAGAGCATTACCGGGTTTCGCCTGATCAACTCGAGGTTTCCGCCCATCAGCCTGTTTGATGATGTGGCGGACGAAGATGAGTTTGATGCGCTCTACGAACTTCAAGCGCTCACCAACCCCCGTCTTCAGACCGAGTTGGGTAATCTCAACCTGATCCGCAAAGCGGAGATCCCGTTCGGAATCCCTGGCTGCTCCTACGCCACCGGCCCGTTTACCCATGTAAACCCCGAAGGCAGCCGCTTCAGCGATGGCCAGTACGGTGTTCTGTATATGGGGGAGAGCATCGATACAGCAATAGCGGAGGTGGCCTATCACCAGTCACGCTACTGGCAGGGCATTCACGGTTTGGACTACGACCGGCTGGTGTTCCGCGGGCTTAAGTGCAAGGTGGGGACGATGACCCTGCACGACGCCACGACCCTCTCCTTTGGGGACGCCATCTACGATGCTGACAGCTACGCGGTTTCACGGAGTTATGGTCGCAGGCTCTACAGGGCAGGCTCGGAAGGGCTTCGGTATCACTCTGTTCGAAAACCCGGCGATACCTGCTGGGGATTGTTCACTCCCAGGCACGTCCGCAGTGTTATCCAGACGGCGCATTTCGAGTTTATCTGGAACGGTGAGCAAATCAGCTCGGTTAACAAGTTCACCAAGGCGTGAGCATACCGTTACGGTTTCCATTCACTGACGATCAAATCGAACAGTGCCCGCAATTCTGAACGTTCATAGTTTCGCACGCCGCATATCAGATTGAGGTTGGTGATCATCTCCGGATCATCAAAAATACGCACCCCTCCGCGGCTCTGTGATTGTTCCGCGAACTCCCGCTCCACAAGCCCAAACCCCATGCCGGATTTGACCATAACCACCGTGGAATACTCGTCGTCGGAACTGGTGGCCGCGTCGGAGAGGCTTGCCTGAGGGCCAAGCAGGTCCTTCATGAAATCAAAAAACGGGCAGTCCCGGTTGGGCCAGACCCAGGGCAGGCGCCGACGTGACTCGAAGTCGGCTGGTAGGGTGTCGAGCTCCGTATCCGCAGGGCCAACAACGGAAATACGCACTGGCGTGAGTGGCACCACCTTCAACCTCGGGTCCTCGCAGTTGCCATAGACATACCCCAGATCCAGCTCTTCTGAAAGCACTTGCTCGACAATCTGGGTTGACGCCCGGGTTTTCATTTCCAGGTTGAGGTGAGGGAGAGCGTCCGTCTTCCGGCGAAGCACTTCGTCTACACGAAGGTATTCAGGCGGAGAGTTCAGTCCAAGGCGGAGTGTTGCGTGGGGCACCGAACGCAAGGAAAGCGCAGTGTTACGTACATCTTCCACGGCGGTAAACACCTGGCGAACGGGCATGAGCAAGCGCTCGCCAGCCGCGGTCAGGGACATTCCCTGTTTACTGCGCTCGAACAGCAGAACCTCGAACTCTTCCTCAAGCTGGCGAAGGTGCTCGCTCACCGCAGACGGTGTCGAATGACGACGAGCGGCCGCGCGAGTCAGATTGGCCTCTTCAGCCACCAGAAGAAAAGACTTGAGCCTGTCCAGCTTTATGTTCATATTTTTCGAACACCGGGTTCAAATAATGTCGATGGACGACCTGGTACGGCGGGTCGAGAATGGTTTCATTGTAGTCATCGTTCATATTTAAAGGAAGATGAAAATGAAAGCCATCCTCGTCAATCAAACACTCAGACAAGCACCATCGATTGCATGTGTTCCCTCAAAGAACGCTTTCATGAGGCGAGCCATCGCTGCTATCAAGCGCTATGCGGGACGTTGGAGTCGCCGGTACCAATTGCGGCAGTCGCTGTATGAAATGGACACCAGACTGGTCGAAAAAGACATAGGGTTGCCTCACGGCAGTCTGGTAGAGGAAGCGCACAAGCCATTCTGGCGGGAGTAGTCGTCACGCTGATCCCTTTCCCCAGGGCTCAGCGATGCGTCTTCCAGAACGGGCTGTGTGCCTCTCGTAGCAGCTGAGCTCTGGTTGTTCCGATGTCCCATGCCAAACGATCCAGCTCTCTCATCGGCATTCCCCGCAGGCGTCTTCTTAGGCGTGTGCGGGTTTTTTGGTTCTCAATATAGTGTTTGAGTGTGCGAAACAGGACTTTGTCGATGTTCATATTCCACCTCCGGTGCTTGTTAAAATTCTATTGGACCGGTGTTGGCGGAACAGACACAGAAGGGTGCTATTGGGGGAGTACAGTTTTAAGATACAGTTGACGCCAGCGAAACGGGTGCTAACCTTCCGTAGGTGCCGGGCTCCCATATAATTCATTTTTCAACATGACTACTTGTTTCGTGGCCGACTCGTGAGGGATCACCTGAAATATTCTATTCCCCTAGTTCTCAGCCTGTGTCTCAGCCTGGCGTCGGCGCATGCTTCCATACGCTCGGAATATGAAGTCAAAGCGGCGTTCCTCTACAACTTCACACGTTTTATTACCTGGTCAAATGGAGCAACCGCTTCCGATCCTCTTGATGTGTGCATCTACGGCGATGATCCCTTCGGCAACCTGCTTGACCCCATGCAAGGTCGTAAATCCCAGGGCAGGGCGCTTCAGCTTCGATACCCCAACGTTCCGGCCGATATCGCGGGATGCGACGTACTTTATATAGGGCAATCCCAGTCCAGAAATGTCGACGAACTGCTCGAAATGGCCGAGAGCCACGAAGGCATACTGACAGTGAGTGATTTGCCAGACTTCATTCGCAAGGGCGGGATTGTCGGTTACGTGAAGCAGGGTAATGTTATTCGCTTCGAAATCAGCCTGAAAGCCGCAATGGAAGCGGGCCTGACCATTAACTCCAGGCTTCTGGAACTGGCGGTGAGGGTCCTGAGATGATGGGGCGGTGGCGATACTGGCGACTGAAAACCAAACTGCTATTCCTTACGTTGTTCACCAGCGCACTTGGCATCACCCTGGTCTGCGCGAGCCTCATCTTTGTTGAGAACCAGAATTACCGGAAACAGCTTGAATCCGAGCTTCATGTCATCGCTGGCATCCTGGCGGAGCAGTCCGCTGCCGCCCTGGTGTTCGAGGACAACGAGCAGCTGAGCAGTATTATCACCAGCCTCAAGCGTATCGACACTATTCGGCAGGCCTGTGTCTACAACCAGCAAGGGGACGTGATGACGTCTCTTTCAGGCCGGCCACAGGGGCAATGCCCATCGGTTGGTTCGTCGTTGGAAGTAGGGTTCGTCGGAGACGTCTACCAGTTACTGATGCCGGTCACACTGGACAACGAAGTGGTCGGGCAGCTTTTCCTCTCATCACACCTTGAAGTTTTGCGGGGCCATATCCGGACCTTTGTATCCGTAGCCTCCGGTATCGGGGCGGTGATCCTCATCGCGCTGGTATTCCTGGCGCTCAGGTTACAGAGAATCGTATCCGAACCCATTCTCAAGCTTTCGGAGACGGCCGAGCGCATCGCCCAGGATCACGACTATTCCATTCGTGCGCCGGTTTCCGGCACCGACGAACTCGGGCGCCTGGGTAACACCTTCAACGAGATGATCAGCACCATCCAGCAACAGAACCGCCGCATCCTGGAAAGCCGTGACAGCCTGGAGCGCATCGTCGAGGCCAGGACCTCCGAGCTGAGCATGGCCAACCGTGAACTGGAGGCGTTCAGTTACTCGGTCTCCCATGACCTCAGGCAGCCCCTGAGAGCCGTTGAAGGGTTTGGGCAAGCCCTGGAAGAGGATTGTGGCGATCAGTTGAATGAGATCGGTAAGGATTACCTGAAGCGAATCCGCGCGGCCAGTGTACGGATGGCAGGGCTGATCGATGGGTTGCTTGTTCTGTCCCGCGTCAGCCGACAGTCTATGGAAAATCAGACAATAGACTTGAGCCAGATGTTGGAAGAAATTGCGGAAGAACTGCAAGACATCAGCGATGATGTGCCAACGGAAATTCTCATACAGCCGGGTATGTGGGTTGTAGGCGACAGCCGAATGCTGCGTGTTGCCTTCCAGAACCTGATGGCGAACGCTTGGAAATACAGCGCCAAAGAAGAAAAACGAATTGTCGAAGTGTTGTCTCGAAGAGAAGGGCGCTGGGTTGCTATTGAGGTTCGTGATAACGGTGTCGGCTTCGATATGAGGTATATCGACAAACTGTTTGTGGCATTCAATCGACTTCATACGCCGTCGGAGTTCGGCGGCACAGGTATTGGCCTGGCGACTGTATACCGCGTTGTTCGCCGGCACCATGGCGATATTTCCGCTACGTCGCAATTGGGCGAGGGGGCAAGTTTTGTTGTGAAGTTGCCTGTTTCGGGAGATCAGGACTAGACTGTAGTCAGATTCAACCTATTAATGCAATTCATTGAAAGGGCAAATAAAATCATGGATGGCCATTCAATCCTTGTGGTTGAAGACAACCCGGATGATCAGGTTCTGGCAGTGCGAGCCCTCAAGAGTGCGAGCGAAAACAGCCCTGTCATCGTAAAAGAAGACGGGCAGGAAGCCCTGGACTTCCTGTTTGGCAACGATGCCAGGCAGCCGTGTAAAGATCTGGATTCGCTCGGTCTTGTTTTGCTTGATGTGAAGCTTCCCAAGGTCAGTGGCCTGGAGGTCCTGAAAGGTATTCGGTCCTCGCCACTGACCAACTGGCTGCCAGTCGTTATGGTTACATCCTCTGATGAGCCGGCAGACCTGTTGAATGCATACCGTTTGGGTGCCAACAGCTTTATCACCAAGTCGATCAATTATCGGGAGTTTACGGAACAAATGAAGTTGCTTGCCCGCTATTGGCTTTTTGTCAATAAAGTGCCGAAGGCAGGTGCGGTTCGCTCGTTTTAAAAAGGTAAGGCCATTGACAGACACAGCCAGCCCTCTACGGATGTTGATCGTCGAAGATTCAGAAGACGATGCGCTGCTTCTACTGCGAGAGATGCGCAAAGGAGGCATAGCCCCCTATCATGAGTTGGTAGACAGCGAAGACCGTCTGTCCTATGCCCTTCGCCGGGGTAAGTGGGATATCGTCATTACCGACCACAACATGCCCGGCTTCTCTTCGTTCAGGGTATTGGAGCTGACCAAGAAGTACTGCAAGGACCTGCCAGTAATCATCGTATCCGGAACGATCGGCGAGGGCGTTGCCGTTACCGCCATGAAAGCCGGTGCGCAGGATTACATCATGAAGGACAACCTGTCCCGGTTGATTCCTGCCATTGATCGGGAAGTACGTGAAGGATTCATGCGCCAGGCCAAGCGTGTTGCCGAGAATGCCCTGGAGCATATGGCTTATCATGACAGCCTGACTGATCTTGTGAACCGCCGGGAATTCGAGCGGCGGCTGGTGCAGGCGCTCGAAGACACCCATAAAACCGGCCGTCATCATGTACTGCTCTATCTTGACCTTGACCAGTTCAAGATCATAAACGACACCTGTGGTCATGTGGCTGGGGATTACTTGCTTAAGCAGGTCGCCGCATTGCTGTCACTTCAAATTCGCTCTGATGATACCCTGGCTCGCCTCGGCGGCGACGAATTTGGAGTACTGCTGCGCGGTTGCGACGCGGTTCATGCACACAAGGTCGCAGAAAAGCTGTGTGAAGTGGTCCATGAGTTCCGCTTTGTTTGGCAGAACAAGCCGTTCTCGGTGTCGCTCAGCATCGGTATGGTTTTGATCAACGAAAACTACAATAGTGCCGGTGAGCTTCTGAGCCACGCCGACCTGGCCTGCTACGCCGCCAAGGATCGGGGACGCAATAACGTCCAGCTTTACGAAACCGATGACAGTGATATGCAGCAACGTCAGCGGGATATGAACTGGACCAGCCGAATTCAGCAGGCTCTGCAAAATAACAGTTTCTGCCTATGGCAGCAGGAAATGGTTGCCCTTCAGCCAGAAGCCAACGACGGTTATCGCACCGAATTTCTGGTCCGCCTGAACGAAGGGGATGACATCGTACCTCCAGGAGCCTTCATTCCTGCGGCGGAACGCTTCAACTTGATGACACGAGTTGATCGCAAGGTCATCGACCTGGCATTTGACTACCTTGATCGCACTGGGCTCGGGCGTGAGAGCACAGGAACGTTCTTTATTAATCTGTCTGGAAGCTCGTTTAACGAACCAGAACTGTTTCTGTACATCAGCCAGTTAGCGGAGCGGTACAAGCTGATTCCCGAGCGTATCTGCTTTGAAATTACTGAAACTTCCGCCATTGCCAATCTGAACGCGACTCAGAGGTTCATCAATTCCGCCAAAAGAAGAGGGTTCAAATTCGCGCTTGATGATTTCGGCGCGGGCATGAGTTCGTTCTCCTATCTGAAAGCCCTGCCAGTGGACTACCTGAAAATTGATGGTGGTTTCGTCCGCAACCTGCTGGACGACCCAATCGATTTGTCTATAGTCGATGCGTGCAACCGGATTGGCCACTCCGCAGGACTCAAGACGGTTGCCGAGTTCGTGGAGAACGACGAGGTGAGAGCCCGTCTGGTTGAACTGGGGCTCGACTTCGCCCAGGGATATGGAATTTCCATGCCTCGACCGCTGGAATAGATACCTCTCCGCCTTTGTTCACACTTCAATAATGGACGTAACCTCCAAAAGGATTATCAATGCTCGAAAATGGTGACTTGATATTACGCTACCTGGAGCGTTTGGGTGTCGAGTATGTGTTTGGCGTTCCTGGCGGGAGCATTGAACCATTTTATGATGCGTTGGCAAGAAGTGAACGCCGGGGAGGCATTCGGACCATTACTGCTCGTCATGAATCCGGAGCGGCCTTCATGGCAGAAGGGTATGCCCGCGAAACTGGAAAAATAGGCGTCTGTTGTTCAACTGCGGGTCCTGGTGCCACGAACCTGTTAACCGGTGTCGCATCAGCCTATGCGGACGGCATTCCCATTCTCGTCATAACGGCGCAAACAGGGCTGGACAAGTTTGGCCAGGGTTCATTGCAGGAAACATCTTGCACAGGAATTCATACAGTAGAGATGTTTGCCAAATGTACACGTTACAACACTCTGGTATCGCATCCTGCCCAACTCGAAACCAAACTGCTTCAGGCTGTAAGCCATGCTGTGAGTAATCAACCCGGGCCGGCACACCTTGCGATCCCCCTGGATGTAATGCGCCATCGGATTCCGGATAACGTAAAGGATCAGGCGCTAAATGCTTTTCTCAACCACGAAGTTGCTCCCAACCAGGCGTCCCTCCAGGCGCTGCTGGACGATTTAGAGTGCACCGATAAGGTCACGCTGGTGTTGGGTGAGGGCGCTACGGGGGCAAATGATATATTGGTAGCGTTGGCGGAATCACGTAATTGGCTACTCGTTACCACGCCGCGAGGAAAAGGGCTCGTAGATAGCTTTCATCCACTCTACAGGGGCGTATTCGGTTTCGCCGGCCACAATAGCGCGACCGACGCGTTAAAAGTGGAGAATGCGGATCGTGTCGTAGCCATCGGCACAGCCCTCGATGAAGTATCCACGTGTGGATGGGACCCGACCACCATACTGTCGGACCGCCTGATTCATATTTCCAGCAACCCTTCACATCTCAGCCGTTCAACAATGGCGAGGTTGGTAGTTCTGGGCTCCCCGAAACTCGTATTTGGAGCGATCGCGGATAAATTGATTGGTGACGCTACTGGAGAGTCCAGACAGCCAGTTACCAGCGATGCTCCCTTGCCGGAAAATACCCGTTTTGATGAACCTGAGGTTTGTCTTGAAAGATCGGGGCGCATTAAAGCCCAGGCACTGATGAATTTCATGAGTACGATATGCCCCCGGGATTCCCGAGTCCTTATGGATACCGGAAACAGCTTCCTGTGGGGGATTCATTACTGGAATGTTCGGCGCCCGAAAGGCATGCCAGCTGAAAGGAATCTGTTCAATATCGGGTTGGGGTTTGCTGCAATGGGCTGGGCGATCGGCAGTTCTATCGGGATGGCCACAGCCAACCGGGACAAGCCGGTTGTTTGTTTTACGGGAGACGGCAGCTATCTGATGTCAGGTCAGGAATTGACGATTGCGCTCCAGGAAAACCTGAATGTATTGATGCTCGTTCTGAACGATGCTTCATTAGGCATGGTCAATCATGGACAGAAATTGAGCGGAGGGGAACGGGTCGCCACGCAACTACCAAGTGTGGATTTTGCCATGATGGCCAAAGCATTGGGTGTTGAGTCTCACACAGTACAGACCATGGAGCAGTTGATAGACCTGGACATACCCGAAATTCTGTCACGTCCCGGCCCTTGCCTTCTGGATATCATCGTCGATGGTGATCAGGTACCTCCATTAGGATCGAGAATGAAGGTGTTAACCGGCTCGATACCCAACGACAATTAACTTAGGGGAAATCGCGTGCCCTCAGATTACGTCTATCACTCTGATTTCTGGTTTGAAGAGCCGGAAGAGTCCAACCCGTTTGCCGCTAAGGCCAGCTACTGTCATGGCTATGATGTGTATGGCCAGGTGATCGCCAAGGCTGGTTGGTTCGAGTATTTACTATTGATGTTCAAGGGTGAACGGCCCCGGCCGGATGAAGCTGTGCTACTTGAGAAGCTTGCCCTGGTTCTTGCCAACCAGGGCCCCAAGGAAGCAAGCATTCGTGCGGCTATGAACGGCGGCGTGGCTGCCACTAACCATAGCTCCGCACTTATGTCAGCACTTGCTGTTGGGTCCGGTCTGTATGGCGGTTCCCAGGAATTGGAGATCTGTATCCGCTTATGGGAAGAATGTGGTCAGGACGTGGATCGCTGGAAATCAAGGCTGCAGGCCCCAGAGGAAGATGAAAGAGCCGACATATGGCCCGCGATAGAACATCCTCCAGGGTTTGATCCTAACGGTGATCAGATTCCAACCACGCTCCTGCAGTCGCTGGAACTTTTGGTGCAGTTCGCGCCGAAAGACGGAGCGTTGCACTGGCTGCAAAACCAACGCGGGGCCTTGGAGGAGTTCTTCGGATGCCCGATATCCATAACATCTGTTGCGGCGGCGGCGTTCGTTGATCTTGGTCTGGATCGCGACCAGGGTAGCATGCTTTATCTCATGCTTAGGCTGCCCGGTGCAGCGGTCCATGCGTTGGAACAACGTAAAATGGGATGGAAGAAATTCCCATTTTATAGCTCCGCCATTGAACTGGAAGATGATCCAGGGCCGTTTAAACAGCGAGACGAGGAGGGCGGACGATGAACCATGAGCAGCTACTTGAAACAGAAAGTCACTGGCTGACCCGTATCGGAAAAGCCTTTCTGACAGAACGTGTGGTTATGCATGGTAAGGATCTCCACCATGAACTGGATCATCTGGAATGGCTGCATCTATACCTGTACTGCATTCTTGGGAAAGACCCAGGAGAAAATGTCGCTAAGATGCTCAACTCCTATTGGGTTGGCACCAGCTATCCGGATCCATCTATCTGGCCCAATCACGTTGCGGCTTTGGCAGGCTCCGTTCGAACAACACCGTCTTTGGGTCTCATGGCGGGATTAAGTATTTCGGAAGCCTCTATATACGGCCGTCGGCCAGAGGTTAGAGCCCTTGATTTCTTCTACAGAGCAGGTAGATGGTGCGATGAGGGAGGAATGTTAGAGGAATTCGTTGACCACGAAAAATCCTTAGGGCGAATTCTTTATGGTTATGGGCGTCCGCTCGCGACAACAGATGAACGCATTGCGTTCACATTGGATAAAGCAAAAGAGTACGGCTTCTCTGAGGGACGCTACCTCAAGATGGCGTTTTCGGTCTACGAACACTTGAACACGACGTACGGATACTCGATGAATGTGGCAGCTGTGCACGCGGCGTTAGCTGCTGACATGGGGTTTAGTTGCGAGGAGTACCAACTTATCCTAACCCCTTGCTTCGTAGCAGGAATGGCTCCGTGTTTCCGGGATACCAAAAGTCGCCGCGAAGGTAGCTTCTTCCCGATCCGCTGTGAAAGTATCGTTTACCATGGCAGGGAAAAAAGGCACTGGGAAGGTTAGGCAGTCAGTGCCCGGCTAAAAGCTATAGGAGAGTTCACCGACTACAGTGCGCCCCGGCATGGGGAAGTCATTTGGAATGGGTGGGGCAGGGTCAGCAAACGGGCTGGGGTCTCTCACGTCCTCGTCGAAAACGTTACGAACGGATAGTGAAAGATCCAGCCCTTGCCATAGCCCCCGGGTACGAAGGGTCATATCGACGGTGGTGTAGTCCGATACGGGCTCTCTTTGGTCGCCAGCGGCCCTTTTTTGCTTGCCCACCCAGTTTACCTGTGAGCTCAGCAACCATTGTGGTGATACCGTCCAGTCAACTCGGGTGTAAATCTGATGATTAGGGGCTTCGCCAACCGATTGCCCGGTGCCTTCGTCTTTTGCCGTTTGATAAGCGTAGTTCGCTTGCAATGACAGGTCTTCGTACACCTGATACGTCAACTCGAGTTCGCCACCGTGCCCGGTACGTTGGCCCGCATTTCTATATTGCGTGGCAATGAGCCCTGACATTGGGACCGCGTTAATAAGATCATCAATTTCATAGTAGAACAGGTTAACCCCGTAGAGCAGTTGGGCTGTAATCTGATGAGAAACGCCTATCTCGAACGTGTCGATGGTTTCTGCGTCAAGCTCGTCGTTACCCATGAACACCGGGTTATTGGCGACATATAGCTCGTTCAGTGATGGGGCCCGAAATGCCCGGCCATAGAGCAGCTTGGTCGTGATGTTATCGGTAGTTGCCCATATCAGGGCAGCTCTTGGGTTTAACGTGTTGCCGAAGTCAGAATAGTCGTCAAAACGAATGCCGCTGACCAATTGCCAGTTTTGTGCAAACTGCCATTCATCTTGAATGAACGCATAGTAGTTCGTGCGGTCTTCCTCAGGCATCCAGACTTCCGTTGGGTCATCAGACACATCCACTACACTGCCTTTGGGGCTGAAATCCGGGTTGAAGTTCTTGCGTTCAGTAACTTCATAAAGATCCGCCCACAAAGTACCAATCCCGGTGTGTATGCGGTGGTTTTCGAGGCCCCGATAAATAGCGTTCAGATCAAACCTAAACTGATTCTCTTTATAGCCGGGACTTCCAATCAGGCCCTCAGGGAAGTTTCCGTTAAACGCACCTGGTGGATAGAGAACGATGTCGTTCTCCGGATCCTGCGTTATATTGAAGTAAGAGACCCGTGCCTCGACATCAAGGCCTTCGGCCAGATCAGACCACCGATAACTGTAATCGGCATTCACACGTCGAGACGAGAACTGTCCTTCAGGATCCAACGCCTGCGCAACGCCTGGGCCGGTGCCGAGATTTCCTCTGTCCTGCAGGCCTGCCCGAAAAGTCCATTGCTGTCCGCTCAATTCGAATCGAGCATCTACTTGGTCGACACCTGTATTGACTGGGCCGGGGGCCAACGACGCTGACGTACCAAACGTTTCGTCGAAGTTGGTCTGCGCATCACGTTCTATGGATTCATCCCAACCATCCGTCGTTTGATATTCCAGTACTAGGCTGAGCCCCATATCGCCGATTTGGTGGCCCGACTCCAACCAGGCTCCCTGTGTATCAAAGCTGCCAACTCTGCCACCGACGGTTTGGTCGTTGATCGATTGATGGTTCTTTGTAGTGATATTAATGACACCGGAGTAGGCATCGGCCCCATAAAGAGCCGAGCCTGGGCCCCGAATGACTTCAATTCTCTCAATGGCCTTCACGGGCATACCGCCCCAGGCGTTGCCACGGTTCCCATACATCATGGTGGTTGTAGGAATGCCGTTGATAAGAAGAAGCGCTTGGGCGTTATTGCTGGAAGTAATGCCCCGAAACACGTATTTGGGCGAGAACGCCTGATCAGAGTGATTCACATGGAGCCCAGGCACTGTTTCAAGTACCTGGTCCAAGTCCGTGGCGCCCATGGCTGCAATATCGTCCGCATTAATGACCGAAGTGATTGCAGCGGCCTTATCGAGAGGTGTTTCGGTTCCAGAGGCGATTGAGACAACACGAATTTGACCAAGCTCTTCCAAGGGAATGTCCCAAAGGGAATCATCCGCGGCAACAACGATGGAAGAGGTTGAATAGCAAAGAACGGCGGCTACCACCCTCGAAACCACCTTGGGGCGTAAAGCTCTGCTTAGGGGCGATAGACGTTCCTGCATGCGCAATCTCAGCACTTTGCTCTTAGCATTATTTGAAACGATTCAGTCAACGATTGCACTCCGAGACCTGCTACTGACAAACCTGGCGGTCACACTGCCAAGGATGGCACATTTCTTAGCCAAACAGCGATGAAAAATGCAAGCTGAATAGGAGTTTAGCTGCATTCATCGTATAAGCAAGTCTTAAACGGCATGGAACCTAACGATACGATCAAACTCGCATTACTCGGCAGGAGGAGGGGAGCAGGGCGCCGCCGTGGCGTCCCAGTTGACCAGTTTATCTTCCAGTATCTGCGCAGTTACTGGTGTGCTGTTCTCGGCGACCGCTTTTTCAATAATGGCTTGGTACCTCCCGTTGTTGCGCAACGTCGCTAATCCATCATTGAACGCCTGCCTGAGGCCGGCTGACTCCGCGTTAAACAGCACGTGGTAAAACGCCTCCCGGAGTGGTTTGGGATGAAACGTCAGTTGATAAGCCTCGGAAGCAAACTGGTTTCTTATCATCGCTTCACCCACAACGGGGTCCATGGGAAACAAATCAATGCGACCAAGGAGCAGCTTCTTGAAATTAGCCGCGTCAGAAGTGGTGACGTCAGCGTCGACGAGACCACTCTCAATAACATCACTGAGTGTTTCGCCGTAACTGTAATCCTGTGTCAGACCAACTTTCTTTCCTTTCAACTCTACAAGGGCTTCCCAGTCAAAAGCCTCGGCAGCGCGGTGATAGAAAACGTATTGATAGGGCAGTAAAGGAGAAGAGAACAGGAAGTCACGGCTTCTTGATTCGGTGCAAGACCAGATCGCCGAGGCCTGATATTTTCCCGATTTGGTCATTGCCAGCGCCCGCGACCAGGGAAGAAATGCAAACTCTACGTCGACACCTTCGCTTTCAAAGGATTCACGAATAATCTGGGAGACAAAACCGCCACCAGGTAGATCTTCGCTCAGGTACGGCGGCCAGTGCCCGGTGCTGATTTTGATGGTGTTCGCTCCAAGCAACGTCGGACTAAACGACACAAATATCAGAATCATTAGGTGCTGTAGGTACTGAAAGTACCGGCATCTCTTTTGGCCTTTCATTTGTCCAAAATCCCGAAATTCCTGCGTTGGAGGATCCACATTTTATACCGTCATCAAACCTCGCAAACATGACAAAGCCATGTTTCTCGCAACATTATGTAAACGACAACCTGCGAAGAACCGTCACCAAGTGTTATAGAAACGTTATGTTTGGGGAGGAACCAAAGCCGGCACCTCTTGCTCTGATCCATTAATACAGATGGCTAATCCGATGAGAGGTTCCCATGACAAAATGGTTTATTGCGTTGCTTTTCTTACTGCCGTCGTTTGCCAGCGCCGCAGAGTGGACTAGTGGAACGAGTAAAACCGACGTTGTTGAGCTGTTTACCTCAGAGGGATGCAGCAGCTGTCCTCCCGCTGATCGTTGGCTGAGCTCCTTGAAGAGCAGCCCTGAGCTGTTCAAAGAATTCGTTCCAATGGCGTTCCACGTTGACTACTGGGATTACATCGGCTGGAAAGACCCGTTCGCAAAAGCTGCTTACAGCGAACGCCAGCGGAATTATGTGCGTGAAGGGCACGTTAGCCAGTCTTATACTCCGGGAATCGTTATCAACAACAAAGAATGGCGCCAATGGTTTCGAGGGCAACGAACCTGGACAGACGACACCAAACAGGTTGGGGTACTCAGGGCTAGCGTTAATGACAAACGCCGCTTTAAGGCGGAATTTGATGGCGAGAAGGCTGGCCAGTTGCATATAGCCATACTCGGTATGGGGTTAACAACATCCGTGAAAGCTGGAGAAAACCGCGGCCGGGAACTCACACACGATTTCGTGGTGTTGAAGTTAATAACAGTACCTGGAGAGAAAAACTGGACCGTTACACTTCCAGAGTTCCCCGAAAAAGGGCAGAAACGAAATGCCATCGCGGCCTGGGTAACACCCAACAATTCACAGACGATTCTGCAGGCAGTGGGTGGTTACGTCGATTAACGGCTAGCCGTAGTCGGTGTTTTATCTTTCAGCCTTGATGGCTCTCTTTATATAGCACACGAGCGAGATCTTCTGGCAAAGGCATCGGCGCAAACGGACTGACGTTCGCACGCCCGGTATTTCCAAGGGGAACCCATATGCGAGAAAACAACAATGCGGCGAACGTTCGAGTAAGCTGCCCAACGACTTCCCGCATGTCACGCGTACGCCAGCCGAGTTTGAGCATGCGAATGTGGGTCCTTGTGTGCGCCCAAGCATACTTCTGGCTCAGAATATGAGCTCGCTCAAGGTGGGCGAACGCCTTTGAAAAGTTACGCGACTCTTCAGCTTCGCACGCCGCGGTGAGTTCCACGTTATAAGCCTGTTTCAGTTCAGTTTTCATTTCAGAAATGCTCCCATTAAATCTGCGCCGTCAGTGGGTATCAAAAACCCTGTAGTAGATGCAGAGTCAATGGTTTGAAGAGGGTGGCTTATGGGAAGAGAGGGGAATTTGCCCGGGGCTGCTGTTCCTGCCTTTAAAGAGCTACGTACACCATTTAACATAATATACATTATGCGCAGTACTGTGCTTCAACCTTGGTAGAGATTTGACCACCGATGTTGTACTAAATCCGGCGCATGCCCGCCTCAGCAACGGAACTACCTCCTTGTCCAGATGATTAGGCTGGCATGTATCACGCCATTTTCACTACTGGATCCGGTACAGGAATCGTTCCTGGATCGAAAAGAGAAAGCCCGGAGACGTCATTGGCACTTTCGGAGCTTATGGCTTGTCGTACTCTGACGCAGAACTCCTTGAAGACTTTCGTGCGGTCGGTGCAGCGATCCTTGCAAACAAGCACTTTAGGGGTGCTTCGCGCAGATTCCGAGCCCTTCCTGAATCTCTGTCGCGCCCGCCCATTTCAGCCAATACCTGCCAGTTTTTCAACGATTCGTGGATTTATCCGTTATCGAGCGCGCTCTCATGTCTGAACCATTGCCTCTAGCGCCAGACTGATAACCACCCCCTGCCCGCCTCTGAAAAAACCTTTGCGATGACTTGTCATGAGGCTATGACGCTGAACACTGCGCTGGCTCTCGCTATGCGCTTTGAACCGACATGGAAATAGCAGTTGGCGAACGCGGTATTGCGCCCGACTTTTTGAACGTCCGTATGAACCTCAATCCAATCTCCTTTTTCTGCTTTGCCCACATAATCCACGGTCTGGCTCGTGGTAACGATTGGCGTCGGCGGCTCTGTAGAGAACGCTGCACTATACCCCATAGCAATATCAGCGAGAGTACCCAAAAGACCCCCGTGGACGATGCCCCGAGCGTTGCAATGTTTCTCCTCTGCGACCAGCCCAATAACCAGGCCAGCTGCGTCCACTTTCTGGTAAATAGGGCCGAGCAATTCAGTGAACGGGCTCGTGCGTGACAGCGGTTCAAATCCTTCTCGTACTGCATTCATGCTCGATTCCTTTTCTTTACTCTTAACGCAAAGCCTTGCGGCAATCTTGGAGCCGCGAAGCTTTGGAAAGTTGTCCGGCAATAGCGCCTTTTACGGCTTTTCTGTTTCTCAGACTACCTTGGACTGGCCGCTCAACGGAACGACTAGGCGGCCGAACCAGCCTGCTCATCTGACAGAATCTCTTGCGTAACGTTGTCGACGACGACAGGAGTTTCGAAGTACGTCACCAAAGGATCTGTGCCGTACTTCTCGCGCACAAAAGCGCGCCAACTTTCGGTATACATTGCCTCAGCTTCTTCCTGCGAGTTCCAGAGGTAGACACCACCGGCCGTGCCGCCATCTTGCGACAAGACGTAGCATTTACGATAAAGGCCAGCTACGTCCTGATACTTCGGAGCCGTGCTCAGAAAAATAATTCGTGCCTCTTCCTGCGTAATTGGCGTTGACAAACGAAACGTAGTAATAACGGTGATCATTGGAGTTGCTTCCTATATGGTAAATACCGTGAGTGACGCCCAAGTGCATGCAGTCAGCGTACGCTACCGCACAGATATTCTCGCTAGCCTATCTAGCACCCAAGTCCTCAGAAATGGTTTATCTGAATCACTTCGTCGCTAAGAAGTTTCGAGAGAATGGAGTTTCATCTTAAAATCTAATTGTTGAAAGGCTGGATTAGCTGGTTGATATTCTTTCCCACAATAAAAAATGAAGTAAATAATTGTTAGTTCTGTTAGAGAGTTGATTGTCGTATCAAGGTTTCCAAAAAGGCTTATAGGCTTCATTTACCAAAGTCCCTGGAGCGAGGCCGACATCTTTCTCAATCAGGGATATGTCCATGTTTCGAACTTTATTCCTTAACTGATGCCTGGTTCTGAATCTCGATCCCCACAACCTAACGGTAAGCCATATGAAATTCCCTTTTGAAGATATATAAGTAGTTAAAGCAGAGGCACTACTAAGTTGCAGATCGGAACCTTCAGCGTCAGATCTTTCCACGACTTTGTCCTTTTGTTTTTTATCTTATTTCCAAAATAAATGCATAGATCCGGCGGGTCCATCAATTGATTTTTCACGCATATTCAGTTTTTGTTGACGGGATTTCACTGGTTGTTTCTTTCGAGCTCGGTTATGGTAACGGTAAAGAAGCGGGTCTATGACTTAAGAGGCCGGCGGCTACTCGTCATCACCACCACACACTTTTGCCTCCGTGGTGTAGGTGCACTTTAGTCGTTGGGATCAGGTAGTACTAAGGCGTTAGTTTAGCTAGCCCTTTTCCCGACGTTCGCACTTTGCCAGAGAGGGGAATGTGATGAATATTCAGGTCGACAAACTTAGATCTTTTGTTCTGATCGCTGAAGAACGTAACCTGACGAAGGCTGCGGAACGCCGGTTTTCGACGCCAGCAGCGGTCAGCGCTCAGATTCGTCAACTCGAAGACGTCACCGGGTTAAGACTTTTTGAACGTACCTCGCAGGGCATGTTGCTAACGGAAGCTGGTCAAAGAATGCTGCCGCTGGCCTATCGAGTTATTGGTGACCTCGAAGAGTTTAAGTCCACGGCTAAGGCGGTGGCATCCAGCACAAGGAAGCGGCTGCTGCTAGGTCTGAATGCATTACCCGAATTGCTGAAAATGGACTCGATTTTGAAGGCTGTTTCAGCTTCGTTGCCTGATGTGTCTCCAGTCATCAAGACCAGTAATTCATTGGCTATTCAGGAAGATGTGTTCCGAAGACAATTGGACGCCGGATTTGTATACGGTGGCCGGGACCATCCCGAACTGTACCGGGAAGAACTCGGCCATATTGACGTAACCGTTATTGCGCCGGCCTCCAGCGACATCGAACAGCTTCCCGATCGGTTGGGAGAGCTGGCGAGCTTGCCCTGGGTGTTTCCGGCGGAACATTGCCCTTACCATCAAATGTTGAAGAAAATGCTCGGCGATGATAATGATCAAATACATGTTGTTGCCACTTCCGACGACGAATATTCTACATTGGCTATGGTTAGATCCGGTATGGGATTAGGCGTACTTGAACGCCAGCTTGCCACTGCGTCCGCCGCGCGCGGCGATATCCAGATTGTCGCCAGGGACAGAATGAAATTGCCAATTTACCTGGTGGCGAGAAAAGACCGTTACGAAAGTATTGAAGAGTTGGCGCTTTTTTTTAACCTGGTTCGTGAGCACTGGTCAATCAGAGGCTGCAACACTTGCCTCTCCCAGGAGAAGTTGGATGGTGTGCTGATTTAGTTAGCAGTGTCCGGAATCATTGAACCACTGCACAGCCAGTGGTATATCGGTTGCGGGCAGGAATTTTACCTCCGATCAATTCAGGGTAAGTCTATCCCCAATCTCTTCCAACAGAATTTTGATTCGCGTCACTCGCCTCAGATCTCGGTGCGTAAGCATCCACAATCGTGTTCTCGAAAGATAAGATCGGTTGAACCACCAGAACAAACGTAACGAACCCACCAATCAGCTGCATCAAACATTTGTTAATAGCAGTCGTATATTAATAGATGGATTCCGTACTGCTCCGATTCATATATTTGAAGTTCAAGCTTTCAAGGAGCAAATTATGAAGATCCTCGCCATGCTAGTGGTTGCATTAGGTATCGGAATCGCAGGCTGCGACCAATCGATTGAAATCAATACCGCTGGAACCGATCGCTCGGATACGAACTGGTACATTGCTGATGGAGAAATAGCAACACAACTCAACGGCTCAACTGAGTATGTTGATTTTACACTAATACAGAAACGTTCGAGTGGCTCTGTTGTTTCCGGTTTCGTTCTATACGATGTGCATCATCGCGGATACAACATGCTGATACATCGAAGAACAAAAACTGAGGCAGGTCTGATAGAAAGCTGGAGCTTCCACGAAATTCAAAATGGAAAATCAGAGGTTAGCTGTATGGAGTCACTCAACGACTACTTTACCCTTCCTGCCACCCTTAGAATGGTTGCCTGGACTCATGCCCCTTTCGACAACATTGTAGCTCCCAACGCCCACCCTACGATAAGCACTTGGACAAAAGGGGAAATACCCGTAGTAAACTCCAGTCTATTCAAACTAGAGCAGAAAATAGACCGGATAACCCGGATGCCGGAGAACTTCAGGCTGTGGTCATCAACCGGAAAAGTCGTTCAAATGGGAAAAGTTACGCAAATGGCCCTGATTGATCAGCTATACATGCCTGTGAGCATTAAGATCGTAACAAATGAACAGGAGGTCAGTGTCATGCTTCGAAATGGTGCCGTATTAAGTAACACAGAGAGCGCTAACGGTATCGAGGCTTATCGTCGATATATAGAATCACCAACCGCAACCTGTGTCTCCCCACATTTTTCAAATGACCAGTTGAAACAGCTCTAGATGAGTTATGCTGCTGGGCAAGCATCTAGTCACGATTCTCTGCGGTAAAGCGTCCTGAATAATAACCATCATAAAAAAACCCGGCCAAAGGCCGGGTCCCCTAACAAGGACACGCTATGACTCTTGAGATCTGGATAACCTTTGTATCTGTGGTCTTCATCTTTGCCATCATCCCCGGGCCAACTGTGATCTTGGTGCTTGGTCAGTCTATCAGTCACGGGAAAAAATCTGTTATTCCACTGGTTTCTGGCGTTTTAATTGGTGACTTGGTGGCAATGACGTTGTCCTTGATTGGTCTAGGTGCTGTTTTAGCGACTTCAGCGACGCTTTTCCTGATCCTAAAATGGTTTGGGGTTGGGTATCTGGTTTACCTTGGTATAAAAGTCTGGCGCGAAGTGCCTCAGCGTGATTTGCCGTCGTTATCAGCTCCAGGGATGTTATCAGCGAACCTGTTCAAGTCCTCTTTTCTCGTTACAGCACTGAACCCAAAGGATATTGTCTTTTTCGTTGCTTTTTTTCCTCAGTTTGTTAATCCCGAAGTACCGGCTGTTCCACAGCTACTCATATTAGTGGTGACGTTTTTGAGCGTCGTCTCGATATCCATTACATCATTTGCGCTCTTCGCCGGGGCAGTTCGCCATAAGATTCAAGGCCTCTCGGCCCGAAGACGGCTCAATAGACTGGGAGGCATGGCAATGTTTGGCGCTGCTGCGTTTACATCAACGATGCAGCGAAGTTAAGAAATTTCCGGCTGCGCGGAAACCCGTCACGACGAGCAGCTGTAATGCGAACAACCGCCAACCTCAAAGAGCTCCAGCGGCTTCAGCCTGTAGTATTTTTTCTCTATTGCCTCTGATTGCTCAGCGTACGGCTGCGTCATCACGTCCTGCAGTTCTCGCAGCAAAGCGTAATTACCCTCTGCCGCTTGCTGATAGGCGGGCACAACGAACCACTCTCTCAAGCTGTACTTCGGGTTAACGAGCTTCATCTGACTGGAAAGCTCCTCAGGCGTGCCAGGCTGAATCAGCGATTGCCAATTTGTGAGCCACGCTGACCAACGCTTGTCTAGCCCTTCGGGATCTGCAGCATAGGTCGAGCCTTTGTAGAAGCTTTTCTTAAGCGGCTCAATGTCATCTGGCAACGATGAGAGTTCCCGGAAGAACATGGTGTAATCAACAGGCGTCTGCATCATCAGTGTTGCCAGCTCGCGGAATAAAGCCGCGTCAAACGCGTCGAGTCCGAGTTTGGCCGCCCACATCGTCTCCATTTGCGCCTGCATCACCTTTGGGAAATCACTTTTAATGTCCTCCAGCTGCTGTAGACACTCTGGATGCCCTGCCAACAAAGGCCGAACCGCCGAACAGAACGAGTAGAAATTGCGTTCGGCTGCTACTGGTTGGTTGAGGAACGCGAAGTGATTTCCCCCGCCCGTCCATGGCTGGTACTGCGGATCAAACACATCGCAGAACCCGAAGGGTCCATAGTCGAGCGTGAAGCCGCCCGCGGCACAGTTGTCGCTGTTGAAGTTACCCTGGCAGTAGCCAACACGGATCCAGTTGGCGACAAGCGAGGTCAGTCGTCTGCGGAACTCATGTGCGAGCGACACCACTTTTTCAGCTGTGGTCCGCGACCGATCGATAACGTCATCGTACTCGCGATCAATCAGGTGCAATACGATCCTCTCGAGCTCCTCCATCGCCTGCGGGTGTTCCTGCTTGCGGGCACGACGACTAAAGAGCTCCAGCTGCCCTACCCGAATGAACGAAGGTGCAACACGTGTCGAGATGGCCACTGGCTCGGATACGAGAATATCGGGATCTACCGAGCGTGAACCCTCCGAATACCAGGGGCGCCTGACTTTCTCGGTTGTCGACACGTACAGACTCAGAGACCGTGACGTGGGCACGCCCAGCGCGTGCATATGCTCTTGGGCCAGGAACTCCCGCACACTGGAACGCAGAACTGCCCGGCCGTCTGCGCCGCGGCAGTAGGGCGTGCGTCCTGCCCCTTTTAACTGCATTTCCCAGCGCTGCTTGTTGATGACAGCCTCGAGCACGGAAATCGCGCGGCCGTCGCCGTAGCCATTGCCAGTCTGGAACGGGCATTGTTGGTAGAATTCGGTGCCGTAGATGGAAAGTGCGTAGCCACACGCCCACCCCACGTTGCGCAGAGGCTCCGGAACATGCGACAAGTCGCCGGAGAACATACGGATGAAGTCGCTGGACTGCGCCATGCTGTCGGCGAAACCCAGTTCGTGAAACAGGTTTTTCCCATGGGCGACGTATTCGGGGTTTTCGATGGGCGTGGGGCTAACCGGAACATAGTGGCCCGAGAAGACTTGTCTTGGCGCGTGATCAGCTCCGTTTGCTTTCCCCTCAGGGTCGCAGTTGAGCGTGTCCATGAGTGAATAGTCTGCCAGCGGTGCGAGATCGTCGAGGGTCGCGACCGTTGTAGGCATTTCCAAATGATGTCGCGTTAACATAATAGGGACTCCTCTTTATCTATCATACACTTCTAACTCACGGATACAGATTCAGGGACGACATTGAACCATGGGTAAACAGCGCTTTCGTTACTCTGCCAGCATTCTCAAACCCAGCCACCTGTTTGCAACAATCGGAGCCTTGCTGACGATTTTGCTTGGAAGTCTGCTGCTATTGGCACTGCCCAACCTCGGTGAACTGGACTTCAGCCAACTATACCTGGACGAACACGGTAACGTGCCTTTCGAACTGCACCTAATTGCGTTGTGTCTGCTGCTGGGTTGCGTCGTGGCGTTTGTTAATCGCCGGGTCTGGCTGGAACTGGACAGCGAGAATCTGACGATTCACATCCCGCGGTTGACCGGCCTCGGGCTAATGGGATTCACCACCGGAGACCACCGCATTCCGTTAAATACTATTCGGAAAGTTGAGCTGACCGCCGTTACGGGATTTCGGAATATGGCTCAGGCACTTCAGCAGTCAAAACTCAGTCTCGTTACCGACAGGCGGACCTATCGTCTGCAACCCTACCATTTTTTGAGAGAGGGCCACCCGGATCACCGTATCGGCATGGGCAGCGCCTTTGGAAAGCCCAAGGCGAGATTGGAATCCATCATTACCGAGGCCCCTCTTGTCAAAGCTCTGTCCGGAATCACCGGCAACGTGGAGTTTACGTCGACCCAAACTGATCGAACCGGGCCATTGGCTAACCATTTCAACTTATTGAAACACAAAGGCATGGTGCTACAGCTAATTCTGCTGGCTGTGCTCGGCACCTATGCTCTCGTTGACTACGTACTGCTCACCAACTATCTCGTGATTGGTGACTTGCCACTTTGGCCATTCATTTCAACCGGGCTGCTGCTCGGTGTTTTGGGGGTTCAACTGGGTAAAGGTGCTCCCCGAGCAGAGCGCTTCGGCCTTGCTGCCCTGCTCTGTGTCATCGCCCTCGCCGCCACCTATCCCGGTCTTCAGCGGTACGCGTTGGTGGTATCCCCCGAACCACTGACTGTTGCCTACGACAACACTGAAACCGGCTACTTTGAACATTCGCATTACCCTGCGATTGACCAACGGGAAAGCAGTATCCCTGAATATTGGCAGAGCCTTCCCTCAGAAGTGACTTACACCTTCTTCCTGCATGAATCGGAGCTGGGCTTTGTCCTGATTGATATGGCGGCCGTTTACGAGAAAAGCCGTGCTTTCTATCGGGAGGATGGCCGCTAACGACCTTGAAATCGAGTCTCAAACCATCACAGTCAAATAATGAGGTAGCCATTTCCTTAACGAAGGAGACACGCTATGAAGAGTATTAGCCGTGACGACCTCAAACAGATGAACGAAACCGAGCACGAAGATTTTGTGCTCATCAATGTCCTGCCGAGGGATGCCTTCAACCGAGAACATATCCGCACATCCATCAGTGTTCCTGTGGAGGAACCGTCCTTTTTGGAACAGGTCGAGGCAGTTACCGGCAGCAAAGATCGGAAAATTGTTGTCTACTGCGCGAACTTCGAATGTGATGCTTCTCCTAAGGCTGCCAAGAAGCTGGAAGATGCCGGCTTTACGGAAGTCTACGACTATGAAGGCGGCACCGAGGACTGGTTTAGCCGGAAACGTGCCGCTTGACTGGTTGCAGTAGTGAGGGATGAATCTCAAGGGCTGCTCAACAGGGGCAGCCTTTTTTATGACATACGCACATGCTTCGGCCTAATCCGACGGTGAGATTCGGATGTTGTCATACAGAAAATCCAGGAAAACCCGAACCCGGCCCGGCATCAAACGGCCCTGCCCCAGAAAAACCGCGTGGACTTCTTCTCGGTCTCCGGGGTTGTGCTCCTCCATAACCGGAACAAGTCTTCCCTGGCGGATGTCTTCATCAACCAGGAAACGGGTCAAACGTGCGAGGCCGACACCCTCCATGGCCATTTTGCGCATGGTTTCACCATCGCTGACTAGCAAACTCCCCTGTGGAGCGAGATCAGTTTGCTCTCCATCGAAAGTCAGGGGCCAGGTTGCTGTATGCCTGGAAAAATTGAAACCCAGACGATTGTGGGTCCGCAATTCTTCCAGAGTGACCGGAACACCACGCCGTTCAAGGTATTCCGGTGCTCCCACTATCACCATTCGGGTTTCACCCAGCTTACGGGCTACCAAGTTGGAATTACCGAGAGGACCATTTCGGATAGCCACATCAGTATGCTCAGCCAGCAGGTTGACCACCTGATCCGTCAACGATAGCTCCAGTGTAATACCGGGGTACCGTGCCAGAAACTTCGTCACTATCGGGATCAAGAAACCGTGGCCGACAGGGAAACTGGCGGTAATCCTCAAGTGCCCGGTAGGCTCTACCGAACTGCTTGCTCCCTGTTCCGCCTCCTCCAGGTCACTAAGAATGTGGCGGCAACGTTCGTAGAACCATCGGCCCTCCGCCGTCAACTGCATTTGCCGAGTGGAGCGATGAATCAGCTTGGTTCCCAGCCTTTTCTCCAGGCGCGTGATTGCTTTGCTGGCGGCCGAGGGAGTCAGTCGGCAGACCCGTGCGGCCTTCGAAAAACTGCCCTGTTCTACCACAGTGCTGAAGATTTCCATTGCGGCCAGGCGATTTGTGGAGGATTGAGGCATGGTGAATTCAATTCACAAATATTATGAAGATAGGATGTCTATATCATAAATATAAGTGCCTGTATCGTCGAGTTACTGATGAGATGAGAGGAGGATTTTATGGAATATCGGCAACTGGGCGCTTCTGGCTTGAAAGTGCCCGCATTGAGCTTTGGAGCAGGTACGTTTGGTGGACGGGGCCCTCTGTTTAGCGCCTGGGGCAAGATCGAGAGTAATGAGGCACGCCGCATGGTGGATATCTGCCTCGATGCTGGCGTCACCCTATTTGATACTGCGGATGTCTACTCAGACGGCGCCTCCGAAGAGGTGCTCGGGAAAGCTATACAGGGAAAACGACAGCAACTGATGATCTCCACCAAGACGACCTTACCCATGGGAGATGGGCCCCATGATGGCGGCTCGTCAAGAGAGCGTTTGATCCGTTCATGTGAAGCGTCGCTACGGCGTCTGAACACGGACCATATCGACCTGTATTATTTGCATGCATTCGACGCCCGTACCCCGGTGGAGGAAGTATTGAGCACGCTCGATATGCTGGTTAGGCAAGGGAAGATCCGCTATGTGGGCGTCTCCAATTTCTCCGGCTGGCAGGTTATGAAATCTTTGTCAGTGGCTGATCGATATGGTTACCCCCGTTACATTACGAACCAAACCTATTATTCCCTTGTAGGCCGGGATTACGAATGGGAACTCATGCCCCTGGGGCAGGATCAGGGGCTGGGCGCTGCTGTCTGGAGCCCATTGGCCTGGGGACGCCTGACCGGAAAGATCCGCAGGGGGCAGCCGTGGCCGGCGAACAGCCGCTTGCATGAGACGGCACAGTTTGCGCCCCCGGTAGATGATGAACACCTGTACCGGGTTGTCGAAGTGATGGAGGACATCGCGGCGGAAACCCAAAAGACTGTGCCACAGATCGCCATAAATTGGCTGTTGCAAAGACCCACCGTGGCCACTGTGGTCATGGGTGCACGCAATGAGTCTCAGCTTCGCCAGAATCTGGGAGCCGTTGGATGGAATCTGAGTCAGGAGCAGATGGCCCGGCTTGACCAAGTCAGTTCGGTGACGCCGCCTTATCCCTATTACCCTTATCGAACGCAGGAGGGGTTTGCCCGTGTGAATCCACCTTTGGTGTAGCCTCTGAATAGCCTGCTGCGAATGCGATAACCACGAAACCTTGATCGTTGGCTTACTGCACCTGTTTTCTCACGAAGCGGGGAATTCACCCCAGTAGGTGCATTTAACGACCCCGGAATACTTATTCGCACCTCGTCGGCCGACCAGGGCCCTACTGGCTTTGGTGGCTCTGAACCCATCATCGGGTGTGATGTTCTGTATATCGCGAGGCAATTTTTTCTGCAGCCAGGAAACGGAGAGAATTCCAATCAAGCCAATGAGGCGACGTTGTCTAATCTAATTCTCTTAGAAGGTGCAATATCACATGAACGCAATCAACAAGTTCTTTCTCGTTTTTTCTGTACTCGCTTTCTCTGCATTCGCGCAAGCCGAAGGTGTTAGCCAGGGCGATATCGAGCGCGGCAATAATCCTGCAGTTGAAACTGTCGAACTGGGCACTGGCAACTAAGCCGTCCAAAACGACAATGGGCGGTCCAGGTGGGGCCGCCCGTGCATTTTTGATACAAAGCCCTCCTTCTTCGATACAATTTCCGCATTTCCCGGCCCAGCCCTTGCAGTCAACCCTCTAGCGCTGTTATAGCCTTGATTACCCATTGACTCAATAAAGGCGTCCACCTCCGACTGCGTGCGTGTGGGCCATGTTGGGCTCCTGAGGTTTTCATGAATCTGTTTCCCCATTTACTACCAGTAACTATTTAGGCTCTAGTGTTACGTCTTGTCGTCACTATTCAATACTGAATAGAGGCCGCCTTTAGAGTTTTTGATTTCCTCAGCCTCGGAGCCTCTTGGGTTTTCATTCATGCCTGCAGTTAAAGAACCAACCACGATCAGAATGCTGGCTCCTACCACTGCAACAGTCGCCTCGCCGAACCCGGCCGCGATTAGCAGTACCACCGAAATCAAAGGCGCACTGTAGGCCAGGGTTCCGAGCAGTTGGATGTTTCCGTGTTTTACCCCGTAATCCCAGGTAAAGAACGCGATGCCCACCGGGCCAAGCCCCAGCCCTATCACGCCTACCCACTGGCTCCCGTTACTTGGCCAGACTGTGGGCTCCCACATCAGGTGGCAAACCCACGCCAACACCGCAGTCACCCCGCAGAACCAGCCAACGGCATCTGTGGGCACGGATTTAACCAGCCGACTCAGTACCGAATAGGAAGACCACATCAGCGCGCAGGCAAATGCGACCAGGTATCCGTCCAGGTTCTCCGCGCTGAAACCGCTGATGTTTCGGCCGATCAGCAACCAACACCCGACCAGGGCCATAACCGCGCCCGCAATGTGCTGTGGGCGCAGGGATTCGCCGGGTAACAGTGCAGAAAACAGCACTATGAACAGGGGCCAAAGATAGGCCAAAAGGCTCACTTCGACAGCCGGTGCCAGCGTCATCGCTTTAAAATAGGCAAAGTGATACCCGAATAGGCCAATCACGCCAATGCACCAGGCAAACGCCGACTGGCGTGCGAATCGGATTCCCGTGTGCCCTGCTCGCAACCAGCGCGCCAACATCAGGAGAAACGCGATGGTGAACGTCATTGCCATGAGCTGGAACTCCGGAATGTGGCCGCCAGTCAGTTTGGTCAGTAAAGCCAGCGTGCCCCACAGAAGTACCGATATTGAGCCAATCCAGGTGGCTGTTGCGGTTGTCATTGTTTCCTCTCCCAATCACGAATGAGTGAACTCAAAGAGAAGAAGCATAAGGGGCAGTACCCGGTGCCGACTTTCGGAATTCGGATGGGTTATTTCGAGAATCTGCGGAAATAACTGGGCGAGTGCCCAAAGTGCTGAGAAAAACGATCACTAAAGGCTGACAGCGAACTGTAGCCGACGGCATCGGCAATACTCTGGATGGACAGCTCACCCTGTTCGAGCAGTTGCCAGGATGACTGCATGCGGAGTTCCGTGAGGTAATGGTGAGGAGTGAGACCGACCTGCTCCCGGAACAGCTCGTTTAGCTGCCGCGGGCTAAGGTGTGAAATAGAGGCCAACTGGCTGACGGTGATTTTCCGGCCGTAGTTTTCATCAATAAACCGCTTGGCGGTTTCTACCCGCCGGTCCAGTCTCAGTTTGTCGCCAAAACGTTCCTGCAGCAACTGAATCAGCAACAACAGCATCTGGTGCTGGGTTCGAGAGGAATCCCCGCCCTGTTTCAACTGGGAATGCAAAAACGTAACGTACTGCTCGAGGCCAGCGTCCAAGTGCACAAAACAGGGCAATTTTTCCAACATCGGCGCCAGCGCCGCCGGGATATCCGCAACCACGAAGCGGTTGGCATCCGCAGCCGCAAAATCGTGATCGTGGCCGGCGGCGATGATCGCGGCTTTGCCACTGCTCACCTCCCCGGCTTTGCTGTCGACAGACAGCGATAGCGTCCCAACGAGCGGCAACACCAGTTGATGGTGATCATGGGCATGTTTCTGCCCATGGTCACTATAGCTCTTCAGCTTGAGGTTTGGTCTGGCGTTCGACATGTTATTCACGACCCACTCCCTAGAGCAGGCCATTATAACCAAAATACCGGTTACTCGAACCCTTCCAGCACTATCTTGCCCACGGCCGTACCGGACTCCAACTCCGAATGCGCCGCACGCAGGTTGTCAGCGTTGATTACCCCGAGATTTTTGCCTGCGGTGGTACGAATGTGGCCCTGATCCACAAGACTCGCTACAGTCTCAAGAAGTTCGTGCTGCACCTGCATGTCATCGGCGTTGTGCATGGACCGGGCGAACATGAATTCGATGTGTAGGGACAGGCTTTTCGGTTTGATTTTCATCACGTCCAGAGACGCGGGGTCGTCAATCATGGCAATCCTGCCGAACGGCCTCAGCGCTGCCACATAATCATCGAAGTACTGGTCGGTGGCGTTCAGGCTGGCCACGTGAGTGATCGGGGCAATTTTGCCATCGGACACCAGTTGTTCGATTTGCGGCAGCAGTGGCTCGCGGTGATTCACGACGAAATCCGCACCTAGCGATTCGACCCATTGCCGGGACTCGGGCCGGGATGCGGTGGCCACCACGGTGGCACCGGTCAGCGTTTTTGCCAACTGAATCAGGATCGAGCCGACACCGCCGGCTGCACCAACCACCAGTATCACGTCGTCGGTTGGACTGATTTCCTCTGGGGGCTGCTGTTCAAGACCCAGGTGGTCGAAGAGCATTTCCCAGGCGGTTATAGTGGTCAGAGGCAGTGCTGCCGCCTCTGCGTCGTTCAGGCTGGCGGGTTTGCGGCCCACAATGCGCTCGTCCACGATCTGATACTCGGCATTGCTACCCTGCCGTGTAACATCGCCAGCGTAGTAAACCTGGTCGCCTGGCTCGAACAATGATGCGGCCTCTCCCGTTGCAACGACTTCCCCTACGGCATCCCAGCCCAGTACCTTGGTCTCACCAGGCTCCGCTGCAGCCCGTTGACGTACTTTGAAATCAACAGGATTGACGCCGATGGCCCTGACACGGACCAAGAGGTCCCTTCCCTCGGCCGCCGGCTGAGGTAGTTCCACGTCTTGAAGGGATTTAGGGTCATCAATGGGTAAAGATTCAGTGTATCCAACCGCTTTCATGTTTCTCTCCAGTGTGAGTTGGTAGTGGCTAACAGTGTGATCCCTCTTTACACTAAGAAAAACAGCCTAATCCCATAAACATAATCAAATAATTTTTGAAAATGAACTTTGACGATCTGACCGTTGTGCTTAAAGTGGCCGAGTTCCGCAACATCACCGCGGCTGCCACCAGCCTGGATATGCGCGCTGCGACGGCGAGCGCCGCCGTAAAACGTGTGGAGCATGAGTTAGGGGTAGAGCTGTTTGTACGCTCTACCCGTCAGTTGCGGCTCTCGGCCGCCGGGGAGAAATACCTGCCCCAATGCCGGCAGGCGCTGACACTGATGGATGAGGCCAGACAGAATATTCGCTTTGGCACAGAAACAGTGGCGGGAGAAATTCGGCTATCGGTGTCATCCGATCTGGGTAGAAATCGCGTCGTGCCCTGGATCGACCAATTGATGACATCTCACCCCGGGCTGAGTTTGCGGGTACAGATCACCGACAGCAATGTGGACTTTTTTCGGGATTCGGTTGATATGGCCCTACGGTATGGCTCACCCAGTGACGCCAACCTGTATGGGTTCAAAATCTGTGATGTCCCCCGACTGCTCTGCGCAACACCCGATTACCTGAACCAACAGGGTACCCCCATTCATCCACACGACTTGGCGGGTCACAACGGGCTTTTCTATCAGTTGCAGGACATTCCCTACGACTTGTGGACCTTCAAACGGGATGGTGAGGAATACCGGGTGAAAATGAGAGGCAATCGGGCGTCCAACGACGGCGATCTCGTTCGGCGCTGGTGCATCGCCGGGCAAGGTATGGCGGTTAAATCCTGCCTCGATATATCCGATGATCTGCTGTCCGGCCGGGTGATGAACGTCATGCCCGACTACACGCCACCGGTATCAGAGCTGTGGCTGATTTGCCCGACTCGACAATCCATCACACCTGCCATGCGCCTGCTGCGGGACCACCTGAAACAGCAGTGTCAAAGCCTTATAAACGCCATGACTAAACGCGGCATACTGCCAAGCCACGATTAGACCGCCTTCAGGTGCCGGCCACAGGGCGAATTGGTCATGATGTCGTGCCAGCGAGCCTGGAGCAGTCTTTCGATATGATTCCTGATCCAGATAATCCCCGGTTCTCTATCATGGCGTGCGTGCCAGATGAGGTAGAGGCTGGTTGGGTCCACATCGAAAGGTAGCTCCCCCATCCATAACCCATCGACGAATCCGCAATCCTGGCTGATCAACTCAGGAACGGCCGCGATGAGATTGGACTCCCTTAACACTTGAGGAACGGACGCAAAATGGTTCATTGTTGCGGCGATACGCCTGCTCTGCCCTTTTTGATCAAGATAACTGTCAACAGAACCGTGTGCGTCGCCCGACATGGTAACCAACAGATGCCGGGCTTCCAGAAACTCTTCCATGGTGATTTGCCGGCCTGCCAGCGGGTGGTCTGCCCGCATTGCGAGAACAAATCCGCTATCAAGAAGCCAGGTACTCCGCAAACTGTAATCGTGCTGGTTAAGCACGCCAATCGCGAGGTCAACGTGAGCTGATCTCAGGTCGTCGTAGCTCCCTTCAGGTGTATAGGGAACGGCGTGTACGTCCACGCCCGGCGCCTCACGCTCAAGCAAGTCAATAAGCTGACGCCAGATCATCTCGACGATGACGTCGGTTACTGCAATGCGAAACGTCCGCCGGGCGGAGGCCGGGTCAAACTGCGTAGCGCTGACGGCGTTTGTCAGCGCGAACATAGGGTCACCCACCTGATCCCATAGACTGAGCGCATAGGAGGTGGGTTCGATGTTGCGGCCCTTTCGCACAAAGAGCGGATCATTCCAGATCTGGCGCATCCTGGAAATCGCATTTGATACCGCAGGCTGCGTCATGGCCAGGCGATCCGCCGCACGAGTCACTGAACGCTCCGTCATAATGGCATCGAAGATGTACAGCAACTGGAGCTCTTGAGTTTTCATAGTAAGTTCTCGGCGTAACTATAAGTGCCCTTTAACGAACGTTCTCAACTGGCTGAGGCTCCCTGCCCCGGCATGTTGGGCAATCACATCGCCATCCTGAAACAGGGCCAATGTCGGAATGCCACGGATACGCATTTTTGCAGTAATCTCCGGGCTATCATCCACGTTGACCTTGGCAACGGTCAGTTGCTCACTGAACTCATCGGCGATGTCCTCAAGCAGCGGGGCTACCGTCTTGCAAGGGCCACACCAGGGTGCCCAGAAGTCAACCAGAACTGTCCGGTCGCTCTGAACAACCGCTTCTTCAAAATTCGCATCGGTTACATGAACAATGGTCGTCATAATATCTGCTCCTGAATGGAATTGCTCACTTTCAATACTGGGTCCTTTAAGCTGATAGCACTAATTTCAGTGCCATATAGATCCCATTTCTCACAATGATGGGTTGGCATAGAGCGCCGTTAAAGGCGCTTACTGAATACCAGCCCACCCCACGCAAGCGTGCGGTTTCCGGTCCCGCTCTTAATTTCGGAGCTCTGGACCCGGAGCACGTAACTCAACTCGGTGCCAGCGACGAAACTGTGGGTATAGCCCGCCCAGATTTCCGCCAGGAGCACGTTAAGGTCGTTGGCACCCAGTTCGTGGTCGGAGTGCCTGAATTGGCCTTGAAGGAACGCATTGTAGGCCCGAGCTTTAACAGACACGCCGCCCCAGAAATAGTGCTCCCGGCCGCCAGGGGCCGCGACTCCCGGCGCTCGTTCGCCGTAGGCCATAAGCTCAGGGTTGAAACGATTGTCCGGGGAGGAAATGAGCCCATCCCGAAAAACAAGCGCGGCACCAAACTCAGTCAAATAACCCACCGACCCGAAGTACGTGACTTTGAATTGCTGGTCCGGCCGGCTTTTATCCAGATACTGATGATAGGCAGCGGAGTATCGGAATGTTGGTTCCCCGCCATTGGAGACCTGATGGTCCCAGCCGTTGGCACGGTCACTTCCTACCACCTTGTGAACCGCATTCTGACCCGATTTAAAAACATCCAGGCCCAGCACTCCGACGGTCATCGAGGTGGTCCACCCGGAATCGTCACTCAGGGTCCTGTAACTATGGCTTGACGATAAATAAACGAGGCTGCTGTAGGGACGATCATCCCGATCGATATCCCTCGCCTTGATTTCCTCAGGGGTGAATCCGTAGATGCCAAATTCCAGGGCTGCACTTTCGGGCTCGTTAATATCTGCGCCAATACCCGACAACACGAACCTGTCCAGGTTTTGGCTGATTCCGGAAACCGGATTTTCCAGGAAGTCCTCCGAGTTTGAGGAATAGGTTATGGCCACACCTGCGGTGTAATCCCGATCGGTTTGGGTGGGTGCAAAAAGATCATTGTCCGTAGAAAGCGCAATGACAGAATCAGAGTTCTCAGCATGAGCCATCGGAGACAAAACCAGAACAGTGAGAAAAAGTACAAGCAGACGATGAGACATGGCCAACTCCGAAAGACGATAGGTCGGAAACAAGTTGGCTGCTATTTTTCAACTGAACGCCTTGCGCGACTAATCAGGGCTCAATATTGAAAACATCATGTATTTTGATGAATAGGTGTTTGTACTGCGATGTTTACATCGTTGTCGGCGGGGCACGTTCTATAAAATGATTTAAGTTAGTCGTTTAACATATTGTATTTAATTTATTTCCATGCATTTCGATAAAATCAGTCAAGATAGGAGACATCGAAGTAAGTCGCCGAAAAGCTCTATTTATCAGTTTTGGTGATGTGACTCATGTGGCCTCCTGATTATTCGTGACCTCTCTTCAAGCTCATACTCCACTCCATCTGATCTCGCGCCGATTGGCGAAACGGAGATCAGCCTTCGCTTATCAAAACTGGAGAACATGTTATGCGTACAACTGTACTGGTTGCCCTTACATCACTCTTGGCCGCTGCTGCGCTGCCTGCACACGCGACCCTGGCTGATCGGAAGTCCGACGAGACTCATTTTGAAAACGCTCAACCGGCCCCGTACAGCGGCCAGCTCGTCATACGTGGTGAGATACAGGACCGTGATGCAGCAGGCCGTTCAGCAGAACCCGCCCCCTACAGCGGTCACATCGTTATCCGAGGTGAAGTGCGGCCTGAAAGCCACGGTTGAGCGAGAAGTCTTTCTTTGCGTCTTGGCACCAGGGACGGTGCGTTTTTTGTCAATCCGCTTCGGATGGCGTTACCGCCTCTCCCTCCAACCACGGTGGACGGTTACCAATCCGCTCCAACAGGAAATCAATAAAGACCCGTATCTTCGCCGTTAAAACATTAGATTTGGGATAAACCAGCCAGAGCGCCGGCTCTGCGTCCATCCGGAAGTCTCCAAGAACCTGTACCAGTGTGCCCTCCGAAAGTTCACGATGAACACTCCATAAAGCATGCATGGCAATGCCAGCGCCTGCCATGGTGGCGATCTTATAACTTAGCCCGTCATCAATGATCAGGCGGTTACCAGGCGCACGCGGGTTGAATTTACCCTGTTCACCATCTGGGCCAATCAGGTTGATGGTCGCCTGGGATTTAAACGCAATCAGTTGGTGGGAACAAAGGTCGTCGGGATGCTTCGGTGTGCCCCACTTCGCCAGGTACTCCGGGGAAGCGCACAACAATCGCCTGTCGTCTGCCAGTTTACGAGCCTTTAAATTACTGTCTGGAAGCACCGAGTCCCGCAATGCCAGGTCAAAACTTCCCTGGATAAGATCAAGCTCCATATCCGACAGTCGCAAATCCAGATTGATGCCTGGGTAAAGCTCCAGAAACTCCGGCATCAGCGGTAACACATACTGCTGGGCAAACGTGCTGGATGCAGTCAATCTCAATGTCCCAGCCACATGTTCATTGCCGGACCCCATCGCCGCCAGGGCTGCATTCTCCTGCGCCAGTATTTCTCTGGCGAAGGGTAAATGAGGTAACGGACCAACCCGGTAACGTCCCCGGCTAATGCGGCCTGCAATGGCGCCAAATCATTCGTCGCCCGGTAGCCTGAAATCCACTTCCTCAAGTGAGTCTGCCAGGAAGTCCAAAAATGCTCTTACCGCAGGAAGCAGCCCGCGGCGCGACGGGAAAACAGCGTGGAAAATCCCTCCGCGTGGTCGCCAGTCCGGTAAAATACTGACGAGATTGCCGTCAATCAGGTCCTGCCCACCGACGATGAGCGGCATTTTTACCACACCTAAACCACCCACAGCAGCTTTGAGCAACGTAAAGACATCATCGGTGACCAGGCGTGGCTGGTGATGGATTTTAACAGACGCACCAGCGGGCCCATCCAGGCACCAGACATGCTGTCCATCCCATTGCTCAAAATCGATACTGGGAAGTTTTGATAAATCATCGGGAGTTATTGGTTTCGGATACTGCGCAACCACCTCTGGCGCGGCCATCAAGCACTGAGGGCTTTTAGACAGCACTTTCATCGTTAAGTCACTGTCTTCGAGCGGCGGGTATCTCACTCGCAAGGCAACATCGAACCCCTCCCTGACAACGTCGATCCGTCGGCTCGTAGCCTCCATTTCGATTTTTACTTTCGGGTACTGCTGCATAAACCGGACAATCAACGGGGCCACCAGAAAGTAGATGATTCCCGGCGGGCAGCTCACCCGTATCGAACCCACTGGCTCGGAGCGGGAATGATCGATGACTTCCTGTGCCGCATCGGCCTCCACCAGCATTGCCACGCAGTGGCGATAATACTCTTTCCCCAACTCCGTAACAGTGAAGACACGCGGTGAGCGATTAATCAGTCGGGTATCAAGCCGACTCTCGAGCTCTGCCACGCGCCGGCTCAACTTGGATTTGGGTAATCCAAGTGCCCTGCCCGCTGGCGCAAATCCGCCGTGATCTACCACCTTCACGAAGTAAAAAAGATCGTTCAGATCCTGCATATACGATCGTCCTATATATAGAACTCTGAGTATAAGAATTAGTGCCTACTCAGGCCACCCTGGCTGAACTATCGTTAAATTTATTCCCTTTTCCAGTGCCAAAGGAGAGGGGGCCAACGACGACGGTGCACTGCGCCGTCTAAGCCCAGAAAGGAGAACGTCATGAGCAAACCCTATGTTCGACTCGATAAAAACGATGCTGCGGTACTGATGGTAGATCATCAGACTGGCCTGCTCTCCTTGGTCCGCGATATTGACCCGGACAAGTTCAAGAACAACGTATTGGCGATGGGTGACCTGGCTCAATACTTTGGGCTTCCGACCATTCTGACAACCAGTTTTGAGACTGGCCCTAACGGCCCATTGGTTCCGGAGCTGAAAGAACAGTTTCCCTCTGCCCCTTACATCGCCCGCCCAGGGCAGATTAACGCTTGGGACAATGAGGATTTTGTTAAGGCCGTTAAGGATACGGGAAAGAAACAACTGATCATCGCCGGCGTCGTGACAGAAGTGTGTGTTGCTTTTCCGGCGCTCTCTGCGCTGGCCGAAGGCTACGACGTATTCGTGGTGACGGACGCCTCCGGCACGTTCAACGAGCTGACCCGGCATTCGGCCTGGGACCGGATGTCGCAGGCCGGTGCCCAATTGATGACCTGGTTTGGGCTGGCGTGTGAGCTGCACCGTGACTGGCGCAACGATATTGAAGGCCTGGGAGCCCTGTTCTCAAACCACATTCCTGACTACCGAAACTTGATTACCAGTTACAACACTCTGCCTGAGAAGCAGTAGCGTAATGACGGGGTATTCGTGTCCTTCCAGCGAATACCTCCCCCAACCCATAGTATCTTTATACAGGGAATATCATCATGACTTCTCCCGCAAATTTTAATGGTCAGCGCCCGGTTATTGATCCAGACGACGCCGTATTGCTTCTGATTGATCACCAAAGCGGTCTGTTTCAGACCATCGGTGACATGCCCATGACCGAACTTCGAGCTCGTGCCACTGCACTGGCTAAGATTGCCACACTATCCAAGCTTCCCGTGATCACCACGGCATCTGTCCCCCAGGGCCCTAACGGCCCACTGATACCGGAGATACACGAAAATGCGCCCCATGCGCAATACGTGGCACGAAAAGGTGAAATAAATGCCTGGGATAACCCGGATTTCGTTGCGGCGGTAGAAGCAACCGGTCGCAAAACGCTAATCATTGCAGGGACAATCACTAGCGTGTGCATGGCCTTCCCTGCTATTAGCGCCGTAGCTGACGGCTATAAGGTATTCACGGTCGTCGATGCATCCGGCACCTACAGCAAAATGGCTCAAGAGATCACGATGGCTCGAGTTGTCCAGGCCGGTGTGGTTCCGATGGACACCGCTGCGGTCGCCTCAGAGCTGCAAAAAACCTGGCATCGTGATGATGCGCAGGCATGGGCGGAAGCCTATACCTATATCTTCCCTGCCTACCAATTGCTCATCGAAAGCTACGCCAGAGCGCAAGAGGTAGTCCAGAACAATGAGGCGCTGGACTCAATCCGATAATGATTGACTGATTCAGTCAAACGGCGTCGTCCGGTCAGGTTCTGTCGGGCGGCGAGCGTTCTAGGTATAGAACACTGAGTGCGAATATTGCTATCTATTCAGGGCCCGTACGCTGTTTTATCGTCACATTGATGCAGTAAAAACGTTGGGTCGATGGACCCGTTAGGAGGTCAAAGTGAAAAAGATTCTGACAACGTATGGTCCCCCTCGCGGTCATTGGGTGGGTGATGGCTTTCCGGTTCGTTCGCTCTTCTCCTACGATCGCATGGGCGCATCGAATATCTCGCCGTTTCTGCTACTGGATTACGCCGGGCCATCGGAATTTCCTCCGGCTCAACGTCCCCGGGGGGTTGGTCAACATCCACACCGAGGCTTTGAAACCGTGACAGTGGTCTACAGCGGTGAGCTGGAACACCGGGATACCTCGGGTGCAGGTGGGCTCATTGGCGAGGGAGACGTCCAATGGATGACCGCTGGCGCGGGAATCGTGCACGAGGAGTTCCATTCACAGCAATTCACTGAACAAGGTGGTTTGCTGAAAATGGTGCAGCTCTGGGTCAACTTACCAGCATCGGCAAAGGACACGCCGGCGGCTTACCAGACGTTGCTCAATAAGGATATCCCTCGTGTGTCCCTGGAAGATGATGGTGGAACGCTCCGAGTCATCGCCGGTGAGTATCTTGAGCATAAAGGACCTGCCAGAACGTTTACGCCAATCAATGTGTGGGATCTTAAGCTGGAGCCTGGTGCCCGTGTGAATTTGCCGGTGCCCAAAGGCCACACCACCTTGGTGGCAGTGCTGAACGGTTCAGTTCAGATCAATGACACTGATGTGTTGCGTGAGGCAGAGCTTGCGAACCTGGACAGAGAAGGTCAAGAGATTGTGCTGGAGTCCAATAATGACGCTCGGCTGCTTGTGTTGAGTGGAGAACCCATTGATGAGCCGGTCGTGGGCTATGGACCCTTTGTGATGAATACAGAGGGAGAAATCAAACAGGCCATGCTCGACTTTCAATCAGGAAAATTCGGCGCTCTCTAGCAAGGGTAAAGAGCATGAACTGCTTTTGAGGGGCTGACAGGACGTCGCCCCCAATCAATCAAAGATTGGGAAGCACGCTATGAACGAACAAGAGGCAGACGCCGCCCCAAGCATCCACTATGACTCTGGTCGATCCATCATAATCCGGCACACCGTGAAACCCGGACACCGTGACCACTATGAAACCTGGCTCAGGCAGATTATTGCCGCCGCAGCCCAGTTTTCCGGGCACCAAGGCGTTCATGTGGTACGACCGTCCGAAGGGCATGACACCTTTGAAATCGCGGTGCGCTTTTCCCATCCCGAAGAAGCCGACACTTGGCTGAACTCTGACGTTCGGCGGGAATTGGTATCCGACATCGTCCCGGCGCTGGCCTCTGAAGAACAGGTAGAGATTCAGACCGGCATCGATTACTGGTTCACCCCACCCACGTCGAAAGCCAAACAGCCTACTCGCTGGAAACAATGGCTCATTACAACAGCGGTTATTTGGCCACTCACGTTGATCGTACCAATGGTCTTTCAGCCCATATTCAATCAACTTCCAGTGCTTGCGTTATGGGGTGTGCGTCATGGCTTGGTCGCAGCCACTGTTGTCGCACTAGTGGTTTATTTGATCATGCCCCGAGTGGTTCGACTCGTTGCAAACTGGCTGTTTCGTTAGTCGACAGTGCTAGGGGCAGAGGTACAGATCGATTTTCTATGGCAGTTTTGCCGTACGACCGGCGGGAAGATATGGTAAAGACCTGCGGCCTTTCGCACTTGTTTGGACACTAGGGAACACAACACTGAGGGAAATTGCTATGACGCTGAAACTTCAAACAATCATCTGCAGCACGCGCCCTGGAAGGGTTGGCCCATCGATCGCTAAATGGTTCAACGAATTCGCCAATGCCGACGGACGATTTGAGTCGGAGCTTGTCGACTTGGCAGATTTTGAACTACCGGTCTACAACGAACCAAACCATCCGCGTTTACAGAAATACGAGCATGATCATACCAAGGCGTGGTCAAAAAGCGTCGATGCAGCTGACGCGTACGTTTACGTTATCCCCGAGTATAACTATTGCCCTCCCCCCTCCTTCACAAACGCGCTGGATTACGTGTACACCGAGTGGAACTACAAGCCGTGCGGGTTTGTGAGCTACGGTGGCGTATCCGGTGGTCTGCGCTCGGCGCAACTCGCGAAACAGCTGGTAACGACATTGAAAATGATGCCAATGATGGAGGGCGTGATGGTTCAGATGCCCTGGAACCTCCTCGATGAGAATAAGGTGTTCCAGGCGAGCGAGCATCACGAAGGTTCCGGGAAAGCGATGCTGGAGGAGTTGGAGAAATGGGCCAGTGCCTTGCAATCGATCCGTAAGGGATGAGAGCAGACGCTGAATCTGCACCTCCATGCGCCTATCACGGCATTCAGATTGCGGACGCTAATCAATAGGTGTGTGTTGGTGCTGAGGGCGGCCCAGGTTATCCAAACGCCCGCTTAACCCAGTCCATACGGTCCTGGCCGAAGAACATTTCGTCGTTGACGAAGAAGGTGGGGGCTCCGAACACGCCCCTCTTGGCAGCGGCATCCGTCGCCTCGATCAACGCTGTTTTTATCTGCGGCTGAGCCATTGCGTCCGCTACCTGTTCCGGATCAAAACCAGCGTTGGTTAGGATCGCCCTCAATGCCTCCGGGGATGAAAGGTCCTCCCCCTGGGCCCATGCGGCTGAAAACATTGCCTGGTTGTAGGATTCGATCTGTCCGTTCGATAGCGCCCAGAGCGCGCCTCTCATTGCATTGACGGTGCTGAAAATAAAGTGAGGATTTAACTGGAACGGAATGCCATAGTGATCGGCATGGCGTTGAAAGTCGGTTTTGATCCATTCCCATTTGGCTGGGACGGTCACCGGAGACGTATTGCCTGTGGCCTTGAGGATGCCCCCGAGAAGAATCGGCTTGTAATTGATATTGGCGCCCGTCCCCTCAGTGAGTTCCTTCAACCGCATCCATGCGAAATAGGACGCGGGGCTTATGAAATCATAGTAAAAGTCGATATTCGTACTCATCATCGTTACCTCTAGTTGGAAAGGGTTTACCAAGGCTCAGAAAATGGCCGCGCATCCTGCTCGAATGTCCAGGCTGACCGGGGCTGTGTATGGAGATGCCAGTAAATGTCGGCAAGATCATCGGGCTCGATGATGCCACCCTCCCCCTTACTGGCATAAAGATCAGGCAGAAACTCAGCGGTCGCCTCGTTTCGGATCAGTCCATCAACAATAACGTGACCTACGTGGATTCCTTTTGGTCCAAGCTCCCGCGCCATGCTTTGAGCCAGGGCCCGTAACGCGTGCTTGCCACCCGCAAAGGCTGAAAAACCGGCCCCACCTCTCAGGCTTGCCGATGCACCGGTGAACAGGATGGTACCCTCGTTACGGGTCAGCATCTTCGCCGCCACCTCCCGGCCCACCAGAAAGCCCGCCAGCGCACACATCTCCCAGACTTTCTGGTACACCCGGGCGGTTGTTTCGCAGAGATCGAATCGAACGTTTCCACCCACGTTGAAGATAGCAACCCGTATAGGGCCCAGCTCTGATTCCACCCGATTGATCAGCTCCGTTACTTGCGTCTCATCACGGGCGTCGGAATGAATTGCCGTTGCCGTGGACCCTATGTCGCTGATTTCACGACCGAGCTTTTCCAGATCTCCCCGGCGACGGGTTACCACGAGATGGAATCCTTCCCTGGCAAATCGGCGTGCGATCGCCGACCCTAAATGATCACCAGCCCCAACCACCAGCGCGATGGGTTTGTCGGTCGTGCCCATGTTCCTTCCCCTTATTCCGTTGTGATGCTGGTAAAAGCGTATCCCACCCAATAACATAATTAAAATCGATTATATGAATGCCAACCACAACCAATGGTTATGTTATGGAGTTGCAGCAATTACGCCTGTTTCTGGCGGCCGCAGAATCAGAGAGTTTCACTCGCGGGGCACGAAGAGCGTTCGTTTCACAACCCGCTCTATCGGCATCCATTGCGAAGCTGGAAGATGAACTTGGGGTTAAACTATTTACCCGGAACAAGCGCAACGTTGTATTGACGCCAGCGGGAAGGACCCTAATGAAGCGCGCAACTCGAATTGTTGAAGAATGCAATAAGGCTCGTGACGAGCTGAAACATCACGATCAACAACGCATGATCAGGCTTGGTGTTATAAACACCTTATCCATTGCGCACGTTGCCCGCTTGATCGAGCCTTACCGGCGAGAAAATCGCAGATTAAGATTGCAGGTGTTTGACGCGAACAAGGAAGAAATGGAGAAACTGGCAGAAAGCGGCCGAATCGATATGGCTTTAACTCTGCTCACGGAACGTCCTGGCAACGGTCGTCGTTTTACTCACTCGAAACCGCTCTTTTCAGAGTCCTATAGCGTCGCAATGGCCACTCACCATCATCTCAGCAAGTCACCGTTACTCACGCTTGCGGACCTGGAGAATGAACCGTTTGTCTCGCGGTCTCATTGTGAGTATCGACAAATGCTGCAACACCTGTTGAAGTCAACTGGCACGCGCCTGAACGTAGCGTACGTAACCAATCAGGATGACCGTGCACTGTCCCTGGTGGAACAAGGTGTTGGAATTGCGATCGTTCCGGAACACTACGATTCACCCAATATCGTCAAACGTCCACTTACTGAACTCTCAGCAAAACGGTCGATTGGTTTTGAGTGGGGAATTAGCGAGAATCAGGACGAAGTTGATCGGTTTGTTGACTTTGCCTTGACGGCCCGATGGCCTGACTAAGGAGTCCCATCATAATGAAACTTGTCTGGCTTCACGGCCCGCCGGCTGCAGGGAAACTGACGGTTGCCAAAGCGCTTGAGAAAGAACATGGCTTCAAGCTTTTTCATAACCACCTGGCCGTGGACCTCAGCCTGTCCATCTATGATGAATTCGGGGAGAAGGACTTCCACGATTTCACCAACTCGATCCGACGACAAGCGCTATCCAAGGCGAATGAACTGGGAGTGCAACGGATTGCGATGACCTTCATGACATGCGCAGAAGAGGACAGGGATGAAATAAAACGGTATCTCGATTTTTTTGAGTCGGAAAATATTCAGGTGTTCCCTGTCCACCTTTTGCCAAGGCATGACGTGCTAATCAACCGTTCCAGCAGTACTGAGCGCCAAAAGACCCACAAAATTTCATGCGAGAAACACCTTTCAGAGCTGCTGTCGCAGTGGAGGTTCCTCCCTATTCATCATATCAATACGCTGGAAATTGATAACTCGGAGAAACCCGCCAAAGACGTTGCACGCCAGATCATGCATCATCTGGAAACAAACTGAAGCGCCATCGGACGAACTCGCGTTTTTTGTCACCGATCTCTTAATTGTTGCTTCAGATATTCCATGGCATAGCGAGCGCGCGCAGACAGGGGCCATTCCGCCCGGGAAATCATCCAGAGCGAATCCACCACGTCCCTTTCAAGCGTCATAACCTTGATTTCGCTGTGTCGGGCAAAGGCCTGCCTCGCGTATTGCGGTAGTACGGTAAAGCCCATGCCCCTGGCTACGGGTTCGAGAATTAAGCCTACCTGATTAACAAAACCGCGCACCGGAATATTGCGGATTCCAGGCTCCCCCGGAAAGCAGCGGCTCAACAGGCGCGTTGCCATGGCCCGGCCATCAGGGTGGTCGATATAGCCTAATCGCTCCAAATCCGCCCAGCTCGATACCGATTGCCCTGCCGGCACAATCAGTTCCAGTGGCTCTCCGGCGAAGTGGGAGGACGTCAAGTGGGGATCGTCAGGCTTTGCCGTAACCAAGCCGATCTCATAGCGTTTACCCAAGACCGCATCCAATATTTCCGTATCCGGTGCAAATCGATGACGGACCACCAAATCAGGATGCTGCTCCTGCAGATCGAGCAACAGTGGGTATAGCAGCAAGCCGCAGCTCCCCGGCGTGATAAGACTGAGCTCACCTTTTGTTTTATCGCCTTCCGACATTCGCAGGCGTAAGCGCATATCGGCCTGTTCCATCTCATCACAATACGCCAGGAGTGCGTGGCCGGCCGGTGTTAACTCCATCCGTCGAGGTTGCCGTATCACCAGGGTCCCCAGCTGTTCTTCAAGATGTCTTACATGCTGACTGACGGCTGCCTGGGTCAGGCCGAGCTGGTCGGCTGTCCGGGTAAAACTGCCGACGTCTGCAAGTACAACGAACGAACGTAACCATTGGGGATTAAGCATAAGAAACTCTTATTAATTTGATAAACAATGACCTGTTTATATTATAGCAATTGCCGCTTACTCTGGTTCTACACTTTCCAGAGGAGAAGAACCATGAGCACCACTTACCCACGCAGTTTTTCCCATATCGGGATTTCGGTGACCGACCTTGATGCCGCTGTGAAGTTCTATACAGAAGTAATGGGCTGGTATCTGATCATGCCGCAAACCACTATCACGGAAGATGACAGCCCTATTGGGGTCATGTGTACCGATGTGTTTGGTGCAGGCTGGGGCTCTTTCCGGATTGCTCACCTTTCCACCGGCGACCGGATTGGTGTGGAAATCTTTGAATTCAACAACGCAGAAAAGCCGGAAGACAACTTCGAGTACTGGAAAACCGGCGTGTTTCACTTTTGTGTCCAGGACCCGGACGTGGAAGGCCTTGCAGAGAAAATCGTTGCGGCAGGCGGTAAACAGCGCATGCCAGTTCGTGAATACTTCCCCGGCGAAAAGCCCTACCGCATGGTTTACATGGAAGATCCGTTCGGAAACATTCTCGAGATCTACAGCCACAGTTACGAGCTGACCTACTCCGCAGGCGCTTACGAGTAATCCGGTATTCGGTGGGCAATGACCCACCGACCTTTCGTTAACCTAGGTGTGAGCAAGGGCGCTCACAATTCGACACGCGAACGCCCTCGCCTGACACGCACCATGTCCGCAACGATGGCCAGTGCAATTTCAGAAGGGGTTTTACTGCCGAGGTTGAGTCCGATGGGCATGTGGATCCGCTCAACGTCTTCCTTTGACAGGCCACCAGTCCGACGAAGTCGTTCGGATCGGGCCTGGGAAGTACGAACAGAGCCCATCACACCAATGTAGCTTGCCGAGGTTTTGACAGCAGCCATCATGGCCAGATCATCAATGCGGGGGTCATGGGTTGCGGCGACTATCGCTGTGGAGGGCGTGCAAGCACCAGGCGAAGCGATATACAGCGACGGCAGTTGGGGCACAAACTCAACACCCGGCGGCAGGCTCATGCCATTGGTGACTTCCTCCCGTGGGTCACACAGCACCACCTCATAACCAAGGCTTAAGGCGAACTGTGCACAGGCCTCTGATACCGTTGAATAGCCGGCAAGAATTAGCTTGGCGACGGGGCCAATACGAACCGTCACCGTCTCTTCGGTTTCATTTTGCAACACCCGCGGCCCCGTGGGTTCAGCATCGGACAGCCACCACACTGCATCCGTTAATCTGATATGTCGTGCGATTTCATTTTGGCCGGACAGGGCCTGCTGAATCCGCTCAAGGTGATCCCGGGTCTTTGCGGTGGCAACCATACGTTCCACCAGGACGTCGAGAATGCCCCCGCACGGCAAGCGAATACGGGGGCTCTCCGGGCTGTTGCTGCCCGGGTCGCCATAACGAACAATAACAGCAGGTTGTTCGTACTCTCCGGCGGCAACGCGCTCGAGGAAGTCTTCCTCGACGCAACCACCCGAGAGCGAGCCCACATGATGTCCATCCGAGGTGGCAACCATCAGTGAGCCCGGCTCCCTGGGCGATGATCCGAAGGTAGACAACACCGTGCACAACCAGATCGTCCGGCCACTCCCCAACCATTCGATCGCCTGCTCCACTACCCGAGCATCCAGACTTTGCATGGTCATGCACTCAACTGATCACCAACAGGAAGACGCCGGATGCGTTTCCCCGTGGCTGCATAGATGGCGTTGCACAGTGCCGGCGCGACCGGTGGCAACCCCGGCTCGCCCACACCGCCCATGGCGTCATCGGGATTATCAATCAGGTGCACCCGGACCACTTTCGGCGCGTTTGGCATTCGCGGCAACAGATATCTGTCGAAGTTACTTTGTTGAGCGACACCATCCTGGAACGTCACCTCATTTTGAAGGGCAATGCCGATTCCCATCACGCAGGAACCCTCCATCTGTGACCGGATTCGCTCCGGGTTGGCCTGCGGCCCGCAATCAAAGGCAATGTCGGCGCGGTGAATGGTCACTTGCCCGCCGTCATCCACTTCCACGTCAAAGACGACGGCGGTGTAGGAAACAAAGCTGTGGTGGAAGGCAAGCCCAAGGCCACGCCCCTTTGCTCTTTCCTTTCCCCAGCCCGCTTCTTCGGTGGCACGCTCAATAACCCGGCGCATACGGCCCACATCGATCGGGTACATCTCAGGATCTTCACCGTAGTTCCAGCCATCGCCCACCGTGAGATTGTGAACCTCACGCCCTGGCCCCAGCAGGTCCAGTACGTAATCGCGATGGTCCTTGCCGGCGGCTACCGCCATCTCGTGGGCAAAGCTCTGGATGGCCCACGCATGCGGCAGGTTGTACACCGAGCGGAACCACCCGATGCGGACATGAGCCGGTGCCGGCGGGTTCTCCAAACGGATAGCAGGGATGCTGAATGGCATGGTGTTAAACCCCATTCCCAGCTCAAAGCCCGCCTTGTGTTTGGGATCCGGCGCGAACAGCGATGCAATGCTGGGAGACAGAGTACGGTGGCGCCAACTGGTCGCTTTGCCATTACCGTCGAGCCCCGCTTCCAGGTGATCCACAGAAACCGCATGGAAGTAGGCATGCTGAATGTCGTCCTCACGGGACCACTGCAGTTTGATGGGCTGCCCTTCAAAGGCCTTGGCCACTTGAGCGGCCTCAATCACGAAGTCTGGCTTCGATTTACGGCCAAAACCGCCACCCAGCAGGGTTTGATGAACGGTCACGTTTTCCAGGTCGATCTCCAGAAGCCCGGCGATGCCTTCTCGCGTCGCCCTGGGGTTCTGCACTGGCGCCCAGGCCTCGGCTTTGCCCCCGCTTACGCGAACCACGGCGACGGGGGGCTCCATGGGAGCCTGAGCCATATGGGGCATGTAGTAGGTGGCTGACACCCGCTTATTGGCTTCTTTCAAAGCGGCCTCAACATCACCGGACTGGCGTATAACCTTGCCCGGCGATTGCGCCGCTTTTTCCAGAGATTCACGGTAAGTATCCGATGTGTAATCGGAGTTGTTACCGGCCGGAGTATTGTCCCACTCTATCTTCAAAGCTCTGCGGCCTTCCATGGCAGCCCAGGTGTTGGCGGCTACTACTGCAACACCCCCGAGCGGATTAAATGCCGCAGGCTGGCCCGTGCCATCAATGCGTACAGTTTTCTTAACACCTCTGATCTTCAGGGCCTCACTGTCATCGACGCTCTTCACCGTCGCACCATAAACCGGTGGTCTGGCCACCACTGCATAGAGGGTGTTTTCCAGATCCACATCGGCGCCAAAAATCGCCTTGCCGGTGACAATGTCTTCACCATCGATTGCTTTGGGGTGCGTGGACTTCAGCTCGCCATTGATCAGGCCGGATTCCTTGCCAATGAAACGCAGCTCACTATCAGATTTCAGAACCAACCCGTCCCGGCCAGGAACGTCCAGCTCCCGTGCGGCTTCTGCAAGCTGGCCAAAGCCGAGTTCACGTCCAGTGGCAGGATGAACAACCTTATGAATATCCGCCCTTACTTGGTCGACCGATACACCCCATTGATTGGCCGCGGCCTGCTCAAGCATCAGCCTGGCAGCAGCGGCCGCACGGCGCATGGGGTCGTACCAGTGACGCATGCTGCGGGAACCATCGGTATTCTGGTTGCCAAACTTATCCTGATCGCCGTCTGCCTGTTCCGCGCGAACCCGGTCCCAGTCTGCGCCCAGTTCATCCGCGGCCACCATAACCAGGCTGGTGCGAATACCCTGTCCCATTTCGGCACGGTTGTTGACGATGGTGACAAGGCCGTTGGCGTCGATATGGATAAACACATTCGGGTTGTCTACCCAGCCCCCCGGCATGGCCCCGGCCCCGAACTGAGCCTGTTCATTGGCCAGCCCAATATCCCATCGGGCTGCGAGCAGGAGCGCAGAGGCTCCGGCCAACCCTTTGAGAAGACCGCGGCGGCTGACATTCGCAAGCAGCAGTGTGTCGTCGGATTGGCTCATGAGCTCACCTCCTTGTCCGCAGCCCGCTCAATGGCCGCCAGAATGCGATTGTAGGTGCCACACCGGCAGAGGTTGCCCGCCATGGCATCGATGATTTCCTGGGTTTCCGGTTCCGGTGTTTTCTTCAGCAGAGCTGTGGCATTCATGATCTGGCCACCCTGGCAGTAGCCACACTGGGCCACACCCAGGTCCAGCCACGCCTGCTGGACTTTGCTGCCAACCGGGTCGTCGGCCATGGCCTCTATGGTCGTAATCTCTCCCTGCACTGCGGAGACCGGCGTTATGCATGATCGGGTGGCGACCCCATCGAGATGAACCGTACAAGCACCGCATTGGGCGATACCGCACCCGAACTTGGTGCCTTTCATGCCGACAACGTCCCGAATGGCCCAAAGTAATGGCATATTGTCGGGGACGTCCAGCTCATGCAGCTGTCCGTTTATGGTCAGGTTAATCATTGGTCTCTCCCTTCACTGTGTTCCACGCACTGTGTTGCACGATTTACGTTGCTGGGGAAGCTTGAGCTCACTGACCGGAGAAAAACGACTCGGCATAACCGGTATATTTCTTAAACAGCTCGTCTCTGAAAGCCTGCCCCCTTGATGCAAGGACTCGATCAATGTCATCGCGCAGACCGGCAAGTTCATTGCGATAACCGGCCACACTGACCGAAGAACCAAGCGCTGGTTCCAGAACGCGAAGCGCCAGATCGTGATCCTGGATCAGATTGGCGCTCCAGAAGTTGTCTTCAATGAATGCATCGGCCCGCCCGAATTCGAGCATGCGGAAAGGCACCATTCCCTCGCCATCAGCTGAATAGGTGATCTCGACAATATCCTGATGGGTCTCTGCCCAGCGCGTGATATTGTCCGGGTAAACATACCCGCTGATGATCAGCACGCTAAGGTCATCCAGCTTCTCAAGCGTCACCGGCCCCTCAATGGATAGGCTCTCAGGTACGATCGCAGCCAATGTCCAGTGAGCAAATATCGTTCGCGAGTGCAGAAGCTTGTCCCGCCCCTCTGTTATTGGTACGGCGATGTCTGAGGCGCCTGACTGAACCTCTGAAATACAGCGTTTAAACGGCAATTCCTCGTAGGCAGCGATCAGCCCCAGATCATTGAGCGCGGCATTCATCAATTCCACGGCAATGCCGCGCATCTCTCCCTGATGATCCTTAAAGATGTATGGGTCCCAGGGTTCATAACAGATCTTTATCGTCGAGGATGGTGCGGCTGCATGGCTGAGGGTTCCATAAAGCACCAGCAACACCGCGATAACCCCGTAATGTATGACAACTGATACTGCACGCTGCATGAGAGGCGCCCCACTGCGCTTTGGGTTCGAGAACGGCGGGCGTCACCGTTTCTATAGTCTGATAAGTATAGACAATTGTGACAGACACCGACCGAAAGGTAACGCTCGCTACCACGATGGATGCATGGCACCTGTCGGAGGGGATCTGTAGGAGAGTGTGCGCAGGTGGGTAGAGCTGGCTAGGGCTACGTCGGGCAGGCCCCTATCCGGGTAGGTAAGCCGAAACTTCCTCCAGGCCTGGCAAAGAGGTGAAGGCGCCTGCATGAGTCACCGCATGCGCACCACAGGCACTGGCAAAGGTCAGTATGTCTTCAAGTTGCTCGGGGTCTTCGCCCAACGCCTTAAGACTGGCAGCGGTTATATCCAGGTCCGACAACCGATAGAGCAACCCACCAACGAACGCATCGCCAGCGGCGGTGCTATCAACCATCTGCACGTTTCGTGGCTCGATGCAGCCGTAATGAGATGGGGTGAAGTAACGCAATGGCTTTCCGCCGTCTGTAACCAACACCAAAGAAGCGCCTGCCTTCAAGATTTTCTGCAACACCTCGGTTTCGTTCTGGTGTCTGCACAAGAAGGCCAGTTCTTCTGCGGATAGCTTCACAAGATCCGCTTGCTCCACACAGGCCCACACCGGAGCATATGGATCTGTGTCTTTGGGCCAGAGATTATTTCTGAGGTTCATATCAAAGCTCACCAGCCATCCGGCTGATCTGGCCTTTTCCAGTCCCGCCTGGGTTGCTTCCAGAATGTCCGGTTCAGTCAGTGTGTTGGAGCAGAAATGGAAAATGCCGCGGTCATCGAACCATTCTGGCTGGAATTCGTGTGGGGCGAATAACAGGTCAGCCGATGGTCCCCGGTAGAACTCGAAACTTCGCTCTCCGGTCTTATCCAGTGACACAAAGGCCAAGGCAGTTTTCGCTTCACTGGTTTGCAGCAGATAGTCTGTTCGCACATGCATGGCTTCCAGCGACTTGACGAGAAAATCACCGAACATGTCAGCGCCCACTTTGCCGGCGAAATAACTGTCTCCGCCGAGTTTACCGATCGCAGCGGCTACGTTGGCAGGTGCACCGCCTGGAAACTTCGTGAAGCGCTCGTTGACCGAATCAGAGTTTTCAGCCTGGTCTTCGCTCACCCTGCTTGAGAGCATGTCCACCAGGGCTTCACCGAATGAAATAACCTTGATCATCGACTGCTCCCCTCTTCCATCTTTTCCATCGCTGGGTCCGAATTGGCTGTACCCGTGTTCAGGTGCTGTTTGACGATGTCCATCAATCCCTGGGTTGACGGATCGTACTTGTCGCTCTGTTGTTCAATATCACGGCTGATATCGTTGGCCAGCCGCTTGCCCAACTGCACGCCCCACTGGTCAAAGGAGTTGATGTTCCAGATAGCACCCTGCACAAAGACCTTGTGTTCATACAGAGCAATCAAGGCGCCCAGATTTCGGGGCGTCAATTCGTCCATCAGCAGCACGTTGCTTGGGCGATTGCCTGGGCAACTGGCGTATTGGTCGTTCTGGGTGTCGCCATTCATAAAGGCGTTGGCCTGAGCCAGCATGTTAGTCAGCAAGGCAAAATGGTGGTCTTTGGTGTCGTCCTCGGGTTTCAGCGTCGCAATAAAGTCGATGGGTACGAAGCGTGAGCCCTGATGCAGCAACTGAAAGAACGCATGTTGACCGTTCGAGCCGGTTTGCCCCCACACAATGGGGCCGGTGGCGTGGCTGACCGGGTTGCCATCGATGTCCACTGACTTGCCGTTACTTTCCATATCCAGTTGCTGGAGGAACGCCGGTAATTGGTGCAGCGCCTGATCGTAAGGAATAATCGCCTGGGTTTCGGCGCCCAGAAAATTGATGTTCCAGATGCCGATAAGAGCCAGCACGACCGGCATATTGGCCTCAAAAGGTGCCTCCCGGAAGTGCTGGTCCATTATGAAAGCGCCCTCAAGCAACTCGATAAACGCATCGAACCCGATACTCAAGGCAATGGGCAAGCCAATGCTGGACCAGAGCGAATAGCGGCCACCTACCCAATCCCAGAATTCAAAGATGCTGTCCTCGCGGATGCCAAATTCCGTTGCTGCGTTGATGTTGGTGGACACCGCGACAAAGTGCTGGCCCATATCGGCTGTGGTGCTTTGCGTCTGCGCCTGGAACCAGCGCTTGGCACTGTTCGCATTCAACAGGGTTTCCTGGGTAGAGAAGGTCTTGGTCGACACAACGAACAACGTGGTTTCCGGATCCAGCCCTTTCAGCACTTTCTTGAGGTGACGGCCGTCGACGTTGGAAATGAAGTGGACGTTCATTTCCTGATGCTGGTAATCAAGCAAGGCGCGACACACCATGCTGGGCCCAAGGTCTGAACCGCCGATGCCGATATTTACAACGTCGCGAATTCGCTTGCCGGTATAGCCCAGCCATTGTCCGTTCCTGACCTGCTCGGTGAAGGCCCTGAGTTTTTCCAGGCTGGCCCGAACCTCTGGCATGACGTCCTGGCCATTCACGACAATCGGTGCATCACCCAGGTTGCGCAAGGCGGTATGCAGAACCGGACGCTGTTCGGTGACGTTAATGGTTTCCCCAGAGAACATCTGTTCCCGGCGCGACGCCAACGGCGACTGTTTGGCCATCTCGAACAGCGCATCCATCACCTGCGGCGATACCTTGTTCTTGGAATAGTCCAGAAACAGCTCGCCTAACCGGAGGCTCATCTTATCGAAACGGTCCGGATCCGCTTTGAAATAATCCGCGATCCGATCGTTCCGAGTCTCGTTGGCAAGTTGTTCCAGCATGCTCCAGGACTCGGATTTGCCCAGTGCATTCATATCTGTGCTCCCTAATGTTCGTCAGGTCAGCTCTCGCTGAGGGCTGCAAAAACCCCTTTTGTTTCCAGCTTGTCGAGTGCCCTATCGAAGGCCTCTTCAAAGTCGCTGGAGCTGGCGAGGGTGGTCCCGAAAAGGTCTGCCATCCCCAGAAACTCCGGGGTAAGGTTGGCTCTGTCTTCAACGGCCGCCTGCAGCCGGGGGGCCATGGGATCATTGATTTCGTGCGGTTGTCCCTTCTCATCTTTGCCACGGAGGTAGAGCGCCCAGCTGGCAATGATCATGGCAACACGAGACAGTGGTCGTCCTTCGTTCACCAGTGTCTGCACCGTCGGCACCAGGAACTTCGGTATCTTGCTGGAGCCGTCCATACACAGCCGGGCCAACTCGTCGCCCATTTGAGGGTTGGAGAAGCGTTCGACCAGGGTCTGCTTGTACGCGGGCACATCGATACCTGAAATTTCTCCCAGTATCGGTGTCACGTCTTCATCCATGAAGCTGCGAATAAAACGGCTGAACCGATCATCCGCCATGACCTCGTGGGTATATCGATAACCGGAAAGATACCCGAGGTAGGCCATAGCGGAATGGCTGGCATTCAACAGGCGGATTTTCATGCGCTCGTAAGGGGCGACGTCGTCCGTGAACTGAACACCCACCGCTTCCCATTCCGGTCGACCGTTACAGAAATCATCCTCCAGCACCCACTGGTAAAAAGGCTCGCAGATCACTGGCCAGCCATCTTCCAGGTCGTAGTTATCTTTCAGCCACTGGCGATGTTTGTCATGGGTTCCCGGTGTAATGCGGTCAACCATGCTGCTAGGAAAACTCACCTTTTCGCCGATCCAGCCTGCAAGATCGGCATCCCTCAGGCGGGCAAAGCTCAACAGGGCACCGCGGGCCACCTGGCCGTTCTCTGGCAGGTTGTCACACGACAGGACGGTGAATGGCGGCAGATTACGCTCGCGTCGGCGGCATAGGGCCTCAGTCAGATAGCCAAAGACCGTGCGCGGTTGCTGCGGGTTTTCCAGGTCGTGAAGAACGTCCGGGTGGTTTTCATTGAACCTCCCGGTGTTGTCGTCCACGTTGTAGCCACCCTCGGTAATCGTCAGCGAGACGATCCTTACTTCGGAGCTCGCCATTTTCTCGATGACAGCGTCCTGCTCCTCAGGCGCGAACATGAAACCAGTGATGGAGCCGATGACACTGAGGGTATTGGTGCGGTCGGCGCCGAGCTCGATCAGGGTGTACAGGTGGTCCTGCGCGGACAACACCTGCTGCATGGCCCGATCACCTTCACGCAGCCCAACACCACAAATCGACCAGTCCGGGCTGCCACCTGCCTGCAACAGCTGGTGGGTATAGACCGCTTCATGGGCACGGTGGAATCCGCCCACGCCAATATGAACGATGCCTTGTCTGAGGTTACTCCGTTCGTAAGCTGGCACGGACACCTCTGGACTCAGTTGGTCCAATGCTGAGTTATTCAGTTTCATAAGATGTCACGCTGCCAATCGGCTGGGTTTCTGAACGGCATTGCCTTGCTCGTCGAACAAGTGGCACTCATCCACATGCAGGCGTAAACCGATGCGATCACCGTAGTTGCAGGCAAAGTTGCCGGGCATGCGGACAGTCAGCGTTTCCTGGCCATCGGTCTTTACATAGCAATAGGTATCGCTACCCAGGCTTTCGGCGATGTCCATGTGGCCGGTCAGTGAGCTCTCGCTGGGTTCAACCACATCGATGTTTTCCGGCCGAACGCCAACGGTGACAGCACTGCCCTGACTCAGGTGTTCGCTGGCCGCGGGCAAGGTCACTGTAGTACCGGAGGTCAGTTCAACCGTGACGCTTGAGGCATCAAGTGCGGTTACTTTGCCCGGCAGGAAGCTCATCTTGGGCATCCCCAGGAAACCTGCGACAAATCGATTGGCCGGGTTACGGTACAGGTCGAGTGGGGTGCCTACCTGCTCAATCCGGCCCTGATTCAACACGACGACTTTATCCGCCAGAGTCATAGCCTCGACCTGGTCGTGGGTAACATAAATCATGGTCGCGTTAAGGTCGTGGTGAAGTCTGGCCAGCTCAAGTCTCATCTGTACCCGCAGTGCAGCGTCCAGATTAGAGAGCGGCTCGTCGAACAGGAATACTTTGGGCTGGCGTACAATTGCACGACCAATGGCCACCCGCTGGCGCTGGCCACCGGACAGCTCTTTGGGTTTGCGTTCCAGTAGCGGGTCCAGCTCCAGAATTCGGGCCGCTTCGGCTACCTTGTTATGGATAACCTCTTTTTTCTCCTTAGCGAGTTCCAGTGCAAACGACATGTTTTTGCGTACGGACATATGGGGATACAGGGCGTAGCTCTGGAACACCATTGCCAGATCCCGTTTGGCCGGGGCCAAATCGGTGATCTCTTTCGTATCCAGCAGGATGTGGCCGCCGGTCACCTCTTCCAGGCCCGCGATGGAGCGCAGCAGGGTCGACTTGCCACACCCTGATGGTCCGACAAACACCACAAATTCATTGTCTTTAATCTCAAGATTGATGCCTTTGAGAATTTCTGTTTCCCCGAAGGATTTCTTGAGGTTCTTTATTGTTAAGTTAGCCATGGGAAATCTCCGTTATTTGACGGCGCCAAAGGACAAGCCGCGAACCAGCTGTTTTTGGCTGATCCAGCCAAAGATAAGAATGGGGGCGCAGGCCAGGGTCGATACGGCTGACAACTTGGCCCAGAACAAGCCTTCAGGACTTGAGTAAGATGCGATCAGGGCCGTCAGCGGGGCCGCCTCCGACGCCGTGAGGTTGAGCGACCAGAACGCCTCGTTCCAACTCAGGATCAGTGACAGCAGCACCGTTGCCGCCAGACCGCCCTTGCTCATGGGCAGCAGCACTCGCCAGATCTCCTGGAACAGTGTGGAACCGTCCATCCGAGCTGCCTCAAGCACCTCTTTTGGAATCTCTTTGAAGTAGGTGTAGGCCATCCAGATCATGATCGGCAGATTGATCAGCGTGTAGATGATCACCAGTCCGGTTTTGGTATCGAGCAAACCCGTGTCTTTGAAGATCAGGTAAATCGGCACCAGCACGCCAACCGGCGGCAGCATTTTGGTGGATAGCATCCACAACAGTGTCCCTTTGGTACGCTTGGTCTCGAAAAAGGCCATGGAATAGGCAGCGGGTACGGCGAGCATCATTCCGATGATCGTGGAGCCGAAAGACACCACTACCGAATTCCAGGCAAAGTGCAGATAGTCACTGCGTTCGTTAACCAGCGTGTAATTCTCGAGGGTCGGCGAGAAGAACAATTGCGGTGGCGTGGCAAAGGCATCGATTTCTGTTTTGAAGCTGGTCAGCAGCATCCAGAAAATCGGGAAGAAAATGGCCAGGGCCACACCCCACGCCAGCACCCCCATGAGCAGGGTGTTCAGGCTACGTCGTTGTTTCAGGCTAAGCATGTTGTAACCTCCGTGAATCATTGTTTTTCGGTCAGGCTTTTGCCGATCAGCCGCACCAGGAAGAAGGCGGCGATGTTGGCCAGCACAACGGCAATCAGGCCACCGGCTGAAGCCAGTCCAACGTCGAACTGCAGCAACGCCTGGCTGTAGATGAGGTACGCAAGGTTGGTGGTCTCGTAACCCGGGCCACCGCCCGTGGTGGTAAAGATCTCCGCAAAAATCGACAGCAGGAAGATGGTTTCGATCATCACCACCACCGCGATCGGACGAGCAAGGTGCGGCAAGGTGAGATGGAAGAACAGAGCCCAGGGTCCGGCGCCGTCAAGGCGGGCCGCTTCCTGCTGTTCCTGATCCAGCGATTGCAATGCGGTCATCAGCAGCAGGATGGCGAACGGCAGCCACTGCCATGACACGATCATGATGATCGAGAACAACGGAAACTCGGAAAACCAATCGATCGGCGTGGCGCCGAAGAACTTCCAGATGGCTGCGAAGACACCTGAAACCGGGTGCAGCAGCAGGTTTTTCCAGATCAGCGCGTTTACGGTCGGCATAATAAAGAACGGGGATATGAGGAGAATCCGGACGATACCCCGCCCCCAGAACGCTTGGTTAACAAGCAGCGAAATCAGTACACCCAGGACCACCGTAATTAACAGCACGGAACCGACCAGTAGCAGGGTGTTGCTCATTCCGGCCATAAAACCGAAATCAGTGACAAAGAACTGGAAGTTTTCCAGCCCCACAAATTCGTTATCACCGGGGTACAGCAGGTTATAGCGAATCACTGAAAAGTAGATGGTCATGGACAGCGGAATCACCATCCACAGCGCCAGGACGAGCACCGACGGCGACACCATGAAACGATTGATGCGGGAGGTCTTTCTAATACTTCCCTGGCGGCTGTCCTGTTTGGGTTCCGCGGCGGAGCTCGCGGGACCTGCATTCAGAGCGGTTGTCTTCATATCGGTTCTCCGGTGACCCCCAAACAGGCTCCGCCTAAGCGGACCCTGCATCAGGTCATTGTTGTTTCGTCTTGGCCGGGTATTCAGTTGGAGTAATAGCGGGCGCGAGTCATCTCTCGAAGGGTGATCGATTGTGCCGCTTTCAGGGCATGATCAACCGACATCGACCCTGCCAGGGCGCCCGAGATCAGCTTGCCGACCTGGGTTGCGATCGACTGGAACTCAGGGATGGCCGCAAACTGAACGCCCACATAGGGGGAAGGATTCAACGTGGAATCGTTGGGGTCGGCGTTGCCGATTGCTTCCAGGGTTCGGGTCGCGAACGGCGCAGCTTCCAGGTATTCAGCGTTGTCGTAGGTGGAGGTGCGTGTGCCGGGCGGCACGTTGGCAATACCATAGGTTTCCTCAACCAGCTGGCTGTAAGCCCGCGAGGTCGCCCAGGTGATAAAGGTCTTGGCCGCTTCCTTGGCATCTGAGCTCACCGGAACGGCGAGGGCCCAGGACCACAACCATCCCGAACCTTTTGACGTTACCTGTTCTGGCGCCAAGGCAAAGCCGATGTGCTCCGCTACCCTGCTTTGAGACTCATCGGTAAGAAATGATCCGGCGACAGTCGCGTCTACCCACATGGCGCATTTGCCACTGTTGAATAGCGCGAGGTTTTCGTTAAAGCCATTGGATGAGGCGCCCGGAGGGCCGTAGTTCCCGAGAAGGTCGACGTAGAAGCTGACGGCGTTGCCCCACTCTTCGCCAGTGAATTCGGGCTTCCAGTTTTCATCAAACCAGCGTGCACCAAAGGCGTTAGCCATGGTTGTGATCAGAGCCATATTCTCGCCCCACCCTGCTTTGCCACGCAGGCAGATACCATACTGATCATCTTCTGGCTTATGGAGCGTCTCGGCGAAGGTTTTCATTTGATCCCAGGAAGGCTGTTGCGGCATGCTCAGCCCATTGGCTTCAAAAAGGTCCTTGCGATAGAACGTCATCGAACTTTCGGCGTAAAACGGCAGTGCGTACAAGGTACCGTCGGAGGACAGGCCGCCGAGAACTGATGGAAAGATATCGGCCAGATCGTAATCCGAAGGCAGATCCTCCATCGGGGTCAGCCACCCCTTCTCTCCCCAGATCGGGGCCTCGTACATTCCAATTGTCATCACATCGAATTGACCGCCGTCCGTCGCAATATCGGTAGTCAGGCGCTGGCGAAGGACATTTTCCTCAAGTACTACCCAATTCAGATCGATGTCTGGATGAAGCTTTTCGAATTCATCGGAAAGGCCCTGCATGCGAACCATGTCGCCATTGTTCACAGTACCAATAGTCACTTTGGTGGCAGCCATTACGGAGGACGCGACGGCCGTCATGCCAACGGCCATAACAGCGGACAGATATCGTTTGTTGTTCATGTTCCAACCTCTGTTTGTTTTTGGAGTAGGTCGTTCAGAATGTCCGGATTGGCCGGTGCATTCCGGGTACTTTGATCTGACGGATCACCTCTCGTCAGGAAAGTGAATCAATGGTGCTATTACACGCTTAATGTCAGAACTGAACAAATACATACCCTGTCATTTTTCTGTACTTTTATGCCATCACGAATGGGGATGCCTCCCCCGCTCATTTAGCTAAAGGTGGCTACAAGTACAGGCTGTGTGGGCTATTGGCGACAAAGTAAGGTTGAACGGAACCCATGGACGTCACCAGAAAGTATCATTCTGAGAGAAAAAGAGGATCTGCAGAGAGAGGGATGAAACAGATGAGGTACTGATTACCGCTGATACAACGCGTCCATGGAGGTTCGGCGGTATTCAGACGGCGTCATGCCCTTCACATCGGAAAACCGGCGATTGAAATTGGCGATGTTGTTGAAGCCAACCTGAAAGCAGATCTCCGTAATTGGATCATCCGTATGCGCCAGGCGTTCACAGGCTTTGTTGACCCGAAGGGTATTAACGAATTCAATGAATCGATGGCCGGTGGCCTTCTTGAAGAACTTGGAAAAATAGGTTGGGCTCATATTCACATGCGCCGCAACATCTTCCAGGGAAATACTTGACCGATAGTGCTCGAAAATATGGTTCAACGCCTGGTTCAATCGGTTGAGGATCTTTTCATCGGTAATCGGAAGGTACGTCGACGAAGACAGCACGCGATAGTCATCCATCGCCGCCAGGATCTCAACCATTGCCCAAAAACGCGTCAAGCGTCGAAAGCCATTCGAAGTGGCAACTTCTTCAAACAACCCTATCGCTTTGTCAATTCCCTCGCGATTCCGGAATTCAATGCCGTATTGAGCACGTTGCCAGAACGGAGCAAGGGCCCGCGTTTCAGGAAACACCGATTCAGAGGCGGTAATCAGATCGTGGGAAAAATTGATGACGCGGTCACGAAGCTCAACATGCTCGCCCTTTTCTAGCTGACTGATCCAGTTGTGAGGAAGGTTGGGCCCCACAAGGATCAGGCTGTTGGGGGCAAAATTGCCGATATAATCACCCACGAAAACCTTTCCGGAGGTCTCGGTGATCAGATGGAGTTCATACTCCTCGTGATAATGCCAGCGCACAAGTGGGCTCGGGTAACCGTGATCCAGGTACCGGATCGACTCGTCACCCCGCTGATCTACCCACTCGAACTCTGGTTGGATACGTTGCTTCTCAGCGCCCATTGCGTTCTCTTCGGCTTTCTCCTGATGCGTAGAACCAGTGTAACCAATAAGTCAGCAAGTAGGGAGATCAGTCGTGCTTGACGTCTATCGATTGGCCGTCTGACCAAACAGCAGACTCTTACCCTCTTCCGTCACGGCTGGCCGACTGGACCAAGGGGCTCCCTTTTCATACGCTCTGACCACCGCCGGTCGCGCCTGCATGGAATTGAACCACCGCTTGAGATTCGGGAAATCATCAAGGTTCTGCTGTTGAGTTTCATGCGGCACAACCCAGGGATAGGTCGCCATGTCAGCAATGGAGTAGTCACCTGCAATCCAGTCGCGTCCTTCCAACTGTTTGTCGAGTACGCCATAAAGCCGATTGGTCTCATTCACGTAACGCTGAATGGCGTAAGGAACTTTTTCCGGCGCGTATTTTACGAAGTGGTGGTTCTGTCCCGCCATTGGGCCAAGTCCACCCATCTGCCACATCAGCCACTGTATGACCGTGATGCGAGCCCGGGGATCCCCGGGCAGAAAGCGGCCTGTCTTTTCTGCCAGGTACAGCAGAATGGCGCCAGACTCGAAAACGGAAAGCGGCCCTTCGCCGGATGCCGGCGAGTGATCAACGATCGCCGGCATCCGGTTATTGGGTGAAATTGCCAAAAACGATGGCTTGAATTGGTCCCCAGCACTGATATCCACCGGGTGGATATCATATTCAAGCCCCGCTTCTTCAAGAAAGATCGTGATCTTGTGACCATTGGGTGTTGGCCAGTAGTGAAGATCAATCATGTTTACGCCTGCTCAGGGTAGTTTTGCGGGAAAAGGGCTCGGCGTGCTGCATCATCCATTTCGGTTTGGAACGGAACGTCCTGGCCGACGGCCCTGGCACGCGCGACTGCCGGACGATTGTTGATGCTGTCAAACCACCGCTTCAGGTTCGGGAAGCCAGCCAGCTCAGCATCTCCGAGCACAACTCCAGCTTTATCGACCCAGCCCCAGGCTGCGATATCCGCAATGCTGAATTCCTCACCCACCAGATACGTGCGATCTGCCAGATGCGTATCCAGCACTTCATAGTGGCGCTGTGCTTCGCGCTGATAGCGATTAGCGGTATAAGGAATCTGTTCCGGAGCTGCATGCCGGAAATGCACTGACTGACCGGAGTACGGCCCCAGCCCAGACGCCACAAACATCATCCAGGACAGCAGTTCAGCCCGGTTTTCTGGCGTTCCGCCCAGCTTACCGCTCTTCTCCGACAGATAAAGCAAAATGGCATTGGAGTCGAATACCCGTACGCCATCATCGTCGATCGCAGGGGTTTTGCCGTTAGGGTTAATGGCCCTGAACTCCGGTTTATGCTGCTCGCCCTTGAGGGTATCGACGGGAACCAGTTCATAAGGCGTACCTGTCTCTTCGAGATACAGGGCCACTTTCATCGGGTTGGGTCGGGGGTGGAAATAGAATCTGATCATTGAGTGCCTCCGGTGGTCTGTTTCAGGAACTTACACTCTAGGTATTCTTGAGCAATCATTCAATATTAGTTATTGGAAAATAGTTGGTATGGAGGAACGGCTAATTCCGGCGCAATCTTTTCATTTTGGGGTGATAGCGACTATGTTGATAGAGAGGATGTATTAACTCACGAAACTTGCCCCACAATAATTTCAACTACTTACATGCTCCTATCGGGCAGGTTGCAAGGAGAACGACACATGTCGACAACACAAGAAGCGCCCTTATCAAATGATGTGGCCGCCTGGCTTGATCCGGAAATGGACTCTGTTAAAGGTACGGAGACCCCAAAGGATCCGAACAAAGGCTATATCGCCCTGCTTGGCTGGAGCGTCAATGCCATCAAGGCCGCACAGAAGTTCGACCGCCGCTACATCGTTGTTGCTCCGGAATGGGCTGCGGATTTTTGTACCGCTAACAAGATCCCCTTTATCCCATGGGATTTTATCCGTTTGAATGATCGGTCCCTGCAGATTGCTGAAAGGCTGAAAGAGGAAGGCGTTGATGTTGCGATACCGCTGTTCGAAGAGACCGTTGAGTGGTCTGGGGCGATCAACTCAGTGCTCCTGGACAGCCCTCGCATGTACGGGCAGTCGATTCTGTTCCGTGACAAGGCTTTGATGAAGCGCCGTGCCCAGCTTGGCGGCATTCGAGTCGGGATCTTCGAGGAGGCCCACGAGAAAGACGACATCGTCCGTTTCATGAAGCGTGTCAACCAGACCCTGTTGAAACTGGATGGCGACCCGGACGACCCCATTCACGTCAAGGCGTTTGACAAGGCTGGTTGCCTCGGCCATCGAATGATCCGTACGCTTGAGGAAATTGACAACATTCCAGCGGAAGAATATCCGTTGCTCATGGAAAGCCATCTGAGCGGCTGGGAGTTTGCCGTTGAGGCATGGATTCACGACGGCAAGATCAAGTTTCTCAATATCTCTGAGTACGTAACGCTGGGCTATTCCGTTTTCGTTCCGGCGACCGAGCAACTCGAAAGCTGGCGTAATGCCATCACCAAGCAGATCGAGTTGCTGATCAAAACGTTCGATATTAAGTTTGGCTTGATTCACCCTGAGTACTTCGTTACTGCTGATGGTGAAATGTACTTTGGTGAGGTTGCTTACCGCCCACCCGGCTTCAAGGCGTTTGAGCTGATTGAACGTGCGTATGGGTTTAACGCGTACCAGGCGTCAATGCTGGTATTTGACCCCAAGAGCACCAAAGAGGAAGTGGAAAAATTCTTCCCACGCGAAGTGGTCGATGCCAAGGGCTATGCCGGTTGCTTCGGTGTTTATCCGCGCCGCCGCGTGGTCAGCAAGCTGGAAATGCCTCCGGAATGTGTTGATCACCCCTATTTCGAGTCACATGAACTCGTTGCACCGACGGAAGAAACGGTTCCTGACCGGTCCGCCTTCGGTACTCACTGGGGCCTGGTCTTCTTCTATGGTGATGACCCCATCAAGATGCGGGACCTGTTGAAAGCTCAGGAGGACTTGGACTTCTATGTCTAGGTAGTCACCGCCCATTCAGGTGCTATTCGGATAGCGTTCCATGATTCTGACCTGCAACTCCGGAATCATGGAACGCCCCTACTTCAAACTATTCCCAACTGCTTATTAACGGCATCACGAATTTCCCGATAACGATCAGGATTCGTGGCCAGGGTATCCAGATCATCTTCAGGAAAAATCTCCTTCTTCGCTTTCCTGGTTTCCTCTTTGGTAAAAATGGCCGGTAGCAGCTGTTCCAGGCACCTCAGCATTACCTCCGGCGAAACCGATGCCCCTGGCGATGCTCCCAACAAGGTTCCGTAGGTTTTGTCCTTGGACACGAGGATTTCCGTACCCATCTGCAGATCGCCGTCCTTGATAATCTGGACCCGTTGGCCGGCGTGAACCGGTTTCCAGTCAAATTTTTTGCTCAGGCCGGGCGCAAAGCTTTCAAGCTCCTCGAACATGCTCTTCTCGCCCTTGAAGGTTTCTGAAACCAGGTATTTCACCAATGGGAAGTGCTCCAGGGTGACGTTCAGCAATCCTGGGATATCATGCAGGCGCATTGCCCGGAGGTAGTCAAAAAATCCACGTCCTTTCTCCAGAACGGGCTTGAAAGAGGCAAACGGGCCGAACAACAGGTAGTGCTGGCCATCCGCCACTCGCAAATCCAGATGCGGTACCGACATGGGGGGCGCGCCTACTTTTGCTTTGCCATAGGTTTTAGCCCGGTAATGATCGGCCTGCTCTGCGCTGATCGGGGCCTGCAGGAACCGCCCGCCGACGGGAAAGCCTGTAAACCGTTTCGCAAACGGCAGGTGGCTTTTCTTCAGGATCGGGAATGCACCCCCACCCGCACCAACAAACAGTACATCAGCCTTGTAACGAGCGTGGGCTCCATGGCGTTCGGTTTCTATAAGCCAACTCCCCGCGGGGCTCTTGTGTACGCGTTTAACATGGGTGCCGTACTCAATCTTCACACCCAGGTCTTGAGCAGCGTGTTCAGCCATTTGTTGGGTCAGAGCACCGAAATTCACGTCCGTGCCTGTTTCTATGACGGTCGCAGCCATCTTTTCATGGCGAGGACGCCCTTCCATCAAATAGGGGATCCAGCTCTTGATTTCGTCGAAATCCTCTGAGAAACGCATGCTCTCAAAAAAATGATGAGCAGACATTTCCTTGAACCGCAGTCGCAATTCGTCGATTGAGGATTCAGAGACGATGGTGCAGTGCTTGGTCTGATTGATGAACGTCTTGGGGTCCTTGATCGCGCCTTTTTTGATCAGGTGCGCCCAGAACTGCTTGGCCACGTTGAATTGCGCATGGATCTTCAAGGCCTTTTCGACCGAGATAACCTCTTCGTCCACCGGCGTGTAATTCAGCTCGCAGTTCGCCTCATGCCCCGTGCCGGCGTTGTTGAACACCCACGAGTTACCCTCTCCAGCGCTCTCCAATCTCTCCAGGATGGTGATATTCAACTCTGGAGCCAGCTCTTTTGCCAACGTGGCAAACGTGGTTCCCATAATCCCCGCGCCGATGATCATTACGTCCATAGAGTCTATCCACCCGCTTTAGTTTTCTGATATCCAACGATAAAGTTTGCTTGCCCGAAGGTACCACGCATACAGCGAACACTGAAAACCTGCCACATTCCTGTTTTTCCATCTGGGCACTTCATCTGGCGCCCAGTTTCTACGCCAAATGCCGAATAGTGCATCAGTATACTGTGCCAGCCGGTCAGTCTACACTGATGGCCGCGACGGATATGGAGCGCATTTATGACGTCTGGACAATTTGAGGGGGCTACCCCCATCCCTTCAAGGTTTTTGCGCAGGCTTGGCCCCGTTGCGACAATCGCCCTCGCCCAACTGTTCGGAACATCGCTGTGGTTCAGCGCCAATAGTGCTACGGATACCCTGATGACCAGTTGGCAAATCAGTGCTGCTGATATTGGCTGGCTGACCAACGCAGTTCAGGGCGGCTTTATCCTGGGCACAATGATCATGGCTTTGGGAGGCCTGGCAGAGCGGTATCGTGCCAGTCTTATTTTTGTGGTGAGTGCGGCTTGCGGTGCTTTGTTCAATGCCTGCTTCGCCTGGTTTTCGGAGGGTCTGGCCAGTGGCATTGTGTTCCGCTTCCTGGTTGGCCTGAGTTTGGCGGGCATCTACCCCGTGGGCATGAAGTTGATCGTCAGCTGGGCTCCCGAGCGGACCGGGCAGGCCCTCGCCCAGCTTGTCGCCATGCTGACGCTCGGCACCGCACTGCCCCATGCATTGCGAGAAGCCGGTGCGGACCTGCCATGGCAGTACGTCATCCTGGCATCATCGCTACTTGCGCTATTTGGCGCCGTTCTTATCCATCTGCTTGGAGATGGCCCTCATTTACCAGGTGCAGGCCAGAAAAAACAATCATCGGGCACCGGCTCCGAGCGACCGCTGACGGTCTTTGACGCCTTCAAGGTCAATCGATTTCGTGCTGCAGCCCTGGGCTATTTCGGGCATATGTGGGAGCTTTACGCGTTCTGGACGGTCGTACCACTGCTTGTGGCCAATACGGCACTCATCAGTGAATACTCGGCCGTCGGATTATCGGGTATGGCGTTCAGTATCATTGGCATCGGCGCTTTGGGGTGTCTTGTTGGGGGATTCCTGTCACGTCGTATTGGGAGTGCAAAAGTTGCGGTCGGTGCACTGGCCTCCTCTTGTGTTTGCGCAGTGGTGTTTGCTCTCTTCTGGCGTGACTTGCCTGCCATGTGGTTGGGAATACTCCTACTCGCCTGGGGCGCGACCGTGATTGCGGATTCTCCCCAGTTCTCCGCCCTGTCCGCGCAAGCTTGCCCAAAGGAAGTAGTTGGTGCCGCGCTGGCGATTCAAAATTCCATCGGCTTTGCGATTACCGTGGTATCGATCGCTGCAACCACCGCGCTGTTCGATCGTATCGGTCTGGACGCGGCCTGGCTGCTGGTTCCCGGCCCAATTGTCGGATTACTGGGGTTCGCCTGGGCATCCCGCCGAGCCTCGACGTTCGAAACAGACGCCTGAGCCACGGAGACCGTCCCAACTTACCCTACCGAAGTCCGGATATCAGGACAGCACTGTCCGATAAATCAGACAGCTTTATCCCCATTCTGAACATTGTGTCGCTAAAACCAGACACTCAGAGCCGATGTTCCCAATCCCAACGCCTACCCATTCGCAAATGCTTCTATAAAACAATAACTTAGAAAGCTGGCACGGTTCCTGTTTGGTTCAACGGAATAACGATAAAAACAAGCGCTTTCAACAAGAAAGAACGGGTGCAGACTTCACTCGGACAATAATAAGGAACACCCAATGCGTACGCTCCTCCTGGCTCTTCTGCTAGTAAGCCCCCTGTGTTTCAGCAAAACCGTGGTGATTATCGAGAGCTATCATCAAGGCTATAAATGGGACGCTGATTACATCGCCGCCGTCCAATCAGTGCTGGGCGACGACCACGACATTCACGTGCTTGCCCTCGACACTAAAAGATTGCCGAAATCAGAATGGCCCCAAAAAGTAGCCAGCCTCCAGCAATCCATTACCGAGATCCAGCCTGACATTGCCATTCTGGGAGACGACAACGCATTCTCCCTCATGGCCAACCACTTGGTTGAGCGGAAGATTCCGGTTGTATTCCTGGGTGTCAACGGCGGTCCCGCGCAGCACCCTACCCTGGAACACGATTTGGTCGCCGGTTTGCTGGAACGGCCATTTTTTGAGGAGAGCATCCGTCATCTTCAGAAAGTATTGAAAGTGGATAAACACTTTCTTGTATTAATGGACGACTCACCCACCATGCGAAACGCAGTCAATGAATACTTCGGCGACAAGAGAAGTGCCGAAATATATGGCTCCAAACTGGACATCGTCCTTACCAACGACAAAGACACCTGGTTGCAGTCGGTTGTTCGGGCTCACGAACTGTACGATGCAATCATCGTTGGCACCCACCACACCATCCGGGATTCAGAGGGCACCTACATCGCACCGGACGAACTCATTACCAGAGCATTCAATCAAAGCCGGGTTCCCATCTTTTCCTTTTGGGATATCAACATTGGTAAGCAGCAAGCCATTGGCGGCTTCACCATTTCGGCTCACCAGGAGGGCATTACTGCCGCCCGCTTGGCATCCCTCATCCTTAATGGTGTCAAGCCCGCCCGCATTCCTAAAATGAACTCCCTGAGCGGGCACTACATCTATAGCCGAAGCGGCATGGCTCATTGGAACCTGGAGCTTTCCCCCATGATTGCGACCCAAGCAAACTTCGTTGAATAAATTGGTTGGGCGGCTCCAGATTATGCCGGAACAGCCGTTAACCAAGAGATCTCGCACGCATACACGCATAGAGGGGCAGACCAGTGGCTGTAGAAAAACTAGAATTCATTGAACGCCGGCTTGGTGTAAGCGGAAAACTCCTGATAGCACCTGTTTTCATTCTGCTTTTGTTCGCCCTCGTCACCTTTTACAGCATCCGGGAATTTCAGAGCCTTGATGCGCGAATGGATACGGTGGCAAGGGATCTGGCACCGGAAACCGCCGTTGCGACCGGTGTGCTTATCAACCTTTACACCATGAGACTGAGAGTCTTCGACTACTACGCCACCGGTAACGAAGACATCCTGGCCCGCTTCGAGCAGTTGGAGACAGATTTCTTCAGGGAGTTGTCGGCAGCGCAACAGACGATCAAAAGTGCCGACCGTGTGCAACTGGTTGCAGAGATCGAAGAGGCGACTTTGCAGTACGCGAATGTCTTCAAAAGCGAACTGGTGCCCGCCAAGCAGCAAGTAAAAAATATCATTGCCGACGAACTGGACCAGTACGGCCCCACAGCATCAGAGGCACTGCGCAGGGCCATTGATGGCGTTACCAACAGAGAACCGGATAGCCGGTTGCGCGTCGTTCTGGAACAGCTGATTCACGATACCCTCATGATGCGAATGGCCTCACAGCGCTTCTTTGCCGATGGCGACGAATCCTCGGAAACTGCATTGGGTTATGCCATGGAGGATATTTCCGATGCGCTCGAGTTTCTGGACATGGATTCGGTCCCCGACTACGTCAGGCAGTATTTCGATACCGCGATAGCGGCACTCGAGAAGTACCAGGCTTCGGTCAACGAGCTGCTGGTTCAGCAAAAGGCGATGATCCGAACAAAGGAAGACAGGCTTGACGTACTCGGCCCCCAAATCACTGACATGGCGAGGAATCTTGAGAAAGAGGTTTTTGCCTCCCTCGAAACCGTGGCCGACGAGGCGGAAGCAGAGACCGAGACGGCACTCAACCTGACACTCGCCGCATTCGTTGCGTCTGTCGTTCTGGGCCTGGTGGTCGCCCTGCTGATGAGCCGTATGATGGGTAACAGCGTCAAGCGTGCCCGGTCAGAAATTCTGGGTTACCTGGAAAACATTGGAAATAACGAAGGCGACGTTTCTACCCGGCTGACCAAGGGCCGCCCTGACGAAATTGGCGATTTCATCTCAGCGGTCAATGCCTTCCTGGAAACCCTGGAAGACATCATTTCCCGGATTGTCGCGTCGTCCCGGCGTCTCAGTACGGAATCTGAGTCATTGTCTGGCATTACAAACAGCACCACTGCCAATGCCGAACAACAACGGGACCAGGTGACTCAAGTTTCGGCGGCGATGCAGGAAATGGTCTCCACCTCCGACGAAATCGCGTCCAACACCAGTGACACAGATGAATCCGCACGCCAGGCCGCCGAGCTGGCAGGAACCGGCCAGGAAACGGTGTCGACCGCAGTTAAATCCGTTTCCCGACTCGCAGAACAGGTCGAGGCAGGGTCAAAGCGCATCCAACGGCTTGAGCAGGAATCCGGTGAGATCGGTAACGTACTGGACGTTATTCAGGCTATCGCAGAACAAACCAACCTCCTCGCCCTCAATGCCGCCATCGAAGCAGCACGTGCGGGAGACGCAGGCCGTGGGTTTTCGGTGGTTGCTGATGAGGTCCGAGGGCTTGCCAAGCGGGTTCAGGATTCAACGGTCGATATCGAGCGAATCGTCTCGAATCTGCAAAGCGGTGCCGCCGGCGCGGTGGTTGATATGAGCAAGGCCAAACAGATGGCCTCTGAAGCCAGTGAAGAAGCCGGCAAGTCTGGCGCTGCCCTGTCAGAAATCATGGCGGCCGTAAACCGGATTGTGGATATGACAACGCAGGTTGCAAGTGCCACTGAGCAACAGCGGGCGACCGCTGCTGAGATGACTCAGAACGTGGAGGCCAGTAGTAGTGCCATCGACAAGCTCACCGACGATATTGCCCACGTTAACCAATCCAGCAATTCCCTGGCGGAGATGGCGGAAGACCTTAACGGCCTGGTGCGTCGCTTTAAAACGTCAAACTAGGACCCTTTTCCGCTTGTGTTAACTGCGTCATGGGCGACATGTTCAATTACTGATACTTTCAATACTCAAACAATAGCTATAAATACAGCGTATCAGGGAGAGATTCACCCATGAGCCATTCACGTTTTACCAGGATGCCCGGCTTTCTTGCGGCGCTGACGGTGTCCTTTTGTGCAGTCGCTCAGGCCGATCCTGCCGACACCATCTTTGCTGCTGAAAATGCCCTCTACGGTGCTGGCTATGATATTGGCAAGGCCGATGGGTGGATGGACGACACCCTGCGCTCGGCCATCCGGAAGTATCAATCCGGTCGAGAGGGGTTGCAGGCCACTGGCGATCTGGACCCACAAACGTTGTCTGCCCTGGGAATCGCCGTTAAGGATGGCGATGCCGTGACTGGCAACAGCGCGCGAAGCCGTGAGGGGGCAATGGCTGACGCGGGAATCAGCAAGCAGCGTTTCGGGTCACCCAGTGCAAAACAACCCATTGCAGCTGCGCCTGAACCGGAGGTTAAGCCGGAGCCAGTGCCAGTATCGACTGAAGCGCCAACCTTGGAAGAAGAATCAGCACCTGCTCCGGAGACCATCGTAGCAACAAACGATAAGCCGGTGATTCAGCCCGAAACGGAATTAGCTCAAGATTCAAAGCCTAAACCTCAAATCGCAGAGGAACCTGAAACCGAACCCGTTGCAGTTGCGGCTGTTGAAGAGCCCTCAATTGTTGAAGAGACATCAACGGTCGAAGAGCTCTCAACCGTTGATGCAGAACCTTCCGTGGCTCTCAATGTGCCTTCCGAGGCGACCGAAGAGACATCAACGGATGTTGACTACCAGTTGCCAGAAGAACCGACGGCTTCTGGCAATCCGGAGATTTCGGAGTCATTGCAGGCAACGAGTTCGACCTCAGACAACACTTCGGAATCCACCACTGTCGCGAAAAGCAGTGGCGGTTTTTTCAGCTCGTTATTCGACTTCCTCTTCGGCTGGCTGATCTGAGGACATACGCGTATTCCGAAATGCGTTGGATTAGCTCACACTGGGCGGCCTTGTTTCAAATTTACTGACTTGCAGCCAAGGCCAACCACCCCATGCCCTCTCAATTGCAGGAAGCTCCCTACTCTCCCGCCAGGATTACACTGATCATATTCTCACTCGCCATGGGCGGGTTTGGGATAGGTACGGGAGAGTTTGCCATCATGGGGCTGATGCCCGGCGTTGCCGCGGATCTGGGGGTTACGGAACCACAGGTCGGCCACTTGATCAGTGCGTACGCGCTGGGCGTTGTCGTGGGAGCGCCGCTCCTGGCCATTGGCGGTGCCAGGCTTTATCGGCGGCACCTGCTGATCCTGTTGATGTCGTTCTACGCGCTGGGAAATATTGCCAGTGCCCTGGCGCCGGGGTACGGATCACTTCTGGTGTTCCGGTTCATCGCCGGCCTCCCCCATGGCGCCTATTTCGGTGTTGCCGCCCTGGTTGCCGCCTCACTCGTACCTTTTAACAAACGCGCCAAGGTCGTGAGCCTGGTCATGATGGGGCTTACCCTCGCGCTGTTGATCGGAAACCCACTGGCAACGATTCTTGGGCAACATCTGGATTGGCGGTATGCCTTTGGGTTTGTGGGTGCTATCGCAGCCCTTACCGGATTGATGATTGTTCTTTTCCTGCCTCTCAATCGACAAGAGGAACGGCAAAGCCCATTCTCGGAAATCCGGGCGTTCAATCGCCCGGAAATCTGGTATCCGCTCGCCATCGGCTCCATCGGGTTTGCCGGCATGTTTTGTGTATTCAGCTATATGGCTCCAACATTGTTGGAAGTCACCGGGGTCAATCCCTTCTGGATTCCAATCGCACTCGCGGTCTTCGGGCTCGGAGGATTCGTTGGCAACATCCTCGGAGGTTGGCTGTTTGATCGCCTCCAGTTCCGCAGCGTTGGCTGGATGTTGTTGTGGAGTATCAGCATGCTGCTTCTGTATCCCTACGCCACAGAAACCATCTGGACCATGCTGGTGATGTGCTTCCTGGTCGCCTTGATGGTTGGCCTTGGGCCCGCGCTGCAAACCCACCTGATGGACGTGGCGCACGGTGCCCAGACACTGGCCGCCGCCTCTCACCACGCAGCGTTCAACGTGGCCAATGCTCTTGGACCCTGGCTGGGCGGGATGGCTATCAGTGCCGGCCTTGGATGGCAGTCCACAGGGTATGTTGGTGCCACAACCGCCGTTGCCGGGCTCGCGATATTTCTATTGGCATGGCGTCAGCAGTCCGGCCCAGAGCGTGTCGACGACGACGTTGCGCTTAGCCAGGATTCCTGACCGCGTTGCAGGTTTTGCGTTCACGGGTGGCGCCGTTTGCCAGTACAACACCTATCAAGAGCAGCACCACGCCACCCCACACGGCCCAACCATAAGACTCACCAAAGAAAACGATCCCGAACAATAGGCCAGCGGGTGTAATCACGAACCCCAGTTGGCTGAGAAACGTTGGCGATGTCCGCTTCTGTAAGTGAAAGAAGCCGCGATAACTGATCGCAGTCAGGACAGACTGAACGGCCACAATGGTCCAGAGATCCATCCCGCTAATAAGCAGCGAATGTGCGCCCCCAGTCACCACGACCACCAGTAAAATCAGTACGGCACCGGCGAGAAGCATTCCAGGGGCCAGCTGCTCTGGAGTAGCCCCTTTCGGCCAGTGAGACGTGCGATACACATTGCCAATAGCGAGGGACAGCGGAAGCAACATACCTAACAGCAGCCATGGCAGCGAGTCCGGATTGATGCCCGCCGGATTGGGCGACAGAATCCAGACACAACCGGCAACGCCCAGACTCAGCCCAATGGACTTTTTCCTGCTCAGTGTTTCCATGCCCAGAATGACGGAGATCCCGTAGGTGGCAAGGGATGGCAGCGCATAGAGAGTCGCCGTCAGGCCGGACCCAATATTCGCAACAACAATGAAGGCCAGCGCATTGGGTACGGCAATGGCGGTCAGTCCGCTGATGCCAAAGTATTGAAACAGGGGCCTGCTGAATCGCACCGGGGAACCCCGGCGACCGCAGAGAACCAGCAGGATACCGCCACCCAAAGCCTGCCAGAAGGCGTACGCCAGTGGTGTCATGCCGATGTCCATGGCGGCCCTGGAAAGCGGCAGCATCAGGGCAATCAGTACGCCAACGCCCAATAACAGAAGCATGGATGTTACATCGGGTTGATGAGATGCGGTACTCGTATGTTGTTTCATGGTTTTTTCTCCGTTAGTTGCGAGCCCTATCATCCCGATGCGGCGACTGCGGATCACCACACGTTTCGTGAAAACTGCTTTGCCGATTTGCGCATCGATTCCCCGAAACTCATCGTTTAGTGTCAGCAGTCAACCAACCACCAAAACCGACACAGGAAGACTGTTATGGATTTTCTGGAAGCCCTGGAATGGCGTTACGCCACAAAACGCATGAATGGCAAATCTCTCCCGGAAGGCACACTGGAGAGAATACTGGAGGCCACACGATTGGCGCCGTCCTCTTATGGGTTGCAACCCTACACCATCAAAGTCATCAGCGACCGCTCGCTGCTTGAGCGCATCCATGAAGACGCTGCACCGCAACCACAGGTCAAGGAATGCTCCCACCTGTTGGTGTTTGCGACCAAGACGGATCTGGATGACTCAACGGTTGATCATTACATCGAGCTGGCGGCGACAGAGAGAGGGGTTGCGATTGCCGATCTGAACGGGTTCGCTGACGCTATCAAAGGTACCATCAATGGTTTGGAAACGGCCGCTGACAAGCAGGCCTGGGCCGCAAAACAGGCATACATTGCCCTGGGCTTTACCCTTGCCGCCGCCGCTATAGAGCGTGTCGATGCCTCGCCGATGGAAGGCTTTGATCCAGCCGCCCTCGATCGCGTCCTGCGATTGAACGAGGATAATCTGAGCAGCGTGGTCATTGCAGCATTGGGGTACCGTGATACGGCGGAGGACCGGATGGCGAACATGCCAAAGGTGCGCAGACCCCTGTCCCAACTGATTCAAAGGGTCTGATCAACAGGCCCGATAGAAATCAGCCACACACCGGCGCTTGCCTGTATAATTCCCTCATCAATCAAGATCTGATGTGGAGCGCCGGCATGGATCGCCTCAAGGGGGTGGAGTATTTCAAGCGAATTTACGAGCTGGGCTCGTTTACGGCTGCTGCCGACGAGTTCCAGTGCTCGAATGCAGTTATATCCAAGTATGTCCGGTTCCTCGAATCCTGGACGGGCTCTAAGCTGATCAACCGCAATACCCGTACGATCAGCTTTACGGACGAAGGCGAGCGATTCTACACCTATTGCCTTTCTATCATTGAGCAGACCAGCGAAATGCTCGATTCCGTTGCTGATACCGGCGATCTGTCGGGCGAGTTGGTTATTGCCAGCCCGGTTTCCTTGTCCATCAAGGTTCTCAGCCCGTTAATTCTCCAGTTCAAGAAAGAACACCCGTCGCTGTCCCTTCGGCTACAGATGAGCGACCAACTCACCGATCTGGTTGGAAGCGGCGTTGATGTGGCCATTCGAGGGATAGAAGCACCGGAAGACTCATCGCTTGTTGCAATGCGGTTGGGGGCGCTCGATCGTATTCTGGTGGCGTCACCAGGTTATCTGGCCGAGGCAGGTGTGCCCACCACGATCGATGATCTGCCTTCCCATCAATGCCTTGTGTACAGCATGAGCCCAGATGCAAAGCGATGGGAGTTCCTGCTCTCGACTGGCTCGGGCCAGACAAAATCTGTCAGCGTCGCCGGTCCGCTGGTTGCGGACAACTCCATGATGTTAATCGAGGCGGTAAAAGAGGGGCTGGGCATCGCAATGGTGCCTCGCGACTATGTGGCCGCGGAACTTGGAGCCGGCACGCTTCAGCATTTAAAGCTTGGCGCGGAGCCGGTACCCCGCTCGATCTACGCAATGTATTCGGATCGGCGGTACCTGCCAAGGCGTGCCAGAGAGTTCATCCAGTTTCTAAGGATGTCTCTATAGTCATCTGTTTTATAACAGATCAGAACTTCCAGAACGGTGTATCCAGACGCTGTGCAACAAGCTCAGGTGGGTAACCAACGTCCTTCAGAAGACGGGGTTCCATGGTCAGGACCAGGTGGAGGAAGTTACGCTTCATTCTCCACCCTTTGTACAGTGATGCGGCTCTTTTCATTTCAATCATCCATCTATCGATAACAACAAAGGGTTAAACCGTAATCGGTTTTAAGTAGTTACCTATTTTATGGATGATTCCTGTCCGGCCCCATACTTGGAAACCACTACGAGGCCTTGTTTTGGGGCCTTTGAGCCTAGCAACTTGTACCTATGCCGCCCCGTTCGACTTCTTTACAAGCGTCTTATACAGATCATCTTTCAGTTGCAGTCGCTGTTGTTTCATCTGGTGCAACTGATCGTCTCCGATCGGGGCATCCCTGCGTTCCAGGCCTTCGATTTCCTGGTCCAGCTCTGCGTACTGCCGAAAATGGTGCTGGAACGTCGGGTCGTTCTTTCTCAGTTCGTCGATCAATTCGCCAAACTGGGGGAATTCGTTATGAAGTTCGTGGTTGGAAATGCCCATTACCTCGTCTCCTTCTTTTCGCAGAGTGGTTAGTCAGGATGCCATTCATCATCGGGAGTTGTGAACCGTTAAAACGTTATAAAGCAGCTCCCTATAAATCCGAATCAAGCCGCTCCAATCCGAGAGTAGCTTTAAACTCAAGATACTCGTCACGATAGACAATGGCACCGAGAGCCATCGCAGCCTTGGTGGCCATGCGATCAAAGCTCTCCCGGATCAGTCGTGGGATCCTGGCTTTTGGTCTCACGCTGGCCGTTTCAATCAGCACGGCGCCCATAACGAGCAGTGCATCAATTCGACGGTTATCACGGTCGCCATCCATTATGTGGCGGGCGACCGATTGCGCATCGTTCAATATCACCTTCTCGTCGGCGTTCAGTGTGGCGCCGTCGAACGCCATAAAGCTTTGATAGCGACGTGCCCGCTTCAGCATGAAGGCCTCGCGCACTGCAGGGTCCGGTTTGCCGGAATCTGGTTTGGTGTTGAGAAGTCCGTGAAGACGGAAATCCACCTCCCCCGCTTCCCGTTTTTGTTCGAAGACGTGCTTGATATCTGCTCGCGCGATATCGGACGTGGTTTCCAGGGCCTCGGCGATCACGGCATCGAACGTGGTTTTCTCGACCACATCCAGGACGCGCCGAATGGTATGGATAGATTTCATAAGCTCCGGCCACAGGCGCGGGTCCGCCTGACCAGGTTCGTCCGGCATCCTGCTTTCGAGGGCCCGGGCGCAGAAAAACGCCTTTTCAACGTCACGAATCGCAATGCCCGGTTCGTTCGCAATCCATTTGACGCCATAGTCATTGAGGTCTTCAATCAGGCTTGAGGTGAGAATAAGCAGGTAATACTTCATACCGAGGGGAAGGTCTGTCATCAGCAGCACTCCTTCACAACAAGAGTTCCTGTCTACAGGTATAGCTGATTACAGGCTGAGTACCAGCTTTTCCGGGGTATCTCCAGCTCATCTTTGACAAAACGCTAATAGCTGGGGGCGATCAATAGGGTATAGGATGATTGAAAGAATCTGAGTATTGATCCGTTCACCTGAGGAAACTAGCACATGACGTACGCGCGAATTGTCGGCACGGGCTCCTATCTGCCCGAAAATGTCATGACAAACGAAGACATGGAGAAAATCGTCGACACCAGCGACCAGTGGATTCGTGAGCGTACCGGCATTGAGCAACGACACATCGCTGTAGAAGGTGAAACCACCGTCGATCTTGCTGAAAAAGCATCCCGCAGGGCCATTGAAGCCGCCGGACTTCAGCCTGCCGACATTGACCTGATTGTGTTCGCCACATCCACCCCTGACAAGATCTTTCCCAGCTCGGCGTGCATTCTACAGGCGAGACTCGATATCCATGGCTGCCCGGCTTTCGATATCCAGGCTGTTTGCAGCGGGTTTGTCTATGCGTTATCGGTTGCTGACAAGTTCATCAAAACCGGCAGCAGCAAGAAGGTTCTGGTGGTTGGCGCAGAGCTGTTCTCCCGCATTCTGGACTGGGAAGACCGAGGCACCTGTGTGCTGTTCGGTGACGGTGCCGGCGCCGTAGTGTTGGAGGCCAGCGAGGAAACCGGCATTCTCTCGACCCACATCCATGCTGACGGCAAATACGAAGACCTGCTCCACGTACCCTTTGGTATTGGCGATGGCTTCGACCAGGTTCGGGCCGGCAAAGGCCATGTCCACATGAAGGGCAATGAAGTGTTCAAGATTGCCGTGAACACCCTGGGCAGAATTGTGGACGAAACCCTGGAAGCCAACCAGATGAAGAAATCCGATGTGGACTGGCTGGTACCGCACCAGGCGAATTTGAGGATTATCGCGGCCACGGCTCGCAAGCTGAACATGTCCATGGACCAGGTGGTGGTGACCGTCAACAAGCACGGTAACACCTCTGCTGCGTCAATTCCGCTGGCGCTGGACGTTGCCGTTCGCGATGGTCGCATCCAGAAAAATGAGGTGCTTCTGCTGGAAGCCTTTGGCGGCGGGTTTACATGGGGTTCTGCGTTAATCCGGTTCTGACCATCTACCGCAAGTCGCGTCAGACGTATACTCTACCCGGTATCCGAATTCCCAAAATAACGTCAAAGGGAAGATTCCGTGAACGAGAGTGTCCGCAGTACCACACCGTCTGTGATCATCATTGGCACCGGTTTTGGCGGCCTGTGCATGGCCATCCAGCTCCGGAATGCCGGAATAGAAACCTTTACCCTCCTGGAAAAGGCGTCCGGGGTTGGAGGCACCTGGCGAGATAATACCTACCCCGGTGCGGCCTGTGATGTTCAGTCTCACTTGTACTCCTTCTCCTTTGAGCCCAAACACGACTGGTCAAGAAAGTTCGGATTGCAGCCGGAAATTCTTGATTATATGCAGCACTGCGTTGAGAAATATGATTTGGCGGGGCATATTCAGTTTAATAAGGAAGTCGCCAGCGCGGTTTTCAACGAAGCCACCAACACCTGGACCGTCACCACTACTGACGGAGAGTCTCAGACAGCCGATATCATTGTCACCGCTACCGGCCAGTTGAATCAGCCAGCATGGCCAAATATTCCCGGCCTGGATACCTTTGCAGGCACGACGTTCCATTCCGCCCGTTGGGACCATAACTACGACCTGAGCGGCAAGAATGTTGGCGTGATTGGCACCGGTGCCAGCGCCATTCAATTCGTGCCGGAAATAGTGCCAAAGGTAAGAGCTCTCAGCCTTTTCCAGCGCTCCGCTGCCTGGGTGCTGCCGAAACCCGACCGACCGTTCTATAAATGGGAGCAGGCACTATTCCAGAAGATTCCGGCCTGGGACCGCATCTACCGCTCCCTGATCTATTGGAAGAATGAAAGCCGCGCCCTGGCGTTCACCCGCTTTAACAGCTTGCTCGAGCTTTTTGCCTGGCAGGCAAAGCGCTTTGCCAAACATCAGGTGCGCGATCCCGAAAAGTTCAGGCACCTGATTCCGGACTACAAGATCGGCTGCAAGCGGATACTGATTTCCAACGACTGGTATTCAGCCGTTGATCAGTCTCACGTCGAGCTCGTCACCACTGGTATAGAGCGTGTCGTGGAGGAAGGCCTGATTACCACCGACGGCGCTCTGCACCGGTTGGACACGATAATCCTGGGGACCGGATTTGCGGCTTCGGATTTCCTGTCACCGATGGAGATCACCGGCCGCAACGGCGCGTCGCTCAACCAGGCTTGGGCCACTGGATCGGAGGCCTACAAGGGCATTACGGTGTCCGGGTTTCCCAACCTTTTCATGCTCTACGGGCCCAACACAAACCTCGCCCACAACAGCATTGTGTACATGCTGGAGTCCCAGGTCCGGTATGTGCTGGGTTGTATCAATACATTGAGCGCAACACCCGGCACGGCTATGGATGTAAAACCAGATCGGCTTAAAACGTTCTCGGAGGGCGTTCAGACAAAGCTTAAAGACAGCGTTTGGGAATCCGGTTGCCATTCCTGGTACCTGGACAGCGATGGCAAGAACACGGTGAACTGGCCCGGTTTCACCTTCACTTACCGCAAGGCCACGCGGGAGGTGAACCCGGACGACTACGAGTTCCTGCAACCTTCCGTTTAGCCTCTCCTTGCTCCCTCCAGGCTTGTCCATTTGACAGCCCGGACATATTCATAGGATGATTGGGTCATCATTTATCAGGATCTTAAACATGCAGCTCGCCAGAATCTCCAAGGGCTCTCTCGTCGAAACCGCCATAGAAAGCCTGCGCCAGGCCATTGAAAAAGGCCACTGGGCGATTGGCGAACGGCTGCCCGTTGAAGCGCAACTGTCGGAGTCCCTCGGCGTGAGCCGTAACACCGTTCGTGAAGCGGTCAGGGTCCTGGTGCATGTCGGCATGCTGGAGACACGTCAGGGGGATGGCACCTACGTTCGAGCCACAAAGGATGCAGGAGAAACCCTGCGGAGAATCAACCGGGCCCAGTTAAGAGACAAGCTCGAAGTACGGATCATGCTGGAAACCGAGGCTGCGAAGCTCGCTGCGGAACGCCGGGACGCCAAGGACCTGGACAGAATGACGCTCGCCCTGGATGAGCGGGCGAAAGCCGGTGACGATGTTGAAAGCCGAATCCGTCACGATTATGCGTTTCATACATCCCTGGTCGCAGCGTCACACAACCCTGCCCTGTCGGAACTGTACGACTATTTTGCCAATTCGGTGGCACAGACCATTGAACTGACCGAGCTCGATTCAGGACTTCCTGAACCTTCCCAGGAGGATCATGAACTGCTACTCGCCGCGATCCGACGACAGGACTCCGTTAAGGCGGAAACTCTTTCGAGGGCGCTGCTCCAGCCGAGCCTTAAAGCCTTGGGGAAGAAGCATCCATGAAATTCAGGCTCGATACCTTCACGCTATTGCTGTTAGGTGCGATTGTCCTTGCCACGTTCCTGCCGGTGCGTGGTGATGCCGCCAACGCCCTGGCAACTGCAGGCACTGTGGCCGTGGCACTCCTGTTTTTCCTTCATGGCGCGGCGCTTTCACGTGAACAGATCGTAGCCGGGGCCACCCATTGGCGCCTGCACATCATCATTACCGCTTTCACCTTTGTTTTCTTTCCCCTCGTGGCATTACCCATCAATGAAATCAGTCGTTTTGCGCCTCAGTGGATGCCGCCTGATCTGGGGCTGGGATTCCTCTATCTGGGTGTGCTGCCGTCGGCCGTTTCTTCCTCGATTGCCTATACCGCCATGGCCAAGGGCAATGTGCCTGCCGCCATCTGCAGCGCTGCTGCATCCAATGTCTTTGGCATGATGCTGACACCATTTCTGCTGTTACTGTTGGTGAGCACGTCGGGCGACGGTGGCTTTTCGGTGGCGGAGGCGCTCAAAGACATTGTGCTACAACTGCTTCTTCCGTTTGCGGTTGGCCACGGCCTGCGCCCCTTGTTGGGTGGTTTCCTGGCTCGGAATGAAACGCTCACCTCCCGCTATGACCAGTGTGTGATCTGGCTGATCGTGTATTCCGCCTTTTCCCATTCGGTCGCGAGTGGCCTGTGGCAGAACCTGCCGTTGAAGGCGATTCTGCTGGCCATCGTGCTGTGCTTCGCGCTGCTGGGATTTTTTATGGTACTGGCGATGTTTGTGGTTCGCCGGCTTGGATTCAGCCTGGAGGACGAGGCCGCCGTGGTATTCTGCGGCTCAAAGAAGAGTCTGGCGTCCGGCCTGCCCATGGCCAAGGTGCTGTTCTCCGGACACCCCGGGTTTGGCATGATCGTGCTGCCGATCATGTGCTACAACCAGATTCAGGTCATTGTGGGAGCCATGCTGGCTCAGGCGTATCGCCGCAGGATTGAGGCCGCGTCAGCCGCCGCCCCCCATACCACTGAATAAGGTAGCCAATACAGCCAGGCCGACGATCCAGCCGATGACCGCTGGCCAGAAGTTAACCATCTGGGGCGGCAGTTCTTCCTGCGGCTCTTGATCCCCCGCTGACTTTTCCGCCTCCATGTCGTCCTCGTCAGCGTCGTGGGCATGTGCATCCCGCAAGCTATACCAGTCGAACCACCCCGCCAGAAACTGCACAACCGGCGCCGGGAAGCTGCCGTTTTCCGCCATCGGCCGAACCTGAGGTTCCAGCGCGTCGGCAATTTCCTTGCGAACATGAGGCTGATCTGCAGGAGGCTCTCCAAGAATGGCTTTCCAGATCTGCGCGTCCTTGCTGCGACTTGAATCATTCAGCAAGGCTCGGACCTGGATAACCACCTCTCGTACCACCTGTCGTTCCGAGGCATCCAACTCCTGGTCCTCCTGCCTCACTGCCGCAGGGGTCTCAGCAACCTGAGGCCGCCTTTCATTACCGGCATCGGATGGACTGTTGTCCGTTTGCGGTTCCCCGCCCGTTGCTTCCTTGAAAGCCCGCCGCAGTCGTTCAAGCTCCTCACCGGAGGCGAACTTTTCCTGCCGCTCATAAGCCGCCCGGATACGGGCATGATCACCGGTGGGCTCGATACCCAATACTTCCCAACAATTCATAGAGTTGTAACTCATTCATCAGACTTTCATTAAATTTTAGAGAGACAAATGTAATCTGGTCACCTAGGATATGAAAAAAGCGTTCATCATAAAAAAATCCCACACTCGGCAAAGTATAAAACGACACTCATGTCCGTTACGACCTATCTCATTAAAATTCCGGGGCTTGTTCGTCCTGACACCTATCGCAATCGCCTGATGTCGGTGTTTGCGGGCACGTTCATCGCCGTTGTTCCGGTGGTAGCGGCGGTGGCGGAGGAAAACAACGAACAAACCTTCGAGCTGGCAGCGCTTGGCGATTCACCGGAAGCCTTTGAAATGGATTCCAGAATTCCAGAGGTACTGACCACAACCCGCCTCAGGCAACCGAAGTCACGTGTGCCCGGCACGACCACCATCATCACCGGCGAAATGATCCGGGATCTCGGTATCATGAACCTGGTAGAGGTGTTTCGCCTGGTTCCTGGCATGACCGTCGCCGAAGTCGGGAGCAACAACCCGGTAACCAGTTACCACGGCACTGTACATTATGAGCAGCGTCGATTGCAGGTTCAGGTTGATGGCCGTACGTCATACCGTCCTAACCTGTCCGACATGGACTGGAATACCATGCCAGTACCGCTGGAACTGATAGAACGAATTGAGGTCAGCCGCGGCCCGAACAGCGCCGCGTATGGTATCAATGCCTTCCTCGGAACCATCAACATCATAACCCGCGCGCCTGAGGATACGGCTGGTGTTGAAGCTCGCGCTATTACTGGTTCCAGAGGCTATAAGCGGGTTTTTGGTTCTGCCGGTAATGCCTCTGGCGACTACAACTGGCGCCTGGCCTATGAGAAGCGTAAATCGGACGGCTTTGATGAGCAGGAAGACGATGACATCTACTACCCTTTTCATGATGGCTATGACATCAACACCTTTAACTACGACAGCAGTTTGTTCCTGAACAGCCAATACAGTTTGGACCTGCGCGGTGGTGTGGTGGATGGCGTTAACGAGGAGGATCAGATCAAGAACGGCAAGCTCGGCGCCGATGACCATCCTGATATCATCGTCGACGACTACTATCTGCAAACCCGCCTGAACGTGACGACCTCCGAAAACCATTTCTATCATGTACAGGCCAGCTTCCAGAACTATGATCGACGGCAGCGCTGGAGCATATGCATTCCCGGGGATACTTTTGACAATATTCTTCAGGGAAACAGCTTTGATCTCGAGTCCTGTACTGCCAACGAAGTAGACCCTTTCAGGGCATACCTGAATGAAGACATCGAGGAATCCCGCCTGGAGTTCGAAATCCAGGATACCCTGTTGTTCAGTCGGGACCTGAAGCTGGTATCGGGTCTTGGTTATCGTAAGGATACCTATCGGTCTGAAACCTATTTCAATGGCCGCGGCAACAACTACCAGTCACAGGTTTTTGCGAACCTTGAGTACACACCTCTACGCTGGCTTACCCTGAATGCTGGCGGCAACTGGGAAAAAACCACCACCACGGATGAAGGCTACTTTTCACCAAGGGTGGCTGCCAACTTCATCCTGGCTAACAACCACACGCTCCGATTTGTATACTCCGAGGCGGTACGCACACCAGATGCGTTCGAACAGAACCCGGACTGGTCCTATCGCCCCAGGAATGTTCAGCCACCATACGCCTTTCTTGAAGGACAACGATTCCTGGTCGAAAATCTGGTCGACCCAGCCACGTCGACGTATGGCAAAACACTTGAAGAAGAGCGCATAACCTCTCGGGAAATAAGCTATTTTGGCCAGTATTATCTGGATAGTTCCACCTTGTCACTGGAAGTTCGCTATTTCAACGACAAGCTTCGGGACATGATCAGCGGTATCATCAACGAAGAAGACTGGACCATCGACAACAATGTCGCGCTCGATCAGAAAGGCTTTGAGGTAGAGGCGTCACTGGACTTTCCCGGTACAAAACTGAGGATGAGCTATGCTTATCTGGATCAGGATGGCCGCTATACCGGCGCCAATGATCGCGATGCCGGCGACAAACAATACGCCATTGACCTGTTGGGGCGGTTGTCGGTCAGGCATTCAGGAAGTTTTGCGTGGATACAGGATCTGCCTTTCAACCTGACCTCGTCAGCGGCGTTCTATTTTGCGGATGAGTTCCGGCGCTCACATTTCGAACGTCTGGACCTGAGGCTGGCAAGGCACATTTTCAAAACCGGCTACAGCTATGAGTTTGCCGTTACCATGCAGCACTACCTGGACCGCGACGTGGATCTGAGTCCAGATAACGTCATCAAGGACCATAACCAGTTCTTCGCTGAAGTCGGCGTAAGATTCTAAAGGCACCACACGGACGATACCCGACCCTGGACGGTATGAAACCAACGTACAACACCAAAGTGGGGAATAAATCAGGCGGCCATGCCAGTCGGTGCGTCCTGGCCAGTGCCGTACTGTTCCTGCTTTTCGTGTTGTCCATGCCTTTGCAGCCTGTTTACGCGCAATCCTCTTCGGGGGCCCAGGTGTACCTGGCCGGTTCCGAGAACTCCGCACTGAATCGCCGCATGCTCTCCCTTCTTAAGGAGGCCCTGGGCAGTGGCATCAACATTCGCTCCTTCAATAGCGGCCAGGCGTCTCAGGACCAAACCACACCCGTTATTACGCTCGGACCAGAAGCCTTTACCCGAGTCCGGCAAGGGAATCGTGACGTACCCATCCTGGCTCTGCTTGTGGATCAATCATTTATCAAAGGTTATGCAGAGCGCTCTGAAGGTTCGGTTTCCGGCATATTGTACAATCCCCCTTTAATCAGGCAGGCCGTCGCTGGACAGGAAATCCTGCCTCATGCCACCCGGGTGGCGATGCTTGCCCGCCCCGAGACCGTCGAAATCTACGAATCCCTGGTTGAAAAACTTCCAGCTTACGGGCTCCAGGCACGAGTATTTGTCGTCAGTTCCGACAACGACCTGATACCAACGCTCATTCACGCGCTGAACTACGGCGACTTTATTCTGGCCGCACCGGACAGTGGTATATACAACCCCCGAACCATCAAGCACATCTTGTTGACGGCCTATCGTCGTAACCGGATTGTCATCGGCCCGAGTCAGGCTTATGTCAAAGCGGGATCGCTGGCGTCTACCTATACCCCTTTAACCGAGATTGCCAAACTGGCAGCGAATTACATAGAACAATACCGCCGCGATGGTCAGTTCCCCCCGCCCGCCTATCCCGATGTCTTCAGGATTGAGCTCAACGACCAGGTTGCGCGTTCCCTGAACATTCCGCTGCCCGACCGTCAGGAGATCATCAACTCTATTAGCGAGCGGTTAGCCGGTTCTGAGGAGGCGTCTGATGAGTAAGCGTATGGGCAGGCCAGTCTCCCTCACGCGGAAGCTTCTGCTACTGGGTGCCGCACCAGCGATCGTCATGTTTATCGTATTGATGGTGTTCTTTACGTCTGCTCGGCTTGATGACGCCCGCAAGGACCTGGCTGACAGCAGTCAGATGCTGGCTGACAGCCTGGCGCCGGCGGTTGAATACGCCGTCGTTTCGGGGAACACGGCGTCCCTGGAACAGATACTGTCGCAATCGCTGCGGCGCAGCCGCGCCCAATGGATACGCGTCTCCAACGTGGTGGGCGAAGAGGTTGGCTTTGTGTCCACGGACGACCCGGGCAATATCAGTGCCGAGGAGACCTTCGACGTCTTCGAATCTGAGATACTGCAGCAACCGCTCGATCTGGGGGAGGATCGCCAGACCGAATGGTTTGAGCCCAACTACGGATTCGGGTCAGGAGCGCTTCGCGTCGGTACTGTTCAGGTGGGCGTCAACAAAGCCCAACTCGCAGCACGCCGGCAGGATATACTCTGGACATCACTGGCGGTTGGATTTTCACTGCTGCTGTTTACGCTACTAATCGTCAAACACTCTCTAAACAGTATCGTCTCACCGATCCATGGCCTGTCCCGCCGAGTTGCAAAACTGACCAATCGGGAATACGAGGAAGTTGAGGTCGGCCTTGCCGGCGCCACTCGCGAAACCCGGGAACTGGAGGAAAGCCTCAATGCTCTCTCCAGGCATCTGAGGAACCTTAAGGCATCCCGGGACGAAACCCTGGCTTCTTCTGAAAAAGCCCGGGAACGCGCGGAGATGGCGAATCGAGCCAAATCCGAATTTCTTGCCACCATGAGCCATGAGTTACGCACACCGCTCAATGGTGTTCTGGGAATGATCGAACTCGTGACCGATGAGGCCCTGAGTGCTCGGCAAAAGGACTATCTCCAGACGGCGCGGCAGTCCACTGAGGACTTGCTGACGGTCATCAATGACATCCTGGACTATTCCCATATTGACCGGGGTACGCTGGAACTGGATAACCGCGAGTTTGACCTGAAAGAACTCATCACCAACTGCACCGCCAGCTACCGTCATGTCGCCGAGCAGCAAGGTTTGGCGCTGTCCACCAAGTTTATCGGAGACTGGCCGGATCGCCTGCTTGTGCTGGGAGACTCACCACGCCTGCGCCAGATCCTGGCGGGTCTTATCGATAATGCCATCAAATTCACAGGCGACGGCTTCATCAAAGTACAGGCTAACTTTTTCTCTGTTGAGGATAACTGCCTGGTGCTCAACTGCACCGTCAGCGATTCCGGCTGTGGCATTCCTGTCGAACGGATTCACGACATCTTTAACTCATTTGAGCAACTCGATACGGGTGATTCACGCAGTTATGGTGGAACCGGCATGGGGCTTTCGCTGGTCCAGAGACTGGTTGAGCTGATGGGCGGTCACGTCAAAGTCGAGACCGACATTGGCAAAGGGTCGCAGTTCCGCTTCGAGCTGCCCTTTGAATTGGCAAACCGGGTCGATCATGTTGAGGCCGCAGATCAGGGCCCCATCAAAACCGGAGGCGAGCAAGCCCGTGCTCTTGTGGTGGAGGACAACATGGTGAACCAAAGGGTCGCCACTGCCCTGCTACGGCGGCTGGGCTTTGAGACAGACGCTGCAGCCAATGGTGAGGAGGCACTGGAACTGGTTCGAACCAATCACTCCGGCTACGACGTTATCCTGATGGACTGCCAGATGCCGGTGATGGACGGCTATGAAACCACCCGCTGCATCCGGGAATGGGAAAAGAGCAACGGCCAGGGCGGAACTCCCATTATCGCACTGACAGCGGACGCCCTTCCGGGAACCGAGACCAGCTGTCGAGAGGCAGGCATGAACGATTACCTCGCCAAGCCGGTGAGAAAAGAAAACCTGAGAACGGTACTCAGCCGCTGGATACGGGTGTAACCAGCGGCTTTTAGCAAGATTACGCGACGGGCTCGCGCATGGTTACGAACTCTTCAGCGGAGGTCGGATGAATACCAATAGTGCTGTCGAACTGCGCTTTGGTGGCGCCAGCTTTCAGGGCAACCGCTATCCCCTGGGTTATTTCTCCGGCATCGGGCCCAACCATGTGAGCACCCAGCACCCGGTCAGTGTCAGCATCCACCACCAGTTTCATCAGTGACCGCTCATCCCGCCCACTCAAGGTATGTTTCATCGGTTTAAACTCCGACCGGTAGATACGGAGCTTATGCCCGGCTTCCCTCGCCTCTGCTTCCGTCAGGCCGACCGTTCCGATATTGGGCTGGCAGAAGACCGCCGTAGGAATGCAGGTATAGTCCATCTCGCCCTGGCCGTCCCCGAACAGTCGCCGGGACAGTACCATGCCTTGGGCAAGCGCCACCGGCGTCAGTTGCGGGGTGCCGATAACATCGCCAAGAGCTGTAATCGAGGGTACGGCGGACTGAAAGTAATCGTCCACAACCACATGGCCCGAGGCACTGAGCTGAACCCCAAGCGCCTCAAGTCCCAGGCCGTCCACCAACGCACGGCGCCCGGTCGCCGCCATCACAAGACCGGTATTCAGCCGGGAGCCATCGGTCAGGTTGACGTTGTAGTGAGTGTCCTCGCTCTCGATGGATTCGATATTGACGCCAAAGCGCAGGTCCACGCCCTTTTTCCGCATTTCCTGAGCGGTAAACTCACGAACGTCGTCATCGAAGCCCCGAAGGAACAGATCACCGCGATAGAGAAGTGTTGTCTCGACGCCAAGCCCGGCAAGAATACCGGCAAACTCCACCGCTATGTAGCCACCGCCCCAGACCACTGCCTGCCTCGGCAGTTGCGGCAGATAGAACATCTCGTTCGAGGTAAGAACACATTCCTTGCCTGGCACATCCGGGACCACGGGCCAACTGCCGGTGGCAATAGTGATATGCTTCGCGGTATAGGACCGCTCTCCCACTACCACCGTGTGAGCATCGGTCAGTGTCGCGGTGCCTTCGATAACCGTAACGCTGGCATTGGCAAGCATGCGCCCATAGATACCGTTAAGACGTTCGATTTCGGCATTTTTGTTGGCAACCAGCCTGGTCCAGTCAAAACTGACCTGATCTCCTGGCACGTTCCAGCCATAGCCCGCAGCGTCCTCGATGTCTTCACCCGCGTGGGAACCATAGACAAACAGTTTCTTGGGGACGCAGCCAACATTCACACAGGTTCCACCAAGATAGCGCGATTCCACCACAGCCACACGAGCGCCCTTGGCCGCGGACATGCGTGCCAGCCTGACACCACCGGAACCGGCACCCACAACAATAAGATCAAAATCCTGTCTGTCAGACACAGCGTCTCCTGTCTTTTTCGACAATCTGTTCGTTCAACCGGAGACCGCCGCCTGTTCGTCGGGGCGGACCTCACGGAATAGTATGTGATCCTCAAAGCTTCCCAGGCGAATGGTGCCAAGGCTCCGGAACCCTTCGGACTCGTAGAACGGAAGGTAGCGGCTGTTGCCTGTATCCAGGACAAGCCCGCTTCCCCGGGGATTTTCCGCACAGAGCTTCTCAACCGTGGATAACAGCAGTCGCCCATACCCCTTGTTCTGATAGTTCGGATTCACTCCCATCAATGGCAACTGGTGAGCCAGAGGCTGGGGTAGCATTTCCCGAATTTTCTCATGGTAATCCAGGTAACGACGGGTAGAGGCAAACCCGGCTGTCAGAACCATGCGAATGCGCCAGCTAAGCTGCTCCGCAAGGTTCAGCCGGAGCTCCGGCTCGCCAATGAAGGCAACGGCAACAAGTGTATCGTTCACCAGCACACCCACCGCATCCTGATTCAGACCAAAATAGAGATCAATCAGTTCCCGCACCGTGGCCCGCACGCGCTGCTGATAGCCAGGCCGACGATGATCAAACAGGTACTGGAACGTCGGTTCATCCCGGTACGCATGGACTAATATGGAAATCGCCTCATTTCGGGCACTTCCATCGAGTCGAACAATGACTGGCTCCTGGCTATTCTTGTTCTGTGTGCCGTCACTCATCACATGTTCTCCAGTGTCTGCCTCAAATCGTTAACGTCAGACGTACGGATACGATCCCTGGATCGTTCTGTCGGTCCATGGACGCTTGATCTATCTGAACACCGTGGCTAGTGTTCAGACGTTCCAACCAGTTGGCCACCTCGGTGAACGGTGCACCCTCGAGCCAGACGCGAATGGCGTTCTCACCACTGGGCTCGAAGCGCTGAAGCGAAAGGCCTGATTCGCTGGCACTGCGCGTCACCAGCGCCATAAGTGCTCTACCGTCTACCGGCGTATCAGAACCTGCGCCCCCCGAAGACGAGTTGGCACTGGACAGACGCTCCAATGACTGACGATTAGCCTCAAGCCACGCCAAGAGTTCAGTGGCACGCTCCCTAGACTCGACAGCTTCGTTGTGAAAACCCGTGGCAGGGCGCCAGACTCCGAAGTAGAGAATGCCGAGGAGAACGGCCACCGCAAGAACAGACAGAGCCTGCTGGTCCCTGCGAGGCAACTGGTCATACTGGGCGATGAGCTTTCCGACGGCTGGCTGCTCCTTGATCCTGTTTAACATGCCATTATCCTCCGGAAACCGTCAGACGCCCGCGGGCGCCATTGGATTCGTTAACCACCGAGCCGATCTTCGCTTCCAATCCGCGACTGGTCAGGCCATTTCTCAGGGTGCTGAGCTTGTCATAGCTGTCTGCACGCACATCGACCACAAGTTCCCCGCGATTCTGGCTGTAGTTCACCGAATTGAAGGTGACAGCGCGTGAATCGGGAATCTTCGAGTACTGTTCACCCGTGTACTTCATCAACGTGAGAAAACCGGCGTTTGGCCCTTCCGCCTGAAGTTGACGCAACTGCCCCTCAACAACCCGGCGCACGTTACCGGAATGGGTCCTGGCGTCTCCCGGGAAGGCCTCACGATAAACTGCCATCGCCTGCTCCTGGATATCATCGGCTTGCTGCTGGTAGTAGAATCCCATGCCGACTTCCACGCCAATCTGGATCACAAACCATACGCAGGCCACGGCAACCAGCGGTTTCCATGCGCCCAGCGCACTCGATTTGCCCGTGCGGATGCTGTAGGCCCCCTGGCACAGGTTGATCGGCTGGCAAAGGTGATGATGGTGGGAGTGTGCCAGCAGTTCCAGTGGCATCAGTTCCAGCGTTTCCTCGCGAACTACCAGGCGCCCTGACGATTTCAGCTCGCTCAGGTCCGCCTGCTGGTGCTCAAATTCCTGCTCAGTGCCGTAAACGGTCACCGGCACCTCGGCGACCACCTCATCAGACGGTGGAAGCGCCAGCGTCTGCGCAAACATCGCGAGATTTCGCGCATGAACACTGAGCCACTCCCCCTGATCACTGGAAAGCATGGCGGAATCGCCATCCAGGCACACCGACCAGCCGCCTTCAGTTAACGGCAGCAAGCTTGAATCCGGGTAGATCGCATCCAGCTTAAGATGATTCCAACCACTGAACATCACCACCCATTCGGCCATTTGCCCGTAGTCTATGGCCGCCACCCGAAAACCTTTCTCCGTGCGGTTACCCAGGGCCAGATGAACACTTTCGATGTCCTGGGCAACCTGCTCCTCAACCGCGTAAGGGAGCGCCTGATGAACAAATCGCGTTTGTTTGGCGGGAATGTCCGCTACGCAGAAGAGCGCCTCATCGCCGGGAATGAGACCCACCAACAGCACATTCTCGAGATCGTTCTGGGTCAGAGTCTGCTCGATGGTGTCTCGTGAATCCGCGGTTCCCCGGGCCTGGGCATCTCCACTGGCATCCACCAGCACCCAATTGTACAACTGGGCTTCCGGGTTGGCGTCGAGGTCCGCGAACGGTGGCCGTGGCCTGACGTAGAGGCGATATGACATTCTGAACAGTTTCCTTTTTCGAAACCCTCTGGGGGGTTATCGGTTCTTTTTGTAACGGTTTTCCGGCTCCGGACTTCCCTATTCCCCGGAGATCGTGAACGGTTCCTTGGTAATACGATTCTTTTGCCCGGTGTCACGAGACACGGTTTGCATCTCGCCTTCCGGGCTTCGATAAACCGTGCTGACCAGGTTGGCAACCCGGTTATCGTAGGTAATCCGCGATACTACTTCAAAAAAACGGGTTTGCAGACCGAGGCCCGTGGGTTTCATCCCCCTCCCCGCAAATTCATCTATTGCCAGGAAGTCCTGTACATTCTCGAAGCGCTCTTCTGTGCGTCTTTCCAGAATAGCGTCTGCCTGAGCCTGTGTCAGTTCCTCATGGAGAGACCTGAGCACTGGTGCCGTCGCAGTGTTGACGTTGATGCCCAACCCCGTCACCGGTAACGCCGTTACGTGTGGTCTCAGTGCCCGATAAGCTTCCTCGGTCATACCATCAATCATGCGAAGCTCGGAAACATCAACAAAGGGTTGATTGCCGGCCCGGTAGGCCGGATCCGCGGAAAGGTACTGACCGTCCTCGGCCCCATACGCGCTGACGGTCTGGTCGTTCGGGTCGATCCAATCCACCAGCGCATCGACATTGACAGTGGTGATTTCGAGCACCTGGAGCAAACGGGCGATTCGATCACGAACAATGGGGTCGACCTGCCCGTTGGCGCTTACCAGGTCGTTGAGGTTGATCCTGCCACCGAGATCATCAATCTGAACCTCCGCCACGCCGTTGTCGTCCAGCGGGAGGATGGCGGCATTCTTTGCCCAGAATTCGTCCAGGCTGTCGACCATGAGGTTGTTCTCCTTGTCGTCCTCAAAGTCGCGCACCAGAATCTGGCGGGCAAAGGCTTCCGCACCCAGGGCCACGCTGTGCCCCTGCTGCTGGGCAAGGTAGTGGCTGGCTCGGAATACCCGCACGCTTTGCTGCTGGGTCATGCCTGTTGCCAGCATGACCACCAGCGCCATGGCGAGGAGCACCATAATCAGTGCAACGCCACTCTGGCGACCACCGTGCCTACCAATGAATGGATGTTTAGCCACCCGTCACTCCTGTCCCCGATGAGTCCTGGCCAGGGTTTGGGTTTGGATTCTGATCCTGTTGTTGATCATCGTCTTGATCGTCTGCGGCATCGTTGACGCTATTCACCACACCCTGGGCAACGTCGTTGTCAAAATCAGGAAGCGTGAAGGTTCTTACCAGCTCTCCAAAACGTTCATGCTCAATGGTGACCTCAATACCCAGCGGTAAGGGAATATCGGGGCGCGTACCCGGTGTCATATTGGCCATACTCTCTTCATCAGGCCATTCATCCCGCCAGTTTCGCTGATCATCGAGAAAACGAACCGTGAAATCGGTGACGTTCGAGAGCAGAAGAAGGTCCTGGCTGTTGTCTTCCTGCCCCCTGTCGACGGTTACCCAGTACCGCCGGCGCAATTCATCCCCGGTGTATTCCCAGCCCACCCGCTGCAGACTGCTGCGGCGGGTGCCCAGTGGGTTTCGCCAGCCCTGGCGGGTGAGAATCAATGAAAACTCTTCCTCACGGCTGGTCAGAGCAGGACGGAAATCGCCGTAAATGTCACGGGCGGACCGGTTCACCACCTGGGTAATGTCCCGCTCCAGCAAGAGCATGGTGCGTTGAATATTATCAAACTGTTCCGCGACTTCGTTGACCCGGTCCCTGGACGAGACCACACTGCCCAACACCTGCCATACCCCTAGGCCGATAACAGCGGTGATGGTAACCGCGATCAGCACTTCCATCAGGGTAAAGCCAGCTTGGGCGGAGGGACGCGACCTGTGTTGAGCAATGATCATGGAGGCCGGCATCAGTTCTCACCAATAAACGCAGACAGCGTGTGGATCGGGGCGGGCTCAGGTCTGTTGCCGCGATACTGAGCCACGGTCACCTCAACACGGAGAATGGACGGGTCTTCGGTGGCAAGGACAGCAGTGGTTACCTGCCATTGATAGGAGCCGTATTCGATGTCTTCCGAGTTCTCTGAAATAGAGGGCAGGTTTTCCTGAAGCCGGATTTCGTTGATGCGATTGTCCGCCACCCAGCCAGCCAGTGTTTTGTCCCGAATCCGCTCATAGCTGGAAATATACTGACTACCCACCTCAGCGGCTGCGGTGGCAATCAGGCCGAAAACCAGCAGAGCCACCAGGACCTCAATCAGTGTGAAACCGCGCTGGCCCTTCATTCTTCCTCGACCTCTTCGCTTCCGGGATGGCGCCATTCCAAGGGAGAAACGCCATCAGACGCAATGGTATGCATCCGGGAATCATCGCGGCCAACAAGGAACTCAATCTCAAAGGGCGTGGTTTCACCGCTGGAGAAAAACACCACATCCGGCCTCAGTTCATCTTCGTCAGACGCCAGGCGTGGGGTATCGCTTTCGATGTATTCAGTCACCGTGATCCATTCCGGAAAACTCCGTGTCCGGAACATCCGCTCGGCTGGCTGTTTCCATTCGCCACTCAACTCTTCCCAGGCGACGAAACGATAGCTGTCTTCCTCGAGGATCAGGCCCAGTTCAGTATTGTTCAGTATCGCCTGCTCCGAGGCGGTCTGCATCAGCAGGTAGAGCTCGCGTACTTCATTTTCCATCTCGCGATCACGCGAGCTACCACCCATCGACATAACCGCAAGCGCCGCGAGCAGCCCAACCACCACCAGGACAACGAGTATTTCGATCAGTGTGAAGCCCGACTGTCGCGTCCTGGAGAGCACTATCAGTCCCTGACCTTCCATACGCTGATGTCGGCGTTATCACCGTCACCGCCCTCTCGGCCATCGGCACCGTACGAGTAGAGATCATAAGGGCCTTCCGTGCCTGGGTTTACATACTGGTATGGCGCACCCCAGGGATCTTCGGGAACGCTGTTCAGGTACCCTTCCGGATTCCAGTTCCGCGGCTCGGGGCTGCCACTGGGCTTGGACACCAGTGCCTCAAGGCCCTGCTGGGTTGACGGGTAATGGCTGTTATCAAGGCGGTAGAGGTCCAACGCGTTAGCGATGTTGCTCATCTGGGTTTCGGCGACGGTCACGCGGGCCTGGTCACTTCGCCCCATGATATTGGGCGCCACAATGGCTACCAGCAAGCCCAGAATAACCATGACCACCATGATTTCGATCAGGGTAAAACCCCGTTGTGCCATTTGATGTTTCATTGTTTCGCTCTTCATCTGTCCCTATCTCTGGGTTTGGAAATGGGGTTGGCCTGCCGGTCCTGGCCTAACCAACCAGGTTGCTCATATTCAGGATCGGAAGCATGATTGCCAGCACGATAATCAACACAACCACGCCCATCAACAGCAGCATCATCGGCTCGAACAGGCCCACGATGGCGGCAATCTTGGATTGCAGGGTGTTCTCCTGCATCGTCGCAGTCCGCTCCAGCATGCTGTCCAGCTCGCCGCTGGCTTCACCGCTGGCAATCATGTGCAGCATCATCGGTGGGAAGTACCCCGTCTGGTCCAGCGAGCGATGAAGGGAACCGCCTTCACTCACCTTTCTTGCTGCATCCCGCAGCTCCTGACGCAGGTGGTCATTTGAGAGCACCTCACCGGCAATACGCATGGCTTCCACCAACGGTACACCGCTGGTGGTCAGAATGCTCAGTGTACTGGCATAGCGTGCGGTGTTGACACCGCGAACCATGCCTGAAAACAGCGGCATGTTCAGCAGGCTTTTATGGAAGCGGAGCCGGAACGAGGGTTTCTTCAATGACCACCGGAAAACAACCAGTGCCGTAATGATCAGTATCAGCAGATAGATACCGTAGTTTCCCAGGAAATCAGAGACTGCCAGCATGGCGGCCGTCAGCGCCGGAAGCTCCTGCCCCTGCTTTACAAACACCTCGATGATGTCCGGCACAACATAGGTCAACAGGAACACCACAATGGCAATGGCCACAACGCTGAGAATGATTGGGTAAATGGCCGCCAACTGGATTTTCTGACGGGCCTCCTGCCGGGCCTCGGTATAGTCCGCCAGCCGGTTGAGCACCAAATCCAGGTGCCCGGCGTGTTCACCCGCAGCCACGGTGGAGCGATAGAGCCGTGGAAATGCCCGTGGGAATTCACCCAGGCTGTCCGCCAGGCTGTAGCCCTCCATGACTTTTGCACGTATGGCAATCAACATGCTGCGAATGCGCGGCTTGGAAGACTGCTGGGCGGCCGCCGAAAGCGCCTGTTCAATGGGAATGCCGGACTGGATAAGCGTCGCCAACTGACGGGTCACCAGAGCCAGGTCCGCCGTTGCCAGGCTGCCCCGGCTGCTCAGTGGGTTGCTCCGGGCCTGTTTCTCCGAGGCTGGCTCCACCGCCAGGGGCGTCAGGCCCCGTTCACGCAATTGCTGGCGAACCGCCCTTGGTGCATCGGCCTCGACAACGCCCTGTTTCTGTTTGCCGCGACTGTCGAGTGCCTTGTAATCGAATGCTGGCATGGAGTTACCTGCTCCGGTGGGTCACGCGAAGGACCTCTTCAACCGTGGTTACCCCATCCAGGATTTTCTGGACGCCATCGGCATGGATGCTCGGGCCATGAAGTCTGGCTTCGTGTTCGAGATCCAGCTCCCCTGCCCGCTTATGGATCAATGAGCTGATCTCCTCGTTGACCTCAACGACTTCGTAGATACCAATACGGCCCCGATACCCCAACTGGTTGCAGTGTTCGCAGCCCTTGGCGCGATGAATCGTCGGCGGATTGGCCGGGTCCTGCTGCAGGAATTCGCAATGCTCTTCGCTCGGTGTGTAGGGTTCACAACAGTCCTTGCAGAGCACGCGCACCAATCGCTGGGCCACGATGCCCACCAGACTGGAAGAAATCAGGAACGGCTCAATGCCCATGTCCATCAAGCGGGTAATTGCACCCACGGCGGTGTTGGTGTGGAGAGTCGACAACACCATGTGACCGGTCAAACTGGCCTGAACAGCGATTTCCGCCGTTTCCAGGTCACGGATTTCACCGATCATGACCACATCCGGGTCCTGACGCAGAATGGCCCGGAGCCCACGGGCGAAAGTCATATCCACCTTGGTGTTGACCTGGGTCTGGCCGATACCAGGCAGGTTGTACTCGATCGGGTCCTCAACGGTCAGTATATTCCGGCTGCGATCGTTGATTTCCTGCAGCGACGCATACAATGTTGTGGATTTGCCGGAACCGGTGGGACCGGTTACCAGCAGGATGCCATAGGGCCGATAGATCAGCCGGCGCAGTATTTTAAGATCGCCTCCCGCCATACCAAGGGATTCCAGGCGAATGCTCCCGGCCTGCTTGTCCAGAAGACGCAATACCACCCGTTCACCGCTGGATGACGGCATGGTGGACACACGAATGTCGACTTCACGTCCGGCAACCCGCAGGGCGATACGACCATCCTGTGGCACCCGTTTCTCCGCGATGTCCAGCTTGGCCATAACCTTGATCCGCGACACCAGCAAGGGCGCCAGCGCTCGCTTGGGCTGTACCACTTCCCGCAGAACACCATCCACCCGGAAGCGAACTACAAGTCGTGTTTCGTAGGTTTCAATATGAACATCAGAGGCGCTGGTTTTGACCGCCTCGGTAAGAATGGCGTTGATAAGCCGAATGATCGGGGCGTCGTCTTCCTGCTCCAGCAGATCTTCGGTTTCGGGCACCGAATCCGCCAGCGACGCCAGGTCCATATCATCGCCAATACCTTCCACCATCTGCATGGCTTCGGCGGAATCATTCTGGTAAGCGGCGTTCAGCGCGGCGTCGAACCGGGCCGGATCAATGGGAGAAAACCTTGCACGCCCCCCGCTGATGCGGTTGGCTTCCGCCAGCGCTGAGTGGCCCGCCCCGGGCCGTACCAGGATTACAGGGTCGCCATCGTCGTCACGGGTCAGAATCACACCGTTGCGTTTGGCGAACGTGAAAGGTAGACGGCCCAGCGGAGCATCCTGCGGCTGAAGTTCTGTGTCTGTGTCCACGGTCGTCCTCGTTTTGTTGCCGGGGCGGGAAGAAAAAAGTTCCGGAATCCCTTTCTATTCAATTAATTCAGAAAGGCTACCATAGGATATGGAACCGCTGAATAACTCTATACACTATACTGCCAATAAATCGTTGCAGTCTGATAACCTGTGAGCCTTTTGCCGGCCCACACCTGCTCTTTTCGGGACATTCAATGCTTTTTACCAGTTCAAGGTTACCACTGATACTCACCATCGTCGCAGGCATCGCCATGATCACTGTGACAGCGTGGCAGGGCGTTCGTTTCTGGCAGAATGAAACCAGTGCCGGCGACACCACTTCCACTGCTGACATGACAATGGCGGAAACCGACACCCGGAAGGTGCCAGAGGTAAACCTGGCCTCTTTTGCCTTGTTTGGAGAACCCGGTAAAGAGGCGCCCCAAACGGAACCCGATACTGAAAACCTGCCGGAAACCAATCTGCGGCTGTTTCTTCGCGGTGTGCTGGCCGCCTCGGGCGACTTTCCTGGTAGCGCGTTGATTGAAGACGACAAGCGAAACACCGAAGCCTATCTGGTGGGTGATGAGTTGCCTGGCAATGCGACCCTTCGTTCTGTTCGCCCCAATCGCATCATCATTGAACGCAGCGGCAAACTCGAGAACCTCTATTTTCCCGAAGATGAAGACAGAACGGGGCTCTCCATGGCTTCCACGCAAACCTCCAATGAGCAGGAGGAACCCAGTGGCACGCAAATTCGTCCAACTGGTGTGGACAGACGATCTACATCCACCACCACAGACACCAGCGACCAACGCCGCGAGGAAATCCGGCAGCGCCTGGAACAACTTCGCGAACGCCTGAGAACCAACAACTGAGGACAGCCATGGAGACGGCCGCATCGAATCCTCGCCGCAGCGGCTCCCTGCTTTCCATGCTACTCATGGTCATCACGTTAACGGTGGCCGCCTTCGAACTCAGCGAACGACTCATGACCTACGTGCGTTCGGAATTCGGCCAGGAGGCCCACGACCGGCTGGAAACCTGGCAAAACCTTCACGATATGGCTTCCCGGGCAGCGATCGACCGCCAGCTCCGGCTCGTGAATTCCTTCTTTAACCGGGTCCGGTTTGTCAGCGACATTGCCCACTGGGGCGAGGAAGACTACTGGGCGACGCCTGTTGAACTGCTGACCACCAATGGCGGAGATTGCGAGGACTTCTCCATCGCAAAATACCTCACCCTTAAATCCATGGGCGTTCCCGACGAGCAACTACGCATTGTCTACGTCAAGGCGCTGGAGCTGAACCAGGCACACATGGTATTGGCGTGGTATCCAGAGCCCGACGCTGATCCATTGATCCTCGACAACCTTATCAACGAGATCAAACCCGCGTCCCAGAGGCAGGACCTGGAACCGGTCTACAGTTTTAACGGTGACGGTCTGTGGCTGAACCGTTCCAGTGGTGACTCCGAACGAATCGGGGAAGCAAGAAAACTGGAGCACTGGCAAAGCCTGAATGATCGCATGGTGGACAGCCTTCGCTAGACTCGCCGCTGTCGGCATAAGACACAAGACTTGTCGCCAGGCGACACTGCGTTAACAGTACCCGGCGGTACAATCTGCCCCACGAGTAATCAGACGTACACACATTTACCAACGAGGAACGGCCAACATGCGACGCTGGAACGGCTGGGGAGATGACCAGTTCAATCTTGAATTACCCAAAGAGGGGCAGCGGTTTCTGGACGAGCGCGTAGGGAGTGCCGTTCCACTGGCGGATGTATCTCTGGATCAGGTTTGTGCCCAGGTGCCAGACAGTAAGCTGCCGCCAAACCCGGCCTGTATCGACGCGGCCGAAGACCGGGTGCGTCACGCCCGCGGGCAAAGCCTCGCCGACTGGCTCGCCATGCGCAGCGGCGACTTTGGCGTATTTCCCGATGGTGTTGCCTATCCGGAGTCGTCCCTGGATGTCCAGGCTCTGCTTCAGTATGCCGAAGAGAACGATGTTGCCCTCATCCCCTATGGCGGCGGCACCAGCGTGGCAGGCCACATCAACCCCGTGGACGGTGACCAGCCAGTGCTGACCGTTGATATGGGGCGGATGAATCGCCTGATAGACCTGGACAGGGAAAGCCAGATCGCCACCTTTGGGGCTGGCACCCCGGGACCGTTGGTGGAGTCACAGTTACGGGCTCTGGGTTATACCCTGGGGCACTTTCCGCAGTCTTTCGAACTGTCCACCATTGGCGGTTGGGTCGCCAGCCGGTCCAGCGGGCAGCAATCACTCCGCTATGGTCGTATCGAGCAGCTGTTTGCCGGGGGCCGCATCGAAACCCTGAAAGGCACGCTGGACATCCCCACGATTCCCGCCTCCAGTGCCGGCCCGGACATCCGCGAGATGATCCTGGGCTCCGAGGGTAGAATCGGCCTGATCACTGAAGTGAAAGTGCGTGTCACGCCCTTGCCGGCCCATGAAAGTTTTCATGTCATGTTCTTCCCTTCGTGGGACAAGGCACGAACAGCGTGTCGCAAGCTGGTGCAGAACCGCACCCAGCTCTCGATGCTGCGCCTGAGCAACGCCACCGAAACCGAGACCCAGCTCGCCCTGGCGGGTCACCCCGGGATGATTGGCCTGCTGGAGTCCTATCTGGGCCTGCGGGGCGCCAAAGACGGCAAATGCATGATGACGTTTGGCCTCACAGGCAGCAAACGCCAATGCCGGAACGCCCTCACGGAAACCCGGGAACTCTGCCGCGAGTTTGGTGGGATCTACACCGGTAAAAAACTGGGCGAGAAATGGGCCGCCAAACGCTTCACCATGCCCTACCTGCGAGAAGCCCTCTGGAAACTCGGGTATGCCGTCGACACCCTGGAAACCGCCACCGACTGGGACAACGTCGACAAACTCTTAAACCAGATTGAAGAAAACCTCCGTAACCAGCTGAATGAAAAGAAAGAGCTGGTTCACGTTTTCACTCATCTTTCGCATTTATATACCCAGGGCTGCAGCCTCTACACCACCTATGTGTTCCGGGTGGCCGACAGTTACGAGGAAACCCTGGCCCGCTGGAAAACCCTGAAAACCAGCACCTCTGAGATTATCGTTAACAACCGGGGCACCATTAGCCATCAGCATGGCGTTGGCAAGGATCACGCGCCCTTCCTGCCGGTCGAAAAAGGCGAGCTGGGCATGCTGGCCATCGGATCTCTTTGCCAGACATTCGATCCGGCCGGCTTGATGAACCCACAAACACTGGTTCAGAAGTAATGCCACTAACGCGCGAACAAAAGCTTGACCAGCTGGCCCGTGGCGACGCCACCTTCGATGTGGTGGTGATCGGCGGGGGCATCACCGGAGCGGGCATCGCTCGCGAAGCCGCCGGCAGCGGCTTGAGCACCTTACTGGTAGAGCAACGAGACTTCTCCTGGGGGACCTCCAGCCGTTCTTCGAAGATGATCCACGGTGGCCTGCGCTACCTCGGCAGCGGGCACTTTCGCCTGACACGGGACGCGGTGCGGGAACGTGAGCGCCTGCTGGCAGAAGCGCCTGGGCTAATCGATCCCCTGCGCTTCATAATGCCTCACTACCAGAAACAGTTCCCCGGTCCCAAGCTGTTCCAGCTGCTGCTGCGTCTGTACGACCGACTTTCAGGACAGCCATCCAGGCAGCGACTCAGCCCGGCAGACACATCGCAGTGGGTGCCGGGCCTGTCCACCAACCACCTGACTGGTGCCAGCGGCTTCACCGATGCCGTTACCGACGATGCGCGTCTGGTGCAACGCGTACTCGAAGAAGCCGAGGCCGACGGTGCTGTCTGCCTGAATTACATGAAGGCGCAGGCAGTTCTCCGCAACAGTGAAACCAACGCCGTCACAGGCGTTCACCTTCTGGACACCAGCACAGAAGCCCAAACGCTGGAAATGACCGTCAACACCCCACTGGTTATTAACGCCACGGGTGCCTGGGCGGGCCAGTTGAAGCAGACCGATAGTAGTGACACCCGAATACGCCCCCTGAGGGGAAGCCACCTGGTTGTTCCCTATTCGCGGCTTCCGGTGTCCTGTTCGGTGTCGCTGTTTCATCCGGAGGACCATCGGCCGGTATTCGCCTTTCCATGGCAAGGCACGACGGTGCTGGGGACCACGGATCTCGACCACACGGAGTCGCTGTCCCGTGAGCCGGCCATCAATCGGGAGGAGCTCGACTACCTGCTGCAGATCTCCTCAAGGCTGTTTCCCGCCAGTGCCATCACCGAGCGCGACGTGATCGCAACCTGGGCGGGAGTGCGCCCTGTCGTCACCCAATCACCCGCGCTTAATCAATCAAAGGGAACGCGAAAACCCTCAAAGGAAAATCGGGAGCATGTGGTCTGGTCCGACAATGGTCTGATCAGTGTCGCCGGTGGCAAGTTAACCACCTTCCGGTTGATTGCCCGGGAAGTACTCGAACGGGGGCAAATGCCGGGTTTTCGTCTCAGAAACGATGCGCTGCCGGTATTTGCTTCGCTCCCCGACCTCGAACGTCCTGACGCCATCAGCCATCAGAACTGGCATCGTTTACAGGGCTTCTACGGCCCTGCTCTGCCAGAGGTCCTCCTTGCCGGCACTCATAAAACCGTTGCCGGCACCGACACCCTGTGGGCGGAGTTGGCCTGGGCGGCCGCCAATACCGGCGTGATCCACCTGGATGACCTGATGTTGCGCCGTACCCGGCTCGGGTTGGTGCTTCCAAACGGCGGTGAAGACCTGCTCCCGGACATACGTCGCCTGTGCAAGCCCATCCTGGCCTGGGACGACACCACCTGGGAACGGGAAGAGGCACGTTATCTGGAGCTCTGGCGATCTTGCTACTCGCTTCCGGCCACATTTCCGGCCAAACAAGAGGCCACTGGATGAACACGACCGAACCGCTCATCCTGGCTATCGACAACGGCACCCAGAGCGTGCGGGCCCTGCTGTTCGACACTCAGGGCAATCTCGTTGGCAAGGGCAAACAGGAGATTGAACCCTACTTCTCCGAGCAGCCGGGCTGGGCGGAACAACATCCGGAGTATTTTTGGGAAAACCTCGGTAAGGCGTGCCAATTGCTCTGGAAAAACACCGATGCCTTGCCGACTCAAGTGGCCGGGGTAACGCTGACCACCCAGCGTGGCACCGTTGTAAATCTGGACGAACATGGCAAGCCACTCCGGCCAGCCATCATCTGGCTCGACCAACGTCACGCCCGTGTTGAAGGGCCTGTGCCCGGTTTATGGGGCTGGTTGTTCAAACTGCTTCGTCTGGAATCCACCGTTGACCGCTTCCGAGAAAAAACCCAGGCCAACTGGATTGCCCAGAACCAACCCGAGATCTGGGCGGCCACCCGGCATTACCTGCTGCTGTCGGGCTACCTGAACTACCGCCTGACAGGCCAGTTCAGAGACTCCGTGGGCAGCCAGGTGGGGTATATCCCGTTCGACTACAAACGGCACCAGTGGGCCGGCCCACGTGATTTCAAGTGGCTCACCATGCCCGTTCGCCGTGAGATGTTGCCGGAACTGGTCAAGCCCGGCGAAAAGATCGGCGACCTCACAGAAGACGCGGCCCGGCACCTTGGCCTGCCGGGGCCACTCCCGGTGATTGCTGCAGCATCGGACAAGGCCTGCGAAATACTCGGCTCCGGTGGCCTGACACCAGATGTCGGCTGCATGAGCTACGGCACTACCGCTACCATCAACACCACCAGCAAGCGTTACCTGGAACCGGTGCGCATGATGCCGCCCTATCCCTCCGCCATGCCCGGTCATTTTTCCACCGAGGTGATGATCTACCGGGGCTTCTGGATGGTGAGCTGGTTCAAGCGCGAATTCGGTCTGCGGGAACAGAAACTGGCGGAGCAGAAAGGCGTGGAGCCAGAAGTCCTGTTCGATGAACTGGTTCGGGCCGTTCCCGCCGGTTCGATGGGGTTGATGCTGCAACCCTACTGGTCACCCGGGGTTCGCCAGCCGGGGCCGGAAGCCAAGGGCTCCATTATCGGGTTTGGCGACGTCCACACCCGCTCCCACATCTACCGAGCCATACTGGAAGGCTTGGCCTACGCCCTGCGCGAAGGCAAGGAGCGGATCGAGAAACGCAGCGGCGTCCCTATCCGTAGGCTGAGAGTCGCCGGGGGCGGTTCTCAGAGCGATGCTGCCATGCAACTGACCGCCGATGTTTTCGGACTGCCCGCAGAACGGCCTCATACCTACGAAACGTCCGGTCTTGGCGCAGCCATCGACGCCGCCGTTGGCCTGGGGCTTCATCCGGATTTCGAGACGGCGGTGAACGCGATGACCCGAGTGGGTGATGTCTTCCATCCGCAGGCCGACACCCAGAAACTCTACGAGCGCCTGTATCGTGAGGTGTACCTGAAGATGTACCCTCAGCTTCAGCCGCTGTACCGAAAAATCCGCGATATTACCGGGTATCCCAATTAGCGCGAGAAACCGAACAATCTCTTGAATTTAGCCGTCACTCCGGTAAAACTCTGGATCAGTCACAACAACAATCACCCGGTTCCACCCCCAGAGCACAAAGGCAAGCCCGATGTCGGCCTTAGACTACCTCGTACCCTATGACTTCTCGCCGCTCACCATATTGAGTTTCGTGCTCGTTCTGGCGTTCTACGGGTACGGCCTGGTCAGGATGCCTGCTGACGACCGACCCGGAAGCGGCCGGATACTGGTGTTTGTGGTGGGCGTTATGCTTTGCTACGGCGTGATGCAAACCCGTTTCGATTACTACTCCCAGTACATGTTCTTCGTTCACCGGGGCCAGCATCTGATACTGCACCACCTGGGGCCGATCCTGATTGCCCTGTCCAACCCCCTTCCGGTGATGCGTTTCCTCTACAGACTGATCAATCCCGGCGTACGGCGAGCGCTAATACCGCTGGGGTGGATTTACCGTTTTCTCCAGCACCCGGCGATTGCCTCATTCCTGTTTGTGGGGCTGATCTACTTTTGGCTGTGGCCGCCAATCCACTTCGACGCCATGCTCAGCCGTGATCTGTACTGGATCATGAACTGGAGCATGCTGCTGGACGGCATGCTGTTCTGGTGGTTGATCTTTGATCCACGTTCACCCGTCATCAGCGATGCGCTGGGCTACGGCAAACGCATCCTTCTTCTGGCCCTGGTTGCCATCCCCCAGATGATTCTGGGCGCCACCATCGTGTTCTCAAGGGGCATGGTGTACGACGTGTACGAAGTCTGCGGTCGAGCCTGGCCAATGCCGCCAGAAACGGACCAGTTGCTGGGCGGATTGCTGACCTGGATTCCCCCGGCCATGATGAGCATCCTCGGCATTCTGATTATCCTTCGACGTGCCATGCGTGAAGATGGCAAGGTGTCGCCCTATAACGAAAAGCTGAAGGCCAGCCATTCATGAAAAACCGGTTCCTACCCTGCAGTCATAAAGCGATCTCTGCCATGGCACTTTTGGCGTCCCTGGTGATGCTCGGTGGGTGTTTTGGCGACAATGAAAACTGGAACAGCAAGGACATCAGCGGCCTGATGCCGGAACTGGCTTTCGAACTTACCGGCACCTCCGGCGACACGGTGACGGCCAAGCAAACCGACGGCAATATCCGGCTGCTGTTCTTCGGCTTCACATCCTGCCCTGATATCTGCCCCGCCACACTCCAGAAACTGTCCAGAGCGGTGAAGGATTTGCCCGCGGAAATGCGAGCAAACACGCAGATTGTCTTTGTCAGCGTGGACCCACAACGGGACACCCCAGAACGCATCGACAGCTACGTAAGCTTTTTCAGCGACCGGGCCATCGGCCTGACCGGCGAGGAACCGGCGCTCAGGGAGCTCAGTAAGCGTTACCGCACCACCTTTGGTTACGACGAGCCAGATGCGGAAGGCAACTACAACGTCTCGCACAGCGGCGCGGTATATGTGTTCGATCGCGAAGGCAAGGCCCGCCTGCTGATCCGCCCAGAGCTTAGCGTGGAGGATATCCGTACGGATCTGGTGGCATTGGCTGAGGAAAGCTAACGCAACACCAGATCACGAGACTATGCCGCGTTCCCTGAGGCCCTCTATTTCGCCGGGAGAAAGGCCGGCAATCTTCTCAAGGACTTGTTTAGACTGTTCCCCCAACAGCGGAGGCGCCGTCCTGTAACTTACCGGCGTCAGCTTCAGCCTGATCGGATTGCCAACCGTCGGGACATCGCCCAGCGATGGATGCTGAACAGACTGTTTCATTCCCCGCGCAAGAACCTGTGGGTCTTCAAATACCTGATCCAGGGTGTTAACCGGCCCGCAGGGCACCCCTGAACGCTCCAGAATTTGTACCCATTCCTGTGTTGACCGCATCACCGTGGCCTGCCGCAGCCTGGGAATCAATTCCTTTCGATTCGCTACGCGAGCCCGATTTGTCGCAAAACGCTCATCGCTTGCCCACTCCGGATGCTCAAGAACATCGCACAACCGGGTGAACTGCTCATCGTTACCGACCGTTAGCACCATGTTGCCGTCTGCGGTAGGGAAATCCTGGTATGGGACAATATTGGGATGGGCATTACCCATCCGCCCTGGCGCCTGGCCCGTGGTCAGGTAATTCATGGCCTGATTCGCCAGACAGGCTACCTGCACATCCAGCAGCGCCGCCTCCACATACTGCCCCTCTCCCGTACGGTCACGGTGACTGAGCGCAGCGAGCACACCAATGGTGGCATACAGCCCGGTCATGATGTCCGTCAGTGCCACGCCGACCTTCATCGGCCCGGCGCCGGGCTCGCCGTCCGGTTGCCCGGTGATACTCATAAGCCCACCCATGGCCTGAATCAGGAAATCATATCCGGGCCGGTTCGCGTAAGGGCCATCCTGGCCAAATCCGGTGATCGAGCAGTAGATGAGTTTGGGGTTGATACGTTTCAGGCTGTCGTAATCCAGGCCATAGCGTTTGAGTCCCCCGACCTTGAAGTTTTCAAGGATGACATCCGACTCTGCGACCAGCTTTCGGATCAGTTCCTGCCCTTCGGGATGGGCGATATCGACCGCAAGGGACTGCTTGTTTCGATTGGCAGTCAGGAAGTAGGCAGAGAGATCTGCGTTGCCATCGGCCCCCTGAAGATAAGGCGGCCCCCAGGAGCGAGTGTCGTCCCCGGATTTGGGGCGCTCAATCTTGATAACCTCCGCACCCAGATCGCCCAGGAGTTGGCCCGCCCAAGGGCCGGCCAGCACCCTGGAAAGATCCAGGACACGCAAGTGAGATAGGGCACCAGACATTTAATTCTCCTTGAACACGGGACTCAGCGCATACCACCGAGGCATAGATATTTGAGTTCCATGAACTCGTCCAGGCCATGCCGTGACCCTTCACGACCCAGGCCACTCTCCTTGACCCCGCCGAAGGGAGCGGCCTCGGTTGAAATGATGCCATCGTTGATGCCGATCATGCCGGTTTCCAGGGCCTCCGCCACGTGCCAGATGCGCCGGATGTCATTACTGTAGAAGTATGCCGCCAGACCAAATTCCGAATCGTTGGCCATGGCGATGGCCTGCTCCTCGGTCTCAAACCGGAACAGCGGTGCCACCGGGCCAAAGGTCTCCTCACTGGCCACCAGCATGTCCTGGGTGACGTCCGTGAGGATGGTGGGCTCGAAGAAGGTGCCACCAAGAGCGTGCGCCTGGCCTCCCATCACCACTTTTGCGCCCCGTTCTGTCGCATCAGCGATGTGCCGCCGGACTTTGTCCAGCGCAGCCTGGTTGATCAGCGGACCTTGATGCGTTTCGCCTTCCAGGCCTGCCCCGACGACCAACTTGCCAACCGCAGCCTTAAGCTTCTCAACAAATTCATCATACACGCCAGATTGCACATAAATGCGGTTCGCGCATACACATGTCTGCCCGGTATTACGGTATTTGGAGGCCATTAATCCGGTTACCGCGGCATCGAGATCGGCGTCGTCAAACACGATAAACGGTGCATTGCCGCCCAATTCCAGGCTCACTTTCTTGACCGTGCCACTGGCCTGGCGCATCAGGAGTTTGCCCACGGGCGTGGACCCCGTAAACGACACCTTGCGAACCACAGGGCTGGTGGTCAGTTCCTCACCCACCTGCGGCGCCCGGTCTTTCGAGCAGGTAACGATGTTGAGGATCCCCGGTGGAACTCCGGCCTCCTCGGCCAACACCGTGAGCGCAAGCGCGCACAACGGCGTGTCTTCCGCCGGTTTGACCACCACCGGGCAACCGGCAGCCAGTGCCGGGGCGACCTTACGGGTGATCATCGCCACCGGAAAATTCCAGGGCGTGATTGCCGCCACTACCCCGATCGGCTGTTTGATGACCACAATCCTCTTGTCACGACCGTGGCCGGGAACAACGTCACCGTAGGCCCGCTTGGCTTCCTCAGCAAACCACTCGATGAAGCTGGCGCCGTACGCAACCTCACCGCGTGCCTCGGCCAACGGCTTGCCCTGCTCAGCCGTCATCAAACAGGCCAGGTCCTCCTGATGTTGCATCACCAGATCGAACCACCGACGCAGAACACCCGCTCGCTCCTTGGCCGGACGAGCGCGCCATTCCGGCCACGCTGCCTCAGCCGCCCGAATGGCCTGCCGGGTATCTTCGGCGTCCATATCCGGCACATAGGCAAGATGCTCTCCATTGGCTGGATTGGTTATCGCGAGCCGATTACCCGAACGGGCCTGGACCCATTCGCCGTTGATATGGGCGCTTTCGCGCAACAGTGCCGGGTTTGTCAGTCTGATAGTCATCACATTCCTCACAGAAGAGAGTCAACGCTCTCCAAGCAGATAGCTTTCAATCACATCCCTGACAAACGCAGCATAGTCGTCGACCGCAACATTCTGGTCGCGGTATTTCCGGCGTTTCAGGTACCAGTCCTGCAATAGGGCCTTGATCATGGAGGCAACAAGGCGGGCATTTCTCGAGCGGTAAACCTTGGCCTCTATGCCATCCTCAATAAGCCGCAGAAAGATCTCCTCAATCTCCAGCTCAATGGCGACAGCGTCCCGTTTTTCCTCGGCCGGCAGGCTCTTCGCTTCCATGTAGGAAAAGTAGAACCAGGCCCGCATCAGCTCGCTCAGATACAGGTGTGCCTTGATCGCAGAGAACATTCTGTCCCGGACATCCTCGACGTCTTCCGTGTAATGGATCAGAGTCCGACGCGTGATAATGAATCCGTGGCTCTGGATCAGGTGGATCAGGTCATCCTTGTTGCGGATATACGCATAGAGCCCACCCATGCTCATGCCGGAATCCCCGCAAAGGTCCCTCAGGGTCATCGCATGGAACCCCTTGGAGTTAGCCAGCCGCAGGGTCGAGTCGATGATTCGGGTCAGATTCTTGACCGCCGTCGCCTCCTTTTTAATACTGATGCGTTCCTGGTTCTGGCGGTACACATCGCGGATCACATCCTCCTTGGACATGCGGAGTTCACCGCGGAATGCTTCGTAATTTTCGATCATAACTGCCACGTCCATTTGCCTCTGCGGCGGGGATTATAAGCCACACTATGCCACGGACAAGAATCGGTCCTGGGTGGCCTGGTCCGCCTTCAGGTCCTGACTGCTCGCCTCGTGCACAACCTGGCCCTTTTCCAGAATGTAGGCTCTTTGAGCATGCTTGAGTGCGAATCGCACGCTTTGGTCGGTAAACAGGATGGTGGTGGTCTGGCTGAGATCGTCAATCAGCTCACCGATCTGCTGCACGATAACCGGGGCCAGCCCCTCGTTGGGCTCATCCAGCAACAACAGTCGTGGCTGAATCATCAGGGACCTTGCCACCGCCAGCATCTGTTGCTGGCCACCGGACAGGGTCGCGCCGTCCTGGTCCGCCCGTTCGCCCAGCATCTCGTATTTCTTGAGGATGCCATCCACCGTCCAACGCGCGGCACTGCCCTTGCGTTGATAGGAAGCTACATCCAGGTTATCCCGCACCGTCAGACCGGGAAATATCCGGCGGTCTTCCGGTACATACCCGATGCCCGCGCGGGCGATGCGGTGTGCCGGCCAGCCCTGGACTGGCTTGCCTTCATAGACGACCTCTCCGGATCTCGGAGGCGTCAGCCCCATGATGCTTTTCAGGGTGGTGCTCTTTCCCGCCCCGTTCCGGCCGAGGATGCAAACCGTCTCACCGGCTTCGAGCTGAAGGGTCACACCCTGGAGCGCCTGACTCTCGCCGTAGAACGTTTGAATGTTGCGAACATCAAGAATCATGGGTTGGCCTCCTCGACCGCTTCGTCGTCTTCTTCGCCCAGGTAGGCAACACGCACCTCCGGGTGGTTCTTGACTTCCTCGGGTGTGCCGGCAAAAAGCTTCTCGCCACGGTGCATGACCAGAATCCGATCCGCCAGATTGAAGACCACATCCATATCGTGCTCGGTGATCATGAAGGTGTAGTCACCGCTACCGGCAAGTTGTTTGATCAGTTGGGTGGTGCGCCGGGTTTCATCCGGAGTCATCCCGGCAGTTGGCTCGTCCAGCAGTACCAGCTTGGGTTGCGTTGCCAGCACCATGGCGATCTCCAGCAATCGCTTGTCGCCGTAGCTGATCACTTCTGCACGCTGTGCTTTCAGGCTGTCGATGCCCAGACGCTTCAGAAACCCAACCGCCTCGTGCTGGATTGCGGTATTGCGGGACGCGATATTGAACAGCTTGCGACTGTGGCCATGATAGGCCGACAGCACCACTTCCACGTTCTCCTGCACCGTCATTTCCGGGAAAATATTATTGATCTGGAACGATCGCGATACGCCCAGCCGGCTGATCTTGTGGGGAGGCAAGCCGGTGATATCCTTGCCGTCCAGCGTGATCGTGCCTTCCGTCGGCTGCATCCGGCCGGACACCATGTTGTAGAAGGTGGTCTTGCCGGCACCGTTGGGGCCGATAATCGCGATGGTTTCCTTGGGCATGACCTCCAGGTTGATATCGGAAACCGCGGTGACGCCGCCAAAACGCTTGGTCAGGTTAGCAATGGTAAGGACTGGGTTAGTCATTTCTTCACCTCCATCCACCAGTCAATGGCGGTGCCCAACAGCCCCTTGCGGAAGAAGATGACCATCAGCGCCAGGATGATACCCAGAACCAACATCCAGGACTCTGTGTAAGTGGTGATCCAGGTTTCCAGCAATACGAACGCCGCAGAGCCGATGAACGGTCCCAGGAAAAACCCGGTACCCCCCAGGATGGCCATCAGTATGGGTTCGGCGGACATCGACCAGTGCAGAAGCTCGGGGCTCGCCACACGCAGGAATGGAGCGATCAGACCACCGGCCAGGCCCGCAAAGGTTCCGGCGATAACGAAAGCCACAAGACGATACGTCCGCACGTTCAGCCCGGCGAAGGATACCCGCTCGGGATTCTGACGGATTGCCTTGAGGATCATGCCAAACGAACTGCGGCAGATCAGATAAAGCACTATCGCGGCAATGGCCACAATACCCAGCACCACATGGTAATAGACCGAGGGATTCGCCAGAGTGAGGTCAAGCCCCAGCCCGAAGGAGCCCAGGGTAAACCCGGCGAGGCCGTCACTGCCGTTGGTCACCGAGCGCCACTGGTAGGCGATAGCAAAGACCATCATGCCAAAAGCCAGGGTCAGCATGGCAAAGTACACCTCATTGAGGCGGACGCTCAGGAAGCCGATCATCAAAGCCAGTAGTGCAGAGGCCCCCATGGAAACCATCAGACAGACCAGGAACGGCCACTCCAGGTGGATCAGCACTAGGGCCGTGGCGTAAGCGCCAATACCGAAGAACGCCGCATGCCCGAAGCTCAGCATGCCGGTATAACCGAAAATCAGGTTGAAGCTGGCCGCGAACAGACCCAGGATCAGGATTTCGGTAAAAATAAACACATAGAAATAGGAAGCAATCCAGGGCACCGCAATCAGCCCGGCAATCACCACAGCCAGAATGGCCATCAGAACCTTGGTTTTCATGCATTTGCCCCTTTGCCCATAATGCCGTGTGGTTTGAACAACAGAACCAGCGCCATGCCGACGAACGGCAACAGCAGGTTCACTTCCGGCAGGTAGCGGCCACCGAAGCCATGAATCAGGCCCAGGATGATGGCTCCAAGCAAGGCGCCCGGAAAGCTGCCCAGCCCTCCGATCACCACCACAATGAACGACTCGATAATGATCTTGTCCCCCATGCCGGGGTCCAGTGCTCGCATGGGTGCCGCCATGACGCCACCGACAGCGGCCAGCCAGGCGCCAAAGGCAAACACGCCGGTCACCACCAGCCGGGTGTTGATGCACAGCGCCTCGGCCATATCGCGATCCAGTGCCGCAGCTCGCATGATGCGGCCGACGCGGGTGCGGTTGAATAGGTACCAGAGACCAGCCAGCAATAGTAGGCCGATGACGATCACGAACAGGCTGTAGGTGGCAACGGAACTGCCCAACAGCCGCACCGAACCTGACAGCAGATCCGGCGGCTGGACCACATGGATACCACTGCCCCAGATCATCCTCACACTCTCGTTGATGATCAGCAGGATAGCGAAAGTCAGAAGCAGGCTGTCTGCCACGTCACGGGAATAGATAAAGCGCAACAGCAACCGGTCGATGATGACGGCCAGGATAGCGACGCCAATGGGCGCCAGGATCAGGGCTGCCCAGAAAGGCATGCCCGCGATATTGATCAGTGTGAAGGCCAGATAGGCCCCCAGCATGTAAAGTGCCCCGTGGGCAAAGTTGATGATGTTCAGCACACCGAACACGATATTGAGGCCCACTGCGATAATGAACAGCAGCAATCCTATATCGAGACTATTCAGCAACGCCGCTCCGATGCCAGACATGTATTACCTCATTACGTTAGGGCCGGATTCGTGGGGGGGGGGGGGGGGGGGGGG
>NZ_JAFCAE010000003.1:0-41552 GCF_028581595.1 Marinobacter sp. DS40M6 | reverse complement strand
GCCCCTGAGGGCGCCACGGCAAGCAAAAGAACAACAGTCAGATCAGAGCTTGCAACCGGTCTCTTCGACGGTGCGGGCTACTTTCTCGCCGTCAAATATCTGCAGGTTGTTCAGCGTGCGGATGCCATGCTCTGGATGCATGGAGCCGGAAACACCCCAGTTCGGGCTGACCATGGCCTGGTTATCGCCTTTGCGGAACGTCACCGTGCCGTTCGGGGCGTCCATGCTCATGCCGCTGAGCGCCTTGGCAACAGCCGGCCCCTCGGTGCTGCCGGCCGCTTCCATCGCCTGCTTATAGGCGTAGATGGCAGCGTACGCACCCTCAGCGTTATAGCTCGGAGGGTTGCCGTAGGCATCAAGGTAGGCTTTCACGAAGCGGTCGTTAATGTCGTTGTCGTAGGCCTCGTACCAGTAACGTGTAGACAGGTGCACTCCCTCAGGCATTTCCTCGCCCAGTGCGGTCAGTACTTCAGTCGCTGCGCCCACGGTAAACATGACCTCCAGGTCCTCTTCGAAGAACCCGCGGGTGTTTGCCTGGCGGACAAAATTGACCAGGTCACCACCCCAGACAGAGATCAGAACGCCCTCGGCGTCAGAGTCCATGACCCTGTCAATGAACGGGGTGAAATCCTCGGCGCCGAAGCGCGGGAAGTTGGTCTCCGACATCAGGTTGACGTCCGGATTGATCTCTTTGAGGTAGTTTCCGAAGAATTCCCAGGACTGATGGCCGAAGGCATAGTCCGGACCGATGGTGGTCCAGTTGGTGGCATCGGTTTCTGCAGCCACCAGCGCGGCGGCCTTCATATTCTGGGCCACGTTGACACTGATACGGTAGGTGAACGAATTACACAACTTGCCGGTGACATCCGGCGTGGCAGCGTGGGTAATGATCAGGGGTTTCTGTAACTCCGGCATGGTTGGAACCATACCCTGTGCCACGCCAGAGCTGTCCAGGCCCACGAGGGCGTCCACACCCTCCGAGTAGACCAGTTTGCGAGCGGCCTGGATGGCTACTGAAGCCTTCCCCTGGGTGTCCTCATAGACCATTTCGACCTGACGACCCAGAATGCCGCCGGAGCTGTTGATTTCATCCACTGCCAGGTTGATGCCCTTCTGGGCAAACTCACCATAGGTGGCAGCACTGCCAGAGAGGATGTAGAGGCCCCCGAGCCGAATTGGCTCCTCAGCATAACTGATACCAGCGGTACCAAGCGTAGCGGTTGCGGTCATCGCAACCAGCAGTTTCTTGATGCTTGATGTTTTCATGGTAATGCTCCTGTGTTCTTGTCTTTTTTGTCACTGGAACTTTCTGGCCTGTTAAATCAAGCCACGATTTCATTGTCATAAGTTCGTCGTTCGCGTTATCGCAACCTCCTGCTGACCATGGCCAGCGTAGTCATCAGGACAACGTGTCCCTTAGAATGTTTTTTCGGATCTTGCCAGTGGCGGTCTTGGGCAATTCACCCAACACGACCTTCCGCGGCGCCTTGAAGTGCGCCATTTGCGCCCGACAAAAGGCGATGATCTCCTCGGGCGTGGGTTCTTCGCCATCATCGATCGGATTGATAAAGGCGCAGGGAACCTCGCCCCATTTTTCGTCGGCCATCGCCACCACTGCAGCCTCAGACACTTTCGGGTGCCGGTATAGCACCTCCTCCACTTCCAGGCTGGAGATGTTTTCGCCGCCGGAGATGATCACATCCTTGGCCCGGTCGCGGATTTCGACATAATGATCCGGGTGCATGACGGCCAGATCACCGGTGTGGAACCAGCCGTCGCTGAAGGCCTTTTCGGTGGCTTCCTCATTTTTCAGGTAGCCCTTCATCACCGTGTTGCCACGAATACAGATCTCGCCCATGGCTTTTCCGTCTGCAGGCACCGCCTCCCCGCTGACCATATCCAGCACCGCAACTTCATCCAGGCCGTGCGTGGAAACGCCCTGGCGGGACATTTTTAACGCCCGTTCTTCCAGCGGCAATTGCTGCCATTCCGGCTGAGGCACACAGAGTGTCGAAGGGCCAAACGTTTCGGTCAGGCCATACAGGTGGGTGATCTGGAAGCCAATTTCCTCAGCCTTGCGAATCACACTACTGGGAGGCGCTGCGCCGCCCAGAGCAAACTGGGCTGGCCGGGAAAGTGTCAGGCTGGCGCGCCCCAGCTCCTGTATCAGCAGGTTCATCACCACCGGCGCCCCACACATGTGGGTCACGCCGTAGTCTTCGATCCGCCGGTAGATCTCCCTGCTATCCACCTCCCGAAGACACACATGGGTGCCGCCAACGGCGGTGATTGCCCAGGTATAAGCCCAGCCATTGCAGTGGAACATTGGCAGGGTCCACAGGTAGACGGTCTCGGCCGTCATGTCGAAAGCCATGGCGTTGGTCATGGCCGCCAGGTAGGCACCGCGATGGTGGTAAACCACGCCTTTGGGATTGCCTGTCGTTCCAGAGGTGTAGTTCAGGGAAATGGCATCCCACTCGTCTGTGGCATGCTGCCAGCCGGCTTCCGCATCGCCTTCCTGCAGCAAAGTTTCGTAATCAAGATCCGCCAGACCCTGGCTCTTCCCTGCCTTGCTATCGATGGCAACCAACAAGGGATTAACCTCAAGCTCGGCTACGGCGGCTCGGACCTGCTCTTCCCACTGGGTGTCGTAAAACAGAACCCGTGCTTCACCATGGGCCAGGATAAAGGACAGGGCCCCGGCATCCAGACGGATGTTGATGGCGTTCAGTACCGCACCCGACATAGGCACGGAGTAATGGGCCTCAAGCATTTCGTGGGAGTTGGGACACAGGATTGCTACCGTGTCGCCCGTCTCGATACCGCGTCGACACAGGGCACTGGCCATCTGACGGCAGCGGGCGTAAAGCTCCCGATAGGACAGGTTCATGTCATCATCAATCACCGCCAGCTTGTCCGGGTACACCCGAGCGGACCGCTGCAGCAGCGTGAGCGGGGTGAGTGGCGAATAGTTTGCGGTGGTCTTGTTCAGGTTCTTGTACTTGTTCATTTCACACCCATGTCACACCATCCGGGATTGTTCGGGTTATTTCAGGTAGCCCGGATTGTTTACTTTCAGCCGAGTCTCCGTAATTGCGCGAAGAACCGCCCGCAACTCACGGTCGCCGCCGTCGACAACGCGTTCACGAAGCGCCCTGGCCAGCGTCCGATCACCCTGCCCCGGGTCCTCCGGAAGCACGTGCCCGGCCAGAAAACGGGAGAGCATGACGTCGGTTGATTCAGGCTCTCCCGCCTCTCGCTGTTCCTGTTCGCGGATGGCCATGCCCATTGCATTGGCGATCATCAATGCCTCGTATTTGCGCTCTCCACTAAGCTTGGGAGCCAGAGAATCGAGCAACACCTGGCGAGCCTCGGCCAGCAGGTCACGAGTCTCAGGTCGATTGATCATTGCCATCCTCCAGTTCCTGAATCTGGTTCAACAGGTCATATTCCATCTGAGCGACCATGCGGCCGGTTAACGCCAGCTCGAGCGAGCGCTGCTCACCCGACATGTGACGACGCGCCTGTTGCAGGGCAATGGCGGCCCAGCGCACCAGCGCCATGACCTCCCAGTAGTTGACCCTTGCTGGACTAATGCTGGCTCCGGTTACCTCCCGGTAGCCGTCCAGAAGATCCTGTTTATCTCCAATTCCGCCCACTTCCCGTTCATCAGCGCCGAAACGCCAACTGCGACTGCAGAGCCACCCCAGGTCTTCGCAAGGGTCGCTCCAGGCGGCGAATTCCCAATCCAGAATGGCAGTCAGTCTGTCGCCGCTTATCATGTAATTGCCGGTTCGGAAATCGCAGTGGCATAGAACAGTGAGATCTGGTTCCGGGGCGTTATCCTCAAGCCAGTTCAGTGCCCACTCCAGCACCGGGTGTGGCTCACCAATCTCTTCCAGATAGCGGCGGTAAAGGGCGACCCGGCTAAGGGCCGGATTATCCGGGTTGGGCATCGCCAGAAAGTCCAGCGAATCGTCCGGCGGCCTGACGCTGTGAAGTCTCGCAAGCTCTGCGCCAAACGTTCGAACAAGAGCGCGGCGCTGCTCGTCAGTAAACTCCGACTTGACCAGCTTGCGTGGTGACGCACTCCCGGCAGCCCGAGCCATGACATAGAACACCTGCCCGGTGACCGCAGTATCCTCGCACAGCCAGAGAGGTTCAGGCGCCGTTACCCCGGCACCGAAAGCGGCCTGCAACACCCGAAATTCCTGCGGCCTGGTCAAGCTCTCGGCCACCCCGGACGGTGCGTCCTGCCTCACCACAAATTCGTGCCGCCCAGGACGGTTACCGCCCTCCAAATCCAGCGTTAGCCCGAAGTTATCCTGGATCGCCCCTCCGGAAAGCTTGTCGAAAGAGACGACCGTTGCGTCGGAGGCTCCAGTCTGCCGCACGATAAAAGTGGCAAAGGTATCCTCAAGTGCAGACATCAGGCTTCGACTCCCCAGTGCCAGAAGTCTGTACGCTCAGCCAGGAGTGTTCTCGAGAACACCATTTTGTGCACTTCCGATGCGCCATCCACCAGCCTTGCCTGGCGGGCATAGCGATAGATCCACTCCAACGGGGTATCCTTGGAGTACCCCCTGGCGCCGCAGAGCTGGATTGCCGTGTCTACCGCCTTGTGCAAGGTATCGGCCACCGACACTTTGGCCATGGAAACCTCTTTTCGGGCAAAATCACCCTGGTCCAGTTTCCAGGCAGCGTGCATGGTCAGTAATCGGCCGATCTGAATCTCCATTGCCGCCTCTCCCAGCAGCCACTGCACCCCTTCGCGTTGTGCCAGGGGCTGACCAAAGGATTCCCGGTTATCCACATAGTCGGTGGCAATCTCCAGGGAGCGTCTCGCCAGGCCCAGCCATCGCATGCAGTGGGTAAGACGGGCCGTGCCCAGTCGAATCTGGGTCACTTTGAGACCGTCACCCACCTCCATCAGCCGATTCTCGTCCGGGATTTCCAGGCCATCAAAGCGCAGCTCGCAGTGGCCGCCGTGTTCTTCCGGCCCCATGATTGGAATACGCCGGATGATCTCCCAGCCCGGATCGTCTTTGTGAAACAGGAAAGCACTCAGACCTTTGCGAGTATCTTCAGACGTGCGCGCAATCAGAATGAAATGGGAGGCTTCTGCTGCTCCGGTGATGAAGTGCTTGTGGCCATGAATCACCCAACGATCGCCCTTGCGCGTCGCGGTAGTCTGCATCATGCCGGGGTCCGAGCCACAACCGGGAGGTGGCTCGGTCATGACGAAAGACGAACGCACCCTGCCCTCAACGATGGGTTTGAGCCAACGCTCCTGTTGGGCCTCTGTCCCGACTTTCGCAAGCACGGTCATGTTGCCGTCGTCCGGTGCCGCGGAATTGAACACCACCGGCCCGAAAATCGAACGGTTCATTTCCTCGTAACAGGCAGCCATACCCGAGATATCGAGCCCCTGACCGCCCAGGCGCTCGGGAATCTGCAAGCACCACAGGCTTTGCTGCTTTGCCTTTGCACGCATCTTCTCAAGATAGTCTGTCGCAATGTTCTCGTGCTCATCGTAGGCTAACGGGTTCTGCTCCAGCGGCAATAGCTCCTGTTCGACGAAATCCCGGATGCGTTTTCGGTACGACTCGTTCCTGGGGTCCAAATTGAAATCCACAGCCCACTCCTTACAACGAGGATTGAAGATGGCCGCCATCCACCACAAGGGTGCTGCCGGTCATATAGTCGGAAAGTCCGGAAGCCAGCAGCAACAACGGACCACTCAAGTCATCAGCCTGCCCCAATCGACGCTGAGGAATACGGCGGATCATTTTCTGGCCGGGTTCACTGGCAAAGAAATCGCGGTTCAGATCGGTTTCTATGTATCCCGGCGCCAGTGCGTTAACGCGAATTCCGTAACGGGCCCATTCCAGCGCAAGGGCACGGGTCAGTTGCTCGACACCAGCTTTGGCGGCGGCATAAGGCGCCACGTTGCCGGCCACGCGATGACCAAGGATGGAAGAAATCATGATGATGCTCCCGCCCCGATTGATTGCCGAGAGACGACGGGCGGCTTCGTTGCCAACCAGCCAGCATCCCTTGAGGTTTGTGTCGATCACCCGGTCCCAATCCTGACCATTAAGATCCAGAGCCTTCTTGCTCGTTGCCACACCGGCATTGGAAACGACAACGTCCGGGATGGCGACCTCATCAGCCATGGTATTGAAGGCTTCAGAGACACTGGACTCGTTGGTGACATCCATAGTGACTACGTGGATACGATCAGCATGTTCCGGAAATTCGGCCTTGAGGGACTCAAGTGCCTCTCGGCGACGGCCACTGACAATGACGCTGGCGCCGGCTTCAACGAGACAACGAGTAAAGCTCTGACCCAAGCCACCAGCAGCACCCGTTACCAGAGCAGTCTTGCCGTCTAGCCGCATTGACCCATTTGCGTTGCCTGAATTCGTTTGATTGGAATTGTTCATATCGCGACCTCCGCCAACAAAAATAGAACGAGCGCTCGTTTTATTCAACCCTTAAATTAAATTGTTAATAAACTGGAGGCGGAAGTGCGTCACAAAGACAAGGCTCTGACTGAGACCATCTTGCTTCTGGTGTGAAAAAACTGAATCAACAACGCCGGTAGATTCAGGCGACAATGTACTATAGGCGTCACTGCCACCCTCCCTTTATGGGAGGTCTGGCATCAAACCAAAGGACATCCATTATGACGAAACTCGCCCTGGTAACCGGTGCCAGCGCCGGAATTGGCCGCGAGGCCTGCGCTCTCTTTGCCCGGGAAGGTTGTAGGGTTATCGCCCTGTCCCGACAGCCCAGTGGCATTGAATTCGCAGATCTGGAGATGACGCTGGATCTTGAGTCCTTTGAGAAAATCGAGGGGCTTGCGGGCGAGCTGGAAACCGAAATTGCAGCAGCCGAGCGGGTTATTCTGGTCAACAACTCCGGTTACGGGCAATTCGGCGCGCTTCGCGATCTGTCCGAATCCATGTGGCAAAAGCAGTTCTGCACCCACGTATTCGGCCCCATCAAGCTGGCCGCCGTCTGTCTGAGGCTCTGCGAGCAACATGAAGTACCCTTACGGGTCATCGCGGTGAGCTCCGTCTTATCCATAGCGCCCCAGAAAATGAAAGGCGCCTACTGTGCCGCCAAATCCGCGATGAACGCGGCTCACGACAGCTTCTGGTTTGATGAGCAGGACAGCAAAAGCCTGGAAAGTGTCTCGCTTGTGCTTCCCGGGCCCGTGGCGACCCGGTTCAGAGAACATGCCCTGGCCGCTCTGCAGCCCGTGATTGACCGGGCAAGTGCGGTGCATCGGGAAAAGTACAAAGCAATGGAAGCAGCGCTCGCACCTGGCGCCAGAATCAAGCCGTTTACAGCCAGTGCGTTGGATGTTGCCGAAAAAATTTACCAGGCTGCGGAAGTGGGACGTCCCAAGCCAAGGTATCTGGTTACGCCTCAGACTTACATTGCTGCGTTTGTCACGCGGTTTATGCCGCACTCTGTCCAGCGGAGAATTCTGGGGTAGTTGAATCTAAGGTAGAAAAATTGGAGGCGCGGGTCGGAATCGAACCGGCGTACACGGAGTTGCAGTCCGCTGCATAACCACTCTGCCACCGCGCCGGGAAAAGTTCGAAGGGGATTCGATACTTTTATGCTCTCAGGTGGGCATTGAGAGACTGTGTTAATTGGAGCGGGAAACGAGATTCGAACTCGCGACCCCAACCTTGGCAAGGTTGTGCTCTACCAACTGAGCTATTCCCGCTTGATCAACGAGGGCGTATTCTACGGATTAGGCCGTTTGCGTCAACCACTTTTTTCAACTTTCTGTTTTAGTTCAGATTCTGATCGATTGCACTCGAACGCAGCAACCCCCAACACGCGAATTTGAGCTAGTATCAAGGAACACCCATCGCCAATCCTCAACAAAGGAGACGGGATTTCCAGATGCCCTCCCCTGGCAAGCTTGAATTCCAGAACGGCCAATTGACCGTCTCGGGCGACTGGACGCTTCCGAACTACGGCCGCTTGAAGCGGGATGTCCAAAAAGCCACCGCAATGGAGTTACCTAACGGGCATTCGGTCAATCTGGCAACAATCAATGCGCTGGATACCGCCGGCGCATCCCTGTTGGTGGACCTTCTGGGTGCCAGTCAACTCCATGAGCTTACCGAGTTAACCCCCGGGCTTTCCAGCGAACGTCAGGAACTGCTGCGCCTGGTTGCCAACGCGATGGCCAGCCCTGAAGGAGAAAAATCCCTCCGATCCAACCCGATCACTGAGTTCCTGGCGGGTGTTGGCGAAAAAATCGAAGACTTCTGGCATCAACAACGGCTGTTGATTGGGTTTACCGGCCAGATACTGGCGACATTGGCGAGCATTCTTGCAACACCCTGGCGATGGCGTATCACATCGCTGGTGGCCCATGTCCATCAGACCGGGCTCAATGCCCTTCCCATCGTGGCGCTGCTGACGTTTCTGGTGGGCGCGGTGGTTGCATTTCTGGGCGCCACCATTCTCGATGATTTCGGCGCCACCATTTACACCGTGAACCTGGTGGCCTTCTCGTTCCTGCGGGAATTCGGCGTTCTGCTGGCCGCTATCCTGCTGGCTGGCCGCACGGCCAGCGCCTTTACCGCGCAACTGGGCTCCATGAAAGCCAATGAGGAGATTGACGCTCTACGCACGTTCGGCCTGAGCCCCGTGGAACTGTTGGTTATCCCCCGGGTGCTGGCGATGGTGGTTTCGCTTCCGATATTGACCTTCGTCGGCATGATCAGTGGCATTATTGGTGGTTCGCTGGTGTGCGTCGTGGCGCTGGATATCTCGGTTCCGCAAATCCTGAATATCCTCGAAACCAAGGTAAAGGTCGTCCACCTTCTGGTTGGGCTCGGAAAAGCCCCGGTCTTTGCGTTTGTGATTGCCGTTATTGGTTGCCTGGAGGGCTTCAAGGCTAGTGGAAGTGCCCAGTCCGTCGGTGAGCACACCACCTCCGCCGTGGTACAGTCGATCTTTATGGTGATTCTGCTGGATTCCATAGCAGCGATATTCTTCATGGAGATGGGCTGGTGAGAAAAGAGGCCGCGCACCAGGATGTGGTTATCAGCGTGAAGGGCCTTTGTAACCGCTTCGGTAGTCATGAGGTACATACGGATCTCAATCTTGACCTTTATCACCGGGAAATACTGGGGGTGGTTGGCGGCTCGGGAACCGGAAAATCAGTATTGATGAGAAGCATTGTCGGGCTTCACGCTGCGGATTCCGGGACCATAGAGGTCTTTGGTGAGCAGTTGCAGGCTCTTTCTCAACAACAACGCTCCCGTGTAGAACGGCGCTTTGGCGTGCTGTTTCAGAGCGGTGCCCTGTTCAGCTCCCTGACTCTCCAGGAAAACGTTGCCCTGCCGCTGATTGAGCATGCCAAACTGTCCCGTACTGACGCGGAACACTTGGCCCGGGTGAAGCTCGCACTGGTCGGCCTGCCAGCCAACGCGGCCGGAAAGTACCCCGCCCAGCTGTCAGGTGGCATGGTCAAAAGAGCCTCGCTCGCAAGGGCCCTGGCGCTGGACCCGGAGGTGTTGTTTCTGGACGAGCCCACGGCCGGGCTCGATCCGATTGGCGCCGCTGCCTTTGACCGACTGATTGTTACGCTTCGGGACGCCCTTGGCTTCAGCGTGTTCCTGGTGACACACGATCTGGATACGCTGTACACGACCTGCGACCGGATTGCCGTGTTGGCGGCCCGGCATGTCTTGGTTGCGGACCGACTGGCGGTGGTGGAAGCCACGGACGACCCCTGGATTCGCGACTACTTCCACGGGCCAAGAGGCCGCGCCGTCAATCGCATCCGGCCGGCCACGGGGCAATAAACATAAACAACCGGAAAGTAGCAAGGAAGTCGGGAGAGGCACGCTGTTATGGAACCCAGAGCACATCACGTCCTGATTGGGCTGTTCACATTGGTTGCGCTTGCCAGTGCACTCGCGTTCGCCTTGTGGCTGGGCCAGGCGGGCAACGACCGCGATTATGCCTGGTACGAAATCATTTTTGATCGGGGCGTCAGCGGGCTATCGGAGGGCAGCCCGGTCAAATACAGCGGCATTGAGGTGGGCGACGTGGCCGAACTGAGCCTCGACCCAAATGACCCGCGCAACGTCAGGGTGCTCATTCGGGTATACGACGATGTGCCCATTAAGGAAGACACCCGGGCTGGCCTGGCGTTAACCAACATTACCGGCAGCATGAACATCGAATTGAAGGGCGGCACCCCCGGAAGCCAGAAGCTGACAGGAAGCCGTGAAACCCCACCGACCATCCAGGCCGAACCCTCGGCCTTTACCACCCTGATGGCTTCCAGTGAGGAACTGTTTGCCAAGCTTGATCAATTCCTCACCAACGCAAATGCCATGGTGTCCAAGGAAAACTCCCGCAACCTCACCCGCAGCCTCAAGAACATCGAGGCCGTGTCGTCTGGGTTGATGGATCAACGCAGCGAACTGAGCAATCTGGTGACGAGTTTCGATCAACTCAGTGTACAAACCGAGGCCACGCTGAAAACCTTCCGTCAATTTGGCAGCACAGCGAACACTTTGCTGGACAAGGAAGGCCGCCAGTTGATGGCCACTGCCCAGAGCGCCATGGATTCACTGGAGACCGCTACCGCGCGACTTGAAGCACTCACCGCCCGCAACGGGGGCTCCCTGGACCAGGGAATGCAGGGCATCGGTGAACTGGCGCCCGCCATGCGGGAACTGAGATCAACGCTGCAAAACATGGACAGTCTTATCCACCGCCTGGAGGACGACCCGGCCGGCCTTCTGCTGGGCCGCGAGCCGATACAGGAGTTTAATCCATGACACTGACTGCATCACGGGCACTGCTCTGCATGGTCGTTGCCGCCACGTTATCCGCTTGTACTCTGTTCCCGGATCGACCGGCCAATCGAATATTTCAGTTACCGGCTTCCACGGTTGAGGAATCCATCACTGACAACAAACCATTCAGCACAACCCTTCGGTTCGTAACGCCCCTGGCCGAAGGCCCTGTTGATAGCTCGCGTATTCTGGTGAAACCGGAGGGCAACGAAATAAAGGCCTATCAGGGAGCGCGCTGGAGTAAGAAGTCTCCCATCCTGGTTCGGGACCAACTGATCGATGCCTTTCGCCGGGATGGCCGCTTCGCTGGCGTTATTACCGGAACCAGTCCGGCCCGCAGTGATCTGACCATGGCAGGAGAACTAAGCGCGTTCCAGAGTGAGTATCAGGACGGCATGCCGGTAGCGCTGATCAGGCTGGACCTGCATCTCATCGACGAGCGCACCCGCAATACCCTTGCCAGCAAACGCTTTGAGTACCAGCATCCGGCGACAGGGGAACAAGTTGAAGCAGTCGTGGAGGCATTTGGCGAGGCCAGTAACGCACTGGCCAACGAGGTGATTCGCTGGACGGTCGAACAGCGCCCCTAACCCGTTAACCCTGGTGTTTTTCCGGAAAAAGGTCCGGCCAGGCGGCCTTTAGATAGAGAATCATCGACCAGAACGTCAGTACCGCTGCCACGTACAACAGGGCCGTACCGGCCTGGGCCCAGACGACACCAGGAGGAAATGCCAGCAGCATGATAATGGCCACCATCTGCGCTGTTGTCTTGATCTTGCCAATGTAGGAAACCGCCACACTCGCACGGCTGCCGATTTCCGCCATCCACTCCCGCAATGCTGAAATCACGATTTCACGACCGATAATCACCGTGGCGGGAATCGTCAGAATGAAACTCGCGTGGGCTTCAATCAGCACGGTCAACGCTACCGCTACCATGAGTTTGTCTGCGACGGGGTCCAGGAAGGCACCAAAAGGTGTGCTCTGGTTCAGTTTCCGGGCCAGGTAACCATCCAACCAGTCCGTCGCCGCCGCCAGCGCAAACAGGCCGGCACTGACGAGGTAGCTCCATTGCGCCGGCAGGTAGTAGATAATCACGAAAACCGGGATCATCAGAATCCGGGAAAGGGTGAGAATGTTCGGTAAATTCATGCTATCCCTACTCGTCATGCAGTACTGCGTAGATGGTTTCTGCCAGGTTCCTGCTGATTCCCTGAACCTTGGACATTTCGTCGATACTCGCCTTGCGTAGCTCCTGGATACCGCCAAAATAACGTATCAGATCGCGGCGGCGTTTGGGCCCTACACCTTCGATTCCCTCAAGGGTGGATTGCCGGCGTTTCTTGTCACGCCGGGCCCGATGGCCAGTGATGGCGAAACGGTGCGACTCGTCTCGGATATGCTGGATCAGGTGCAGTGCCGGCGAGTCTGCGGGAACCCGATAGAGGTCGCCGGTCATGGCATCAATCAACTGTTCCATACCCGCACGCCGGGTGACCCCCTTGGCAACACCAATCAGCGGAATGTCCGTAACACCAAGTTCATCAAACACTTCCCGGGCAATGTTCAACTGGCCCTTACCACCGTCGATGAACACCAGGTCCGGGCGTTTGCCCTCACCTGCCACCATGCGTTTATATCGGCGCGTCAGAACCTGGCGCATGGCTCCATAGTCATCACCGCCGGTGACACCCTCGATATTGTAGAGCCGGTAGTCGCTTTTCAGCGGCCCATTCTCGTCGAAAACCACGCAGGATGCGACCGTGTTTTCACCATGGCTATGACTGATGTCAAAGCACTCCATACGTGACGGCGTTTCAGCGAGATCCAGCAGGTCGCGCAGGGCCAGCAGGCGGCGATAGACCGTTTCCTTGCTGGCCAGGTGGGTCAGCAATGTCTGCCTGGCATTCGTCATGGCCAGATCCAGCCAGCGCCGGCGTTCTCCACGCACATTCTTGCGTACCCGGGTGTCACGACCGGCGGATTCTGTCAGCGCCTGGGACAGCAGTTCCTGGCCGTCGACGTCCACCGGCACCAGGATGTCCGGTGGAATTTCCCGGCGGGTGCTACCGCCGAAATAATACTGCCCCAGAAAAGCACTTAACAACTCAGCTTCGGACTGCTCAATGCTGTATCGCGGAAAATAGTCCTTGGTACCGAGCACGCGCCCACCGCGCACGATGATCACCACGATGCACACCACACCAGCATCCTGGGCTATGGCCACCACGTCGGCATCACCCCCTTCGCCGTCCACGCTTTGCTGCTCCTGAACGTGCCGCAGGTGATTTATCTGGTCGCGGTAGACACCGGCTTTCTCAAATTCCAGATTCTTCGCCGCGGTTTCCATGGCCGCCATCAGATCCCGCAGGATCGCGGGGTTCTTGCCTTCGAGGAACATGGTGGCGTGGCGCATGTCTTCCCGATAATCCTCGGGGGAAATATAACCGACACAGGGTGCCGTGCAACGGTTGATCTGATACTGAAGACAAGGACGTGTGCGGTTTCGGAAATAGCTTTCACTACAGGATCTTATACGGAAAATCTTTTGTAGAATATTAAGACTTTCCTTGACCGCCCCGGAACTCGGAAACGGTCCATACCAGGTACCGCCGCCTTTCTTCGTGCGCCCCCTGCGAAACGTCAGGGAGGGATAGTCATCGTGCGAGGACAGATATATATAAGGGTAGGATTTATCATCCCGCAGCAGGATATTGTATGGCGGCCGCAGGGATTTGATCAGGTTCTGTTCAAGCAGGAGTGCTTCGGTTTCACTGCTGGTGATGGTGACTTCGATGGAGTCAATTCGGGAGACCAGGGCTTCGGTCTTGGGCGCCAGGCCGGATTTGCGGAAGTAGCTGGTCACCCGTTTCTTGAGGTTCCGGGCCTTACCCACATACAGCACATTACCAGCGGCGTCGTACATGCGGTAAACGCCGGGCCGCTCGGTTAACTGCTTCAGGAAGCTTTTGGTGTCGAACTCCCTGTTGTTCCCTGCCTCGGCAGAATCAGCCGATGCGTCAGACCTTGTCGGCATCGAGCAACCCGAGCCTGACCGCCATCAGCGCCAACTCAACGTCACTGGAAATTTCCAGCTTCTCGAAAATGCGGTAGCGGTAACTGTTTACAGTTTTTGGGCTGAGGCAAAGCTTGTCGGAAATGTCCTGCACTTTCTGGCAGTCCACCACCATCATGGCAATCTGCATTTCGCGCTCGGACAAACGGTCAAACAGGGATAGCTCGCCGTCTTCGTCCCTCGCATCGCCGCCTCCAAGCTGCTTGAGCGCCATTTTCTGGGCAATTTCCGGGCTGATGTAACGCTGTCCGGAATGCGCCATGCGGATGGCACGCACCATTTCCTTGATGTCGGCGCCCTTGGTGATATAAGCCGATGCGCCGGCCTGCATCACCCTGGTTGGATAGGGGTCATCGGCACAGGCAGTCACCACGATCACCCGCACAGCGTCGTCAATGCGCAGGATTCGCCGTGTCGCTTCCAGCCCCCCGATACCAGGCATGCGGATGTCCATCAACACGATATCCGGGCTGTCTTTACGCACAGAATCAATAGCATCCTCGCCTGAAGATGCTTCGCCGATGACTTCAATATCGGGGTTGTCCGCCAGCATCCGGGTAATACCGGACCTGACCAGTTCATGGTCGTCAACAACCAATACCCTGATCAAAACTCACCTCGCACGCGGCTTTTATGGGAATTTACGAATTGTACCGGTTAAGGGTTCCCGACGGTAGATGCATCCATCAATACCGGGACCCACTGCTCAGGACACAATCATCAGCGGGGCACGCCCAGGCTTGCGGTATTCTCTACCGGATCGAACCAGACCACCAGATCCCCCCGCCGAGCCGCCGATTTTACCCGCTCACGCTCTGCCATGGGGTTCTCAGTGTCGTTCAGGCCGTGGTACCGAGTGCAGTATTCGTCAACCAGCCCGTCAAGCTGGTCCTCTGAAAGCAGCCCCACATCCACTACGAATTTCTCTTCACGTGGGTCCGGCTGGGGCTCGTGGCCTGCTTCGTCGGTCATTTTCAACTCCACCTCAAAGCAGCCATGGTAATGGGTTTGGCGAGGCTGTAGAAGACCGATTATCAGGCTTTTTTTTCACCACTTGGCGTTGACCGGTCGGTCAGGCTGCCTTAAACCGGGAAATCAGCTGACGCATGGTGACCGATTCCTGTCTCAGGTATTCACTGATCTGGCGGGTGTTATCAACACTGGTGATCAGGGAACCCGAACTGTCATCAAGCGCCCTTGACCGCCGACCGACACGGTCAATCTCTTCCCTCTGAACCACAACCGCATCCCCAATTTCAGCACTGCGAAGCTCCAGCTCCGTGAACTGACTCGCGAGACGCTCCAGGTGGTTTTTCAGGGCATCAAGGTTCCGCCGGTTCATGCCACCGGCATCGCGCATCTCGTCCAGCAGACCCTCAACGCCGGAAACCCCGGTTACCAGGTCGGTCACCCATTGGCGAATTTCCCTGGTGGAGTCCGACGTACGCTTCGACAGGGTGCGCACTTCGTCTGCCACCACGGCAAATCCCCGACCGTGTTCGCCGGCACGGGCCGCTTCAATCGCTGCATTCAATGCCAGCAAATTGGTCTGCTCCGCGATATCGGCAATGACGCCGATCACGCTCTCGATTTTGCCCGAGGATTCACTCAATGCCTGGATAGATAGGGACACCCGCCCAATCACCTCCACCGTGTGTTCAGCTGCCTGCTCACTGTTTCTGAGCCCTTCCTGAACCACCGCATTGGCCGCCACGGCATCTCGTACCGTAGTGGCTGAGTTCTCGGTGGCTAAATCAATGGCCGACGCCTGGTTCGCAATGGCCGCCATTGACTGGCTGACATCATGAATCTGCCGGCGGGTAGTATCAGTGGACGCCTGGACGTCCTCTGCCTGAGAGTCCAACGATGTGGACCGGTCATTGATGCTGTGGGCAGCCGTCCTCACTTCTCCGATAAAGAGCTCAAACCGGCTAACCAACCCTACCAGCGCGCGCGTCACACCAGCCACTTCATCGTGTCCGGTAATAACCGGGCGCCGGGAAAGATCTGAGGTCTCGTCCATTTCCCGGAGGCCGGACTCCAGCAACTGCAGGCGGCCAATCACTGAGCGCCGAAGCCAGAGCGTCATCAAGACCACAGACATCAGGAATACAGCAGAGCCGGCCAACAGCCAGATTTTCTGGGTATCCAGAAAGGCCAGCAGGTCCTGACTACGAACTTCAATGATGTTGCGGCTGGCTTCCTTACGGTTGTTGATCGCCGTGAGCATCGGGCCGAGGGCCGGGAACAAGTCAAAATCCACCACTTGCCCTACTCGATAGTAGCTCCGCCCTTCGATACCCGGTCTCATGGATTCGATGAGCGCCAGCACGCTCTCAAACAACGCTCGATTATCCGTCGCCCACTCGCTCAGCCCGGCATTGTCCTCGATTGCACGCCAGTGCTCCGGCAGCACCTCGGTCAATGCCTGGAATTCCGCATCGATTTCATCCCAGAGCATCAGTTGCGCCTTGATCTTGTAGGCGAGGTCCTGCAACCGGCGATGGTCCTGTTCAAGATCTTCCAGCAGCCACGACTCCATAAGACTTTCCCGAACCAATGCCTCTGAAGCGGACTCCGCACGGGTCATAATGCTCGATGACAGGGCCGCCAATGCGGCCAAAGCAAACACCGATAGAAAGGAAAAGAACAGAATACGGCTGCGGACAGTTCTGAGCATGGTATCTCCACTGGGGGTATCGTCCAATGGAGCTTATGCCTGTTTTGTGACACTTTTATGTCGCGGAAGGCGCCATTTTCCAGTCGGCAAGCCTCCGATAGACCATCATCGAATGTCGAATACGCGGGAAATCCCCTACGCTCATTCTTTTACCCATTGCGCCCAGCGCGATATTCTTTAGGTTGGCATTGATTCCGAACAGGCGTAAACGATGGTCCACAGCAAGCCTTTCTCACAGGCCTGTGTAAATAACAGGCAACCAATACTGGAATGCATCAAAACGGTGTTCACCGAGCCGGCCACCATATTGGAAATTGGAACGGGAACGGGGCAACACGCTGTTTATTTTGCAGCGGAGCTCCCCCACCTGACGTGGCAGCCCAGTGATCGGCCTGGAGGCGCCGATCATTCGCTCGGCTGGATCCAGGAGGCTGACCTTGCCAATATTCGCCCACCTCTAGAACTGGACGTTTCCCTGGGAAGCTGGCCGGTAGACACCATTGATGGCGCCTATTCCGCCAACACGGCTCACATCATGTCGTGGGAAGAGGTAGAGGCAATGTTCGCCGGGCTGGCTAAACGCCTCATTGCCGGCGGCCTGTTCTGCCTCTATGGGCCGTTTAATTATGAGGGGCAATTTACCAGCGACAGCAATCGCCAGTTCGATCACCACCTACGGAGTCAGGCCCCGCACATGGGCATCAGGAACATGGATGACATGCTGGAACTGGCGGGCCGAGTTCGGTTCGGGCTTGAAAGCGATTTCGAAATGCCTGCCAACAATCGACTGCTGGTATGGCGCAAACTGTAAAAAGCCACTCGATGTCAGGAGGGATCACGCAATGAGCCACCAGAGACTCACAATGCTGATCAGCGGCAAGGTCCAGGGCGTCTGCTATCGCGCCTCCGCGGCCGACATGGCCAACAGCCTGGGTGTTACCGGCTACGCCAGAAACCTGCCGGATGGCCGCGTAGAAATTGTTGCAGAGGGCTCACCGGCGTCACTGGTTTCGCTCAGACAGTGGTGCCGGGACGGCCCTCCCTCGGCAATCGTCGACAAAATCAACACCACCGAAGACTCTGCAACCGGTGAGTTCACTAACTTTGGAGTTCGGTAACCACCGGCTGGATGACACTACTCGGAACATTTCTTCACACCCTTGAGACCACGCTGCCGGTATTCGCCATGGTGTTTATCGGCCTTGGTCTCAGGCGGCTCGGCTGGATCAATACCAACTTTATCAATACAGCGTCGGCACTGGTCTTCCGCGCGACTCTGCCAACCCTGGTATTCCTCAGTATTGTACGCGCGGACCTGGATACCACCCTCAACCCCGCACTGCTTGGATTCTTCGTAGCCGCCACCCTCGCCAGCTTCCTCTTCTGCTGGCTTTGGGCCATACGTACCGCACCAGCGATGGACCGGGGTGTGTATGTGCAGGGCGCTTTCAGGGGCAACTGCGGTATTGTGGGCCTCGCCCTGGCGGCAAGCCTCTATGGCGACTTCGGGCTTTCCGCCGGGGGCCTTCTCCTGGGCGTGGTCATTATTTCCTACAATGCGCTCTCTGTGGTTGTCCTGACAGCCTACCAGCCGGGTCAGGCGGCCAGCTGGGGGCGCATTCTCGGTGATATCGGGCGCAACCCGCTCATTCTGGCGGTGGTCATCGCCGTTCCCTTCGCCTGGTCCGGGTTACAACTGCCGAACTGGCTGATGACCAGCGGTGACTATTTCGCCTCACTTACCTTGCCCCTGGCGCTGATGTGCATTGGCGGCACGCTCTCCTTGAGCGCCATGCGTACCGATCGCAAGCTGGCGATCAGTGCCAGTGTGATGAAGATGGTGACGTTACCGGTATTGTGTACATTCGCTGCCTGGCTGGCCGGGTTTGAAGGGCGCGAACTTGGGCTGATGTTCCTGTTCTTCGCCAGCCCGACAGCCGCCGCCAGTTTTGTCATGGTCAAGGCGCTGGGCGGCAACGACCGCCTGGCAGCCAATATCGTGGCTTTGACCACGTTAATGGCCAGTGTAACGGTTACGGCGGGGGTGTTTGTGTTGCGGACGGCAGGGGTGGCTTAAGTGGCATGCAATAAAAAACCCCAGCATCTCTGCTGGGGTTTTGTATTGGCGGAGAGGGAGGGATTCGAACCCCCACACACACCCGGACATAGATGGACTATCCTGTAAAATCAGCCCATTAGAAAAATGTTGCAGGACATTGGCGGACAACATAGGCTTTATTTTTGCCCCAAATCTGCCCCAAATCCTTGCGGGAAAAGTAGCTAAGAAAGGGACAATCGAATGCCGGAAGACAGTAACGACATTTTCAAAAGGATTCAGGAACGTATTTCAAAGTACTCTTGGTGGCTAAACAGGCCTAACCCACCGGACCTCAAGCACGAAATTAATCGCTTGATCGAGGAAGCTATCACGGTGACTGCTCGTGAGTATCCCAAGAATGATGGGCGAACAGATGAACTCAAGCCGATCGTGGAGGAGTTGGTGCGAAAAAATGGCACCTACCAAAGCATTGTAGCGGCGGTTGCTACTTACGAAAAGAGACATACCGAGCACAATAACCAGCACTTGGAACTACGAAAGATAGAGAACGCTCAAGGGCTAAGGACCCTTATGTGGCGTACTGTCTCAACGTTCGCATTCGCTTCCGTAATCTTTTTCTTCTATTGGTTGGCAGGTTGCTTAGGCGTGCAACTTCCCTTATCTCGATTCGGAATGTAACACCCGTTACAGCGCTCCCTTGACATGGTAGAGGTCCCCAGTTCGAATCTGGGTGGTCCTACCAAACCTGCAAAAGTATCAGCACCTTACGAACCACCTCTTTTCGTGCCTCGTTTCTTTCCCAACAGTTTCCCAATATTTTCCCAAAATAGATCGCTTATACAGTACTCTCCGTAGCCTTATTCGAACTCCATACTAGAACGGGTCACAGGCGTGAGAATCACAACGAAGATGATGCTGCAACTGGAGCAATCTATAGCCCCCGACGCCCAGGCAGAAGTCCGTATCTATTCCGGTGGATGCGATATCAGGGTGACATGGAATAAGGGGTTGAGAGAGGCAAACCAGAACCTGGGGGCCCAGCAACTGTCGACGATTGAGGAATTCAGGGATGAGCAGATGGATAGAGCGTGGCAAAAATTGATCAGAAAGTTCCAGGGCTTGCGCGACCACAAGCGCTGACGGCCACTGTAAGAGATCTCCTACACAAAGCTAATCCATTTCCAGCAGATATCGTGTCCGTACCAGGTAAACTATCTCCGGGCTCATGACGGGCCCAGCGCCGGCAAGGATGCCATGGCAAACGCGACACCTGCCCAGTGGTGTGACTTCGGCGAGAGAGCTGCCTGTGAGTGATTGCGGAGGGGTCGGACCCCCTCCGCCTTTTTGGCCATAGGATGGCCAGCGTTAATCCTCTATGCCACCAGTAATGCCCCAGATTACCTGGAGCACAACCGCTATCACTTCCCCTGGATCCCTTGCCGGGACATTCTGAAGGTAGAACGAAAGCAGGTTCAGCACAGCCTTGATGAATTGAACTTCCATAATCAACTCCTATTCATTGTGTTGGTATCAATAAGACACCGGCCTGTGCTGAAAAACTGAAGAATTTGTTTTACTCTTAGTTTGCGGTAAGGAAGCGACCAACTTTTAAACCGCTCTCAACAAGCAGGCCTTAGTGCCTGCTTTCTTTTTATACACTAACCGCAAAATCCGCAAGCATTAGTTGCTGTCAACTTATCTTGGTTACTCGTTGTTTTTAATATATTTTCCATTTAATTATGAGTATACAATATGATAACGTGTCGTCTACTGCGACAAGGGTTTAACGAGGGTCTGAGCATTCGTTTAACAATATTGACTACAAACTGTAATGGTCTTTGTGACAATTAATCGCGCTCGAAAACAACCAAACTGACATTATTGTTTTGTGATATGCATCACACTTTTGGCAAAACAAATACAATCTTTACCTGGTGATGTGCGCCTCCTTATATGAGGCCAACCGAACAAAGTAGATATCCGCCCGCCTCAGTTCGCTCCAGTATCTCTTCAACAGGGTCATTGTATCCGCTGACCTCATTGAATGTGACAAGGCTCCGCTGATCAAACGCGACCGGATAGTTCATGGCTAAACCCGTTATTGAATGTGGACCAGTGGTGTATGATGCTGCAGTCATCAAAAACTTACTGCCAATTTCCAGGGGCATCTGGGGAAGAACATCGATAGTGGTATTCGTATTGGACCCAGTAATGCCCACTTGAGACGCGATGTCTACTCCGTAACTTTTATGCTCGATGCCTGACGGCAACGTAAGTGCCTCGATCTCTTTAATGCGCTCACCGTTTCGCCAGATCTCTACGATCTCTCTCATGGGCTCAGAATCAATGCTGCCAGAAGCGGTTAGATATCCGCCGTTGGCCGCCTGAGCAGTGTATGTGTCATCAACACTTTCGTTCAGGCTGTAGGTAAAACCGCCCAGTACAACTGCGCAAAATCCGAAGCGAACATCAATGGCCAGTAGATCCTCTGCCCACCTGATTCCTCCGCGCTTCTCCGACTCCGAATTGGTAACAGACACACTGTCTCCGGCACTACCTCTGATAGTTCTCATATGCAGATCGGTATTGATAAAGGGGGGATCGCCTTCGCTAAACAATGTAACCGCATCGCTAGTGAATATCTCGAAAGCCGAGTCTCGATCTGTGCTTGTTATCCTGGTTCCTGTTGTGTCAAACCCTGGCCCCTCGATCTCAATCCAGTCGGAATCAATAGAAGTCTCGCTGCCGGGGCGGCGCTCATAGGCGATAACTTCTCGGTCCCCAACGAAATCACAGTATATTGGCACGTCATGCGAGACGACTTGCTCGGAAACATCCACCGTACCCGTCTTGATAATGGACGCAGGAGGCGGCGGATCTATATCAACGACATAGGTATCAACGGTTGTTCGTGACCCCACAGGCTCCGCCCTGGTCCATAGCTGCTCAAGCGAAAAGCCGGTGTTGATGTCATACCGGACCAGATCGATGTGCAGGTTTTCGTCATCTTCCAGATCGCCAACAATCGTGCAAACAGCCTTGGTGCCATTTTGAGAAAAATAGAAGTGGCTCTGCGGAGCCATCCCAGTCATAAGCGTAGTCTCGTGCATAAACTGCAGGAGCCCGAAGGGTTGAAGCAAGGCGTCTACTGTTATCCGAAACACCTTAAAGGTCTGACCCGTTGCGTAAGACTCGTCAGACGCCACCACCACCAGCCACCGCTGACCGCCTGCGTCTTCGTATACGGAAGCGCCATGAACGTTGACAAATGCCCCGGCTTCAAGCTGTTCCGACAGGTCAAGAATGACCTCCAAGTCGTGATATATATTGGGTCCAGTTTTCCAGGCTGCCAGGAAACCGGTGAAGCTGAAATCGATCTGGTCAAGGCGATGAGCCCGGCCAGGCGGGCCGTCCCAAGATAGAACAAGCTTTTCCGTATTGAACCAGTTTTTGGTTCCATAGCTCCTGGCATTGCCGCGCTGAATGACAAGCTCGCTTGCGTCCGGCTTGGCAGTCCATGCGCTGCTTGTGCCATCATCCGTCCCCAGCGGCGGATTAATCTGGCCGCTCATGTCCTCGAAAGGCTCGCCGTAAGTCTGCTTCGCAGCTTTATAGGTGGGGGCCGGGCCTGGCTCCCATTTTGCCGGCTCAAATACAAACCCAAACAATGAGCACGGAACCGGATCAGATTCGAAACCTATTACCAGCGGCCCATTGGATGTGAATCGTACCAATACTCGATCGCCTTCCTTGAACGCCGAGCCATTGCAGTCCATGTAGACGATGGGTACATCCATCAACAATTCCGCTTCGTTGATCGGTAGCCCCTGGGCGCTGGACCTTGCATCATCAAGGCGAAGAGTACACAGGTCCGTCTGGAGCCTCGTGATCTCGCCCACTCTATAACGCGGAAACCACTTCTGAACACCTGGCAACACAGCTGCATTGAAGTAAATCTGCACTCCGGACTGCGCAAGATTGGGAAATAGAGCGCCATCCCGCGCAGGCTGATAGCCGGCTTCGCTGTCGTAACCAGGTTGGATCACAACACCCTGGCCACCCTCATCATTTATGTCGACAAGCCCTACATCGCCAGAGAGGTTCAGGGTGTAATCAGCACACCAGGCGTCAATCTCATAACCTTCCGGGACCGCCTCAAGCCGCCCTCGACGCTTCAGGGCTGACAGGTTCTCAGAGATCAGAGTGGTTACCGTTATTTCAGCCAATCGAACAGCGGTTTGTAGCCGAACCAACTCACTCTGCAGTTGGGTGATCTGTTCCCGGACTCCTGCGGTACCAGCCTGCAGACCTGGAATTAACAGGTCTATATCTCTCGCCTTGTCTTCAACCAACGCCTGGGCCTGCAACAGCTCAAGTTTGGCAGTGGGGAGCTCCACAGCGAGTTCTGCGATCCGCTCATTCAGTTTGACCAGCTCCAACTGAATGCGATCAACCGCCAACTTCTGTCGTACGCGATACTTGCCCTCACCCAGGTGGCTTACGATCTCACCTTTTGACATTATCGCTCACCCACTTCGCAGAACTTGTCAGTCTGATTAACGTAATAGTTGATGTAGTCTGCCTGGAAGGAATCATTCAACGCGGTAACGGTCATGCCCGGCTGCAGGAAGAGATCAATGTCACAGAAAACCCGGCGTTTTCCATTGGGTTTGCTGGTGCTCCTTATCCCTGTAAGCGCCCGGCTCCCAACCGAAAACGGCTTCCCTCGCATATACCCGGAAACTGTCAGTGTGAGTGAGGAACGCCCCTGGTCTGGCCTCGCATCGTCAAATGCGGAGCGTAAGATTTCCTCAAACTGCACCTGACCAGTAGCAAGCTTGTACCCCTTTTGGATAACCAGTTCACCGTTGGATCGAGCTTCAATATCGTCAACGTACTGATCCGCAGCCGGGATCACCGCCTGCACATACGCCGAACGGCTCCCAGCCTGGTTAGTGGCCTGCCAACTGGAGATTCCGCCAATGTACAGATCATCCAATCCGTCCGGTGCGCCAGTGAGGACCAAGCGATAGAGTTCCTGAATTTGCGTGGGCGGCAGTTTTGACACCCAATCCTGAAAGGCTGCCGCCTGGAAACGGATTGGAAATAGAGCATCCATCGAGACAACGACAGGATCGACGTAGACGCTGAACTCCGCATGGATTGGCAAAGTGGCATCAAGAGCTGCATCGTAAGTGATCGGCGAAGTATCGGTTATCAGAGGCTCAGCGATTCCGGCACTGTTTAAATCGGTAATCTCTTGCTCTGTGAATTTGCGATCCCAGATCGAAGCATCCTGGAAGATCCCGTCCACAGTCGTCCCAAGCAAATAGTATTCGCCATCTGGGCTAGCCCCGAAAAACGATCTCGCTGTGTAGCTTGCCGTGTTATAAATCAGGAAATTACCGGATCCAGGAAGTGAGTAAATCAGACTCCCGTTGACGTAGAGCCCGGTACCGTTCACGTCCCCCGCAACCACTACGTCGTGCCATTCACCAACTTCAAATGGATCCGGAATGAAATCGGAACCACTGTTGAGATCACCTGCGGCAAAGAATACCTGGCCACTCTCAACGCTGATCAGCACCCCGTAATTGTTGACCTGGCCAAGCTGGAAAAGACTCATCGAGTGAGACGAATTAACGTCCTCGACCAACGAGGTGTGAAAATACCGGATTCTGACAGTAATTGCTGAAAACGCTGGTAATAGCTCCGACTGAGGCAGTCGCAACGTGGCGATCTTCTCGAGATCTCCAGATGTCCCGTCCCAATTCACCGCCATGTCTCGGCCGAGACCTCCGGGGGTGGCGACCACCGTGGCATCATACTCTGCAGGGCTGAGCTCTGGGCCCGAGAAGCTATCTCCAAAACACTCAGCATTCCATCCGCCAACCACGTCGGCAACCCCGGTGCCGCTGGCCTCGTCCATCGGCCAATGATGGACAATTCCGTCCGCGGTTGCTGCAGCAAGATCAGAATACTTCGCCATCAGACAGGCATCCGGATAACGCCGGAAGTCAGATTGACCGGCTCACCTTCTACAACGGTAACCGGGCTCACAATCACGGATGCGCCACTTCCAGAGCCTCCCGCAGACAGGTACATGATCTCTGTGCCGCTTTTGTTGAGCAATCGCACCCAACCTGCATCACCACCTGCAGGTGCCTCATCCTCATCCGTCCAGCCGCTGAATGTGATGACCCCGTTCAACTCACTACCAACGGCAGAGCTCAAGGTAAAAGTAGCCAACAGAGTATCCGTTATAGTATTGCCCAGGCTGGCAGGCATTGTGCCGGTGTACAGCTCCATCACCGGATCAGATCCGCTACCAGAGGCAAGATCCGCCAGAACGGCTTGGGCCAGAGTCTGGCCGAGTGATACACGGATTTTCATTGATCAATCCTCTTCTCGATCAGAATCTTGATTTGGGCTTCACCATTGCTGATATTAAACGGGCCAGGCGCACCGATGAAACAGCCCTCCTTTGTGGAAACAATCAGCCGGCTATAGGTCTTGGCCAGGCGTCGAACGTTCTCAACAACCTCCTCTGAACGTGCTCTCCAGCGGATATCAAAAGTTCTATCCGCATCGGAGTATCCGAAATCAGGAATGGCAGCCCCTCCATCCAATGTGGGGATTCGGTTGTTCCGCCGTTCGAATCCCAGAAGTCCATCCGGCGATACATCAGCAAGATGCACATGCCCGTTCAGATCAAACAAAGGTGCCGTGATAGAAACGTTCATGATCCAAGCCCCAGCAGCATTTCCTCACCCTCGGCATTCACCTTGACTTGGAGGTTTTGAAGAATGTCGTACCAGATGGCTTCCAGGTGGGGGGCCAGTCCTGGCGCTTCCACCTTCAATAGCGCATCTCCTCTGGACAGCTGCCTGGTTTTCTCTCGGATGTAGGCTGCCTGTGCTTGGCTGATCTCGCTTTGATCGTCGAGGGCTTGCTGTCGAAACTCCTGTTCCTTTCGGATCTGACTGGCTATTTCAATCTGAGTGGACCGGCTGGCATCATCAAACCCACCAAACAGTTCCGTAATAACTGAGCCGGTGTTCTCAAAAGTTTTTCCAATCGTCTCCGCAATGGCCTCCACCTGCTTTGCGTTGGCCTCAACCTCCGCGATATCCAGCGAGATGCTGGCCTCGATGTTCTTGATCCGCTCGTTACTGGCAATGCTTTCCATCTCGATACGGAATTTTTCCGATTCCTCAACGGCCTTTTCCGTTTTCTTCGCCGTGTCTTCCAGGGCTTTACCACTCTGGATGATGGTTCCAGAGAAAGAATTGATCTTGCCGGTGGCCTCGTCGTAACCCAACTCAAGGCTCTTGTTGTTGTCGACGAGCTTCTGTGTATTTCTGGATACGTTCTCAAGCGCTCCGCCACTGCTCTGAGCAGTCTTATTCAGATCATCGATCGCACCAGCGATGCCACGCTGGCTTTCTGCCGCCTGATCACTGGAGTTCGCCGCAGCAAAAAGTTCATCTGCGTATTTCTGCCAAGCAACCTGTTGATCATTTGTCGCTACGGTCGCTTCACCCAGGGAACGATTCAGAATCTCGTTGATCTCTTTAAGGTCTGCAGAATCCTTCGCCGCCCTGCGAACTTCCGATGAATACCCCTGCCACTTGGCCTCTGCCAAAGCGACTTCATCAGCATTCACATACTCCGCGATCCTGACGCCAATCGAACCAATACTTTCCTCGATCAAATCATTGATCACCGTACCGATACCGAACCCAGCAGCCGCAGAGCCCACCAGCGCAGTACCAATCAAGCCAAACTTGCCAGCCCCGGAAGCGATAGCTTTAACCGAGTCCAGATTGCCAATGACCGCTTTGAATCCTTGAGCACCGGCCAAGGCAGTCAAGCCAGTCCCAACCGAACTCAGGCCGCCGGCCAGGCCACCTATTGCCGGAAGAACCGTGTCAATGGCCTTACCAACACCCAGGATCTCACCGATACTTCTTTTCGTGCTGTCGTCCAGGGATTCGAATTGTTCGATGCCTTCACCAATGGCATCAAATAAAGGCTGCAGGCCATCAGCGATTCCGGCAGAAATAGAAACCAAAGCCGTGAACGCATCCACCACACGCTGCATGGCAGCCTGCAGTCCTTCCACGGTCGACAGATCCACATTGCCAAAGAGTCCTACGAACAGGTCATCGAGCTCGCTGCCCAGGTCACCAAAGGACGCAAGAAGATCAGAGAAATCCAACCCCGAGAGAGCCTCAGGGAAGTTTTCGGCGATAACCTGAAGCTTCTGGTCGATGTCCTGAGCGAGCCCCTCCAGTCCATCCAGGATCGGAGCAAACGCGCCATCGTCCAGGCGTATCTCATCACCCAGAGAATTGAAGATGCTGGTAACACTTTTGACGGCGGACCGGGTTTCATCGGTAAGGCGGCCACCCAGGCCAATCAGAGCGGATTCAACGTTGTTTCGGAGGGTCTGGCCAAGGTTGGCCAGCGTGTCGGAAAGCTCCTGAGCGGCCGTTCTTGAAGCCCCAGCATTGTTATTGAACGCTTCCAGGTTCTCTGCGAATTTCTCGGCAGCATTCCCGGTGAGCGCCAGAACAGGAGCAAGCGCCTCAACGGACCCGAACAGCTTGGCGATGATCTCAGTGTTTCCGCCGGTAGCTTCATACACATCCTGAAGAACACCTGCAAAGCCCTTGCTCTCCAAAGCGGCTGCATTGAATTCCAGGCCCAATCCCTTGGCCAGATCGCTGGCTTCCTTGGAGGGCTTTAGAATTGAGTTAATAGCAGCACGAATACCGGTAATGGCTTCCGCTGTTCCGGTACCAGTCTCAGCGGTAATGGTTGCGATGGCACCAGCCATCTCGTCGAACGACAGTCCCGCTGCGGCTGCGATAGGCGCAAGGCGGCCAATGGCAGCAGACAACTCAGGAATAGTGGTCTGACCCAGCTGGACGGCCGTGAAGAAGGAATCAGCATAAGCGCCCGCCTCATCCGCAGACGCCCCAAACGCGTTCATTACGCTGACCAGGGCTGTGGTGGTGTCTCCCAGGTCTGCCTTGCCTGCAATCGCCAGCTGCTCAGCCGCCGCAATCAGCTCCAACGAATTCTGATAATCGACACCAGCAGAGATAGCGCCATAAGTGGCACTGGTGATTTGCTCAAGTGATGCGGTAGAAGTTTCGGAATACGCGAGGATCTGTGCCTGGAAATCACGGAGGTTGTCCGCCGGCTGCCCAATCAGCGTGGCAATTTCCCCGAACGCTGTATCAAAGTCATCAGACAGCTTCACCGCAAAGGCTGTAATCCCAACACCAGCCGCAGCCAGCGCCAGGTCCAGCTTAACGATGCTGTCTGTGATATTGGCCAGAACGCCTGTGACGCTACCAGTCTTATCAACCAGGCTATCGAGCCCACGACCAACTGAACTGATCGCGCCCCCAGTGTTGTCCACACCGCCGAAGATCAGCTCTACCGTTTTCTTAAGGTCCGCCATGTTTTCTCCGGGCATAAAAAAACCCCGCCGGAGCGGGGTTCTGGTTTAATTCGGGATTTATCTAACTACAGTAGTAAGCCACTTCTGATTCCCAACGGGTAACTCGGTCTTCAGCGTCTCTTCGTTCACTTTGCTGGTAGCCACGCCTAAGCAACAGGTCTAGTTCGCTTTCGTATCTCTGAAGAACGATCTTCGCTCTCCGGCAAGACTGAGATTCCGACGGGCTCTGCCGGGAAGTAGGAGCATAGTCCACGTCAGCTTTGTGCCCTGCCCTTTCCTCATCAATCTGCTCGAGCATCTTCCTCTGCCGGTCAGTGACCATCGTCCCTGTTTTGCTCTCTCTAATCTCCACCTCCTCCTGCTGACCAGGCGGAGGCTGCGTGCCAAAGTGAACATTCCCGTTTTCATCGGTCCACTTATAAACCTGGCCATAAGCGGTTGATGCGAGGAGTAATAAGAGGGTAAAGAGAATGCGCATGGATTACCTCCGTGTAACGTTTTGTAAAACCATAGCACATCAATTCTTGCTGTGCGCCTCAAGCCACAGCCGCCAAAGGCTCACTTCCGTTTCGGTAAGGTAGCCCTCTGGAAACACATCAGGCCGGATTTCGAACAAAAACCGGCCCTTGCGATCCGCCAGGGCTAGGCTGGCTTGGATGTCTGGCTCTTTCCAGAGGGCTTTCGCTTTACCTGGGCAACCTTCCCTTGGCCAGTCAGGTTGTAGATATGAACCGTAAGCTCCAAGAAATCCATCGGGTACGCATCGGCGATGCGAACCACATCCTGAATCTTCAAACTCGGCTTAAGTACCGCCATCTGTACGTGAGACAGCTTCTTAGCCAGGGCTTTCGGGGTGCCATCACCAAGTCCCAATCCATCAAGCAACCCCTTCGCTCTTTCAGATTCAGTGCCCGCCAGTCGCTCTGCGACTTCCAACAGTAGCTTGCTGTTGTCCGCTTCCTGGTCGGCTTTAGCCAGCTCTTCGGCGGTTAGGCCGCGCACCTGAAAGACAACTGGTAGTGCCTTAGTCTCTTCACCTTCTCCCTCATACCCACCAAAGCCGCTGGCAGTGAGCCCAGAAAGCGGGACATCCTCCACCCGCTCCTGGAACTTGGCCTTTCTGAAATTGGCCAGGTCAAAATTGCTCACAGCGAGACCTCTTTGCCCTTCTCATCCACGTTGATGGTGCAGCTCGCAACGATGTCACCACCGGCCGGGAAGGTCCGAGCAATGGACAGCACGCCCTGTTCAATGAAGTGCTGCGGCCGGTTCTTGTCCGGATAGAAGCGGAAGTAAAGGTTTTCACCCTGAACAGAGGCGATGGTGTCACTGATGCCATCAGTGAGATCCACACTGAACGTAGCGTTGTTCAGGCTCTGAGAACGGGAGTTCTTCACCCGGGTGTAGGTCTGTTTACTGGATGAAGAATATCCAACCTCAGAAGGCACGAAGTCGTAGGCATCGAACGCTTCGATGAACTCCGGAGTGGCAAAACTCGCATAAACCCCTTTTGCCACCTGACCAGTATGGATCTTCTTCAGCGCCGAACTGAAGCTAACCTCACCGCTCACGTAGTCAATGGTCGGGATGGGGAACACCGCACTTTCCATGTGGACGTTGACCAGCTGGAAGATCTCGCCCGCTGCAACAGCACCAGAGCTCCCGCTGCTGAGGCGCACCTGGGAAAGTTCAATCGAACCAACCGGGATTAGCGGAGGCCCGCCGGCATCTGCTCGGGTTTCAGAGAACCCGGTACCCTCGGAACCAGCGATCGCTGTTACATCACCAGCACTGTCACAGACAATGCTGTTGATGATATGCGTATCCGAGGCGGCCCGAGTTACAGAAACACTCGCCTGGGCGGCCACAGCCAGTTCAACACCGGAAACAAAGGCGGTGAATGCTGCGATCGCAACTGCATCGCTGCCAGCAGCTGGCGTGCAGGCGGCCCCAGTGACCACGCCATCAGGCCGAACAACAGGCGCAAAGCCCGCAGCCTGCGACCAAAGTTCCTCACCGGACTCAAAGGTTTGAGCATCGCCGGAATCAGACAATGCAGTCATGGGAAAGGCGTTCTGCCCGCCTTCGAATTCGAGCAGCGCGTTATCTGTAGACATGTGGTTTCTCCTGGTTTTCGAGCGCCACCGGGCGCGGGGTTTGTCTGTTCGGGAGTGTTACTCGTAAGGGGTGGTATTGCTGGTCTCGTAAACGATCTGGAAGGTCACCAGAATGATCATTTCCGTTTGGCCCGGGTCCGGGGAATCCAGAACCGAATCCGTATAATTGATGTGCTTGCACAGCCCGCCAAGGGTGTGGGTATCGTTCAGGGCGTTGTCCAGCATCGATGCCAGCATCTGGTTACCCTGTACGCTGGGGTTAACTGTAAAGTCCCGTTTTGCCATCTCCCCAACATTGAGCGTCAAGGTCATTTCATACTTGCGGTATTTCAGTTTCTCCGCTGTCTCCGTGGGATCCCAGAGTACCCGCATCGGCAGATCTTCACGGCTATCAAGCTGCTGGCCACGTTCAGCACCCAATCGGTCAGCGAAGGCCTGAACGATCTGTTCACGAATACTGTCCGGCATTAGAAGCCCCTCAGAATGGCGTCAATTTCATTTTCGAATTGCTGCATCTGGTATAAGGCCAGCGGCCCGGCGATATCTTCTTTCACATCGGTGAACACCTGGGACAGTGAAGGGCCATAGAACACCTTGATCCTCCCGCCAGCACTGCCGATTTTTGAGCGCCGGCCCACAATCGCGACCCGGCCGGACGTACCTGGTAACACCATGTAGAAGGGCTTGCCCTGTATCTCGCTATCGCTGGCCAGTACCTTGGCGCCACCAGACGGCTTGACCTTCACCCGGATCCCCCGGGGCGGGAGCGGCGGAGGTTTCAGCCAACTCGTCTTGTCACCGGCAATACTGGTATCCGTGGAAAAGCGAGACAGCAAAAGGCCCCGGGACGGCGTGGAAATCTTCGCCTGCAGGTTTTTCTGTGACGCCTTGGTGATCGTCATCAGGCTCTTTACATAGGCCGCATTGAGCCGAACCTGCTTCCGGATCTCCTTGCTGGATTCCGTCCGGCTCTTCGTGACTGTCTTGTTCAGCGAACGGGCATGAGCACGGGTGGCTCCATCTGAGAACTTTGCCAGCAACGCCCGCACTTCCTGCAGGCTGCTTCGATCAACTCTCGCTTCCATACACCCAGTGCCTCGTCACATAGCCGTCATCGGTGATCAGGCCGTCAAACACCCAGGTGGCGCTACCGACAACAACCTTGTCACCACGCTTGGGCCTGGCCACATACACCTTCCGGATTTCCAGTTCATCGCGGTGCGTTGGCAAGTTGCTCTCGAAGGCCTGGCGTTGCTCAACCTGCAGATCAATGATCACCCTCACCTCGAAAGGCGGATTGGTGCCATCGTCGTAGAGGCCAGCGTCACCGAACTGATCATCAATGGCGGACTCAAGCCGGCCCGCCATTGAATCGAACTTACTCACCGTCAGTCGCCTGTGGCGCCGTCGCCGCCAGTCTCGTCGTCTCCTTCGCCTTCATCGGATGCGTCACCACTGGCATCAGGTGCGGCACCGGAAGCAAGAACCGGGCGGGAGTCTTCTTTGGCATCGTCTTCGATGACTCGAACACGTGTCTTGTTTTTCTTGATCTCAGCAGCCGTCATTTCGGTTTTGGTACCAGCCTTAATAACGGTCTTTGCGCCGGTGGTTTTATCCCGGTCTTCAACCCGCTTGATAAACACCACCTTGGTTTTCTTAGCAGCCATGTGATTCACCTTTCAGTTTGCAATTCAGATATGAAAAAGCCGGCACTACAGCCGGCTTAGATCAGCGTTTTAGTGCTGCGATTACGGAGTTGGCAGGACCTGGGCACACAGAGTTGCGTCAATCCGGCGCAGGATGGGGAGCGGCCCGGACTGAGTCATGATGTACTCAATGCCGGGATCGTCTGTGGTGAAGTTCTTAGGCCACATCTCCGTTTCCTGGTATTGCGCATTGGCATCCAGAATCGCGCCATAGGCGCGAACACCACTGGCACCCGCAGCGCTAACAATCACCACGTGGCCATAGGGAATGAAGTACTGCTTATTACCCTGGGAATCCTTGTACCAGCCCTTGTATTCCCAGAGTTCCGGACCAGTTTCGCCAAAGCGGCCACGATAGAACGCATCAGTTTCCGCAGGAGCCATCTCGAAGGTGGTTTCGGACCCGCGACGAGTACTAGCCAGTTCTTTGAACTCTTCGTCACCAACGGCGGCCCGGAAGGTTCCAGGGCCAAAGATCACATGAGTGGCCGGCGCTTCCAGGAGGTCAAACCAGTCCTCGATATCCTCCACTGGATTTGCAGTGGTCTGGTTCCATGCACCAGCACCCCCAGAGATATCGATCGTTAGGTTTGCATCACGGCGGAAGTCCAGCAGCTGCTCTGGATACTTCGGGCCAGAGACAACGACCTGGCCCGTCTGCAGTGCCTGTGAAAGCATCCACTCCTCACGGCGGCGAATTTTCTTACGATGAGTAGCGAGCAGGTCAACGCGGATAGCATCCGCACGCTGTTCAGGCGTCAGCGGGCCATTAAAGCCTTCACCAGGGCGACGTTCGAGCACGCGAGAGGGATCTACCACATCCTTCGGTTTGAGGTAGGGTGGCACGAATTTCCGGAGCTCTCCTCCTGGCTGCTGGCTTACCTGGCCAGGCACGTACGGGCTCACGAAAGGAGCCAGCTTAAAGTCCTCATCCCAGGCATCAAATGCAATTTCCTTGGTACCGAACGTCACGAATCCTGGGCAAAGCAGGTTCAGCAAGAACGGCATGAACGGATCCAGACGGCGGGTACCGTCCAGCAACTCAACGGTGCTGTAAGTCATGGGGTGATCTCCTCAGATCTGGTTAATCAGGTGATGCTGGTAACGCAGTGCTACCGGGCGATCACTCCGGGGTTACAAGTGAAATCGGGGTGCCATCGAAAGCAGCCAGTTGCTCAACTGCGCTCCAGCTGCTGTGGAAGCTCACCTGGGTTTTGTCCAGATCGCCGCCCTTGGCATAGACCACATTCATGGACGCACTGGTCGCGTCCGCGTCATGGTTCAAAACACCAACTGGAATCTGCGAACCATCCGAAGCATCCTGCTGGGATTCAACCAGGTTACCGGTCGCTGAAACCCGCCCGATCACGGTTCCACGTTCAAGGTTCTGTCCACTGGCGAGCGTGCCACTGTCGAATGCCACTAGCCCGCCGAGAATGAACGGGGCTGGCTGGTAAGGCACGAATGAAGAGCCTGCATAGATATCAGACATGATTGTTTCCTCTCGTTAAAACGGGTTGACGAACCGCCCGCCAGCGGCGAGCCGTTACGGTTCAGTGGACTTTCTTGCCGCAGCCAGTCGCAGCTGTATAGGCAGCCGCCAGTTTGGCCCCGCCTTTCAGCTCGCCACCCTCGCCTGCGCCATCAGCATCCGCGCCAATCTCCGGCTGCTTGGTGTTGTTCATGGCAGCGCTCAGAAGGCCACTTGGGCCAGATGCTTTCTGCTCCGGCACTTCAGCTGCAGCCAGAGCGGCCTTCGCTTCCTCAACCGACATCTTCGTGTTGAATGCGAAGTGTTGGGCCAGCTTGCTGCGGCCTTCCGCTTCGTCGCACTGAAGAATGCCGGAAATACGGGCCTGCTCAGCAGCGGCGGCATCAGTGGCCACCTTGTTGGTGTCAACAGTTTCCGGTTGCTCAGTGCTGGCGTCCGGGGCGGGGGCCGGTGCAGTTGCCGCCGGCTTGGTCTTTGATTCAACCGTCATAGTGCTAACTCCGATTGTCGTGGTGGTTTGGATGTAGTCAGAGAAGGCGGCCAACATGTCGTGGCCATTAATGAGCTCGTCCGCAAATCCAACATCGATCGCGTCCTGCCCGGTGTAGATGGCCGCCTCAGTGGCAAGCACATCCGATGCAGAAAGGCCGATATGAACGCCCACCATTTCCGCAAACTCATTGCGAAGACGGTCAGACTCGGCCTGGAATCTTGCGAGCACCTGCTCAGGCAAGTTTTCGTAAGGGTTGCCATCCACTTTGAAAGCACCCGAGTGGATCAACGTCACGTCGATACCGTTGGCTTTCAGCTGCTCTTCAAAACTGGCATGCATCATCACAACACCCACAGAACCTGTGCGGGCGCTAGTGGTGGTGTAGCGGTAATCGGTGGCGCTATGCAGGGCCATGCCGGCGCTGCAGGCCATATCGTAGGAGATCGAAGCGATAGGCTTCTCACCGCGCAATTCATTCAGCCTGCGGGCTGTATCAAAGCAGCCAGACACCTCACCACCTGGTGTATCCATGTCCAGCAGAATGCCGTTAACAGTGGGATCAGCCAGCGCTTCCTCTACCCGGGCAATGATGCCGTCATAGCCAGTCATCCCGGAGTACGGTTGCAGGTGGCCAAACTTATGCACCAGAGTGCCTGACACTGGGATAACAGCGATGCCACCCAGCACTTCATAAGGCCGGTTTCGCGGGCGATCCGATCCAAACGAATCAGCCCGCATCCTCAGCTTTTCCTGAGATTCAATCAGACCGAATTCATCCTGAAGGCTGGCAATGCCCAACCGGGGCGCCAGTGCGCCAAGAAATACCCGGGCATACCCAGGCTCCAGCAACAGCGGCTGATTCAGCACACGGGCTGCAATATTCTGGTTTCGCATAGTTTTCTCCGGGCATTAAAAAACCCCGCCGGGGCGGGGTCGCTGGTTAGATCTTCAACTAGAAAAAGTCGGGCTTTGCTATGGACCTGGTTAGGGCCATGAAACCTTTCTGTAGGTCCGTCTTACCAATCGCGAGCCAGCGACCGTCCGGAGGTGTCGAGCCATCCGCCCCGTTTGTCTTTACGCGCCCTTCGAGATCGGCGATAAGATCTCCCACCTCTGCAGCCTTCTCTTTAATCGCGTTCATCATTGCGATCTCCTGGCCGTTCAACTCTCGATATCCTTTGATCTTCCGGTGCTGATTATCCACAGTATCGTTCCTCCGAATTGGTTGCAGGGGCGGGACTCGAACCCGCGACCTTCGGGATATGAGCCCGACGAGCTACCACTGCTCCACCCTGACATAACTCACGTTGCGGCCACTTCCTCCGGTTCTTCCTGATCGGGGGCAAGCGCCAATGCCTTGACCCAGCTGGGCGGTGGCAGGCCGGCTTTACGCCGCTCATCCATCTCCCGCACTTGCTGGGCAAACACTTCCTGGTAATCCTCGCCCATCTTCGCCAGCTCTTTCTCATAGGTGGAAAGGCCAGACTCAATGAGCAAGATGGCTTCCTTCACTTCCTTCAGGCCATCGATCGCAATGCGGCCAGAGCCGATCCATTCACAGTTGCACCAGGAAGCCTTGGCTTCGTAGAAGGTCCGTGACGCGGAGCTCGGTAGGCGGATGCGCCCACTATCAATGGCCTCTTCCAGCCAGAGCGCAAACACCATCGAGGCAAAGCGGCTGGGAATGATCTTCCGGCGCCCCATGAAGTACCGCCAGCTTTCCATCATGCTGGCCCGGGCCGTGCTGTAGCTCAGTTGCCGGTAATCCTTCGTCAGCGATTCGCTGGATGTATTGGTGCCGGCTGCGATCCAGCGTGTAATAGACGATTCCAGTTCGCTGAAACCGTTGTCTGCATTGCCACTGGTGAGAAGGTTCAGGTTCTCGCCAGGCATCAGGTGGGGGATCTTCACACCGTTCAGGCGAATGTCCGCGCCTTCGTGGTAGTCCGCCAGCGTGCTCATGTAGTTGGTCAGTTTATCGGGACTGATATCACCGCCAATGATCTCCATGGCAGCTTCACTGCCCAGCTCGCTTTCAATCACCGCCGCGTACATCGCGTTCACGATGGCGTTCTGCAGCTTGGTCTGTTGCAACTTGCTCAGCTGGGGGAGCTGTTCCATAACGCTCAGGAACTGGTTTTCACCACGCGTTTGCCCATCGCCACGGGGTTCGAAAACGTGCAGGAACTGTTGCCGCCCCCAAGCCGTTTCCCGTGGCACAAACGTCCAGCTATTCCCCATCCCATCGGATAGGCCGTAGCCAGAGATGTCATGGTTGCGAACCCAGTACCCAGTGGCCGCACCAAAGCGGTCCACCCGAACGCCCGCCCGCTGGCTGTTGCTGTCCGGGCCATGGTGCGGGTTACACACGCGGTGATGGTTGACCAACTTGATAGCCGTGTTGAAGAGCGCACCAGGGCGATCCGTGATCCACTCAGCGGAGGCCATGCCCTCACCGGCGCTGGTATGGGTTGCCGTGATCTCACGGCACATCATCGTCAGGGTGCGCTTGCGCTCTGCATCCACGTAGCAGTTGATCGGGTCTTCCGCATACTCTGTGAACGCGTCCTCAACCTCTTTAGCGAAGGCCCGGGCGTCCTCTTCACTCATGCCGAGGGCCCGCCACTTTGGCTTGTAGCTCAGCCGGAACATGTGGCCAACGATGTTATCAACGTGCAGCTGCACACCGTTTTTGGCCAGGGCGTGGTTACGAACCAGGTCCTCTGCCCTTGCGTTACCCCGCTTCAGGTCTGGCAGGAGCGCAGCATCAGCGGTGCGCGCACGCGGATTCCAGCGCTGGAGCTGGCCACCAAAGCCCCCACCCGTGCCGGTGTAGCTCTCAGCCTTACGCATGGGCTGGCCAGTCGCATCCAAAAAGGTAATGTCAGGCGCTTTCACAGGATGAACCTCGCAGGCCCACGGCGGCGGCCGGCGCCACCAAGCTGGCTTTCCAGGCTGGCAATGTACGCGGCAAGGTCTCTTTTACTGGCCTGAGAGAATTCCACCATTCGTCCGTTGCGCTCAATCCGCACAACAGCCTGCCCAGTCAGCAGATTGTGGTATGCCTCCCGGGCTTCGAGCAGCTGGGTTTCAAGACTCATCGCATTCTCCGGGCAATATCAGCCAGGCTTCCGCCCTCGGAACTGGCCTTGGAAGTTTTTACGGGTGCCGCTGCCGGGCGCTCTTCAGCCACCCTGGTTGGCGCAGCGGGCGCCAGGAGGTCGCCCTGCTTCAGCGAAGCCTCGCGGGTGTCCCATTGATCCGGCTTGCGCACATGCAGTTTCAGAACACGGGCCGCGTGCAGCGCGTAGACCTCGCAGTCCAGCGCCTCGTTTCGAACACCTGATTTCTTCTGGTACACCTTGCGGCCCCCGCGTTGCCGTGACGGTGCCTTGATCTCACTCAGTACCTGGGTGAAGTAATCCGAGCGAACCTGGTCATAGAAGTGAATCCGACCCGCGCCGTGGCCTTCCAGTTTCAAGCGGCCAAAGAACAGGTCCTTCGCTTTGTGGGTACCGATGATGTGAACCTGAAGGCCGTATTTGCTGGCCTTCGTCGTCTTGTTGTTCAGGTCCACCTTCTTCGGCGGGCTGACAATTTCACGGTTCAGGTTGTTGGATTCACCCTTGCCGGCCATCACTTTCACGCCACGGCGCCGGCGCGATCGCACATAGTTGTAGATCGCATCGTTGGTCTGGCCGTCTGATGAGTCGATCGTTGCCGCCGATACGTGGATCGGGAAGCCCAGAGCATGCTGATACTCTCCGAAAATGTACCGGTCGAGCTCGTCATACACTGGGTCTTTCGGGTCAATGCAGGTGCGCGCGGCGGAGATCTCGCCCCAGAACACCAACCAGCTTTCCTCTCCCCGGCCCCAGGCACGAACCACAATGGCCAAACGGTCATGCTGAACGTCGACACCAACCGTCAGTTCCAATCCACCAGCTGGTACCGAGAACTCTGGGTACTCATCCGCCCTCTCCCGGAGCGTGTCTTCACCAGGTACATCGGTGCGGTATTCATAAGCCAGGCCAAGGCAACTGTTCTCGAAAACGATCATGTCGCTTTCGTCGCCTTGCTCCAGTTCCCTGCGGGCCTTCAGGTAACGCTCAACGAGCATGGCCAGCTTGGAACCCGGGAACGGGCTATAGAGCTCGTTGATGTAGAACCCAGCCACGCCACGGAACGGCTTCTGAGCCTTCCAATATCCCTTGCGAACATTCCGGTTTTTGTCCACGTCCCGCCAGGGCACACCACAGTGCGGGCAGACATACCGGGCGGTGCTGGGCTGCGCGGTACCAAGGATCTCGTCGGGCACCTCTGCCCCTTCATCCCACACCATGTTTTCCCATGCCAGGACATGCTCATCACCACACTCATGGCACGGCACCATGAACATGCGCTGATCACTCGCCTGAAAGGCCTTATCAACGCGGGACAATCCCTTGACCGTGGGCGTTCCGCCGAAGATCACCTTGCGGTATTCGTACGTCTTCGCCCGCTCCTCGAGCAGCTTGACCGAGTCGCCCTGCCCCCTGACGTTGGTGTTACAGTCGTCAGGCTCTTCGACACAGACCACCGGGGCGGAAAGTGACTTCACATTGTCGGGTGCGTTGGAGGCCACCAGGGCCAGGAATCCGCCCGGGAACTTCTTAAAGTCAGTCCGGTTGCCGGTGCTCCTGGACGTGGACACATCCACCAGCGGCCGCAGCACAGGTGATGCTTCCACCATCGGCACAAACTTCTGATCCAGATACTTCCGGATCGTCTTGTCCTTTGGGAACAGCAGCACGATTGGGCACGGATCGTTGTGGATCCGGCGGGCCAGGTAGTTGTTCCACACGCCGTCAGTCCACGCCACCTGGGCAGACTTCCGGCAGACCACCTCTTTAACCTTGGGATCGTCCAGCGCATCCAGCATGCCAGGCACCCACGGCGTGAGATCCGTGGAGTACTTGCCCGGCATCGGGCTGCTTTCTTGCGCAAGCCAGCGGTGGCGATTAGCCCATTCAGTTGAGCTGATCTTCTCCGGTGGCTCGAACTTCGCCAGCGCCTGTGCTATCACCCGCTCCAGGTTCGCTGCCAAGGCCTGCCAACTGGCGGAGGATTGATCGAGAATGCTCATTCAGAAGCTCGATATCGAGATCGATGTCATACAACGTATCGATCTCAGTCTTGAGTTTAGGGTTACCTGTCAGGACACCTGTCCTGATTGACAACACCACCTGTTCCAATCGAGCCCCTACCAGTGCCGCTGGCACCAGTTCTTTCATATCCTGCGCATAACCCAGCTCTTCCCGATCGCCTTTGATGCGCTCCAGGCGCTCACGCGCAGACTCGTGACGGGCGCCGTGTACCGCACGCTCCATCAGCCAGTCGTGAACATCCTGGGTGTCGTACTCGTTTGCCTGACCCCGGCCGCCAGCCTTGGCGATCGGGAAAGAATGGTCCTTCTGGTAAGCGGTGAACGACCTTTCGGAGATGCCGAAGATCTCAGCGAGTTCCCGCTTGTTGACTCGCTTACCCATCGCTAACTCTCTGATTCAAAACCAAGGAAGGAAGGCTAAGGGTGCGCTAAGTCTGCGAAAAATCCGCGAGTCTGCGCCCCCTCAGTGGAGCCACCTGCCAGAAGGACCCGTGCCAATCAGGCAGTGACCTTGAATTCAGCCGCCCCGCCCGTAGCAACGCACCGGATAGCGGTAACGGCGTTCACCATCAAAGAATCCGTGTACCCGCTAACATCGCCCTCCGCCCAGGGCTTACCCACTGCGGTTTCATTAAGAACAGCTGTGACATCATCCTGTGTGTATTCAACACGAGCGTTACCATCCGCCGGATCTACACTCACCAGCACGTGGTCGATACCGGGAGGGAGGAACAACCACTCCCCTGTAGCCGTATCCACCGTCTCATTGTGTAGGAAGCGCTGCCGGTGGACTGCTCGGTTGTTGGAGAACTGCTGGTCCTGCAGGTCTGGAGAGAGCGTCTTTGCCATGGGTTCACCTGAAGAGTGTTTGGTTAACTGATCCAGACAGCGAACGGAAAAGCGGCTGAAACAAGCCCCGGGGGGATGTAGCAACCGACTCCACCACATTGAGGGCGGCCGTCACAACGGTCTCATTACCGGCGCTATCGACGCCTGTTAGCGTCATCAAGTACTCACCTAGCGCGAGTTCCGGAAACTGTTGACTCCAAGATCCTGCCGACGGTGTGATGTTGTAGCTTGAACTGTGAGTGACATCGACTCCCTCCAGGTCAAGCACCAGACTATCCGCATCACCTGCACTGCCAGATGCAATTGGAGTGGTATCAGTTGTGTTCAGAGCTCCAATCGAGATAACCGGAGCAATGTCGTCGACGACCGTGACCTCGAACACGTCCTGGGTGCTTCCGTCTGCACTGAAGGCCGTGGCCGTCAGGTTGAACGGTGAAGCCGCGATATCGTCCTTGTTGGTGGTCCCGGACAGAACCGAACCGCTGAAAGATAGTCCAGAGTCGGCCGGTATCCCGCCAATACTGTAGGCCGCCGCCCCGGAGAAATAATCGTCCAAGTCGAGCGATACAACATCCTCCTCGCCAAGACTTAGATCCGGTATCGGCGTATCCAAGACAGGAAGAACCGCTGCCCGGGTAGTAGCAGACAGACTGGAGGACTCACTACCGATTGAGATCGAACCGGTTGCCTCCGACGAGAAGTCGTCAATGGTCCTGATTCTCGGCTTAACCAGGTCGCCGGCTTGCACATTGGTACTGGTAGCGCTGAACCCGCCATAGCCAGAGCCGGAATCCACCGCGTACTGAACATCGGTACCAGAGACAACCACGGCAATTTGTTCGCCGGCGTCAATGCCGCTCACCAGAATCGGATCGAACTCAACCCACTGGTCGAGCGCCTGGTTGGTCAACGGATCGACTGTGAAGGGGTCAGGGGTTGTGTCCACCTGCTCTTCAACAGTGATCGTCGCTGTCCACTGAGCCGTGGCGCCATCCGCGTATAGGATCTCAAGGGTTACCGTGTCATCACCCGTGAAGCCCTCATCCGGGGTGTAGATATCGTCAACATCGTTGCCCCAGAGGCTGCTGGTTTCAGCAGTAGCAGCATCAATGGTTCCGTTGCTTGGTGGCGTCACAATCCGAAAGTAACTGTCCTCCGTGAGCGACTGACCAGCGAAAAGGCTGTTGTCATCCACCGGCGAGTATGGCGCTGTGTACTGGTGCGTGATCGCGTAGGCCACACCGGAGATCGTGTCCGTCTCAGTGGCACCAGAGATCGTCACGTCATAGGTGCCCGCAGCCAGGGTTACCGGCATACGAACCTGAATCACATCATCGGCTGGATCGTTGTCAGGAATGTTCGGGAACGCCACACCGTCGATGTCACCGGAAGTGATGGACTCGGTGAAGTCAGAGACATTGATGTTGACCAGTTGCCCTTGGTTTACGGCGTTGTCGCCGTCTACGTTGGAGATTGTTGGCGTATCAGTCGGATATGTGACCGGCGCAAAATCCGTGTCTGCAGTCACCGTGCCAGACGGCGTAAGTACTAGGCCGCCCACCTGGTCGGTCCATGACGTAACATTGTCACTACCGTCAACAGCCAACCC
>NZ_JAFCAE010000002.1:0-786750 GCF_028581595.1 Marinobacter sp. DS40M6 | reverse complement strand
GAACTCAGCCGTGAAACAGACCAGCGCCGATGGTAGTGTGGCTTCTGCCCATGTGAGAGTAGGTCATCGTCAGGCTCTTAATATAAAACAGCCCCGACAGCGTATGCTGCCGGGGCTTTTTTATGTTTGGATCGAGGCCCTGCTGTGCACTACAACGGCCCCATGTGACAAACCTGCCAACGGCAGGTGCAGGACGCCAGAGCGCAGCGACGGCGGGCCCGAAGGGCCGAAGGCCGACAGGCCTGAGCAATGTAGGTCATCGTCAGGCTCCTAATACCAAAAACCCCCGCGGCTTCGCCGACGGGGGTTTTTTATTGCCTGTAAAAAAGTAACAACCAATAACCTATAGTGGTGCGGTGCCGCTCGGGTTGCCCAGCATTGGTGCGTTGCTGGGGATTTGTTGCCCTTGGAAATATTCGCAATGCATTGTTTTTAAAAATTAAAAATATTCTGGAATATATTTTGCTGAAGTATCGGGTCTAGAGTTAGGCTCCAACAGGTACCGGCAACGACGCCGTCAGAAGGAAGTGAAGGTGTCGGCCATTCCTGTTTTGCTTTGATAGTTCGCCACACTTGGCCCTCCCTTAGAAACTTCCTCACGATCTGTTGGCAAATTCCGCATGTTTACAGGCCAACGTATGAGCGATACCTCTTTTCGATTCTTTTCTTTCGTAGGAAGGATCAAAGTTCTTCACCTGAGTTGGGTAGCGTTTTTTATAAGCTTCCTGGTCTGGTTTAATCACGCCCCCCTAATGTCTTCTATTCGAGATCAGTTCGGGTTGTCAGCCTCGGAAGTAAATACCTTGTTGCTGCTCAACGTAGCATTGACGATACCAGCTCGAATTCTTATCGGTATGTTAGTGGATGCACTCGGCCCTCGCCGTGTGTATAGCTTGGTCCTTGTTGTGTCAGGGCTTCTCTGTATCGCATTTTCACTCTCCACAACCTTTGAACAGCTCGCAGTGACCCGATTCTTGTTGGGCTTTGTTGGTGCGGGATTTGTTGTGGGTATCCGTCTGATAAGTGAATGGTTCCCGGCGAAGGAGCTGGGACTGGCTGAGGGTATCTATGGCGGTTGGGGTAACTTTGGAGCTGCATTTGCCGGGCTTTCATTGCCGGCACTCGCGCTGTGGTTCGGTGGCGATAACGGATGGCGCTGGGCGGTAGGCACGACCGGTGTTATCGCGATTATCTACGCGGCGGTTTTCTTCATCCTGGTTCGCGATACCCCAAAAGGTTCGACTTACTTCAAGCCAAAGCGGGGCGGTGCGATGGAAGTCACCAGCAAGGGCGATTTCGTCCTTTACGTGGTAATGAACTTGCCGCTGTTCTTTGCTTTGGCGTTGATCGTTTGGCAACTGGGGCCCTTTAAGCTCGGTATGCTGGGGGCTCCGACAACCTATCTTCTTTATGGTGCGATAGGGGTGATGGCAGCTGTCCAGTTCTTGCGGATTTGGCAGATAAACGGTCACGTCTTTCAAAGGCCTGTACCGGCATTTGATCGTTACCCGTTCAAGCAGGTAGCACTTTTAAATCTCGTATATATGGCGAGCTTCGGATCGGAACTTGCGGTGGTCTCCATGTTGCCGCTGTATTTCCTGGATACGTTTGATATCTCTCCCATGTTGGCGGGGATGCTCGGCGGGAGTTTTGCTCTGATGAACCTGTTTGGGCGCCCCGGCGGCGGCTATCTTGCGGACCGCTATGGGCGAAAGCTGATTACGATACTGATGCTGGCCGGTATCGCAGTTGGATACTTCTTCATGGCAAGGATTGATAGCAGCTGGCCTCTGCCATTGGCGGTCACTCTGGTTGTGCTCTGCTCGATCTTTGTGCAAGGCGGATGTGGCGCAGTCTATGCGTCGGTTCCGTTGGTGAAGCGTCGTCTTACCGGCCAGGTTGCGGGGATGGCAGGTGCCTACGGCAATGTAGGAGGTGTTGTCTTCCTGGTTATATTGGCCCTGGTGCCCTCAGATCAGTTCTTCCTGGTGTTGGGAGCAATTGCTCTGGCAATCATGTCCCTGGTGATGATCTTCATGGATGAACCTGATCCGCAAACAAGCGAGGTTATGCCGGATGGTTCCGTCAGAATGATTGACGTAACGTGAGTGGTCGCCTCCAATTACAGGCCGGCCAATACAGCATCGCCGGCCGGAAGGCCGAGAATCAGGACAGCCTGGGTATTCGGTATCCAGAAGGCGAGGCCCTCGTTCTCAAGGGAGTTGCTGCTGTTATTGCCGATGGGGTGAGTGCTTCAGCCGCAGGCCGTGAGGCGGCTGAGACCTGCGTAAAAGGGTTTCTGCACGACTACTACAGTACGCCGGACTCCTGGGCCGTTGAAACTGCGGCCGGTCGTGTCCTTGGGGCCTTGAATCGATGGTTGCACGGTCGTGGTCACGCCAGCCATGCAGATGCCCATGCGATGGTGTGTACTTTTAGCGGTGTCGTCATCAAGAACAATCGAGCCTATGTATTTCATGTGGGGGATAGTCGGGTTTGTCTTGTTCGCAACGGCGAACTGGAATGCCTGACCAGGGACCATCATGCAGTTGTAGGCGCCGATAGGGGCGCGCTGACAAAGGCCATGGGGGCCGAGCTGAATGTCGAAATTGATGTATTCCGGGCAAACCTTCTGCCCGGTGATTGTTTATTGTTGACCACTGATGGTGTGCACGGGTATCTCGACCCAGTCGTTATGACCGGACTTGCGGCGGAGGGCGACGCGGATGAGATCGCCAGAGCGCTGGTGGACGCAGCCTACTCCGCTGGAAGCCCCGACAACCTGAGTGCTCAGGTACTTAATATTGAGCATCTGCCAGTGGAAGACGTTGAGGCTCATTATGAACGGCTGACGTCGCTGGCATTCCCGCCGCCATTGGAACCTGGGCAAAGGCTTGACGGTTATCGGATTGTCAGGGAAATCCACGCCAGCCGCCGCACCCAGGTTTACCTTGCCAGCCCCGATGCCGGCGGTGAGCCGGTGATTATCAAAACGCCATCGCCGAACTTTGTGGATGATCCGGCCTATATCGACCGTTTTCTCAATGAGTGCTGGGTGGGGCGCCGTGTAAACAGTCCTCATATTGTCCGGTTTATTGAGCCGCCCCAGAACCGACGCTGCCTCTATTGTGTCACCGAATATGTTCAGGGACCGACGCTACGCGAGTGGATGAACGACAACCCCCTGCCAACGCCTGCCGACGTGAGGAACCTCATTCAGCAGATTGCCATTGGTTTACGGGCTCTGCACCGTCTTGAAATGGTGCACCAGGATCTCAAGCCAGAAAACGTACTTATTGCCAGAGACGGGACAGTTAAAATCATTGACCTGGGCGCGGTACGAATTCGAGGGATTGAGGAGATTGATGTTCCGTGGGGGCAGGATGGCTGCCTGGGGACTGAGAGCTACGCTGCGCCGGAGTGTCTTGAGGGTGATCGGGCAACACCCGCCTCTGACCGCTATTCCCTGGCGGTGATTGCCTATGAGCTGTTGACCGGTCAGCTTCCCTATGCGAAACCTCCCAGACCCTCCGTCCGTCGCCGTTTGCGCTATCGCAGTATACGCGAATTCAACCCAGACCTGCCGGTGTGGCTGGATGCCTGCCTGCAACGCTCCGTTTCCTTGAGGCCGGAGTCCCGATACCCTTCGCTGTCGGAATTCCTGAGGGATCTCGGACATCCCAACCCGGCGCTGACACCCACCGAATGGCGCCCGCTCGTGGACCGTGTGCCACCGGAAAACTGGCGTTTCATCGCGGTTGTCTCTCTGGTGCTCAATGGTTTGCTGATTTGGCTGGTCTGGATGAACGGCGTCGACTAAACACTATGCACGCCCCGTGGGCATCGCAATCGATGATATACTCCCGTGAAACTGGTCTTCAGTTGCCCTGATGGAGAGCGCCATGCCTGCGAACGATCACCTGGTTATTTTTGACACAACATTGCGTGACGGTGAGCAAAGCCCCGGCGCAACGATGACAAAAGCGGAGAAACTGCGGATAGCCCGGATTCTCGAGAAGCTGAGGGTTGACGTCATAGAGGCGGGTTTTGCGATCGCCAGCCAGGGTGACTTCGAGGCGGTAAAGTCGATTGCAGAGTCTATCAAGGAATCTACCGTTTGCAGTCTTGCCAGGGCACTGGATAAGGACATTGACCGCGCCGCGGAGGCCATAAGGCCGGCCGAGCGCGGACGTATCCATACCTTCATTGCGACGTCTCCGATTCACATGCAGTACAAGCTGCAGATGCAGCCGGATGACGTGGTTGAGCAGGCCGTCAGATCCGTTAGGCGTGCCCGCAGTCATGTTGACGACGTTGAATTTTCCTGCGAAGACGCCGGTCGGTCAGAGCTGGATTTTCTGTGCCGTATTATCGAAGCGGCAATCAAGGCCGGCGCAACAACCATCAACATTCCGGATACAGTGGGCTATGCTATTCCGGAGCAGTTTGGAGAGACCATCCGTCAGTTGCTGAACCGTGTTCCGAACGCCGACAAAGCCGTGTTCTCCGTTCACTGTCACAACGACCTCGGGCTTGCGGTTGCAAACTCCCTTGCAGCCGTTAGCAGCGGTGCCCGCCAGGTGGAATGCACCATCAACGGGCTCGGTGAGCGGGCAGGGAACGCTTCTCTTGAAGAGCTTGTGATGGCGGTTCGTACCCGTCAGGATCTTTACACTATCGACACCCGGGTAGATGCTCAGCACATTGTGCCTGCCTCTCGACTGGTATCGACCATCACCGGCTTTCCGGTACAGCCTAACAAGGCGATCGTTGGTGCAAACGCCTTTGCCCACGAATCAGGTATTCATCAGGATGGCGTCCTGAAGCATCGGGAAACCTACGAAATCATGCGGGCACAGGACGTGGGCTGGCACACCAACAGCCTGGTGCTGGGTAAACATTCTGGCCGTAATGCTTTCCGTTCCCGCCTGTTGGAACTCGGCATCCAGTTTGAGACAGAAACAGAGCTTAATGAAGCCTTTACCCGGTTCAAGGCACTGGCCGATCTCAAACATGAGATTTTCGATGAAGACCTTCAGGCGATTGCCAGCGATACCCGGCAGAAGGAAGAAGACGGCCGCTATGGGCTCGTTACTATGCAGGTGTGCTCTGAGACCGGTGTTATTCCCCGGGCTCGCTTGACCCTTCTGGTGGATGGCAGGGAGCACAAGGTAGAGGCAGAAGGCAGCGGGCCGGTTGACGCCACCTTCAAGGCCATTGAGTCCCTGGTAGACTCCGGCTGTAACCTGCAGCTCTATTCCGTGAACAACATTACCAGCGGTACGGATGCCCAGGGGGAAGTAACGGTACGCCTGGAGCGCGGTGGTCGAATTGTGAACGGCATCGGCGCCGATACCGATATCATTATCGCCTCCGCAAAGGCCTACATTGAGGCCCTGAACCTGATCAGCCGGGGCGGTGTTCGGCAGCACCCGCAGGGCGCTGATGTCTGAGCAGGGTAGGCGAAGGGGGCTAGTACAATGATGATGCCAGAGGCAGAACGTCAATTTTATCTGGGCAAGGCGGGAATCCATCTCTGGTACGCCAGGAAGGCGTTACCCGGCGCCGCACCGAGCCCTGAATTCGCCTTTCCCGAGCAGGATGAGCCGGAGCTGGAAGCTGCTGCGATTGTATCGCCTCCGGTTCCGGCGCGGCCAACTGTTCCCCAGCGTAAGGTTGATGGTGTCGGCAAGGACAGAATCGCCGGCATCCAGGCGCTGATGGCCGATGACACGCCGGAACCTGCTGGCGTACCGGTGCCCGAAAAGGCTCCGGAAACGCCAGTTGTCGTTGAGTCGAAGGCACCGGCCGACGAGTCGCCTGAAAAAACAGTGGACGCTGCTGGGGAGTTGCCCCGCCAGATTCACGCCCACCTTGGGTTCTGGTTCTCAGAGCGGCTTGTGCTGATCAGTGGTGTATCCGACGAGGCCAGCACACGGCTTCAAGACACACTGGCACAAAACATCCTGGCAGCGGTCGGTGAAACCCGGATCGAGAAAGGGCGAGAGCTTCGCTGGCCGGTGTTTGGAAATCTGAGGGTTCCAGGAAACAGCGCAGACTGTTTTCGCGATACTCTTCATTTCCTGGCCAATGACTTCGGTGCCCGCAAGGTGGTCTTGCTCGGAGTTTTAACCAACGATTCTCCCTCAGAAAGAGCTGTATTGCTTGACGATGCGCTGGGTGATGCTGCTGTCGACTTCTCCCATACTCTTGCCGAATTGGCTGCGGTGCCCGCTTACAAACGTGAGCTCTGGCAGCAGTTGAAGACCGCCGTCGGGGGCTGACTCGTGGGGCAGGATCTATACCGCGAGATAGAGAGTGCCGACCTCATGATCCGGGCCTTACGCCAGGAGGATCTGCCTGACGTCCTCAATATCGAAGCCCAGGGCTACTCCTTCCCCTGGAGCGAGTCCGTTTTTTTGGGGTGCTTTCGGCCTGACTATCGGCTCTGGGCACTCGAGTGGGGGCAGCGGCTCAGTGGATACGCCGTCGTCGCTTATATGGTGGGTGAAGCCCATTTGCTGAATCTGTGCGTGGCACCGGCTAAACAGGGCAATGGCGGAGGACGCCGTTTGCTTCGGCACCTTGTGCTGGAGGCGGCGCGGGATGGCATGAGCCAGGTTTTACTGGAGGTGCGCGCCAGCAACCGTGCAGCAATTGATCTGTACGCGGCGGAAGGTTTTGACGTGATTGGTCGCAGGAAGGGCTACTACCCTGCAGGCCGCGAGCGGGAAGACGCACTGGTCATGGCCTTACCCTTGGGCGGATAGTCCCTCGAAACTCCGCGGTTAGATCGGGCACGCTCTCAACGGATGCGGGTTCGCGTCAGTGCCTTAATATCCCTATAATGACGTCCGTTTTTTCAGTCTCTCCGAACCAGGTTGTTACCAATTATGACCAGCCTTGCCAGCGAAGTATCCCAGCGCCGCACGTTTGCGATTATCTCGCATCCGGATGCGGGTAAAACCACCATTACAGAGAAGGTTCTGCTGTTTGGGCAGGCCATCCAGAAAGCCGGCACGGTCAAGGGAAAGAAGTCGGGGCAGCACGCAAAATCCGACTGGATGGAGATGGAAAAGGAGCGTGGTATTTCCGTCACCACCTCGGTGATGCAATTCCCATATGGCGGGCGCCTGGTCAACCTCCTGGATACGCCTGGCCACGAAGATTTCTCGGAAGATACCTACCGCACGTTAACGGCGGTGGATTCGTGCCTGATGGTGATCGACAGCGCCAAGGGTGTTGAGGAACGCACGATCAAGCTGATGGAAGTAACCCGCTTGCGGGATACGCCAATACTGACCTTCATGAACAAGCTGGACCGTGATACGCGTGATCCCGTTGAGTTGATGGATGAGGTTGAGGATGTCCTCAAAATCGCCTGCGCACCGATTACCTGGCCCATCGGTATGGGGAAGAATTTTAAAGGTGTCTATCACCTGACCCGGGACGAAGTGATCCTGTACAAATCTGGTCAGGGCCATGCCATCCAGGAAAAACGAGTGATCCAGGGGCTTGAGAATCCTGAGCTGGACGAGGTTCTGGGAGGCTATGCTGGTGATCTCCGAGACGAGATTGAGCTGGTCAAAGGAGCGTCCCATGAGTTCGATCTGGACGCCTTCCTTGCGGGCGAGCTCACGCCGGTGTTCTTCGGTACGGCGCTGGGCAATTTTGGTGTGGATCACATGCTTGATGGGTTGGTGGAGTGGGCCCCAACACCGCAACCGCGTGAAACCGATCAGCGATTAGTGAAACCAGAAGAGGATGTCTTCTCGGGCTTCGTGTTCAAGATTCAGGCGAATATGGACCCCCAGCACCGGGATCGTGTGGCTTTTCTGAGGATCGTGTCGGGGCGCTACAATCAGGGCATGAAAGCGCGTCACGTGAGAATCGGCAAGGAAGTTCGCTTTTCCGATGCGCTAACCTTCATGGCAGGTGATCGGGAGCATGCGGGGGAGGCGTTCGCAGGCGATATTATCGGCCTTCACAACCACGGCACCATCCAGCTGGGAGATACCTTCACTGCCGGTGAGGATATGAAATTTACCGGCATCCCCAATTTTGCACCGGAATTGTTCCGTCGTATTCGCCTGAAGGACCCGCTCAAGTCCAAGCAGCTGCAAAAGGGTTTGATCCAGCTTGCGGAAGAAGGCGCGGTACAGGTTTTTCGCCCGCTTCGAAACAACGACCTGATCGTGGGAGCGGTGGGTGTCCTGCAGTTTGATGTGGTGGTTAGTCGGCTCAAGAGCGAATATAAGGTTGAGGCGGTGTATGAGCCGATAAATGTTGCAACGGCACGCTGGGTAACGGCCTCTGATGAGCGTAAACTGGATGAGTTCGAGCGTAAGGCTAACGATTTCCTGGCTCTGGATGGCAGCGACCGACTGGCCTACATTGCGCCAACGATGGTCAACCTGCAGTTGGCCCAGGAGCGCTATCCAGAGATCAGCTTCCATAAAACACGGGAGCACTAGCAGGCTGGAGTGAGTGAATGCGACTCATTGATGCTCATTGCCATTTTGACTTCCCTGAGTTTGATGGGCGTCGCAAGGCAGTGCTTGAGGACGCTCGCAGCAGTGGTCTGTCGAATCTCGTTATTCCCGGCGTTCGGCGGCCCGACTGGAGCAGGGTGAGTCGCATTGCATCGGAATACGATGGGCTCTACTACTGTCTCGGAATCCATCCCTGGTATGTGGCTGAGCATACCGCCGATGACCTATGCGCATTGCAAGGCTTGCTCGAAGACCGTCCAGGTCATTGTGTAGCCTTGGGGGAGTGCGGCCTGGATCGGCTCCACGGGGACATGCGGGATCAGTACGCCTGGTTTGAAGGGCAGGTTGATATTGCTGCGCTTGTACATTTACCGTTGGTTATTCACTCCGTTAAGACCCACGACGAGGTCTATGAGGTGCTGCGGCGCAAGCGCTTTTCAGGGCGGGTGTTGGTGCACGGGTTTTCGGGCAGCTATGAGCAGGCTACCAAGCTGATTGACCTCGGTTGCTTCATCGGTGTTGGTGGTGTCATTACCCATCAGCGAGCGCGAAAGACCCGGGATACCATCGCCCGGTTGCCCGTTGATGCGCTGATCCTCGAGACGGACGCGCCTGATATGGCGCCAGCGGGCGTCGAGGCGGGGCATAATTCGCCTGCGTACCTGCCGTCGATACTAGCCACCCTGGCACGGTTGCGGAATTCGGGGCTCGAAGACCTGGCCCAGTCGCTGCTCTGCAACGTGCAACGGCTGTATGGTTGGAACGAAGTCGGCGCTTCCGAGCGCTAGAGTCGTGGAAATGACGACCACGGGTTGTTTCGGTGCCCTTTGGTTGGTGGCTCCGTTCCGCGGTAGCAATGAGGATACGTGAATAACGAAACAGTCCCTTTCAGGGTTGGCTTTCTTTTTGGGTTCGGATATACTTCGCGCCCTGGCTTTTCAAGGCGATGCCATCATCTCAGCCCCGAATGATGTCACTGCCGCATAACATACAGGTAAAGAACCTCCTCCGGATGCCGAGCATTTACCGGTGGTGGTTTTTAACGTTTCTTATATAGCGTTCAAGGCGGAATCAATGAAGACTCTGAGTGCGAAACCAGAAACAGTAACACGTGACTGGTACGTTGTAGACGCAGCCGGCAAGACGCTGGGTCGTCTGTCAACTGAAATCGCCCGTCGTCTGCGGGGCAAGCATAAGCCTGAGTACACCCCTCACGTCGACACTGGTGATTACATTGTGGTTATCAATGCCAGTCAGGTACGGGTTACCGGCAAAAAAGCATTTGACAAGATGTACTACAGTCACACCGGCTTTCCGGGTGGAATCAAGTCCATCAACTTCGAGAAGCTGGTCGACAAGGCTCCTGAGCAAATCATCCAGAAGTCTGTTAAAGGCATGCTTCCGAATGGCCCGCTTGGCCGTGCCATGTTCAAGAAGCTGAAAATTTATGCCGGCGCTGAGCATCCTCATGCAGCCCAGCAGCCCAAAGAACTCGACATTTAACGGAAGGCGGATATGTCTGTAGCACAAAATTACGGTACTGGTCGCCGCAAGACATCCACGGCTCGGGTTTTCATCAAGCCGGGAAGCGGTAACATCTCTATCAACGGTCGTTCCATTGAGCAGTTTTTCGGTCGCGAAACTCTGCGGATGATTGTTCGTCAGCCCCTGGTGGTTGCTGAATCCACGGATCGTTTCGATATCAACATCACTGTTAAAGGTGGTGGTATCAGTGGTCAGGCGGGCGCTATTCGTCACGGCCTGACTCGCGCCCTGATGGATTACGATGAAACGCTGCGCCCTGCGCTGCGTAAAGCGGGTTACGTTACCCGTGACGCTCGTGAAGTGGAGCGTAAGAAAGTTGGTCTGCGGAAGGCGCGTAAGCGTCCTCAGTTCTCCAAGCGTTAATAATCGCTGGAGCAGATCCGAAAAAACCCGGTCTATTGGCCGGGTTTTTTGTTGTCTGGGAAGTCAGTTTCGAACAGGCTTGAGACAGGTAATGGCCCGGCTCAAAGCCTTTCCGACTTGTAAGGGCAGGGTAATTTCATTACCATTTGAGCGCTTATAATTTTAGGTTGAGAGAAGTCCTTTTCGATGTGCAGTTTCCCTGTAAGCAGGGCTGTATGTCGCCTGATGGGAGATAACCATAATGAGTAATGGCGACGTGAGCCAAGGCAGGCGCCGATTTTTGATCGGTGCCACGTCTGTGGTGGGTGGTGTCGGCGTCGTCGGTGCGGCCGTGCCTTTCGTAGCATCCTGGAATCCCAGTGCCAAAGCGGAAGCAGCCGGTGCACCGGTCACCGTCAATGTCAGTAAACTGGAGCCAGGTCAGCAAATGACCGTCAAATGGCGCGGTAAGCCGGTGTGGGTTATTCGCCGCACCGAAGAGATGAACGAAAACATTCTCGAGCTGAATGACCAGGTGAAGGATCCTCTTTCCAAGGAAGCGGACCAACCTGCCTACATCGAAGGCGAGCTCCGGGCACTCAAGGACGAGTACGCTGTTCTCGTCGGTATCTGTACCCATCTGGGCTGCTCTCCCCAATTCAGGCCAGAAGTCGCTCCAGCCGATCTCGGGGAAAACTGGCTTGGCGGCTTCTATTGTGCGTGTCACGGCTCCCGTTACGACCTTGCCGGGCGTGTCTATCCGAATATGCCGGCACCCTCGAATCTTCAGGTGCCTCCCTATCGCTTTGACGACGAGAACACTCTGACCGTCGGTCTGGATCCTGAGGGGGCCGCATAATGAACAAGTTAGTGAACTGGGTAGACGAACGTCTTCCAATTGTCGATGCGTGGAACAAGCACGTTGGCAAGTATTACGCGCCCAAGAACTTCAACATGTGGTACTTCTTTGGTTCGCTGGCGATGTTGGTGCTGGTGAATCAGCTCGTGACCGGTATCTGGCTGACCATGAGCTATAACCCCACAGCGGAAGGTGCGTTCGCGTCAGTTGAATACATCATGCGTGATGTTGAGTGGGGTTGGTTGCTTCGATACCTGCACTCCACCGGCGCTTCCGCGTTCTTCGTGGTGGTTTATCTCCACATGTTCCGTGGCTTGATGTACGGCTCTTATCAAAAGCCGCGCGAGCTGATCTGGATCTTCGGTATGCTGATTTACCTGGTTCTGATGGCCGAAGCATTCATGGGTTATCTGCTGCCCTGGGGCCAGATGTCCTACTGGGGTGCGCAGGTGATCGTAAACCTGTTTGGCGCCATTCCGGTCATTGGCGATGATCTGTCGCTGTGGATCCGCGGTGACTACCTGATCTCTGGTATTACCCTGAACCGATTCTTTGCATTGCATGTTGTCGCATTACCAATCGTTCTGCTTGGTTTGGTGGTGCTGCACATTCTTGCGCTGCACGAAGTTGGCTCCAACAACCCTGACGGTATTGATATCAAGAAGAACAAGGACGAAAACGGCATTCCCAAAGATGGTATACCGTTCCATCCCTATTACACGGTGCATGACCTGTTGGGCGTGGGTGTTTTCTTCTTCATCTTCTTTATCGTGGTCTTCTTCTTCCCCGAGATGGGCGGGTTGTTCATTGAAAAGCCGAATTTCGAGCCTGCCAATGCCCTCAAGACGCCCGACCACATAGCGCCGGTATGGTATTTCACACCGTTCTACGCCATGTTGCGGGCGGTGACTATTGACCTCTTCGGCCTGGATGCGAAGTTCTGGGGTGTTGTCGTGATGGGGGCTGCTATCGCCATCCTGTTTGTTTTGCCCTGGCTGGACAGAAGTCCGGTACGCTCAATGCGCTACAAAGGCTGGTTGAGCAAGATCGCTCTGACGATCTTCGCCATCAGCTTCATTGTCCTGGGGTACCTGGGTATTGTTCCGGCCACTGAGGGTCGCACAACGGTTGCTCAGATCCTGACAACGCTTTACTTCCTCTATTTTATTCTCATGCCGTTCTACACACGGATGGAGAAAACAAAGCCAGTTCCAGAGAGGGTGACAGGATGATGAGAAAGCTGATAGTTGGTCTTTTCATAGCGATCCTGCCAGCTCTCGGGCTGGCAGCGGGGGCGTCCGTGCCGCTTGATACCATGGAGCCGGACCATACCAACAAAGCGTCGCTTCAGCGCGGTGCGGCCCTTTTCACCAACTACTGCATGGGGTGTCACTCCATGGAGTATGCGCGGTATAAGCGTGTATCGGATGATCTGGGAATTCCCGCCGAGCTTTACGAGGAGAATCTGATTTTCACTGGTGCAAAGATCGGTGAACTCATGAAGAACTCCATGAGCAAGGAAATGGCTGCGAGCTGGTTCGGTGCTCCGCCACCTGACCTGACCCTGGAATCTCGTCTTCGCGGTGAAGACTGGATCTATTCCTATCTTCGTGGCTTTTACAAGGATGAAAGTCGTCCGCTGGGTGTGAACAACGTGGTCTTCGAAAACGTTGGTATGCCCCATGTGTTGATCGGTTTGCAGGGGCTGTGTGCGGTTGAGCCGAGAATTGGTGAGGGTGCGAGTGTTGATCCTCTCAGCGGCGATGTTCGTAATGCAGACATTTGCCCGGAATGGGAAACAGAAGGCTCCATGGAGCCGGAGGAATTCAACCGGGCTATGTACGACCTGACCAATTTCATGTCTTACATGGGTGACCCGATAAAGGTTGAGCGTGAAAGGCTGGGTATGTTCGTACTGATCTTTGTGGCGATCTTCTTTATCTTTGCCTACCTGCTTAATCGCGAGTACTGGAAGGACGTACACTGAGATTTCAGGTATAATTCCTGTCCCTGAGTTCCAGCGGGCAATAGCCGGCCCGCTGGATTTTTGCGTTTTTCAGGATCAATTCGGTTAGTCAAATCGTGAGGTAGTTCTATGGGCGTTGTGACCAAGCGGTCATCAATGACGTTTTTCTCGGACCCGGCCAGTCATTACAGCCACAGAGTCCGCATTGTGCTGGCAGAGAAGGGGGTAACGGTTGACGTCGTGAACGTTGATCCGGATAACCCGCCTGGAGAGTTGGCTGACCTGAATCCGTACAATGCCCTGCCGACGCTGGTGGATCGTGACCTTGTGCTCTACGAGCCAAACATCATGATGGAGTATCTGGACGAGCGTTTCCCGCATCCTCCATTGCTGCCGGTTTATCCTGTTGCGCGTGCGAACAGTCGCCTGATGATCCATCGCATCCAGAAAGACTGGTGTGGGTTGGTGGATCAGATTCTGGCTCAGCCCAACGCAAAGGCGTCGGATGCAGCCCGAAAAGAGCTTCGCGAAAGTTTGCTGGCCACGGCGCCGCTGTTCGGTGAGATGCCTTTTTTCCTGTCGGAAGAGTTCACGATCGTGGATTGCTGTATTGCTCCGATTCTGTGGCGCTTGCCGTCGCTGGGTATTGAGCTGAATGAAAAGCAGGCGAAGCCGCTTCAAAAGTACATGGATAGCATATTCAGTCGTGAAGGTTTCAAGGCGAGCCTGTCAGACCTGGAAGAAGATATCCGTAACTGATATGCAGCGCCTGAAACCGGTTCAGGAGAAAGGCAGTGCCTGATAGTAAGATAACGATGACATCAAGCCGTCCCTACCTCGTTCGGGCATTCAACGAGTGGATCCTCGACAATGACTGCACGCCCTACATTGTTGTGGATGCGGGAGTGCAGGGCGTTCAGGTTCCGACTGAGCATGTGGCCAATGGGCAGATCGTGCTCAATATCAGTCCTGGAGCCGTGCGTGGTCTGGTGATTGGTAATGGCGCCCTGGAATTCAGCGCGCGTTTTGGCGGTGTGCCGATGCAGGTCTTCATCCCCCTGCAGGCTGTCATGGCGGTATACGCAAAGGAGAACGGTGAGGGTATGGTCTTCGGTAGCGAACCAGGCTCTCCTGATCCGGAAGGCCCCGGCGGAAAGGATTCCGAGAATGGCAGTAGCGATAGCGGTCAAGGTGGAGATCGGCCCAGCGGTCGGCCAACGCTTAAGGTCGTGAAATAGCTCCGTCTTGAAAGGAAAGCCTCAGGATGCCTAAAAGCCAGCTGTTTTTAACAGCTGGCTTTTTTGTTTATCCGCCGAACAGTTTTTCGTCGATCAGTCCGCACAAGGCGTTGATAATCACTAACAGGATAGGCGTTGCAGCCGTCGGGGAAAGGTTATCCAGGGCGATTTCGTGGTCCTCCGGGTGAAGCAGGGAGGTGATGTCGGTTTTCTCCTTGGCACTCAGTACTACCACATTCATTTCTCTGTCGTGCGCGGCCTGTATGGCCTGGATCAGGTTGGCCTTGTGGCCGTCGTCCACAATAACCAGGAGCAGATCGTTGGCTTTGCCAATAGCGCGAACCTGTCTTGAGAAGGTGTCATTGAAGCGATTGTCGCGACAGATTGCGGAATAGGTTGTCGCATCCGCTCCCAGGTTGATGGCGGGCAGTGCCGGTCGGTCGTGCTCAAAGCGGTTGAGCAGCGCAGTGCAGAAGTACTGTGTGAGTACGTTGGCATTGCCGTTGGCGCAGGTAATGATCTTGCCATCATTCAGTAGCGTGTTAACCAGTGCGTCTGCGGCGCTCTCAATGGCCGGTGCCGTCAGGCTGGCGGCGTGGGCCGTGTGTTCCATGTGGTTGGCAAACCACTGGTTTATCTGTTGTTCGGTATCCGTCATAGTCAGACCTGAATGGCGTTTTTTATCCATTGTATCCGGTATTTTTTGCGATCGCCCGGTGCGATTGCGATTACGTCAATTCTTGCGTTCGCATTCCACAGCCCATGCCTGTGGAGGTAAAACGAAGCGGCGCGGATAAGGCGCTTTTGCTTCGTGGGAGTGATGGATTCGGCTGCACCGGTCAGGCTACCGCTTCCGCGGTATCGCACTTCGAAGAAAACCAGTGCATCACTGTCCCGGCCGATGAGGTCAATTTCGCCCCCGCGACTGAACACATTGCGTGCCAGAATAGTGACGCCTCGCGTCTGAAGGTAGCGCGCGGCAACGCCCTCGGCATGGTCCCCGGTGGCTTTTCGAGTTCTTGTGCTGCCATCCATGGCATAAGGTGTCCTGGTTGTTAATTTGGATTGGAGGCGCCTTCCATAGCGGGGGCGTCCGATTCTGTTTCTTCAGGTTCCAGTGATGGCAATTGTTCTGGCGTTCCTTCGCTGAATCGGGCCCAGAGCTGTTCCCGGTGAATGCTGCCTTGCGGCGTCATGGTCAGTGCCCCGGTCTGGCCGTCTATCGTGGCGCCATCGACCTGCCTCAGTAATGGCAGTCGTTTGCTCAGATTCCAGGCATCGGCCCCCATGGCGAACAGGCGGCCAAGCTGACCCCGGACATCAGGCATGGCTTCCTTGACGATGTCGCGAAAGCGGTTTTTCTTTTCAAGAACCCAAGGCGTGTCGGTAAAGGTGACGCCGTTCAGGTCCCGGTCCCTCGATGGGTCCGGATTACCTTCGTAGACCATGGAGGGTGAGTAAACGGGCAGATCGCCGCCAAAATAGAAGGCGAATAATGGTTTGAACTGCCGTGCGACGGTTGGCTCCGCCACCATAACGATGCCGTCGGCATCCTGGCGCCGCCGGGGCTCGAATTCAACGTCAATGCCGGCAGTGCGTTCAACGTCTATGGCCCGATCGCGGGATACTGTGATGCCAAGCAGGTCGGCAGTGACGGCACGGAGATTGTCCTCGCGGAAATAGCGCTCAATATCCAGGGCGATGCCTCCATTCTCTGCCAGCTGGTCCAGCAGGGCAGTTTCCAGTCGGTCCCCCCAATTCCCCGTTGGGATCAGCACAAGAATCTGATCGATACCCTCTGCATCAAGACGGTTGGCAATTTGTCTGGCTTCATCTTCTGCTGACAGCCCGAACTGGTAGAGTCCGTCAGGAGCTGTAACCTCCCGTGGCAGATAGTTCAGGCCAAGAACCGGCACGGGCAGAGTCGACATGTCGCCGAGTGCTGCCAGGGACTCTTTTTCCAGGGGGCCGACAATCAGGTCCTGTTCCTCTTTGGTCAGTTCGTCATAAAGCGAACGAAAGTTCTGATCCGAGGTGTCGACGACTCGAATGCTGATTTTTCCGCGCTCCGCTGAGTCGTCCTCGTAGTAGGCGGCGAAAAAACCATCGCGGATGGCAGCGCCCGCACTCGACAGTGGGCCGCTGAGCGGCAATGCCAGGGTGATTCTTTCGGGCTGGCTCTCTGCAAGGCTTGCAATCAGTTGCAGTTCAGCCGGTAAGGCCCCGGCGCCGGGGTGGTCGGGCCAGTTGTTCTGCCAGTTGCGGATCATTCTTCCCTGTTCGTCCAGATTGATGCCCGGCTGCCGGAGAATGCCTGCCAGTTCAAGCCAGCCCTGGGCTTCATAGCCAATCGCTCGGCCTTTTCTGTCGGCGAGCTGGGTGTCTGAGGTCTGTTTCAGGTTCTTCCAGATGTCGTCATGGATAGATTGCGTATTGGCGTCTGTGTCCGCTCCGGACAGCAAGATCAGGGTAATGGCCGCCGCAAGGTTGTCTCCGGCAAGCCGATAGGTTTGCTCTTGCAGTCTTGCGGCGCGGTTAATCAGGTTTCTTTCATAATTAAGGAAATGATCTGGCTCTATGCCAGATACAATGCTTTTCGCCCAATCGCCATCCTCAAGCGCAGTGGCGCTGGCCATGGCTAGCAGAAGCCGTTGGTTTTCTGTGGCCTCAGTGGTCGGCGAGAATTGCTTGCTTTGAAGCAACTTCCTGGCGGCCCGGTGTTCGTTTTGACCCTGGAACCTGTCCGCTGCTCTCAACAGGTAAGCCTGTGCGCTTTGTCGGTTGGTTTCGCTGGCAGCGACTTCAAGAGCTTCTCCGGCGGTTTTGGCAATGTACGATTCCAGGTTCACGCTTGCGCAACCCGCAAACAGCACCGTCGTGGCCAGGAGAATGGTGATGGTTTTCAGGTTCTGGCGGTATTTGGTCATGGCTGGCTCACAATACTCCGGGTTATTACGCTTGTGGCGCCGGGTAATCGGCGGCATCATGCCGGGAGCCCTGGTGCCCGCCGGGCTTCCCATTAATGGTTTGATTTATCAGGCCGCAAGTTTAACAGCTCCCGCGTGAATTCACATGACGTTGGTGTCATGCGCAGGGGGCAAAGAGAGGGATGTGTGAACTCAGAAAGCGAGCTGCCGGAACAGGCTGGCACCCTGTATATCGTTGCCACACCAATTGGCAACCTGGACGATCTGTCTACCAGGGCCGCGGCGGTTTTGTCGCGGGTGGCCGTGATTGCCGCCGAGGATACACGGCACAGTGGCCGGCTATTGCAGCACCTGGGTATCAGCAAGCCAATGATGGCCTTGCACGAACACAATGAGCGGGACAGGGCTGGCCAGGTTCTGGACAAGCTTGCGGCCTGCCAGGATGTGGCTCTGATTTCCGATGCGGGGACGCCGCTGATCTCTGATCCGGGCTTTGTGCTGGTAAGGGAGGCTCGGGCTCGGGGTTATCGGGTTACTCCGGTGCCTGGTGCCTGTGCGCTCATTTCGGCGTTGAGCGCGGCAGGGCTGCCGACGGATCGGTTTTTGTTCGAGGGTTTTCTGCCCTCCAAGTCCGGAGCGCGCAAGGCTGCCCTGGACCGCCTGGCGAGGGAATCCGCCACATTGGTGTTTTACGAGTCGCCCCACCGTATTGTCGATACGGTGGGGGATATCGCGGAGGTGATGGGAGCAGAGCGAGAGCTCGTGCTGGCCCGGGAGCTGACCAAAACGTTCGAGACTTTCTATGCAGGGGCGGCGGCCCATGTCAGGCAAACTCTGGAGGCGGACCCCCATGGCAGTCGTGGCGAATTCGTGGTGATGGTGCGTGGCGCTAGCGCAGAGGAGTTGTCGGTGGGGGCGGCTGAGGCGGACCGGGTGTTGGCGTTGCTGCTGACAGAACTGCCGGTGAAAAAGGCGGCGAAGCTGGCATCGGAGTTAACCGGAATCTCCAAGAACGAGCTGTATCAGCGAGCGTTGTCTCTGAAGACCTGATCTCAGGAAGTCACTGGTTCGCGGTTTTTCTTGCCTGCCGCTGCAGGCTGGAGTATGGTCTCGCCCGAGCTCGCCAGACAGTCGCCGCCGGTTTTACCGGGGGAGGAAAGTCCGGGCTCCACAGGGCAAGGTGCCAGGTAACGCCTGGGCGGCGTGAGCCGACGGAAAGTGCAACAGAAAGTATACCGCCTAAGTGGCCGTGACATGTTCGCGGGCACCGGTAAGGGTGAAACGGTGCGGTAAGAGCGCACCGCGTGACTGGCAACAGTTCACGGCGATGGTAAACCCCACCTGGAGCAAGACCAAATAGGAATCCTATGGCGCGGCCCGCGCTGGATTCGGGTAGGTCGCTTGAGGCCTGCGGTGACGCAGGCCCTAGATGAATGACTGTCCCAGACAGAACCCGGCTTACCGGCGAGCTCATTTTTATTTCTCCGCTTGATGTGACATTTGTCATTCTCACCAGCAAGCTTTTATAGCCAAAAAATCTTAGAGTTCACTTGCCATCTTCAGAACTGACTGCAGGTGATTGATTTTTAGGTTTTTCTTTTCCGTAATCTCCAGTTCTTGACCAATCTTGTTCTGTAACCTCTTGTCGTGAAAGGAACTTTTCCTGGTGTGGCGCTGTTCGCGGCGCTTGCATTGTGCATTGCGTGTTTCTATAGTGTGCACAAGTGGGAAAAAGTGGTTTCTAGTGGTTTCTAGTGGTTATTTGTGGTTTCTGAACCCCGGAATTGGTGCTAATGAGCAATTTTCTTGGCAGTCATGCCATCAATATGGATGCGAAGGGTCGCTTGGCGATCCCCGCCAGGGTGCGCGAAGAGCTTGCGCATGCCTGCAGTGGTCGCATTGTATTGACGGCCAATGCCGATGAAGAGCGCTGTTTGCTGATGTATCCGGAACCGCAGTGGGAGGCATTAAGGCCACAAATTGAAGCACTTCCCAATATGAATAAAGCTGCCCGCAGGTTGCAGCGATTGCTGCTGGGCCATGCCACGCCTTTGGAGCTGGACTCGGCGGGGCGCATTCTGGTGCCGCCCACGTTGCGCAGTTATGCGCGCCTGGAGAAGAAATTGATGCTGATTGGTCAGGGCAAGAAGTTGGAACTTTGGAGCGAAGAGCGTTGGTTCGCTTGGCTTGACGAGTCATCGGATGAAGACGAGATGCCGCCGGAAATGGAGGCGTTGTCGCTATGACAGCCGGCCGCGGGCAGGAGCCTGCCGGTCAGTACCGGCACCGTTCCGTGCTCCTGGACTCGGCGGTGGACTTGCTGGTCAACGATCCGGATGGCGTTTATATCGATGGCACCTTTGGTCGCGGAGGTCACAGCCGGCTGATTCTGGGGCGGCTCGGGCAGGGCGGAAAGGTGTTGGGTATCGACAAGGATCCGGACGCAATTCAGGTGGCCCGAGACCTGTCGGCGAGCGATGCTCGGTTTCAGCCATTTCACGGCTCGTTTGCGGAACTGGGCGCCGCCGCTGAAGCCCAGGGGTGGATGAAGGTTAATGGTGTTTTGCTGGATCTTGGTGTTTCATCCCCGCAGCTGGACGATGCCGCCAGGGGGTTCAGCTTTATGCGCGATGGGCCACTGGATATGAGAATGGACCCCGGGCAGGCGCCAAGTGCGGCGCAATGGTTGGCCGAGGCGGACGAAAAAGACATCGCGAACGTGATCTGGCGATACGGCGAGGAGAAATTCTCCCGCCGTATCGCTCGTCTTGTTGTGGAGCGGCGTAAGGAGGCGCCGCTGGAAACCACGCGCCAACTGGCGTCGTTGGTCAGTGAGGCAGTGCCGAAAAAAGAAAAGCACAAGCATCCGGCCACCCGGACGTTCCAGGCAATCCGGATTTTTATCAACCGGGAGCTGGAAGATCTGGAGCTTGGGCTCAATGCCGCTGTTGAAAAGCTGATGCCCGGTGGAAGGCTGGTGGTTATCAGCTTCCATTCGTTGGAGGACCGGCTGGTCAAACGCTTTATGCGGGACTTGGCGCGCGGGCCGAGATTGCCAAAAGGCGTGCCGGTGACGGCGGAGCAGGAAGCATCGGCGTTTCGGTTGATCGGCAAGGCGAACAAGGCGGATACAGAAGAAGTGAGCGACAACGTGCGGGCGAGGAGCGCGGTTATGCGTGTACTTGAACGGATACCGGAACAACACAAGTTAGGGAGCGCGTAATCATGGGCGCGGTAGCGATTGAACAGCCAACAAAAACAGCGCGACTGAACAGAAAGCGTGTCAGGGACGGCGTTGCCACTGCGGTCAGGTTGTCGAACCAGGTCTTTACCGCACTTCAGCAGAAGCGCGTGTTGATCACCGTGGGTTTGGTGATGCTGTTGATTGTGTCCTCGCTGGGCGTTGTTGTCAGTGCCCATGAGAACCGTGAATTGTTCAACTCCTTATCTCAGCTGCAGGAGCAGCGTGACAACTACCAGCGTGAGTGGAGTCAGTTGTTGCTGGAGCAGAGTGCCTTGAGTGCCCACGGACGGGTAGAGCAACTGGCCTCCGAGCGTTTCGGGATGGTCGTGCCAGGCAAGCAGGATATCGTTCTGGTGCCGTTGATGGCGCCGCTCGTCGGGTCGCGTTAAGCGAAAACAACAAACCGTAAGGTGAAGACAGTGTCGGACCAGGGAAAAACAGCAACATGGGGCCAGCGACTGGCTGCCGGGCTTGGGGCCTGGCGGTACGGCACCGTGTTGGGCGTTTTTCTGTTGGTTGTCGGTGCCCTTGCCTGGCGGTTGGTGGATCTTCATGTGGTGGACAACGAGTTCCTGCGTAAGCAGGGCGATGTGCGCACCATTCGGGTGGAGAGCATCGATGCCCATCGTGGTGTAGTGACGGACCGGCACGGCGAATCACTGGCGGTGAGCACTCCAGTCCAGACCATCTGGGCGAATCCGTCCGAGATCGACGCGGATGAGCCGCGACTGACGAATGTCGCTCGCCTGTTGGGCCTTCAGGAGGCCAGGCTGCGCGAGCGGCTGCGTAAGTATTCGGGCCGCGAGTTTATTTACCTGCGCCGTAAGCTTCAGCCAGAAATTGCTCGGCAGGTGCTGGCAATGGGTATTCCGGGTGTGTACAGCCGCCAGGAGTACCGTCGTTACTATCCCGCTGGAGAGGTGACGGCTCATGTGGTCGGGTTTACGAATATCGATGAAAGCGGTCAGGAAGGTATCGAGCTGGCCTACAACCAGTGGCTGAGTGGTGAAAGTGGTCGCAAGAGGGTGCTCAAGGACAACCGTGGCCGTGTGATCAAGGATCTGACGTTGATCCGCGACGCGAAGCCTGGTCGCAACCTCGAACTCAGCATTGATTTGCGGCTCCAGTATCTGGCTTATCGGGAGCTGAAAGCCGTTGTCGGCGCGCACGACGCCAGGGGTGGCACTCTGGTGATGCTGGACGTGGACACCGGCGAGGTATTGGCCATGGTGAATCAGGGCTCCTACAACCCCAACGACCGCAGCCAACTGAGCCCCGACCGTTTACGGAACAAGGCTATTACCGATCTGTTTGAGCCGGGGTCCACGATGAAGCCTGTTTCCATGGCTGCAGCACTGGAATCGGGGAAGTTCAAGGCTTCCAGCACCATAGACACAGCGCCGGGGTACCGGCGCTTTGGTCGTTTCACGATTCGTGATCACCGGAATTATGGGGTCATCAGCCTGACTGACGTGATTGCGAAATCCAGCAACGTCGGCATTAGCAAGATCGCCACCGAGTTGGGTGGTGACACTATCCGCGATCTTTATGCCCGCCTGGGGCTGGGCCAGCCTACCGGTATCGGGTTCCCCGGTGAGGCTGTTGGCGTGTTGCCGGCACCACCAAAGTGGCGCCCCGTCGAAGAGGCAACCCTGTCTTATGGGTATGGCATGAGCGTCAATGCGCTTCAGCTGGCGCAGGCATACATGGTTCTGGCCAATGGCGGAATTCGCTACCCGTTGAGTCTGTTGAAGGCCGATGAAAAACCCGTTGGGGAACGAGTTCTTTCCGAAGAAGTCTCATTCCAGATCAGGGAAATGTTGCGAGAGGTGGTCGAGAACGGTACCGGAAAGCGCGCTCAACCGGGATTTTATTCCGCCGGTGGTAAAACCGGCACGGTACACCTGGTGGGTAAGAATGGGTATGAGGATAGCCAGTACAAGGCGATATTTGCCGGTATGGCTCCCATCGACAATCCGCGGATTGTCACAGTCGTGGCTGTCGATGCACCCCAGTCCGGCGAATACTACGGGGGCGAAGTGGCTGCACCCGTATTCGCCCGGGTGATGGGAGATGCATTGCGGCTGCTGAACGTAAAGCCGGAACTGGAGCTGGGCGACGCAAAGGCGCCGCGTCTGGCATCCGGGGAGCGGGGTTAGGGTTATGTGTATTACATCACTTAGCACCTTGTTGCAGGGAATCGCACCGGTACCGTCGGTGTTTGATGTCACAATCCACGGCCTGAAGACCGACAGCCGTGACGTCAGGTCGGGCGACGCGTTCGTTGCCCTGGCCGGTGCCCGAACGCCCGCCGACCACTACATCGAACAGGCGATCGGTGCGGGTGCCACCGTAATCCTGTTGGAGTCAGCACAGCCGGATGAATGCTACGAGCATGAAGGCGTTCTTATTGTTCCGGTGACGATGTTGCGCGCTCACCTCGGGAAGCTCGCGGATCGATTTTTCGAGCATCCCTCCCAACGATTGCGCCTGATTGGCGTGACCGGAACGAATGGCAAAACGTCGGTAAGCCATTACATAGCGACATTGCTACAGGAAACCGGCACACCATGCGGCGTTATCGGCACCCTCGGCTATGGTATGCCCGGTTCGCTGCAGGAAGGCACACACACCACGCCGGATGTCGTGCAGGTAAACCGCGTACTGTCGAAAATTATCGCCCAGGGTGGACGCGCGGCGGCGATGGAAGTCTCTTCACACGCACTCGAACAGGGGCGGGTCGACAACCTGACCATGACCGGCGCGGTGTTTACCAATCTTACCCGGGACCACCTGGACTACCACGGTTCCATGGATGCTTACGGAGCGGCGAAGGCCCGTCTTTTTCATCGCGAAGAGCTGCATTTCGCGGTCATCAACTTCGATGATCCGTTTGGAAGGCAGCTCTATGAGAAGCTTGATGGCAAATGTGACCGTGTCCGTTACAGCTTGCACGAAGCCCAGACCGAACTCTGGCTGACGGAATTCGTACCGTCCATTGACGGTTTTAGCGCCAGCGTAGACGGGCTTTGGGGCCGGTTTAATGTGTCCGCCCGGGTACTGGGAAGCTTTAACGTCAGCAATATTCTGGCGGCCATGGCAGCCGTGCTCAGCCTGGGTGTGCCGGTAGAGCGGGTTCAGCAAGCGGTTGAGCGGTTGTCGCCCCCACCGGGACGGCTGGAGCCCTTCGCGGGCAGTAACGATGTGCGTGTTGTCGTGGATTACGCCCATACTCCGGACGCCCTGAACAGTGCCCTTGCCGCCTTGCGCCCGCATGTTGCCGGGCGGCTTTTCTGTGTATTCGGCTGTGGCGGCGACCGCGACACCGGTAAGCGGCCAGAGATGGCCCGGGAAGCGGAAAAAGGGGCCGATGTCGTGATCGTGACGGACGACAATCCGCGCAGTGAAGACCCGGATGCCATTACCTCCGACATCGTTGCCGGATTCGAGCGCCCGGAACAGGTCGCGGTTATCCATGATCGTGCTGAGGCGATTCGCCAGGCCATTCATTCTGCTGTGGCAGGAGACATTGTACTGATTGCCGGAAAGGGCCACGAAGCATGGCAGGAAGTGGCAGGCCAGAGATTTCCGTTCAGCGACGCTGAGCAGGTGCGACATGCGCTGTCGCTGAATGGAGGTGTCGCATGATGCAGTCATTCGCGCTGGCCGATGCCGTCAACTGGCTTGGCGGTACTGTGGCAGTGGGCAATCTGGAAGGCTTGAAGTTTGACGGTGTCTCGACCGACACGCGTCGAATCGCCAGCGGAGACGTGTTCGTGGCGCTTCGGGGTGAGAACTTCGACGGGCACGATTATCTGGCTGTGGCCGAGAAGGCTGGAGCCGTGGCTGCTGTTGTAGACAAGGCAGACCCGAGCCTGGGGCTTCCGCAGATCCGGGTTTCGGACACGGTAGACGCATTGGCACAACTGGCCCTGGCCAATCGCAATGCCAGCACCACGCGCTTTGTGGCGATCACCGGTAGCAGCGGTAAGACCACGGTACGCGAAATGGTGGCCGCGATTCTTTCGCAGGTGGGTAATACCCTCGCCACCGAGGGCAACCTCAATAACCACATTGGCGTTCCCCTGACGCTGTTCAGGTTGTCACCGGAACACCAGTTGGGCGCGATAGAACTCGGAGCCAGCGGCCTGGGGGAAATAGCCCACACCGTCAATATTGTTCGGCCGGAGGTGGTCATCCTCACCAACGCCGGGCAGGCGCATCTGGAAGGTTTTGGCGGTTATGACAACGTGGTGCGCGCAAAGGGTGAAATCATTGATGGCGCGCCAGCATCCGGTCTTGTGGTCCTGAACAGTGATGACCCGGCCTTCGATCTATGGCGTCAGCGGGCGGGCCAGCGTCGGGTCGCAGGTGTCAGTGGCCGGGCAAGTGAAGGGGCTGATTACGTCCCCGAAGATATCCGCAGCGATGGCGATGTCCGGCAGTTTCGTGCACGGGGGCCGGACGGCTGGTCCTGTGACATCAGCCTTTCCCTGCAGGGCGAGCACAATATCACCAATGCATTGTTGGCGATTGCCGCTGCACGCGAGTTGGGTGCAGGCGATGAGGCGATAAAGACGGGGCTGGCGGCTTTGAAGCCGGTAAAGGGGCGCCTGCAAATGATGGCGCTGACACCGAAACTGACCGTCATCGACGACAGCTACAACGCCAACCCTGCCTCCATGAAAGCCGCTTTGGATGTGTTGGCTGCGCGACCGGCCGGCCGTGTGGCTGTGTTGGGTGCGATGGCTGAGTTAGGGCAGGACAGCTTAGTTCTGCACAGGGAGGTTGGTGAATTCGCGAGGGCGAAGGGCATCGAAAGACTGATCGCTGTGGGTCCTGGCTGTGAAGGATATGTTGAGGGTTTCGGAGACGCCGCTGAGGTGTGTGCGAGCCATGACGACGCCGTGCGTCGTCTGTTTGAGGGGCCTGCCGAGTCACAGACGGTACTGGTCAAGGGTTCTCGCAGTTCCGCCATGGATCGCGTGGTGGAGGGAATACAAGAAAAGGTGGGTAACGCATGCTGCTCTGGCTGACAGAGGCTCTTTCACAGTACTTTTCCGCGCTGACGGTTTTCCAGTACCTGACCGTCAGGGGGATCTTCGGGGTGTTGACGGCCCTTTTGATTTCCCTGCTGATCGGCCCGGTGATGATTCGCAAACTCAGCCAGTACCAGATCGGGCAGGCGGTTCGTGACGACGGCCCACAAACGCATTTGAGTAAAGCCGGCACGCCGACCATGGGTGGTGCGCTGATTCTGGTAGCCGTCGGGGTCAGCTCATTGCTGTGGGCGGACCTGAGCAATCGGTATGTCTGGGTGGCGATTCTGGTCACGCTTTTGTTCGGTGCGATTGGCTGGGTGGACGACTACCGCAAAGTGGTGGAGCGCAATCCGAGGGGGCTGCCTGCTCGCTGGAAATATTTCTGGCAGTCAGTGATCGGTGCGTCGGCGGCGGTCGTGTTGTTCATGAGTTCCGCACTGCCCCAGGAAACGTCGCTCTACGTGCCATTTTTCAAAAACGTATCGCTGACCCTGGGGCCGGTGCTGTTCATCCTGTTGAGCTATTTCGTGATTGTGGGCAGCAGCAACGCGGTGAACCTGACCGATGGCCTGGACGGGCTGGCCATTATGCCGACGGTGATGGTGGCGGCGGCGCTGGGCATCTTCGCATACGTGTCTGGCCATGCTCAGTTCGCCGATTATTTGCTGATTCCTCATTTGCCGGGCACCGGTGAGTTGATTGTATTTTGTGGCGCGCTCGTGGGTGCCGGCCTGGGATTTCTGTGGTTCAACACCTATCCGGCCCAAGTGTTCATGGGGGATGTGGGCGCGTTGGCGCTTGGCGCGGCGCTGGGTGTCGTGGCCGTGATCGTACGGCAGGAAATCGTATTGTTCATCATGGGCGGCGTGTTCGTTATGGAAACCGTCTCCGTGATTCTGCAGGTGGCGTCCTTCCGGCTTACCGGCCGGCGGATATTCCGCATGGCGCCGCTGCATCATCATTTTGAACTGAAGGGCTGGCCGGAGCCGCGCGTTATCGTGCGCTTCTGGGTTGTCACTGTCGTGTTAGTACTGGTTGGCCTGGCCAGCCTGAAACTGAGATAGGGAAGCAAAGCACCATGGGTGTCATCGTTTCAGATCGTCGAACGCTGGTTGTGGGGCTCGGTAAAACCGGGCTCTCCTGCGTGCGCTATCTGTGCGAAAAAGGCCGCGATGTTGCCGTGGCTGATAGCCGCCTGTCGCCGCCCGGACTGGATGAGCTCAGGGCCGAATGGCCGGACCTGCCCGTGTACTTGGGGGAGTTCGATGCCGACCTGTTTGCCGGCTTTAACGAACTGGTGGTCAGTCCCGGGATCAGTGTTGCCGAACCGGCCATTCGGGGGGCGGCCGACAAAGGGGCTGTCATTCGCGGTGACATTGACCTGTTCTCGGAGGTAGCGGACGCGCCGATCATCGCCATTACCGGTTCCAATGGTAAAACCACGGTGACCACGCTGGTCGGAGAGATGGCGAGGGCCGCTGGCCGCCGCGTGGAAGTCGGCGGCAATATCGGCACTCCGGCGCTGGAGCTGCTTGGTCGCGGTGCCGACCTCTATGTCCTGGAGTTATCGAGCTTCCAGCTCGAAACCACCCGGGAACTGAATGCCCTGGCGGCCACGGTGCTGAACGTCAGCGATGATCACATGGATCGCTACCCTGACAAGATGGCCTATTTCCAGGCCAAACAACGAATTTTCAACGGCTGCCAGAACGCCGTGGTCAATCTGGACGATGCCCTCAGCACGCCCATGGCCAGGGACAACCTCCGGTTCCTGTGTTTCGGTTTTCACCGTGTTAACCCGGATACGTTCAGTACCCGCGATGACGATGAAGGTACCTGGATTACCTTCGGCTTTGACAATCTGCTGTTGGCCGAGGAATTGGGCCTGATGGGCCAGCACAATATCAGCAATGTGATGGCGGCACTGGCACTTGGACACGCTGCCGGATTACCGATGGACGTGATGCTGGACACTGCCAAGCGTTTCAAGGGGCTTCCGCATCGGTGCGAATTCGTTCGGCGGGTGAGTGATGTCGACTACATCAATGACTCCAAGGGCACCAATGTGGGAGCGACGGCCGCCGCCATTGAAAGCCTGGTGCCAGCGGGTGGAAAGATCGTGCTGATTGCCGGTGGTGAAGGCAAGGGCGCTGATTTCTCATTGCTCGCTGAACCCGTGGCAACTCATTGTCGCGCGGTTGTACTGATCGGCGCTGATGCTGAGACCATCGCCACCGCCTTGGGTAATCGGGTGGAGACGGTCAACGCCGCTGACATCGCAGGCGCTGTCCATACGGCAAAAAAGCTGGCCCAACCGGGTGACCGGGTGCTGTTGTCACCTGCCTGCGCCAGTTTCGACATGTTCCGCGACTACGGGGATCGCGGCGATCGTTTCCGTCAACAGGTGGAGGGGCTGTGATGCACGCTGACCTGTCCCTCACCAGCCAACACGGCCTGTTCCGTGATTTGCGCCCGCTGCCCCTACTGATCATCAGTTCTGCTGCGTTGCTGGTCATGGGCATTGTGATGATTTCTTCCGCCTCCATGGACATGGCGGCGGAAACCATGGGCAACAGTTACCACTATGTGATCCGTCAGCTTATTTTTGCCGGCATCGGCTGCGTACTTGCGCTGATTGCCGTCAACGTGCCGATCTCCTGGTGGGAGCGCAGCGGGTGGCTGTTGCTCGGGGTTGGTTTGCTGTCCCTGCTTCTGGTGCTGACGCCCCTCGGGCGTACGGTGAATGGCTCCACCCGCTGGATCTCGTTCGGGCTGTTCAATGTTCAGGTGTCGGAAATTGCCAAGCTTTGCCTGATTGCCTATCTGGCCGGCTACGTCGTGCGTCGTCGGGATGAGTTGCTAAACACCTGGCCTGGATTCCTCAAGCCGTTGGGCGTGCTGGGTATTGCCTCGGTGCTGCTGGTTATCGAGCCGGATTTTGGCGCCACGGTGGTACTGGTTGCAGCATCAGCCGGCATGATTTTCCTGAGTGGCGTCCGGCTTAGCCGGTTTATGCCGCTGATTGGCGTGTTGGTGGTGATGGGCTCCGTGCTGGTATTCACCCAGCCCTACCGGTTGAAGCGGGTTGTGAGTTACCTCGACCCCTGGAAAGACCAGTTTGATACCGGCTACCAGCTAACCCAGTCGCTGATTGCGTTCGGTCGTGGCGACTGGGCGGGTACCGGGTTGGGGAATTCGGTACAGAAACTGTTCTATCTGCCGGAGGCCCACACCGACTTTATCTTTGCGATCATTGCGGAAGAATTCGGGTTGTTGGGGTCGCTGATGGTCCTGGGCCTGTTCACCGTATTGGTGGTGACCGGATTTGTGATTGCGAGAAGGGCCGAGAAAGCGGGCATGCCATTCGCCGCGTGCTTCTCCTATGGCATTACTTTGCTGATTGGCTTGCAGGCCGGTATCAATATGGCGGTCAGTACGGGCCTACTGCCTACCAAAGGGCTGACCTTGCCGCTTGTGAGCTATGGCGGTTCCAGCCTGATGATTACCGCTGTCTGCATTGGTGTGCTGGCACGGGTGGAGATGGAGAGGCTGGACCGCGAAAAACTGGCCAGCGAAAAGACCCGTAAACCAGCGGCCAGGGGAGGTGCGGTTTATGACTGATAAACGGCGCTTTCTGATGATGGCCGGTGGCACCGGTGGCCATGTTTTCCCTGCCCTGGCAACGGCGAGACAGCTGCAGGACAAGGGGCATGAGGTTTTCTGGTTGGGTTCTCGTGGTGGTATGGAAGAGCGACTGATCGGCGAAACCGACATACCACTGTCGCTGATCCAGGTCTCCGGGCTGAGGGGCAAGGGTCGCCTGACTTTGTTGATGGCGCCGTTCCGGCTGATGCGCGCTCTTGGCCAGGCCTTTACGATCGTTCGCACCATCCGCCCACATTGCGTCATCGGCATGGGTGGCTTTGTGACCGGTCCTGGCGGTCTCTCCGCCTGGCTGAATCGGGTGCCGCTGGTAATTCACGAGCAGAATGCCATTGCCGGAATGACCAACCGCATTCTGGTGCGCTTCGCTCATACCGTGTTGGAGGCCTTTCCCGGGAGCTTCGGCACGACTGTGGTAACCCGCTGTACCGGCAACCCGGTCAGGCAGGACCTGGCCGAGCTCGCCGAACCCGATCAGCGGATGTCCGGTCGGGCGGGTGCGCTGCGGTTACTGGTGGTGGGCGGCAGCCTTGGTGCCCAGGTGTTCAATCGCACGTTGCCGGCGGCACTGGCTCAGCTGCCGGAAGCCGAACGGCCAACGGTGCGCCATCAGTGTGGCGAGAAAAATATCGAGGAAGCCGGTGATGCCTACCGTGACCACGGCGTGGATGCATCGGTGGAGCCGTTTATCAAAGACATGGCAGAGGCCTACGGCTGGGCCGACATTGTGCTCTGCCGGTCTGGTGCGCTCACCGTTTCTGAGTTGTGTGTTGCCGGTGTGGGCGCCGTGCTGGTGCCGTTCCCTCATGCCGTGGACGACCACCAGACCCGGAACGCACAGCAAATGGTTAACGCGAAAGGCGCCATCCTGATCCCGCAGCCAAAGCTGTCGGCCGATCTGCTGGCGGAAACCCTGACCGATCTCGGCAAGGACCGCCGCCGGATTCTGGACATGGCGAAGGCCGCAAAGACGCTGGCTCGCCCCGATGCAACGGAGAGAGTCGTGAATTACTGTTTGGAGGCCGCAAATGGCTGAATCCACAAATCCCCCGCTGGTCTATCAGGTGCCCGAGATGCGCCGTATCCGCAATATTCATTTTGTGGGGATTGGCGGTGCTGGCATGAGCGGTATTGCCGAGGTCCTGAAGAACCAGGGCTACGATGTGTCCGGCTCTGACATTCGTGAGAGTGCCGTGACAGACCGGCTGACCGGCATGGGCGTTGAGGTGTTCATCGGACATCGTGAGGAGAACAGTGCCAGTGCTGACGTGGTTGTGGTGTCGTCTGCGGTAACGGGTGATAACCCGGAAGTATCGGCGGCTCGCAGCCGACGGGTGCCGATCGTGCCCCGTGCAGAAATGCTGGCGGAGATCATGCGCTATCGCCATGGCATTGCCGTGGCTGGCACTCACGGTAAAACCACCACCACCAGTCTGATTGCATCGGTTCTGGGAGAGGCTGGCCTGGATCCCACCTTTGTGATTGGTGGCAAACTCAATAGCGCCGGAACCAACGCGCAGCTTGGCGGCTCCCGCTACCTGGTGGCTGAGGCCGATGAAAGCGATGCCTCATTCCTTCACCTGACGCCAGTGATCTCGGTGGTGACCAACATTGAAGCCGACCATATGGACACCTATGGCGGAGACGTTGGGCGCCTGAAACAGACATTCGTGGATTTCCTCCACAACTTGCCGTTTTACGGCGTTGCGGTGATGTGTGTGGATGACGGCTTTGTGCAGGAAATCATCCCCAGGATTTCCCGCGCCATCATTACCTATGGCATCGATAATCCGGATGCCGACTACCGGGCGGAAAACATTGAATCCGATGGCCTTCGGACTCGGTTTGTCGTTCGCCGCCCGGGTGGCCGTAGTGATTTGGACGTTGAACTGAAAATGCCCGGTCGCCACAACGTACTGAATGCCCTGGCGGCTATTGCCGTGGCCACTGATGAGGGCGTGGATGATGCCGCCATCTGTCGGGGTCTTGCAGGTTTTGCCGGGGTTGGACGCCGGTTCCAGGTCTACGGTGATTACAACACCCGCAAAGGCACTGTCACCTTGATTGATGACTATGGGCACCACCCCACGGAAGTGGAGGCCGTTATCCGGGCGGCCCGTGATGCCTGGCCGGATCGCAGGCTGGTCATGCTTTATCAGCCTCACCGCTACACCCGTACCCGGGATCTCTATGAGGATTTCGTCAGGGTACTCTCGGAAGTGGACGGGCTGTTGCTGATGGACGTGTATTCAGCGGGTGAGCCGGCGATACCGGGCGCGGATGGTCGTGCATTGTGTCGCAGTCTGCGGCAGCGTGGCAGCGTGGAGCCGCTTTTTGTGGAAGAAAACGGAGAGATCGAAGCCCTGCTTGCCAACACGTTACAGGACGGCGATCTGCTGATTACACAGGGCGCGGGTGATATAGGCGGAGTGGCTGCGCGACTGGCAGCCGCAGGAGTGATTGCGGATGAGTGAGATGGCCAGGACTGTAGATTCACAAGGTTATCAGGCCGATCCGGAGACGCTGAAGGCACTGGGACGGGTGGCTGTCTTTATGGGCGGTGATTCCGCCGAGCGTGAAGTGTCACTGAAAAGCGGACAGGCAGTACTGTCGGCACTGGTATCCGCCGGAGTCGACGCCTATGCCGTGGATGTACGCGGTTGTTTGCTGAAAACCGTGGAAGAGCCTGAGTTTGATCGGGTTTTCATTGCCCTGCACGGGCGCGGCGGGGAAGACGGCACGATTCAGGCCATCCTGTCCCAGGCCGGTATTCCCTTTACGGGAAGTGACGTTCTGGCCTCTGCGCTGGCCATGGACAAGCTGCGCAGCAAATACGTGTTTGAAGGCTGCGGACTGCCAACTCCGAAATTCCGTGCCATGGGTTCCGTGGAGGAAGCCGGCAGCCTAGTACAGTCGCTGTCGTTGCCGCTGAGCGTAAAACCCTCGCGGGAAGGCTCCAGCATTGGCATTCGCAAGGTGAACAGTGAACAGGAGCTGGTTGAAGCATATACGCAGGCGGCCGCACTGGACCCTCTGGTTCTCGTCGAAGAATGGATTGAAGGCCCCGAATTTACCGTCAGCCTTCTGCAGGATCAGGCGCTGCCGGCCATTGGCTTGAGTACAGACCACGTTTTCTATGACTACGACGCCAAGTACCTGGCCGACGACACCCGCTACCAGATCCCCTGCGGGCTGGACCCGGACAGCGAGCTGAAGCTCCAGCATCTGGCATTGGATGCGTTCAGGGTGCTTGGCTGCCGAACCTGGGGCCGGGTAGACATCATGCAGGACCGCCAGGGTGAGTTCTGGATTCTGGAAGTGAACACAGTCCCTGGAATGACTGACCACAGTCTGGTGCCCATGTCGGCTAGGGCGGCCGGTATCAGTTTTGAGGAACTGGTTGTGAGGATCCTCATGGACACCTTGGAGGCTGGCGATGCTTGAAAAGCTGCTGATCCGGAGCCGGGCGGTACCGTCCGACCCACCGAAGCGCAGGGGAGCTACCTCTCTTGGGCCTGAGCGGGACCGGTTTGGTTTGCTGAGAGCTGTATTGTCCGCCGTGCCCTGGGGGCAGGCGCTCATGGGAGCGGGTATTGTCCTGCTGGCGGCATTGGTTCCCTGGGGAACCAGCGAAGTGCTGAGCGCCATGGATCGTCAGGTCATGGCCATCGACGTAAAGGGCGAACTGGTGGGTGAAAACCGTACAGCGCTGGAGCGCAGTGCGGGCAAGTGGATAGGGCGGAGTTTCTTTGCCACCGATCTCTCTGACATCAAGGAGAGTCTGGAGCAGCGCCCATGGGTGGAGTCTGCAGCGGTCAAGCGTGTATGGCCGGACCGGCTGCAGATCGACGTTCGCGAGAAAAAGCCATTGGCGTACTGGAACAGCAACCGGCTGGTGAGCCGCAACGGAGAACTGTTTGCGCCGCCTAACCCCGAAGTGGCCGGGCGACTGCCTCGGCTGGCCGGCCCGGATGAGCGTGTGAAGGAAGTGATTGATATGGCAAGGACCATGTCGGATACGCTCACCGGCCACAATCTCGGGTTTGCCGGGTTGAGTCTTGAACAGCGCGGTGCCTGGACGCTGACCCTTGCCAACGGCATCGAAGTGGTTCTGGGCAGAGATCAGGTTGAGGCGCGTTTTGAACGCTTTGTCACGGTTTATCAGGAACGGCTGGCGTCGCGTTCAGACGAAGTCAGACGGGTGGATGCCCGCTACAGCAATGGGGTGGCGGTTCAGTGGAAGCCGTCAGAAACGGCCTCGCGGACAAAATCATAGCAACGCTAAATTCAGACCTACGGTTTGGTGGAACACATGTCATCGGTTGAAACGGAAAACATGATTGTCGGCCTCGATATCGGAACCTCGAAAGTGGTTGCGATCGTCGGCAAGCGCAAAATGGACGGGACCATTGAGGTGGTGGGTATCGGTTCCCATCCCTCCCGCGGGCTCAAGCGTGGCGTGGTGGTCAATATCGAAACCACGGTCCAGGCGATACAGCGTGCGGTGGAAGAAGCCGAACTGATGGCGGGTTGCCGGATTCACTCGGTCTACGCGGGTATTGCCGGCAGCCATATCAAGAGCCTCAACTCCCACGGCATTGTAGCGATCCGTGACCGGGAGGTGACCCAGGCTGACATTGATCGGGTGATTGACGCCGCCCAGGCGGTGGCGATTCCGGCGGACCAGAAGATCCTTCACATACTGCCGCAGGAGTTCGTGATCGACAGCCAGGAGGGCATCAAGGAGCCCATGGGAATGTCCGGCGTTCGCCTGGAGGCCAAGGTTCACCTCGTCACCTGTGCGGTGAACGCCGCCCAGAACATCGAAAAATGCGTGAAACGCTGCGGCCTGGAAGTGGATGACATCATCCTGGAGCAGTTGGCCTCCAGTCACGCCATCCTCACCGAGGATGAAAAGGAACTGGGTGTCTGCGTGGTGGATATTGGCGGTGGTACCACCGATATCGCGGTGTTCACCGGTGGTGCCATTCGGCACACGGCGGTCATTCCTATCGCTGGTGATCAGGTCACCAACGACATCGCCATGGCCCTGCGGACACCCACGCAGAATGCCGAGGAAATCAAGATCAAATACGCCTGCGCCTTGACTCAGCTGGCCGGCGCGGATGAAACCATCAAGGTGCCCAGTGTGGGTGACCGGGCGCCACGGGATTTGTCCCGTCAGGCGCTCGCCGAGGTGGTGGAGCCGCGCTACGAAGAGCTGTTCACCCTGGTGCAGTCTGAACTTCGTCGTTCGGGATTCGAAGACCTGATCCCGGCCGGCATCGTGATTACCGGCGGTTCCTCCACCATGGAAGGCGTGGTGGAACTGGCCGAAGAAATCTTCCACATGCCGGTAAGGCTGGCCTGTCCGCAGGCGGTCTCCGGTATGACGGAGGTAGTCAACAACCCCATCTACGCCACGGGCGTTGGGTTGTTGATCCATGGCTTCCGCCAGATGGATCTGGGGCGGGCGCCGGCGCTTAAGGGTGAAGATGCACCCACGCTGTTTGAGCGCATGAAAGCCTGGTTTACCGGTCACTTCTGACGGCGAGCCGGGAGAAGACATACACGAAGGTATCTCGAAAATCATAATCTCGAAAAATCAGTCTGGAAAAGGCTGATAAACAGCACGAAGGAGTAGGGGAAATGTTTGAACTCGTCGATAATGTCCAGCAAAACGCTGTCATTAAAGTAGTAGGCGTTGGCGGTGGTGGCGGCAATGCCGTTCGCCACATGCTCAACAGTGATATCGAAGGCGTGGAGTTTATTTGCGCCAACACCGACGCTCAGGCCCTGACGGACCTGGATGCACGTCAGATTATTCAGCTTGGTGGCAATATCACCAAAGGGCTGGGTGCCGGTGCCAACCCGGAAGTAGGGCGTCAATCAGCTCTGGAAGACCGTGATCGCATCGCCGAGTCGCTGAAAGGCGCCGACATGGTGTTCATTACCGCCGGCATGGGCGGCGGAACCGGAACCGGTGCTGCTCCGGTTGTGGCTGAAGTGGCCCGGGAAATGGGTATCCTGACCGTTGCCGTTGTCACCAAGCCATTCATGTTTGAAGGTGGCAAGCGCATGAGTGTGGCGGAAGCCGGCCTCAAGGAGCTGGAGGAAACCGTTGACTCGCTGATCACCATCCCCAACGAAAAGTTGTTGGCGGTGATGGGTAAGAAAACCAGCCTGCTGGACGCGTTTGGTTCAGCAAACGATGTGCTGTTGGGGGCGGTTCAGGGTATTGCTGACCTGATTACCCGCAACGGTATGATCAACGTGGACTTCGCCGACGTAAAAACCGTTATGTCGGAGATGGGCAACGCCATGATGGGTACGGCGCGTGCCACTGGCGAGAACCGCGCCCGCGAAGCTGCAGAAGCCGCTGTTCGAAGCCCGCTTCTGGAAGACATCAACCTGCAGGGTGCCAAGGGTATCCTGGTCAACATCACCGCAGGTATGGATCTCAACCTGGGAGAATTCTCTGAGGTTGGCGACATTGTTCGTGAATTCGCTTCGGATTCCGCCACGGTGGTCGTGGGTACCGTGATTGATCCGGAAATGACTGACGAACTCAAGGTGACGGTGGTTGCGACCGGCCTGGGCGGTGACCGCGAGAAGCCGACCAAGGTGGTGGACAACACCCGTAGCCTGGATGGCACAACGGATTACAACCAGCTTGACCGTCCGGCCGTTCTGCGTCGTCGCGCCGTGGCTCACGGCAATGTGGCGATTGATCAGAGCAAGGACAGCGAGGAGCAGGGAGTCGACTATCTCGATATTCCCGCATTCCTTCGCCGTCAGGCTGACTGATAATCTGTTGCAAATGTATTCGGTAATGGAACCTTTGCGACCGAATTACGTGTGCTGACTATCAGTCCGGACTTGTGCCGGGAGGCCAATCAAAGGTTAACGATTGGTTAAATGGTATTCAGTCTTACTTTCTGGTATTCTCCGGGCAGAATTTTGCCCAGACTATATCGCTTTTATGTGACGGAAATATGTACCGATGATCAGACAACGGACACTTAAGAACACCATCCGCGCCACCGGCGTTGGCTTGCACTCGGGGGAGAAAGTGTATCTGACCCTGAAGCCCGCTCCGGTGGACTCGGGGATCGTTTTTCGCCGTACCGATCTTGACCCTGTGGTTGAAATCCGTGCCTGCGCGGAAAACGTTGGTGAGACCATGCTTTCCACGACACTGCTGAAAGACGGTGTCCGGGTTGCAACAGTGGAGCATTTGTTGTCAGCCATGGCTGGTCTCGGGATTGATAACTGTTTCGTCGAGCTCAGCGCCGCGGAAGTGCCCATTATGGACGGCTCTGCCGGTCCGTTTGTGTTTCTTCTGCAGTCCGCCGGTATTGCCGAGCAGGACGCCGCCAAGCGTTTCATCCGCATCAAGCGCGAAGTAACGGTTGAAGAAGGTGACAAGAAGGCGACTCTGCTGCCTTTCGAAGGCTTCAAGGTCAGCTTCGGTATCGACTTTGACCACCCTGTCTTCAAGGGGCGCGCCCAGACCGCAACCGTTGACTTTTCCAGCACGTCGTTTGTGAAGGAAGTCAGCCGCGCACGGACGTTTGGTTTCATGCGTGATATTGAAAAGTTGCGTGCGATGAACCTGGCGTTGGGCGGAAGCGTTGACAATGCCATCGTCGTTGACGATTACAAAATCCTCAACGAAGACGGTCTGCGTTACGACGACGAATTCGTCAAGCACAAGCTGCTGGATGCCATCGGTGACCTCTACCAGTTGGGCAACAGCCTGATTGGCGAGTTCCGTGGTATTAAATCCGGCCACGACCTGAACAACAAGCTGCTGCGCAAGCTCAGGGCAGAAGAGGATGCGTGGGAAGTGGTGACCTTCGACGACGAGGCCGCTGCCCCGATTTCCTACATGAAACCTGTGCTGGCGGCGGGCTGAGGCAGGACGCCTTAATCCCGGACGTGGCTTGCGAGTTTTTCGAGAACCTCGCGTAATTGTTTGTCCTTCGTGTGCCCGGCTTCCTCTTTGAGGAGCCGGGCATTTTCGTTACTTAGGGGTGTCATTTTTGCTTTCGGACGCTCACTGAATCGCGGCGGAGCGACCTTGACCTTGAGTTTCCAGACGAAACGGAACAGCTCCTGTTTGCGAAGTTCTTCCATGATTTCATGCTGGCGGAAACGAATCTGGCTGGCGGTGGTGGCTGCCGTAGCCGACAGGACCAGCTCCCCGTCACGGCAACTGACAAACCGTGTGCCTTTGGCAAGACTTTCCGGAAGCGCAGCGAGAACGAGTTGTTCCGCCTGAGTATGATGCTGGGCTTTTGCCATCAGTTCACGCAGGGTTGAAGCCCTGGAGAAGCTGTCCGGAGTCAATTCGAGGTCGGTTTTCTTTTTCATGGCAATCAGTAATTCTCGACGACAACGGTAACGATTGGTTACACTTCGGCACGGTTAATAGGCAGAGCCTGTATTACACTCGTTTTACATTGTCTGGTGTGTGTATGTCCACGGGCGGCTGCTATTTTATTAAACGTAGTCGTTGCAATGGATAGCACGTGCGTTTTCAGACGCGATTTATGCTGCCCAGGATTGAGTAGTCGGATAGGAAATCCGCAATCTGGCAAAGGATGCCCCGGCAGGCCCAGTCAGAACACTCTGGATGCAACACTACAGGATCAGGTTGCGTCCACATGAAACCAGAAGACGATATGAACATTATCCTCGTTGGCAAACGCCATGGGAAATCCCGCACGGTTTCGGTAAACGCCCCTGTCCTGGCAGGCGCGGTGTTATTCGTGACTGCACTGTTGGTACTGGCGGGCTGGTCCGGCTATAAGGTGGCGGTGAGCCAGATTGAACCGGCGGAGCCTGCAGAATCAGAATTGGTCGCTCAGTGGCAATCCCGGCTGGGCGAACAGAAGGTAGAGCTTGCACGGATCGAGCGGAACGTCCAGCAGCAGGTTGATGCCTTAACGCTGCGGCTGGGTGAAATGCAGGGGCGTCTGCTCAGGCTTGATGCTCTCGGGCAGCGCTTTCTGGAATCGGGCCTGGTGGCCAGCGACGAATTCGACTTTGATCAGCCAGCTGCCGTCGGTGGCCCCGAGGAAAGTCTTGATGGCGACTCTTTCACCGCGCCAGAACTGACCAGCATGATTGATCAGCTTGCCCGCCGCATTGAAGATCGGGAGCAACAATTGCGCATGCTGGATATGGTTACTTCCCGCCAGAAGCTCGAGAAAGAGCTCTTCGTGGAGGGTCGTCCTATTACCTGGGGTTGGCTGTCCTCGAAATACGGCTATCGTTCCGATCCGTTCACCGGTAAGCGTACCTGGCACGCCGGTGTGGACCTGGCTGGCAAGGAAGGTAGCGACATTATCTCCGTGGCGGGTGGCGTGGTCACTTATGCCGACGAGCGCTATGGCTACGGCAACCTCGTTGAGGTGGACCACGGCGATGGCCTGGTAACCCGCTACGCCCATGCCAAGACCATCAAGGTCAAAGTGGGCGACGTTGTCCAGAAGGGGCAGGTGCTGGCTCTGATGGGCAGTACAGGCCGTTCCACCGGGCCTCACGTGCATTTTGAAGTAATCCGCAACGGCAAATCCGAGAATCCGGAAACCTACATCAAACGAGCTAGCCGCTAGCCGCTTGTAGAGGCGCCTGTGAGGGCGCCTGATCTCTTCCCGTTGTCCCCGTCCGGCACTCTTTTTTCAATCTTTTCAGCGTTGTGACAGGCTTCTGTGAGGCCTGACTTTTGTACTGCTGCGAAATAAGGTTAGAATGCCGGCTTCCTCCGTTTAATCAAAGAAGCAGTGGTCTATGTTCACAAAGCTTGCAACCAAGATGTTCGGCAGTAAGAACGCCAGAGAAATCAAGCGAATGCGCAAAACCGTATCGCGTATTAATGAGCTTGAAGAGCAGTATGGCAATTTGTCCGACACCGAGTTGCAAGGCAAAACTGCGGAGTTTCGCCGTCGCTATGACGAAGGTGAAAGCCTTGACGCATTGCTTCCCGAAGCGTTTGCCACCACCCGTGAGGCAAGTCGTCGAGTCATGGGGATGCGCCACTACGACGTGCAGATGATCGGCGGTATCACGCTTCACGAAGGCCGTATTTCCGAGATGAAAACCGGCGAAGGTAAAACGCTGGTAGCGACGCTGGCCGTGTATCTGAATGCTCTGACTGGCAAGGGCGTGCATCTGGTCACTGTGAACGACTACCTGGCTCGCCGCGATGCCGAATGGATGGGGAAGCTGTATCGCTTCCTGGGGCTACAGGTAGGTGTTGTCGTAGCCGGCCAGCCGCCTGAAGAGAAGCGGGCTGCCTATCAGGCGGATATTACCTACGGCACGAACAACGAGTTCGGCTTTGACTATCTTCGCGACAACATGGCCTTCAGCACGGAAGACAAGGTGCAGCGCGGCCTCCACTTTGCCATCGTGGACGAAGTGGACTCGATCCTGATTGACGAAGCCCGTACCCCGCTGATCATCTCGGGCGCGGCGGAGGACAGTTCAAAACTTTACCTGGCGATCAACGAGCTTGTGCCAAGCCTTGAGATGGGTGAAGTCAGTGAAGAGGGTGAGCCCAGTGGCGATTTCACCATCGATGAGAAGTCCCGTCAGGTGGAATTGACCGAAACCGGCCATGAAAAAGTGGAAGAGCTGTTGTTGGAAAGGGGCTTGCTGAAGGAAGGTGAGAGCCTGTACTCCGCAGCCAACCTTAGCCTGTTGCATCACGTCCACTCGGCCCTCCGAGCTCATCATCTGTTCCAGAAGGACGTGGATTACATTGTCCAGGGCGATCAGGTGGTGATCGTTGACGAGCACACAGGTCGTACCATGCCGGGCCGTCGCTGGAGTGAAGGTCTGCACCAGTCGATTGAAGCCAAGGAAGGTGTTCGCATTCAGGCAGAGAGTCAGACCCTGGCATCCACCACTTTCCAGAATTATTTCCGTCTTTACGACAAGCTCGCCGGCATGACCGGTACCGCGGACACCGAGGCATTTGAATTTCGCCAGATCTACGGTCTGGACGTGGTTGTTATTCCGCCCAACAAGCCCATCCTGCGAATCGATTACAACGATCTGATTTACCTGACTCAGGAAGAGAAGTTCCACGCCATCATTGATGAGATCAAGGACGTGACGGCTGAGGGACGACCAATCCTGGTGGGCACGGCCTCAATTGAGGCCTCTGAGCTTCTGTCCATGCTGCTCAAGAAGGCGCGGATTGACCACAAGATCCTGAACGCCAAACAGCATGAGAGTGAGGCCCAGATCATTGCCCAGGCCGGTCGCCCGGGTGCAGTCACCATTGCCACCAACATGGCCGGCCGTGGTACGGATATTGTGCTGGGTGGTAACTGGGAATTTGAAGTGGCGGGTATGGAAAGCCCCACCGAAGAGGAAATTGCCCGCACCAAGGCCGAATGGACCGAGCGCCACAACCAGGTGCTTGAGGCTGGTGGTCTGCACATCATTGGTACCGAGCGTCACGAATCCCGCCGTATCGACAATCAGCTTCGAGGCCGTGCCGGTCGTCAGGGCGATCCTGGTTCATCACGGTTCTTCCTGTCGCTGGAAGATAACCTGATGCGGATATTCGCGCCGGATCGGGTGAAGAGCCTGATGCAGGCCATGGGGATGAAAAAAGGCGAGGCCATCGAGCATCGAATGGTCACCAACGCCATTGAAAAATCCCAGCGCAAGGTGGAAGGCCGCAACTTCGATATGCGGAAAACCCTGCTGGAATACGATGATGTTGCCAACGACCAGCGTACGGTGATCTATGATCAGCGTAACGAGGTCATGTCCTCGGAAGACGTTTCCGAGATGATTAAAACCATTCGCGAGGATGTGGTGGACTCTCTGGTCAGTGAGTTCATCCCGCCGCAGAGCATGCCGGAGCAATGGGATGTTGCCGGCCTGGAGAGCCAGCTGCAATCGGAGATGGCCATCAATCTGCCTGTTCAGAAATGGCTGGACGAGGACAGCAAGCTCTACGAAGAGAATCTGCGTCAGCGTATTCTGGAAGAGATTGTCGCGGCCTACGACGCCAAAGAGGAACTGGCGGGCTCCGAGCCCATGCGCAAGTTCGAGAAGCAGGTGTTCCTGCAAGTGCTCGACACGCTCTGGAAAGAGCATCTATCAAACATGGATCACCTGCGCCGTGGAATCCACCTGCGTGGTTATGCCCAGAAGAACCCCAAGCAGGAGTACAAGCGCGAGGCCTTTAACCTGTTTGAAAGCATGCTGGAAACCATGAAGCGTGATGTGGTCCGGGTGTTGTCTCATGTCCGTGTTCAGAGCCGTGAAGAAATGGAAGAGGTGGAACGCCGCCGCAAGGAAGAGCTGGAGCGGGAGCTTGCCCAGGCGCGACTGCGCCACGATGAAACCAGCGCCACCGCACAGCACAGGCAGGATGACAGCGCAGATGGAGCTGCTACCCAGCAGCCTCAGGGAACGCCGGAGACCTTTGTGCGACAGGACCGAAAGGTAGGGCGAAACGAGCCTTGTCCATGCGGGTCTGGCAAGAAGTACAAGCAGTGTTGTGGAAAGGTAAACTGATTTCCGCCGCTGAGTGAGCGAACTAAGGCCCGCACCCTGATCGACAGGTTGCGGGTTTTTCGTTTGGTAACCGGTGTTCCGGCCGGATCGCCGGGTAGAAGCCGATCATGACGAAAGGAGAGTGAAAATGGCAGTTGGTCCAGGAACCTTGCCGACGTTTTTCCCGGTGGCCGGTGTCAGGCTGGGTATCGGCACTGCCGGTATCAAGAAACCCGGCAAGAAGGATCTGGTGGTTATAGAGTTGGCGCCGGGTAGCCGAGTGGCCGGTATTTTCACCCGTAATCAGTTTTGCGCGGCCCCTGTTCACGTCACGCGAAGCCATCTGGCAAGCGATGCACCGCGCTACCTGCTGATCAACACCGGCAATGCCAATGCCGGCACCGGCGAACAAGGCATGAAGGATGCCCAGGCCTGTTGTCAGGCTTTGGCGGATCACGCCGGTGTCCCCGCTGGTAGCGTGCTGCCGTTTTCGACAGGGGTTATCGGGGAGCCACTGCCGGTTGGTAAAATTGTCAGCGCGTTGCCGCAAGCACTGGCGGATGTCTCGGAGTCCCACTGGGCTGAAGCAGCGTCTGGGATCATGACCACCGACACTCGTCCCAAGGGTGCCTCGCGCCAGATTGATCTGGATGGCCAAGCGGTATCCATATCCGGTATCAGTAAGGGGGCGGGCATGATCCGCCCCAACATGGCTACCATGCTGGGCTTTATTGCCACCGATGCGAATATCGCGCCCGATGTGTTGGCGAGCCTTGCGTCAGAATTAGGAGAGGCGTCGTTCAATCGGATTACCATCGACGGTGACACGTCCACCAACGATGCCTGCATGCTCATTGCCAGCGGTCAGTCCGGCGGCCCTGAAATCGCGGCCGATAGCCCGTCCCTGCCAAAGCTCAGGGAAGCGCTGCGCGAGGTGTTCCTCGAGCTGGCGCACGCGATTGTTCGCGACGGCGAAGGTGCCACCAAGTTTGTCACCATTGATGTGAGCCGCGCGACATCGGTACAGGAGGCGCTGGACGTTGCCTATACGGTCGCTCACTCACCGCTGGTCAAAACCGCACTGTTTGCATCCGATCCCAACTGGGGGCGGATACTGGCTGCCGTGGGGCGTGCTGGTGTCGCCGGTCTGGACCTGAACGCCCTCGAGATCTGGCTGGGAGATGTGTGCCTGGTTCGCAATGGCGGCCGTGCTGCGGATTACAGCGAGTCCCGCGGGCAGGCCGTGATGGACGGTGAGGAAATTACCATCCACATTGATCTCGGGCGGGGGAATGTCAGTGAACGGGTGTGGACCTGCGACTTTTCCCATGACTACGTCACCATCAATGCTGAGTATCGCACCTGATTATGACGCCAGTTCGGGAAATACACGTTGCGGTGGGTGTTGTCTTTCGTGATGGGAAGGTATTGATCGCCCGTCGGCCGGACCATGTTCATCAGGGTGGTTTGCTTGAGTTTCCGGGTGGCAAGGTTGAGGCCGGTGAAACGGTCCAACAGGCCCTGGTCAGGGAGATTTGGGAAGAGACCGGGTTGCGGATAAATCCGAACCTGCTTGAGCCGGTGATTGGAGTTCGCCACGATTATGGGGACAAGCGGGTGTTTCTTGATGTCTGGGAAACCTCTTCCTCTGAAGGCGATCCCGAGGGCCGTGAAGGGCAAGCGATACAATGGCTCGATGTCCTGGACCTGGCGGATGTTGATTTCCCCGCTGCAAACCGTCCGATTATCCGCGCCCTGAAGCTGCCTTGTCGCTATGCCATTACCGGTTCTGCTGGCGATCCCTCGGCATTCCCTGAACAACTTCGTCAGCGCTTGCTCGAAACGCGCCCACAGATGTGCCTGTTCAGGGCACCGGGACTAAGCGATGAGGTCTACGAGCGGTTGGCGGGCTGGTCACTGGAGGCGTGTCGCGCCAGCGATTCGCTGTTGATGCTTCACGGTGCCCCGCCGCTGCTTGAGTGCCTGCCCCAGGCCACCGGTTTGCACCTGCCGTGGCGGGAGGCCCGGCAGTTTTCCTCCCGGCCGATACCCGAGGGCTACCTGCTGGCAATCTCCTGTCACGATGAAGAGGAAATTGCCCATGCAGAACAGCTCCAGGCAGACTTCATTACCCTGGGACCGGTAAAGCCTACCTCTTCCCATCCTGGCGCGCCGGGAATTGGGTGGGAGCGTTTCCAGGAGCTGGTTGCAGGCGCCGCGATTCCTGTTTATGCCCTTGGCGGGCTTGTCCCTGATGATATCCTCGCAGCACGGCAGGCTGGCGCTCAGGGCATTGCGGGTATTGGTTTCTGGTGGTCAGGGAACGGATACTGATCCCGCCTCCAGTTCTGTACGCTCTGGTATGATAGATCCGTGAAGGCCGCTTTTATCAACGATTTTGGGAGACACCGTGAGCAAACTGACGCATCTTGACGATACTGGCGCCGCGCGCATGGTAGACGTTACGTCCAAGGCTGTTACCGAGCGTGAGGCCAGGGCCGAGGCGCTGATTCGGATGGCGCCGGACACCCTGGCAATGATTGTGGAAGGGCAGCATCCCAAGGGAGATGTGCTGGCGGTGGCGCGGGTTGCCGGTATCATGGCGGCCAAGAAAACCCACGAGCTGATTCCGCTTTGCCACGCGCTGAACCTGACCTCGGTAAAGGTAGAGCTGACGCCGGGCAAGGACGGCGCTTCGATTCACATAGCCACTCGCTGCAAGCTCTCCGGCCAGACCGGTGTTGAGATGGAGGCTCTGACGGCCGCCAGCGTGGCGGCACTGACCCTCTACGATATGTGCAAGGCTGTTGATCGCGGGATGGTCGTGGACAATGTCCGCCTGTTGGAGAAGAAGGGTGGGCGTAGTGGCCACTGGTCTGCTTCTGACTCCGGTTCGTAGGATCCATCATACAGAGATTACGCCAGGGCGCTGGCCTCGTGATAGAATGCGCCGCTCGATTGACTGAACCACGAGGAAACACTGTGGCTGTTCGTTACATCCAGACTTGCCGGCTGCCAACCCCTTTCGGCGTTTTCGACATGCACGGCTTTGAAGAGCCGGACACCGGAAAGGAGCACGTGGCGCTTACGCTGGGTGACCTCAACAGTCCGGAGCCGATGCTGGCGCGGACCCACTCCGAGTGCCTGACCGGTGATGCCCTGTACAGCATGCGCTGTGACTGTGGTTATCAGTTGGAAGAAGCCTTGCGCAGTATTGCCCGCGAAGGTCGGGGCATTCTTATGTACCTGCGCCAGGAAGGCCGGGGTATTGGGCTGCTGAACAAGATTCGTGCCTACAACCTGCAGGATCAGGGTGCGGATACGGTGGAAGCCAACGAACAACTCGGCTTTGCGGCTGACTTGCGGGACTACAGCATGTGCCGGGATATGTTGGCGCACCTGGGCATTCGTAGCCTGAGGCTGATGACCAATAACCCCCGTAAGGTAGATGCTTTGACCGATCTGGGTATAGAAATAGCGGAGCGCGTCCCTCTGCACGTGGGGCGCAACCCCCACAATGAGCATTACCTCAATACCAAGCAGAGCAAGCTCGGACACTGGTTCGAGACCCACCAGGACGACGATCCCGCCGTCTGATGTGATCTCTTCGCGTGTTTATTGAACCGCCTTTAGCGACTGGTTGTACTTCATTCGCTCCAGGCGGGTTTCAATAGTGTGCCTGATACCTTCGGCATCCAGTCCACAGGAAGACAGCAACTCGCCGTGCTTACCGTGATCTATGAAGGTGTCTGGCAGGCCGATCTGAAGCACCGGCTGGCTGACATCCCGGCTGTTCAGGAATTCCGTCACCGCGCTGCCCGCTCCGCCGGCAATGGCGTTCTCTTCAATCGTAACCAGTAGGTCATGCTTTTCCGCCAATGCCAGGATGAGCTCTTCATCCAACGGTTTTACAAAGCGCATGTCGGCGACAGTGGCGCCCAGAGACTTGGCAGCCTCCAGTGCAGGCGTAAGCAGGGTGCCGAAGTTGAGTATGGCAACCCCTGAGCCTTCTTTCACAAGCTGGCCTTTGCCGATCGGTAGGGGAGCCAGTTCGCGGACCATCTCTGCACCCGGGCCTGTGCCCCGCGGGTAGCGCACTGCCGCCGGCCCCTCAAAAAGCATACCTGTGTGCAGCAGTTGCCGGGTTTCGTTTTCGTCAGAGGGAGTCATCACGATCATGTTCGGGACACAGCGCAAATAGCTGATGTCAAACGCGCCTGCGTGAGTGGGGCCGTCTTCGCCGACCAGCCCGGCGCGGTCAATCGCGAACAGGACGTCCAGGTTCTGTATGGCCACGTCATGGATCAGCTGATCGTAGGCGCGCTGCAGGAACGTCGAATAGATCGCCACCACTGGTTTGGCGCCATCACAGGCAAGGCCCGCCGCCAGGGTGACGGAATGCTGTTCGGCAATGGCGACGTCGAAATACCGGTCCGGGAAGCGTTGGGAGAACGCCAGAAGATCGGAGCCTTCACACATGGCGGGGGTGATACCCACAATGCGGTCGTCGGCTTCTGCGGCGTCGCAGAGCCATTGGCCAAACACGTTGGCGTATTTCAGCTTCGACGGCTTCGGAGCAACCGGTTCTGGCTTGCTGGGCGGCACCGGTTCGATCTTGTTGATGGCATGGTAGCCGATTGGATCGGCTTCGGCCGGGGCGAAACCCTTGCCCTTGGTGGTGACCACGTGGAGGAATTGCGGTCCGTCCAGTTCGCGGATGTTCTCCAGAGTCTCCAGCAGCAGAGGCAGGTCGTGGCCGTCGATGGGGCCGATGTAGTTGAACCCCAGCTCTTCAAACAGAGTGCCCGGCGAAATCATGCCCTTGAAGTGTTCCTCGGTCTTGCGGGCCAGCGCCATCAACTGTGGCGTGCCCTGAAGCACCCGTTTTCCGCTGTCGCGGACCTGATTGTAGGTCCGGCTTGCCAACAGCTTGGCAAAATAGTTCGACAACCCGCCCACATTGCGGGAAATAGACATGTCATTGTCGTTGAGAATCACCAGCATGTTGGCGTCCAGATGCCCGGCGTGGTTCAGGGCTTCGAACGCCATTCCGGCCGTCATGGCACCATCCCCGATGACGGCAATGCTCTTGCGACCAGTGCCCTGCATGCGAGAGGCGATGGCCATACCCAGGGCAGCGCTGATGGAAGTGCTGGAGTGACCAACGCCGAAGGTATCGTATTCGCTCTCCGCCCGTTTCGGGAAGCCGGCCAGGCCATCCTTTCGACGGATGCTGTTCATGCGTTCCCGGCGCCCGGTCAGGATTTTGTGGGGATAGGCCTGGTGGCCGACGTCCCAGACCAGGCGGTCTTCCGGGGTATTGAAGACGTAATGCAGGGCAACGGTCAGTTCCAGGACACCCAGGCCGGCGCCGAAGTGGCCGCCTGTTTGTCCCACCGACCATAGCAGGAATGCACGTAGCTCCCTGGCGAGCTGGGTCAGTTGCTCTGCTGCCAGTTCGCGCAGTTGCCCGGGAGTGTCAATCCTGTCCAGCAGCGGCGTGTTGGGCCGTTGGGACGGGATTTCCTTAAAAGTATATGTATCCTGCATCTGCTCGGGTCTTTTCCGGGTGATTCAAAATGTGGGTTCTATTATAGGGGATGAAGGCACCCGGTTTCATACTGATTGGGCCAGCCGGGCCCCTCCAGTCCTTCATAAGTCAGTGTGCATGCCTGAGCCGTTGATGATCAATGGGTGCGTGCCACTACGTAACCGGCCATGTCCCGGAGCAGGTCGCCTTCCTCGCCAAACATCTCGATGCTGGCCAGTGCCGACTCAAGCAGCTGTGACAGGTAGTTTCGGGCGCCGGCAGCGCCCATCAGCGAGGGATAGGTTGGCTTGGATCGGGCCAGATCCGAGCCCTGGGGTTTGCCGATCACAGTCGTATCGCCCTCGATATCCAGCAAGTCATCCTGCACCTGGAAGGCGAGGCCGAGGGTTTGCGAATAAACCGTGAGGGCCGCCAACTGGTCTTTGTTCACCTCGGTTGCGGTGAGGGCACCCATCCGGACACTGGCCGCAATGAGTGCACCGGTTTTGTGGCGGTGCATATTTTCCAGCTGCTCAACGGTCAGCTGCTTGCCCACGGACTCAAGGTCTATCGCCTGTCCACCTGCCATGCCCTGGTGGCCGCTGGCGGTCGCCAATTCACGTATCATTGCAAGGCGCACCTGATCATCCAGTCCCGGTGCTTCGGCCAGCCAGCCGAACGCAAGGGTCTGCAGCGCATCGCCTGCCAATATGGCGGTGGCTTCGTCAAAGGCGATGTGTGCGGTGGGGCGGCCCCGGCGCAGGTCATCGTTGTCCATGGCGGGCAGGTCATCGTGAATCAGCGAGTAGGCATGGATCAGTTCCAGCGAACAGGCGGGAACGATCGCACTTTCCTGAGGCTGGCCAAGCGCCGTGGCTGCCGCCAGGCAAAGCGCCGGCCGGATGCGCTTGCCACCGCCCAGAACACCGTATCGCATGGCCTGTTGCAGGCGTTCAGAGCCGTGGCCGGATGCACAAAGCTGGCGCTCAAGTTCGGCGTCAATCTGATTGCGGCATTGCTCCAGGAAAGCCGCCAGGCGGGTGTTCGGAGTTGACATCAGGCAGGTTCGTCCGGGCTAAAAGGGCGTGTTTCCAGTGTGCCATCGCTGTTTTCCACCAGTTGTTCTACCCGCTGTTCCGCCGTCTTGAGCGCTTGCTGGCACTCGCGAGTCAGCTTTACGCCGCGCTCGAATGCAGTAAGAGACTGCTCCAGGGAGAGTTCGCCCTGCTCCAGGTCATGGACCAGTTTTTCCAGCTCATCCAGGGATTTTTCGAAGTCGGCGATGGACGCCGCGCTTTTCTCACCGGCCATAAAGGGCCTCCGGTTGCTTCGCGGAATTTGGCGGATTATACCAAAGCTTCAGGCCGACCGCTGCCAGCAGAAATGCCTTGTGCCTTCCTTTTTTCCCTCCGGTCCCCAGCACTGTTCCGTTACCCGGACTTCACCGACGGCGCTGACCGTGACCACTGTCGTGGCGCGGGTACCGTAGTCACTGCCGATAATGAACGGCGAAGACAGAAAGCGCTCGGTGTCCTTGCCAATACCGGTATCCGGTAGTTCATGGTCGGGCGCCGGCGTGGTGTCCTGCAGGCGTTCGATAAGATCGTGATGGAGGTCATCAGTGCGGTCCGCCGACGCGCCTTCAAGCAAATCGGTCACCGAGTTTCTCAATCTCAGCAGTTTTGGCCATGGGGTCTGCAGAAGGTGGTTGCTCAAGCCGTAGGTGCCGCGATGAACATGGCGCCCGGGGTGAGCGTCACGGTTGCTGTAGTACCATCCCGAGTGGCCACTCAGCCTGACCAGATTGAATCCCGAGTAATCGCTTTTTCGTGTCTGCAGCCGGGCTGCGAGCGTATCACTGTTGTCTGCCAGCGCCATCAGTGGCAGTTCGCCACGGGAGTGGGCGCCGGTCACCTGCGAGCCTTCCCGCACATTGGTCACGGCGGCAACAGCTCCATCCTCATCGACTGCGAGCCAGGTGCCCCCTGACTGCAAATCACGTCCCGCCAGAACATCGCGCCCGGCGGTTTCGCTGTGCCACCAGTCCATGGCCGCCGTGGGCCGGCGAAAGAACTCATCACGATTTGCTGCCACGACCAATGGAAAGGCAGGATGCTGTTTTACGCTAAAAACAATCAGGCACATGGTGGCGGGCTCATCAGTCGCGAGTGAACAAAAGGGATTCGGTGTGTATCATACCAGCCTGATTTGCTGTCTGCGTGTGGCTGAGTATGACCCTTTTTGCTGTTGTTGGCCTGTACCTTGTGCTGGGCGCCCTGGCGGGCACCATGGCCGGCCTGTTTGGCATTGGTGGCGGGCTGGTTATTGTTCCGGTGCTTATTTTCAGTTTTGACCTGCAGGGTGTGAGTAGCGACATTGCGGCGCACCTTGCCGTGGGCACCTCTTTGGCCACTATTGTCTTCACTTCCATCAGTTCAATACGGTCCCACCACCTCCACGGCGCCGTCCGCTGGGAGATATTCCGCCCCATGACGGCGGGCATTGTGCTCGGTGCGGTGTTGGGTGCCTGGACCGCATCCATGCTCAGTGGTGAGGTCCTGGAGCTGGTCATTGGTGTGTTTGTCATTCTGGTGGCTTTGAAAATGCTTTTCGGTGCCAACCCCAAACCTGGCCGCGATGTGCCCGGTTCCGTCGGGCTGGGCGGTGCCGGGGCCGGTATTGGCTGGGCATCCGCTATTTTTGGTATTGGCGGGGGGACGCTGACTGTTCCGTTCCTGAGCTGGTGCAACGTGCGGATGCAGCAAGCGGTAGGCACCTCCGCTGCCTGTGGATTGCCCATCGCTGTGGCCGGTGCGCTGGCAAACATTGGCACCGGATGGCAGAACCCAGATCTGCCGGAGCTCAGTGTCGGGTTTATCTATCTGCCTGCGTTTGTGGGTATCGTTCTGACCAGTGTGTTGTTCGCCCGGGTTGGAGCCAACCTGGCTCATCGCCTGGACGCAGTCCTGTTGAAAAAAATCTTCGCCATCTTCCTGATTGTCGTAGGTATCCGTTTTCTGTTCTGACCTGAGGGGTTATTGATGCTCCAGCATCCGCAAATCGATCCGGTGGCCATTGCCATCGGGCCTTTGAAAATACACTGGTATGGCTTGACCTACCTGGTCGGATTTCTTGTGGGCTGGTGGCTGGGCCGCCTTCGCGCCCGCAAGCCCTGGTCGCCCATTACCGAAGTGCAGATGGGGGACATGCTGTTCTACATTGCCCTTGGCGTGATATTGGGCGGCCGCTTTGGCTATGTGATCTTCTACAATTTCAGTGCCTTCGCGGCTGACCCGTTGATGTTGCTACGCGTGTGGGAAGGGGGAATGTCCTTCCACGGTGGCCTGCTTGGTGTGATCTTCGCCATGTGGTGGTTCGGTCGCAAGGTGGATCGCACCTTCTGGCAGATTGCGGATTTCGTTGCACCACTGGTGCCGGTTGGCCTGGGTGCTGGTCGCATCGGCAACTTCATCAACGGCGAACTCTGGGGCAAACCCACGGATGTTGCCTGGGGTATGGTCTTCCGTACCGCGCCGGACAGTCTGGCCCGGCACCCGTCCCAGCTTTACCAGTTCGCCCTGGAGGGCGTCCTGCTGTTCATCGTACTGTGGTGGTTTTCGTCCAAACCGAGACCTCGCATGGCGGTCTCAGGCCTGTTCCTGGCGTGTTACGGCATCTTCCGCTTCCTGGTGGAGTTTGTTCGCCAGCCCGACCCCCAGCTGGGTTACCTGGCCTTCGACTGGCTGACCATGGGGCAGGTGTTGTCGTTCCCGATGATCCTGGCGGGCGCCGTTCTGATCGTTATTGCTTACCGGAGAAACGCTGAATGAAAGCCTATCTCGACCTGATGAAAGACGTGGTGAACAACGGTATGGACCGCGGTGACCGCACCGGCGTCGGCACCCGCTCGGTCTTCGGCCGCCAGATTCGCTTTGACCTGCAGGACGGCTTCCCGCTGGTGACCACCAAGAAAGTCCACCTGCGCAGCATTATCCAGGAGCTGTTGTGGTTCCTGCAGGGGTCCACCGACAACAACTGGCTGAAAGAGCGCAACGTTTCTATCTGGAATGAATGGGCCCTGGAGAGCGGAGACCTCGGTCCTATTTACGGCAAGCAGTGGCGAAGCTGGCACTGCCCGGATGGCAGCACCGTCGACCAGATCAGCGAAGTGATTGACCAGATTCGCAACAAGCCCAATTCACGCCGGTTGATTGTCTCGGCGTGGAACCCGGCTGAGCTCCCGGATGAATCCATTGGCCCCCAGGACAACGTCCGCAAGGGTCGCATGGCCTTGGCTCCGTGCCACTGCCTGTTCCAATTCTACGTCGCCGACGGCAAGCTCTCCTGTCAGCTCTATCAGCGCAGTGCGGATCTGTTCCTGGGGGTGCCGTTCAATATTGCCTCGTATGCGTTGCTGACTCACATGATTGCCCAGCAGTGCGATCTGGGTGTGGGGGAGTTCGTCCATACCTTTGGCGATTGTCACCTGTACCAGAACCACCTGACCGACGACATCGTGTTCGAGCAGTTGAAGCGGGAGCCACGGGCGTTGCCCCAACTGGTGATCAAGCGGAAGCCTTCATCGATCTTCGAGTACGAGCTGGAGGATTTCGAGTTTGACGGGTATGAGCCGCATCCTGGGATTAAGGCACCCATTGCTATTTGATCTCTAGCTGGGCCTGGCCCTTTTATTTTGGTGCCTGCAGAACAGCGTGTGGGGACTTTCGAAAAACGCCTCGAGACGTCCGTGTGCGGCTTGGTCTCCGCCATCCATGGCTCCGCACATTTTCGAAAGTCCCCACACGCTGCCCTGCGACCGAATAGCAGAGTTCGATTATCTGAAAGGGTTGGTCAGGTTGAGTGTTCGCGATGATTCGAGATTTGCTACTGCTCTGCATTGAAGTAATTGTGGATCGACCATCTGTATGGCCGAATCGCAATAGGGCGGGATAATCTGTCCAAAAATGTGCGGAGCCATGGATGGCGGAGCCCAAGCCGCGCATGGATGCCTTGAGGCGTTTTTTGGACAGATTATCTCGCCCTATTGCAGCCCCTAAGTCCCGAGGGCCCGGGATCCGGAGCTCCCAATCAAGAGGATAAACAAACAATGAGAAAAGCTCTAATAGTAGCCATGTCCCGCAACCGGGTCATCGGCCGTAACAACAAGCTGCCGTGGTACTTGCCGGGCGATCTCAGGTACTTCAAACAGGCCACCATGGGAAAACCCATCATCATGGGCCGGAAAACCTGGGATTCCATTGGTAGACCCTTGCCCGGGCGAATGAACGTGGTGATTTCACGGAATCCGGAATGGGAGGCACCCGCCGGAACGGTTGCGGCAGAATCATTGGAAGACGCATTGGTCAAAGCCGAAGCACAGGCCGAGATTGAAGGCGGAGATGAAGTCATGATCATCGGCGGTGGGCAGATCTACGCGGAAGCGCTGCCGATGGTGGATCGGATCTACGTCACCCAGGTGCACGCCGAGGTGGAGGGAGACGCATTCTTTCCGGAAGTAAACTGGGATGAGTGGGAAGAGCTCGGACGGGAGGATTTCTCCGCGTCCGATAATAATCCTTACGACTACAGCTTCGTCGTCTACCAGCGCCCAAGTCAGCCTTGAGCGCCTAAGTCAGCAGATCAGCCCTGACGGGGTGGGCGTTTACCAGAAGGCTTGCCACCCTTGCCGGGAGGCTTGCCCTTCGGGCCTGGGCCACCGCGGCCCTTGGGGCCCTTCTTGAATCCTGGCTTGAACCCGCCTGGCTTACCGCCTGGACGGCCACCTTTGCGGTCACGACGTGGCGGTGCGGTGGCAGAAACCACCGGCAGTGCTTCCGGCTGTTCCAAGGGCAGTGAGCCCGGCTGGGATGCCTCCAGATAGCAAGCCAGCGCACCAGCAACCATCGCAATGTCCATGTCGTTGCGTTCGGCAATTTCATCGAGCAACGCCATCGCCTTGCCCAGCTTGCCATCCTCGGCAAAGCCCAGAAGCTGTGACTCAAACTGCTCTTCGCGCATCTTCTTCAGAGCGTTGGGCGAGGGCAGCTCATAGGATTCCATCGGCGAATTGGTGGCGCGCTCAAGCGTGCGCAGCCAGCTGCGTTCACGAGGCGTGACCAGCAGAATCGCCTTGCCCTCACGACCGGCACGGCCGGTGCGGCCAACCCGGTGAATGTAGGCTTCGGTGTCGTAAGGCACGTCGTAGTTGATTACGTGAGTAATGCGGGGGACATCAAGGCCGCGGGCCGCAACATCGGTTGCCACGATGATGTCTTTCTTGCCGCGCTTGAGGTCTTCCACTGTCTGCTCGCGCTGACGCTGGTTCAGGTCACCGTTCAGCGGTGCTACGGCATGGCCGCGTGCGGATAGTTTCTCAGCCAGCAACGTGGTTTCCGCTTTCGTCCGCACAAAAATAATGGCGGCGTCGAGCGGTTCCACTTCCAGGATGCGGGTCAGGGCATCCAGTTTGCGTTCGGCATAGACCGGCAGCACAAACTGCGAAATGCGTTCAACCGTGCGGGTCTCGCTCTCGATTTTCACTTCCGTGGCGTCGCGCAGATAGGTCTGGGCGACCTTCTTGATCTGCGGCGGCATGGTCGCGGAGAACAATGCGCGTTGGCAGTTGTCCGGGGTCTTTGCCAGGATCGCTTCCACGTCGTCGATGAAGCCCATGCGCAGCATTTCGTCGGCTTCGTCCAGTACCAGCGCCTTGAGGCTGTCCAGCTTCAGTGTGCCCTTGCGGAGGTGATCCAGCATTCGGCCAGGGGTGCCCACGATCACCTGGGCACCGCGGCGCAGGCCCTTGATCTGAGGGAAAAAGTCCTGGCCGCCATAGATAGGCAGAACGTGGAAGTTGCGGAACTTGCTGGCATAGGTGGTAAACGCTTCGGCCACCTGGATGGCCAGTTCCCGCGTGGGTGCCAGAACCAGGATCTGTGGTTCCATAACAGACGCGTCTATCCGGCTCAGCAACGGCAACGCAAAGGCGGCGGTTTTACCGGTACCCGTTTGGGCAACGCCCAGTAAGTGCTTACCAGCCAACAGCGCAGGGATCGTCTGGGCCTGTATGGGAGAGGGCTTTTCATAGCCAACGGCGGCAACTGCTTCGAGGACAGCGGGATCCAGGCCGAGGTCGGCAAAAGACAATTCAGACATTAATTTACTCAGAATTCGGAGGGTAGGGCATTGCAATGCAATGCGTGTTATGGCGGGGATTATAACTGGTTTGTTGTGTCTTTAACACGGCTAATGCTGTTAGTGCAGTAGGTAGTTGCCGGCGATGACGGTTGCGTTGCGGGTGGATCTTCGGCAATCTCCGGGTTGTTTCGAATAGGATGCTAACGAGGCGGGTGCATGAATTTTGATGAATTGATGAAGAGTGGGGCCAACGGTAAAGATCTGGTTGTCCCTTCAAGCTGGGGCCAAGGGCGTGCCTCTTTTGGTGGGGTGGTTGCAGCCCTGGTATTTGACCGAATGGCCAGTGTTGTCGCACCCGGCCGCCCCATGCGTTCAATGCAGGTGTCCTTTGTGGGCCCAGTAACGCCGGATGAGCCGGCGACAGTCGAGGCTGAAATTCTGCGGGAAGGCAAGGCCGTCAGTCAGGTTTTGGGCCGCATTGTCCAGGGCGGAGAGCCGAAGTTGGTGGCGCTGGCGAGTTTTGGAAGCGACCGGGAGTCTGACGTTTCGGTGGATGCCGCACCAGCGCCCGAGGCGAAGCCAGTGGAGCAGTGCCACGGCCTGGATTTCATTGAAGGTGTTACACCGGAGTTCATTCAGCACATTGAGATGCGCTGGGCGTTTGGCAATCTTCCGTTCAGTGGTAAAGGTGGTCGGGAGCTTGGTGGCTGGATGCAGTTCCGGCAAACGCCTGAAACCTTTTCAGATGCCCACATTGTCGCGCTTGTTGATGCATGGCCGCCTGCTGTTTTGCCGTATGTGAAGCAGCGGGTGAAAACGAGCTCCTTAAGCTGGGCCCTTGACATTGTGCACCCCAGGCCAGTACTGGAGCCAGGGGACTGGCTATTATATAAGGCGGAGATTGATAAGGCTGACGCGGGATACGGTCATACCCAGGCTGGTATCTGGACGGCTAGTGGAGAGCTTGTGGCGCTGAGCCGGCAAACGGTAACGGTGTTTGGGTAGAAGGGACACTCTATTGTTGATGAGGGAGCTGCCATACTTGACTCACTCGCTACCTTGATTTAGCCATCGGTGCTGATCCAAAGGACAGAGTACTTCGGGATGCCTCCGAGTTTGTGAAGGCCCAGCGCCTGAACAGGATGACGAGTGACTTGGCTGCCGGTGGTACCTATGACGTTTCTCGCTCCGTTGTGAAATCAGTCTTGCTGGCGACATCTCTCAGGCCACCGAAACGCCGATAAAACTTCTCCCCGGGCCCCGGCAGAGGGCCGGAAGCGTTTTCCAGGGTTTCATCCAACCACTGTTCAGCCCGCACATAGATTTGACGATACAGGTTTCGGCAAAGTTGCTTGGCGCTGCGCCCTTCCCAGTCTCCCGGTAGCAACTCATCGGGCAGGATGGGGTCCCGGAGCAGAATTTTTCGATACTCGTGTATGAGCAGGATACGGACGGTCAGGCATTCCTCAGGGCTGAGGGTGTCATCGGACTGCAGTTCGCGCCAAAGCGGGCGAAACTGGCTCAGGAAGCGTCGATACCGGCCGCCGAGTTCATCCAGGTTCCAGCTTTCGCGAACTTGAAGTCGCAGTGCCCTCGGGCTCTTTTGCTCCATTGGCACCGTCTGCATGACGATGGTGTCCTCCAGGGCGCCCCATTCCTGGAGCATCGGTATCAGCTCGCTGCGGGTGAACCTGGGGTGCTCCATCAGGCCGGGTGCCATGCTACCGAAGCTGAGCCACTTCAGTTCATCCCGAACCTTCTGGCGAAGCTCGGGAGATAGCTGGTTCAGATACACGAGGCACCAGCTACCGCTCCACTCCTCCGTTTCCAGATTGTAGACATGCTGAAAAGCCTGCTCAAAGCGGCGTAGCCCGGGGCCGGTGAGGCTGTAATAACTGCATCGCCCGACTTTCTCAGTTTGTAGCCAGGATTCTTGAACCAGGCGATAAACAGAGGTTCGAACCAGACGTTGGCTGATGCCCATGGGTTCCACCAGCTTCATCAGGCTGCCAAGCCAGACGTTGCCTCCACGAGGAACGATGGCATCGCCATAGATTGTGCTGATAAGAGAACCGGCGCGCAGTGGCCGCTTCTTCTGAAAATTCTGGACAAGTAGTTCGAGCTGGCTTTTTGCAGTCATGGACTTAAGTTCGCAAATAAGAATCAATGAAACACGTTGGACGTATTATGCGGGTCTTTCGTGTCAGGTAAAGGTTTGTCTCTTCGGTTGCTCTACTAGCGCATTTTATGTGCCCCAACTTTGCCTCCGGGGCCATGGTCGGACTCCGTGAAATCGGTTGACACTGGCATTATGATACAATAAGTTCGTTAAATATTCGTCATCGGTATCGAATTATATTGAGGGCGAAGAAACAAAAATACATTCAAGCCCAGCACAATTCGGGAGAACAAGAACAATGCTTAAAACGATGATGCGCCGCGCAGGTCAATGCGCAGTGGTTGCTGCAGCATGCCTCATGATGAGTGCGCAGGCAGCTGAACCAATCAAAATCGGGTCGTTCCTGTCAGTAACAGGTCCGGCATCCTTCCTTGGCGATCCCGAGCTGAAAACCCTCGAGATGTATGTCGAGAAAATCAACGAAGAAGGCGGTGTCCTCGGGCGTCAACTGGAGCTGATCCACTATGACGACGTTGGGAATGCTTCCTCTGCCCGTAACTTCGCCAGCCGTCTGATCCGTTCGGATCGAGTGGATATCATTGTGGGCGGCAGCACCACCGGCGCCACAATGGCTGCGGTTCCGCTGATTGAACAGGCACAAGTTCCGTTTATCTCTCTGGCAGGTGCTGTCGTTATTACGACCCCGGTGAAGAAGTGGGTATTCAAAACCCCTCAGTCTGACCGCATGGCGGCGGAACGTATCCTGGCGGACATGAAAGACCGTGGAATTACCAAGATTGGTCTGATTTCCGGCACAGGTGGCTTTGGCAGTTCCGGCCGCACCCAGACTCTGGAGGTGGCAGAGCAGATGGGTATGGATGTGGTCGCTGATGTTACCTATAGCGGATCTGATACGGATATGACCGCACAGCTGACCAATATCCGTAACACGAAAGGAGTGGAAGCCGTCCTCAACTTTGGTTTTGGTCAGGGGCCCGCTATCGTCACCCGCAACTATGTTCAGTTGGGAATGAAGCTTCCGTTCTATCAATCTCACGGTGTCGCGTCTGACAGCTTCCTTGATTTGGCGGGTTCGTCAGCCGAAGGTCTTCGTCTGCCGGCATCCCCCTTGTTGGTTCCGGACTCATTGCCGCAAGAGGATCCTCAGAAAGAAGTGGTTCAGAATTACAAGGCTGAATATGAAGCTCACTGGGACTCCAAGGTTTCAACCTTTGGCGCCTACGCCTATGACGGGCTGATGCTGGCCGTTCGTGCCATTGAAAAGGCAGGCTCTACCGATCCTGAAGCGGTACGCAGTGCTCTGGAAAATATTCAGGGTTATGTCGGGGTGACCGGTGAGTTCAACATGTCGCCGGACGACCACAATGGCCTTAATGCCGACTCCTTCCGCATTCTGGAAGTCCAGAACGGCGAATGGAAACTGATTGACTGAACTCCTTTTCACCTGTCTCGCGGCTGGCGGCTGTCCTTTTGGACGGGTCGCCAGCTGATGTTCGACCGGAACCACCGCTATGCTCGCAGAATTCTTACAGTACCTGTTCACCGGGATTACTATCGGTGCGACTTACGCTCTGATAGCCCTCGGTTTTACCCTGATTTATAACGCCAGCCACGTCATCAATTTTGCCCAGGGCGAGTTTTTGATGATTGGCGGTATGGCGACCGTTTCCCTGACAGCCATGGGAGTGCCCATGGTGATTGCAGTTGTGCTGGCGGTCATTCTGGCAGGTGTGCTGGGTATTGCCCTTCAGCGCTTCGCCATCGCACCGGCCAAACAGGCCGACGTAGTAACGCTGATTATCATCACCATCGGTGCATCCATTTTCATCCGGGGCATTGCTCAGGTTGTCTGGGGCAAGGAGTACCACGTGATGCAGAATTTCAGTACGGACCAGCCTATCCAGGTCTTTGGCGCAGTGCTGAACAGCCAAAGCCTGTGGGTTCTTGGTATTGGCGCGGTCATGGTGGTAGCTCTGGTGTTGTTCTTTACCAAGACTCTGATTGGTAAAGCGATTCTTGCGACGTCCATGAACAAGGAGGCGGCGCGCCTGGTGGGGATTCGTACCCAGATGGTGCTCATGCTGGCGTTTATGGTGTCTGCGTTGCTGGGTTCGGTGGCTGGCATTGTGGTTGCCCCGATCACCTTCACGTCCTATGACATCGGCATCATTCTCGGCCTGAAAGGCTTTGTTGCTGCGGCTATCGGTGGTCTCGGCAGCGGTGTCGGTGCAGTTGTCGGTGGCCTTGCTCTTGGTATTGTTGAAGCCATGGCGGCCGGTTACATCTCGTCCGATTACAAGGACGCCGTAGCGTTTTCCATGATTCTGCTGGTGCTTTTCTTTATGCCCCGAGGATTGTTCGGTGCCAAAGTAGTGGAGCGCGTCTGATGTTGAACCGGTTTATGCAGTCGCGCCTGCGGGGTCTGGTGATCCTCGCACTAATTCTGATTATTCTTCCGGCTTTTCTGGGCAACCCGTTTCACTATGAACTGGTCATCCAGATGGCCATTATCGCCGCTACGGTTGTAGGTCTGAATCTGCTGGTGGGCTTTGCCGGCCAGATCAGTCTCGGTCATGCCGGGTTTTTTGGCCTGGGAGCTTACTTTACCGGTATTGCGACCGGGACTTACGGCTGGTCTTCTTTGCCCGCGCTGGTGGTAGGGGCCATCGCAGTCGGCACTATTGCCTGGCTGGTAGGGCGCCCGATCCTGCGCCTGAAAGGGCATTACCTGTCTATGGCAACCCTCGCAGTGGGCTTCATTATTGCCATCATTCTGAACAACGAACGTGCCATTACCGGCGGCCCGGACGGAATGCCGGTTCCTGCCCTGGATCTGTTCGGCTGGGAGCTAAGTACGTTTGGTCGATATTCATTGTTTGGTATCGAGGTTTCTGGTGTTCAGGCGTGGTATATCCTGGCCAGCGTGGTTCTTCTGGTGGCAGTCTGGTTTGCTCTGAATCTCATTGAATCGCCTATCGGAAGAGCCTTGCGCTCCGTGCACGGCTCAGAAGTGGCGGCCAGCGTGGTGGGTGTTGATACAGCAAAGTACAAAAGCCTTGTGTTTGTGATTTCCGCCATCTATGCAAGTGTGATGGGAGGGCTTTACGCCCACTTTCAGGGCTTTATCACTCCGGCCGTAGCCAGCTTCGAATTCTCTATTCTCTTTATCACCATGGTGGTCCTTGGCGGCATGGGCTCCACATTCGGCGTGATTCTGGGCGCCGTGGTTTTGAAACTGTTGCCCCAGGTTCTGGCGGACTTCCAGGAGCTCGAAACTGTCATGTTCGGCCTGATCCTGATGCTGACCATGATTTTTATGCCCAAGGGCCTACTCCCGACCCTGACCGCTGTGGTTTCCAAAAGAATGCGTAAGAAAGCGGGAGGTGAGGCATGACAGCACTGGTTGAAGTAAAAGGGTTGGATAAGGCCTTTGGTGGTGTTCATGCGGTTGAAGGGGTCAGTTTCGCCGTAGAAGCCGGGCAGGTCTATTCTGTCATTGGTCCGAACGGCGCCGGCAAGACCACGCTGTTCAACCTGATCACCGGCCTCTACACCCCCACAAAAGGTGAGATCCTGCTTAACGGTGAAAGTACCGCGAAGCTCGAGCCGAACCAGCTTGCGGAGCGGGGCATGTGCCGGACCTTTCAGCAGATGCAGATTTGCATGAATATGACTGCCATCGAGAACGTGATGCTGGGTCGGCATCTCCAGCTCAGGAACAGCCTGTTTACCACGTTGTTCCGGTTGCCGTCTCTGCGTAACAATGAGACGGCTGCCCGTAAACGCGCCGCCGATCTTATGGAATACGTTGGTTGTGGTGATTACCTGGATACGGAAGCTTCCGCCATGTCCTATGGCGCGCTCAAGCGGCTCGAAATTGCACGGGCACTGGCCGCCGAGCCAAAAGTCATTCTGCTGGATGAGCCGGCGGCGGGCCTGAACGCCACGGAAACCTCGGCACTGGAGGCGTTGATCCGGAAAATTGCAGACCAGGGCATAACCGTGATGTTGGTTGAGCACGATATGAAACTGGTGATGGGGATATCCGACCGGTTGCTGGTGCTGAACTATGGTCGTGTTCTGGCCGAAGGTAACCCCGAAGAAGTCCGTCAGAACCCGGACGTTATCGCCGCCTACCTGGGTGGCTGAGCAAGGAGACATTTCACATGAGCGAGCAACACACTGAAATGGCGCCTGCCCAGCCAAGCAGTGAACAGGCCAGTCAGGAGATGCTGTCTATCCGAGGGCTGGTAACATCTTATGGCCAGATCGAGGTGCTGCATGATGTGGATATCCACATCAATAGTGGTGAGATCGTATCGCTTGTCGGTGCTAATGGTGCCGGCAAATCAACCCTCCTGATGACTATCTCCGGACTGCAGCCTACGGACCGGGGCGCTGTTTCCTTTGAAGGCAAGGACCTCGCGAAGATCGCATCGGACCAGCGGGTGGCCGCTGGCATCGTGCAGGTGCCTGAGGGCCGCCAGGTTTTCAAGGACCTCAGTGTCCATGACAACCTTCTTCTGGGAGCCTATACCCGTGGAAAGACCCCCGAGGTAATGGACGACCTGGAGCGCATGTACACCAAGTTTCCCATCCTTCGCCAGAAACGTCATAACCTGGCCGGTGAGCTTTCCGGTGGCCAACAACAGATGCTTGCCATGGGGCGCGCACTGATGGCCAAGCCAAGACTGCTGCTTCTGGACGAGCCCAGCATGGGCCTTGCACCGTTGATCATCGAAGAGATTTTCAACATCGTTAAAGAGCTCAAAGAGGAGGGCATTACCATTTTCCTGGTCGAACAGAATGCGTCTCAGGCATTGGCACTGGCCGACCGTGGCTATGTATTGGAGACCGGAAAGGTGGTGATCGAGGGAACCGGCCAGGAACTGCTCAGCAACGAGAAAGTGCGTGAGGCGTACCTGGGAATGTAATGTTTTCCGGACGCTGTGAAAGCGGCCACGAAAAAGCCCCGCACGGAGGCGAGGCTTTGGCGGTTCACCCTCAGTGAAGCTTTGTGGGGCCGTCAGATGAGATTGTAAAGGAACACCACCGTGATGCCAGCTGGTGTCAGATACCGGAGCACCAGCATAAAGGCCCTGTAGGCTCCACCTTGCAGGCCGATATCCGCTGCCAGCCCTTGCCGCTTCATGGCCCAACCTGCGAACAGTGCAATTGTTAGTCCGCCCAGGGGCATCATCAGATTGGAGACCAGGAAGTCGAGCAGGTCAAACACCGTTTTACCCTCAAAGAACGCGATGAAGCCCAATGGATGTATATCTTCCCATACGTTGAACGACAGCACTGTACCGATTCCGATAAACCAGATCGCCAGCCCGCCACCAAGTGCACTCTTTGCCCGGCTGACCCCTTTGTGTTCTTCCAGCCATTCCACCACCGGCTCCAGCATGGAGATAGCAGACGTAATGGCGGCCACCAGCAGAAGGGCGAAGAAGAGGGTGCCAAAGAGAGCTCCGCCGCTCATCTGACCGAATGCCAGTGGCAGGGTCACGAAGATCAGGCCGGGGCCGGTTCCGGGTTCCAGACCGTTGGCAAACACCAGGGGAAAGATGGCGAGTCCTGCAAGCAACGCCACACTGGTATCCAGAACGGCAATGGTCATTGCCGTTCTGGCAATATTGACGTCCTTTGGCAGGTAGGACCCATAGGCCATAAGCACGCCGATCCCGATACTGAGAGTAAAAGCAGCATGGCCCAGAGCGGTAAGAACACCGGCCGTGCTCAGCTTGCTGAAATCGGGAGAGAACATGAAACTCACTGCCCGGCCGAAGCTGCCACTGTTCATGGCATAGATCACCATGACAACCAACAGCAGGAACAGCAGCGGCATCAGCATGTTTACGGCCTTCTCGAGCCCTGAGCGAATACCGCGGCCAACGATAACCACGACAATGGCCATGAATACCGAGTGCCACAACAACAGCTCCCAGGGGTTTGCGAGTAGTCCGCCGAACTGACCACCTATGGTCTCGGCATCTGCACCGGTAAACAGTCCGGAAGCGGCCTTGCCAATGTAAACCAGCGCCCATCCACCAATGACGGCATAGAACGACAGCACCAGGAATGAGGCAATAACGCCGTTCCAGCCGATCACTCTCCAGCCCCGGGACGCTCCCTCGGTTTGGGTAAGGGTGCGCATGGTGGCTACGGGGCTTTGGCCACCCCGGCGGCCGATCATGGTTTCAGCGATTAATACCGGTATTCCAATGAGGAAAATGCAGGCCAGGTAGATAAGAACGAACGCGCCGCCGCCGTTCTCTCCGGTAATGTAGGGAAACTTCCAGATGTTTCCGAGGCCAACGGCTGAACCGGCGGCTGCCAGGATGAAGGCCATCCTTGAAGACCAGAGGTTGTTGGCCTGCTGGTGTGATTGGGTACTCTGACTCATTGTGGTCTCCGGGTAGTTGTTTTTGTCGGATGAACGTTGCTGGTCTGATTGAGGGACGGATGGCTTATTGGAGGACGTCGTTAATTGCGTCTGCCACCCTTGGCAGGACTCGATCGTTCAGCCCTGCTACGTTGACGCGGCTGCTGTCGAGCAGATAGATACCATGCTCCGTTCGTAACCGGGCGACCTGTTCCAGGCTGATCCCGAGGAACGAAAACATACCTCTCTGACGGGCAATGAAACGGAAGTCTCCCACCGGGGCTAATGTGTCAGCAAAGGCATGGCGCAGGTGCAGTATGCGCTTGCACATGCCATCCAGTTCGTCCTGCCATTGGGCTCGCAAGCCGTCATCCCCCAGAATGGTTTCCACGATGGCTGCGCCATGGGCCGGTGGCATGGAGTAATGAGAGCGGATGATGCCAAGCAACTGACTCGTTGCCGCCGAGTTGACGGATGCCGTACCAGAGATCAGTGCCAGTGCTCCCGTGCGTTCGCGATATAGACCAAAGTTCTTGGAGCAGGACGCAGCAATCATCATTTCCGGCACGGCAGCTGCCAAATGCCTCACACCTGCCGCATCAGCCTCGAGGCCTTCACCAAGGCCCTGATAGGCCATGTCCACGAGTGGCAGCAGACCCTTGCGCTGAATCAGGCTGGTGACTTCTTTCCATTGCTCCAGGCTCAGATCCGCGCCTGACGGGTTATGGCAGCAGCCATGAAGTAGCACCACATCTCCCGCCTCGGCGGTTTCAAGGGTTTCCTGCATGCTGGTGAAGTCTACCTCCAGCGTTTTCGGATTGAGGTACGAATATTCGCGGATGGTCAGGCCCGCTCCCCCTAGCAGGGGAAGGTGATTGGCCCAGGTTGGAGTGCTCACCCATACGGTGGTATCCGTTTCACACAGGCGCAGAAATTCCGCCGCCATGCGAAGGGCACCACAGCCGCCCGGGGTCTGGACAACGGATATCCGGCCATCCCTGATCAGAGGGCTGTTGTCCCCCAGGATCAGCGCTGCCATGGCGTTGTTGAAGCCGGCAGACCCTGCGGGCCCGACATAGCTCTTGGTGGTCTCTCCTTCCAGCAGTCGCCGTTCCGCTTCGTTCACGGCAGCCATGATGGGAGTGTTGCCGGCGTCATCCTTGTAAACACCAATACCCAGGTCCACCTTTTCCGGTCGGGTGTCCTCCCGGAATTGCTGCATCAGTTGCAGGATCGGGTCCTGTGGCAGGGGATTCAGGGCTTCAAACATGATTCGCCTCCGGGTCGGCCTGCTGGGTACGGATGAGGGTAGGGCGGCCAGTGTCGAGCGCCTTGATAAGTTGGGTCTGTTTTTCACGGATGGCTTCTGCCGCCTGCTCCCGTACAGGCCCGTAGCCCCGAACGTCGGCTGGCAGTTCCGCCAGTTGCAGGAAGGTTTCGTAGTTACTGGCGTTGAGCTCCCGGCCAATGCGGGCGACGAGGGTCTGATAGTCCTTCAGCATTGAACGATCCAGCTTCCGGTCTGCCGAATAGCTGAACGGATCCACCACGGTTCCACGCAAGCCGCGGAATTTCGCCAGTAGCCGGAAGGCCCGGAACATCCAGGGGCCAAACCGGCGTTTTTTCGGGCGGCCCTGTGCATCGGTTTCCTTGTTGAGCAGTGGCGGGGCGAGGTGGAAGTGAACCTTGAAATCACCTTCGAAGGTTTCCCTGACCTCTTTCATGAAATCTGTTTCTGCATACAGTCGAGCCACTTCATACTCGTCCTTGTAGGCCATGACGCGATAAAGCTGTTGCGCCACGGCCCGGGTCAGGAGCAGGTTCGTCTGCCCCAAGGCTTCTTCGGCCTTGTGGACGTCGGTAACGCTGGCCCGGTACTGATCGGCCCAGCGCCGGTTCTGGTAGTCGACCAGGTGGCCGTGACGGGTCTCGATCAGCTCATCAAGGGTCGGCTCTGACTTGACGTCCGCAATCTTCGCGCTGCCGGTGTCCAACAGGTCTGTTAACGCGCTCAGATCAACCGCCGCCACGCGGCCCCAGCCGAAGGCTTCCTTGTTGCGATCAATGGCAACACCGTTGAGCTCGATGGCTTTCATCAAGGCGGCTTCAGACAAGGGCAGCAACCCTTTCTGCCAGGCAAAACCAAGCACCATGACGTTGGAAAATACGGTGTCCCCGAACAGCTTGTCGGCGATGCCATTGGCATCAAGCTGATCAAAATGGTCCTCGCCAACGGCATCCCGGAGCAGCCCCAGCCGTTTGTCGGCCTTCATGTCGGCATCGCGGAAGAGCACATAATCGGCGGTGGGCAGTTCCGCTTCGTTGGCAACAATCCGGGTGTGGTTTGGCCTCAGTACACTGAGGGCCTTCTGGGAGGAGGCCACCACCAGATCGCAGGCAATAACCGCATCGGCCTGACCATTGCTGATCCGAACCTGATGCAGCTTGTCGGGGGATGGCGCCAGGCGCACGTAGCTCAGTACCGCGCCTCCCTTCTGGGCAAAACCCATGAAGTCCAGTACCGAGGCGCCCCGGGATTCCAGGTGTGCAGCCATGGTGATCAGTTGGCCCACGGTGACGACGCCCGTACCACCAACACCGCCAACGAGAAGGTCGTAAGAGCCGGTCATTTCCGGCAGGTTTGGCTTTGGGGTTGCTGCCAGCTTGGTGGTTAGCACCAGGCCGGTGTCCATGCCTCGGGACTTGCGCAGTTGCCCACCTTCAATGGTGACAAAGCTGGGGCAAAAGCCATTGACGCATGAGAAGTCCTTGTTGCAGGAGGACTGGTCAATCTTGCGCTTTCGGCCCAGTTCGGTTTTACGTGGCACAACCGACAGGCAGTTGGACTGTACCGAGCAATCGCCACAACCTTCACAAACGTGGTGGTTGATGAACGCCCGCTTTGCCGGGTCCGGGAACTGATTGCGCTTGCGACGCCGGCGCTTTTCGGCGGCACAGGTCTGATCGTAGATCAGCACGGTACAGCCTGGAATATCCCTCAGTTCCCGTTGGACCTCATCCAGTTCGGAGCGGTCGTGGAAGGTGACGTCGTTCGGAAACTGGTTCTCATGCCCTTCGTACTTTTCGGGTTCATCGCTGAGCACCACGACCCGGCGAACGCCTTCGGATGCTACCTGCTGGGCAATCATGGGAACGGTGATCTGGCCATCCACCGGTTGGCCGCCAGTCATGGCGACAGCGTCATTGAACAGGATCTTGTAGGTAATGTTGATTCCGGCTGCTACTGCCTGGCGGATAGCCATGGAGCCCGAATGGAAATAGGTGCCCTCGCCAAGGTTCTGAAACACATGGGGATTGCCGATGTAACGGCTCTTGCCGATCCAGTTGACCCCCTCGCCGCCCATCTGGATCAGCGACTCTGTGTTCCGGCCCATCCACGACGCCATGAAGTGGCAACCAATGCCGGCCAGCGCCTTGCTGCCCTCGGGGACGTGCGTGGACGTATTGTGAGGGCAGCCGGAGCAGAAATAAGGCATCCGCTTTACCCCACCCGGGTCCTGGGCGTTGGACATGGCGCTGATCTCAGCCATGCGTTCGCTGAAGTCGACTGAGAAGAACCGGCCAAGCCTGGCGGCCAGGAAGCCGGCAACCAGTTTCGGGCTCAGCTCACCGACGTAGGGAATCAGCGGGCGCCCCAGTTCATCCTGCTTGCCGGTAATCAGTACCTCGCCAGGGCGATCCGGCTCGGACATGTACTCTTTGATCTGGCTTTCGATTATGCCCCGCTTCTCTTCGATGACCAGGACTTCTTCCTTGTCATGAACGAAGTCGAGAATGCCGCGGCGCTCCAGAGGCCACACCATGCCGATTTTATAGATATCCAGCCCCAGGTCCCGGGCTTTGTCTTCATCGATCCCGAGGAGATCGAGAGCCTCTAGCAGGTCCAGGTGGCCCTTGCCAGTGGTCACAATGCCGAAACGGGCTTGTTGATTGTTGTACAGGCAACGGTCAATCGGGTTTGCTCGTGCAAAAGCTTGCACGGCCGCCAGTTTGTGTTCGATCCGGGTTTCCAACTGCGGGCCAGGCAGGTCCGGCCAACGATAGTGAAGACCGCTTTCGGGCGCCGTGAAGTCATCGGGGGTTACAAACTCCGGTTCAGGTGGCAGGTCTACGGAGGCCGCGCTTTCAACCGTCTCGGAGATCGCCTTGAACCCCACCCAGCAGCCACTGTAACGGGACAAAGCGTAGCCCCATAGGCCAAATTCCAGATACTCGGCGATGTTAGCCGGGTTGATGGTGGGCATGAAAAAACTCATGAACGCCACGTCTGATTGGTGAGGCATGGAGGATGACACGCAGCCATGGTCATCACCTGCGACTACCAGAACACCGCCATGGGGAGACGAGCCGTAGGTGGTGCCGTGCTTCAGTGCATCGCCTGCGCGATCCACGCCAGGCCCCTTGCCGTACCAAAGGCCGAACACGCCATCTACCTGTCGGTCATCGTCAGTTTCCACCTGCTGGGTGCCGAGCATGATGGTGGCGGCCAGGTCTTCGTTAATAGCCGGGACGAAGTCGATGCGGTTGTCATCGAGCAGGGGTTGGGCCTGCCAGAGCGCCTGATCGTAAGCGCCGAGGGGGGAGCCGCGGTAACCACTGACCAACCCCGCCGTATTCAATCCCTGTTTACGATCCAGAGCTGCCTGCATCAGGGGTATTCGGACTAAAGCCTGCGTTCCAGTCAGGAAAACCCGACCTGCCTCCCGCAAGTAGCGGTCTTCGAGTTTGTACTGGTCAAGCTGTGGGGAATCGGCGGACATGGAGTCCTCCTTATTGTCGATATTATGACCAAAATTCTAGAGGGAAGTTCGCAAAAGGTGCTTGCGAATTAGGTAGTAGTCTGGAGAGTTTGCGAAAGATTATTTTGTTTATAACAATGGTTGGAAAGGATGTTTCACAAAAATAAGGTGTTACTAAATGAAACAGGTTGATCTCGATAGGTTGGACCAGAGAATCCTGTCGGTGCTCCAGCAGGACGGTCGTATCAGTAACCAGCTATTGGCGGAACAGGTGGGGTTGTCGCCGGCCGCGTGCTGGCGGCGGGTTCGGACTCTGGAGGAAAGTGGCGTGATCCTGGGATACAGTGCCAGGCTGGATCCTGAGCGCGTCGGACAGGGGCTTTGCGTGCTGGTAAATCTCTCATTGCAGAGGCACAACCTCGACAGCACGGCAGAGATCGAGCAGCAGGTTAGCAGCTACCCGGAGGTGCTTCAGTGCTTTGCCGTAACGGGGAGTGCCGACTTTGTCCTGCGGGTCGTGGTGCGAGACATGGCCAGTTACGATCGATTCCTGAACAGCAAGATCTTTACCTTGCAGGGCATTGCCCAGGTACATTCAAACTTCGCATTGCGGGAGATCAAGAACACCGAGACCATCCCCGTGGATGGTCTGGTGTGAGGTTATTGAGGTGGAACCCGGTCAGGCGCCTGAAGGGTTGGGAGAAAGCCCGGGAGCCCGAGGTTACTCGGGCTTTTTTGCAACCAGTGTCAGAATATCGTAGCTCGCAACCAATTCGTCGTTCTGGTTGTGAACCTGCACATCCCAGACCACCACACCCTGAGGGTGTCCGTCTGGCGATGTCCGACCCTGATCAATCTTGCGCTTGCAGGTTAGCCGCGCCCTGATCGTATCCCCAGGGGCCACGGGTTCGATAAAGCGCAGGGTGTCCAGGCCGTAATTCGCCAGAACCGGGCCTTCTCCCGGAGACACGAACAGGCCAGCCGCAGCGGACAGTACGAAGTAGCCGTGGGCAATGCGCTTGCCGAACTGGGACTCCCGCGCTGCAAGCTCATCGAAGTGCATATAGAAATGGTCGCCGGAGAGGCAGCCGAAGTTGACGATGTCCGCTTCGGTAACGGTACGGCGGTGAGTCAGCAAGGACTCGTTGATCTGGAGATCCTCAAAGTGGCGGCGGAACGGATGAACCTCAGTTTCGATAACATCAGCCCCTCGCACATACTCGCGGGTTACCGCTGCCAGCATACTGGGAGAGCCCTGGATTGCCGTGCGCTGCAGATAGTGGTGTACCGCGCGAATGCCACCCAGTTCTTCACCTCCGCCGGCGCGGCCAGGACCGCCATGCTTGAGCATGGGCAGGGGAGAACCATGGCCCGTAGATTCTTTCGCCGCTTCTGCATCCAGCAGGTGCAGCCGGCCGTGGAAGGCGGCAAGCAGTGGTGCGACTTTGCCGGCAATAGCGGGATCGCGGGTGGTCAAAGTGGTGACCAGGGATCCGCGGCCTTTCGAACACAGGTCGACAGCATCCTCAAGGGAGTCGTAAGGAACCACGGTAGCGACCGGGCCGAACGCTTCAATATCATGGGCTCCGCATCCGTTTTCCGGGTTTCGGCACAGCAGCAGGTGAGGCTCAATGAAGGCGCCGTTTTCGGTACCATCGCCGGTGGGCTTGAAGTTGCCCTCGCCGCCGACCACCAATTCACTGGTTTTGAGGAGCTCCTGGATATTGGCTTTTACATCTTCCATCTGGTCAATGGAGGCGAGCGCCCCCATCCGCACGCCTTCCACGGAAGGATCGCCAACGGTGACTTTTGACAGCCGCTCTTTCAGCTTGTCGCAGACAGCGTCGACCTGATCTCTGGGCACCAGAACTCGACGGATCGCGGTACATTTCTGACCGGCTTTGGCGGTCATCTCGCGGCCGACTTCTTTGACAAAAATGTCGAATTCTTCGTGCTCGGGGGTCACGTCCGGCGCGAGGATCGCGCTGTTCAGTGAATCGGCTTCCGCGTTAAACGGAATCGAGCGGTTAATGATGTTCGGGTGGTTTCGAAGCTTGCGTGCAGTGGCGGCGGATCCGGTGAAGGTGACCACGTCCTGTTCTTCGAGGTGCTCGAACAAGTCGCCGGTGCTGCCGATGATCAGTTGCAGGCTTCCCTCAGGCAGGGCACCGGATTCCTGCATCAGGCGAACCGCCAGTTCGGTTACGTAGCAGGTGGACGTCGCCGGCTTTACGATGGAGGGCATGCCCGCCAGGAAGGTGGGCGCGAATTTTTCCAGCATGCCCCACACCGGGAAGTTGTAGGCATCAATGTGAACAGCCACGCCGCCCCGGGGGACCAGGATGTGGGTGCCGGCAAAGTGGTTGTTCTTGCCGAGTGGTGTTACCGGGCCTTCGTGTACCACGTTGCCGGAAGGAAGCTCACGGCGCCCCATGCTGGCGTAGGAAAACAGCGTGCCGAAGCCGCCATCAATATCGATGCCGTTGTCACCCTTGGTTGAACCGGTGTGCATTGAGAGTGCGTAGAGTTCTTTTTTGTGTTCCTGAAGGTATTGAGCCATGGCCTTGAGTGCCAGAGCGCGCTCCTGGAAGTCCATGGCCATCAGGTTCTTGCCGCCAACGGTGCGACCGTATTCCACGGTTTTCTTGAAATCGAGGGTGTCGTCGTGAGTGTGCGCCACGATCTGACCGTTGATAGCGCTAGGCAGGGCCTTGGCGGCGGCGTCACCGACCCACTGGCCGGCAATGAAACTTTTCAGGACTGACATGGGGAACTCCATTCGTTTCTGAACTGCCAAGGCAAGCCCCGTTTGAGCGGAACTTGCCTTGCTCGTGTTTTGCTTGTGGTGCTTCTGGAAATTACATCTCGTCGTAATCCAGAATTACCTTGTCGCTGATCGGATAGCATTGGCAGGAGAGCACATAGCCGGCTTCCACTTCGTAGTCTTCCAGAGCAAAGTTCTGGTCCATTTCCACTTCGCCTTCTAAAACCTTTGCGCGGCAAGTGGAGCAAACGCCGGCTTTGCAGGAGTAAGGCAGGTCCGCACCTTCTTCGTTACCGGCGTCCAGGATACTTTTGGTGTCACGAACCAGTGGGAACGTCAGAGTACGGCCATCGGCAATAACGGTGACTTCGCTCACCGACTTCGGATCTACCTGGGATGGAGCTCTGTCCTTGCGGGGTTGGGGTGTGCCACCGGCCGGCGTGAACAGCTCGAAGTGAATCCTGCTTTTGTCCATACCGTGGCGGAGCAGCGAATCCCGAACGTCTTCGGTCATTAGCTGAGGGCCGCAGATGAAGGCTGCGGTGAGCTCCTTGGCGTTTATCCAGTGATCAAACAGCGCGTCGCACTTGTCGTGGTCAATTCGCCCGTTGTACAGGTCAATGTCCTGCTCTTCTCGAGTGAAGATGTAAACCAGATTCAGCCGTGCCATGAACTCATTTTTGAGATCCTGGAGCTCATCCCTGAACATGGTGCTACTCGTGGCCTTGTTGCCGTAGAACAGGGTGACCTCGCTTTTGGGCTCGGTTTCCAGAGTCGTTTTGACGATCGACAGTATCGGGGTAATGCCGCTGCCAGCAGCTACCGCCAGGTAGTTGCCTTCCCGCTCGGGATCCAGATCAATGGAGAAATGGCCCTGGGGAGGCATGACTTCCAGTGTTTCTCCGGGTTTCAGCTGCTCATTGGCAAACGTGGAGAAACGGCCGCCCGGAACCTGTTTGACCGCAATGCGAAGTTCCTGGTCGTTAACACTGCGGCAGATTGAATAGGAGCGTCGCACCTCCTCTCCATCCAGCTGCGTTCTGACAATCAGGTGCTGGCCCTGTTTGTAGTTGAACGTGTCTGCCAGATCCTTAGGCAGATCAAAAGCAAGTGATACGGCGTTTCTTGTTTCAGGTCTGACCTCTTTGAGGGTCAGTGAGTAAAATTTATTCATGATCGTATCGGCTCTAGATGCATTTGAAGTAGTCGAAGGGCTCAAGGCATTCCGTGCAGCGATAAAGGGCTTTGCAGGCGGTTGATCCAAACTCACTGAGCTGTTCCGTATCCGTGCTGCCACAGTGAGGGCAGGCAATAATGTCCGGCTCTCCCAGCAGACTCAGTTTGCTGGAGCTGCCTTCGGGTGGAGCGATTCCGAACGCCCGAAGCTTTTCTTTGCCTTCGGCTGTGATCCAGTCGGTGGTCCAGGCCGGGGTCAGCACCTGGTTGATTTTCGGGGCCCGGAAGCCTGCGGCACGCATGGCTTCGATGATCAGCTCTTCAATCAACTCGGTAGCCGGGCAGCCGGAGTAGGTTGGCGTGACATCAATGGACAGTTCTTTGCCATCCCACCTCACGGCACGGACAATCCCGAGCTCCACGACGCTTACCGCCGGCACCTCAGGATCCTTGACCTCTTCGAGAAGTGCCCATATGTCATTCTCGGTCAGCAGATCGGGGCGGGCATTTGCCGGTACCCGATCGCTGGCAATCAGAATGTCGACGGCTGACCGGTTGCCTGAGTTACCAGGTTGTGGCATCGGGATAGGCCCTTTGCAGGAACTGCATTTCTGCCAGAATAAAGCCAAGGTGCTCGGTGTGCTCGCCGTGCTTGCCGCCCATGTACATCCAGGCGTCATCGGCACCCGGTGTCAGGGTCGCTTGGGTAAGCACTTCGTTGACCATTTCGCGCCAGTTTTTGGCGAGCTGGTCTGGCTCTGGGCCAATGCCCGCCTTGGCCATGACGTGATCTGTATCGTCCGGGGTAATCAGTTCGCCCGTGAAACGCCAGAGGATATCCACGGCGTCCTGCATACGGCGATGGCTTTCCTCGGTACCATCTCCCAGACGTTTGATCCACTCCGAAGACCGGCGCAGGTGATAGGTGGCTTCTTTCAGTGCCTTCGCAGCAACACCGGCAACGCGTTCATCGCTGGATTCGACCAAGCTCTTGAGCGTCAAGTAATGCCATGCGTCAAAGAAGAACTGACGACCCATGGTGACTGCATAATCTTCATTAGGCTGCTCGGTCAGCAGCAGATTACGGTAATTATGGGCATCGCGGCGGAACGCCAGTTTGTCGGCATCGTTACCATCGTCAATCAACTCTGCGGCGTATTCGTACCAGTTGCGGGCCTGACCAACGAGGTCAAGGGCAACGTTCATCAGCGCCAGTTCTTCTTCCAGCGCCGGGGCCTTGCCGCACAGCTCACACAATCGCTGGCCCAGGATCATGTCGGAATCTGCCAGGCGCAACAGGTATTCCTGTAATGCTTCTGCTTGTGTCATTGGAACAGCTCCTTACATGTGTCCGACTTCATCGGGCAGCTCGTAAAAAGAAGCGTGCCGGTAAATCTTGTCTTCCGCCGGGTCGAAAAGTACTTCTTTCTCGTCGGATGCGGAGGCTGTGATGGTGTCCGAGGGTACAACCCAGATGCTCACGCCTTCGCTGCGGCGTGTGTAGAGGTCGCGGGCGTTTTCCATGGCCATCTCGTCGTCAGAGGCATGAACGCTGCCCACGTGCTTGTGGTTCAGGCCGTGCTTCGACCGTACAAAAACTTCATAAAGGCGCCATTCAGACATGTGTATTCCTCCGGTATCAAGCGGCTTGTGTGCGCTGTTTTTGTTTTTTGGCATAGGCGACGGCCGCTTCACGAACCCATCTGCCCTCGTCAATTGCTTTTTTGCGTGTGTTGATGCGCTCGCGGTTGCAAGGGCCGTTGCCCTTGAGAACGTCGTAGAATTCCTGCCAGTTGATCTCGCCAAAATCGTAATGGCCGGTCTCTTCGTTCCACTTCAGGTCCGGATCCGGCGCGGTGCACCCGAGGAACTCGAGCTGGGGGACGGTCTGGTCAATGAACATCTGGCGGAGTTCGTCGTTGCCCTTGCGCTTGATCTTCCAGGCCAGGGATTGCTGTGAGTTCGGGGACTCATCGTCGTGCGGGCCGAACATCATCAGAGACGGCCACCACAGGCGGTTAATCGCGTCCTGCACCATGGCCTTCTGTTCGTCTGTACCTTCACGCATCAGGTCCAACAGAATCTGATAGCCCTGGCGCTGGTGGAAGCTCTCTTCTTTACAGATGCGGACCATGGCGCGCGAGTAGGGGCCGTAGGATGTGCGCTGAAGCACCACCTGATTGACGATGGCAGCGCCATCAACCAGCCAGCCAACGGCACCCATGTCAGCCCAGTTCAGGGTTGGGTAGTTAAAGATGCTGGAGTATTTGGCCTTCCCCTGGTGCAGCTTTTCGATCTCTTCATCTCGATCAGCACCGAGGGTTTCCATAGCGCTGTATAGGTACAGCCCATGCCCTGCCTCGTCCTGGATCTTGGCCATCAGTTGGAGCTTGCGTTTAAGGGTGGGCGCGCGGGTAACCCAGTTGCCTTCCGGGAGCATGCCAACGACTTCAGAGTGGGCGTGCTGGGAGATCTGGCGAACCAGGGTTTTGCGATAGCCTTCAGGCATCCAGTTCTTGGCTTCGATCTTGATTTCAGCGTCGACCTTTTCCTGAAATTCGCGCTCCTGGGGCGACATCTCTTCTTTCGTTTTAAGGCGTTTGCTGCCAGTTTCAACGAGCTGGGCGTACATATCTTACCTCCGAATCGGGCTTGTCGTTCTGCTGCTTCCGGGCGTATGAGGCCCGTCGGTCGTTTCAGAGCGTTACCCTTATAGTATATGACACTGAATAAAAATCAAGAATCATCTTTGTGTGTCATGTTTTGTTTTTGGATAAGCGTCATTTAATCTAATAGACTGTTATAAATGTAAAAATTTAAAACTAAGGTGATTTTTAAAATCACCAGAAATAATAAGAATAGAAAATATAAGAAATCAGTTAGCCGTGAAGAGCGTGATCGGGCCACGACCCGATCACGCTCTGGTGCCAAAGGAACTTACGGATTGCGACGGTCGAAAACCCGTTTGGCCTTGCCTTCGGAGCGCGCAATGCTGTTTGCCTCAACCACGTGGATGCGGGTGCTGATACCGATGTACGACTTGATGTGATGGGCCAGCTCTTTGGCTGCCGCTGCGCGAATTTCTGAACTGTCAGAAGTGCCTGGTTTCAATTCCGTACGTACGTCGACGCAATCCAGGTTGCCCTCTTTGTAGACCTCGATTTCATAGTGTGGTGCTAGTGCGCTGCACTTCAGAACCTGCTCTTCGATCTGGCTCGGGAACACGTTTACGCCACGGATGATCAGCATGTCATCGCTGCGGCCGGTGATCTTGTCGATACGGCGCATTGGGCGTGCAGTCCCTGGCAGCAGGCGGGTCAGATCACGGGTGCGGTAACGCATGATTGGTAGCGCCACCTTGGTCAAGGACGTAAACACAAGTTCGCCATACTCACCGTCAGGCAGAACGTCTCCGGTCGCCGGGTCGATGATTTCGGGATAGAAGTGGTCCTCCCAGATGGTGGGGCCATCTTTGGTTTCCAGGCACTCCATCCCCACACCCGGACCCATCACTTCGGACAAACCGTAAATATCCAGCGCCTGAATGCCCAGGCGTTCCTCAATTTCGGTACGCATGGCGTTTGTCCAGGGCTCTGCGCCGAAAATGCCCAGGCGCAAACGTAGCTTGTGAGGGTCAATGCCTTGCCGCTCCATTTCGTCGGCGATGTTGAGTATGTAGGACGGCGTCACCATGATGATGTCAGGCTGGAAATCGGTGATCAGCTGAACCTGTTTCTCCGTCTGCCCTCCAGACATGGGGATGACGGTACAGCCCAGGCGTTCGGCACCGTAATGGGCTCCCAGACCACCCGTGAACAGGCCGTAACCGTAGGCAACGTGTACTTTGTCGCCGCGGGAGCCACCACCGGCTCGAATGCAGCGGGCAACAATATCGGCCCAGGTGTCGATATCGCTCTGGGTGTAGCCGACCACTGTGGGCTTACCCGTTGTGCCGCTCGAGGCATGAACGCGAACGACTTCATCCATTGGGGTGGCGAACATGCCAAATGGGTAATTGTCCCGAAGATCTGACTTGTTGGTGAACGGAATTTTCGCCAGATCGTCCAACGATTTGATGTCCATTGGTTTGAGGCCGATCTCATCAAATGCTTTGCGATAGAAGGGGACATTGGTGTAGGCATGAGCCACGCTCCAGCGCAGGCGCTGGAGTTGTTCGTGGCGAAGCTCGTCAATGCTGGCGGTCTCCATTCGGTCTAGGTTGCCGAGTTTTTGTGATGGTAGGTTCATAGGTTCGTCCTGCGCTTATTGTGCTTAACGTTTGTACTTAGCGGGCGCTGCACCTGATCGTTCAGGCAACGTTCTCCACCCTCTCAATGATCAAAGCGATGCCCTGCCCAACGCCGATGCACATGGTGCAAAGGGCATAACGGGCCTTCAGCCCCTGCTTGTGGCGGCGTTCGAGTTCGTTCACGGCGGTCGTGACCAGGCGCGCGCCACTCATTCCAAGGGGGTGTCCCAGGGCGATGGCCCCGCCATTCGGGTTAACGTGTTCAGCGTCGTCGGGCAAACCGAGATCGCGAGTGACGGCAAGTGCCTGAGCGGCAAAGGCCTCGTTCAATTCGATGACGTCCATGTCCGCCAGCTCCAGTCCGGCCGTCTTCAGTACCTTTCGGGTAGCCGGAGCGGGGCCGAAGCCCATAATGCGTGGCTCAACCCCCACTGTTGCCATGGCAACGACGCGGGCCCGTGGTTTCAGGGTGTACTGCTTTATGGCATCGGCATTGGCGAGTAAGAGTGCGCACGCACCATCGTTGACGCCAGAGGCGTTGCCTGCTGTCACGGAGCCGTTTTCACGGAAGGGGGTCGGCAGTGATGCCAGCTTCTCTACGCTGGTTTCCCGGGGGTGTTCATCGGTGTCAACCACCAGCGGGTCCTGCTTGCGGCGTGGAACGCTGACCGGCGTGATCTCGCTTGCGAGTCGGCCGGCGGACTGGGCTTCAGCTGTCCGCTGTTGGCTTCGCGCGGCGAACGCATCCTGATCTTCCCGGGAAATACCAAACTGCTCTGCGACGTTCTCGGCGGTTTCAGGCATGGAGTCGATACCGTACTGTTTTTTCAGTACTGGATTGACGAAGCGCCAGCCAATCGTGGTATCGAAAATCTCTGCTTTCCGACTGAACGGGCTTTCAGATTTGCCCATAACAAACGGTGCGCGGGACATGGATTCGACGCCGCCTGCCAGCATCAGACTGGCTTCGCCAGTGCGGATTGCCCGTGCTGCGCTTCCGATTGCGTCCATGCCTGACCCGCAGAGGCGATTAATTGTGCTGCCGGGAACGTCGATGGGAATGCCGGCTAACAGCAGTGACATCCGGGCAACGTCGCGGTTGTCTTCCCCAGCCTGGTTAGCGCAGCCATAAAGAACGTCATCAATCTTCGACCAGTCCACGCTCGGGTTCCGTTCCATCATGGCTTTCATCGGGATGGCCCCGAGGTCGTCGGCCCGAACGGAGGCCAGGGCGCCACCGTAACGGCCGATAGGGGTGCGTATGGCGTCAACAATGTAGGCGTCTTGTAAGAGATTGCTAGTGGTCATGACTGTGGCTCCGAATTAATGACAGTGCCGCGGACCTGGTAGGACTTTCCGCGGAAGAGGGCAACGGTGCGGCCATCCTGATTGGTTAAAGTAATGTCGTAGACGCCGGTTCGCCCACCACGGGATTGCTCCTCAGCGGTGGCGGTCAGTACGTCGCCAGCCTTGGCGCCATACATATAGTCGATGCTGCATCCGGAGGCGACGGTTGCTTTGTCGTAGGTATTGCAGCTAAAGGCGAAGGCCGAGTCGGCGAGGGTAAACAGGTAGCCCCCATGGCAGGAGCCATGCCCCTGAATCATGTCTTCGGTGACGGCCATGCTCAGTACCGCCCGGCCCGGAGCGATAGACTCGATTTTCATGCCAAGTTTCTGGCTCGCCCGGTCACGGGAAAACATGGCTTTGGCGCAATTTTCGGCCAGTTCTTGTGGGGTGTTTTCGCTCATTTGTAGAATCCCTTTCCGGCGTGATGGTTTTTCCGGAGTAGCAGTGCTGGCCGGTAGCGGTCCTCGCCATAGCTGTTCTGAATGTTGGTAAGAACCTGGAGCACCCGGCCATTGCCCAGTCGATCGCTCCAGCTCAGCGGACCTTCCGGGTAGTTCAGACCTGCTTTCATGGCCAGGTCAATGTCCTCTTTCGTTGCAACGCCATGCAGCTCAGCATCGGCTGCCTCGTTTGCCAGCGTGGCCACCGTGCGCATGATCACCATGCCAGGGCGGTCTTTCACCGCGCTTACGGCGATATTCGTTTTCTGAAGCAGGGCCACGGCATCGTGGCGTGACTGTTCTGAGGCCTGATCAGCGAAACAAATGGCTAGCCTTGCTGCCTTTTCGAAGTCGAATGCCAGGTCAAATAACGCAAGATCGGGTGTGCCTTCGACCTGGGCGCGCTCGGTTGCCATCCGGCCGTCGGTGAGTGCCAACACGGCATCTCCGAATCGAAGCTGCCCCGGGCCATCACGCTCGACGATGTCGAGGCCAGCGTCGCGGAAGCGGTTAATCAGTGTGGAAGCCGGCCCCAGATCGCCTTCAACGATCAGTGTTGTGTCGTCACTCTGTCGGGCAGGTTCGGTGTCTGGTTCCGGGCGTTTGCTTCCTTCGGTATAGCTGTAGAAGCCATGCCCGCTCTTGCGGCCCAGGCGGCCGGCCTCCACCAGTTCCTTCTGGATCAGGGACGGGAGAAAACGGGCGTCCTGGTAGTAGGCGTTGAAGACCGAATTGGTTACCGCGTAGTTGACGTCATGGCCGATGAGGTCGGTTAACTCAAACGGGCCCATCCGGAAGTTTCCTGCCTCCCGGATAATGGCGTCCAGAGTTGCCGGGTCGGCAGCGCCTTCCTGGAGCAATCGAAGGCTTTCGGCATAAAACGGTCGTGCTACGCGGTTAACAATGAATCCGGGTGTCGAGGTGGCGAATACGGGTTTCTTGCCCCAGTTGGTCGCGGTAGCGTGGACAATCTCCGCTACTGAATGATCCGTAGCCAGGCCTTTGACGACTTCCACCAGCGCCATCAAAGGGGCCGGGTTAAAGAAGTGCATACCGACCAGTCGCTCGGGATGGCGCAGTTTGGCGCCAAGTGCCGTTACTGAGATCGACGAGGTGTTGGTGGCGAGAATGGTGTCCTTGCCGCACAGTTCTTCGAGGTCTGCCAGCAGCGAGTGCTTGATCTCGAGATCTTCAATAATAGCCTCAATGACCATTCTGCTGTCGGCGACTTCCGAAAGGGCACTGACGGGATGAATGCGACCGACAATGGCATCGACGGCTTGTTGTTCCATCTTGCCTTTGTCCACCCGACGCTGAAGTTGTTTTGCGACGCCATCCCGGCCTGCGCTGGCGGCGCCATCGCGTTGGTCGTGAAGATAGACCTTGTGACCTGCCTGGGCGGCCACCTGGGCGATGCCGGAACCCATGGCGCCGGCGCCGATGACGGCAATCGTGGTCTGGGTATCAAGTGCCTGCATGGATTACTTCCCCTTGAAGGCCGGCGTGCGTTTTTCCATAAAAGCGGCAACACCTTCACGGTAATCCTCGGAACGGCCCGCCATGCGCTGGAGGTCCCGCTCGAGATTGAGCTGCTCTTCAAAGGTGTTGCTGGAGCTGGCGTGCAAGGCCCGTTTGATGAGGGCAAGGCCTTTGGTGGGCTGAGTGGCAAAGTGCCGCGCCAGTTTCGTGGTCTCTTCCATCAGCGTTTCGTTATCAACGCAGCGCCAGATCATGCCCCAGTTTTCTGCCTGCTCAGCACTGATTTTGTCGCCAAGCAAAGCCATGCCTTTGGCGCGAGCCATCCCGGCAACCCGAGGCAGGGTCCAGGTACCACCGGAATCGGGCACCAGTCCCAGTTTGCAGAAGGCTTGGACAAAGCTCGCTGAACGCGCGGCCAGGGTGATGTCGCAGGCCAGCGCAATGTTGGCGCCAGCGCCGGCGGCAACACCGTTCACGGCACAGAGGACCGGCATCGGCAGGTCTCTCAGGCTTCGCATCATGGGGTTGTAGTACTTTTCCAGGGATTCGCCCAGGTCAGGGGCGTCCTGGTCTGGCGCAACACTACGGTCAGAAAGGTCCTGGCCGGCGCAGAAGCCCCGGCCGGCGCCGGTAATAACTAGGACACGCACAGAGCTGTCTTTGCGGACCTGGCTGATGGCATCTCGCATCCGCTCGTGCATATCAACATTGAAGCTGTTCAGGTTGTCTGGACGGTTAAGGGTAAGCTGGGCCACACCCTGATCGATTTCCAGAAGAATGCTCGGCTGAGTCATGGCGGTGTCCTATAGGTGGAGTGATGGGTGGTTATCAATACAGATTATTTGCCCTTGAAACGGGGCGCGCGTTTCTCTCGAAACGCATCGAGGCCTTCCTGTCGGTCTGCTGTGCCAGCGAGTAAGGTGAAGGCGTGTCGTTCAAACCGAAGGCCGTCACTAAGGCTTATGTCGTTGGCTTTGCGTACCGATTCCTTGGTCAGGCGAATGGCAATGGGCGCCTTCCGGGCAATGGTTTTGCCAATCTCGATGGCCCTTTCAACGGTCAGTTCAGGTTGGCAAATCTCGCTGATAAGGCCTGCCTGAAGAGCCCGCGTGGCGTCTATTTGCTCACCGGTGAGCGTCATGTGCATGGCAAGGGCTTCGCCAACCTTCCGCGTCAGTCGCTGGGTGCCACCGGAGCCGGGCATGATTCCCAGGTTAATCTCCGGCTGACCGAAGCGAGCGTTCTCGCCGGCAATCAGAATGTCGGCGTGCATTGCCAATTCACAGCCACCGCCGAGTGCAAAGCCGTTAACAGCGGCAATAATAGGTTTGGTGAAGCGAGCTATTCGCTCCCAGTGAGCGACTCGAGGGTCCTCAAGTATGCCCACCAGGTCACGGGCGGCCATTTCATTGATGTCAGCACCGGCTGCAAATGCTTTTTGGTTCCCGGTGATGACTACAGCGTGGACCTCAGGGTCGGCTTCAGCGTTATCCAGGGCTTTGCATAGGTTGTTGAGCAGTTCTGTATTCAGGGCATTTCGAACATCAGGGCGGTTGAGAGTAAAGATCTGGACGCCTTGTTCGGGCCCGTCAACGAGCAGGTTGTGTGGCATAAATAATCCGATGTGGCTTTGTTTTTGTCTGGACGAAACGAGCAGGCCAGTATCCCGATAACGTGACGCTCCGCTGGTGCGGTGACCAGTTTCTAAATCAGTATATCTATTAATTGATACCGGTCAAGATTTTGTAAATGGCAATTTTGTATCATATTAAGCGATGAGGTCTGTTGTTAAATAAAGTGTTGATAATAAAGATAAAAATGATTCTTTAATGCTTTGTTTTGTGAGGTTAGGAGGGTGTTTTGCCGAATTTTTGTCTATATTTCTTCGGTATAATGTCGGAAAATGGTTTATGAATTTAAGAAAGTGAATCAGAATTTTGGCCAACTTTGAGAGTCGGAGAAAGGAGAGATGCATGCCGAGTTACAGTATTGAAGGCGTTCAACCTGTCGTTCATCCATCTGCTTACGTACATCCAACCGCGATCTTGATCGGAGATGTGTGGGTCGGGCCCGATTGCTATGTGGGGCCGGCCGCTTCGCTGCGAGGTGATTTTGGCCGGGTTGTGCTCAAGGAGGGTTCGAATATCCAGGACAATTGCGTCATGCATGCATTCCCTGGCATGGATACCGTGATTGAGAAAAGTGGCCATGTGGGACACGGCGCGATACTCCACGGTTGTACTGTTGGGGAGGACGCAATGGTGGGGATGAATGCCGTGGTCATGGATGAAGCAGTGATTGCTCCCCGCTCCATTGTTGGCGCCTGTGCTTTGGTTAAGGCGGGTTTTCAGTGTGAGCCGGCCTCTTTGGTTGTTGGGGCGCCAGCAAGGGTCATTCGGACGTTAAGTGACGGTGAGGTGGCGTGGAAAGCCAAGGGCACGGAGGAATACAGACGGCTTACGATGCGATGTCATGCAAGCCTCCAGGAGTGTCGGCCATTGGCAGACGCGGACAGTGATCGACCCAGGGTTGATGCTGGCGATTTCCAACCCAAGCATCAATCTTGATGTCGTTACTTAAGCCGCCATTTCAGACTTGCACGCATCAATAATAATGCGTGCAAAATCGTCAGGAGAGTCTTCTTGCAGGAAATGCCCTCCGCGTAAGGTGATGTGCGGTTGGCCATGGGCCCCGGGGATGCGGCGTTGCATGTATCGGTCTCCACCCCGGGTAATGGGGTCGCCGTTGCTAAAGCAGGTAATGAAGGGTTTTTTCCAGGTTTCCAGAATGCGCCAGGCCGCCTTGTTGGCATCGCTTGAGGGGTCTTCGGCGGAAACGGGGACCAGTTTCGGGAATGCGCGGGCACCTGCCTTGAATTCTGCAGATGGGAAAGGTGCTTCATAGGCTGCGATTTCGGCCTTGCTCAAGGCCCTTTCCGTTCCGAGCTGAACAATCCGTCCGACAGGAAACCACGGGCTGTGGGTGGCAAAGGTTTTCCACAGCGTGAATACGGCGGGCGCCGGGGTATCCCCGGTCGGCAGCATGCCGTTGCCAACAATGATCCGGCGGAAGAGTTGAGGGTGTTCGGCCGCCAGTCGCAGGCCCAGGAGTGAACCCCAGTTCTGGCAGACCAGAGTGATGTTCTTCAGGCCCTGGGCCTTAAGCCACTCGGACAGCCACGCCATGTGGCGTTCGTAACTGTAGTCGCTTACATCGGCTGGCTTATCGGATTTACCGAACCCGATCAGGTCGGGAGCCAGTACCCGATGCCCCGCTTCTGCCACCAGTGGGATCATGTGACGATAAAGGTACGACCACGATGGCTCGCCGTGCAGCATCAGCACGGGCGATGCGTCCCTCGGGCCTTCGTCTACATAGTGCATTCTCAGGCCTGGCTCTACGTCCAGATAATGAGGGGAAAAAGGGTAATCCGGAAGACCTGCGAAGCGGGCTTCATCGGTTCTCAGAATACGCATGCCATCGACTGTCCTGACTGAGTGGTTGCGTGGCTGGTGTTACCGCAGCCTTCAGGAATCAGGATAAATCAGATGGGAATTTTGTGTGTTTGGTTTACGTAACAGTGCGTTGACTGTTTGAATCAGGATGCTTTGCTGAAGAGTTCGTCTGGGTCGTCAAGCCGCGCCAACGCTGCGTCGCAGCAATTCAGAGCACCACAGTCGTCTGCCGAGCATAAGGCAAGTGTCTGACAGTGGTCGTTATGGGGCCGCATTTCTTCGTTGCGGAAAATTCGGCTACGGGACAGGGTGGAGCGACAATGCCCGCACAGTAAAGTGGGTACGGCACTGCTCTCTGAAGCGATGGCGTTGTAATGTTCTGTTTGTTGCATAAATAAACCTCCATTAGCTCCAACGTAAGGGCGAACTGTGACAATTCAAAGTCAGTTCAACGAGAAATAGGACAAGAACTACGAAAGAATGCCCGAAAGGGCTCATTTGTCAGGACGACTTCATTATCAGGACGGTTTCAATGATCCGGGTCGGCAACCGGGCGACGGTTCGAGCGTTTGTCCTCCCAGTCCAGGGATTTCGGGTCGTACCAGCCGATTCTGTCGAGGACCTTTTCCCGTGTGGCAGGCGACAGCGTTGGCCACAGCTCCTGAAAGTCTTCCAGTCCCTGCTCCCGTTGGCGTGCCTGTTTACTCTGCAAACGCCGCAGGATCTGCGGCAACTGCAGGGCTTCGCCCAACTGGCCCGGTATCAGTACTTCCTGGCCCATCACTTTGCGGCGGTGCGTTCTGGCTGCCAGCACACGATTGAGAGCAGCGACCGCATCCAGCGCCGTTTCAACATCAAACTCTTCGTTATCCAACGTCGCGACCTGTTTAACGAATGACCAATAACCGTCCACTATAACCTGAAAGTCGCTAGACTGGCCACGATGGCGTGGTAGTCTAGGCCCATTCAGATCCGCAGCCCACCTACTGTGAGACGACGACACCCAGGTTCAGGGAATTTCACTATGTACGGAAAACTCGAGACACGGACCTTTCTGGCCATGCTGGTTGGGGTTTCCCTGGCGTTCATTCTGCTGATGAAGCCTTTTTTTGGCCCTATTTTCTGGGCCGTGGCCATTGCGCTGATCTTTCATCCGGTTCGAGAGTACCTGGCCCGGCGGTTGGGCGACCGTCCCAATACCATTGCCCTGCTAACGCTACTGATCTGCATGGTGATCGTGGTCATACCGGTGCTGGCGTTGGTGACGTCGCTGGTGGCAGAGGGGTTGTCCCTCTATCAGCGAATCCAGGAAGGGCAACTACGCCCCGGCGACTACATCGACAGGGTTATCCAGTCGTTTCCGGCCATTGAGTCGTTTTTCGCCCAGTTTGGTTTGGACTTCGCAGAGGTGAGGGATCGCGTGGTCAGCGGCTTCGTGGGGGGCAGTCAGTTTCTGGCGAAACAGGCGCTCGGTTTTGGGCAGAATACGTTTCAGTTCTTTCTGGGGCTGGCGCTGATGATCTACCTGGCGTTTTTCCTTCTCCGTGATGGCAGCAAACTGGTGGATCTGTTGATTCGTGCGCTGCCGCTGGGAGACGAGCGTGAGCGTCTGTTGTTTGCCAAGTTCGCAGAGGTCACGCGGGCCACGGTCAAGGGCAACTTGTTGATCGCGGTTATCCAGGGCGCGCTTGGGGGCGGTATTTTCTGGCTTCTGGGTATTCAGGGTGCGCTGCTCTGGGGGGTGGTGATGGCGATTGTGTCCCTGCTTCCCGCCGTTGGCGCGGCGTTGGTCTGGGTTCCTGCGGCTCTCTACCTGGCCGCGACAGGGGAGATGGTGTCGGCAATTGTGCTAACGGCGTTCGGGGTGGTCGTGATCGGGCTCGCGGACAATCTGCTCCGGCCTGTTTTCGTTGGCCGGGATACCAAACTGCCAGACTACATCGTTTTGCTCTCCACCTTGGGTGGGATAGTGATGTTCGGCATTAATGGATTTGTGATGGGCCCATTGGTCGCGGCTCTGTTCATGGCGTTCTGGGGTATTTTCATACGCGAGTTTGGGGAATCGAATGAAGCCCCGTCAGTAAATGTGTCTGCCCCCGCTACAGAATCACAACAATCGGATCGGTCCGGCAGTGCTTAAAATATGTTAGTCTTTCGTCGTAATGTCCATCCTGTAGGGACTGGCAACACAATAAAAAGCGACAGGTAACTGGAGTAGATCATGGCTAGGCAGATATTCACTCACACCCGTATATTGGCTGCTATCCTCGCGGGGGCAATGGCCCTGGCGGCGGCGCCCGTTGCGTCAGCAAACGATACCGTGGCGCTTAAGAATGCCCTTTATGCGGCGGGTTATGACATCAACAATGTCAGTCCGCAAATGGATGACACCACTCGCTCGGCGTTGACCGCGTTTCAAAAGGATCAAGGGTTGAACGCCTCTGGTGTGCTTGATGACGCCACCAAGAAAGCGCTGGGTATGGTTCACGTTCAGGTCGCGGCTGCTGGGTCGTCCGGCAACGCCGGAGCGTCACAGGATGCAGGCACTTCCAGTGCGGCCGCGGAGCCGGAAGCTGACGAGTCGGCAGAGCAGGCGCAAGAAGATGATATAGAGGAAGATGACGACGGTGGCTGGTCCTTCTTCTAGGCCCTGATAACCGTTTTTCCTGCCTGAATTCGGGCCCGGGGTAGTCGCTACCCCGGGCCCGCGTGCGTTTAGCCTAATTTTTCCAGGTTTCTGACCGCGCCCTTGTCGGCGCTGGTTGCCAGCAACGCATAAGCCTTCAGCGCTGCCGAGACTTTGCGCGGCCGCGACAATTCGGGCTTCCAGCCTTTCTCATCCCGCTCCTCACGTCGCCGATCGAGTTCGTTCTGGTCTATCTCCACGTTGATGGACCGGTTGGGAATGTCGATACGGATCAGGTCACCGTTCTCGATCAACCCAATGGCGCCACCTGCAGCCGCTTCAGGGGAGGCATGGCCAATGGAAAGGCCTGAGGTGCCACCGGAGAAGCGGCCGTCAGTCAGCAGGGCACACTCTTTACCCAGCCCCTTGGACTTCAGGTAACTGGTGGGATAGAGCATTTCCTGCATACCGGGGCCGCCCTGAGGGCCTTCGTAGCGGATAATGACCACCTCTCCAGGCTGGACCTCGTCGTTGAGGATGCCTTCGACCGCGGTATCCTGGCTTTCGAATACTCGTGCCTTGCCTTCGAAGACGTAGATGCTTTCGTCCACGCCGGCCGTCTTGACCACGCAGCCGTCCAGGGCAATATTGCCGAAGAGAACCGCCAGGCCGCCTTCAGATGAGTAGGCATTTTCAACGGAACGAATACAGCCTGCCTCGCGGTCGCCATCAAGGGAGGGCCAGCGGGTGCTTTGGCTGAAGGCTGTCTGAGTGGGAATGCCGGCAGGACCGGCCTTGTAGAATTCGACCACTTCAGGGGTGGGCTCCTGCATGATGTCCCAGGTTTTCAGGGCCTCGCGCATGGTTTTGCTGTGTACGGTTGGCAGGTCGGTGTTGATCAGTCCGCCCCGTTCCAGTTCGCCAAGGATGCCCATGATGCCGCCAGCGCGATGAACGTCCTCCATATGATACTTGGGGGAATTCGGCGCCACCTTGCAAAGTTGGGGTACCCGGCGGGACAACTGGTCAATTTCGTTGAGGGTGAACGGCACGCCGCCCTCCTGGGCCGCAGCCAGCAAATGCAGGATGGTGTTGGTGGAGCCGCCCATGGCGATGTCCATCACCATGGCGTTCTCGAACGCTTCCATGGAGGCAATGCTCAGAGGCAACACACTGGCGTCGTCATCCTCGTAATAGCGGCGGGCATTCTCCACAATCTGTCTTCCGGCTTTCAGGAACAGGGCTTCGCGGTCCGAGTGGGTAGCGAGCATTGAGCCGTTCCCGGGCAAAGCCAGGCCAATGGCTTCGGTGAGGCAGTTCATGGAGTTGGCTGTAAACATGCCGGAACAGGAGCCGCAGGTGGGGCAGGCGCTGCGTTCGTACTCTGCGACGGTTTCGTCATCCGCATTCGGGTCGGCAGCGATGACCATGGCATCCACCAGGTCGAGTTTGTGCTCCGAGAGTTTGGTCTTGCCGGCTTCCATGGGGCCACCGGAGACGAAAATGGCGGGAATGTTCAGGCGCATGGCGGCCATCAGCATGCCCGGGGTGATCTTGTCGCAGTTGGAGATGCAGACCAGGGCATCAGCGCAGTGGGCGTTGACCATGTATTCCACGGAGTCAGCGATGATCTCGCGGGAAGGTAGGGAGTACAGCATCCCGTCATGCCCCATCGCAATGCCGTCGTCCACGGCAATGGTGTTGAATTCCTTGGCAACGCCGCCGGCTTGCTCGATTTCCCGGCAGACCAACTGCCCCAGATCCTTGAGGTGTACATGGCCGGGAACGAACTGAGTAAAGGAATTGGCAACGGCGATGATGGGTTTGCCAAAGTCTTCATTCTTCATGCCGGTGGCGCGCCAAAGAGCACGTGCGCCAGCCATATTGCGGCCTGCGGTAGATGTCCGCGAACGATACTGGGGCATGGTTGTCTGGTCTCTCTTCTTTAACTGGGTCGGAAAATGGAACGCAAGAGGATACCAGATTACCCCTTGATCGCATGGTTGTTTTGGGATTCCGCGCTTACAATGTGTAACAGAACGAACGAATAACTGATCGAGGAGTAGTCCTATGGCTGGCCAGGAAAGCCTGCCTCTGCGTCGTCTCAAGCAGTTTCAACCCTTGAACCGGTTGACGGATGACCAGTTGGTTTTGCTCGCAAGTCGGGCGGAAAGAAGAACCCACGGCCCGGGCCAGCGAGTGGTAGAGCGCGGCGTGCGGGATGGCCTGGACATATTCCTGATCCACGGCAGTGTAGAGCTGGAGTCGATTGACGGCCGCAAGTCCACCATCGAGGCCGATACCGACAAGGCCATTAACCCCATTGCCCGGCTGCAACCCCGGATGTACAACGTGACCGCCATCAAGGCGAGCGAGTTCCTCGTTATTCAGCAGGACATCCTCAACCAGCTATTGCGGGCCGCACCCGTGCCCCAGGTGGAAATGGATTCCGGTGACGGGGCTGGCGACGAGGGCAGCGAAGAACACCATCTGCTGATGGAGTTTTATGCCGAGCTGCGCTCCAATCAATTGACCCTGCCAAGCGTGCCGGATGTGGCCTGGAAAGTGCGCAGAACCGTAGACCGAGAAGATTCCACGGCGGATCAGGTTGCCAGTGCAATCTCGGCGGACCCGTCGATGGCTGCGAAACTGGTTCGAGCCTGCAACAGTCCCCTGTACCGTGGATTCAGTGATGTTCGCAACGTTCGCGAGGCGGTTATCCGTTTGGGCATGCGTACCACGCGCCAATTGGTTACGGTGTTTTCGATGCGCGAGGTGTTCAAAACCAAACAGGCATCGCTGCAAAAGGAAATGGACAAACTCTGGCGCCATTCCCGTGAGATGGCCGCCCTGTGTTGGGTGCTTGCGGATAGTGCTACCTCCATCAACCCGGAAGAGGCGTTGCTCGCAGGGCTGTTGCACGATATCGGAGTCGTGCCGGTGCTGGTGCAGGCGGAGCATCACGTCAATCTGTTTGCCGATCAGGCCAATCTTGAGCATGCCATTGGCGAGCTCAGGGCCGATGTGGGAACCGCAATCCTGGAAAGCTGGTCGTTCCCTAATGGCTTTCTGGAGGCGACAAGGCATGCGGAGGACTGGGGGTATGAGTGCCGGGAATCCTCACCTCAGCTGGTGGATATCGTGATTGTCGCCCAGTTGCATGCGATGATTGGGTCCAGTCAGAACGGGTCTCTGCCACCGTTTGACGAGGTGCCTGCCTATCGCCGTCTTGGTGAGCTTGAGCTGAACGCGTCCCGAAGCCTGCAGCTATTGACGGAAGCCCGTGCAAGGGTGGACGAAGTCCATCGCCTGCTTTCAATTCATTGAGGATATGACAGGGTCGTCATTCCTCCGGAGCTAGTTTACTGGTGACAATACCAACAATGAATGTACCTCTTTTCCCGCTGAACTCTGTAGTGCTGCCCGGTGGACGGATTCCCCTGCAGCTGTTCGAGCCCAGATACATCGATATGCTTACCCGTTGCCTCAAGGAGGATCGGGGATTTGTAGTCGTGCTGCTTCGGGAAGGTCTGGAAACGGGCAAGTCGGTGGCTTTCTACGATATCGGCACCTATGTTCGCATTATTGATTTCCAGCAGATGGATAACGGTTTGCTGGGTATTACCGTTGAAGGCAAGGATAAGGTAACGGTGGTACGTTCCTGGCAGCAGCCGGACGGACTGAATGTCGGGGATGTGGAATGCCTGCTGGCGGAGGAGCAAACGCCTGTTCCTGAGCGTTTCGCGGAACTCCCCTCGGTGTTGAAAGCGTTGTTTCGCCATCCTGTCGTCCGGGAACTGGATATGGACGTAGACTACGACGACGCCAGGGATGTGGGGTGGCGGTTGACCGAATTACTGCCGCTGGACAAGCAGGAAAAGCAGCGGCTGGTGGAGCTCCAGGCGCCCCTGGAGCGCCTGGAGCGTCTGCTGGGGTTGCTGGAAGCACTGGAAGAAAGCTGAATAATGGTTGCTACGGAGCGGTGACACTGTAGAGCACAACCGCGTTTGACCATTGTGTCGTTACATACCAGGCCACGAAGGCGAGCCATCCCCACCCCGCAATCAATAGCGTTCCATCCCTTGCCAGTGGGACGTTGTCGTAGCGGCTATAGCTGGCCCTTACGAACCCGCAGATCGAGAGCCCGAGAAACACCCCCGCCACCACATCGGTAAACCAGTGAACGCCCAGATAAAGTCTGCTTAGCGCCCCAAGGATAATGGGAATACTGAAAAGCAGGTAGTAGCGCCAGCGTCTGATATTCCGGCTTTCCCTGGCGATAAAGCTTGCTGCCAGGGTAGAAAGAACGGTGACGCCGGTGGCGTGGCCGCTGGGGAAAGCGCCCGAATCCGGAGGTCCGAAGACAACGTCCGGCCGAGGTATGGCGGTCAGGTATTTGAAGCCCCAGACCAACACAGTCGTGAGCAGTGCTGCTCCCGCCACATGGATGGCGGCGGCGTAGTAACCACGAAAGTAAAGGGCCAGAGCGCTCAACGCCGCTGCTGCCAGCAGTACCGGTGGGTCCCCGAGAAGCGTCAGCAGGATCATTACCGGGTCCAGAAGCGGGGTCCGCAACTGAGAAAACCACTGAAGGGTCAGCTCATCAAACGGCGCCAGCAGTTGGGTGGCGATGGCCAGTTGGCCCCAAATCATAAACAGAGCCCCGGCTCCCAGTGCCAACGACAATGAGGGTAGCGGGAACTCGCCGGCCTGCGCGGGTCGCTGGCTGGTATACAGGCGCCAGAAGCGGTGGGTCGAATCGTAGCGGGCCGTGAGGCGCGACAACCACAGGTAGAGCTGGCTGCCATGCCCAAGACCTAACTGGAAGCGGAAAAGCAACAGGTAAATCACCAGCAGTATTGCGGCACTGATTGCGATCACAGGGTAAAAGTGAGCGGGTGGTTCGAATTCGCTGGCCAGGGCGCTACCAACCAGATACCCCGGCAATACATAGACTGGTGCCCAGGCCACTGCCGATGACAGGTTGAAGGCCAGGAACCGTCGCCACGGCATCAGAAATGCGCCGGCGATGAGCGGAATGATTGGTCGAATCGGGCCCACAAAGCGTCCGATAACGACGCTTTTACCGCCGTGACGATGGAAGAAAGCCTCGCCTTTGCCGATAAATCCCGGGAAACGATTCAGTGGCCAAAGCCTGTCCAGGCGTCCCTGAAACAGTCTGCCGAGGGCGAAGCTGATGCCGTCGCCAGCAACGGCTCCGGCGCCGGCCCACAGCAGGACTTCGGCCACCGGTATGGCCACCTGGCCAGCCAGCACCGCCACGGCGAACAGGATGGCAACCCCGGGGATCAGGATGCCCGCAAAGGCTAGGGACTCGAGGAATGCTGTGAGGAACAGCGCCGCTGACAGCCAGCCCGGGTTGGTTGCCAGCCAGTCGGTCAGTGACTGTAGCCACTCCGGCATCATGATGGGCGAACATCTCCCTGGCTGTACCAGACCGAATCGGCACCACGTTTACGGGCTTCCTCCAATGCATGCCTAACCCGTTTTCGCAGGTCCGCCGTGCGGATGTCGGTACTGGCGCGAGTGGTGCAGCCAAGGCTGACAGTCACTTTTCCGGCCAGAGGCCAGTTCTGTTCCGCGATGGTCCGCCGAATTCGTTCGGCGATGACGCGTACGCCTTCTTCCGGTGTGAAGGGCAGGATCAGGAAAAACTCGCCGTCTTCAAGCGTGTAAAGGGTGTCGCCAGCACGGATAACGTCAAACAGGTGCTGGGTGAGGTCCCTGAGCAGTCGCTGCATGCCGGCCTGGCCGTGCAGATCTTCGGCTTCCTCGGCGTAATCAATGGCCAGGGAAATCACCGACAGGGAGTGTGACATGACAATGGCCCGGGAAATTTCCTTTTGCAGGGTTTCGTCCAGGAAGCGTGCATTGTGGGCGCCGGTCACCGGGTCGGTAATGGCCAGATCCTCTGCCGATTGTGCCATGTGGTCGTAGTGCCAGATATACAGCGCGGCCACCGCGACCAGAGCAAACACCCCGGCACTGATGGTTATGGCGTACATCAGGGGCGATGACAGGAGTAGAAAGAGTGCCAGTGCGACCAGCAATAACAGGGAAAGGATCAGCCCCTGTCGTAGCGGAAGGATCAGCAGATTCAGTACAACCAGGGGCATAACCCAATGACTGATGCCGGGAGGGTCAAGGGCAAACATGGCCGCCACCAACCCACTGTTCAGCGCTGTAAGAATAAGGAGATGCCCCGGCGCCGACAACTGGCGGCGGCGACATATGAAGGTATAGCCAGCGCCTGCGACCGTCAGCAACGCCATTCCGGCAGCCAGGAAGAACAGGTCATAGAATCCGTAGCGAAGGTTCTGGAACGCCAGGCTTGCAATGAAAAGACTGGCAAACGCATAACCGGCCAGATGGGTAAAACTTCTCAAGCGGGTTTCAGTCATAACGCCGGCCCCTCCGTTCTGGGTGGGGGCGATGTGTGTGTCCAGGTACTGTAGGACTGGGCGCGGTCGCCCCCTTGTTGCTGGGCGCGCCGCAACGCATTGGCAGCGGATTGCTGCAAACTGTCTGCGTCATCGCCGATATTCAGGCCGGCGATTCCCGCACTGACCGTCAGATGCAGTTGGTGTGAGGCAAGCAGGGTGCGTAATCCCTTTCGGATCGTCTCGGCCTGTGATGCCGCTTCTGCCGTGGGGATGCCTGGCAGGATGACCAGGAATTGCAGATCTGCTACCCGATAGTAGGTGTCGAAATCCCGTAGCTGGGAGTGCAGATAACGGCCGATCCGTGGCAGTATGGAGCGTATGTCGGCATCCGGGTCGCTGTCGCTCAGGTGGGTGTCCAGGCCGATCATGATCACCGACATATCGGTGCCTTCCCGTTCACTGCGCTGGATCTCCTTGTGCAGATCAGCCGTCAGGTATTCGCGGCTTGCGGCCTGGGTCAGTTCGTCGGTCCGGCGCAGGGGCGCAAGTTGTCGCGACTTGTACTCACGCAGGAAAACCAGCAGGCCTGAGAGCATAACGGTCAGCAGCAGTGCGCTAAGCATCTGGTGGCGTTCGGGCAGGCCGGCAGACCAATGGGTGGCAGACATCGCAAGAACGGCGCAGAGTGCGGTAATCGCCGCTGCCCAGGTGACGGGCAGCAGTGCAAAGCCGACCAGTGGTGCGACGTAGAGCCAGTGGGTCAGGCTCCAGGGCCCTGTCCATAGGCTGGTGGCCAAAAGCGACAACAGCGCCACAAACAGGAGTCGGTGAATCGCCGGCCAGGGTTGTCGAGAGCGTCCGGGGTGGAAGGTGTTGCCGCTGAAGACCAGTGCTGCGGCGACAATAGCGGTGATTGCTGTCAGTGTCTCCCGTTGGATCACTGAAAATGCGGCAATGGCGATCAGGATCAGGAATCCAGTTCTCGACAGGCGGCTTAACAGGAATTTTTCGGCCATCTGGGCCATGGTATCCGTCCTCTCCCGGGCGTCCGTGGTTTAAAGCATACAGCAGGTTTTGTTCAATGACCCGCGGAATAAAGTGTCTCAGGCCGGTATAATAATCGCTTGGGATGCGTACTTGAAACGGGAAAGGTAAAGTTAGGCCCTGATTCGCACAATCGGTATTAACATTGAAAGGTAATCGGATGGATATTGCAGCTTATATGGCGGAGGTAGGACAGCAGGCACGGCAGGCCGCGAGGGCTGTGGCCCGCTCCACAACGGCTGTTCGCAACCAGGCGTTGCTGGCAACAGCCGAGGCTCTGGACGCTGCGCGCGATGAGCTTGCCACAGCCAATGCCAGGGATCTGGAGGGTGGCCGTGCCAATGGTCTTGAAGCAGCGATGCTGGATCGGCTGGAGCTGACCCCGGCGCGCATCGATGCAATGATTGAAGGGCTGCGCCAGGTGGCCTCGTTGCCGGATCCGATTGGTGAAATTACCGATATGACGTATCGACCCTCCGGAATACAGGTTGGTCGCATGCGTGTGCCGTTGGGTGTTATCGGTATTATCTACGAATCCCGGCCCAACGTGACTGTAGAGGCTGCCAGTCTGTGCCTGAAGTCCGGCAACGCCACCATTTTGCGCGGGGGCTCCGAGGCCATTCATTCCAATCAGGCCATCGCAGCCTGCCTGGCCAAGGGGTTGAAGGAATCAGGACTGCCAGAAAGTGCCGTACAGGTCGTGAAAACCACCGACAGGGCGGCTGTCGGCGAACTGATTACCATGCCCCGGTTTGTGGATGTGATAGTCCCCAGAGGTGGTAAGGGACTGATTGAGCGGATCAGTCGTGATGCGCGCGTACCTGTAATCAAGCATCTTGATGGTATCTGTCACGTGTACATCGACAGTCATGCTGATCCCGAAAAAGCCCTAAACATCGCGGTGAACTCCAAGACCCAGCGGTACGGCACCTGCAATACCATGGAAACACTGCTGGTGGACCAGGAAATTGCGGCCGATATTCTGCCCTTGCTGGCGGACGCCTTCCGGGACAAAGGCGTGGAGCTCAGGGGCTGCCCGCAGACAATGGATATTCTCCCCGATGTTGTTCGTGCCACCGAGGACGACTGGGGTACGGAATACCTGGCCCCGGTGCTTGCGGTAAAAGTGATCGACGGGCTTGATGGAGCCATTGAGCATATCAATCGTTATAGCTCTCAGCACACAGACAGCATCGTCACGGAAAACTATACCCGGGCCCGTCGATTCCTGACGGAAGTGGATTCCAGCTCCGTCATGGTCAATGCGTCGACCCGTTTTGCGGATGGTTTTGAGTATGGTCTCGGTGCGGAAATCGGCATCTCCACAGACAAGATTCACGCCCGTGGGCCGGTTGGCCTTGAAGGTCTGACATCACAGAAATACGTGGTGTTTGGCGACGGCCACATCCGGACCTGATTGCGCATGCATGTGATCTATGGCGGCACCTTCGACCCGATACATCATGGCCACCTGCGGCTCGCGGTCGAACTAAGGGAGCGGTTGGGGGTGTCGGAAGTGGCTTTGATGCCTTGCCACGTGCCTCCTCACCGTGACGTGCCGGGTGCCACGAGTGCGCAGCGTCTGGCTTTGCTGGAGCTGGCCATTGCCGGCGAGCCCGGGCTGACTCTGGATGATCGCGAGTTGGGGCGGGAAGGCGCGTCTTACACCGCGGAGACGTTGACGCAACTGAGGGCGGAGATCGGCCCCGACAAACCGCTCGCCATGGTTTTGGGTACGGATTCCTTCGCCGGTTTCGACCGCTGGCAGGAGTGGGAGCGGATTCCCGAACTGGCTCACATTGTCGTCGTGCAACGTCCGGGGCCAGGTCTGGCACCGGACGGTGTGCCGGCGAAATTATTGAGCCAGCGGTCAGTCGAGCGGGTAGAGGCCTTGTTTCGCGCGCCTTGTGGCCATATTTTGCAACTCGACCCACCGTTGCTTGATATCTCTGCGACCGGTATTCGCGATCGGATTCTTTCCGGCCATTCTCCCCGTTACCTGCTGCCCGACCCGGTGTGGCGGGAAATTCAACGCCAGAGACTATACGGCGCATGACCGGACGGGAACTTTTAGTGCTACAATCCCGTCTGAATATGACTTTTCGGGTGGCTGCCTTCGCCGCTGCCCGTCCAACAGGGTGATTATGCAGGCAGAGCAACTGAAAGAACTGGTCGTGGGTGCGCTTGAGGACGTCAAAGCGCAGGACGTAAGCATCATTGATGTCAGGGGGAGAACCAGCGTAACGGACTACATGGTCCTTGCGTGTGGCACCTCCAATCGGCATGTGAAATCCCTGGCGGATTCGGTGTTGTCCGAAGCGAAGGAGCAGGGGGTTCGTGCCAGCAATGTGGAAGGCGCCAATGCGAGTGACTGGATTCTGGTTGATCTCGGCGACGTGGTGGTTCACGTCATGATGCCGGCAACCCGAGAGTTCTATGACCTCGAACGCCTCTGGCGTGATGCTCCCGATCTGGGTGTTGCGGGTAGCGAATAATCATGCGGTTACGCCTGGTCTGTGTAGGGCAGAAAATGCCCGAGTGGGTCAGCCAGGGGTATAATGAGTATGCCCGCCGGATGCCGCCGGAGTTGTCCCTTGATCTGGTGGAAATTCCCCTGGCCCATCGTGGCAAGAATCCGGATATTCCCAGGCTGATGCAGCGTGAGGGGGACGCAATCCTGTCGGCGTTGGGCCCTCGTGACCGGGTGATTGCCCTGGAAGTTGGCGGCCGCAACTGGTCCACTGAAAAATTGGCCGGTCAGCTTGAGAACTGGCAGTTGGATGGCCGCGACGTCAGCTTTCTTGTCGGCGGGCCGGATGGTCTCGCCGACATCTGCCGGGACAGGGCTGATCAGCTGTGGTCGCTGTCTGCCTTGACCCTGCCGCATCCATTGGTGCGGATCCTTCTAGCCGAGCAGCTCTACCGCGCCTGGTCCGTCACTCGCAACCATCCTTATCACCGGGCCTAGGAAGCCAAGCCAATATGCCCTGGGGAGAGTTCAAAGACATCGCAGCCGAACGGCGCCTGTTCCAGCGTCGTGCATTCGTCATGCTGTTACTGGTCTTTGTATTGCTGGGCGTGTTGATTGCCCGGATGTATCAACTGCAGGTTGTAGAACACGACATCTACACCACGCTTTCCGACAAAAACCGTGTTCAGGTACAGTCCGTGGCGCCTCCCCGCGGGTTGGTCTATGACCGCAACGATGTCTTGCTGGCCGAGAACCGCCCGGTTTTCAGTGTGACGCTGGTACCGGAGCGTGTCGGCGACATGGAACAAACCCTCGCAAAACTCCAGGGCATGCTGAGTATTTCCGAGGAAGATATGGAGCGCTTCCAGCGTCGGCTGCTTGAGCCTCGCCGTCCGTTCCAGGAATTGCCCCTGCGTTACGATCTGGATGAACAGGAAATCGCGCGCCTGGCGGTTCACCGCCACGAATTGCCGGGGGTTGAGGTATCCGCGGAACTGGTTCGGTACTACCCCCATAGTGAGCTGACGGCCCATGCCTTGGGGTACGTCGGGCGTATCAACCGTCAGGAACTTCAGCGAATTGACCCGGTGAACTACGCAGGCACCAACTATATTGGCAAATCCGGAGTGGAGCGTTTCTACGAAGAGCTCCTGCACGGGCAAGTCGGCTACCAGCATGTAGAAACCAATGCTCGGGGCCGAACTCTGCGTGTGCTTGAGCGAGAAAACCCGGTAGCAGGTGAGGATATACAGCTACATCTAGATCTGCGGCTCCAGCGGCTGGCCCATGAGCTGCTGGATGGCCGACGTGGTGCCATTATTGCTATTGAGCCCTCCACTGGAGGCATTCTGGCGCTGGCGAGCGTTCCGGGCTTTGACGCCAATCTATTTGTGACCGGCATCGGCGTGGAGGCCTATCGATCACTCAGTCAGAGTCCCGATAAGCCCCTGTTCAACCGGGCTTTGCGTGGGCAGTACTCTCCGGCGTCGACGCTTAAACCTATGCTGGCAATCGCAGCACTCGACAGCAATGCCACCACCCGTGACAGGACGATATGGGACCCGGGTTATTACCAGTTGAAACCCGGCGGGCGCCGCTGGCGGGACTGGAAACGGGGTGGTCATGGGTGGGTCGACCTGAAGTCAGCAGTGGCTCAATCCTGTGATATTTACTTCTACGAAGTCGCAGTCGATATGGGGGTGGATACCATGCACCGCTACTTGTCCGATTTCGGCTTTGGTGAGGATGCTACCCTGGACGTTGCCGGGGCCCTGAGCGGTTTGCTGCCGTCCAGCGATTGGAAACGCGCTATACATAATGAGCCCTGGTATCCGGGAGACTCGGTAAACCTCGGTATCGGTCAGGGGTTTATGCTGGCGACGCCACTGCAATTGGCAACGGCCACGTCGGTGATCGCGAACCGTGGGAACTGGGCCGAGCCAAGGCTATTGAGAGATGTAAAGGGTGACCATTCGGTTGAGGAAGTGTTGCCCACCGGCACCCATCAATCGATTGAGCTTGAGAACCCGGACGACTGGGAGTTTGTTGTAGAGACCATGGCTGAAGTCATGCATGGTAGCCGCGGGACGGCCCGAGGGGCGGCCCGCGGCGCGACGTATCGAATGGCCGGAAAAACTGGTACCTCCCAGGTATTTAGCCTGGCGGAAGATGAAGAGTACGACGAAGAGGAGATCCGTGAGCGATTACGGGATCATGCTTTGTTTGTTGGCTTCGCACCGGTAGAGAATCCCCAGATTGCCGTTGCTGTCATTGTAGAAAACGGTGGAGGTGGTAGTGGAACGGCTGCGCCTGTCGCTCGGGCGATGTTTGACGCCTGGTTGTTGGATTTCCCCGCAGAAGGCGATGAACTCGTTGTGGGTTCATCCGGGGAGAGGGGTAACTGATGTCAGCGGGAAGCCTGTTTAACCAATCTGCGCGTCACCCCCTGTCTAGCCCGAGGGGGATCTGGTCGGCGTTGCATATTGACCCGATTCTACTGTTCCTGTTGCTGATCCTTATTGCAGGCGGGTTATTTGTTTTGTACAGCGGGGCCGACCGCAACCTGGAGGTTGTGAAAGCACAGGGCATCCGGATGGGCGTGGCCCTTGTGGTAATGTTCGTGTTCGCCCAGCTCGACCCGGCTGTGTTCCGGCGTTGGTCGCCCTGGTTGTTTGCTGCCGGCCTGATAGGACTGGCAGCGGTATTGCTGGTTGGCGTTGGTGCCAAGGGCGCGCAGCGTTGGCTGGCCATTCCCGGGCTGCCCCGTTTCCAGCCTTCGGAGCTGATGAAGCTGGTGGTGCCGATGATGGCCGCCTGGTACCTTTCGCGCCATTACCTGCCTCCCAGACTCCGCCATGTTGCGGTGGCGTTGCTCATTGTGTTGGCGCCGATGGCAATGATCATCCTGCAGCCAGACCTGGGGACCTCGTTACTGGTCGGCGCCGCAGGGATATTCGTGGTGTTTTTTGCCGGTATGGGCTGGCGCCTGATTGGCGCCTTTCTTGCCATGGTGTCAGTGGCGGCGCCACTGATGTGGTTCTTCGTTATGCGCGAGTATCAGAAGCAGCGCGTACTGACTTTGCTGGATCCTCAGAGCGATCCGCTTGGCGCCGGCTGGAACATTATCCAGTCCAAGACCGCTATTGGCTCGGGGGGCATGGATGGCAAGGGGTGGCTCCAGGGCACACAGTCCCATCTTGAGTTTCTTCCTGAGAGCCATACCGACTTCATCGTTGCGGTGCTGGCGGAAGAATTTGGCTTTGTGGGCATGCTGGTTCTTCTGGTGCTCTATCTCCTGATTGTTCTGCGGTGCCTGTACATTGCGTCGACGGCACAGGATTCCTTCAGCCGGCTGTTGGCGGGCGCGCTGACGATGACGTTTTTTATCTACGTCTTCGTCAATGTGGGTATGGTCAGTGGCCTTCTGCCGGTGGTGGGCGTGCCGCTACCGTTGGTCAGCTATGGTGGAACGTCAGGGGTAACGCTGATGGCGGCGTTTGGGGTGTTGATGTCGGTTCATACCCATAGACGGATGATCAGTGCGTGATGACCGGGCACCGACCATGGACAGGGAGTAATGGTTGCCGGGTCCGCAGCCATGGTAATCTTGGCCGCGATAACGGGCCGCAGCTGTGGTGACGTTGTATTGATAAGGTTCTCGAGTCGAAGCCAGTCAAGGGGATTCATGAAAGCTGTCAGGTATTGGTTAGGTGTCGGATGGGTGATGGTGTGCTTTGCCTCCCCTTTACAGGCCGGTCCCTACAATGAAACACCTGAAAGCCGTGAATTTGTTCGTGAGATGTCGGAACGCTACGGATTTGAGGCCGAACGTGTGTCTGCAATACTGGCCAACGCGCAGCGCCGTGATTCGATATTGGAAGCCATCAGCCGACCGGCTGAGAAAACCCTTGAGTGGCACGAATACCGTCGGATCTTTATGCGTGATGAACGCATAGAGCAGGGCGTCAGTTTCCTCAGGAAACATCAGGAAGCCTTTGAGCGCGCCGAACGTGAGTACGGTGTACCGGCGTCAATCGTTGCGGCGATTATCGGCGTCGAAACCTGGTATGGCACCTACAAAGGAAAGTATCGGGTGCTCGATGCCCTTGCCACTCTGGCATTCGACTATCCGCCCCGGAGTCGTTTTTTTCGCAGCGAGCTTGCCCAGTATTTGCTGATGACCCGTGAACAGGGCTTCGACCCTATGGCGTTGACGGGTTCCTATGCGGGGGCAATGGGGTACGGTCAGTTTATCTCCAGCAGCTACCGGCATTACGCGCTTGATTTTGACGGTGATGACGTTGCAGACATCCTGACCAATCCCGTGGATGCCATCGGCAGTGTCGCCAATTATTTCCACGCCCATCGTTGGCAAACGGGTGAGCCTGTGGCAGAACGGGTGAGTGACAGTCTGCCAAAGAGCTCACCATTGCTGACCAGGGAACTGCGGCCGACGTTGACGGTCAATGACTATCGGCAGGCGGGTATCGTCCCGAAAATGGATGCGCCCGGCGACGCCAAAGCCAGAGTGATCCGTCTCGTCGGGGACGAGGGCTCTGAACTATGGCTGACCTACCATAACTTTTACGTGATAACCCGCTACAATCACAGTCATCTATACGCCATGGCGGTGCACCAGTTGGCAGGTGCGCTCGAAGAGCGGATGCGGCCGCTGGCAAATGAAAACAATGAGGATAGTAACAACTCGTGATGAAACGCCATGTTTTACTGCTGGTTTTCGGGGTGCTGGTGCTGGTCGGGTGCGCATCATCGCCCGAACCTGACCATTCCTCCCGCTACACCCTGAGCCAGGACCGTGCGCCTTCAGGCAACTTTGATGCATCGGGGCTTGCCGATGCCACGCCTCGATTTGAGGAGCCGCGCCGCGCTGGAAACAAATCCCCTTATCAGGTCTGGGGCAAGGAGTATCACGTTCTGGGCAATAACGATGGTTATGTTCAGCGCGGCACCGCGAGCTGGTATGGTGAGAAGTTCCATGGACACAAAACCTCGAATGGAGAGGTTTTTGACATGTACGAGATGTCGGCGGCGCACAAAAGTCTGAGAATCCCGGGATACGCCCGGGTGACCAACCTCGATAACGGTCGCTCGGTGGTCGTTAGGGTCAACGACCGTGGCCCCTTCCACGGGGATCGCCTGATTGACCTCTCCTATGCCGCGGCCAAAAAGCTGGGTTATCAGGGCAGGGGTACGGCGAGGGTTGAGGTGGCCGCCATCACGGTGAATCGTGACGGCTCGATGACGCTTGCCGGCAAGCCGTTCCCGGAATCTGGAGCTCCGGTGGATGCCGAACGCCTGAAGGATCCCGGGGCGGGCAGCGAGGCCCTGTTTGTGCAACTGGGGTCGTTCAGCCAGCGTAACCCGGCCGAGGCCCTTCTAGACAGGGCGCGGCGTGCAGTCGCAAACCCAATGCGGGTGAGGGAAGTGGAAACGGCTTCTGGCCGCTTTCACCGCGTTCAGGTCGGGCCGTTCAGGGACGAGGATGAAGCCCTGAGAGCCCAGAGCCTGCTTGAAAATCACGGATTTGGTCAGTCAATACTTCTGACCGACACTCATTGAACCAGTCACTTACTTGAAACTGAATGGACCCATGGCACTAAATAAAGCGTTCCGAGCCTTCTCTGCTGTTCTGCTCCTGATTCTGCTTCCGGCTATGCCGGTTGCGGCCCAGGCTGTTCTGATTCCGTCATCACCGCAGATCGCGGCGAGTTCCTATATCCTGATGGACCCGCTTTCCGGACGGATTATCATGGAAGAGAACAGCCATGAGCGTCTGCCCCCGGCCAGCCTGACCAAAATGATGACGGCCTATATCGTGGAACGGGAGCTGGACGAGGGTCGGATTTCCCTGTCCGACATGGTGCCCATCAGCGTGAACGCCTGGCGAACCGAGGGTTCACGGACCTTCGTTAAAGAAGGGACGGAAGTGTCGGTCGAGAACCTGCTAAAGGGCGTCATCATTCAGTCTGGGAACGATGCCTCAGTGGCGCTGGCCGAGTATATTGCCGGCAGTGAAGGGGCGTTCGTCGACATCATGAACCAGCAGGCGCAGATACTGGGGATGAACGAGTCCAGTTTTGCCAATGCTACCGGCTTGCCTGCCCCGGATCATTTCTCCACTGCCTACGATCTGGCCCTTTTGGCAAAGGCGATTATCAACGACTATCCGGAAAACTACCCGCTGTATGCCCAGAAACACTTCACTTACAACAATATCCGTCAGCCAAACCGGAACAGCCTTTTGTGGCGTGACGACAGTGTTGATGGGCTGAAGACCGGCCATACCGAGGAAGCCGGTTACTGCCTGGTGGCGTCAGCCAAGCGCAACGACACTCGCCTGATTGCTGTGGTGATGGGAACAGACAGCACCTCGTCCCGCGCCCAGGAAGTCCAGAAAATGCTGAACTACGGCTTCCGCTATTACCAGAGCGAGCGCCTGTTCCGCACTGGCCAGGAACTGCTGGAAGCGCGCGTATGGGGCGGGGCAAGCGATAGCCTGTCCGTAGGGCTGACAGAAGATGTTTACGTCACCATTCCCCGAGGCTCAAGGGATTCCCTGGAATCCACCGTTGAACTCGACTCAGTGATCAAGGCGCCCATTTCCATGGGCGACGAATTGGGCCGGGTGACCGTCAAGCTCGGCGATGATGTGGTCGTGGATCAGCCGGTGCTGGCACTCAGCGATATCCCGGAAGGTGGTTTCTTCAAGCGGATCTGGGACGCCATCAAACTATTCTTTGTTCAGCTCTTTGAGTAAGGGCGCGAGTGGCCTGTAGGAGATAAACCGGGATGAGCGAACCAAAGGCACCCAAAATCGAGTTTCCCTGTGACTACGTGATCAAGGTTATCGGGGACGCCGCGCCAGACTTTGTGGAGTTTGTGGTGGGCGTCGTGGAGCAGCATGCACCTGGCATTTCGAACGATGACGTTACGGTGAAAGACAGTCGCGGCGGTCGGTTTGCCTCGGTAAACCTCAAGATCGTTGCCACGGGCGAGCCGCAGTTGAAAGCTCTGTTCGAGGAACTCAAGGCCAGCGGCCGGGTTCATATGGTGCTGTAACCTGATGGCCGAGCTGATCGTTCGTGACCTGGGTGAACAGCCCTACCTGGAAACCTGGGAGGCGATGAAATCGTTCACGGCCTCGCGAGACGCCTCCACGCCCGATGAACTCTGGCTGCTGGAACACCCAAGGGTCTACACCCAGGGGCAGGCCGGCAAAGCCGAGCACATACTGGCCCCCGGTGATATCCCGGTGATACTGGTGGATCGCGGTGGCCAGGTAACGTATCACGGCCCTGGCCAGCTTGTGGTTTACCTGATGATAGACCTGACTCGCCACCGCCTGGGAATTCGCTCCCTGGTTGATGTCATTGAGCAGGCCATTGTCCGGACCCTTGCGGGGATGGGTGTGGCGGCAGCGCCGCGTCCGGATGCGCCGGGTGTCTATGTGGAACAAGCGAAGATTGCGTCGCTGGGGCTGCGTGTAAGGCGAGGATGTTCGTTCCACGGCCTGGCCCTGAACGTGGCCATGGACATGGAGCCGTTTCGCCGGATCAACCCCTGTGGCTATGCTGGCATGGCGATGTGTCAGGTCAGCGACTTCGTCCCCGGGGCAACCGTTGCCGGTCTTGCTCCTGCTCTGTCGGATGAGTTGGTTAATGGCCTGGCGGGTGGCGCTGTTCGACGGGTAACGGGCTGGTAACGCGAAGCCCAAGTACCGATTGAGGCGGTTGCCTTGCTAGCCGTGTATACCCTCGAAATCACACACCTTGTTACGCCCCAGGGTCTTGGCTCGATAAAGTGCTTCGTCGGCGCGCTGTAGCAGTCGGTCCACAGACTCTGCGCCGTGGATAGTGGCGACTCCGACACTGATAGTGGTGTTGATGCTCCCGCCCTGGGTCTCTATCGGCGTTGATGCAATGGTCTGGCGTATGCGATTGGCCGTCTGGACGGCCTCAACGGTATCGGTCTCAGGCAGCAATACCAGGTATTCTTCTCCTCCCCAGCGCGCCAGCGTATCGACCTTCCGGCTGTGTTCCCGCAAGGTCCTGGCTACCATCACAATGGTTTCATCCCCCACCTGATGACCATGGTTGTCGTTGACAGACTTGAACAGATCAATGTCCATCAACAACACTGAGAAACCGCGCGAATTGCGTAAGTAACGCTGATACTCAGCTTCCAGTTGCTCGTGGGCTTCACGTCGATTGGCGAGCCCCGTTAACGCATCGTGTTTAGCCGCATATTCAAACTCGGCAGCCAGTTTCAGCAGCCCCAGTTTGCTGCGCCGCCGGCTCTGGTCCAGGACGTAGCAGGTGGACATCTCAAACCCCAGTACCGCAAGCATGGTGAGTCGGAAGCTGGTGCTGTACGGCGAATCGAATACCAGGTCCCCGAGTGGGCTGAATAGCAAGGCAACCCCCGCAAGTCCGCCGGAACAGGCAAGCACGCCCACTTTCGCTTCGCTGATGTAGAAGATGATGGGTGGATAGGCAAACAGCCAGATAATGGCAGAGCCGTCCTCCACCGCATTGACTGCCAGATAGGTGAAGAGGATCGTGATCGCGGTAATAAAGCCGCGGCGTTGCAGAGTACTGTTGCGACTGAGCAGATAAACAATACCATTGACACTGAGCAGCACGGCAAAGACGATCAGGGCTGTGGCGGAGCCGGGAATTCCGCGATCCAGGGATCGCCATGCGAAAAACAGCAGGATGGGGACCGCTGCCAGAGTAAGCCAGCCGATCAACATCGGAACCGGAATTTCACCCTTCACCCGGAACTGTGACAGTTTGGTGTCGGAGGGTCTGCTGGTGGTCTGAGTCATTGTTGCTGTCTTGTTGTTTTTGGGCATCAGTGGCCAGGTCATCGACCACATTTTTATACTAAACCGCTTTGGACGTGGGGTCTGTGTAAAAACGTAAAACCTTTCGCCAACCACAGAAGTAAACACAGAAGAGGCGGTTTGCATTGGCCCCAAGGGCAATGAATCGACGGCACGCCGGTTAGGTTTGCGGGCCCGGGTATCCGTATAATGGTTATAAAGGCTGATAGCGCCAACACTTACAGAACCGAGCAGGTTTTTGATGGCATCCAGACCCAAAAGCACATCTGTTGCACGTATCAAGACCGGCAGCTTTGAGCGTCGGCTTACCCTCACCAGGGCGGGGCTTTTCGCAGGCACCCGGATGGCCTCCCATATGGCCACCAACTGGTTCAGCAGCAAGGACAAGCGGGAGGCTCGGCACCGGGCCATGCTATCCAGCCAGGCGGAATTCCTGGTGGACGAGTTGGGCAAGCTTAAGGGCAGTGTCGTCAAGATCGGGCAGGTGATGGCTCTCTATGGCGAGCACTTCCTGCCTGAGGAAGTAACCGAAGCACTGCATACCCTGGAAGACCAGACCACCTGGCTGGAATGGCCGTCGATCGAGCGTGTGCTTAAGGCTGAACTGGGTGCTGACCGTTTGGCGGAACTGGACGTGGATCCGGACCCGATTGGTGCGGCTTCGCTGGGGCAGGTTCATCGAGCGCGCCGGCGTAGCGACGGGTTGGAACTGGTGCTCAAGGTCCAGTACCCCGGCGTTGACGAAGCAGTCGACAGTGACCTAAACGCAGTGGCACATCTGCTCAAGATAGCCCGCCTGGTCTCCTTCGGCCCCGAGTTCAACGACTGGCTGGAAGAAGTGCGGGACATGATGCACCGGGAGGTGGATTACCGCCTTGAAGCCCGTACCACCGAAAAGTTCCGCCAGATGCTGCTGGACGATCCTCGTTTTGTGGTGCCCCGTGTTCTGGACGAGTACTGCACGGCCCATGTCATCGCCTCCACCTACGAGCCGGGCCACTCAGTGAGTTCAGTGGCGGTAAGGGAGCTTGCTCTTGATCGTCGCAGCGAGTTGGGCCGCGCCGCACTGGAATTGTTCTTCCGTGAGCTGTTCATCTGGGGTGAAATCCAGACCGATCCCAATTTCGGCAATTATCGGATCCGCATCGCTGGCGAGGAAGGCGCGAACAGCGAAACTGACCAGATAGTGCTACTGGATTTCGGGGCGGTACAGGCCTACTCCGCGAGCTTCCTGGACCCGGTCATCCAGATGATCCGCTCCTCCTACGAGGGCGACCTGCCGGGGGTGGTTGATGGCGGTATCCGGTTACGTTTCATGAGCCAGGATTGGCCCGAGGACGTTCTGGACACGTTCGGCAAGGTTTGCATGTCGGTATTGGAACCTCTCTCCAGGGATCGCAGCAACTGGCCCGATGAGGCAGTGAACGACCGCGGCCAGTACCGCTGGAAGCAGAGTGACTTGCCGTCGCGGGTGGCGCGCCAGGCCGCGCGATCAGCCATCAGCCGCTATTTCAAGGTGCCGCCGAAAGAATTTGTATTCCTGAACCGAAAGTTGATTGGTGTCTATACGTTCATCGCGGTGCTGAATGCGGAATTCAACGGTGAGGATCTGCTCCGGGAATACCTCTACGGTGATCCCGGCACCCCCGATGCTTCCAGCACCAACCAGATGACCAAGCCGTAGCGCAATCCCTTGCCAATGGCCACCAGGATCACAAAGTTGAGCCATGGCACGCGCATGATCCCGCCAACCAGGGTCAGTGCGTCGCCTCCCAGTGGCAGCCAGCCCAGAAGCAGTGACCATTGCCCGTAACGGTTGAAGCGGGTGCGGGCCTTTTCGAGCTGGGATTCGGAGATCGGAAACCAGCGTTTGTGCTTAAAGCGATCCACCTGCCGGCCGATAACCCCATTAATAACCGAACCTGCGGTGTTGCCCGCCGTTGCCCAGAACCATATCCACCAGAGCGAATAGCCTTGAGTCACCATGCCGCCAAGGAGAATTTCCGAATAGGCCGGCAGTATTGTTGCTGCGGCCAGTGCGGTCATGAACAAAGTGAGATAGGCCAATGGACGCTCCTGGTGAGATGAATGCCGATCAGGCTCTAATGGCAGCCGTGCCTTCAGGGCACTAAGCTGATAATGAATCCCTATCTGAGACAGGTTGCTGTACCAATGAAAAAACTGTCACTGCGTTTCAAACTCTATGCCCTGGTTATTACGCTGCTGCTGGTTATGGGAATCAGTATTGTGGTGACTGCCCAGCTTTCCCTGGGACAGATGGAGCAGCGAATCACCTCCGAAACCCGTGACACGGTGCGCAGCCTTGCCGTCGACCGGTTGAGCGCAACCGCCGGGAAATACGGTGAGGTTGTCAGCGGCATGTTTGCCACAGCGTATCGGACACCGGAAGTCGTCCGCAACGTCATCAGCCGGAATATACAGACGGACAGCTCCGGCCGCATCAGCCGCGTTGCCCTTCAGGAAACGGTGGGTGCAGTACTGAAAGAGCAGGATGGGCTGAGCTCGATCTATGCCCAGTTCGAACCGGACGCCTACGACGGCCAGGACCGCTACTTCACCGGTGGCGTTGAAGAGCACAGCAGCGATGAAGGCACCCTGGAAATCTATTATTACCGCTCTCCCGAGGGCGATGTGGTCTTTAGTCGCACTGAGGATCCGGCTACCAAGTATCTGGATAACCGGAATGAGTTCGGTATTCGCGAGGCGGAATGGTACCTGTGTTCCAAGGATACCCTGTCCCCTTGCATCATGGAGCCTTACGAATACGAAATTGAAGAGGGCTATACCGAACTGATGACCAGCCTGGTCGTGCCCATTATGAGCGGGAGCGAGTTTGCGGGCGTGGCCGGCGTTGACCTCAACCTGTCAACGCTCCAGAAAGCGATCCAGAATGTCAGCGATAACCTCTATGACGGCGCATCAAGGGTGACCCTGCTGAGCAGTAAGGGGCTGATTGCTGCATCCAGCCACTACAGTGAACATCTAGGCAGGCCACTGTCAGAAGCATTGCCTGAGCAGGCTGAAACATACGCTTCCCTGCACAATGACGGCGGTACCTACGACGATGGCGACACGCTGGCGGTGTCTTACCCCATCGAGATTGACCTGCCGGATGCCCAGTGGTCACTGTTGATCGAATTACCACGTCAGACCGCGCTGGCTGATGTCGCCGAAATCACCGGCCTGCTGTCCAGCGAGGTGGATACCACCGCCGGGCGTCAGACCATGGTGGGTGTACTGGTGTCGGTAGTGGCGATCCTGATTCTGGTGGTGCTGGTTCGCTCGGTAACCAAACCCTTGAACGAAATCCGTGACCGGATGAAGAACCTGGCCAGTGCTGAAGGGGATCTGACCAGTGAGTTGAACATTGATACCCACTCGGAGCTGATCGAGCTGGCCGGCGGGTTCAACCAGTTCCTGGGCCGGTTACGGGAAATGATCAACGACCTGAAAGATGTCAACGCCAAGGTCAGCCAGCAGGCGGCAGACGTGGATGTGATCGCCAAGGAAACGGATGAGCAAACCGAAAGCCAGCATCAGGACATCGAAAGCGTGGTTACCGCCATGAACGAAATGTCCGCCGCTGCCAGTGAAGTGGCAGGTTTCGCGGGTGAGGCAGCTGAAAACGCGCAGATGGCCCAGGATGGCATCCGTTTTACCCAGGATACGCTGACGTCTGCCCTCGACGGCGTGGGTGCATTGGCGGGCGATATGGATGAGGCCAGCACTGCGATAGGGCAGGTTGCCACTCGCAGTGAGGACATTAACCGTATTATCGAAGTGATCCGGGGAATCGCGGAACAGACCAACCTGCTGGCGCTGAACGCCGCCATTGAAGCGGCGCGAGCGGGGGAGCAGGGGCGTGGCTTTGCGGTTGTGGCAGACGAGGTCAGAACACTGGCGTCCCGTACCCGTGAGTCCACCGATGAGATCAGTCAGATGATTGATGGCCTTCAAAGCGACGTGGGCGGAGCCGTTACCGTGATCAAGGGTGGCGTTGATCGCGCCACCAGAGCGGTGGAGGGAACCCGTGAAGCGGACCATTCTCTGGCCTCAGTAGTTGAGCGCATAGCAACCATTGTGGAACACGTCACCCATGTGGCCACGGCAGCGGAAGAGCAAAGTTCTGTCAGTGAAGAGATCAACCGCAACCTCACCCGTATCGGTGACGCCGCCAACGATCTTCGGGCATTGGCGCAACGGGTCAGTGGCAGCGGGCAGACACTGGATGAGCAAGTGAAAGTGCTGGAGACGGAGTTGAGCCGCCTGAAAACCTGAACACACGGTTGGGTAAGGCTGCACCGAGAAACACCGGTAGCGCTGGATACATCAGTCCAGGCTATCGGCGCCATTCAGTTCATTAATTTTATTTTTTCATTGGGCGTGCCACCATACGGTACAGCTTGTCGACGACTGCAACACGATACGCAGGGTCGCCCATTGTTTCGAACAGGAGTGAGTTTATGGATCATGTCACCATCTACGGTCGTGCATCCTGCGGTTTTTGTATGCGCGCCCGGCAACTTTGCGAGATCAGGGATATTCCCTACCGCTACGTGGACATGATCGAGGAAGGCATCAGCAAGGCGGATCTGGAAAAAACCATTGGTAAGCCCGTACATACGGTGCCCCAGATCTTTGTGGGCGAAGAACACGTTGGCGGGTTCGACCATTTCTCGCAGTACGTGCAGAGGTTTGAAGCTGCCGGTGGATAAACGGTTCTGCAAAAAAAGGCGCCAGCCGATGATTCGGTGGCGCCTTTTTTGTAGGTCAGCGGCTTAGAACTGGAAGTCGGCTTTCAGTTTTTTCTCGACCAGCTGATTCTTAAGCTTTGCGACCCTCGGAAGACCATCATCGAACGGCGGGAAGCTCTCGCCGTGAATCAGTGGCTCCAGGTAGTCGCGGCAATCTTGCGTGATGCCGTAGCCGTCATCCGTGATGTAATGGATCGGCATTTTCTTCTCCTGGTTGGCGACCTCGCTCAACGGCGCCTCACCAATGTGCCAGCGATAGGGGCGTGACTGTTCGCGCACAATCGTTGGCATCAGCGCCTGTTTACCTGCCAGCGCCATTTCCACGGCCACCTTGCCTACGGAGTAGGCCTGCTCCACGTCCGTAGCGGACGCAATGTGGCGGGCGCTGCGCTGCAGGTAATCGGCTACGGCCCAATGGTACTTGTGGCCCAGGGCCTGGCGCACCATATTGGCCAGCGCTGGCGCGACGCCGCCGAGCTGGGTATGACCGAAGGCATCCTTGGCGCCAGCGTCGGCCAGGAAGCGGCCGTCTTCATACTGGGCGCCTTCCGAGGCGACGACCACGCAGTAGCCGTACTCCTTGACGCAGAAATCCACACGTTCAAGGAAGCGCTCACGCTCGAAGGGCACTTCCGGGAACAGGATAACGTGAGGCGGCTCGCCTTCGCCTTTCCCGGCAAGGCCACCAGACGCCGCGATCCAGCCAGCGTGGCGCCCCATCACTTCCAGGATGAATACCTTGGTGGAGGTGTCGCACATGGAGCGAATGTCCAGGCTGGCTTCCAGGGTAGAGGTGGCGATGTACTTGGCCACCGAGCCGAAACCGGGGCAGCAGTCGGTGAAGGGCAGGTCGTTATCCACCGTTTTGGGTACGCCGATGCAGGTAATCGGGTAGCCCATTTTTTCAGCAAGTTGGGACACCTTGTACGCGGTATCCTGGGAATCGCCGCCACCGTTGTAGAAGAAATAGCCAATGTCGTGAGCGCGGAACACCTCGATCAGGCGCTCGTACTCGCGTTTATTCTCGGAAAAGTTCTTCAGTTTATGGCGGCATGACCCGAACGCACCGCCCGGAGTGTGGATCAGCGCCTGGATATCCTCATCGCTTTCGAGGCTGGTATCAATCAGTTCCTCTTTGAGCGCGCCGATGATTCCGTTACGCCCGGCGTACAACTTACCGATCTGATCGGGGTGCTTGCGGGCGGTCTGGATAACCCCGCAGGCACTGGCGTTAATGACGGCGGTCACACCGCCTGATTGGGCATAGAATGCGTTTCTGGTGGCCATTTCCGGCTGGTGCCTCCTGCAGTTTCATCAAGTGCGGCAGATGATACGCCAATCGCTTTTTTTTTTCATGACATCAAACGTCATAAGGAACGCTTGACGACCCGCATTCTATACGGGACGCTTTGCAGGTTTCATTTAAGAGGTCGATAACCGAATGCACATCCATATCCTGGGAATCTGTGGCACCTTCATGGGCAGTCTGGCCGTACTGGCGAGGGAGCTCGGGCACACCGTGACGGGCTCCGATCAGGGGGTTTACCCGCCCATGAGTACCCAGTTGGAGGCCCAGGGAATCGGGTTAATGGAAGGTTACGATCCTGACAACCTCAAGCCTCAGCCGGACCTGGTTCTGGTTGGTAACGCCATGTCCCGGGGCAACCCGGAGGTGGAAGCGGTTCTTAACCAGAATATTGATTACATGTCCGGCCCGGAATGGCTGGCGCGAGAGGTTCTGCGTCACCGCTGGGTGCTGGCGGTTGCCGGGACCCACGGCAAAACCACCACAACCGCCATGTTGTTGTGGATCCTGGAGCAGGCCGGGTTGGAACCGGGCTATCTGATAGGTGGGGTCCCCAATGATTTCCCGGTTTCGGCACGGTTGGGGAGTAGCGACTTTTTCGTTATTGAGGCCGATGAATACGACAGCGCCTTCTTCGATAAGCGCTCCAAGTTTGTCCACTATCGTCCCCATACCCTAATCCTCAACAATCTCGAGTTTGATCACGCGGATATTTTTGACAACGTTGAAGCCATCGAGCGTCAGTTCCATCATCTGGTCAGAACGGTGCCGTCCCGTGGGTTGATTGTGCGCCCGGCCCTGGATGCCCATCTTGATCGGGCGTTGGAACTTGGCTGCTGGAGCAGCGTGCAGGCTACCTCTGTGGGCAGCGAAGTGCCCTATATGGCCGACTGGCGGGCGGAGCTGTTGGCTGAGGATGGCAGTCGATTCATGGTGGTGCACCACGAACAGCCGGTGGCTTCAGTCAGTTGGTCTCAAACCGGCCTGCACAACGTGCGCAACGCCCTCGCGGCCATCGCAGCAGCCCGCCATGTGGGTGTTACCCCGGACCATGCCGTGGCGGCGCTGTGCCGCTTTTCGGGCGTCAAACGCAGGATGGAGCTGCTTGCGGATGTTGGTGGTGTCTGTGTCTACGACGACTTTGCCCATCATCCGACGGCCATCGCTACCACGCTGGAGGGCCTACGCCACAAGGTGGGCGATGAGACCATCCTTGCGCTGATCGAGCCACGCTCCAACACCATGCAGCAAGGTTTTCACCAGGAGAGCCTGCTGCCCAGTGCTGCAGCGGCGAATCAGGTATTCTGGGCCAATCTCAATGGCATGGACTGGTTGCCAGCATTAGTTGAGGGCCGTAGTCCCGAGTCGGCAACACCGGATCGCCATCGTGTCGGGGCCAGCGTTGAGGAACTGATCGGCCAGGTTCTGGATCAGGTATCCGGTCCCTGCCATATTGTCATTATGAGTAACGGCGGTTTTGGCGGTATTCACCAGAAGCTGATTGCCGAACTGGAACGCGAATCCGGCTGACGGGGCATCCTGCCTCCGCTATCCAATCAGGAAACTTCAGTTATGACGGCAGCGTCCGAAAAACAGCGGGTGATCAATCTGGCCTTTACCGGTGCCTCTGGCGCCCAGTACGGCTTGCGTTTGTTGCAGTGCCTGGTGGCGGCGAACTGCCGGGTGCATGTGATGGTCAGCAAGGCGGCACAGGTAGTGATCGCCACGGAAACCGATCTGAAATTACCGGGCAACACCGCCGCCATGCAGGAAGCGCTTGCCAGCTATGCCAGCGCCCGTCCGGGGCAGGTGCTGGTGTTCGGCCGTGAAGACTGGTTCGCCCCGCCGGCTTCTGGTTCGGGTGAAAAAGCCCCGTTGGTGATTTGTCCCTGCAGTACCGGCACCCTGTCTGCCCTGGCCACCGGCGCCAGTAACAACCTGATCGAGCGCGCCGGAGATGTCGCCCTTAAAGAGCGGCGGCAATTGATCCTGGTGCCCCGGGAAGCGCCCTTTTCGGAAGTGCACCTGGAAAACATGCTGCGCCTGACCCGCATGGGGGCGGTCATCATGCCGGCCAGTCCGGGGTTCTATCATAGGCCGAATTCCGTGAGTGACCTGGTGGATTTCATCGTTGCCCGACTTCTGGATCACCTGGGCCTGCCCCAGGATCTGATGCCGCGCTGGGGCGAGGAGAGGGCGAAGGCGAAACAGCCCGACTGAACCGATGGGCGATGGTTTTGGTCAGCCCGATTGATGCTTTTCATCATTGAGCGAAAACGCCGCGCCCCCGAGACTTGGTGAACGACAACCACAACACAGTCATTCACCGAGGTACACCATGATTCCACGCACAGTCTTTGACGCCGACCTTGACGGCTTCCGGGATTCCGTCCGCAAGTTTCTGCAACAGGAAGCGGCGCCCTACCATGAACAGTGGGAGAAAGATGGCCAGGTCAGCCGGGAGCTCTGGAAGAAGGCCGGCGAACTTGGTTTCCTCTGCCCGACCATGCCGGAAGAATACGGCGGCGTAGGCGCGGACTTCCGCTACAGCGCTGTCATCATGGAGGAGGTGTCCAGGGCGGGCCTGTCCGGCATCGGCTGGACATTGCATTCCGACATCGTTGCCCCCTATATCCTCAATTACGGCTCCGAAGAACAGAAACAGTATTACTTGCCGAAACTGGCAACCGGCGAAATGATCGGTGCCATCGCCATGACCGAGCCGGGCGCAGGTTCCGACTTGCAGGGGGTGAAAACCACGGCGGTGAAAAACGCTTCTGGCGACCATTACGTACTCAATGGCTCCAAGACCTTTATTACCAACGGCCAGCTGGCGGACCTGGTGATCGTGGTGGCCAAAACCGATCCGAAAGAAGGCGCCAAGGGCACCAGCCTGTTGTTGGTGGAAACCGCCTGGGAAGGGTTCGAGAAAGGGCAGAACCTGAATAAGGTGGGGATGAAAGCGCAGGACACCTCCGAGCTGTTCTTCCAGGACGTTCAGGTGCCTGCGGATAAGCTTTTGGGATCAATGGAAGGCCAGGGCTTCTTCCAACTGATGGCGGAGTTGCCGGCGGAGCGCCTGCAGGTGGGCCTGACCGCCGTCGCTGCTGCGGAAGCCGCGTGGGAGTGGACGCTGGATTACGTGAAGGAGCGCAAGGCGTTCGGCAAACCGGTGATAGCGTTCCAGAATACCCGCTTCAAAATGGCGGAGATGAAGGCGGAAATCACCGCTGCCCGCGTCTTCTGTGACCGTTGTCTGGAACTGCACCTGGAAAAGAAGCTGGATATTCCAACGGCAGCCATGCTGAAACAGCATACCACCGACCTGCAGTGCAAAGTCATGGACGAGTGCGTGCAGCTTCACGGCGGCTACGGCTACATGTGGGAGTATCCCATCGCCCGCGCCTGGGCGGACTCGCGGGTACAGCGTATCTACGCCGGCACCAATGAGATCATGAAAGAGATTGTTGCGCGCTCGTTCTAGTAGGCGCTTGTGCCCGTTAGCGCGCCGCAGGGACAGCTCCCGCGGCGCGTTTTCGTTACCTAAGTTTACAAATTGCCAAACCTATCAAGGTTCCCCCCGGCAACATCCCCTACAGTAGCGGCACAACCTCTAACAAGGACAATGGTTGCCGCGATGAAACGTCTGCTCTCCTTTACAGTTGCCCTGTTCACGCTGGCCCTTGCCGGTTGCGGCGAGGAATCCGACAAGTCACCGGTCGATGGCCGTGACTTTGACGCCGAGGATTACAGCGAGCCCGAGCCCTATACAGGCCGGGTGATTGACGGCTACCTGCGCAATGCCAGGGTGTGGCTGGACATGGACGGTGACAGCCAATACACGCCGGGCCCGATGACCTTTGAAAACAGCGCCGGCACGGAAATAACCCTGCGGGACGGAGAGCCTACCGCGTTAACGGGAGAAGGTGGCGTCTTCTCGCTGGATACTGCGGAACTGGTGCAGGACCCGTCCATATCCCCGGATATCGATCCCAGGGACTTTCCGCTGTTTGCCGTGGTGCTGCCTGGCCAGACCATGGAGCAGACCCGCATCGGGGAAGTGGTGCTGGAAGACGCCTACCTGCTTAGTGCGCCACCTGGCGTGCGCAATGTCACGCCATTGAGCCACCTGGTGCGGCAGCGCCGCCTGATTGGGTTGCAGGATCTTTCGGTCATCAGTACCGATCTGTCTGATGCTCTCGGCAACGTGAACCTGGTCAGTAACTATATCCGGTCCGGTGATCACCGTGCTCACGCCTACGCCCGCGCCTTCGCCCGCTTCATGGCCAGCCAGTTCCCGCCGGAGTACGCCAATCTCCTGCGCAATGGTGACGGACGTGAACGCTACCTGAGTGAAGAGGCGGTGTATCTTCTGGGTATATCCTTTGCCCGCAATGCCCTCGAGGTGGTTCAGGTGGTTGATGCCGCTGCCTCCCAAGGCAATTACGAGAACATCAACATTGATGAACTGGAATTGCCGGAAGTGCCGGTTGAGCTGGACGATCCGGTTATCCTTGAGCGCCAGACAGTTCTCGCCCGGGGGGAGGGGAGCGAGTTGCCGGCCACAATGTCTAACCTCAGCGTGTCCGCTGAACTGGAGTTCGACTACTCGGAAGATGGCCGGTTAACGGCTGTGACGGCAAACGGGTGCATGATGCCGTCAATGAGAGAGATGGCCCGCTTGATCAATGCCCGTGGCAGAATCGCCGATACCGATGTGCAGTGGATGCCTTCGATATCATTGTCCCAGGAGAGTGCCAGCTACCATGAGGTTGAAGGGGCCGATGAGCGGCTGACATTCAACTGGCAGGACCGTACCGCGACGTTCGAAACCACCACCACCTGCCATCCTGGACTGGCGTCGTCCTCGGCATTGGGTGGCCCGCCGGCGATCCGTTACGAGTGGACCATGGCGGATGCCCGGGTCGAGTCCCTGACAGCAACTTCCGATAGCAAGACGGAAATTTTGCGCCCCGACTATCAGTTCGCCAACGATGCCTTTTTCGGTTTCACGCGTTCCGTCGATGGCCTGAACGAGGAGATTGTGGCGCTCACGAGTAGCGTCCAATCCTGCGAAGGGGATATTGATCCGGAGGACGTTGATGCGGCGCAGGTGGTGTCTGCTCAGCAGCCTTTCACGGTCACCGGCAGTATCACGCTACCGGACGAGTTCACCTCGCCGGCGCTGGAGTTCGATACTCGCAATGACCGTTTCAGGCCGCTAAGGTTTGGCTTCCTGGATGAAGAAATGAGTTCCACGCCTGGGGTCAGCAATACAGAAGGGTTTGACTGGGCGTTCTACTACCCGTTCGACAATTCCAGCGAGTTCGTGGCAGACCAGCCCAACCTGATCAACATCGCCTACCTGAATCGTCATGGCGGCAGCCGGGCCTGTGGGCGGGAGTTCGAAAGAGCGCCTTCTGCGGCCTATGCCCGGGTGAATTACACCTATCAACGGCTCTCGGAGTATTTGTCGGGGCTGGTGGAGTAAGCCAGGGCTGCGGTCAGGCTCTTCGCGAAAGTGCGGAGAGTCACGCGTTTTCGAGCGCAGATCTGTTGCGACATGTGCTTATAAAGGTGTTGGATTCTTAACACTTCCTGAGGGAGGAAGTGGTGCCGAGGAGAGGACTTGAACCTCCACGGGGTTGCCCCCACTAGCACCTGAAGCTAGCGTGTCTACCAATTTCACCACCTCGGCAGGTGATTTGCAGTCTTCCCGGTGGGCATTCAAACGTTTTACTTCGTTGAATTTCCGGGCTTTCTGCCGCAGCTACGGGCATTGCCGTCAACCGATGGCGCGTACTTTAATCATTCGGAAAAAGCCTGTCAAATATTTTTTGTCCCGCCGGGGCCGGTTTTTACGTCTATTTTAGGTGGTCGGTTAGGCAGGCGGGTGCTGGCGGCGTTATACTCCTTGGCAAACGCAATATAACGAATGATTTCCAACAGGGAAGTCAGACTAAGGATACGAATGGTTTCCAGAAAAAAGACGGACAAAGACCCACATGCGCAGCGTGAGGCCAGCAAATACGACAACCCGATTCAGAGCCGGGAGTTCATACTCGACCATCTGAAGGAACGGGGCGCGCCGGCCACTCACGAGACTCTGTGTGGCGAGTTGGGGCAGCAGTCCGAGGAGGGCATCGAAGCCCTTCGGCGCCGGCTGATTGCCATGTGCCGGGACGGACAACTGATCTGTAATCGCCGGGGAGCCTACCTGCCCATTGAAGAAGCGGATCTTGTTACAGGCCGTGTCACGGGGCACAAAGACGGGTTCGGTTTTCTGATCCCGGATGATGGAGGGTCGGATCTGTTCCTTACAGCCCGCCAGATGCGCCAGGTTTTCCACGGTGACCGCGTTGCCGCCCGGGTGGACCGGGTGGACGATCGTGGTCGTCGCGAAGGGGTGATTGTAGAGGTGCTGGAGTATCGTACCCATCAAACCGTTGGTCGTCTGTTTCAGGAAAGCGGCATCTCCTTTGTGGTTCCGGAGAACGCTCGCATCAACCACGAAGTATTGATTCCGGCAGAGCACATTAATGATGCACGGCACGGCCAATACGTCGTGGTCGACATCCTGCGCCAGCCTACGGTGCGTACCCAGCCAACGGGCAAGGTGGTAGAAGTACTTGGTGAGCACATGGCACCGGGTATGGAAATCGACGTGGCCATCCGTTCCTACGATATCCCTCACAGTTGGCCGCCGGCCGTCGGTGAGCAGATTGCCGGCATTGCCGATGAGGTGACCGAAAAGGACAAGCAGAATCGGGTGGATATCCGCAACCTGCGCCTGGTGACCATCGACGACGAAACCGCCCGGGACTTTGACGACGCGATCTATTGTGAGCCGCGCCCGCGTGGTGGCTACCGTCTGCTGGTAGCGATCGCAGATGTGTCCCATTACGTGCGTCCCGGCTCACCGCTGGATGAAGAAGCGATTAACCGTGGCAACTCCGTCTACTTTCCGGATCACGTGGTGCCGATGCTGCCGGAAAAGCTGTCCAACGGGTTGTGTTCACTGAACCCGGGTGTGGATCGGCTGTGCATGGTGGCGGACATGACCATCAGTGCCAACGGTAGCGTCAGTGGCTATACCTTCTATCAGGCGGTGATGCACAGCCACGCGCGACTGACCTACAACAAGGTCAGTGACATGCTTGAGCGGCCGGATTCCGAGCCGGGTTACAGGCTGTCGGAGCAGTACGCGCATGTGCTGCCGCACCTGCATAACCTCTACAACCTCTACAAATTGCTGCGCAAAGCCCGGACTGAGCGTGGTGCCATCGATTTTGAAACCACGGAAACCCGGGTCATATTCGACGCCAGTCGCAAAATCGAGGAAATCGTTCCGGTCAAGCGCAACGACGCCCACAAGATCGTTGAGGAGTGTATGCTCGCCGCCAACGTGGCGACGGCGCGATTCCTCAAGAAGCACAAGGTGCCATCACTGTACCGGGTGCACGATGGCCCATCCGAGGAGCGTCTCAATGCGGTGCGGCTTTTCCTGGGTGAGCTGGGGCTGCAGCTGGGGGGTGGAGACAAGCCAACCTCCGCTGATTATCAGGCGCTGTTGTCCAGTATTGCAGACCGTTCCGACGCGAATGTCATTCAGACGGTGATGCTGCGCTCTCTCAGTCAGGCCGTCTACAGCCCGGATGAGGGTGGCCATTTCGGCCTGGGGTTTGCCAGTTATGCCCACTTCACCTCGCCGATTCGCCGTTATCCGGACCTGATCGTGCATCGCGGTATCAAGTCCGTGATTCACGGCGAGGACGGTAGCAAAGACGTATCGGTGCCGCCCAAGCGTGACCCGGAACTGGCGGATTACCCTTATGATCTTCCCAGAATGCATCAACTGGGTGAGCACTGCTCGATGACGGAGCGCCGCGCCGACGACGCAACGCGGGACGTCATGGCCTGGCTCAAATGCGAATACCTCAAGGATCACGTAGGCGAGGAGTACGACGGCGTGATTGCAGCCGTTGTGCCTTTCGGGTTCTTTGTGGAGCTTTCCGGAGTTTACATTGAGGGCCTGGTGCATGTGTCTACCCTCAGTGGTGACTACTTCCATCACGACGCTGCCAAACATCGCCTGATCGGCGAGCGTACCGCTATGAGCTTCCGGTTGGGCGATGAGGTCCGCGTGAAGGTGATGCGTGTAGGCATGGAAGACCGCAAGGTGGACCTGGAGCTGGTAAGCGAGCCACAGCATCGCCAAGCCGACCGGGATGCACTGGAGGTCACCAAGCGAGAGCCGCGGGATAAGGGCAAGGGCAAAGGTAAGGGACGAGGTAAGGGTGGCAAATCCACCGCTGGCCGTGCTCCAAGGGCTGACCGGGACACGGCTGGTGATGCGGCCGCTAAACCTCGCCGCAGGAAAGCGACTGGTTCAAAGCCCTCTGGCAAATCGGGGGCGTCCGACGCGGTCACGCCAACGTTCGATGATGATGGCGAAATGTCGGCCCGTGACAAGCTGGTGGCGGAAGCGGCCAAGCTTGCACTGGGTAAGGGCAAGAGCAAGAAGTCGCCGGCTAAAACCGCCGGCGCTGACAAGAAACGAAAGCCCCGCAAGTCAGGAAAATAGGCCGTGTCTGAAGAGTACATTTTTGGCTGGCATGCGGTTGAGGCCGTCCTCAAACGTGAGCCGGAGCGTTTGCAGCAGGTGTGGATCCAGACTGGCCGCGAAGATCGCCGTGTCAAAACGGTAACGGAAACTCTGAATGAGCTTGGAGTCCGTTGGCAGGTGGTTCATCGCAAGGAACTGGATCAGCGCGTAGCCGGCGTGCATCAGGGTGTTGTGGCCGCGGTTTCCGAAAGCCGTGAATGGAGTGAGGACGATCTCCTGGCCATGCTGTCAGGGTCTGACAAGCCGCCGTTTCTGTTGATCCTGGATGGGGTTACCGATCCCCATAACCTGGGCGCCTGCCTGCGAACCGCTGATGCCGTGGGTGTCCAGGCTGTGGTCGTGCCCAAGGATAAGTCTGCGTCGTTGTCGCCGACCGTCAGGAAAGTGGCCTGTGGCGCGGCTGAAACCGTACCTCTGGTACGTGTCACCAATCTTGCGCGGTTTATGCGTACGATCAGGGATGATGGCGTCTGGCTCATTGGCACCGCCGGCGAGGCGGACAATACCCTGTATCAAGCGGATTTTACCGGCCCGGTCGCTCTGGTAATGGGTGCCGAGGGCAAAGGTATGCGGCGCCTGACCCGGGAACACTGTGATCTGTTGATCAATATCCCCATGCTTGGCCACGTGGACAGTCTCAATGTGTCGGTGGCTACCGGTGTCTGCCTTTACGAAGCCTTGCGTCAACGGCTTGCATAGTATCAGCCACACGCCTAGAATACGTGACCCCCTTTTTCAGGGGGCGATGTTGTATTGCCTGAAATCCTGGTGATCAATATCGGCTTTTTGAGCAGGCTTTATACGTAATGTCTTGTTGATAAAAGCAAAAAGAAGCCGGCAGCTTTGCCTGCCACCTCCTTGCTTTCTGCATTTGCCCTGTTTGTTGAAACCGGTGCCTGTGCTGGAGGCTGTTTAAACCGTAGGGAGAACTCATGCGTCACTACGAAATCGTATTTATGGTACACCCGGATCAGAGCGAGCAGGTGCCCGCGATGATCGAGCGCTATACCGGCGTCATCAATGAAGATGGCGGCAAGGTACATCGCCTGGAAGATTGGGGCCGTCGTCACCTGGCTTACCCGATCAACAAGATTCACAAGGCTCACTACGTTCTGATGAACATTGAATGTTCACAGGCAGCGATGGACGAGCTGACTCACAACTTCCGTTTCAACGATGCCATCATCCGCGACATGATCCTGCGCCGCGATGGTGCCGACATCGAACTGTCCCCGATGAAAGCTTCCGAGTCCCGTGAAGACCGTCGTGGCGGCGATGATCGTCCGCGTCGTTCAGCTGAATCTGACGAGCCACGTCAGCAGGCTGAAACCCAGGACGAAGAAGAGTAAAACCATCACCGGAGTTGAGGAGTTAAGTTATGGCTCGTTTTTTCAGACGTCGTAAATTCTGCCGCTTCACGGCAGAAGGTGTTAAAGAGATCGATTACAAGGATCTGGACACCCTGAAAGGTTACATCACTGAAACCGGCAAGATCGTGCCCAGCCGTATTACCGGCACCAAGGCACGCTATCAGCGTCAGCTGGCTACCGCTATCAAGCGTGCCCGCTACCTGGCACTGCTGCCGTATTCGGACAGCCACGACAACTAAGTAACAGAATAAACAGGACCCGGGACCATGCGTGCACTGGCACAGTTTGTAATGCGCGGTCCTCTGCAGGCAGGCGGGGTGGCAGCAGTTACCACTGCAATACCCTTGTTGTTCTGGATAGGTGCGGCGGTTATTGGCCTGGTCATTCTCAGACTGGGTATCAGCCAGGGGCTTAGTATCGGCCTCTGGGCATTGCTTCCGGCACTCGGCTGGAGCTGGTTCGGGCAGGACCCGACGGCCCTGGTGGTGTTGCTTCAGGCAATGTTGATGGCGTCCATCCTGAGAATAACCCTGTCGTGGGAGAAAGCGCTGCTCGCAGGCAGTTTCCTGGGGATTGTGACAGGCTTGATGTTGCCCTTGGTGTACCCGGATCTGTTGAACGATCTGGTGCAGGCCGGGGTGAGATTTTACGAAGAGTACAACGCCGAAATTGCCAGTAGTCTTGGCAGTGAGCTGGAAACAGTCATTCGGCAAACCATGAATGCGAGCATGGCGGGCATCTACCTGGTAATCGGGGTGTGCATGACCATGCTGGCAAGATCCTGGCAGGCCGGGTTGTACAACCCCGGCGGATTCCGGACCGAGTTTCACTCGCTCCGGCTGTCACCGGCAATCGCGGTTATCTGTGTGATTACCATGGTGGCAGGGCCCGTTCTCGGGTTGAATTCCATGCTGCTGGGCTGGGTTGGAGGTTTGCCGCTGTTTGTTGCGGGCCTGGCCCTGGTTCATGGTGTTGTCGGTCGTAAAAACCTGAGTGGTCAGTGGTTGGTGCTGTTCTACCTGGCACTGGTACTGCTTGGTCCAAGCCTGATGATTCTGTTGGTAGTTCTGGCTTTTGTGGATAGCTGGCTGGACATCCGGAGGCGAATGAAGCCCTCCGGCCCGGCTGAATAAAGCACGAAGAGGTTAACGAGATGGATGTTATTCTGCTCGAAAAAGTAGCAAACCTTGGTTCACTGGGTGACAAGGTCAAGGTAAAGGCCGGTTACGGTCGTAATTTTCTTCTGCCTTATGGCAAAGCTGTTGCGGCAACCGCTGACAACCTGAAAGCGTTCGAAGAGCGCCGTGCAGAGCTGGAGAAAGCGGCAGCTGAGAAGCTGGCTGCGGCCCAGGCTCGTGGCGAAGCTCTGGAAGGCGCCTCAGTCACCATTACCTCCAAGGCTGGTGAAGAAGGCAAGCTGTTCGGCTCCATCGGTGTGCGTGACATCGCAGATGCGATTACCGCCACCGGTACCGACGTTGAGAAAAGTGAAGTTCGTCTGCCCGAAGGCCCGCTCCGCGTGGTTGGCGAGTACGAAATCGAGCTTCAGCTGCACTCTGACGTAACCGTTCACATTAACCTGGCTGTTGTGGCCGAGTAAATTGACGGTTTAGTCTGAACATCGGGTTACTACCCGGTGCAGCCATACAGGCCCGGAATCCACTCAGGTGGATTCCGGGCCTGTTGCTTTCTGGTGTATGATTTGTGTTTTCCGTAGCTCTCCCATCGCATCGACAATCCCCGTAAACTGTCACGGATGTGATGCCCAGACGAAGACGTTTCCATGGCCAACCCGAATTTCAAACCGGTAAACAGCGACCCTGAGACCAGCCGAATCAAGGTTCCACCTCATTCCGTGGAGGCCGAACAGGCGGTGCTTGGTGGCCTGATGCTGGACAACCGCCGATTTGATGAAATCTCGGAGATCATTTCCGCTGGCGACTTTTATCGCCAGGATCACCGCCTCATTTTTGGTGCTGCCGAGCGACTGGCGGGCGAAAGCGAACCGCTTGATGTTGTCACGCTGACCGAATTCCTGGAGCGTGCCGGTGATATCGAAGACGCGGGTGGGCTTTCCTACCTGGCAGAGCTGGCCGAGAAGACACCCGGTGCCGCCAATATCCGCGCCTATGCCGAGATTGTGCGGGAGCGCTCTATTCTGCGACAACTGGTGCAGGTGTCCGGCGAGATATCCGATTCGGCGTTTAACCCCCAGGGCCGGAACAGCAACGAGATCCTGGATGAAGCCGAGCGTAACGTCTTCCAGATCGCCGAATCGCGGGTCAAGGAAGGCTCTGGCCCCCAGGCCATCAACCCGATTCTCACCAAGGCCCTCAGTCGCATTGAGGAGCTGTTCGAGTCCGGCGAGACTACAACGGGTCTGACCACGGGCTTCAAGGACCTGGACGAGTGGACGTCGGGGATGCAGCCCTCGGATCTGTTGATCGTGGCGGGGCGACCGTCCATGGGTAAAACCACCTTTGCCATGAATATCGTCGAGAACGCCTTGATAAGCACCGGCGCGCCGATTCTGGTGTTCAGTATGGAAATGCCGGCGGATGCGCTGGTCATGCGTATGTTGTCGTCACTAGGGCGTATTGATCAGAGCCGGATTCGTAGCGGTAAGCTTGAAGAGGACGACTGGCCCAGGCTGACATCCGCGGTGAGTCTGCTGAAAGACAAGCCGCTTTATATCGACGACACGCCTGGTCTGAGCCCAACCGAAATGCGTTCCCGGGCTCGTCGTATTGCCCGGGAGAACGAAGGCAAGCTTGGCCTGATCATGGTCGATTACCTCCAGTTGATGCGGGTGCCCGGCAACACCGAGGGCCGGACCGCCGAGATTTCCGAGATCTCCCGGTCCCTGAAAGGGATCGCCAAGGAGCTCAGCTGCCCGGTCGTGGCGCTTTCGCAGCTGAACCGGAGCCTGGAGCAGCGGCCGAACAAGCGCCCGGTCAACTCGGACCTGCGGGAATCCGGTGCGATCGAGCAAGACGCGGACGTCATCATGTTTGTCTATCGGGATGAGGTCTACAACGAAGACACCTCCGACAAGGGCATTGCCGAAATCATCATCGGTAAGCAACGTAACGGCCCCATTGGCACTGTGCGACTGGCCTTCATCGGCAAGTACACCAAGTTCGAGGATCTGGCCCACGGCGATTACGGCGGGGATTATTAATGCCACGGAAGACCCTTGCCCGTATTGATACCCGTGCACTCCGCCACAACTATCGCCTCGCCTGTCGGCTGGCCAGCCCGGCCCGGGCGATGGCCGTTATCAAGGCCGATGGCTATGGCCATGGCATCCGTGAAGTCGCACGGGCCCTGGCGAGCGATGCACCCAAATTTGCCGTTGCCTGTCTGGAAGAAGCCCTGGCGATCCGTGAGGCCGGTGTTGACCATCCTGTGGTGTTGTTGCAGGGCATGCACAGTGCCGAGGACGTCGCGATGTGTGTTCGCGAAGGTTTTGAAGTGGTGGTCCACAGTCATTATCAGTTGGACTGGCTGGAGCAGGCTGGTGGGACGCCGACGGTCTGGGTAAAAGTGAATACCGGCATGAATCGGCTTGGTTTCGCGCCGAGCGCACTGGCCGATGTTATGGCACGACTGGGTACCATTGCCGCGGCGGAGAAGGTGGCGGGTTTCGTAACGCACTTTGCCTGTGCGGACGATATCTCCAGCGATGACACGGACCAGCAGACGCGAATATTCAGTGAAGCCGTGGTGGACTGGCCAAAACTTGAGAAAAGCGCGTCCAATTCCGCCGCCCATTTTCTTCCTGCCCAGCCGTCGTTCGACTGGACCCGTCCCGGCATCATGCTTTACGGCGCCTCCCCGACCTTGGGCAAGACTGGCCCGGAGCTGGGACTGGAAGCGGTAATGACACTGGAAGCCCCTTTAACCGCCGTGCGAACGCTACAACCGGGAGAGTCCGTGGGCTATGGCTACAGCTGGACCGCGACTCAGGAAACACGAATGGGGATTGTGGCCATTGGCTATGGTGATGGCTATCCTCGCCATGCCGGCACGGGCACTCCGGCGTGGGTCGGCGGTAACCGCATACGCCTGATTGGCAGGGTGTCCATGGACATGCTGGCCGTGGACCTGAAGGGCGCCCCTGACGCCTGTCCTGGCGACTCTGTGGAGCTCTGGGGGCGGCATGTCAGTGTGGATGAAGTGGCGCAACACGCCGGTACCATTGGCTACGAACTGCTAACGGGTATTACAGCCCGGGTGCCCAGGCTGTACGAGGATTCGGGCAACACCGCAGCAGGGTAGGTGATCAGGAAGCGGGTTCCGGCTCGTGGATGATTTCCTCGATGAAGTCGAGAATCGCGGCCAGGCTGCGGTCGTCCAGTTTCTTCAGGACTTTGTGGACGACCATCTTGCTGCCTTTGAGCATGCTGCCGATGCCCATTCTGGCCATACCCATCAGCATGCTGCTGGCATTCAGCCGGCGCAGGGGTTCCAGGAAAAAGAAATCCAGACCGTTGTCGGTCATCTCGACAATCAGTTCGAACAGTTTGTCGATGGCTATCTTGTCCGCCTTTCCCCGCTCCCGGAGCTCATTGACGGTATAAAGTGCGCGGGTGCGGAGCTCATCCGGAATGGGGGCAACGATATGGCTTTGTTGTTTCAGCATGTAGGATCCTGTTGTTGTATGCTCGTCAGGTCTGCTCAGTACTCCGACACGTATTCTATGGGGTGTACACCGCGTGCCATTGGCTCGAACGGTATCGGGTGCCCGTCATATCAGTGATATCCCGTGCACGCGTTCCAACAAGCTGTGGGAACGATTACAGTGTGGTAAAGACTTACAGCAGCATACCGATAAAGTGGCAACGGTATTGTTACCCGTTGCGAAGATAGAAACCGGAGGCGATGAGCGCTCGTGCACGTTCTTGTTGTTCATGATTATGGCCCATTGGGGCGGGTATTGCTGGAGCGTTTAAGGAATACCTCGCTCCATGTCAGCCCGTTGCTGATCAGCGAGCTTGAAACCGCGGATCTTTCGGCGCTGGAAGGCTGGGTTCCCGACGACACTGATCTGATCGTGAACGCGCTTTGGCTTGCGGACCCTGAAAGTGCGGAAAAGAACCCCGAGTTGGCCCACAAGGCGTCGTTTTCGTTGCCTGTGGCACTGGCTGAGCACGCCTGTGAGCACAATATCGCGTTGTTGCAGTTGTCGTCTTCCTACGTGTTCGACGGCCGAAAGCAGAGTGCCTATATTGCCTCCAATCCCGGTCAGCCCTGTAACGAGCTGGGTAACTGGCAGTGGGAATGCGAACAGGCGCTGAGAACGTTGTTGCCGCGGCATATCATTCTGAGGACGGGCTGGAGCCTGGGGCGCTTTGTCCGCAAGGTGCAGTCCGTTGCCGCAGGGTCCGACACCATCAAGTTACCCGGTAAATGCCGTGGCCAACCTGTGACTGTCAGTGATCTTGCCCGGGTGATTACCGCGATTGTGCAGCAGATAGACTGTGGTGCGGAGGTGTGGGGCACCTATCAGTATGCCGGTGCGGAAGATATCTCTCTCTATGAGCTGGGGCTTGCAATCACCGGTTTGAGGGGTATTCCCGATGGTATCCGGGTGGTGGATGAAACGCCCGCATGGGCAACCCTGGAGCCCGCGAACGCCACCATGATCTGCACCAAGATCCGCAACACCTTTGGCGTCAAGCAGCTCCCGTGGCGTTCGGGGTTGGCCGAGGAGCTGGAGCTACTGTCCCTGAACGGCGGCAAGGAACTCACGGACGAGCCCACAAGCTAGGCTCGTCAGGAAGTCAGGCTTTTCCGAATACCAGCGAGGCATTGGTGCCGCCGAACCCGAAGCTGTTGGACATCACTGTATTCAGTGGCGCCGCTTTGGAATCAGGCCCCACAACCGGCATTCCGGCAATGGTGTCATCCAGGTTTGTCAGGTTTTTAGTGCCCGCAATAAATCCGTTCTGCAGCATGATCAGGGAATAGATCGCTTCATGAACACCCGATGCGCCTAAAGAGTGGCCGGATAGCGACTTTGTGGACGAAATCTGCGGCACTTTATCACCGAAGACGTTCCGTACCGCCTTCATCTCCGCCACATCGCCTACCGGCGTGCTGGTGCCATGCGCATTGATGTAGTCCACCGGTGTTTCAACCGTGGACAGCGCCTGTTGCATGCAACGCATGGCGCCCTCGCCAGAGGGGGCGACCATGTCGTGTCCGTCGGACGTGGCGCCATAACCGGTCAGCTCGGCAATAATGGGGGCACCGCGCTTGAGGGCATGCTCAAGCTCTTCCATTACCACCATGCCGCCACCGCCTGCGATAACGAATCCGTCACGACCGGCGTCGAAGGGCCTGGATGCGGTTTCCGGGGCATCGTTATACTTGGTGGACAAGGCGCCCATGGCGTCGAACAACATGGTCAGGCTCCAGTCTTCTTCCTCACCACCGCCGGCGAATACGATGTCCTGCTTGCCGGACTGGATCTGCTCCGCGGCGTGGCCAATACAGTGGGCGCTGGTGGCGCAGGCAGACGACATGGAGTAGTTCACACCGCGAATTTTGAACGCGGTGGCCAGGCAGGCCGACACGGTACTGGTCATGATCCGTGGCACCATGTAGGGCCCGATGCGTTTGACACCTTTTTCACGCATGATGTCGACGGCCTCCACTTGGCTGGCACTGGACGCGCCGCCGGAGCCGGCAATCAGGCCGGTACGGTCATTGGAGACCAGATCGTCTGTCAATCGTGAGGACGCAATGGCCTGCTCCATGGCAAGGTAGCTGTACATCGCCGACTGGCCCATGAAGCGTCGGGTTTTACGGTCGATGACCGACGTATCCACATCAACAGAACCTGCCACCTGGCTGCGGAAGCCCATGTCACGATAGGTTTCATTGAACCGGATGCCCGATTTGCCGGCCTTGAGGCTTTCCAGCACCGCATCCGTGGAGTTGCCGAGGCAGGAAACAATGCCCATTCCGGTAACTACAACCCGTCTCATACTTTCCTCCTTAGCAGGGCCTGCACCGCGAACCGGGCCGGTCCCCTCTGTCTCTGACTATAACCATCAGTCTAGGCGCTTTGGCGCTGCGGCGATATTTGACCTTGGTAAGGTGCAAGAAGAGGCCAGGCGAGCCGGCATAGCCGTTACGTACAAGGCGGCGATCATGGACGTTGGTAAGATGGCGTTTATCAACAATAACCCGAGGGAGATTCACCGTGCGTTCACTGTCTCAATTTCTGCATGACTACGGCGATAGCCATCAGAACACCGTCAACCAGTGGGTCCATATTGCCTGCGTTCCGGCAATCCTGATATCAACACTGGGATTGTTCTGGCTGATACCGGTAGGCAGTTGGCTTGGCCTTTCTGGCTCTGGGGCCTATTGGGTCAACGGCGCCACGATTCTCGCGGGCTTGTCGGGTATCGTTTATCTGCGCTTGTCGCTTTGGGTGTTCGTATTGATGGCGGGCTGGTTTGTACTGTCTTTGTGGGCCATACAGAGTGTGCTGGCCAGTGGTCTGTCCCTGTTCTGGACCAGTCTTGTGGTCTGGATCGTTGCCTGGGCGGTCCAGGTGGTCGGCCATAAAATTGAAGGCAAGAAGCCGTCGTTCGTGGAAGACCTTGTGTTCCTGCTGATCGGGCCGATCTTCGTTAGCATCGAGCTTGCGGCGAAGCTGGGAATACCGGTGCCTCATGCCCAAGGTGGCCATAACGGTGGGCGCCAGCCTCAGAGTCACTGAAACAAGGCTGCTTGAGGTATGCTTGCAGGGAAATGCAGAGTTGAGTGACACCATGCAGGCACCGCCCTTCAAAACACCAACCAGCGATCAGAGCCACAAGGGCACCGTGTTTTTGTGGCAGGATCACTGGCAGGTACTCGGGCAATTGATGCCCAACCGCTCCCACCGCCACATAAGCGCTTCTTTGCTGGTGGGGCTCGACCGTCCCTTTCGGCTGGCTGTGGACGGTGAATGGCGGGAAACCCGCGCCGCCATCGTCGCCCCTGACGTTCCCCAGGCACTGGAGCCTGGGGAGGCCAGAATCTGGAGCGTCCAGCTCGACCCCGACAGCGTTTACTGGCGGTCCCTGAAATCTGTTACGGCAGGCATGGCCTCCACGGATCTTTCGTTGACCGGTGTGGATCTGCCTGACCCCGGGGAGACAGGCTGCGAGGCCATGGCCGGCGCGCTGGCAAAAGTAATCTCCCGGAGCGGGCACGCGCCCGTTGCGCTGGACGACCGTATAGCGGCCATTTGCGGGAAGCTGAGGGCAGAACTGCCGGAACGCCTGGAACTGAACTCTCTGGCTCAAAGTGTCGGGCTGTCCTCGTCACGGCTGACGCATCTGTTTCGCCAGGAAACGGGCGTGCCGCTGCGCCGCTTTCTCCTGCACCTGAAGATCAACCGGGCATTGGCGTTCTGGAAACCGGGTATATCCGTCTCCCGGTTGGCGACAGAGGCCGGGTTCTACGACCAGCCCCATCTGGTTCGCACGGCACGTGATATGTTCGACGCACTGCCGTCCGCCTATGTGGCGGCGGGATGGTTCAACGTATGCCGTTGTGGTCTCGATGATCAGGCTTTGTCGGATTTCTCGCGTTGACGTTCAGCCTCTTCCCGGGCTTCCTGCTCGACCATGGCGGGCGTCTCCAGCGAAATTCGCCCGAGCTTCCCGGAGCGGAATTCGTTAAGCAGTATTTCCGACACCTTGTGCAGGTCCGGAACCCCACCTCTCCCCAGGAACCGTCGTTTTTCCGCGATGCCGTCCATCAGTGCCAGGCCGTCCCGGGGCCTTTCTTCAAACCCGTAGCGCGCCATTGCCAGTTCGGGATACGCGTCCAGCAGGTAATCCGCCTCGAATAACGCCACGTCCTCAAACTCAATCACCGCACTGCGAATGGCGCCACTAATAGCCAGGCGGTATCCGCAGGCTTCCGGAGACAGCTTGGGCCAGAGAAACCCCGGTGTGTCATAGAGCAGAACGTTGTCTGGCAGTTTGATGGCCTGCTGCGCCCGGGTCACTGCGGGCTCATTTCCAGTCTTGGCCGCCGGCCGGCCCGCCATGGTATTGATCAGCGTGGACTTCCCGACATTGGGGATGCCCAGGATCATCACCCGCAGCGCCCGTTTCTGGCGATCATGATCCGGCGTCATTTCACCGGCCAGTCGCAGGATGTCGAGGGCTTCCGCGCGCTGGTTGTGGGTCATGGTGATGGCCCGAACGCCACGTTCCTTTTCCAGCCAGCCGAGCCATTGTTCGGTAATGGCCGGGTCAGCCAGGTCTCGCTTGTTAAGCACCTTGATGACGGGCGTATCGCCGCGCAGGGCAGGGACCAGCGGATTTTCGCTGCTGAACGGCAGGCGCGCGTCCACGACCTCGATAATGAGATCCATCTGGGGCATTACCTTTTTGATTTCCTTGCGGGCCTTGTGCATGTGCCCTGGAAACCAGTTAATGGCCATGGTTGATACTCCTGAAGTGGCTGAACGGCGCCATTATGGACGGGAATGACTAAATTTTCACATTTCTCTCAACCCGCCCATGGTGGGAGCTGAGGCATGTGAGGGTGTGAAGTATGTACAAAAAGAAGGGGGTTCGGGGTGAAATACCCGGTTGTTTTGATTTAGGGTGTAGGGCTCGAAAACCCAAAGCGACTTAAATAATCGATTAGTGGAGATTTCTATGAAGCTCGTGAAACTGTTCGGAATTGCCCTGATTGCTATCGGGCTGTCTTCTCCGGCGATGGCGCAGCAATCTGGCGGGCAGCCGGACCAGGTTGATCAGCTGGCTCAGATGGTTGGCTTGAGTGAAGACCAGCAGAAAGAAATTCGCGGCATCATTGAAGAGATGCAGGCTGAGATTCAGGAGCTTCAGGGCGAAGCCCAGCAACTGCAGCAGCAGATCCAGGCTCAGATCAAGCCGGATTACGACGAAGACGCGATTCGTGACAACGCCGAGAAGCTGGGTGATGTAACTGGCGAGATGACGGCCATGTCTACCCTGATGCAGGCGAAGGTTGATGCGGTGTTCACCCAGGAGCAGCGTGATGAACTGAACAAGCGTATGCAGCAAATGCAGCAGCAGATGCAACAGCAGCGTCAGATGCAGCAGGGCATGCAGTAAGCACCAATAGCTCGTACTGCTGCCTTCCGGGTTAACGCCCGGGGCCTGAAAGAACCGCCTTTGCCTCTGGCTTGGGCGGTTTTTTTGTGACTGTAGCCTGCTGGTTGGGAGTCAGGTCGCGGCGGGAAGGGCCTACATCGGTGCGACAATCACCAAATTGTGAAGGCTAGGAGAGTGTTACTCACAATTCAGCCCCGAACGGCTTAACCAGCACAATAAGCCGAGGCAACAACGTAAGCGCCCCCACCAGTGCCATGAACATGGCAAAGCCGGTAAACAACCCGAAGTAGATGGTCGGAATAAAGTTCGACAGCACCAGGATCGAAAAGCCGGTAATAATCGTCAGCGAGGTAAAGAACATCGCCTGTCCGATACTGCGGTGGCAGCGGTGCATGGTGGCGAGGTAGTCGCCGTCTTTCTCGAATTCCGTCTTGAAACGGTGGATGTAGTGAATGGTATCGTCCACTGCGATCCCCACCGTGATGGCCGCCACCGTGATCGTCATCATATCCAGCGGAATCCCCAGCCAGCCCATCAGGCCCAGCACCGAACCCGCCGCGATCAGGTTCGGGGCCATGCCGATCAGCGCCAGCTTTATCGACCGGAACAGGATCAGGAACATCACCATGATGGCCAGGAAGACAATGCCGATGGTCTTGATCTGCGAATCGAACAGGCTTTGCAGCATGTTGTTGTACATCACCGTCATGCCCGTAAGCTTCACCTGATCGTCCTCAAAGCCCATTTCTTCGGTGAGGTGAGTGCGTATGCGGTCCAGCAATGCCTGCCGGCGCAGGTCAGGGGAAGTCTCCAGAATGCGGATACTGAAGCGGGCCTGGTCATGCTCTTCGCTGATGTAGGGGGTCAGAAGAATGTCCTTCAGACCGTCCGGCACCGCCGAGGGGACGAACGCCAGTTCCAGGGCATTCAGGGCCTCGCCACCGTTAACCTGGGCAAGGATGTCCAGGGTGGTGTCGATGGACATGACCTTGCCGGTCTCTGGCAGGCTGTCCAGGTAGTCGTGAACCTTACCCAGGCGGTCCATCTTCTGATAGGTGAACCAGGTGTCCCGGTATTCCTCGGCACCCTCGCAGTCCTCCACAAACGGATCGCAATCACTGGCAAAGGGGTCGCCGCCGGCTTCGCTTTCGGGTGGTTTCTCGTCTGTGATTACCACATCCAGTGGGGTCGTGCCTCCCAGACGGTCATCAATGGTGATCATGCCCTGGTGGATTTCGGTGCTGGACTTGAAGTAGTCGATGAAGCTGTTTTCCACCGTCAGGCGGTTTAGGCCGATGACGCAGAGCACCGCGAGGATGGCGGAGCCGACTAGTACGGTTTTGCCGTAGTGCTCGGTAAACCGCGCAAACCAATCGGTAAAGGGAATTCGGTTGGAGCGAACCCGGTCGTCCACCGGCGGTGGCAGCAGTGCCAGCAGGGCCGGGAAGATGATAAATGTGATGAGGAAGGCCACGGTCAGGCCGATGGTCATCATCCAGCCAAAATCGATCACCGGGCGGATACCGCTGAACGTAAGCGAGCCGAAAGCAACAATGGTGGTGATGGCCATGTAGAAGCAGGGTTTGATCATCGCCAGCAAGGTGTGCCGCAGCGTATCCCGTGATTCGGCTTCAGGGTCGTCGTGCTGGAACTCCCGATAGCGAACGATCAGGTGGATGGTCAGCGAGAGGGTCATGATCAGCAGCAACGACACGAAATTGGATGAGATCACCGTGACTGGCCATTGCGCCCAGCTCAGATAGCCGATCACCAGCCACACCGTAAAGCTGCAGCACAACAGTGGTACCAGCACCCAGCGCCACTGGCGGAAAATGATTGCCAGGGTCAACAGCAGGAAGATCAGCACACCAACACCGAAGGTGGACAGGTCGTTCTGGATGAAACGGATCATGTCGGCAACGATCATGGGTACGCCGCCCAGGTAGATCTCGGCGCGGTCACGGTAGCTGTCGAGGATGTCCCTGACCCGTTTGATGGTGCGGTCCCTTTCCTCGCCCTGGGCCTCGGTGAACTCGATGAATGCCTGGCTGACGGTTTCCAGTCTTTGCTGTTCTTCTGCCGAGGCTTGGCCGCTCTGCACTTTATCCCGCAGCTCGTTGCGCTCCCGGAGCAGTTCAAAATAGCGCTCGGGAGTGGGCAGGTTCACCTGTATCGCAGTGGTGCGCGCGTCTTCGCTGATCAGCAGGTTCGGGTAGAGCGGATTGTTGAGTAGCGCTTTTTTGGCGGTGTCCGGCGCAACGTCATCCTCGTCAATGGTCTGGATTTCTGAGTCGACGGTGTCCAGGGTCAGGTCCGGGCTGTGGAGCAGGGGGACGTTGAGGATGCTGTTGGTGGAGCTGACATTCTCCAGGGCTGCGAGCTCATCTCGCAACGACGCCAGCAACGCCAGGCCCTCGTTGCTGAACAATTCCTGGTCCGGCGTGTAGGTGACAACGAGAAAATCGTCAGAGGTGGTGAAGCGGCGATTCACTTCCCGGTACTGCTCCAGGGAGCGATCATCCTCAAGAACCAGCGACTCGGCCGAGGCATCCAGGCGGAACTGGTCCAGCCGCAGGCTGGCGATCAACAGCAGGGCGCCAAACAGCAGAAGTACCAGAACAGGACGGGGGAAAATCAGCCGGTCATAGAAAGATCGAAGCCAGGACATCGTAAGAATTACCCTACACAGTGAAAGCGAGTGCAGAGTGTGCCACAAACTGTCCGTCGACGGTGCCCCTGTTTGAGGTCTATTCCAGGGAATTGATCAGTGGTTCAGTCTACCGCTTTGACCGGAATCTGCTGGGCGTTGGAGGAAGCAGGTACGTCTGGCACCGCAAGGCCCAGGTTGTTCTTTTCGAACACGCGATCGGCACGGTAGCTGGAGCGCACCATGGGGCCCGACGGCACTTCCATGAAACCTTTTTCCAGGCCAATCTCGCGGTAGCGATTGAAGTCGTCCGGGGTTACGTACTTTTCCACCGGCAAGTGGTTCTGAGTGGGGCGCAGATACTGGCCCAGGGTCAGTATGTCGACGCCGATAGCCCGCAGGTCGTCCATGGTTTCGAGGATTTCCTCTTCGGTTTCACCGAGGCCCAGCATCAGGCTGGTCTTGGTGAGCACGTCCGGACGGTATTGCTTGGCGTGCGCCAGTACGCTGAGGGTTTTCTCGTAGCCGGCGCGGGGGTCCCGCACGCGAGTGGTCAGGCGCTTCACGGTTTCCACGTTCTGTGCGAAAACGTCCAGGCCCGAGTCCACGACCTTCTCAACGTGCGCCATGACGGCGTCAAAGTCAGGTGTCAGGGCTTCCACTGCGACATGGGGAGTGCGCTGCTTGATGGCGGACACGCAGGCTGCGTAGTGAGCGGCGCCGCCGTCGTCCAGATCGTCCCGGTCTACGGAGGTTAGTACGATATAGCGCAGGCCCATGAGTTCAACGGATTTCGCGGTATTTTCCGGTTCCTCATGGTCCAGCCAGCCTTTGGGGTTGCCGGTATCAACGGCGCAGAAGCGGCAGGCGCGGGTGCACACGGAGCCCATCACCATAATGGTGGCGGTACCGTTGGCCCAGCATTCGCCGATGTTCGGGCAATGGGATTCCTGGCAGACCGTGCTCAGCCGGTGTTCGCTGACGTTCTTGCGCACCGCTTCATAGCGCTCGCCGCCGGGCATGCGTGCACGCAGCCAGGACGGTTTACGCTGGGTTTTGGTGTCGATGATGCCCGAGCCCGAGCGCTTGATGCCATCCTTGATCGCTGAGAATCCATGTTCGTTGCGGAACTTTGAACCACTGGTGACGCGTGATTTGGCACTGTCGCTCATTACTGGGGGACTCTCTTCTCGGCGGCGGATAAAGGGCTTGGCTGACCCTAAAGGGTAATCTGCGCCGGCGGAGGATACAAGGCAGGTACGGACAATCACGGGGGTTCCGGGCACGACTTTCGTCGTACCCGGCAATCACATCAGGCGGTTGCTTTGTCCAGCGCCTGGCTGATATCGGCAATGATGTCATCCACGTGTTCGATGCCAATGGACAGGCGCACCAGATCCTCACTGACACCCGCACTTGCCAGTTCCTCCGGATTGAGCTGCCGGTGTGTCGTTGTGGCGGGGTGACAGGCCAGGGATTTGGCATCACCAATGTTGACCAGGCGGTAGATCAGTTGCAGGGCATCGATGAATTTCGCGCCATTCTCAAGCCCGCCGGTGATGCCGAAACTGAGAATGCCTGACGCACGGCCGCCGCAGATTTTGTCGCAGGTGGCTTTGTAGGGGCTGTCGTCCAGGGTGGCATAGTTTACCCATTCCACCGACGGATGGTTTTGCAGGAAATTGGCCACTTTTTCGGCGTTTTCACAGTGTCTTTCCATGCGCAGGCCGAGTGTTTCAAGGCCCTGCATGATCAAAAAGGCATTGAACGGAGCCAGAGCGGCGCCGGTATTGCGCAGGGGAACCACGCGGCAGCGCCCGATGAAAGCCGCTGCGCCAAGGGCTTCGGTATAGACCACGCCGTGGTAGGACGGGTCCGGCTCGTTGAGCATGGGGAACTTCGCCTTGTTGGCGGCCCAGTCGAACTTCCCGGAGTCGACCACCACACCCGCTACGGTGGTGCCGTGGCCGCCGATGTATTTGGTCAGCGAGTGCACCACGATGTCTGCACCGTGTTCGAAGGGCCGGCACAGGAAAGGCGTTGCCACGGTGTTGTCGACGATCAGCGGAATGCCGTGTTTGTGGGCAATGTCCGCCCAGCGCTGGATATCAACCACATTACCGGCCGGGTTGCCAATGGATTCGCAGAACAGGGCGCGGGTATTGTCATCAATGGCTTTCTCCACCGCGTCAAAATCATCGTGTCGTACCATGCGGCAGTTGATGCCCTGGTTCGGCAGCGAGTGGGCGAACAGATTGTAGGTGCCGCCATAGAGCTGGCCGGTGCTGACAATGTTATTCCCCACTTTGCAGATGGTCTGGAGCGAGTAAAGGATGGCCGCCATGCCCGAGGCTACTGCGAGCGCACCCACACCACCTTCAAGCTGCGCCATACGTTCCTCCAGTACGGCGTTGGTGGGGTTCATGATGCGCGTGTAGATGTTGCCCTGTACCTTCAGGTCAAACAGGTCCGCACCGTGTTGGGTGTCGTCGAACGTGTAGGAGGTGGTCTGGTAGATGGGCGTGGTCGCGGCGTTGGTTGTCGGATCGCCGTTGAAGCCAGCGTGAAGGGCGAGAGTTTCCGGTTTCATGGTTGAGCATCCCTTTTATCAAGCGTTGTTGTTGAGGTCGAACATCCCGATTGAGTATGCCACAGGCACAGGAACGTGAGCATTGTTTCATGTTGACCCTCATCGGCTTGTGACTTCCGTGTTTCCGCGCTAGGTTCGAACAGATATGACAGCCACAAACCTGCAAATAACAACAGGCATCATCCGCCAGACAACAACGCCCCCCCTTGGCTCCAAGACGAGGGCCGCTTGGGCCGTCCTGCTTTCCCTGTTTCTGATCGCTTGCAGTGATGATTATCCGGAAGATGATGGTGGGCGGGCCCCAGCCGGCGCTGATGTAAACGCTCCGAAAAGCCGTCTGCTGGAACATCCGGAAACCGGTGAGAGACTGGCCGAAAGGCAGGTGCTTGTTCGTGGCAATGCCAGTGAACCTGCTTCCCTGGACCCCCAGCTGGTCCAGGACAGCGTGGGTGGCGCCATCGTGGTTGACCTGTTCGAAGGGTTGACCCGCAGCGGCCCTAGAGGGGATACCGAACCGGCGATGGCGACGTCCTGGGCCTCATCGAACAATAACCTGACCTGGACATTCCAGCTCCGTGAAGACGGCCGCTGGAGCGATGGCAGTCGCGTTACCGCCCAGGATTTCGTGTATGGGTGGCGCCGGGCGGTCGACCCGGAGGTAGGCTCAAACTATGCGTATTACATCGAGTCTGCCGGGGTGGCCAATGCCGGCGAGATCATCGCAGGGGAAAAGACACCGGATACGCTGGGTGTGCGCGCTGTCGACGACTTCACCTTCGAGGTGACCCTGGACGAGCCGATCACCTACCTGCCGGATATGACCGTCCACTACACGATGTTTCCTGCCCCCCGCCAGGCCATCGAGGCCCACGGCGAGGACTGGACCAGGCCTGGCAAGATGGTTTCCAACGGAGCCTATACGTTGAACGCCTGGCATATTGGCGAGAAGCTGGTGGCGGCTCGCAATCCCCGCTACTGGGGGGATGACAGCACCATCATCGACCGGGTGGTTTACCTGCCGATCGAATCTTCGTCCGCCGAGCTTCAGCGCTACGCCAGTGGCGAGCTGCACATGACCTCCACGGTGCCGGTGTCCCAGATGGCCCGGTTGAAAAAAGAGCGGCCCAAAGAGTTGGTGATGGTACCCAGCATGGCCACGTACATGTATGCGTTCAACGTCAACAGGCCGCCCTTTGACGACGTGAGAGTGCGTCGGGCGCTGACCTACGCCATTGACCGCAATATCATCGTCAGCTACATCACCCGGGGCAACCAGATGCCGGCATTCACACTGACACCGCCCTACGTCAGCGGTTTCGACTTCCGGCAGCCGGAGTACGCTACCTGGTCCCAGACCCGCCGCGACGAAGAGGCGCGCGAAGCCCTTGAGGAAGCCGGCTACAATGAAGACAACCCACTGGAATTCGAACTGCTCTACAACACCGACGAGAGCCACAAGGCGCTGGCCATCGTGGTCAGCCAGATGTGGAAAGAGAAGCTGGGGGCAAAGGTCACCATCAGCAATCTGGAGTGGAAAACCTTCCTCTCCGAGAAGCAGGCTGGCAACTATGGTATCGCCCGGTTTGGCTGGAAAGGGGATTACAACGAAGCCTCCACCTTCCTGACCCTGCTAACCAGCGACAGCGGTAATAACGACGGCGGCTGGAGCAATGAAACATACGACCAGTTGCTGCTGGATGCCCGTTCCAGCGACGACCCTAATCCCTACTATGTCAGGGCCGAGGAGATCCTGTGGCAGGCGTTTCCGGTGGTGCCGGTGTACTTCAACACCACGGTGGCGCTGGTGAGCCCGTCCCTGAAGGGCTATCCGGAGAAGAATCCCCGTAACATTGTTTACAGCAAGGATATGTACATCACTGCGGACTGAGGGAAGCCATGTTCAGTTTTATCATCAGGCGTCTGGCGGTAGCGGTACCAACCATTCTGGCGTTGATCACTGTCTCGTTCGTGCTGATGCACGCGGCACCTGGCGGCCCGTTTACCAACGAGCGTAATGTGCCGGAAGCGGTGATGGAAAACATCGAGGCCAAATACAACCTGGATAAGCCCCTGTGGCAGCAGTACCTCATTTACGTGGGCAACGTCGCCCAGGGCGACCTGGGGCCCTCGTTTCGTTATAAGGACTTCACGGTCAATGAGCTGATCGAATCCAGCTTTCCCCGGTCCGCCTACATCGGTGCCTGGTCCTTCCTGTTCGTGGTTGTGTTCGGGGTGGGGCTGGGTGTGGTTGCGGCCCTGAAACAAAACCGTTGGCCGGACTATACGGTGATGACCGCCGCCATGACCGGGGTGGTGTTCCCCAATTTCGTGATGGCGCCGTTGCTGGTGCTGCTGTTTGCCGTCACGTTGCGCTGGTTGCCTGCCGGCGGCTGGGAAGGCGGTCAGGTGGAATACATCGTGCTGCCGATCATCGCCATGGCGACGTCCTACATTGCGCAGGTGGCGCGGATTACCCGTAGCAGCATGATAGAGACCCTGCGCAGTCCGTTCATCCGCACCGCCCGAGCCAAGGGCATTCCCCGCCACAAGATCGTATTGCGTCATGCCCTCAAGCCCGCGTTGATTCCGGTGGTGTCGTACCTTGGGCCGGCTTTCGTGGGCATCATCACCGGTTCGGTGATCATTGATCAGGTATTTTCCACGGGCGGCATTGGCCAGCACTTCGTCAACGGTGCCATCAACCGGGACTACTCACTGATTCTCGGGGTCACCATTCTGGTGGGCGTACTGACCATCGTCTTTAACGCGGCGGTGGATATTCTCTATACCTGGCTGGACCCGAGGGTGCGTTACTGATGTTTTTCTCCGACAAACATGCGGGCATGGGCGAACTGGCGGACACCCTTGCGGAAGACGCCTACACCGAAGGCCGCAGCCTGTGGCGTGACGCGCGACGGCGTTTTATGAACCACCGTGCGGCGGTGGCTAGCCTGGTCGTGCTGGCACTGTTGCTGTTGTTCGCGGCCTTCGGCCAGTACCTGTCACCCTGGGATAACGAGTCCATCGACTGGGCCAGTTTGCCAAACCTGGATGAAGATGGCTTGCCCAGCCTGGCGAGCCAGCACTATTTCGGTCTTGATCCCATCGGCCGGGACCTCTACCAACGCACTGTGCAGGGCAGCCGTATTTCCCTCATGGTCGGCGTTCTCGGAGCGCTGACGGCGGTGGTCATCGGCACGCTTTATGGGGCCATTTCCGGTTACGTGGGTGGCCGTACCGACGCCATCATGATGCGGACGCTCGAAGTGCTCAGCGCCTTTCCCTTCATGTTCCTGGTGATCGTTCTGATGGCGGTGTTCGGACGCAATGTACTGCTCATTTTCGTAGCCATCGGCGCGGTGAGCTGGCTGAATATGGCCCGGATTGTGCGGGGCCAGACCCTGAGCCTGAAGCGCAAGGAGTACATTGAGGCCGCCATGTCCGTCGGTGTGCATCCCTTCCTGATCGTGCTCCGCCACATCGTGCCCAATGTGCTGGGCGTGGTGATTGTTTATGCAACCCTGCTGGTGCCGGAGATGATCCTGTTCGAATCCTTTATCTCGTTCCTGGGGCTTGGGGTGTCGGAACCCTACACGTCATGGGGTGCGCTGATTTCCGAAGGCGCGGATGCCATGTGGACCGCGCCATGGACCCTGATTTTCCCGATGCTGATGCTGGTGCTCACCCTGTTCTGTTTCAATTTTCTCGGCGACGGGCTGCGGGATGCCCTTGACCCTAAAGACCGCTGAGCCGGCAGGAACTCGATCTATGGCAATGCTGGAAGTCAATAATCTCGAAGTGGCCTTCGATACACCGGATGGCACCTTGCAGGCAGTGAGGGGGCTCAGCTACCAGTTGGAGGCTGGGCAGACTCTGGGCATCGTGGGTGAGTCCGGCGCGGGTAAAAGCCAGGGGGTATTTGCGCTGATGGGCCTGCTCCCGGACAACGCCCGGGTCAATGGCGAGGTGATCTTTGAAGGCGAGCCACTGCTTAACTTGCCGGAAAAGCGGATGAATCAGATCCGTGCGGCCCGCATCGGTATGATTTTCCAGGACCCGATGACGTCCCTGAACCCGTTCATGAAAGTCAGCGACCAGCTCATCGAAGTGCTGGTGCAACACAAAGGCATCAGCCGCAAACAGGCTCTTCAGGAATCCCTGCAGATGCTGGAAGCGGTTCGTATCCCCGAGGCCCGCAACCGAATTCATTGTTACCCCCATGAATTCTCCGGGGGTATGCGTCAACGGGTCATGATCGCCATGTCCCTGTTGTGCCGGCCGCGCCTGCTGATTGCGGACGAACCCACCACCGCCCTGGATGTTACGGTACAGGCTCAGGTGATGGACTTGTTGCAGGAGCTGCAACAGGAATTCAATACCGCGATTATCCTGATCACCCACGACCTGGGCGTAGTGGCCGGAAGCTGCGACCAGACATTGGTGATGTACGGTGGCCAGATGATGGAATTCGCTGCCACCCGGGACCTGTTCCGGGATCCCTCCCATCCCTATACCAAAGGCCTGATGGGCGCCATTCCGCGTATTGATGAGCAGATGGATGAACTGGTCACCATCCCCGGCAACCCGCCCAACCTGATGAACCTGCCGCCGGGCTGTCCATTCTGCGACCGTTGCCCCGTGGCGGAGCCGCGCTGCTATCACGAACTCGACCCACCGGAGCGATTCGGGGCAGAGCGGATTCGTGTATGCAATCTGCCAAGGGAGGCGATTCGATGAGCGAACAACAGCGCCTGCTGACGGTGGAAAACCTGCGGGTTACCTTCGACATCATGCCTCGCAACGCCTGGCCCTGGACCCGGCCGCAGCCACTAAAAGCGGTGAACAACGTCAGCTTCACCCTCAACGAGGGCGAAACCCTCGGCATCGTGGGAGAGTCCGGCTGCGGCAAGTCCACCCTGGCAAGGGCCATCATGGGCATGGTGCCCAGCCAGGCGGGAAAGGTGGTGTGGTTGGGCGAGGACCTGCGGGGGCTCAACCTGAAACAACTGCGCAAGCGTCGCCAACGCCTGCAGATGGTGTTCCAGGATCCGCTTGCCTCTCTGTCGCCACGAATGACCGTCGGCGACATCATTGCTGAGCCCCTGCGTACCCACTACCCGGATATCAAGGGCGCCGAGCTGAGGGAGAAAGTGGATGCCATCATGGATCGCGTTGGCCTGCACCCTCACCAGAAAAACCGTTACCCCCACGAATTCTCCGGTGGCCAGTGCCAGCGGGTGGGCATTGCCCGGGCGTTGATACTGGAGCCGAAACTGATCATCTGCGACGAGCCCGTCTCCGCCCTCGATGTGTCGGTACAGGCTCAGGTGATTAATCTGCTCAAAAACCTGCAGCGGGACATGGGCCTGTCATTGATCTTCATTGCTCACGACCTGAGCGTGGTCAAACACATCAGTGACCGGGTGATGGTGCTGTACCTGGGCAATGTGGCCGAAAACGCCCCCCGTGCTGAACTGTTTGCCAACCCCCGGCACCCTTACACTCAGGCTCTGATGGCCGCGGTGCCGATCCCTGACCCGGAGAGGGAACGGGCCAAGCCCCCGGCGGAACTGGAAGGCGACCTGCCGTCGCCGATGAATCCCCCCAGCGGCTGCGTGTTTCGTACACGATGCCCGCTGGCGACGGACTATTGCAGTAGGGAAGTGCCGGCACTGGAAGACAAAACCGGGGCAGGGCATTGGGTGGCCTGTCACTACGTAGAACGACAGGAGTCGTAATAAAGTGTGGAAACGATGTCGAAATTCGCAATGGTGAACCGACAAGAAGGTAACAGGGCACTAACAACCTGTTTCTACCACCTACAATCTGGAGAGCGTGAACCATGACATCAATGATTTTTGTAAACCTGCCGGTAAAAGACCTCAATGCTTCCATGGCCTTCTACGAGGCGCTTGGTTTCAGGAACAACCCCCAGTTCACCGACGATACTGCCGCATGCATGGTCTGGAGCGAGGCCATTCACGTCATGTTGCTCACCCACGACAAATGGCGCACGTTTACTGACCGCCCAATTCCGCCGACCACCTCCAGCGAGGTGATGCTGGCCATCTCCTGCAGCAACCGCGAAGCCGTCGACGCGATGAATAACGCTGCCGCTGACAACGGCGGCGTTGCAGACATCAACCCGTTACAGGACCTGGGGTTCATGTATAACAGAAATCTCGCCGACCCGGACGGGCACGTATGGGAAGCCATGTGGATGGACCCGACAGCGATTCCCGGAGCCAATGACGAAGGCCAGGGAAGTGCCGGTGCTTGACGGCAAGACCAGGCCGGGCACTGGGTGGCCTGTCATTACGTGGAGCGCGATGAAAAATTGAACTAAGCTTGCGGTGTGAATGGATCTCCGTTGACGAGTCACTCTTATGGACAGGAAGTCTGCGCGCTATCAGCCTCTACTAATCGCCCTCCTCGCGATCGCTATGCCCTTGAATCTTTCGCACGCGCAGGAACCAGTGCGCGTCGGAATTGCTGCTGGGATAGAGCGGGAAATAACGGTTTCGGAGGGAGCGTTGGAGGGGCGCTTTTCCGGTTTCTATCGGTGCGTGTTCGAACGGGTTCCCGGGGATTTTCAGTTCGTTGAAATGCCTTTGGCCCAGCTGCTTTACCAACTGCGAAAGGGCGGTGTTGCGGTAGGCCTTCCCCTGGTCCAGACCTCTGAACGGGACCGCTACGCTGATTTCGGTGGGCGACTCTTCCAGACAGAGTACGTTTACCTGTTTCTGGAAGAGATGCCTCCCCTCAACCAGACGGCTGGCCTCACCTACGCGTTCGTCAGGAAGTTCGTCGGGGATCAACTGGTTCAAGGCGAAAACGCAAAGATTCTACACGTCTCCGAATGGCGCCAGGCAGTCTACCTGCTCAAGTTGGGCCGGGCAGATGTTGTGGTCATTCCCTGGGTGCTCGTGGACAAGTTTATGGACAATTATGAGGGCGATTATTTTGTGCGTAGGGCGGCCTGGGTAGACCTTTCCCTATACGTTTCCCATGAGCATGGGAATGGCCAGTTGACGGAAGAGCTGCGCAATGCCATTCGATGGTGCCGGTATCGAAACGATCTCAACTGAGGCTGGCGTCGTCATCAGGAAACACCGTGTCGTAACACCAGGTGAAAACGAACGCATACACCAGATAAAAGACCACGAAGGCGATGTCGACGATCAGTGCCTCAACCAGCCCAATGCCCATCCACCAGGCGATGACCGGAAGGAAGGTTATCATCAGGCCAAGTTCAAAGCTGAGCGCATGAAATAACCGCATCTTCAGTGACTTACGAGTAGAGCCGGTAAGCCGTTTCAGGCCGTGATCGAACATGAGATTGAAGAGGTAGTTCCAGCCGGTTGCCATGGTTGCACCTATGGCAGCCAGGACGCTGGTTTTGTCGAGCTCGAAGCCAAACACAAGTGCGGCTAATGGGATGGCGATAAGCAGGCCGATGATCTCGAACGAGACGGCCTGACGGATTCTGTCTTTAGTGGTTCTCATGGAAATTCAGGAACAATGGAGGCGGGTCGTCCCGCGTTCAATTCCCGGGAAGGGCGGGGGCGTCCCCGAAACGAAAAAAGGTCACGACGTGAGTCGCGACCTTTTAAATTCTGGTAGCAAGGGGCGGAGTCGAACCGCCGACCCCGGCATTATGAGTGCCGTGCTCTAACCAACTGAGCTACCTTGCCGTCACTTCACCAATGGAAGCGGCGCGTATCTTATGGTTGGGGGTGTGGGCTGTCAAGAGCCTAGCCTGCGCCGCGACTCTTTTTTTATCTGTCTTTGGCATTTCTCGCCTGAAAACACCCATATAAACAATGATCTAAACGAGCCGGCTGTAAAGCATGGGTTTTCGACTCATTCCGTGATTGTTGCCGGTTGTTCATTTTCAGGCCTTGAATCCCAAATGTTAATGATGGTTAAATGCAAATGATTGTCATTTATAAACTACCCAGGGACGGCTTGCTATGAGTTCTTTCAGGCACGAATTGGATCAACAGGCTCGCAACCTGTCCGACCTAAGATCCGTTGACGTTACCGGAGCGCCGAATTGGGAGAGGCGCCTTGTAGCGGCCTACCAGCAGCATCGAAAACCCCTGGTGGACACCGCTCAATATCTCCTTGGGTGCAGGGCAAAGGCTGAGGATGTGGTACAGGATGCGTTCCTGAAAGTGTGGGACCAGGGATTCGCCGACAATGTCAGGGACGAGGGCCGCTTTCTTCACCGGGTGGTGCGTAACCTCGCCATCGATCGTCTTCGCCGGTTGGCCCTGGAAAACCGCTTCGCAGCCTGCGATGTCGATGTGGAGGAGGAAGCCGGTGTGCTTTCGGCTTCACCAGAACGGCAGTTGGCTGGAACCCGGGCACTGCACCATGCGCTGTCTTCTCTCGCAGAGCTGCCTGCTCGTGTACAGAAGGTGTTAATGCTTACCCGGGTTGAAGGTCTGACCCAGAGGGAGGTGGCTCTCGCTATTGGGGTCTCTCCCACATTGATCAACTTCATGCTGAAGGATGCGCTGGCTCATTGCCGTGGCAGCCTGGACCAATCCTATCCGTTTTAATCCAAGCCTTTCTCATTCGCGAATTGGGGACTGTTGTTCATGAGACTGATCCGTCTGGTATTTAGTCACAACCCGGGGGCGCTGACCGTTGCGCTTTTGCTGAGCGTTGTGAGTGCGCTTTTGAGTGTCGGGGTGGTGGCGTTTATTAACGAGCGCCTGGTGTCTGCGACAGAAGGCGGGGCAGGTCTGCTTTGGCAGTTTACCGGCCTGCTGGTGGTACTGCTGATCATCGCCTCCTACGCCCAGATATTGTTGACGGCGCTTGGTCATCGGTTTGTCTACGGATTGCGGCGGTCGATGGTCAAGCGGGTTCTTGATACCGGAATTGAGCGCCTGGAAGAGATTGGCGGGGCGAATATTCTGGCCAGTCTGTCCAGCGATATCCGTAATATCACCCTGGCATTTGTCAATCTGCCTCAGCTGATATACGGCCTTGGCCTGAGTGTCGCAGCGTTCGCGTACCTGGCCTACCTGTCACTGCCGCTATTTGTCATGACGTTGCTCTGGATGACGTTCACCATTGGTGTGGGGTGGGTGCTGATCAGGGCCCTGAGTCACCATCTCCAGCAGCTTCGCGAATCTGAAGATCGCATTTATCAGGACTACGAGGCGGCTATTGAAGGGCGGAAAGAGCTGAGCCTCAACCGTGACCGTGCTCGCCGTTACTACGACGACGAGTTTGATCTGAGCGCAGAAACCTATCGCAGCCATGTCACGCTGGCGGACCGCTATCACAGCATCGCCAGCAACTGGGCCAACATCATGGTGCTCGGCACCATTGGCCTGGTGTTCTATCTGGTCAATGGCCTGGGGTGGGCAGCGGCCTCCGTGGCGCCTACCTATGCCCTGACCATTCTTTTCATGCGTACCCCTCTGGTTTCTGCCGTGGCGGCGTTGCCCGCGTTGCTGTCGGCTCGGGTCTCGCTCGACAAGCTCGATACCCTGGCGCTGGCGGAGTATCAGCCCGGCTTCCAGGATATGAGCCGTGATCCGACGGGTGAATGGCAGGAACTGCAGTTGCATGCGGTGCGGTATCGCTATCCGGCCCAGCATGGTGAGCAGGGGTTCGACGTGGGGCCGGTCACCCTGACGATCCGTCGTGGCGAAACCCTCTTCCTGGTCGGTGGTAATGGCAGCGGTAAGTCCACTCTGGCCCGTTTGCTGTCTGGTCTTTATCTGCCGCACCAGGGCGAGATCCAGATCGACGGCCAGCCCCTGCGACCGGAGGATTGGAGCAGCTATCGCCGCCTGTTTGGTTCCGTGTTTACCGACTTCTTTCTGTTTGACCAGCTCATCGCCCAGCAGGGTCAGAACGCAGACCCGGCGGACGTGAATTACTGGCTTGGACGCCTCCGCATGGAGGACAAGGTGAAGGTGGCCGGCAGCCGTCTTCAGGATACCCGGCTTTCACAGGGGCAGCGAAAGCGGCTGGCGCTGTTGCTGGCTTTGCTGGAAAAGCGGGACATCCTGCTGCTGGATGAATGGGCCGCCGACCAGGACCCGGTTTTCCGCCGGTTGTTTTACCAGGAGCTGCTACCGGAGATGAAAGCGCAGGGCAAAACCATTTTCGCCATTACCCACGACGACCGTTATTTCCACCACGCGGACCGGCTGCTGAAGATGGACAGTGGCCGACTGGTCGAGTTGTCAGCCGAGGATCGCCAGCAGTCACGCCATGACGCCTTGCAGATGATCGGAGAGTGACTTTTTCCGGCCAGGCCTAAACATCCGGCGTTCCAGTTCGTCTGTATGTAAATGAGAATTATTTGCTTTGTTGGCCGGGTATCGACAGGCCTTCAGGCAATGTTTTCGCAATCCATTATTACGGGAGAACGGTGATGAGCCACATGCATGATTTTCTTGGCGTCGGTTTTGGCCCGTCGAATCTGGCGCTGGCAATAGCGACACAGGAGTACGCTGAGGGCGGGTCTTCGCCCGATGCCTGTTTTCTGGAGCGCAAGCCAGAATTCAACTGGCATGAAGGTATGCTGATTGACGGCTCCACCATGCAGATTTCGTTTCTCAAGGATCTGGCCACCCTGCGGAACCCGCAAAGCCGCTTTACCTTCATCAACTACCTGAAGGAGCAGGGGCGGCTCGAAGATTTCATCAACATTCAGACGTTCTTCCCCGCGCGGGAGGAATACAACGATTACCTGCAGTGGGCTGCCAGTCACTTTGACGATCAGGTGCACTACGGTCGCGAGGTAGAGGGTGTTGAGCCTTTCCTGAAAGACGGCCGGTTGATCGGGTTTGACGTGCTCTCCCGAACCGCAGGGGGCGAGCTTGAAAGCCGCAGGGCCCGTAACCTGGTACTTGGTATGGGCGGTGCGCCTCAGGTTCCTGCTGCGTTTGAAGGAATAACCGACCCGCGCATCGTGCACTCGTCGCAGTATCGGGGGCGCATTGACACCCTGCTTGCCGACCAGGGTCGCAAGGCGCGGATTGCCGTGGTCGGGGGCGGCCAGAGTGCGGCGGAGATCTTCGAAGACCTTACCCAGCGATTCCCCCAGGTGGATGCGTCCATGATTCTGCGTGGAACCGCTCTGAAGCCCTCGGATGATAGCCCGTTCGTCAATGAAATCTTTAACCCGTCGTTTATCGACCAGATCTATCAGCAACCCGAGTCGCGACGCTTGCAACTGCTTGAAGAGTTCCGCAACACCAACTACGCGGTGGTCGACCTTGAGCTGATCGAGCGCATCTTCCAGATGTTCTATCTCCAGAAGCTGCGGGGAGAGGAGCGACACCAAATGTTGACCCGCCGGGATGTTGCCCGGGTTGACGTGGGTGACGGTGAGCTGCGCCTGACCCTGCACGACCTGGCTACCGATAGCCAGCAGGAACTGGGATTTGATGCTGTCATCCTGGCCACCGGTTACCGCCGGAATCAGCACCACGAACTGCTGGCGGGGCTGGGTGGCCACCTGGAAAACCTCACGCCTGACCGTCAGTACTGTCTCAACCTGCGGGACAGCGATGCCCGGATTTATCTCCAGGGCTGCTGCGAGACCACGCACGGCCTGAGCGACACGCTGTTGTCCGTGCTCGCTGTTCGGTCACGGGAAGTGCTCGAGTCGATTCTCGAAGGTCGGGACCGCGGGCACTCCGCCGTTGCTGATCGCAAAGCCCACGCCGCCCCCATGGTGTGATGGCCTGAGGGAAACCGCGGGGAGCAAGTCCTCGCGGTAATGTGTTCTGAAATCATGCAGGTGACAAGATGAGCCTACACGCGGAACGGTTTCCGAATTTCGCCGATGTCCTTCGTTTTTACGCAGAGCAGCAACCCCAATCACTTGCCATCCGGCAACTGGTCTCGGATGACGCGCCACCCCTGGTAACCAGCTACAGTGAGCTTTACCAGAAGGCACAGGCGCTAGCGGGATATCTACAGAACGAACTGGCGTTAGCACCGGGTGAACGTTGCTTGTTGATGCTGCCAGGAGGCGCGGATTTCGCGGCCGCTTTCTTCGGCTGTTTCTATGCCGGCATTATCGCCATACCCGCGTACCCACCGGAGCACGACCGTCAGGCCTATATTGATCGCCTCGGCGGTATGATCGGGGACTCGAAACCGATGGCCGTCCTTGCCCTGGAGCAGGACATCCGGCGTTATCAGTCTCGATTGGCGCCGCTGTTGCCGGACGGTGGGCGAGTGGTGGCGGCGGACCGCATCGGGCTGCACTGGCAGAATGCGTTGCAGGTGGTGCCACCCCAAAGCCAGGATCTGGCGTTCCTGCAGTACACCTCAGGGTCGACCTCTGCACCCAAGGGGGTCATGGTGTCCCACGCCAACCTGATGGCCAACGAATACACCATGGCCAAAGCCTTCCAGGCCACTGATGACGATGTCTGGATGACCTGGTTGCCGCTGTTTCACGACATGGGACTGATGTCGGGTTTGCTGTTGCCGATCCTGCATGGCCACTGCGCCAACATGATGGCACCGCAGTTCTTCCTGGCCCGCCCGGCACGCTGGTTGGAGGCTATCAGCCAGTACCGGGTGACATACTCCGGCGGCCCGGATTTCGCCTATATGCTCTGTGGCTGGCGGGTGACCGATGAACAACTGGAAGGCCTGGATCTGTCCAGTTGGCGCCTGGCCTTCACCGGGTCGGAACCCATTCGCCCGGAAACCCTGGAGCGCTTTGCCGATCGTATGGCGCCCCATGGTTTTCGCAGTGATGTCTTTGCGCCCAGCTATGGTCTTGCAGAAGCCACCCTGTTCGTAACCACCCATGGGTTCAACGGCGATGTCCAGACCCGTACCTTTGAGCCGGAGCAGCTTTCCACGGCAGGCCTTAGCAGTGCCCATCAGCCCAGCAGGCTGGTGGGGTGTGGGGATGCATATGGGGAAGACACGTTTTGCATCGTTGATTCCCAGACGAGGGAGCCCGTCGAGGACGGTCGAGTGGGCGAAATCTGGATATCCGGCCCCAGTGTTGCTCAGGGCTATTGGGAAAAACCCACGGCTACGGCGGAAACCTTTGTGCAGTGGCGGGATAGCCGATGGTTGCGCAGCGGCGACCTCGGCATCGTCGAGGACGGCCACCTATACGTGGCGGGGCGTCAGAAGGACGTCATCATCGTAAATGGCCAGAACCTGTATCCCCAGGATATCGAGAGCACCCTGGAGCGGGAGATAGAACTCCTGATGCCCGGTCGGTTGGCCGCCTTTGCCACCACGGAAGCCCGGCAGGCGGAAGGTATAGGGCTGGCCCTTGAAGTGGGCCGGACCACCCGCAGAATGATCAAGCCGGCCATGATCTGCGCCACCATCGCGGAAACCATGAGCGACACCCTCGGCATTGCGCCCCAGGTGATCCTGCTGCTGGAGCCCAAAACCCTGCCGCGCACTACCAGTGGCAAGCTGCAACGTGCGGCCTGTCGCCAGGGATGGGAGCGCGGCGAGCTGTCCGTGTTTGCCGGCTGGCAGGACGGTCGCATGCTGGAAGAGGGCGCCTCGGCCCCGGCTGAAACATCGGCTCAAGTAGGGCCGACACTGCTCCCGGAAGTTGTGGCGGCCTGGCAGGCGGCGCTTGAGCGCGACGACCTGGACAGCAACGCCCACTTCTTCACCTGGGGCGGCGATTCGGTCGGCGCCATGCAGATGTTGTCCCGGGTGGAGCGTGACCTGGGGTTGACCATTGAACCGGCGGTCCTGTTCGAGCATCCCCGCCTTGGTGACTTCTCCCGCTGGGTATCCAAGCAGAGTGCCAATGGCCAGGAAGTCCACCCAATCACACTTCTTCCGGACGACGCGGAGCCCCTGCAATCCTTCGCCCAGCAGCGGCTCTGGTTTCTGGGCCAACTGGAAGGCGGCTCCAGCGCCTATCACTTGTGCGGCGAATGGCAGTTCATGGGCAGTCTTGATGAAGACGCGCTCCAGCGCAGTTTGGACGCCCTGGCGGAGCGTCATGAAAGCCTGCGCACGGTGTTTGCCGAAACGGATGAAAACCGTGGCCTGCAGCGGATACAGCCAGCGGCACCGGTAACTGTGCAAAGTCATGACCTCAGCGGCGAGGATTCTCCCGCAAGCGCGCTGGACAACCTCAGTCGAGCCCTGGTCAGCCAGCCCATGGATCTCGAGCAGGGTCCGTTATGGCAGGTGCACCGGGTACGCCTCGGGGACAGCGACCATCGCCTGTTGATGGTGATTCATCACATTATCGCCGACGGCTGGTCGGCGCAGGTGCTGGTGAAGGAGTTCGGGCAGCTTTACACCGCCTTTGCACAGGGACATGACCCGGATCTGCCGGTCCTGCCCATCCGTTATGCCGACTACGCCCACTGGCACCGGGAGACCATGGAGGCTGGCGAAGCCGAACGCCAGTTGAGCTGGTGGAAGCAGCAGTTGGGCGACGAGCACCCGGTGCTTGAACTTCCAACTGACCGGCCGCGCCCCGAGTCCCAGAGCCATCGTGGCGCCAGGGTGGCCTTTGCCTTCCCGGAACCGCTCAGTGAGAAGCTTCGGCAATTGGCCAGGGATCAGGGCGTTACGCTCTTTATGGTCATGCTGGCGCTCTATAAAACCCAGCTGTATCGCTATTCCGGCCAGCGGGACCTGCGGATAGGTGTGCCTGTGTCCGGTCGGTCACGGCCGGAAACCGAAGGTCTCGTCGGTCTGTTTGTCAACACCCTGGTGTTGCGCAGCCAGCCCGTCGCGACGCAGGGCTTCACTGATTTTCTGGCCTCGGTCCGCGACGCTACCCTCGGGGCGCAGGCTCATGCGGATCTGCCGTTCGAACAACTGGTGGACGCGCTGCAGCCGGAGCGTAACCTGCGCCACAACCCCCTGTGCCAGGTGAAGTTCACCCAGCAGTTCCCGTTGCCCGAGAATGTCGGGTTACCCGGGGCGACACTCACCATGCGCCAGCGGGACGACGACAGCGCGCACTTCGATCTGGGCTTCGATATCACCGATCAGCCGGGGGGTATTGAGGGCACTGAGGGAATTGAAGGTATTAAGGGTGTGCTCACCTACGCGTGTGACCTGTTCGACGAGCCGCGTATTCGGGAGTTTGCCGAGGAACTGGTCAACCTGGCGGAGCAGGTCACCGCGAATCCCTCGCGGCCGCTGGGCGAGCTGGAGTTGCTGGCGACACCGTCGGCGCTGGAAGGACCGAAGGCGGACTTTCCCGTAGGGGACCTGGTGTCGCTCTGGAATGGACATATTCAGTCCACCATCGGGCAACAGGCTCTGCAATACGAGGACCAGTCTTTCGACTACGGCTGGCTGGAGGCGGAATCCAACCGGCTGGCACAGCACCTGCAAAGGCAGGGCGTGGCAGCGGAGTCGTCGGTGGGGCTTTGCCTCGACCGTTCACCGGAATTCGTGGTTGGCGTTCTGGCGGTGCTCAAGGCGGGCGGGGCTTTTGTTCCCCTGGACCCGAAATGGCCCTCCGACCGCCAGGCATTTGTACTGAAGGATTGCGGTGCCGGGTGGCTGCTGGGTCATGAAGCCGTGCCCGGCTTCGAAGGCGCCTTGATAGGTTTCAACGCGGCGGCCGATTGGCGGAGCGAACCCGTTGAACCGTTGGGGACGCTGATTGAGCCGGCCCAGGCAGCCTATTTGATTTACACCTCCGGCACCAGTGGTACTCCCAAGGGCGTGGTGGTCAGCCACGGTGCCATTGCGAACTATGTACAGGGTGTTCTGGAGGTCATCGATCCCTCGCCGAAGGCCACCATGGCGATGGTATCCACCGTCGCGGCGGACCTGGGCCATACCACGCTGTTCGGGGCCCTATGCAGTGGTCGCACGCTGCACCTGTTGAGTGCCGACCGGGTTATGGACGCGGACGCCTTTGCCAGCTACATGGCGGAGCATCAGGTCGACATCCTGAAGATCGTGCCCCCCCACCTTTCCGGATTACTGCAGGCTGCCGAGCCGGCCCGGGTGCTGCCCCGTGAGGCTTTGGTGCTGGGCGGTGAAGCGTTGCCATCAGCGTTGCTGAGCCAGGTTCGGGAACTGAACCCAGACTGCCGTGTGTTTAACCATTACGGGCCGTCCGAGTCCACCGTGGGCGTGCTGACCACGGAACCGGGCGACGAGCAGGATTCAATCGTTCCGTTGGGCACGCCACTGCCGAACATCCGTGCGCAGGTGCTGAGCGAAGAGCGTTTACCTTTGCCCCTGGGTGCCATCGGCGAGCTCTATCTGAGCGGCGCCGGCCTGGCGCGGGGATACCTTGGTCAGCCGGAACAGACGGCCGCCGCATTTGTGGATGATCCCCAGTCGTCGCGGGAAAGGCTTTATGCCACCGGTGACCGGGTACGGCTGCTGGAAGATGGGCGGCTGAGCTTTCACGGCCGCAACGACGACCAGGTGAAGGTTCGCGGCTACCGGGTCTCACTGGGAGAGATTGCTCAGCGCATCCGCGCGTTCGACGGCGTCAGCGATGCCCATGTCCAGGTCGACGATAATGGCCTGATCGTGGCGTATCCGTTGGCGGCCGAACTGGACACTGAAGCCATGCTTTCCGCGTTGGCGTTGCAAATGCCGGACTACATGTTACCGGCGCATATCCTGCCGCTGGCTGAATTTCCGCTGACCCCGAACGGCAAGCTCGACCGCAAGGCGTTGCCGCAACCGGAGCGTCAGGGTGAGGATTTCGCTGCGCCGCTGGCGGGTGTGGAAACCATGCTTGCAGAACTCTGGCAGTCGCTGTTGCATGTCGAGAGAGTCGGCCGTAACGACAACTTCTTCAGCCTGGGCGGAGATTCCATCATCAGCCTCCAGGTGATTGCCCGAGCGCGAAAGCAGGGCGTGAAGCTCACCCCAAAGCAGTTGTTCGAGAAGCAGACCATTGCTGAACTGGCTCACGTGGCCGAATTCCAGGAGGCCGCTGCCGCGCCGAAATCGGCGGCCCGGGAGTCGGTTCCGCAGGCCTTCCCGCTGACCCCGATCCAGCAACGTTTTTTCAATCAGCCCGTTGATGATCGCAACCAATGGAACCAGGCGCTGCGCCTGGGTATCCGTTCACCGCTGGAGGCGGAGCCCCTGAGCAAGGCCCTGGCCGCCGTGGTCAATATCCATCCGGCCTTGCGGTTACGTTTTGACGCAGACCAGCGCACGCAGGCCTACAGCCGCGAGGAAAAGGCTGATTTGCTCTGGACCCTGGAAACCGACGATGAACAGACCCTACTGGCGACCTTCAACGACGCGCAGGGCAGTCTCGACCTGTCGAACGGACCACTGCTGCGCTGTGTATTGGTCTCTCAGCCGGGCGAGCGTCAGGAATTACTGATCGCCGCCCATCACCTGGCGGTGGACGGTGTTTCCTGGCGGGTGTTGCTTGAGGATCTGCAGCTTGCCTATGAGCAGGCCGCAGGCGGCAGGGCCATTGAGCTCGAAGGGGACATTGACGGCCTGCATGACTGGGTGCATTACCTGCACCGGGATCTGGCCCATGGTCGCCTCGATGAGGAACTGGCGTATTGGCAGGCATTTTCTGCCGAAGACGCGGCTCTGCCTTGCGACAACCCGGATGGCACAGCGCGGGTTGCCGACGGCGATCACTTGCGAATGACGCTCGATGAAGGGCAGACCCAGCGACTGCTCAACGACGCGCCGACGGCCTTCCGCACCCGGATCAACGATCTTCTGCTGGCGGCATTGGCCCAGGCACTGGGAGAGTGGTCCGGCCGCAGCCGCCATGTGATCACGCTGGAAGGTCATGGCCGCAATGCCCCGGATGGGGCGCCGGACGTAAGTCGCACGGTGGGCTGGTTCACAACGCTGTATCCGGTGGCGCTGGAAGCCGGCGAAGAGGCACTTGGCACACTCAAACGCACCAAGGAAATGCTGCGTCAGGTTCCGGGCGACGGGCTTGGGTATGGTGTGCTGAAGGAACTGCAGGGCGCGGAACTGCCGGAAATGACCGGTGCCGGCCTGACGTTCAACTACCTCGGCCGTTTCGACGAAGAGCCAGGTTCGCAGTTTGTCCTCGAGGGCAAGCCCGTCGGCGATTCGCGCCACGGCTCCGGCCTGCTGGCGAACGCGCTGGTGGTGGACGGGCAGGTACGCAATGGTCAGTTACAGTTGGACTGGACCTACAGTCGTGCGAGGTTCGAGAAGTCGCGGGTGACCCGCCTGATCGACCTGTACCGCGAAGCGTTGATGACGCTGATTGAAGACTGTGCGTCCCGGGCCGGTGGCCTGACACCGTCGGATGTACCGCTGGCTGATCTGGACCAGCCGCAACTGGATGCTCTGGAAAACCCCGCGAATATCGAGGACATCCTGCCCCTGGCGCCGATGCAGGAAGGCATCCTGCTACACAGTCTGCTGGAACAGGGCAGCGGCATCTACCTTATGCAGGACCAGTATGAAGTGCGCAGCGAGGTGGATTTCGAGGCCTTCAGGGCGGCCTGGCACGCGGTGGTCCAGCGCCATCCCATGCTCCGGACCGCTTTCCACGGCCTGGACGGTGGCACCCAACACCAGATTGTCTATCGCGATGTGCCGTCGCCGGCGCAGCTGATCGACCTGAGCCATCTGGAGCGTGCCGATGCGGAAGCGGAGCTGGAGGCGTTGCTGGCGGCAGAACGCCGCCAGGGCTTCGACTTCACCAAACCTCCGCTGCTGCGTCTGCGCCTGGTGCGTTTCGGTCAGGATGATTGCCGCATTGTACAGAGCCATCATCATGCGTTGATTGACGCCTGGTGTCGTGGCCTGATGCTCGCGGAGTTCTTCGACCATTACCGTACCTTGGTGGATGGCAAGCAGCCGGTGGTAACCCCGGCGCGCCCCTATCGCGACTTCATCGCCTGGCTGCAACGCCAGGATGCCACACAGGCGCACCGCTTCTGGCGCGATAATCTGGTCGGTTTCACCGAGGTCACGCCATTGCCCTACCGGCGCACCGCCAATGGTGAGCCATCCATTCAGGATGTGACGCATGCGCTCACAGCCGAGGAAACGGCTCAACTGGTTGAACGGGCACGTGACGAAAAGCTGACCGTGAACACCTTCATGCAGGCAGCCTGGGCACTGGTGCTGATGCGCCACGGTGGTCTGGACGAAGCCCTGTTCGGGGTGACCGTCGCCGGTCGCCCGGCAGAGCTGGATGGCATCGAAGACACCCTTGGCCTGTTCATCAACACCCTGCCGCTGCGCATAGGCGCTGAAAGCACCACCCAGACCGGGCTCGAGTTCCTGTGTTCACTGCAGTCTGCCAATGCGGCCCTGCGCCAGTACGAACACCTGTCCCTGGCAGAGGTACAGAACCTGGCAGACACCCCGCGTGGCGACGCCCTGTTCGACAGCCTGTTCGTGTTCGAGAACGTGCCCATGGGGACGGACGTGCGGCAGGCCGCCGAAGCTTACGGCATCACGCCTCTGGCGAACCGCACCCACACCAACTATCCGTTGACCGTGGTCATTCTGCCGGGCGAGACCTACCAACTTCAGTTCAGCTACGACCAGCGGGTTTTCCGGGATCGGGATATGCAGGCGTTGCTGGACCAGTACCACCAGGTTCTGCGCCAGTTGATGCAGGCGCCGGAGCAGCCGCTTGCCGCTATCCAGCTGGTTTCCGCCGGGGAACGGGGCGAGCTGCTCGGACTTGGCCAGGGCCAGATGGAACCAGACTGGATGAGTCTGAGCTGGCTCGAACGGTTCGAAGCCTGGGCGCTGGCGGATCCCGGCCGGGAAGTCGCCCGCTGCCAGGGCAGCAGCATGAGCTACGCCGAACTTAACCAACGGGCCAACCGCATCGGTCACGGTCTGATTGAGGCAGGCACGCAGCCGGATCAAGTGGTGGCGCTGTATTCGCCCCGCAACCTGGACCTGATGACTATGATCGTGGGCGCCTTCAAGGCCGGTGGCGCCTACCTGGCACTGGATGAACGCCATCCGCCGGCGCGCAGTGGCCGCATGTTGCATAGCAGTCAGGCGCCCGTGCTGGTCACGCCGGAAGCCTGCCTGGAGCAGGTCGGCGCCATCCTGGCAGAAACCGAAGCACGTCCACGGGTGGTCACCCTGGAATCCCTGTTGGCTACGGATCGGGATGGTAATCCACGCCGGTATCCGGCCATGGATCAACTGGCCTACGTCATCTACACCTCCGGCTCCACCGGTGAGCCCAAGGGCGTGATGGTCAACCAGCAGGGCATGCTCAACAACCAGTTGTCCAAGGTGCCTTATCTGGAGCTGGGGGACGGGGACGTGATCGCCCAGACGGCGGCCACCGGCTTCGACATTTCCGTGTGGCAGTTCCTGACCGCGCCGCTGTTTGGCGGCCGCCTGGACATCATTCCCGATGAGATCACCCACGATCCCCAGCGGCTGCTTGAGGCCGTGGCCGACAGCGGCGTTACCGTGCTGGAAAGCGTGCCGGCGGTGATTGAAGGCATTCTCGCGGTGCCGGAGCGGCGTCTGGGATTGCGCTGGCTTTTGCCCACGGGCGAAGCCTTGGGCCGGGAGCTGGCCAGGCGCTGGTTCGAGCGTTACCCGCGCATTCCACTGGTCAACGCCTATGGGCCGGCGGAGTGTGCCGACGATGTGGCGCTTCATACCCTGACAGGCCTGGAGGAGACACGCGCGGGCATTCCCATCGGCAAACCCACCGACAACAACCGGCTTTATGTGCTCGACACTCAGTTGGAGCTGGCACCGAGCGGTGTGGTTGGTGAGCTCTATGTCGGTGGCACTGGAGTCGGCCGTGGTTATGCCGGCCGTCCGGAGCTGACCGCGGAGCGCTACGTCCCGGACCCCTTCGGTCAACCCGGTGGCCGCCTTTACCGCACCGGTGACCTGGCACGCTGGAATGACGACGGCCTGCTCGAGTACGCCGGCCGCGCGGACTTTCAGGTGAAGATCCGTGGCCAGCGCATTGAACCGGGCGAGATCGAATCCTGCCTGCTGGCCTGCAACGGCATTCGTCAGGCGGTGGTGGCGGCCCAGCAAACACCTCACGGGGCCCAACTGGTGGCCTACCTGGTGCCCGACGACGGTCTACACCTGGAAACCGAAAGCCTGCGGGATCGATTGTCCCATGAGCTGCCGGCGGTGATGGTGCCTACCCATCTGGTCGTGCTTGACCGGTTGCCGCTGAACGCCAACGGCAAGCTGGACCGCAAGTCCCTGCCGCAGCCGGAGCTTGAGGTACGCCGCTACATCGCCCCGGAAGGCGAACTGGAAGAAATCCTGGTGGAACTCTGGAGAGACCTGCTGAAGGTCGAGCAGGTGGGGCGCCACGACCACTTCTTTGAACTGGGCGGCCACTCGCTGCTGGCAACTCGCCTGCTGTCTCGGATTCGCGAGCGCCTGGGCGTGAGCGTGCCGCTGGCGGAAGCCTTTGAGGCCACCACGGTGGCGGCCATGGCTGCCGTGATTGAACGCCTGAAGGGACAGGCCCTGGATCAGGACCGCCTGGACAACCTTGATGCATTGATGAATGAACTGGAGGAGATTGAATAATGCAGGACAATGCGATGGCCCTGTCACGCCGCTTCCTGGGGCTGAGCGCCGACAAGCGCCAGGTGTTCCTTCGCAGACTGCAGGAGCAGGGGCTGGACCTGTCGTCCCTGCCGATCCCTTCGGGTATGGCCGGTGATGCCAGCCCTGCCTCTTTCGCCCAGCAGCGGTTGTGGTTTATCGATCAGTTGGAGCCGGGTAACAGTGCCTATCATCTGCCTGGCGCCATTCGTCTCAACGGCCCGCTGGATGTCGGGGCGGTGCAGGCGGCTTTCGACACCCTGGCACTTCGCCATCACAGCCTGCGCACTACCTTCCGTGCCGACGAAAATGGGGAGCCGCTGCAGGTGGTGGGACCGGTGGCGCCGGTCAACATCCCGCAACTGAGTGCAGACAGCGAAATGGCATTCCAGGCCTGGGCCAGGGAGATCGCGCAGCAACCCTTCGATCTGGCCGCTGGCCCGCTCTGGCGGGTGGCGTTGGTGCGGATGGCGGAACACGACCATCGCCTGGTGCTGTGCCTGCATCACATCATTGCCGATGGCTGGTCGATCCAGGTGCTGCTGACCGAATTTGCCCAATGCTATCGCGCCGCTCTGGCCGGTGAGGTGGCCGACTTGCCTTCGTTGCCCCTGCAATACGCGGACGTGGCCCTGTGGCAACGCCGTGGCCTTGAGGCAGGCGCCGGGGAAGTGGGCCTCGACTACTGGACGCGGCAGTTGGGCGATGAGCCGCCAGTGCTGGAATTGCCGACCGATCGGCCGAGGCCTGCGCAGCAGTCTTTCCGGGGCGGGCGTTATCACTTCACGTTCGACGACACCGTGGCCAATGCGCTGAATGCCTTGGCGCGGTCCCGGGGAACAACCTTCTTCACGGTCATGCTGGCGGCCTACAAGGTGCTGCTGTACCGGCTGAGCGGGCAGACCGACCTGAGCGTGGGCGTTCCCATTGCCGGACGAGAACAGGCGGAACTGGAGGGCCTGATCGGCTTTTTCGTGAATACCCAGGTGCTGCGCAGCGATGTGGCCGGCGGCGATGGATTCACAGCCATACTGTCCCGGGAGCATGAGATTGCCCGGCAGGCTCAGACGCATCAGGCATTGCCATTCGAACATCTTGTCGACCAGCTGCAGCCGGAACGCAGCCTGAGCCAAAATCCGTTGTTCCAGGTGCTCTATAACCATCAGCAGCGCGATGGCGAGCGCTTTGAACTGACTCCCGGTGTGACTGCTGAATTGCTGGCGCAGGACGCCGGCGCCGCCCAGTTTGACCTGGCGCTGCACACCTGGGCCTTCCCGGACGGTCGCGTGGGCGGTAACTGGAATTACGCGGCGGATCTGTTCGATGGGGAAACGGTTGAGCGGATACACCGTCGATTTGAATGCCTGCTCCGGCAGATCGCGGCAGACCCCCAGCAGTCAGTCGGCGACTATGATCTGCTGGACGACACCGACCACGAGCAACTGGCGAGCTGGAACCGGACGGGCGTGGACTATGGCCGGCCCGAGCCGGTGCATCGTCTGTTCGAGCGCCAGGTGGCTGCGCACCCGGATCGGGAAGCCCTGGTGTTCGGCGCTGAACGCCTGAGCTACGCCGACCTGGATGCCCGAGCCAATCGTCTGGCCCATTACCTGATCGGCCAGGGCGTGGATCGCAACAGTCTCGTAGGCGTTGCCACCGAGCGCTCGGTGGCCTTGGTGGTCGCCCTCTACGCCATCCAGAAAGCTGGCGCAGCCTATGTGCCGGTGGACCCCGAACACCCACAAGCCCGTCAGCAACAGGTGCTGACCGACGCCGGTATGGATCTGCTGCTGACCCACGACGCGGTGATTGAGTCACTACCGGCCCCGGCCGGGCTGTCGGTGATCAACCTCGACCAGCTTGATCTGGCGGATCAGCCGGCATCGATCCCCGATGTCGGGATCCACCCGGAGCAGCGGGCCTATGTGATCTATACTTCGGGCTCCACCGGCAAACCCAAGGGCGTGGCCAACACCCACGCAGCGCTGTTCAACCGCCTGAAGTGGATGCAGGCGGCCTACGAACTGGGCGAGGACGACACCGTCCTGCAGAAAACCCCCTACAGCTTTGATGTGTCCGTATGGGAGTTCTTCTGGCCGCTGATGGTGGGCGCGCGCCTCGTGGTCGCCCAACCGGGGGACCACCGGGACCCGGCCAGGCTGGTGGATCAAATTCAGCGCGAATCGGTCACCACCGTTCACTTTGTGCCCTCCATGCTGTCGGCCTTTATGACCCAGGACGACCTGACCGGCTGTGACACCCTGCGCCGGGTGATCTGCAGCGGCGAAGCCCTGGCCAAAGACCTGCAGGATGAGAGCCTGAGTCGCCTGCCCAAGGCGCAACTCTACAATCTCTACGGCCCCACCGAAGCGGCCATCGATGTCACGCACTGGACCTGTGGCCAGGACGATCGCAGCACTCGCACAACCGTGCCCATCGGCCGGCCGATCGCCAACCTGCAGATCCATATCCTCGACCATCGCCTCAATCCGCAGCCTGTGGGCGTGCCGGGCGAACTTTATATCGGCGGTGCCGGTCTGGCCCAGGGCTACCACGGCCAGCCGGACTTGACGGCGGAGCGCTTCGTGCCCAGTCCCTTTGCTAACGGCGAACGGCTCTACCGCAGTGGCGACCTGGCCCGCTGGTGCCGGGATGGCACCCTGGAATACCTGGGGCGGCTGGACCACCAGATCAAGCTGCGTGGCTTGCGGATCGAGTTGGGTGAGATCGAGGCCGTGCTGCGGGAATCTGCCGGCGTCATGGACGCCGTGGTCATCGCCCGCAATGACCAGTTGATCGGTTACGTGCAGGGCACCGGCATCGAAACGGACGCCCTGAAAGCGTCGCTGAAAAACCACCTGCCGGATTACATGGTGCCGGCACACCTGATGGTACTGGAACGCTTTCCGCTATCGGCCAACGGCAAACTGAACCGCAAGGCATTGCCGGCTCCGGAGATGGACACGGTTGGCTACAAGGCGCCACAAACCGACATCGAGCAAACACTCTCACGCCTATGGCAGGAAGTGCTGGGTGTTGAGCGGGTTGGACGACAGGATAATTTCTTTGCCCTGGGGGGCGACTCCATCCAGAGCTTGCGGATCATCGCCAAGGCGAAACGCGTCGGTCTTGAGCTGACGCCCCGGCAGATGTTCGAGCACCAGACCATTGCTGCTCTGGCTCTGGTAGCAACCCATGCGACGGTACAAAACTACGTCGTCGATATGGAACGGGACTTCCCGCTGACACCGATCCAGCAGTGGTTCTTTGATCAGGCCATGCCCCGGCCGGAGCATTGGAACCAGGCACTGTTGCTCAAACCCGCCACGGCATTGAATAGCGAAGCTCTGGCCGAGGCACTCAACGCGATTTACCGACACCACGACGCCTTGCGGCTGCGCTTTGCCCGGAAAAACGATGAATGGCTGCAAGCCTACGGTATACCAGACAAACCGGCGGATCTGCTGTGGTCGGTGACCACAACCCCTGAACAGTTGGTGAACGAATGCGACCGGGCCCAGGCCAGCCTGGATCTGTCGGAAGGGCCCCTGATGCGAGCACTGCATGCACGGCTGGACGACGGTTCCGAAAGGTTGCTGTTGGCGGTGCATCACCTGGGAATCGACGGCGTGTCCTGGCGCATTCTGCTAGACGACCTGATGCAGGCCTACCAGCAGATCCTTCGGGGAGAAACCATTGACCTGGGGGCGAAGGCCACTCCTTTCCAGGCCTGGGCCGAGCAACTGCCAACACCCTGGAATGACGCCGTGTTGGCGGAGGAAATCGACTACTGGTCGGCCATCCCCGCCCCGGCACCGCTGCCGATCGTGAACGCGGGCGGGCCCAATACCGTGGATCAACTGGCCCGGTCGACCATGGCCTTGTCCGCCGAGGTCACCGGGGAGTTGCTGACCGAGGCTCCGAAGGCCTGGCGCGCACAGGTGAATGACCTGCTGCTGACCGCCCTGGGCGAAGCGCTGTTTCACTGGAGTGGTCGTTCGCAGTCAACGATTGCCCTCGAGGGCCACGGTCGTGAGCCGTTGATGGAAGGGGTGGACCTGAGCCGGACCGTCGGCTGGTTCACCAGCCTGTACCCGGTGTGTGTGTCCGGTGGTGGCAACCTTGTCGAGAACCTGAAGGCCACCAAAGAAGCCCTGCGTCAGGTGCCCCGGGGCGGTCTGGGGTACGGTGTGCTGCGCTACCTGAAAGGCGAGCACGGCCTGCCGGATCTCTCTGGCGCGGTGCTTTTCAATTACCTGGGGCAGGTGGACGCAGGCAGCCAGGATGGCCTGGTACTGGCGGAAGAATCGCCGGGTGCCATGCGGGCTATGGATGCTCCTCTGGGGTTTGAACTGTCGCTGGACGGTCAGGTGCGTGACGGCGTGCTGTCGTTTTCCTGCAGTTACAGTGCGGCGCGTTATCAGCGTGAAGCAATTGACGAGCTGATGAAGAATTTCCGTCGCGCCCTCGAAAACGTAGTCGCGACGTGCCGGGAAACCGGTGGCGTAACACCCTCAGATTTCCCGCTGGTGGCCCTGGACCAGACCGCGCTGGATGCCTTGCCGGTCGGGCAGGGCGACATCGACGATCTGCTGCCACTGACGCCGATGCAACAGGGGTTGCTGTTCCATAGTGAGCTGGGGGGTGTCTCCGATACCTACGTCAATCAGGTGTCCGTGACCCTGAACGATCTGCCTGTGGAGCCCTTCAAGGCGGCCTGGCAGTCGGCGGTTGCCCGTCACCCAGTTCTGAGGGCCGGGTTTATTCATGCGCCCGGTTCCCAGTTGCCGGTGCAGCTGATTCACCACAAAGCCGTGCTGTCGATCCGCGAACTGGATTGGCGCACTGATGCTTCCATGACTCTGGATGCTCTCTGCCAACAGGAAAAATCGGCCGCTTTCGACCTGGCCCGGCCGCCGCTGATGCGGATGGTGCTGATCCGGCTGGGGGAGCGGCGCTGGCAGATGGTCCTGACGCTTCACCACATCCTCCTGGACGGCTGGAGCAGTGCGGCGCTGCTCAGCGAAGTCATGCTGGAGACTCTGGGCGGGCGCCTGGAGACCCCGGCCCGTTACCATGACTATTTCAATTGGCTGGTTGGGCGGGATCTTGAAAGCGCCGAGACTTTCTGGCGCGACCAACTGTGCCAGCTTCCCGAGCCCACGCGTCTGGCCCCACTGCTGGCCGACAGCCGTTGCCTGGACCGGGACGAGGCTTCACTCGCCGATATTGTGATGCATCCGGATTACGACTCCCTGGCGGGATTTGCCCGGCAACAACAGGTGACCCTCAATACCCTCATTCAAGCCGCCTGGACCCTGATCCTTCAGCGTTACACCGGCCAGCGCGAAGTGGCCTTCGGCGCCACGGTGTCTGGTCGGCCGGCGGCGGTGTCCGGTATGGATCGCCAGATCGGGTTGTTCATCAACACGCTGCCAGTCGTTGAGGCCCCGGCACCAGAGCAGCGCCTGGGAGACTGGTTGGCAGAGCTACAGGCTCACAACCTGGCGTTGCGGGAGCACGAGCATACCCCGCTGTACCAGATTCAGCAGTATGCCGGGCAATCGGGGCGAGAGCTGTTTGATTCCCTGCTGGTGTTTGAGAACTTCCCGGTGGACGATGCCCTGCGCAGCGATGCCTCCGGCGTGCGAGCCAGCAACCTTCAGGTGAGCGAACAGACCCATTACCCCCTGAGCCTGGCGGTCGAGGCCGGGCAGGGGCTGGTCCTGCACCTGCATTACCGTAACGATCAGGTGTCACCGGCCCGCGCGGAAGCGCTTGCAGGCCAGTTGGAACACCTCCTGTACGCCATGGCGCGGAGCGGCGAACAGCGACTGTCGGATCTGCCCCTGCTGACGGACCTCGAACAACAGGTCTGGAATGACTGGAACACCGTGGCTCACCCGGCAGTGGACCCGCGTCCGATCCCGACCCTGATCGCCGAACAGGCGCGCCAGCGCCCGGACTCCATAGCCGTTGTCCACGGCGACGACCGCCTGACCTTCGCCGAGTTCGATACCCGCGCCAACCGCCTGGCCCATTGGTTGATGGGGCAGGGCATCGGTGCCGAAAGCCGCGTGGGTGTGGCCCTGGAGCGGGGCACCGACATGCTGGTGGCGCTGTACGCCGTGCACAAGGCCGGCGGCGTCTACCTGCCCCTGGATCCGGACTATCCGGCCGAACGGGTGCGTTACATGCTGGAAGACTCCGGCGCCGCGTTGTTGCTAACTCACGACGCCGCTCTGGACCGACTGCCCTCGGCCGAGGGCGTCGAGACGGTCAACCTGGATCACCTGGATGTCAGCAGCCAGCCCGAGTCAGTACCGGAGGTATCGATTCATCCGGAACAACTCGCGTACCTGATCTACACCTCCGGCTCCACCGGTAAGCCCAAGGGCGTGGCCATCCCCCACGGCGGCCTGTCCATGCACTGCCAGACCATCGGCGCCCGCTATGGCTTGACCCCGGAGGACCGGGAACTTCACTTCCTGTCCATCAGCTTCGACGGCGCCCACGAGCGCTGGCTGACCGCGCTCAGCCATGGCGCCCGCATTGTCCTGCGGGACCAGGCCCTGTGGAGCGTGCAGGAAACCTACGACTGCCTGATCCACGAAGGCATCACCGTGGCCGCCTTCCCGCCCAGCTATTTGCGCCAGTTGGCGGAGTGGGCGGAACTGAAAGGGCAGCCGCCAGGCGTGCGTATTTACTGCTTCGCCGGCGAAGCCTTCAGCCGACAGATGATGCACCACGCCATCGAGCACCTGCAGCCGGACTGGGTGATCAACGGCTACGGCCCCACAGAAACCGTGGTTACGCCCACGCTATGGCGCATTGCCGCTGACACGGCTGACTTCGACAGCGCCTACGCTCCGATCGGGGACCTGGTGGGCGACCGTCAGGGCTATGTGCTGGACGCAGACCTCAACCTGCTGCCCCCGGGCGTGGCCGGGGAACTCTACCTGGGTGGCGCCCTGGCGCGGGGCTACCTGGACCGCCCGGACACCACGGCGGAACGCTTTGTCCCCAACCCGTTCCGGGCCGGCGAGCGTCTTTACCGTACCGGTGATCGGGTGAAACTGAACCGGGACGGCCAGTTGGAATACCTGGGTCGGATGGACCAGCAGGTAAAACTGCGGGGCTTCCGAATCGAGATCGGGGAAGTGGAGTCGGCGCTGAAAGGCTGCGAGGGGGTGAAGGACACCCTAGCGGTTGTGAAAGACACTGCCGCCGGTCAGCGGCTGGTAGGTTATGTGTCTGGTGAGGGGTTGGACGAGCGTGCCATCAAGACACAGCTACGGGAGCAGTTGCCGGAGTACATGGTGCCGTCGCACGTGGTCACCCTGGCGGAACTGCCCAAGCTGCCCAATGGCAAGCTGGACCGCAATGCGTTGCCTGAGCCCGTGGTGGGTCAGAGTGATTACGAACCTCCCGTAACGGACTGCGAACAGAGTCTGGCCCGGATCTGGCAGGATCTTTTGCAACAGTCCCGTGTCGGTCGGCAGGATCATTTCTTCGAACTGGGCGGTCACTCCCTGCTGGCGACGCAGCTGGTTTCTCGCCTTCGTCACGAATGGCGTGTGGAACTCCCGTTAAGGATGGTTTTCGAGGCGCCCAGGCTGACGGATATGGCGGCTTTGCTGGAGGCACTGGAAGGCACCCCAGCGCAAGAGACCATTCCCGCACTGGGGCTGGAGGGTGCGCCGCAGTCTTTCGCCCAGCAGCGGCTTTGGTTCCTGGACCAGCTTGAACCGGGAGCTACCGCCTACAACTTGCCTGGCGTTCTGGACCTGAAAGGCACCGTTGACGAAGGTGCTTTGCAGCAGGCACTCGACGCGTTGGCGCAACGTCATGAGACGCTGCGCACGCGACTGGTGGCTGCCCCGGATGGCGAGGCAATCCCTCGACAGGTGATTGACCCGGCGATTGGTGTCCCGTTGGAACGGGTAGACGTCAGCCACTCGGATGATCCGGAGGGTGCATTCCGCGATCATGCGGAAGCCTTTATGCGCCGACCATTCTCCATGGGCACGCAGCCGCTCTGGCGAGTTGGGTTGGTCACCATGGCCGCAAAGGAATCGCGTCTGCTGATTTGCCTGCACCATGCCATCTCCGACGGCTGGTCGGTGTCGGTGCTGATGCGGGATTTCGCGTCTCTGTATCGTGCTGCCTGCGGTGAAAGAGCGGCGGTACTGGAGAAATTGTCGATCCAGTATGCGGATTTCTCGGTGTGGCAGCGGGAATGGCTGGCCAGCGGCGAAGGCGAGCGGCAACTGAATTATTGGCGTGCCCAGCTCGGTGACGGGCAGCCAGTTCTGGAGTTGCCGACGGATCGACCACGACCTGCCCGGCAGAGTTTCCAGGGTGCACGTCATCACTTCCGACTGGGCGAGTCCCTGAGCAACCGTCTTCGCGGATCGGCGGCGAGCCGCGATGTCACACCTTTCATGATGTTGTTGGCGGCTTACAACCTACTGCTCCATCGGCTCAGTGGTCAGGATGATCTGCGGGTTGGCGTGCCGGTGGCAGGCCGCAATCGCCGGGAAACCGAGGGTCTTGTCGGCTTCTTTGTGAACACCCAGGTCCTACGCTGTGAATTGGCCTCATCCCAGACTTTCGAACAGGTATTGGCGACCGTCCGCCAGGCATCGATTGAGGCCCAGAGCCATCAGGACCTGCCGTTCGAACAGTTGGTGGAAGCCCTGCAACCGGAACGCAGCCTCAGCCATAACCCGCTGTTCCAGGTGGCATTCGACTACCAGCACCGTGATCAGCGCGGTTTGGGCGAGTTGCCTGGATTGACCGCGAAGGTAATGGAACTGGAAGGCGGCAGCACCCAGTTCGATATGGCACTGAACCTGATCGAAGAAGCCGATGGTACGTTCTCCGGCAACTGGAACTACGCCACGGACCTGTTTGACGCGGCAACGGTTGAGCGCTTTGGGGCCCGTTTCGAATGGCTGCTCAATGAGATTGTGGCAGGCCCGCAGCAGCCAATCGGCGACTATGACCTGCTGGACGACACCGACCACGAGCAACTGGCGAGCTGGAATCGGACGGGCGTGGACTATGGCCGGCCCGAGCCGGTGCATCGTCTGTTCGAGCGCCAGGTGGCTGCGCACCCGGATCGGGAAGCCCTGGTGTTCGGCGCTGAACGCCTGAGCTACACCAACCTGGATGCCCGAGCCAATCGCCTGGCCCATTACCTGATCGGCCAGGGCGTGGATCGCAACAGTCTCGTAGGCGTTGCCACCGAGCGCTCGGTGGCCTTGGTGGTCGCCCTCTACGCCATCCAGAAAGCCGGCGCCGCCTATGTGCCGGTGGACCCCGAACACCCACAAGCGCGTCAGAGTCAGGTGCTGACCGACGCCGGTATGGACCTGCTGCTGACCCACGACGCGGTGATTGAGTCACTACCGGCCCCGGCCGGGCTGTCGGTGATCAACCTCGACCAGCTTGATCTGGCGGATCAGCCGGCATCGATCCCCGATGTCGGGATCCACCCGGAGCAGCGGGCCTATGTGATCTATACCTCCGGCTCCACCGGCAAACCCAAGGGCGTGGCCAACACCCACGCAGCGCTGTTCAACCGCCTGAAGTGGATGCAGGCGGCCTACGAACTGGGCGAGGACGACACCGTCCTGCAGAAAACCCCTTACAGCTTTGATGTGTCCGTATGGGAGTTCTTCTGGCCGCTGATGGTGGGCGCACGCCTCGTGGTCGCCCAACCGGGGGACCACCGGGACCCAGCCAGGCTGGTGGATCAAATTCAGCGCGAATCGGTCACCACCGTTCACTTTGTGCCCTCCATGCTGCCGGCCTTTATGACCCAGGACGACCTGACCGGCTGTGACACTCTGCGCCGGGTGATCTGCAGCGGCGAAGCCCTGCCCAAAGACCTGCAGGATGAGACCCTTCGTCGCCTGCCCAGGGCAACGCTTTATAACCTCTATGGCCCCACCGAGGCGGCCATCGATGTCACGCACTGGACCTGTGGCCAGGACGATCGCAGCACTCGCACAACCGTGCCCATCGGCCGGCCGATCGCCAACCTGCAGATCCATGTCCTGGATGACCGCCTGAACCCGCAGCCTGTGGGCGTGCCGGGCGAACTTTATATCGGCGGCGCCGGTCTGGCCCAGGGCTACCACGGCCAGCCGGACTTGACGGCGGAGCGCTTCGTGCCCAGTCCCTTTGAGCGGGGTGAGCGGCTCTACCGCAGTGGCGACCTGGCCCGCTGGTGTCGGGATGGCACCCTGGAATACCTGGGCCGGCTGGATCACCAGATCAAGCTGCGGGGCTTGCGGATCGAGTTGGGTGAGATCGAGGCCGTGCTGCGGGAATCTGCCGGCGTCATGGACGCCGTGGTCATCGCCCGCAATGACCAGTTGATCGGTTACGTGCAGGGCACCGGCATCGAAACGGACGCCCTGAAAGCGTCGCTGAAAAACCACCTGCCGGATTACATGGTGCCGGCACACCTGATGGTACTGGAACGCTTTCCGCTATCGGCCAACGGCAAACTGAACCGCAAGGCATTGCCGGCTCCGGAGATGGACACGGTTGGCTACGAGGCGCCACAAACCGACATCGAACAAACACTCTCACGCCTATGGCAGGAAGTGCTGGGTGTTGAGCGGGTTGGACGACAGGATAATTTCTTTGCCCTGGGAGGGCACTCGCTGCTGGGTGTCACCCTGGTTCATCGTATCCGCAAAGCCCTGCATCGGACGCTGCCGCTGAGCGTGTTGTTCGAGTCAGGTTCTTTGGCTGGGCTGGCCGATGTACTTCAGAGCATACCGGCCGATGAAGCGCCTCCGTTACGCGTTCATGATCGGGGCCAGTTGGCACCGCAGTCCTTTGCCCAGCAGCGGCTCTGGTTCCTGGCCCAACTGGAGCCTGAGAGCAGTGCCTACCATCTTCCGGGCGGCCTGGATTTGCAGGGTCGACTGAATGAAGAGGCGTTGACGGCGGCCTTCGTCGGACTCATTCAGCGGCATGAGTCGCTGCGCACGGCGTTTCGACATGGGGAACATGGTCGCCCCCAACAGTGGGTGATGGAAGCCATGGCGGTACCCATGGAGCGTTATGATCTTCGCGGCCAGGACGATGCCGAGACTGTATTCGGAGAGCTATTCCGGGAGTTCAGCCGCCGCCCCTTCGACCTGGAGACCGCACCGCCCTGGCGCGTTGCCCTGGTGCAGATGGATACATCGGGCTGGCGCCTGCTGTTGTGCATGCACCATATCATTTCCGACGGCTGGTCAATGCAGTTGCTGTTGGAGGAACTGGTTGAGCTCTATCGCTGTGCATCAAGAGGTGAGCCCGATAGGTTGGCACCGCTGGACGTTCAGTATGCGGACTACGCACTTTGGCAACGAGAGCAACTGACGGGTGCTGAGCTGGATCGGCAATTGCAATGGTGGCGAGGGCAGTTGGGTGATGAACATCCGGTTCTTGAGCTGCCCACGGACCGCCCGCGTCCGGGGCAGCGGGATGGCCGTGGTGCCCGACACGCCTTCACTTTGCCATCGTCGCTGGCGGAGCGGTTGCGTCGCACGGCCCGTGATCAGGAAGTTTCGCTGTTTATGGTCGTTCTGGCCGGCTTTGAAGCGCTGCTGTACCGACTCAGTGGTCAACGGGATCTGCGCGTGGGTATTCCGGTTTCGGGACGGCATCAGCCGGGCACCGAGGGACTGATTGGCTTCTTCGTCAATACGCTGGTGGTGCGTGCCGAGATTGATCCCGGTGACCGGGTCAGTGATCTTCTGGCCCAGGTACGAGAGCGAATGCACGGAGCCCAGGCGCATGCGGATCTGCCATTTGAGCAACTGGTGGAAGCACTGCAGCCGGAGCGAAGTCTGAGCCACAATCCGCTGTTCCAGGCCAGCTACAACCATCAGGTCTTTGACCAGAAGCCCTTGTCGGACTTGCATGAGCTGAGCTGCGAGCCGCTCGCCTGTCCGGCGGAGAACGCGCATTTCGATCTGGTACTGGGCACCCACGAACACGCGGACGGTCGAATCGACGGTTACCTGGACTTCGCGACGGATATCTTCGACGCGGCGTCGGTGGCGCGAATGGCCGAACAGCTGCAAGCCTTGCTGGAGGTGATCAGTTGTGAGCCCATGGCCCACTTGTCGGACCTGCCTCTGCTGACGGACCGCGAACAACAGGTCTGGTCCGAGTGGAACAGCGTGGAGCACCCGGCAGTGGACCCGCGTCCGATCCCGACCCTGATCGCCGAACAGGCGCGCCAGCGCCCGGACTCCATAGCCGTTGTCCACGGCGACGACCGCCTGACCTTCGCCGAGTTTAACACCCGCGCCAACCGCCTGGCCCATTGGTTGATGGGGCAGGGCATCGGTGCCGAAAGCCGCGTGGGTGTGGCCCTGGAGCGGGGCACCGACATGCTGGTGGCGCTGTACGCCGTGCACAAGGCCGGCGGCGTCTACCTGCCCCTGGATCCGGACTATCCGGCCGAACGGGTGCGTTACATGCTGGAAGACTCCGGCGCCGCGTTGTTGCTAACTCACGACGCCGCTCTGGACCGACTGCCCTCGGCCGAGGGCGTCGAGACGGTCAACCTGGATCACCTGGATGTCAGCAGCCAGCCCGAGTCAGTACCGGAGGTATCGATTCATCCGGAACAACTCGCGTACCTGATCTACACCTCCGGCTCCACCGGTAAGCCCAAGGGCGTGGCCATCCCCCACGGCGGCCTGTCCATGCACTGCCAGACCATCGGCGCCCGCTATGGCTTGACCCCGGAGGACCGGGAACTTCACTTCCTGTCCATCAGCTTCGACGGCGCCCACGAGCGCTGGCTGACCGCGCTCAGCCATGGCGCCCGCATTGTCCTGCGGGACCAGGCCCTGTGGAGCGTGCAGGAAACCTACGACTGCCTGATCCACGAAGGCATCACCGTGGCCGCCTTCCCGCCCAGCTATTTGCGCCAGTTGGCGGAGTGGGCGGAACTGAAAGGGCAGCCGCCAGGCGTGCGTATTTACTGCTTCGCCGGCGAAGCCTTCAGCCGACAGATGATGCACCACGCCATCGAGCACCTGCAGCCGGACTGGGTGATCAACGGCTACGGCCCCACAGAAACCGTGGTTACGCCCACGCTATGGCGCATTGCCGCTGACACGGCTGACTTCGACAGCGCCTACGCTCCGATCGGGGACCTGGTGGGCGACCGTCAGGGCTATGTGCTGGACGCAGACCTCAACCTGCTGCCCCCGGGCGTGGCCGGGGAACTCTACCTGGGTGGCGCCCTGGCACGGGGCTACCTGGACCGCCCGGACATCACCGCGGAACGCTTTGTACCCAACCCCTTCCGGGCCGGCGAGCGTCTTTACCGTACCGGTGACCGGGTGAAACTGAACCAGGAGGGTCAGTTGGAATACCTGGGGCGGATGGACCAGCAGGTGAAACTGCGGGGCTTCCGGATCGAGATCGGGGAAGTGGAGTCGGCGTTGAAGGGCTGCGAGGGGGTGAAAGACACCCTGGCGGTTGTGAAAGATACTGCGGCCGGTCAGCGGCTGGTAGGTTATGTGTCTGGTGAGGGGTTGGATGAGCGTGCCATCAAGACACAGCTACGGGAGCAATTGCCGGAGTACATGGTGCCGTCGCACGTGGTCACCCTGGCGGAACTGCCCAAGCTGCCCAATGGCAAGCTGGATCGTAATGCGTTGCCAGAGCCTGTCTCGCGAACGAAACAGCATCAGAGGCCAGAAGGCGCGCGCGAGGTCCTGCTGGCCGAACTGTGGGCCGCAATGCTGGGAGCGGCTGAGGTCGGCAGGAATGACAGTTTCTTCGAGCTGGGTGGTGATTCCATCCAGTCCCTGGAGCTGATCACCCGTTTGCGTCAGTTGCGCTGGCAAGTGACACCGAAAACCGTGTTCCTGAAACCGCGACTCTCGGAGTTGGCCGCTGCTTTGGAGCCGATAACGACGTCAGCCTCCGAAACTGCAAGGGCCGAAGGCCTTGTGCCACTGACACCGATTCAGGCCCATTTTTTCGAGCAGCCTCTGCCTGATTATTCCCATTGGAACCAGTCGGTATTGCTTGAGGTCATTCACCCGCTTGACGAGGAACTGCTGCGGCGAGCGGTTGCGGCGCTGATCGAACACCACGATGTCCTCCGCCTGGGCTTCCACCGTGAACGGGATGTCTGGTATGGAAACTACCGGGCTACAGAGTCCGTGGACCGGCTTTTCAGTGTCGTGGTGCTGCCAGACGAGGGTTTGGTGACGACGACTTGTGACCGAATACAGCGCAGTTTCGATCTCGAGAACGGCCCCCTTGCAGCCATTGTGCTGATGACACTTCCGGACGGTGGGCAGCGACTGTTGGTCAGCGCCCATCACTTGATTGTTGACGGTGTCTCCTGGCGGATTCTCCTGGACGATCTCGGCGAAGCCTACCGGCAGGTTGCCGAGGGAAGGGCAACTGATGCTCGGCTACCGCGCGCTACTTTCCAGTCCTGGGCCAATCACCTCCGCGAGCGTGCCGATCAGGGAGCATGGCAGCAGGAACTGGCGTATTGGGAACGTTTTTCCACTGCCCCTGAGCCCTGGCCGGTGGACAATCCGGCGGGCAGCCGGGCGACACGGTATGAGGAACTCTGCGAGTGGAGCCTGTCCGCCGGTCAAACCCGAACGTTGCTCCGTCAAACCCTGGCGGCGTTTGAGGCGGGCATGGACGATGTCATGCTGGCTGCCCTGGCGGAGGGGCTGCGGGCATGGGGTGGTCTGCAGCGACCCATCGTCGCCGTAGAGGGTCATGGCCGGGAAACCGACGATGCAGCCCTCGATCTGAGCCGCACACTGGGTTGGTTTACCAGCCTGTATCCGGTTCAGCTCGAACCCACAGGCAATCCGTTATTAACCCTAGACGCGACCCGCCATCTGCGTGCCGGGATTCCGGGCAAGGGACTCGGATACGGTGCCCTTCGATACCTGGGCGACCCTAAAACCCGTTCGCGTCTGAAACGCCTGCCGGAACCGGACCTGGCATTCAATTACCTGGGTCAGTTTGACGACACCCTTGCGAGCGGTCGTTTTAGATTGGCGCCGGAGTCGGCGGGTGAGTTGGTGGACCCCGATGCGCCCCTCGGGCGGGAGCTGGAAATAAACGGCCAGGTCTATCAGGGGCAGTTGACGCTCAGTTGTCGCTACAGTGGTCAGCGATATCAGGCTTCCAACGTCCAGCGGCTGATGAGAGCGATTGGCCTGGCTCTGGAAACCCTGGTGGCCGGCACATCGGAGGCATTACCGGCGGAGGCCGAGCGGCCGTCGGCGGGTAAGCTGAATCCTCTGATTCGTCTTTCAGAGTCGCGTGGGACAGCACCGCAACTATTCTGTCCGCACCCGGTCAGCGGCACGGTGGTTGGCTACTATCCGCTTGCCTCACGATTGGCGGGCGACTGGTCGGTCTGGGGTTTTCAGAATCGACAGATTCTTGATTCAAGCTGGCGCGACCGGTCACTGGCCGCGATGGCAAGGGACTACGTGAAGGAGATGCTGGCGCTACAACCCCAGGGGCCATACTACCTCCTTGGTTGGTCCATGGGTGGTGCGCTGGTGCTGGAAATGGCGAGCCTGCTGGAGCGCCTGGGCAGGGAAGTGGCCTGGGTCGGCCTGATCGATGGTTATATCCCCGGGGCTGGCCACCGGTCCGTCGAAAACAATCCCGAATCATCCCCTGAGGGCGTCGCCCAGGATGAGTGGCAGCAATTGCTGGATGTGGAAAGGCATATGCGCCGGCTGGCAAGGGCCCATGAACGGGTCAAACCACTTCGGGCGCCAGTGCATGCGTGGTGGGCAAAGCAGTCACCAGAGAGCAATGACAATGCAGAAGCGCTACTGACCGCCTTTATCGGCTGCAAACCTGCCAGCTCGGTGTGGATCGATACTCACCATCTGGGAATTGTACGCCATCCGGAATTTCTTGAATCGATGCCCCGTTCGTTGGAAGCGAACTCCAATTCCACGGTCGGAGCCGATGGTATGAAAGTGGGGCGTTCAGGCGAACCAGTGGGTTAGGCCTTAACAGGCATTGAATATAACGCATTTTCTAATGTAAATAGGAATTGTTATCGTTGAGTTTAAAATTAAATATACTTAAGATAGCTTCAGCTTCAGGTAAGGCGCCGGGTTTTGGCGCTTTTGTCACATTCAGTAGGGAATCAGTTATGACGTTTAAGGAAAACGGCTTATCCGCCTTCCGAATCAGTCTGCTTGCGGCTGCAGTAGGCACCTCTGGCCACGCCTTTGCCCAGGACGAGAATAACGCAACGGAACTCGAGGAAATTCAGGTCACCGCTGAGAGGGAAGGGCCGCAGGGACCTGACTATGGCTACGAGGCGGAACGAAGCCTGACGGCGACCAAGACGAACACGCCGCTGGCTGAAACACCGCGGTCGGTTTCCGTTGCTACCAGGGAGCGCATCGAAGACCAGAATGCCCAGACGTTGTCCGATATTCTCTACTACATGCCGGGTGTTTCCTCGACCAAGTTCCCGGTCGGTGATGGTCTTGCCGGTGACATTTTCTATATTCGCGGTATGAACCAGCGCGACTACGGCTACGGTACCTACCGCGATGGCCTCAGGGTTCAGCCCAACGCCTACTCCACCTCGGCAGAGCCCTTCGGGCTTGAGCGGGTTGAGGTGTTCAAGGGCCCCACTTCCGTACTGTACGGTGAGAACGTGCCGGGCGGACTGGTGAACCTGGTGAGCAAGCGTCCCACTGAGACCGATCAGGGCCAGGTAAACCTGAGCTACGGCACCCATGACCGCAAACAGGTATCCGCTGATATTTCCGGTGCGATGACCGATGATGGCAAGGTGCTGGGGCGCATGGTGTTCCTGAGCCGGCGATCCGATACCCAGACCGACAGCGTGCCGGACGACCGGCTTTACTTTGCACCGTCCATGACCCTGAAACTGACCGATCAGGACACCCTGACACTGCTGGTCTCCTATCAGAAAGACGATACCGAAATTCAGTTGGGGCTACCGGCAGGCGGAACCGTGTTGGATCACCCCGCCGGTCAAATCGACCCGTCCACCAATCTTGGTCATCCGGAGTGGGATACCTTTGATCGTGAGGTCTGGTCACTGGGCTATGAATACGAGCACCAGTTCAATTCTGACCTGACCTTCCGGCAGAACGCCCGTTACCTGCGTTCCCGTGTTGAGCGCAAGGAAGTCTGGTGGGGGTTCCCTGGGGATGGGTTTGATGATTTCGTGGGTGCGTATGGCCGTGACCGGTTTAATGAGTCGCGTACCTATTCCATCGACAACCAACTGGTTGGAGATCTGCAGATCGGCGCTACCGAAAACACCTGGCTTGCCGGTGTGAGCTTTGATCGCACCAGTTTTGATCAGACCCAGGATGTCGGTTTCAGCGATATTCAATTTATCAACATCTATGACCCGGTTTGGGCCCGGATCCCGGGTACCCCGACCACCTCCAGCGACGGTGAGGAAATTCAGAACCTGGCTGGTGTTTATGCACAGGTGCAGAGTCGGGTCGGTAACCTGATCGGGCTACTGGGAGGGCGTTTTGATTACGCCGAAACTGAATTTGATAATCGTCTGCCGGGAGGCGAGGACTTCGACTTCAACGACAAGGAGTTCACATGGCAGGCCGGCCTGATGTACGAGTTTGATTTTGGCCTTTCGCCTTACCTCAGCTATTCCACTTCGTTTGTGCCAGCTCGCCAGACTACGACGGATAATGAAGCCCTGGAACCGATCACAGGTCGGCAGTATGAAGCCGGCTTCAAGTACCAGCCGCCGGGCTTGGATACGCTGGTGACCGTTTCGGCGTTTGATATTGTCAAGAAGGACGACGTCAATTATGACGGTTCCATTGGTGCCTATCGGAACGTCGGCCGTACGGAGTCCGAGGGTGTCGAGTTTGAACTCAACAGCGACATCAACGAGAACCTGAGCCTGCTGGCCACCTACACCTACACCGACGCAAAGATCGTCGAAGATGAATCCTTCCCTCGCTATGAGGGTAGGCAGGTCGTGGGCGTCCCGCGCAACCAGGCTTCGCTCTGGGCCAACTACAAATTCTTCGAGGACCTGTTGCGTGGCGTGGAAGCTGGCGTCGGTGTGCGTTATGTGGGTGAGTCCTATGCTTACCCAGATCAAGATAATCTCGCCTACCCGTCACGACTGGAGACCGACGATGTCACTCTGGTGGACCTGGCTCTGGCCTACCAATTCCTTAACGGTTGGGAGACCCGCGTGAACGTCCACAACCTGTTTGACGAGGAATACGTCGGCGAATGTAACAATGCTTCGCGTTGCTACTATGGCGCTGAGCGCACCGTTCAGGGCACGGTTTCCTATAACTGGTAGTGCCTGAGCCGGCGATGTGCTGACGGCGGCCGTGCCTTCCTGCGGCTGCCGATGCCATCGCCGGATTCTCTGCACCCTGATGAATGGATGTTGGTGTGACTGCGGTGAATCAGCAAATTGAAGGTGGCCAGGTCAAGGCGACGAACCGCCGACTGTGGCTGGCGACCGGGGCGGGAACCCTGGCCTTGATAGCCCTGCTGTTATGGCAGGGCTTTTTCCGTTATCCGATGCCGGAGGCCGGTGCCTGGTTGACCCCATGGCAGTCGTCACCGTCCCTCGATGGCCTGCTGCTCTGGTGGGCACAGTTACCCCGAGTTATTGCAGGCCTGATCGTCGGTGCGGGATTGGGTATTGCCGGCGCCCTGATGCAGTTGATTACCCGCAATCCGCTGGTGTCGCCGGATCTACTTGGTATCACGGCGGGCGCCCAGTTTGGGGTCATCCTGGGGATGATGCTGCCAGCGGCGTTTGCCCTGCCGCTGGTCTTCCTGGGTGGTCTTGTGGCCGCGATGCTGACGTTCTTTTTCGCCGGCGGCAGTCGTACGACGCCGCTGCGCCTGGTGTTGGCCGGCATGGCCATGGCACAGATCCTTTACGCCCTGTTGACGCTGTTGCTCACCCTCAATGAACGGGCGGCCTTTGTGGTGGCGATCTGGGACACCGGGTCACTCAGCCAGTTCGGTTGGGCCCGGGTGCAACTGGCACTGTCGATGGTGCCGCCATTGCTGCTCGCTCTTGCGTTGCTGCGGCGACCGCTGAACATGGCTCTGTTGGGAGATGCCCAGATGCGGGTGCTGGGGCTGTCACCCCGCATGCTTAAAACGGTGGTTATCCTGATAGGCACTCTGCTGACCGCACTGGCAATTCATATCGCCGGGCCGCTGGGGTTCATTGGTCTGGTTGCGCCGAACCTGGTGCGCTACGGATTTGGCGTACACTGGCCATCACGGTTGCTGCCGCTGGCTGCGCTTTGGGGCGGGGTCCTGACGTTGTCCGCGGATGTTGTGGTGGCTGCTGTGGCGGAGGTGATGGAACTGCCTTTGGCGACCTTGTCGGCGGTTCTTGGCGGCGTCGCGGTCATGCTGTTGTTGCGATTGACCCGCAGCCGCCAGTTTCCGGTTCAGGCAGCCCTGGGGTCAGGGGAGCCTACCGGGAAAAAGCTCTCCGCCGTCGCGATCGTGGTGATATTGACGATGATGCTGGGCGGTGGGCTGGGTTATGGCGTGCTAGGTGGCGACGCCATCAGCCTGACCATGCTATTGGCGGGGGATGGAGTGGCCTGGCAGTTGCTGGACCTGCGGTTGCCCCGGCTGATGGTGGATGCCGCCGGGGGCGCCTTGTTTGCCTCCAGTGGTCTGATTCTACAGGGAGTAACCCGCAACCCACTGGCGAGTCCCAGTGTGTTGGGGGTCAGCCAGATGTCCGCACTGGCGGTGTTGGCCGGGATCATGCTACTGCCCGAACTCGCACCGGGCTGGCGCCTGCCCTTCGCCTGGCTTGGGGCGACCGTGGCACTGACCGTCGTCATTCTGCTCAACGTTCGTCATGGTCTCGAGCCCTTGCGGCTGATTCTGGCAGGCTTCGCTCTGACCGGTGTTGCTGCGGGGCTCACCAGCCTGTTGATTGGCTTTCACTCCCTGAACATAACGCTCGCGCTGATCTGGATGGCTGGAAGCAGCTACGCCACTACCTGGGGTGATGTATGGGTGTTGTTGCCCTGGTTGTGCATCGGCCTGGTGCTGGCGATGTTGGCGCGTCGGTGGCTGGCCCTGCTGGCCCTGGGAGATGGGGTCGCGGACAGTCTGGGTGTGGGCGCCGCCCGTAAACGCCTGCTACTGCTTGTGCTGGCCAGTTTCATGATTGCTGCGGCTGTCAGTGTGCTTGGGCCGGTGGCTTTTGTTGGGCTGCTGGTGCCTCATGCTGTGCGGTTGCTGGGCTTCTATGGCTATCGGGATCGGCTGATCGTGACGCCATTGATGGGCGCGGTTTTGCTGATCCTGGCGGATGTGGGGGGGCAGCGATTGTTGTCACCGCTGGACGTGCCACTTGGTGTGATGACCGCCACCATAGGGGCGCCGATTTTCCTGGTGCTCCTGACCCGAACCTACTTTCGTAAAGCATGAGAGCCGGAATGACGTTAATTGCAGCCATTGCACTCTGCCTCGTATCTCTGGTCGCCAACGCCGAACCACCGAAGCCTATCGTGGCCGCGCAGTCAGAGACGATTCCCGACGAGCCTCTGCGGATCGTCAGTCTGGATGATCTCACCACGGAGATTCTGCTGGCGCTGGGTATACAGCCGGTGGGTGTTGCCAACCCGGACAGCTATCGCTGGCAGGGCAAGCCTCTGGCTGACAGTCTGGATGGCGTGGAATCCCTGGGAACGCCGCAACAACCCAACCTGGAACGTTTGGTCAGCCTGCAGCCGGACCTGATTCTGGGTGTGTCCAGCCTCCATGTCAGCCTATTTGACCGCCTTGACCGGCTGGCGCCCACAGTGATGTATCGGGTCTCCCTGGAAACGTCACCCCGGGATGCCGTAGACGTTGGAAAGGCGATTCTGGGGCACCTGGCGGCCCTGACAGGGAGAGAGGCTGAGGCGGAGGTGGTTGTTGCCCGGCTGGAACAGGTCCTGGATAAGGGAAGGCGGGTGGCTCGTAAAAGGGGGATGGCCGGAGAGCCCATCGCAGTGCTTTACCCATTGGCAGAGCAGGGGCTGTTTATTGTTTCGAATGAACAGACGTTGGTCGTCAGCCTGGCGAACCGGCTGGGCGGCACCAATCCCTGGCCATTGCGGGAAAGCCACACCATCCACCAGCGGATTGAAATCCACGCGCTTGCCCAGGCACCCGATGCCCATATCTTCATGATCGGCAATTTCAGTGGAGCACCGATGTTTGAATCTCCGCTCTGGCGAGCTCTGCCGGCGGCGCGGAAGCATCGCTACGGCTTCCTGGCAACCAACTACTGGTCGTTTGGTGGGCCGCTGACCGCCACCGTCATCATGAAGCAGATGATTGATGTGATGAACGGGATGGGCTCAGACAGGCCGTCGCCCTAAATTTCCGGGTGTCCCGTTCGTCTTGGAGAGTATGGGAGGGGCGGTCTGCCCCTAGAGTTACAGGTCAGGCGAGGTACGTCATGAGTTTCGATAGCGAGAGCACCATTTTTCAGGTTGTCATTAACCACGAAGAGCAATACTCCATCTGGCCGAGCTACAAACCCATTCCCGAAGGCTGGAAAGCGATAGGCGTGGAGGGGGATAAGGCCTCGTGTCTCGCGCACATCCGTGAAGCGTGGACGGATATGCGTCCCAAAAGCCTGCAGGATGCGATGGCCGGAGGTTGAAGCCGATGAATTCCATCACGGCCAGAACAGCGCCTGAGGCGTTGGCCATCGAGGACGGTGTTCCGCTCAAGGTCAGCCCGCTCACGCCGGATACCGGCCTGGAGCAGGTTGCTGGAGCAATTCGGGAGCTGGTCGAGCACCGACTGGAAAAAGACGGTGCCATCCTGTTTCGCGGCTTTTCAGCGCCCGGCGTTGAGGGCTTCCAGTCGTTTTCCGGTTCTTTTGGTCATCCGCTGCTCAGTTACGAGTTTGGTTCAACGCCCCGCAGCCAGGTGACCGGAAAAGGTGTTTATACCTCAACGGAGTATCCGGCTCACAGAAGCATTCCACTGCATAACGAGCAGGCCTATACCACCGAGTGGCCAATGCGGATCTGGTTCTATTGTGCTCGGGCGGCCGAGCAGGGCGGGGAGACCCCCATCGCGGACAGCCGAGAGGTCTATCGCCGGATCGATCCGGCCCTGCGCCGGCGTTTCAGTGAGCGGGGGCTGACTTACGTTCGCAACTATGGCAACGGCCTTGATGTGGATTGGCAACAGGTGTTCAACACCGACAGTGCCGAAGCGGTTGAGGTTTTCTGCCGACGGCAGGGTATTGACGTAACCTGGAAAGACGATGGTTGTCTGCGCACGGCTCAGCGCTGTCAGGCAGTTGCCCGTCATCCCCGTACCGGCGACAAGGTGTGGTTCAATCAGGCGCACCTGTTCCACTTGTCGGCGCTGGATGAGGAAATGCAGGCGATCCTGCTGGAAACCGTGGGCGAGGACAATCTGCCCAGAAACGTTTACTACGGCGATGGCGGCGCCATTGAGTCCTCCGCCCTGGAGGAAGTCCGGGGTGTTCTGGATGAATGTCGCGTGGTCTTCCCGTGGCGCAGTGGCGACATCCTGATGCTGGACAATATGTTGATGGCCCATGCGCGGGAACCCTTCGCCGGCCCCAGGAAAGTCGTCGTTGCAATGGCCGAGGGGCATGGGCTTTCCAGCAATCCACAGAACCCGGCGCTTCGGGAGGAGGTAACGTGAGTACAGCAGATACTTTGGAAAACCCGGGTGTTCCGATACGACCGCAAAAACCCGTTGGCGAGGTGTACCGCCGCCATGATACCCAGTTGTGCAGTTGGATTTCTTTTCGTACGTTGGATATCCGGGAAGACCTGGCGCGCTTCAATCGTTGGCAGAACTCCCCCAGGGTCGAGTATTTCTGGGAGGAGAGCGGGTCGCTGGAAGAGCATCGCAGGCATCTGGAGGTCCTCGCGAAGGACCCCCATTGCCTGCAACTGATCGGCTGTTTTGATGACGAACCGTTTGGTTTTTTCGATGTCTATTGGGCCCAGGAAGATCGTATCGGGCCCCATTGTGAGGCCGGATTGCATGATCGTGGCATCCACATGCTGGTCGGGGAGGATCACCACCGTGGCCCCCACAAAGTGGCGTGCTGGCTGCCGTCCCTGGTGCACTACCTGTTTCTGGATGAACCCCGGACACAGCGTATCGTCTCCGAACCTCGGTCCGACAACGACCGTATGATTCACCACCTTCAGAATACCGGCTTTGATCGGGTCCGGGATTTTGATTTCCCCCACAAACGAGCCGCGCTCATGTCACTTTCGCGGGAGCGCTTCTTTGAACGGTCTTCGATGTGTTAGGTTCCTTCCTCTCAAACAGCTTTACGCAGCCTGATTCATGACTATTCGTGCGCTTGCCCCCCTGTTCGTCGGGGATTTCGAACATTACCGGGACATACTGGTTCTGCCGGATGATCCGCGGCCAGCAATTCCTGTCCGGGAACTGATAACCACCGATGGCCTGGCGTGGCTGTTGGAACATTATCGCCGCTTTCAGCCAGGTGATGACAGGCGGGCATTGGTTTCCCAGTGGTCCCGCACATACTTCGTGAAGCTGATCGTGCCGACTGTGGCGGCGAACATGGTGCTGGGGCATGAGCTGCCAGTGGCACTCGACAAGCTTGAGGTGATTCTGGGGGATGACGGCTTGCCGGAAGCCTTCCGGCTACCCCATGAGGGACAGCCCTTTGCGAGCAAGCCCGAAGGGCCTTTCGAACGCTTTAAGGAGCTGCTGGACGGCAACTTCGAACCACTTATCGAGGGCTGGAACCAGCAGGTAAAGCTGTCCAGGAAGGTGTTGTGGAACAATGCCGCCAATTATGTTGAGTGGTTGGTTCATGCCATGGCTGGCCTTGGATTGCCGGCGGAGATGCTTGCTGACGGCAAACGGCTGATTGAATCAGAGCGCCGCCCGGATGGTGGCAAAAACCCGATGTTCAGCCCGGTACGCTATGTGGAACGCTCATCCGGGCCTTCGCCCCTGCGTCAGCGGCGTCAGTGTTGTATCCGTTACCGGCTGCCGGAGCTGGCGCTGTGTGAGAATTGTCCCCATATTGATAAACCGCCTAAAGGGGCCCAGCTTCCGGAAAGCCTGGTCGAGCAGGCCTGAGCAGAACAACCAATCGGTTTAAAAGCGTCAGGGTACCAAACGGCGGGGTTCAGGCGATGGCAATGTGTGCCCCATCATTATGAGGGTGAGGCATGACAGACATGGAAATACCGTAGATGGATTCCAGTGTGCTGGTGTTCATCAGCTCTTTGGGCGCACCCTGCGTCAGTAACTTTCCGCTGTGGAGTGCGACCAGGTGGTCACAGTAGGTGGCGGCCATATTGATGTCGTGCAGAACCACAACGACACCCATGTCCAGCTCCCTGCCCAGGTTGCGAACCAGAGACAGGACTTCCACCTGGTGGGCAATATCAAGTGCGGAAGTGGGTTCGTCCAGCAGCAGATACCGGGCGTTCTGGGCGATCAGCATGGCCAGCCAGACCCGCTGGCGCTCGCCCCCAGACAGTTCATCGACGTTGCGGTGGGCAAACTGTTCCGTATCCGTCAGTGCCATGGCTCGGTTCACCTGGGCCCGGTCTTCGGCGGAAAAGCGTCCGAGTGCGCCATGCCAGGGGTAGCGGCCGAAACGTATCAGATCGATAACACGCAGGCCTTCTGTCGGTGGCAGCTGTTGCGGCAGGTAAGCGATCTGCCTCGCCAGGGGTTTGTCGCCCCACGATTCCAACGGTTTACCCTCAAGGGAAACCTGGCCTGATGTCGGCGTCAGTTGGCGGGCGAGCAGTTTTACCAGCGTGGATTTTCCGGAGCCGTTGTGCCCGATCAGCCCAACCACCTGACCATGCTTAATGGTCAGGTCGATCGGATGGAGCAGGGTCTTTCCATTGATCTGCCAACTGACGGCGTCCAGTTTAAACATAGTGCCTCTGGCGGGAGATTGAGAGAAACCGTGATCCTATCTCAAATGGTAATGGTTATCAATTGTGGTGGTTGGCGGGAACCACGATCAGGCTGATCAGGCGGTCGTGCTCCTGCACGAACCGGGCTTCCAGTTCCGTATTCGTAGGCCACTGTTCGGAAAGGTGGGTGAGCAGGCGCAATCGTGCTGTGCCATCCGGGTCCCATGACAGCACTTCCGCGTGCTCGAAGTAGAAGCGCTTCTGAACCAGCGGATACAGCGCCTTGAAGAGCGTTTCCTTGAGGCAGAACACCAGAGTGATGAAATGCCCTGCATGATTGGCCAGTTCCGAACGAAACCGTGTCTGCTCTGAAGGGATCAGGATTTGCCGGCAAAGCGGCAGGGCGCGTTCATCGGGCATGATGACTTCCGCGTCCAGGCCAATTCCGGCGTAGTCCTGTTGCTGGCCGATAACCGCCGCAGCCCAACCCTGGGTGTGGGTGATCGAGCCCACGCACCCAGTTGGCCATACCGGCGCCCGGTCATCGCCGAGGGCTGGCACCACCGGTTGCCCCGTGGCGCGCAGTAAGCCTTCGCGGGCGCAGAAACGGCCAGCCAGGTATTCCGCCTGGCGTTTGGCAACAGCCCTTTCCACCGACGGTGGTGGGACGATGTCACTGATCGTAAAGTCGTCCGGTTTGAGGTTATCGGGGTCAAAGTCCAGGCTGATCAGCTCAAGCCCTGGCAACGATTGCGGCCAGGGCCACCGGTCATCCGGGGTACTGCAGCATGCGGGCACGAGGCTCACCGTCAGAACGCTCCAGCGCGGTCAGACATTGAACCGAAAGTGGACAACGTCACCGTCCTGGACGATGTATTCCTTGCCCTCAAGGCGCCACTTGCCGGCTTCCTTGGCTCCGGCTTCGCCGTTGTACTTGACGAAGTCATCGTAGCTCACCACTTCGGCGCGGATGAAGCCGCGTTCGAAGTCGGTATGGATCACGCCTGCCGCCTGTGGTGCGGTAGCGCCCACTTTCACCGTCCAGGCGCGGACTTCCTTCACCCCGGCGGTAAAGTAGGTCTGAAGGTTCAGCAGGCCATAGCCGCCGCGAATGACCCGGTCCAGGCCAGGCTCGTCCATGCCCATTTCTTCCAGGAACATGGATTTTTCGTCGTCTTCCAGTTCGGAGATTTCGGCTTCTATCTTGTTGCAGATAGGCACCACAACTGCGTTCTCGGATTCCGCAATCTTTTTCACGGTGTCCAGGTGAGGGTTATTCTCGAACCCGTCTTCGCTGACGTTGGCGATGTACATGGTTGGCTTTACGGTGAGCAGGCAGAGTTCGCGGATCAGTGCCATCTTCTCTTTGTCGAGATTCATGCTGCGAACCGGTTTGCCTTCGTTCAGCACGGGAAGCAGGGTGTCGAAGACTTCAAGCTGAGCTTTGGCCTCTTTGTCGCCGCTCTTTGCGACTCGCTGAACCCGTTTGATGGCTTTCTCGACGGTTTCCAGATCGGCCAGGGCCAGTTCTGTGTTGATGATTTCGATATCCGACGCCGGGTCAATCTTGTTGGCGACGTGAATGACGTTGTCGTCCTCGAAGCAACGCACCACATGGGCAATGGCGTCGGTCTGGCGGATGTTGGCCAGGAACTGGTTGCCCAAGCCTTCGCCTTTCGAGGCACCTTCTACCAGGCCGGCGATATCCACGAATTCCATTGTGGTTGCCACCACCTTTTCCGGCTTTACGATGTCAGCGAGCTTGTTGAGGCGGGGGTCGGGCATGGCCACGACGCCGGCGTTAGGCTCAATGGTGCAGAAGGGGAAGTTTTCCGCGCCAATACCGGATTTGGTCAGTGCGTTGAACAGGGTGGATTTGCCGACGTTGGGAAGGCCGACGATGCCGCAGTTAAATCCCATGGAATGCCTCTGCTGGTGCTGGAAAATTTGGGCGGATTATACCGGTTTGAAGCTGTGCAAGCGATTCATCGCAGCGGGAAGTTTGCCGCTGGCAGCGTCCGGCAGTACGCGAATGATTTCGTCGATCAGGGCGTTGAGTTCTTCGGTTTCCCGTTTGCCCAGGCGGCCGAGAACATAGCCTGTGACCTGGCGGCTGTCGCCGGGGTGGCCGATGCCGATGCGCAGGCGCTGGAAGTCGTTGGTGCCGAGGTGAGCAATGGTGTCCCGCAGGCCGTTGTGTCCGCCATGGCCGCCGCCTTTTTTTAGCTTGGCGGTACCCGGGGGCAGATCGAGCTCGTCGTGGGCAACCAGAATCTGTTGGGGCTGAATCTTGAAGAAGTCCGCCAGTGCCTTGATGGAGAGGCCACTGCGGTTCATATACGTGGAAGGGTTCAGCAGGTGCAGGTCGAGACCCTGAAGCTGAATTCGGGCGTAGAGCCCGTGGTATTTCTTTTCGGGGCGGAGCGACTGGCCCGTTTCACGGGCCAGTGCTTCCACGAACAGGGCACCGGCGTTGTGGCGGGTATTCGCATAGTCGGGGCCGGGGTTACCCAGTCCCACCACCATGAGGATATCCTGTGCCATCTGCCGTTGCCCTCATTCGTACAGGAGCGATTACTCCTTGTCTTCGCCTTCTTCACCCGCTTCGCCGTCTTCGCCTTCGTCAGTATCTTCTGTCTTGGCAGCGCGCGGCTTGTGGATTGCAACGACTGGCAGGTCGTGGTCTTCACCCTGCAGCAGAGCCGCAATACGAACGCCTTTCGGCAGTTTGAGGTCGCTCAGGTGAACAACCTGGTCCATCTCCACGGCAGTCATGTCGACTTCGAGGAACTCAGGCAGGTTCTGCGGCAGACAGATCACTTCTACTTCGTTGATCTGGTGGTTGGCAACGCCGCCCTGGAGCTTGATGGCCGGTGCAGTTTCTTCGTTCAGGAAGTGCAGCGGTACGTTAACGTGGATTTCGTGATCCTTGTCAACGCGCAGGAAGTCAGCGTGGGTCAGCAGCGGCTTGTACGGGTGACGCTGCAGATCCTTCAGGATCACGCTTTCTTTCTTGCCTTCCAGTTCGATGGTCAGAATGTGTGAGAAGAAGGCTTCGTTTTCCAGAGCTTTTTTCAGCTCGTTGTGCCAGATGGAAATCGAAACGGCTTCTTTCTTCCCGCCATAAATGATGGCCGGAATTTTACGCTCCTCACGACGCAGGCGGCGGCTCGCACCTCTCCCCTGATCGCCACGAGGAAATGCTTCGATAAGAAATTCCTGAGACATGGTTATAACCTCAATTTTCACCAGAGCGGCCCGCGACCAGGTCCTGAACCGGTGATATTTTCGATATGCCGGCTGTTTTCCGGCGGACTAAACAGACCGGGAGCCCACTGGGCTCCCGGTCTGGATTCTTTTCACTAAATCAGGTGGTTAGCTGATCAGGCGTTCTCAAACATCGCGCTGATGGACTCTTCGTTGCTGACGCGACGAATGGATTCCGCAAGCAGCCCAGCCATAGTGAGGATGCGGATCTTATCACAATTACGCGCTTTGTCACCCAGTGGGATGGTGTCGCAGACAACCAGTTCGTCCAATTCGGAGGCGTTGAGGTTGTCAACAGCCGGGCCTGAAAGGACGGGGTGGGTGATGTAGGCGACCACGCTGGCGGCACCATGCTCCTTAAGAGCGTTGGCGGCTTTGCAAAGCGTGCCGGCGGTGTCGATGATGTCGTCCACCAGGATACAGGTTTTGTCCTTTACATCACCGATGATGTGCATGACCTGCGACACGTTGGCCTTGGGACGGCGCTTGTCGATGATGGCGAGGTCGGCATCGTCCAGTCGCTTGGCAACGGCGCGGGCACGAACAACGCCGCCAACGTCAGGAGATACCACTACGAAGTTCTCAAAGCGCTGCTTCTCGATATCCTCAAGCATGACCGGGGTGGCGTAGATATTGTCCACCGGAATGTCGAAGAAGCCCTGGATCTGGTCGGCGTGGAGGTCAACGGTCAGGACCCTGTCAACGCCGATGCTGGAAATCATATCTGCAACCACTTTGGCACTAATGGCAACACGGGTGGAGCGAACACGGCGATCCTGGCGGGCATAGCCATAGTAGGGGATAACCGCGGTAACCCGGGTGGCGGATGCACGGCGCAGTGCGTCGGCCATCACGATCAGTTCCATCAGGTTATCGTTGGTGGGGTTGCAGGTGGGCTGAATGATGAAGACATCATGCCCGCGAACATTTTCGTTGATTTCAACGGTGGTTTCACCATCGCTGAAGGTTCCAACGGTGGCCTGGCCCATGGGAATGTGAAGTTTCTGGGCGATGGCCTTGGCAAGCTCCGGGTTGGCGTTGCCAGTAAAAATCATCAGTTTGGACACGACGGCATCCTTCTCGGTATCGGCGTTTGATTCAGAAGAAGCGGGAGAAAGGTGGCTGGGGTGGCAGGATTCGAACCTGCGCATGACGGGATCAAAACCCGTTGCCTTACCACTTGGCGACACCCCAGTATCGTGCTTTTTTGGCATCATTTCAGCTCTGTCAGCTTTTTGTGAAGTGGTGAAATGTTCACCCCTTGAGCTACGAACCCCGTGATGCCGGAGGGTTTGCTTTCCCAGATAATCCGGGCTGCGGATTCTGTCGGGAAACGTCCAAATATGCAAGCCCCGGTTCCGGTTAATCTTGCAGGTCCGAATTGTGCAAGCCACTCCAGGCTTTGATGAACCTCAGGATACAGTCTTCGAACTACATCCTCACAGTCGTTTCGGTACCTCGAGGCGTCTCCCTCAAAAGCGGGCGCTATTTTGATTCCGGGGGTATCCCTTGTCAACCCTTGCTCGGAAAAAATCTCTTTGGTGCTTATATCGCAAGGTGGTTTTATAACCAGAAACCAGTCTTCTGGTGGGTTGGCGTCGGTGAGTCGTTCGCCCACGCCTTCGCCCCAGGCTGCATGTCCGCGAACGAATACGGGCACATCGGCACCCAGGGACAGGCCCAGTTCAGCCAACTCGTCCAGGGAGCGGTTCAGGCCCCACAGGCGGTTCAGCCCCACCAGTGTGGTGGCGGCATTGGAGCTGCCACCACCCAGGCCACCGCCCATGGGCAACTGCTTGTCGACTGCAATACTGACACCGGGAGTCGTATGACCTGCGGTTGCCGCCAGTTGTCGCGCAGCACGGACAATCAGGTTTTCCTCGTCGGGCACCCCGGGCAGGGGTTGCTCAAGGACGATTCTGCCATCGGTGCGTGCGGTCAGGGTCAGGGTGTCGCCATAATTCAGAAACTGAAACAGGGTTTGCAGTTCATGGTAGCCATCCGGTCGACGCCCGAGAATATGCAGGAAGAGGTTCAGTTTTGCCGGGGAGGGCAGAACCAGGCTGTTCACTGGCTGTCTCCATCGGTCTGGTTCCAGCTGGTAACCACCACCCTCACGCGCTTCTCGCCCTTGACCGCCGTGATACGGGCGGGCAGATGAGGGTAGCCCTCTATGAATGCTTGCCAGCGGTCGTAGCGGATCTCCCAGCCCAGTTGGCGTATGACGGCCAGTTGACCCTTGTCGTCGAAGAACAGCCGGAAGTCCCCGTCAGGGCCGGGCAGGCCCCGTATCCACCAGGCCAGGCTGTCAACGGGGAGCAGCCAGCCGGTGGCGGCGTTGACCAGGGACTCCGGGTCGCCGGACTGGTAGCGCTCGCCGTTGGGAAGTGTGAGTTCGATGAACCCGGGAACGCCTTCAAGGGTAGTGCGGCCCATACCGAGGAACGATGATGACAGCGCCAGTTCGTACGTTTCCCGGTCCTGTTTCCAGTAGTTGATGACGGCGGTGCCGCTGTCCGAGGGCTGGCGAACGGCGAGTTTGCCGGTCAGTTCCCAGTGCTGAAGCTGGTCAAGTCGGGCACTGGTCTTGCTCCAGTCGGCCGGTGGCTGTTCAGTCAGGCCTTCAGGAAGTGGTTCAACTGTCAGTGAGCTACAGCCGCTCAGAACCAGGGCGGCGAACGTCAGCGCGATAACCGATAATTTCACAGGGACGGCTCCCCGGTCAGCCTTTCAACAGTTTCAGTCAGTATCGGGTGGTCCGGGTCCTGCTCGAAGCCTTCTCTCCAGATCGAGCGGGCCTGTTCCTGATTGCCGGTTTGCCAGAGCGCTTCGCCGTAATGAGCGGCTACTTCCGGGTCAGCGTAGGCCTCCCAGGCACGTGACAGATAGCTCAGTGACTCGTCGGTGTTGCCCTGCAGATACAGTACCCAGCCCATGCTATCGAGTATGGCAGGGTTCTCCGGATCGATGGCCAGGGCTCTCTCAATATAGTCCCTGGCTTCATCGAGTCGGTCCGTGCGGGTGGTAAGGATATAACCCAGCGCGTTGAGTGCCACGGCGTTGTCGGGCTGTTCCTCGATGATTGTTCTCAGATCGGCTTCGGCCTGCTCTGGCTTATCCATGGAGTCGAGCAGCATGGCACGGGCGTAGCGAATGCGGACATTGCCAGGGAAGGATTCCAGGGCTTCATTGGCCGCCTGAAGGGCTCGCTCGTCATGATCCCGATCCAGCAGGAGATTGATTTCCAGCAGGCGGAAATTCTCGTCCTGGTCGGGGTTGTTCTTGCGGATCTCGCGAATGTCGGCCAGGGCCTCATCCAGCTCTCCCTGTTCCGCCATCAGTTCGCTGGCACGGGCCAGGGCCGGGAAAAAGTAATTACCTTTCTCGACATTCCTGTAGTAGCCGATGGCCTGCTCGTTTTCGTTTTCCTCGTCGGCAATCCGGCCCAGGTAGTAGTGAGCCTCATCACTGTGGTGGCCTTGTTCGATCAGGCGTGTCAGTTCCTCCTCGGCCAGCGCGATCTGATCGTTTTCAAGCGCGACCAGGGCGTAGGAGAGCCGCAGGCCGGGAACGTCGGGGAAGCGGTTAACCAGCCGGCGGAATTCGTTCTGGGCGGTTTGCAGCTCACCTTCGCCGATCAGCATGCGGCCGTAGAGGGTTCCCATCTGGCGATTGTCGGGGAATTGTCGTGTATTCGCCCTCAGGTGATCCAGGGCCTGCTGTTTCTGGTTGGTCTGGTAGAGCAGGTCGCCCTTGAGTATCAGTGCTGGCTGGAAATCCGGCTTGCTGTCCAGAAGGGGTTCCAGTTTGGCGAGGGCTTGCTGGGGCTCGCCCGTCACCTTCAGTAGAAGGGCAATGCTGTATTGCAGTTCCGGGTTGTCAGGGTGGCGCTGCTCCAGTTGCTGGTATAAGTCGAGCAGTTCCTGCTGTTGTTCCGGCGGCAGGTTTCCGGCCATCGCGGCAAGGCTGTCAAAATCCGCGTCGCCGCCCAGATCCATGATCTTTTCCATGTGGCCCAGGGCGGTCTCCAGTTCGTTCTTCTTCACGGCCTGGATGGCGGAGATGCGATGTGCCTGCATGTTGTCCGGGGCTACCTCCAGCCACAGCGCCGCCAGTTTCTGCTGCGCGTTATCGGCGTTCAGTGACTGGGCAATGCGCATGGTCCGCTCAATCACGCCCAGATCGCGGGATTGCTGTGCCGCCTTCATGTAATTGACAAGGGTGACGTCGAATCGGCCCCGTTGGGCGGCTATCTCGCCGGAAAGCAGCAGGTACAGTTCTTCCGGTTCGAAATCGGCGTAACGGATGTCCGCTGACGGTTCCGCGGATGATGCAGTGGCGTCATCAGGCGACGAGGTGGATTGCGATTCCTGGTTGTCCTGGAGAAAAGCGCAGCCGGACAGGGAAAGCCCAAGCAGGCAGGTACCAAGCAGTAATGCAGACTTATGCATGCAACATCCCATGATCTGTGTACGATGCACCTGATCGGCCGGAGAAGGGTCTGGCGGCGGTCTCAGATGTGGCGTAGTGCGACAAGGCTCTATGATGGCACAAGCGCTTGATATTGCCCAACCTGTCAGCAGTTGCCGATATCACGATGGTTATGGGTGGCGACACTGGCTCCCGATCGTTAAAATGGCGGTATCGAACCGTCGTCAAAGATAAGGCAGTCTAACCCCGATATGGCACTGGTCACCCTCGGAATCAATCATCGCACCGCACCGGTAGAGTTGCGTGAGCGCGTCGCGTTCACGCCCGAGCGTATGGCCGAGGCGTTTGCCGAACTGCGTGCCACTTCCGGCGCCAGCGAGGCGGCGATCCTGTCTACCTGCAACCGCACCGAACTGTATCTGGCCGGAGATGACGACTGTGCCCCGGCGGTATTGCGGTGGTTGGCGGGGTTTCATGACATGGAGGCGGCAGACCTGGAAGACGTGCTCTACGTACATCGGGACTCAGACGCCGTGCGCCACATCATGCGGGTTGCGTCGGGGCTGGACTCCATGGTGCTTGGAGAGCCGCAAATTCTCGGCCAGCTCAAGGACGCCTATGCCCTCGCTCGCGAGCATGAGGCGAGCGGTGCGTTCCTGTCCCGTCTGTTCGAACATACGTTCTCCGTCGCCAAGCGGGTGCGCACGCAGACTGCTATTGGCGAAAACCCGGTGTCGGTGGCCTACGCTGCGGTCAGCATGGCGCACCACATCTTCGCGGATATGTCCCGCAATCGAGCCTTGCTGATTGGCGCCGGCAAAACCATTGAGCTGGTCGCGAGGCATCTGGCCGACGCTGGCGTGAAAAACTTCCTGGTCGCCAATCGTACCCTGGAACGTGCCCAGGCGCTGGCGGACTCCCGTGGCGGGCAGGGCATTATGCTCTCCGACATTCCAGAACACCTGGCAAACGTGGACATCATCATTTCCTCCACTGCCAGCCCGTTGCCTATCCTTGGCAAGGGCGCCGTGGAGCGTGCGCTTAAAAAGCGCAAGCATCGCCCCTATTTCATGGTGGATATCGCCGTTCCCAGGGATATCGAACCCGAGGTGGGTTCCCTGGCTGATGTCTATCTCTACACCGTTGACGACTTGCGGCAGGTTATCGAGGAGAACGTTCGTTCCCGAGAGGGCGCCGCGCGGGAAGCCGAGAACATGGTTGCTGATGGCGTACAGCAGTTCTTGAGCCAGCTACGGGCCCTGGATGCTGTCTCCACCCTCAAGCAGTTCCGTCAGCGGGCCGAAGCCCTGAGAGACGGGGAGACCGAAAAGGCCATTCGCGCCCTGCGTAATGGCGCAGACCCCGAAACCGTGATGCGAAGCATGGCCCGGGGGTTGACCAACAAATTACTGCACGAGCCGTCCATCCAGGTCCGCAAGGCCACCACGGAGGGCAGAACCGAAGTCACTCAATGGCTCAGAGAGCTGCATCAGCTTGATGTGCTGGATGCCGACGCGCCCATCACCCCGGAAAAACTATGAAGTCATCGATTCAGTCCCGCCTCGAGCAGCTTGTTGACCGCTTCGAGGAAGTCAGCGCGTTGCTGAGCGATCAGGGTACTATTGCCAACCAGGATAAATTCCGCGACCTGTCCCGGGAATTTGCCGAGATTGAACCCATCGTTTACTGCTTCCAGGCATGGCAGAAATCCCGTGACGATGTTAAGGAAGCCACTGAACTGGCCCGCGACGGTGACGCCGACATGCGAGCCATGGCGGAAGAGGAGTTGGGCCTGGCGGAACAGAAGAGCGAGGAACTGGACGAAGAGCTCCAGCGCCTGATGCTGCCCAAGGACCCCAACGATGGCAAGAACGTATTCCTGGAGGTTCGTGCCGGCACCGGGGGCGATGAGGCGGCGATTTTCGCCGGTGACCTGTTCAAGATGTACATGCGTTATGCCGAACGCCAGCGCTGGCAGGTTGAGGTTATCAGCGCCAACGATGGTGAGCACGGCGGTTACAAGGAAATCATTGCCCGCATTGCTGGTAGTGCGGTCTATGGGGCACTGAAGTTTGAATCCGGTGCCCACCGGGTACAGCGGGTGCCGGAGACCGAATCCCAGGGCCGAATTCACACCTCCGCCTGCACGGTAGCGGTGATGCCGGAGGCGGATGAAACCGAGGCCGTTGAAATCAACAAGTCCGACCTGCGGGTGGATACCTTCCGAGCTTCTGGCGCCGGCGGTCAGCACGTCAACAAGACTGATTCGGCGATTCGTATTACCCATATTCCCACGGGCATTGTTGTGGAGTGTCAGGAAGAACGTTCCCAGCACAAGAATCGGGCCAAAGCGATGAGTTTCCTGGCATCGCGCCTCCAGAATGAGGAAATTGAACGCCAGCAGAAAACCATGGCGGCCACCCGCAAGAGCCTGGTGGGCAGTGGCGATCGCTCAGAGCGAATCCGCACCTATAACTTCCCCCAGGGGCGGGTGACCGACCACCGCATCAACCTGACGCTGTACAAGCTGGATGAGGTTATCTCCGGTGATCTTGATGCCGTCATCATGCCTTTGCAGCAGGAACACCAGGCCGATCTGTTGGCCTCCCTGGCTGATGATTGACAAACCCCTGGCCTGTGAGGCGTTGCTGACAGAAGCTGCCGGGCTTATTGGCGGTGATTCTCCGCGCCTCGATGCTGAGCTACTACTGGGTTATGTGACGGGTTGGTCCCGAACCACTTTCCGGGCCTGGCCCGAGCGTGAGGTGGACGTGGCCCTGGTCGACCGCTTCAGAACCCTTGTGGAACGACGCTGTGAAGGCCACCCGATTGCACACCTGCTGGGTGAACAGGAATTCTGGTCACTCCCGCTGAAGGTCAATCCATCCACACTGATTCCCCGCCCGGATACTGAATGCCTGGTGGAGGCAGCGCTGGCGCTGGATTTACCGAGAAATGCCAATGTGCTGGATCTTGGTACCGGCACGGGTGCCATCGCACTGGCTTTGGCCAGCGAGCAACCCGGCTGGCGGGTTTCCGCCTGCGACGCCGTCCGGGAAGCAGTAGACCTGGCGACCGACAACGCCGACCAGTTGGGCCTGCCGGTGACGGTGCGACAAAGCAACTGGTTCGAGGATTTACCATCAGTTGCTTTTGATCTCATCGTTTCCAATCCACCGTACATCTCAGGGAATGATGTCCACCTGGGAGAGGGCGATGTGCGCTTCGAGCCGGCGTCGGCCCTGGTGGCCGGCGATGACGGCCTTGACGATATCCGGCGGATAACCGCCGAAGCCCCCGCTTGGCTCTCGCTTGGGGGCTGGTTGATACTGGAACACGGCTATGAACAGGGAGCGGCTGTGCGGCAGCTTTTTACCGATGCGGAATTGACCTGTGTGGAAACCCGCCAGGACTACGGCCGGCGTGACCGCTTCACCCTTGGGAGAAAACAAGATGCTGAACGATGAGGAACTGCTGCGCTACAGTCGCCAGATCCTGATGCCACGGTTTGATATCGCAGGCCAGGCCAAGCTCAAGTCCGCAAGAGTGCTGGTGGTCGGTGCTGGCGGTTTGGGTTGCCCAGTAGCGCTCTACCTCGGGGCCGCCGGGATTGGGCACCTCACTCTGGTCGACGACGACAGTGTAGAAGTCGCCAACCTACAGCGTCAGATCGCGTTCGAGCAGTCTGATCTCGGACAGTCCAAAGCTGGGCAATTGGCTGATCGTGTGCGGCGCATCAACCCGGAAGTGTCAGTAACGGCATTGACCGAACGACTGGAAGGGGACGAACTGGCTCATCAGGTAGAGTCTGCCAGCCTGGTCGTTGACTGCACCGACAACTTCAATACCCGTTTTGCCCTCAACCGAGCCTGCGTGTCTGCCGGCGTCCCGCTGGTGTCTGGTGCCGCCATCCGCGGGGAAGGGCAGTTGTCGGTTTATGACGTTCGCGACGACAGCAGCCCCTGCTATCACTGCCTTTACCCGGAGCAGGGCAACGAAGACCTCACCTGTTCAGAAGCCGGTGTTATCGGCCCCCTCGTTGGTATGATAGGCGCTTCCCAAGCCATGGAAGCCGTAAAAGTCATCACCGGCGTGGGCAAACCGTTGATAGGCCGTCTGCTCATTCTGGATGCCTGGCAAATGGAATGGCGGGAAATGAAACTCGCCAGAGATCCAGGTTGTCCTGTCTGCAAAAGCAGAGAGTCAGCATAAGGCCGGGTGGGGGGAGGTTCTGCCCAAACCGTGCGGAGCCATGGATGGCGGAGCCGAGCGTACACGGACGTATTCACAGCGTGTTTGGGCAGAACCTCCCCCCAGCCGGCCGTTTCCTCCCGACGCCGAAGCCAGCGCCTTAATTTTTCAGAGCCTGAAACTTTGAAATTGCCTCTTTCCTGCTTTCTTTCAGGTCAACGATAGGTCGTGGATACCCACCGGGAATCACACCACCGGCCCAGGGTTGGTGAATCCGTTTATTGTCCAGCTTTGCGATCTCGGGAACGTATTTGCGGATGAATTCGCCATCCGGATCAAACCGCTCACTCTGAGTGGCCGGATTGAATACCCGAAAATACGGCGCCGCATCGGTGCCGGTGGAGGCGCTCCACTGCCAGCCGCCGTTATTGGAGGCCAGGAAGCCGTCCACCAGTTTTGACATGAAATAGGCCTCACCCAGTCGCCAGTCGATGAACAGGTTTTTGGTGAGAAACATCGCCGTGATCATACGCAGCCGGTTGTGCATCCAGCCGGTCTGGTTCAGCTGGCGCATGGCGGCGTCGACAATGGGGATGCCGGTGTTGCCCGATTTCCAGGCTTCGAAGTTCTCGCCGGGTGTATTCCATTGCAGGGCCTCGGTCTCCGGTTTGAACGCCCGGTGCATACTAATCCTGGGGTAGTGGTAAAGGATATTGATGTAGAAATCCCGCCAGGCAATTTCATTGGTCCAGGTGGCCAGGCCTTCCTGGTTGCCTCCCATACCTTGCTGCTGGCGGGCGGCAATCAGGCACTGTTTGCCGGAAAGCACCCCGTTGGCCAGGTAAGGGGAGAGCAGGCTGGTACCATCTACGGATGGCAGGTCGCGCAGATCCTTATAGTCCCCGCCGTGGTCGTCGAGGAACTGTTCCAGTTGCTGGTGGGCGGCGTCCTCGCCCGTTTCAACAAGCCGGGGTGGTGGATTATCGAAGCATTTTGGCAGGCCTACATAATAAAGAGGCTTAACAGGCTCGCCGACGGGCTTGGGAACGGGAAAGAGGGTTGGCTGCGCCTCATCAACCCAGCTTCGCCACCGACGGGAAAACGGGGTGAACACGGAATAGGGCTCACCCTGTTGAGTAAGGATGGTGCCAACAGGCGCTACCGTCTGGTCCCGGTATTTATTCACCGCCACGCCAATATCATCAAGGGTGTGTTTTACGGCCTTGTCGCGGCGCCTTTCGTTAACTCCGTATTCCTCATTGAAATGCACATGCCGGATACTCTCGCGCCGGCAGAATTTTTCCAGTTTTTCAACGCTCTCGGCGAACGTGGTTGCGGTCATGAATGATAGGGGTATGCCTAATTTCGCCAGTTCTTCCGACAGCGCATTGGCGTGGTCCAGCACAAATTGAACCCGCGCCGGAGACCAATCATGCTCCTGCCACTGAGCCGGGGTTACGATAAAACAGGCCTGCACCGGTTGCTGTTGCTTGCAGGCTGCCGTAAGGGCAGCGTTGTCGGCAACGCGCAGGTCGTTTCGGAACCATACGAGCTGAGTCATTGAGCTTCCTGAGTTTGATGGCGGATCGACAGTTACGGATGGATATTCGCTGGAACGTGCTGATTGGATTATAGTTAATGGAAGAATTTATGGACAAAGGGCCGGAATGACGACGAGTCTGGACACACAGCGAACGATGCAGGATGGCCACTGGGCAACGCCTTACACATTGGAACCCGGGCAGACGCAATACCACGAACTCAGCCACACCCGAATCTGGATAACCCTGCTGGATCAGGAATGGCTGATCCGCTACCAGCGTATGCCCGAAGACGACAATCAGGAGCGTTGGCAGCAAAGGGTAACCCACACGCTACCCGATGCGGATCTGGAGGTTCATCGGTTCGTACGGCCGGATGATGGCAGTCAGGTTTGCTACCTGCCAGCGATGTCCAGCCTTGCTACGGTGATACGTCCCTATCAGCCGCTGACCATCCCCGCCGAGAGTGAGTGCACCATTTACGTGGGCACCCTCCTGTGGATGCGAATCCAGGCTGGAAGCAAAGGCACGCACCTGATGGAACTGCCGCTGGCAGATCCGTCGTTGACCTGGGTGGGAAGAACCACCATGGAAGGCGAGCTGTGCTACTCCGCCGCCACGTTTGCGCGCCTGGTGCTCGAAGCTGTGCCCAAACGTCCCTGGCGGGCGATTACCCCGGTGCGGATCGTCAATGAACGACAGGAACCGCTGTTGCTGGAGCGGTTCAATCTGCCCACCCCGTTGCTGTCCCTTCATCGCAATGACAAGGGGCAGCTATGGACACCGCGTGTGACGGTGACCTGCGAAACCGATATGAACTCAGCACGCCTGAAGATTGACCAGTCGCTTATTGCTGCTGCCGGGCAGTGCGAGCTTATTTCGCCGGCGCGGGAACAAACCTCCCGTGGCGGGTTGGTACGAGCCTACGACCGTATATTTGGCTGATATCATCGGCCAATTGTCGACATCGAATCCGTAAACGGAGTTACCTCCTTGATTGAGCAGTTTGAAAGCAGCCTGATGCAGTTTTTTGGTGCCATTGCCTGGGGCAAGTGGATCAGCACCCTGTTCCTGTTGATTCTTGGCATTGTGCTGGCTTCATTTGCGGCCCGTGGAGTTACCCGCTTCATGGAGGACCGTGCGTCACGGCACCACACGGTGATGTTGAGGCGGCTGGTTTTCTACATCGTGCTGGCCATATTCTTCGTCGCCGCCTTGCGTGAAGCCGGCTTCTCTCTCGACGTGGTGCTCGGTGCCGCCGGTATACTGACGGTTGCTATTGGTTTCGCCTCCCAGACGTCCGCCTCCAATATGATCAGCGGTCTGTTCCTGCTGGTGGAGAAGCCATTTGAAATAGGTAACTTTATTGAAGTGGAGAACACCATTGGCGAGGTGGTTTCCATTGATATGCTAAGTGTGAAGTTGCGCACGCCGGACAACCTGTATGTGCGTATTCCCAATGAAACCCTGATCAAGACCCGCGTGGTCAACCGCTCACGCTTTCCCATCCGTCGTATGGATCTGACGGTGGGCATTGCCTACGCCGAGGATGTGGAGCGGGTTGAAAAACTGCTTCTTGAGCTCGCGAGACAGAACAGTGCGAGTCTGGAAGAGCCGAAGGCATTTGTACTGGTCACCGGGTTTGGTCCATCCTCAGTGGACCTGCAGTTCTCGTTCTGGGTGCCCAGCAACAAAGTGTTGGAGGGTCGTAGCCAGATGATGGTGGCCATCAAGAAAACGCTTGATGAGGAGGGCGTTGAAATACCCTTCCCTCATACGAGCATTTATGCCGGAAGCCATTCCGAGCCCTTCCGGGTGGAGCTGCTTCGGCCGGAAACCACAACCAACAAGGGAGGCCCGGATGCCGACCAGAATGGATGATGCCTCGAAAGCCGGCCCGGTGCCGGACACAGACGGAAAGCTGGCATTGGGCTGGCGCGAGTGGGTTGCCCTGCCGGAGTTCGACATTTCCCGGATCAAGGCGAAAGTGGATACCGGTGCCCGCACCTCTTGTCTGCATACCTTCCGTACCGAACCCTACACAGAGAGCGGTCAGCGCCGGGTCCGCTTTTGGGTGCACCCGGTTCAGAACGATCTACATCACGTGGTGGAGTGCGATGCGGCGGTTCTGGATGAGCGCAACGTCTCGGACTCCGGTGGTCATAAAGAACTGCGCCTGGTGATCGAAACCCGGTTGGTGCTCGGCAACATCGAGTGGCCCATCGAAATGACATTGACCAATCGTGACTCCATGCGTTTCCGTATGCTGCTTGGTCGAACGGCAATGGCCAGGCGCGCCATTGTTCTTCCTGAATGTTCCTATCTTGCCGGCGAGCCGGCCCTAAGGACGAAAACATGAAAATTGCGATTCTGTCGCGTAACCGTCATCTCTACTCAACTCGTCGTCTGGTGGAGGAAGGGATCAATCGGGGCCACGAAGTGAAGGTGATCGATTGCCTGCACTGCTCCATGAACATCACGTCCGCGGACCCTCGCATTCACTACCACGAGGAAGTCCTGGAAGATTTCGATGTGGTGATCCCCCGTATTGGCGCGTCGGTGACCTTCTACGGGACGGCCGTGTTGCGGCAGTTCGAGATGATGGGCGTTTTCCCCGTCAATGAGTCCGTGGCCATTACCCGCTCTCGGGACAAGCTGCGTTCATTGCAGTTGCTGGCCCGAAAGGGCGTTGGCATGCCGGTGACCGGCTTCGCCAACAAGCCGGACAACGTGCCGGAACTGCTGCAGATGGTGGGCGGTGCTCCCGTCGTTATTAAACTGCTGCAGGGCACCCAGGGCATTGGCGTGGTGCTGGCCGAAACCCGCAAAGCGGCGGAAAGTGTCATTGAGGCTTTCATGGGCCTGAAAGCGGACATTCTCGTGCAGGAATTCATCAAGGAAGCCGGTGGCGCCGATATCCGCTGTTTCGTGATTGGTGACAAGGTGATTGCGGCGATGAAACGTCAGGGTGGGGAAGGAGAGTTCCGTTCCAACCTGCACCGGGGCGGTACTGCCTCTCTGGTGAGGATCACCCCCGAAGAGCGCAAAACGGCGATCACGGCTGCAAAATCCATGGGCCTGAACGTGGCCGGTGTGGATCTGCTGCGTTCCAGCCGCGGGCCCCTGGTTATGGAAGTGAACTCCTCACCGGGCCTGGAAGGTATTGAAAATGCCACCAGCAAGAACGTGGCCGGCATGATCATCAACTGGACCGAGAAAAACCAGAAGCCCTGGAAAACCCGCACCAAGGGGAGAGGCTGATATGGCTGCTCGGGCGCCGTTTGTTATCGCCGGTCACGAGGTCAAGGCCGGCACTCGACAGACTGTTGAGATTCCGGTTGCCAAACTATATACCCACACGCCACTGCATATTCCCGTTGAAGTGGTTCATGGGCGTCGAAGCGGGCCGGTACTGATGGTTTGCGGAGCGATACACGGGGATGAAATCAACGGTGTCGAGATTGTGCGCAGGGTGCTGACCAACTCCGCCCTGCGGCATTTGCGGGGGACGTTAGTGGCGGTTCCCATCGTGAATATTTTCGGGTTTGTCCAGCGCACCCGTTACCTTCCGGACCGCCGGGATTTGAACCGTTGCTTCCCGGGCAGCGAAACCGGCTCCCTCGGTGGTCGCATTGCCTACCTGTTGCGCACGCAGATCATGGAGAATGTCTCCCACATTATTGACCTGCATACGGGCGCCATACACCGGTTCAATTTGCCGCAGATTCGCGCGGAGCTCAAAAACCCGGAAACCATCCGTATGGCTGAGGCCTTTGGTGCGCCCATTATCATCAACGCCAGCCTGCGGGAGGGCAGCCTTCGCGCCTACGCTGATTCCCAGGATATTCCGGTGGTCACCTTCGAGGGCGGGGAGGCCCTGCGATTTGACGATGTGGTGATTTCCAGCGGCGTGAAAGGGGTCATCCGGGTGATGCGGGAACTGGAGATGATTCCCGCCAAGAAAGGCCCCAAGGCCCCGAGGAAACGCTCGGAAACGGCGGCAAACTCGCAGTGGGTGCGAACGGACACCGATGGCATCATGCGCCCGGTTGCCAGTCTTGGCCAGAAAGTCCGTAAAGGTCAGAGACTGGCCATGGTAGCCGACCCGTTCGGCGAGTCGGAAACCGCAGTGACATCACCCTGTTCCGGCATTGTTATTTGTGTGAATAACCTGCCGCTGGTAAACGAGGGCGAGGCGATCTACCACATTGCCCGATTTGACGAACTCAGCGAGGCGGAGAAGGCAATGGACTATTTCCGCAGCAGCTATGAAGGAGATGTGGGCGACGACGTGGTGCCCGTCCATCCCTGGGACGACCGGCAGAAATAGAAACGAGGTTGGACATGATCTGGGATCAGACCTTTATCGAACTGAAGCCCCAACCCAGGGGCTTTCACCTGGTAACCAATGAAATCCTGGCCCAGGCGCCGGCCCTGCAGAACTGTCAGGTGGGGCTTTTACACCTGTTTATCCAACACACGTCGGCCTCCCTGGCCATTAACGAGAACGCCGACCCGGACGTGCGCGGCGATCTGGAGCGCCATTTCAATGTGATGGTGCCCGAGAATGCGCCCCACTATGAGCACACCATGGAAGGCCCGGACGACATGCCGGCTCATATAAAAAGTGTTCTGGTCGGCCCCTCACTGACCATTCCCGTGAACGAAGGACACCTTGCCCTGGGCACCTGGCAGGGGATCTATCTGTGCGAACACCGGGACCGGGCCGGCGGTAGACGGGTCGTAGCAACTTTGCAGGGACGGTGGTAACCGCTTGCTGTCACATAAGAAAGTGGCTGGGTGTTCGCCCTTGTAAACCATGCATCACGGGCGCCTTTCTCTGTAGGCACCCTGAACGGGAGCTCAAAGTATGCAAATACTCGACCCTGAAATCGTCGCCGAAAACCTGCCCTGGAATGCGCTCGTCGACCAGTTGGAACGTGCTTTCGCTGGCGGCATCGTAACACCACCTCGCCACCATCATGCCGTTGAGCGTCAGGACGGGGAGGCTACGATGCTGCTGATGCCGGCGTGGGAAGATCAGGGTAAACAGCCGGGCTATCTTGGGGTGAAGATGGTGAACGTTTTCCCCCAGAATGCGAATCGCGGCATGCCCGCGATCAGCGGCGTTTACCTGCTGAGCGATGGCGCCACGGGCCAGCCCCTGGCCTGTATTGATGGTAGTGAGCTGACCCGTCGGCGCACTGCCGCGGCCTCCGCCCTGGCAGCCCGCTACCTGGCCCGCGAAGATGCCGAGACCCTGGTTGTCGTGGGCACTGGCAAGCTGGCGCCAATGTTGATTGAAGCCCATGCGTCGGTGCGGCCGATTCGCCGGGTCGTGGTGTATGGTCGCAACCTGAGCAAAGCTGAGGATCTGGCCCGGTCGTACTCGGGTTACCGTAAAGGGCAGGCGGCATTTGAGTCCGTTACCGCTACCGACAACCTGGCCTCGGTGGTTCCAGAGGCGGACATCGTCAGTGCGGCGACGCTCTCAACCCAGCCCATGATTCAGGGTGAATGGTTGAAACCCGGAACGCATCTGGATCTGGTTGGGGCATTCCGAAAGAATATGCGGGAGACCGACAGCGAATGCGTTGCTCGTTCTGATGTCTTTGTTGACTCTTATGCCGGCGCTAGAGGCGAAGCGGGAGATCTGCACTTTGCTGTGAACGATGGCGTTTTTGCCATGGACAAGATTCAGGCGGAGTTGTCTGAACTGGCAAGTGGTACCCATGCTGGCCGCAACGGTGATGATGCCATTACCCTGTTCAAATCCGTGGGTGTTTCGCTGGAAGATCTGGCTGCGGCGATCCTGGTTTGGGAGAACTACTCGAGTTCCAGTAAACAGGGTAAAGCCTGATCACACGGTTTTTGTCGTGCAATATGGGTGGATCTCCACCCATTACCTTCCTGGAAATGGGTGGAATGTTACCCGCTACTGCTTGATCTGCCCCGGCTTTATTAATGAAATATTTGTAAGATCAATTAGTTGCCGTATCTGGCCTGCTAGTTGCTGTTGTTCGTTGCTGTAAGTGTCCAACCGGAACCTGCTGGGCTCCGTTCTAGCACCCAACAAACACAACGAAACGGGAGCATTCTCTATGAAAACCCAATCCGTCTTTGCCATGGCATTTGTCTCAACGTTTGCCGCCACCAGTCCCGCCATTGCTCAGGACCGGTCTGATTGGCCGGATAACTTCACGGTCGGTACCGCAAGTCAGGGGGGAACCTACTTTGCGTATGGGTCCGGATGGGCAAACTTTGTCGCCGAGAACCTGGGCGTATCCGGTGGTGCTGAAATTACCGGTGGTCCGATGCAGAATATGGCGCTGGTTCATACTGGCGATCTGAAGTTCGGGCTGACCACCATGGGGCCGGCGCAGGAGTCCATCGACGGTAACAGCCCACTGGCACCGGGCATGAAAATGGACAATGTGTGCGCGATGTTTCCCATGTATGAAACGCCGTTTTCCGTCACCGCACTTTCCAGTTCCGGCATTACGTCTATCTCTGATATTCCCGATGGCGCCACCATCGGATTCGGGCCGGCCGGCTCCACATCCGACACCTATTTCCCCCGCATCATGGAAACCCTGGGCGTCAATTTTGAACGCCGCAACGGTAGCTGGTCTGACTTGGGCGGGCAGTTGCAGGATGGTCTGATTGACGTGGTGGCCTTTGCCGCCGGTATTCCTATCCCGGCCGTCAGCCAGTTGGAAGTGCAGACCGATGTGACCATCATCGGCATGACGGATGAAGAGGCCAAGAAGGTGACTGCGAATTTCCCGGTATCGGAATTCACCATTCCAGCCAGCACCTACCAGTCCCTGAATGAGCCGTCCCGCGTGGTCTCCATGTGGAACTTCGCCATGGTCAACTGCGACATGCCGGAGAGCTTTGTGTATGAAATTACCAAGCTGACCATGGAGAACAACGACAAGATGGTGTCCATCCACAAGGCCGCCAAAAACTCCATTCCGGAAAACTACACGAAGAACAACGTCTTGCCCTGGCATCCTGGCGCAGCTCGTTGGTTCAACGAAAACGGCTACACGATCGAAGACAGCAAGATCAATCAGTAACCATCGTGTGCTCAGGAGGGTCGCGGTGGTGGCCCTCCTGAGCAAAGCCGGCGAACCGCCGGCCCCGTTTCCCCGTGAGCAGGGTCTATCATGACTGACAAGCAACACCCCGAAGAACACCCGGTGAACGACATTGGCGATGACCACGTCCTGGCCCACGATGTCGATGAAGAGCCGGTTGAGGCCAATCGCCGCCTGTTTGAAGGCGGTATGCTGAAACTCGTGACGTTACTGGCCATCGCCTACTCGTCGTTTCATCTTTACAGCTTGAACATTGCGCCGCTGGAAACCTGGTCTTTCCGGATTGTCCACATTGCGGGGGCCCTGGTGTTGGGCTTCATCCTGTTTGCCGGTGCCCGTTTTGTCTCCGCCGAAGACGGTCCCGCACGCCATCGCTGGACAACATGGATTGGTGCCGTGGCTCTGGTGCCGGCCCTATACGCGCTGTACCAGACATTTTCATTCCACCAGATGATCCTGGATGGCACCCAGAGAGTTCCAGTTGACCTCGAAACCTGGCATTTCGGCTGGCCGCTGTTGGCCGCCAGTGCGATCGGTATCGTGATGAGCTGGTTTCACCAGCGCGAGCGCTCCCGCTTCAGTGTGCCGGATCTGGTGCTGATTGTGTGTTCGGTGGCGGTCGCTGCCTATTTTCTGGTGGTTTATAACACCTCCATGCGCATGTCCACGGGCACCTCGTTTGCGCCGGTCGGCATTTCATTCGCGGCCATTGCCGGCACAGCCCTGATCATGGAGCTGACTCGCCGGGTGGCAGGTCTGGCTCTGGTCATTATCGGGCTGGTCTTCCTGGTATATGTCTTCCTTGGGCCCTACCTGCCTGGCTTCCTGGGTTATCCTGGTTTATCGGTTCAGCGCTTCTTCAGTCAGGTGTATACCGACGCTGGTATCCTCGGCCCGACCACCGCCGTGTCGTCGACCTATATCATCCTGTTTATCGTCTTCGCCGCCTTCCTGCAGGCGTCAAAAGTGGGCGATTATTTCGTGAACTTCGCCTTCGCCGCGGCGGGTCGCACCCGGGGTGGCCCGGCCAAGGTGTCGATTTTTGCCTCCGGCCTGATGGGTATGATCAACGGAACCAGCGCTGGCAACGTGGTCTCCACCGGCTCCTTGACCATTCCGCTGATGAAAAAGGTGGGTTACAGCAAACGGTCGGCAGGGGCCGTGGAAGCGGCAGCCTCTACCGGTGGGCAAATCATGCCACCGATTATGGGGGCGGGCGCCTTCATCATGGCTGAGATTACCGGCATTCCTTATACCGAGATTGCCATTGCGGCGATCATCCCGGCCATCCTTTACTTCGCCTCGGTCTATTTCATGGTGGACTTTGAGGCGGCGAAGACCGGCATGCGTGGCATGCGCGAGGATGAGTTGCCCAAGCTCAAGACCATGGTGAAGCAGTGCTACCTGTTTGTGCCCATTATTATTCTGATTGTGGCGCTCTTCATGGGCTACTCAGTGATCCGGGCCGGTACGCTTGCCACCGTGTCTGCCGCAGTTGTCAGTTGGTTCTCGCCCAACAAAATGGGCATACGGAAGATCCTTGAGGCGCTGGAAATTGCGTCGTACATGGCCATCCAGATCATTGTGGTATGTGCGGCGGCCGGTGTGATTGTGGGCGTCATTTCCCTGACCGGTGTTGGAGCGCGGTTTTCCGTGTTGCTGCTGGACGTGGCCGAGGCCAGCCAATTGCTGGCGCTGATCTTCGCCATGTTCATCTCGATCCTGTTGGGTATGGGCATGCCAACTACCGCCGCATACGCAGTTGCCGCGTCGGTGGTCGCCCCGGGCCTGGTTCAGTTGGGCATCGAGCCGCTTACAGCACACTTCTTCGTGTTCTATTTTGCGGTGGTGTCAGCCATTACCCCGCCGGTTGCACTGGCCTCCTATGCGGCTGCCGGGATTTCGGGCGCCAATGCGATGGAGACCTCCGTGGCCTCGTTCCGAATTGGTATTGCAGCGTTCATCGTGCCATTCATGTTTTTCTACAACGGCGCCTTGCTGATGGATGCCGGCTGGTTTGATATCGCCCGAGCACTGATCACCGCTCTGTTCGGAGTGTATATGCTGTCCGGTGGTGTGCTGGGCTGGTTTGCACGGGCCTCCGCCGGTGTGATCACCCGTCTTCTGCTGATCGGTGCGGCGTTGCTGATGATCGAAGGCGGTTTATGGACAGACCTCAGCGGTATTGCTCTGGCGGTGGTTGCGTTCCTGGCGCAGCGTCAGAGCAAACTGCGTCCGGCGAGCACCTGAACAGCAGCGGCTGGAGTGTCCGGGCCAGGGCGGTCGAGTTGAAACTCGATTGCCCTGGCCCGGACAGGGCTATACTCTAGCGGCTTTCAACGGTTTTTCAGGAACCGGAGTGTATGTCCTACCGGATTATCGCGTTTCTTGTTTTTCTGGTGACTCTGGCCTTCTCATGGATGTTGGGTGGCTGGTATGGCTACCGGCAGGTTGAACAGGAGAGCGTGGAAGAGTCGTTTCGTTATCGCCAACTTGTGGCCAATGAGCTTAACCGGTATGTGCCCATCCCCGAGTTGATGGCCGAGCATCCGTTGTTGGCAGAAGCCCTGGCATCACCGGGTGACCCAGGTACACTTCTGCGGGCTAACGACCAGATGCAGCGAATGGCGACCATCGTCGGCAGTTCGGATGTCTATCTTATGGATGCCTCCGGAACCACTATTGCGGCTAACAACTATCTGCGCAGGGACAGCTTTGTGGGCCGCAACTTTGATTTCAGGCCCTATTTTCAGGACGCCATGGCGAGCGGGGATTCCGCCATCTATTTTGCCCTGGGCGTCACCTCCGATGTCCGCGGGCTGTATTTCTCCCATCCTGTCCGTGATGACAGCGGCGAGATTCTGGGTGTTATCGCCATGAAAGTGCTGGTGCATGAACTGGAATCACAGTGGCGTCGCCCCGCCTCATTGAGGGATTCGGAAATGGTCGTGTTGGACGACGCTGGCATCAGTTTCCTGTCCAGCAAGAGCGAGTGGCTGTACCGGAACTTTACCGGTGACAGCGGCGGCGCTCCCAGTGAGCAGTCTCGCCAGCGTTACCCTGACCGTGAGCTTTCGCCGATTGATTTCGACAGCCTGGGATCACCCTGGGGGCTTTCCGACAGGGCAGGGACCATGCGTATCCACAACGATGGAGAAAGCCGCGAATACCTCAGGGTGCTTACACCCCTGCCACGCCTGGACTGGACGCTTCAGGTGATGGTCAGTACCCGCACTGTGCTGTGGAGTCGGCTCGGGTTTGCGGCGGTGGGCGTGGCGATTTTCGTGGTCGGCTTGCTCGCCTCGCTGTATTTGCGGGAACGCTATCGGCGGGAGGCTGAACTGGCACACAGGGGAGAGCAGCTTGAGCTCAGCGTCGCCAGCAGAACGGCGGAGCTTGAGCGTTCCAACCAGCAACTTCTGGATGAAATCCGCGAGCGGGAGAAAACCCGCGATGAGCTCCGGGAAACCCAGCATGAGTTGATCCAGGCAGCCAAGCTTGCCGTGCTTGGTCAGATGTCTGCAGGCCTGAACCATGAAATTAACCAGCCGCTCACGGCGATTCAGACCTATGCCCGCAACAGTCGTCGGTTCCTTGAGAAAGGGGCGACGGAGACGGTGGATGCCAACCTTTCAGAGATCATCACCCTGTGTGACAAAATGGCGGAGCTTACCCGCCAGTTCAAGGTGTTTGCCCGCAAATCGGAAGGGCCACCGGCACTGGTTGATTTGCGGCAATCGGTCGACGGTGCCCTAAAGATAATGGCGGCGCAGGAGAGCCGATCCGATATCTCCATTCAATGGCACCGCCCGGAACAACCGGTACAGTGCCATGGAGATCTGATCCGGATCGAACAGGTTATGGTGAACCTGGTGGCGAACGCTATTCAGGCAGTCGAAAGCAGCGAACGGCCGGAGATCACCATTGATGTGGAAGAAGATGACGGGCATTGGTATTGCCTTGTGCGGGATAACGGTTCCGGCCTGCCGGGCAGTACGGAGCGGATCTTCGAGCCTTTTTTCACCACCAAATCGGTAAAGCAGGGGCTCGGGCTGGGCCTTTCGATATCCCGGCAGATCGTGGACGCGCTGGGCGGCAGCCTGACGGGGCGTAACCGGAGCGACGGACCGGGCGCGGAGTTCGTATTGACACTCAGAAAGCGGGAGGCCACCGAATGACAGACGCATCGGTAATTTTTGTGGACGATGACCCGCACATCCGCCAGGCCATCGCGCAAACCCTTACCCTGGAAGACCTTTCCATTGCGTGTTTCGAGGACGCGCGGTCTGGTCTTGAGAGCATCTCACAGGACTATGAGGGCGTCGTGCTATGTGACTACAACATGCCGGGAATGGATGGCCTGGAAATGCTCGACAGGATTCGCGCCATGGATGAAACCATCCCGGTGATCATCCTGACCGGGCAGGGCGATATCAGCACGGCCGTCACCGCGATGCAGCAGGGCGCCTATGATTTCATCGAAAAACCCTTTGATCACGACGAGCTTCTGGAGCTGCTTCGCCATGCATTGGAAAAGCGCCACCTCGCGCTGGAAAACCGGCGGCTGAAGGCCCAGCTGAAGCATCTGGCCCGGCCAGGCCCCCGAATCCTGGGGGATTCAGCCGGTATGCAGAAAGTGATGGCGACCATCGACCCGGTACTGGATATCTCCGCCAATATCCTGTTGCACGGTGAGACCGGTTCGGGGAAGGATGCCTTGGCCCGCTATATCCACGAGAACAGCCCCCGAAGCGCTCACAACTTCGTTGCTATCAACTGTGGTGCTGTGCCCGAGAATCTGATCGAGAGCGAGCTTTTCGGTCACGAAGCCGGTGCCTTTACCGGTGCGGAAAAGCGCCGCATCGGAAAAATCGAGTATGCGCACAAGGGCACTCTGTTCCTGGATGAGCTGGAAAGCATGCCCATGGCCCTGCAGGTAAAGCTGCTGAGGGTGCTCGAAGAACAGCGTGTGGAGCGCCTGGGCAGCAATCAGGTGCAGAATGTGGATGTTCGCATTATCGCCGCCACCAAGGCTGACTTGAAGCAGCTCAGCGACGAAGGCGAGTTCCGTGCTGACCTGTACTACCGGCTGAACGTGGTGAAGCTGGATATTCCGCCACTGCGTGAACGCAAGGACGATATTCCCGTACTGTTTCACCATTTTGTGCTGATTGCGGCAGCCCGCTACGACCGCGAAAGCATCCCGCTGGATGCCAGCCAGGCCGCGCGTCTGATGCAGCATAGCTGGCCGGGGAATGTGCGGGAGTTAAGGAACCTGGCCGAGCGCTACGTTCTGCTGGGGCCAGCGGCGTTGGACGAAAACGATTCCTCCGTCACCGCCAATGTGTCCGGGCGCCAGACTCTGTCCGAGATGATGGACGACTTTGAACGTTCCGCCGTCGTCAGTGCGCTCAATGCCTGCCATGGCAGCATTAAGGACACCATGGTCCAGCTAGGCATTGCCCGTAAGACGCTGTACGACAAAATGAAGAAGTACGGGCTGGACAAGTCTCAGTTCCGGGATTGACCCTAAAGGCAGGGGTTCAGACGCGATACCGCCGTTCCGGTCGACCGACGCTGCCGTAGGTAACTTCCGCGGTTAACTCCCCCCGGCCAACGAGGAATTCCAGGTAGCGTCGCGCTGTCGTTCGTGACGCGCCCATGGCCTGGCCGACTTCCTCGGCACTCCACTGGCCGGATGAAACCACCTCGCGAATTTTATCCAATGTGATGCTATCGATGCCCTTGGGCAGTCTGTCTGTGGGTGCGGGCTGACTGGCTTCGCTTGACCCTCTGGGCAGCAGGGCATCGACTTCTTTCTGGGCGATTTGCACCAGGCCAGACAGTTGCCGCAAGTGGTCGCGGTAACGGTTGACGGCTTCCTCAAGGCGTTCGAAAACCAGGGGCTTGAGGATGTAGTCGAAGACGCCGCCGCGCAGGGCGCTCTTGAGCGGTTCCACTTCCTTGGCGGCGGTAATAAGAATAACGTCACTGCTGCTATCCCGCGCCCGGAGTTCCCGCAGCAGATCCAGACCATTGCCGTCGGGAAAATAGATATCCAGCAGGATCAGGTGTGGGGCCATAACGTCGATAAGGTCGCGTGCATCCCCCAGGCTGTGGGCAATGCCGCAAAGCTCCACATCCTCGAGTCGTTCAACAAACCGGCGCTGGATTTCGGCGATCTGCCGGTCGTCCTCAACAATCAGGATCCGAAGGGTATTCAATGGCTGTCACTCCCCTGACTGGTTTTCGGAAGGTAAAGGGTAAATCGCGAGCCCACGCCCGGTAGATTCTCCACCGTGATGGAGCCGCCCCAGCGATTCAGGAACTGACGCACCAGGTGCAGGCCATAACCGTGTTCTTCAGCGCCCGGCTTGGTGGTTACGCCTTTCTCGAAGATCTTCTGTTGAGATTCTTCCGGGATACCGGGCCCCTGATCTTCAACCTCAAAGATCAGTTCATGCCCCAAGTCTGTCATGGATAGCTGAACCCGTCCTCCTTCGCCCGTTTGATGAAGGGTCGCCTCGAGGGCGTTGTCGATGAGGTTGCCGAGGACACTCACCAACTGATCCCGCGGCATGTCGGCGGGTATGTCCACCATGCGGCTTTCGGCATCGATCTGTAAGCCCAGCCCCATCTCCCGGGCGCGATTGTACTTGCCCATAAGGCAACCGGCGATAACCGGATCGGGGACGGCTTCCAGAAGCAGGTGAATCAGTGCCTGATGGTCGCTGACTTCGCTGCCGATCAGATTCAACGCGTCGTCATAGGCTTCAATCTGGATCAGGCCCGCGATGGTGTGGAGCTTATTCGAGTATTCGTGAGTCTGGCTTCGCAAGGTATCTGCGTATTGTTGTATGCGAGTCAGTTGCCGGCTGACCTGATCCACCTCGTCCTTCAGCCTGAAACTGGCCACAACACCGGTAATCTCAGCGCCCTGGCGAACAGGTAACCGGTTGACGATCATCTGTCGGTTTCTCAGCCAGACCTCGCGGTCGAAGTCCGGCGTGCCGGATTCTAGTACCGACAGCAGGTCACTTTCGGGCAGAACATCGAGAATGGGACGGCCTGACAGCGGCGTGTCGGGGTCGATACCCAGGGTTTCCAGGGCGGTGCGGTTGAAGGTCGTGATTACACCGTCGCGGTTGATGGCGATGATGCCCTCCCGAACGGACTGCAAGGTGGCGTCCCGCTCCTGGAACAGGCGTGCGATTTCCTCGGGTTCCAGGCCGAAAATGGCGCGCTTGAAGCGCCCGGCGATCACCATCGCGATGAGTATGCTGACCAGCAGGGTAAGGCCAACCACGGTATACAGTACGAAGCTGTAGCGTTTGATGGTGGCATCCACCTGGTCAACTCCGTATCCCACGGAGACAATGCCGATGATCTCGCCAGTTTCTGGCTCGATCACCGGGGCCTTGCCACGCATGGACTCGCCGAGGCTGCCCGTGGCCCTTGCCACATAGGCCTTGCCATCAACCAGGGCACGCCGGCCCAGGTCACCGTCATCGTCGGCCATGGAGTGGCCAATGCGATCAGGGGAGGGGTGTGCCAGGCGTATGCCCTGGTGGTCACCAATGACGATGAACAAAGCTTCGTTGGTGCGGGTCAGTCGATTTGCCAGCCGGTTCAGCCCTTCAATATCACGCTCGTGTACGCCCTCGATCACCGAGGGGGCTGCCGCGACGGTCTTCGACACCATGAGAGCCCGTTGTCCGATTTCATCAAACAGGGAGTCGCTGAGGTAATAGCCGGCGAACACGCCTATGAGGATCGTCTGCGCTGCGCTGACGAATCCGAGCGTGAGGATCATTCGGGTTTTCAGTTTGGTTTTTCGGAACACGTTGTCAGCAGTGATTGGTTTGTTGTCGTTATGGGGTCAGGTTAAAACACCCGCTTTACGATTGCCCGTAAATTTTATGAACGAAACGCCCTTTAGTTTCTTTAAAGGCATTACGCGCACAAACTTCTGGCCTCAGTGGTGAATCTTTAACCTCAGTCCGGTAGCGCTTCACGTTGGCCCTGAACGCGGGCCCGTACCCTGGAAGCGATCACAAAAACAAGACAGAGGTGACAATCATGACTCTCAAACGAAGCTTGTCGTTTATCGCGGCAGCGGCTTTCAGCCTTAATGCCATGGCATGGCAACCCTCCGGAAAAGTGGAATGCATCGCCCCGTCCGACCCGGGTGGCGGCTGGGACTTTACCTGTCGCAGCGCTGGTAATGTAATGAGGGACCTTGGCCTGGTTGATGGCACCGTACAGACCATCAATATGGCCGGTGCTGGCGGCGGTGTTGCCTATGCTCACACGGTCAGCAAACGAGCGGAAGATGACAAGCTGATCGTCGCCGCATCAACGGCAACCACCACCCGTCTCGCCCAGAAACAGTTCCCCGGGCTGGATGCCGATATGGTGACCTGGATTGGCGCACTGGGCGCGGATTACGGCGTCATTGCCGTAGGCAAGGACTCACAGTATGAGAACCTGAATCAACTGCTCGATGCCATCAAGCAGAATCCGAAATCCGTCAAGTTCGCGGGCGGCAGTGCCCGGGGTGGCTGGGATCATCTGAAGGTGCTGATCACCGCGAAGGCCGCCGGCGCCGATCGACTGCCCGCCATTCCGTACCTTTCCTACAATAACGGTGGTGAGGCCATGACCCAGGTGGTCGGTGGCCAGGTCGACGCCTTCACCGGTGATATCTCCGAAGTCACCGGTTTCCTGTCGTCGGGCGACCTTCGTGTTCTGGCCGTGCTGGCCGACGAGCGCCTGCCGGGTGAATTTTCCGATATTCCGACCGCAAAAGAGCAGGGCGTTGACGCCGTTGGCCCGAACTGGCGCGGTTTTTACATGCCCAAGGGTGCTTCCAGTGAGTCCAAGGCGTTTTGGGTCGAGACCGTCGATACCCTGTATGCCAGTGAGGAGTGGAAAAAGGTGATGAAGGCCAATGGTCTCATCCCGTTCCATCCGCCTGCAGATGAGTTCGACAGCTTTGTCGAGCAACAGGTACAGGACATCGAGAACCTGTCCCGCGAAATAGGACTGCTGAAATGACAGGCCTGGGTGATCGGCTTCTTGGCCTGGGCCTGATGGTTCTGGCGGTGGCTTACGGCTGGGTTGCACAGCAGTGGCCCGAGCCGTTTGGCGGCGCCGAAACCGTTGGGCCGGAAACCTTTCCAACCATCCTTGCGGTGGTTCTGGTTGCCGGCAGCATCTATCTGATGGTCAAGCCGGACCCCGACGCCCAGTGGCCGCTGGGCCGGTCCGCAGTTGAGCTGGTGGTGTCGCTGGTTGTGCTGGTGGTCTACGCGATGCTGCTTGAACCCCTGGGGTTTGTCATCTCGACAACCCTGGCGGTTGGCACCCTTAGCTGGCGCATGGGCGCGCCCGCCAGGAATGCCTTTTTAACGGGCCTGATCAGCGCCGTGGTGGTGTTCGTCCTGTTCAACTATGGCCTGGCGTTGAGCTTGCCTGCTGGCATCCTGGAGGTGAACTGATGGAAACGCTCGGTTTTCTGATGGAGGGGTTTGCGGTTGCCCTGACACCGTACAACCTGATGTTTGCGCTCTTCGGCGCTTTCGTGGGCACCCTGATTGGTTGTTTGCCTGGCCTGGGGCCGGCAAACGGTGTGGCGATCCTCATCCCGTTGGCGTTTACCCTTGGCTTGCCGCCGGAAACTGCCATGATCCTGCTGACATCGGTTTACGCCGGCGCGATGTATGGCGGCCGTATTTCCTCCATCCTGCTCAACATTCCCGGTGACGAACCGGCGATGATGACCTGCCTGGATGGCTACCCCATGGCCCAAAAGGGGCGGGCGGCCGATGCGCTGGCGATCTCTGCTATTGCGTCCTTTGCCGGTGGGCTGATCGGCACTATAGGGTTGATCATGCTTGCCCCCGTGCTGGCGAGGTTTGCCTTGAGTTTCGGCCCGGCGGAGTATTTCGCGTTGTTCCTGCTGGCCTTCGCCACCCTGGGTGGTATTACCGGCAAGAACCCGATGAAGACGGTGATTGCCGCGACCCTGGGGATCATGATCTCCACTGTGGGCATCGATATCTCCACCGGCACCCAGCGCTACACCTTCGGTGTGCTGGAGCTGTACGAGGGTATTGATTTCATCCTGGCGATTGTTGGCCTTTTCGCCATTTCGGAGTTGTTGTTCTTCGTCGAGTCGCGCATGGGCGGTGGGCGTAAGAAAATGAACGTGGGCAAGCTGACCCTTACCTTCAAGGAGTTGGTCTCCACGGTTCCCACCCAGCTTCGTGGCGGCGTGCTTGGATTCATTTCCGGCGTGCTGCCGGGTGCCGGTGCGTCCCTGGGCAGTTTTATCAGCTACACCCTCGAAAAGAGCGTGATAGGCAAGAAGGGCACGTTCGGCGAGGGCGATATCCGGGGTGTGGTGGCGCCTGAGGCGGGCAACAACGGTGCCTCATCAGGCGCGCTCGTACCCATGTTGACCCTGGGCGTGCCAGGTAGCGGTACCACCGCGGTGCTGTTGGCGATGCTGATTTCATTGAACATCACTCCGGGCCCGCTGATGTTTACCCAGAACGCCGATATTGTCTGGGGCGTCATTGCCGCCCTGCTGATTGGCAATGTGCTGCTGCTGGTGCTTAACATCCCGTTGGTTGGCTTCTTTGTGCGCCTGCTGTCGGTGCCGCCCATGTACTTGCTGCCGATTGTGACCATGGTTGCCTTCGTGGGCATCTATTCCATCAGCAACAGCGCCTTCGACCTGTATTTCATGGTGGCGTTTGGCGTGGCGGGTTATTTCCTGCGCAAACTGGAAATTCCGGTGGTGCCGATTATTCTCGGGCTATTGCTCGGACCGGAGATGGAGAAGAACCTGGGGCATGCCCTGGTGTTGTCAGACGGCGACTGGAGCATTCTGTGGGAAAGCACCCTGGCCAAGAGCTTCTGGCTGGTTGCCGCTCTGAGCCTGGTGTTGCCTTATGTGGTGGGTCCGGTGCTGCGTCGCCGCATGAACGCGGCCATGAAGGAAAGCCCGGCCAGCGACTGATTCGGTTCCCGGTCGCTAACCTCCGCTTTGCCGCACCGGATGATCGGTGCGGCTTTTTTGTGCGCGCTGGTTAGAGATTCGCTTCGGCGTACTCCGCTAGAACAGAGCGCGGGACGCCCTGCAGGTGAATGTGCCCGCCATGGCGGAAGCTCTTGAAGCGCTCGGTCATGTAGGTCAGGCCTGAGCTCAGGGCGCTCAGATAAGGGGTGTCGATCTGAGCCAGGTTACCCAGGCAGATCACTTTGGAGCCGTTGCCGGCACGGGTGATGATGGTCTTGATCTGATGCGGTGTCAGGTTCTGGGATTCGTCGATGATGATCAGGCTGTGTTGGAAGCTGCGGCCACGAATGTAGTTCATCGACTTGAAGTGCAGTGGCACCTTGCTGAGGATGTAGTCCACGCTGGCGGTCATATTTTCATCGTCTTCGTGGAGAGCTTCGAGGTTGTCCACGATGGCCCCCAGCCAGGGCTCCATTTTCTCCGCTTCGGTGCCGGGGAGGAAGCCAATGTCCTCGTCCAGACCCTGAGTGCTACGGGTGGCGATGATGCGTTTGTACAGCTTGCTGGCAACCGTCATTTCGATACAGGCCGCGAGGGCGAGGATGGTTTTACCGGAGCCGGCGGAACCGGTCAGGTTTACCAGGTGGATATCGGGGTCCAGCAGCAGGTTCAGGGCAATGGCCTGGTATATATCCCGCGGTACCAGGCCCCAGACTTCCTCGTGCATCAGATCGTGCTGGTGCAGATCCCGAATGACAATCTGGTCTTCGCCCACATCAGACACCTTGCCAACGAATCCCTGTTCATCAATAACGAACTCGTTGATGGTCAGCCTGGCCAGGTCGCCCTCACGACGAAGGATGTGTTCGGTAATACCCTCCCGCTGGATGGTTTCGACCTTCTCGATGGTGTCCCAGAACGAGTTCGGGAATTCTTTGTACCCTTTCGGCAGCAGGTCAATATCGTCCAGCAGCATGTCGTTGTGATAGTCCTGGGCCTCCACGCCGAAGCCCCGGGCTTTCAATCGCATGTTGATGTCCTTGCTGACAAGGATGATGTCGCGCGATGTGTGGCGGGTTTGCAGGGCCGCCAGGGTATTGATGATCTTGTTGTCGTTCAGGTGCTCGGGCAGGCCATGGTTGCCCTGGTAGTCCGTGCTCATCAGTATCGATAACGCGCCGAGCGGTTCTGCTTTCTTGCCGCGCACGATGGGTACGCCTTTCTCGATTTCTCCTGGGCTGGCGTCACCCAGCAACTTGTCGATGTTGCGGATGGCCTGTCGGCAATCGGCAGCAACGGCCTGTTTGCCGGATTTGAGACTGTCGAGTTCTTCGAGGACCGTCATCGGAATGATGACGTCGTGTTCTTCAAAGTTCAGGAGGGCGTTCGGGTCGTGGATGAGGACGTTGGTGTCGAGGACATACATCTTTCTGCGAGCCTGCGATGCTCTTGGCATAGGGTGTGATACCTCTCTGGTCAGCCGTTCCCGGCACAGCGGTTGGTGAGCTCCTGGTCGGAGATCAGTTTGAGCATGTCATACGTGGTCACAATACCGGTGATCTTTTCGTCTTTGGTGATGAAAATCCGGTGCAGGTGTTCACGCATCATAATATCGGCAATGTCGCGCACAGGCGTTTGCTCGTCAACCGATAAAACGATAGGGGTCATGATGTCACGCACTTCCACCGGCACCTTGCCCATCTCCTCAAAAATGGCCATGCGCAGGCGCCGGGCTTCGTGTTCTTCTTCCGGGGTCATGCGCGCATCGGACTCGGAACGGCTGGCGTTCCAGCGGAATTCGGTGATGTCCTTCAGGGTGGCAATGCCGACAATCTCGCCCGTTTCGTCGGTAACCGGGCTGCCGGTGATTTCGTTGTCAGTGAGGAACCTGGCCAGACGGTCCATCGTCCAGGATTGGGGTACGGCCTTGATGCTCGGGGTCATGATCTCGTAGGCGAGAACGGTCATTGACGAATCGGCTCCGTTAGCAGGTCCTTTGTAAAAGAGCTTAGCTGTTGCTGATGTTCTAGTCATCCCCTGATTCAGCTTTGGGGGCTACATCTTTCAGTTGGCCCTGCGAGTCATAGATCAGTTCGTAGTTCTGGTAACGGTCCCACTGGGCAACCCGTTCCAACTGCTCCATGGAACGGATAGGAATGTCCACCAGCAGGGTGTTGACCAGCCAGCCGGGTATCGAACCGTTTGGCTCGGTGTGTTGAACCCAGATCATCCGGGTCTGGCCGTCTTCGGGAATAAAGCGGTAAAGGGTGTCGGACTTGTCGACACGGATGTAGTCATCTTCCTCGGCCCGTTGATCGGGAATGGCGTTGAGGTCCATCACGATTTCGCCGTCGACCTGTTGGCCCCGGGTGCGAATCCGTAGTACGTAATCCCGGTCGGTGACCGGCCAGGGCATATCGTTGACCGAGTAGGCGTAGCGCTCATCAAAGTCACCCGAGCCGAAGGCATAGGATTCCGAGCAGTTATGAACCCACTGAACACAGGATTTGGGATTGATCATAACCGCCATCAGATTCTCGATCGGCACATCAAGCACAGCCACAGCCTTGAAGGCCTGGAAGCTGGAGTTCGGCTGATCAGTGGTATAGACCCGGATACGATCGGTTTCCTTGCGAAGGCTCCAGTTTTCTGAGTCTTCGGCTGGCAGCCCGGCGAAGGTCAAACCTGAGGCCTGCAGGAAAACCGTGGTGGCTGCGAGCCAGATGACGCGTCGATTGGCCGGGCGTTGGTTGCCACGGGCTCTCAGGTTTTGCATGAGGTACACTTCCTTGAACATGGTCGGGCGAGTCTAGCACGACTGATCTGGTGCCAACCTGCTACGATCGGGGGTTTGTGAACTGGGTAACTGACTGAATTCCTGACGTTAACATTTGGCCCGAATTGACGATGAAAAAACCGAACAAGCGACTGATCGATGACCGAGGGCGGATTCCCTACGGCGTATTGGACACACCAGTGGATGTCATCAACTACCGGGACTTTGACCTCCGTACGGTGATGGATAAACCGCGCTCGGCCCTGGCCCGTAAAACCCGTTTTAACCAGTTCCAGTTCGTCAGTGCGATGGCGCCGGGTTGGGTGTTCGGGCTGGCGGTAGTGGATCTGAAACTGGTCAGTACGGCGTTTTTCTATCTTTATGATTTCAAGACCGGGCAGATGCTGGAGCAGTCCCTGACGCAGCCATTGGCGAAGGGAACTCACATTGAGCCAAGGCCTGAAACCGGGGTGACGGAGTTTCGTAAAGGGAAAACATGCGTTCGTATTACGTCGGACGGCCACTCGCGTGGTGTGTTGGTTTCCGGCCCCGGTGACCTCCGGATAGCCCTGAATATAGAAGGGGACACCCGCCCTCTGCGACTGGTGTGCCCAGCCGGTTACAGCGGTTGGGTGTTTACCCGTAAATCAGCGGGTCTGCCGGTGTCCGGAGACATTCGGTGGCAGGGACAGAGCTGGCAATGCGACTCGCTGTCACGCGCAGCCGTTGATTGGAGTTGCGGCTTTATGAGGCGCGAAACCGCCTGGAACTGGGCGAGTGTGGCAGGGGTGCTGGCAGATGGTCGTGCCGTTGGTCTCAATCTGGCGGCGGGCGTGAATGAAACCGGTATGACGGAAAATGCGCTCTGGCTGGAAGGGCGCTGTATCAAGCTCGGGCAGGCCCGTTTCGTGTTTGATCGCTACAATGAAACCGCACCCTGGCAGGTCACCACGGACGATGGCAGGATCGATCTCTGGTTTGAGCCATCGGGGGTTCGGCGGGAGCGACTCAATGCATGGCTGATTGCCTCCAATTTCCGCCAGTACATTGGTGCCTTTTCCGGCACAGTGCGCGATGAGGCGGGCAACTCAGTCCCCGTAGACGGGCTACGGGGACTGATGGAGGATCACTTCGCACGCTGGTAGTGGCGCGGTCAGTGTTCCGGCAGGGTAACGTTCAGTTCCAGTACCGAACAGCTGTCGTTGCGGTCAACTTCCACCTGGACCTGGTCATCGCTGATCTGAACGTACTTGCGGATGACCGCAAGCAGCTCTTTCTGCAATTCTGGCAGGTAGTCAGGTTGGTCGCGCTGGCCCCGTTCGTGGGCAACAATGATCTGTAGGCGTTCCTTGGCAACGCTGGCGGACCGGTTGTTTTTCTTGCTCTTGAAATAATCCAGGAAACTCATCCGTCAGCCCCCCTTGAACATCCGTGAGAAGAAACCTTTTTTCTGGGACGTCATGAAGCGATGTTCTCGCTCCTCACCCAGAAGGCGGGCCACGGCATCATCATAGGCCTGTCCGGCATCGCTGTCTTCCTCAAGAATGACCGGAACGCCCTGGTTGGAGGCATTCAGTACCACCTGGGACTCCGGAATCACGCCCAGCAGGGGGATGGCGAGAATTTCCTCCACATCGGCCACGGAAAGCATTTCGCCCTTTTCCACCCGATCCGGGTTGTAGCGGGATAGCAGCAGGTGTTCCTTTACGGGGTCCTGCCCCATCTCGGCTCTCCGCGACTTGCTCTGCAGGATGCCGAGAATACGGTCTGAATCCCGCACCGAGGACACTTCCGGGTTGGTAACAACTACCGCCTCATCGGCATAGTAGAGCGCCATCAGGGCGCCATGCTCAATGCCGGCGGGAGAATCACAGACAATGTAGTCAAACCGCTCGGACAGCTCGTTGATCACCTTCTCAACGCCATCTTTGGTCAGGGCTTCCTTTTCCCGGGTCTGGGAGGCCGGCAGGATATACAGGGTGTCGACCCGTTTGTCCCGGATCAGAGCCTGGTTGAGAGTGGCTTCGCCCTGGATCACATTCACGAAGTCGTACACCACCCTGCGTTCGCAGTTCATGATGAGATCCAGGTTGCGCAGGCCCACGTCGAAATCGATCACCACGGTTTTGTGGCCTCGCTTCGCCAGGCCGGTGCTGATAGAGGCGCTGGTTGTGGTTTTACCTACGCCACCTTTTCCTGAGGTAACGACAATGATTCTAGCCAAGGTTGCATTCCTGTTTTGCGGTGGATTCGTCGTTTTTCCCGCCCGTGCGGGTAGTTACGTTCTTTTCAGGCCTTCTCCAGTGGCGTTACCACCAGCAGGTCATCCCTGAGCTGGATCTGTACGGCGGTTTTCCAGCCGTTGTCCTGAAGATCTTCGGAGATTTTATAGTGTCCGGCGATGGACACAAGCTCTGCTTCAAGAGACTGGCAGAATACCCGTGCATGTTCCGCGCCGTGAATACCCGCGAGGGCCCGCCCGCGCAATGGTCCGTACACATGAACGTTGCCGGCCGCAAGCACTTCGGCGCCGGCTTGAACCGGCGCAAGGATGATCAGGTCGCCCTCGGGTGCGTAAACCTGCTGGCCCGAACGGACTGGCTGATTGATGATTTTCGCGGGCGCTGGCTCACCCGGATTCTCGACCCTGGCGGGAGTCGGGTTTTCGGTCGGTTCAGTGGCGGCCGATTCCGTGGCCGGCGCGGTATCGATGTCCCGGTCGCGCTGGTTGCCACCGGGAAGCAGCGCCAATGACGCACCGCGGGCGAGGCGGCGCTGATCATCGTTGCCACCGCGTACGCCGATGACATGGATGTTGTGGCGGCGGCAGGCGCCGATGATCTTGAAAAAATCCAGTTCGCTGCTCAGCCCCTCATACTTTTCCAGGCTGATGATCAGGGGGATGTCCTTGAAGAATCCGGGTGCCTGGCTGATTTTGTCTCTGAGCGTGCTTTCGAAGTCGTCATTGTCAAAAAAATACAGCTCCAGTGCGGTCATGGAAACGTTCGCACTCTTCAGTTGGAAGCACTGCTTTACCCCGGATACGGCGGTCTCGCTCATGGATGGGTCTCTTCCGTGGTGTCGTCCTGAGTAGTGCCCGGGCGTTTGCGAAGCGCCGGGCCGTCAAAGCGGATACCGGACCAGCCGGTGCCCATGAACTGGCGGATATTGCCATGGCTTTCACCTGCCGGTTCGTCCAGCACTTGCTGGTAGTGCTGGGCAAACAGACGCAACGTGTCGGATTCGGTCAGGTTGCAGTATTGGGCCAGGGAAAATACCCGGCATGAACCGGCGTTCTCGCCGGTGCCATTGTACAGCGGTCCGTTGTGAAACCCGGTGGGCTGATAGTCGAAGAATCGGTCAATCAGCGCCAGGGTATCGTCAAAGTCGCCATGGCCGGCCTCAACCGATGCCAGGTGGATACGAACCGCGTCATTGACGTTCATGCCTTGTGGTCCTGTTTGGGCCCTTGCTGATAGCGGGCTTTCCACTCTTCATAAGGCATGCCATAGATGATCTCCCGGGCGTCCGGGTCAGACAGCTCGAAGCCTCTCTCGGCGGCTTCGGCGCGATACCATTTGGAGAGGCAATTGCGACAGAACCCTGCCAGGTTCATAAGGTCAATATTCTGGACCTCGGTGTGCTCGCGCAGATGGTTGACCAGCTTTCGAAACGCGGCGGCTTCGATTTCCGTCTGCGATTGTTCTGGGATCGGGTTTGTCATGATTGCTCACACCTGTCTCTGTCGTCGTTGGGAGTTGCTACTCGGAGCTCCTGACATTCTCAGCATGTTACCGTAAGATACAAGGCTGTACATATGTACAGATAATTTACTTGATTGAAGAGTCATGGCCCAGCGCAAGATTATCCATGTAGATTGCGACTGCTTCTACGCCGCCGTGGAAATGCGGGACGATCCCTCATTAAGGGAAGTTCCGCTGGCCGTGGGTGGCGAAGGTGGCCGCGGAGTGGTTACCACCTGCAACTATAAAGCGAGGGCTTTTGGCGTGCGGTCCGCCATGCCTGGCGGCGAAGCCCGGCGCTTGTGCCCCGGCCTGGTGACCGTGCCGCCGGACATGGCCCGCTACCGGGCGGTGTCGAAACAGGTGATGGCCATTCTGAGGGAATTGACCGATCTGGTGGAGCCGCTGTCGCTGGACGAAGCCTTCCTGGATGTCAGCGAGGTAACCGAGCATAAGGGCAGTGCCACGTTGATGGCGCAGTACTTGCGCAAACGAGTGAAAGATGAGGTGGGTATCACCATTTCCGCCGGTGTGGCCCCCAACAAGTTCCTGGCGAAGATTGCCAGTGATTGGAAAAAACCTGACGGCCTGTTCGTGATCCGCCCTGAGGACGTCAAGGGTTTCGTTCAGGACCTGAAGGTCGAGAAGCTTTTTGGCGTGGGGCAAGTGACCGCTGGCAAACTTCACACGATGGGCGTTGCCACCTGTGGCGACATTCAGGCGCTACCCGCTGAAGCCCTGCCGGAGAAGTTTGGCAAGCAGGGGTACCGGCTGCGGGAAATGGCGTTCGGCCGTGATGACCGGGATGTGGTGGTGTCGCGCATTGCCAAGTCCGTCAGCGTGGAACGGACCTTTTCCCAGGACCTGCCGGACAAGCGCGCCTGCGAGTCGGTGATGGCCTCGCTGGTGGCCGACCTGAACCTCCGGCTCAGCCGCAAGGCCGGCCGAAAACCCATTCACAAGCTGTTTATCAAGATTCGTTACAGCGACTTTTCCACCCATACCCTGGAGCGTGTGCGCGACCGGATTCAGGAGCCCGAGCTGGAAGACTATCAGCCGCTGCTGGATGAACTGGTGACTGATACGGGTCGCCCGGTGCGCCTGTTGGGGCTGGGCGTGCGCTTTCGCAGTGATGAGTCGCCGGTTATGCAACTGCGGCTATTTGAATAAACCGGTCGTACAGGCCGTTAACCGAAGCCAGGCCCAGGCAACCGCCGATCAAGGCGCCTGCCGCTACATCGCTGGGGTAATGAAGGCCGAGCACGACCCGGGAGGCGGCAACACTCAGGGTGAACGGCAACAACAGCCAGGCCACCTCAGGCGCTGTCATGGCCAGCACCGTATTGAAGCAGACGGCATGTAGGGTGTGGCCGGACGGAAAGCTGTAACGGTCCAGGGGCGGTGTGCCGCAGTTTATCGAAGGAAACGATATAAACGGGCGCTCGCGGATCAGCCAGCGCTTCAGCAGCTTGTAGGTAATGGTGCAGGTCAGGCCGGTAGCCACCATCAGCAGCGCGATGGCGAGCCCGGCCTGAGGCATAAGCACTGGCATCGACAGGATGACCAGATACCATAGCCAACCATCACCCAGCCGGCTGACAACCTTAAAGTACCCCTGAACCGGTCGAAACCGCAGAGAGCGATTGATGGACTGGCAGAGGGCAAATTCCCTCTGATCCACCACGTTAAAGAAGCGAGATGCCTTGCTTGTGGAGGGCATTGTAGCTGTTCCTCAGTGGCTGGTTCAGTATCAGGTGTTCGAACTGCTCAACCTGTGCGGCCCAATTCAGGTCCAGTGCGTCCAGGCGTGCCTGTGCCCGTACCCTGTTCATCAGGGTTGGCTGGTCAGCCAGGCGCAGGGCATGATCGACAAAGCCTTCGTCGTTGCTGAGCTGAGCCTTCATGCCGTTGTCTTCATGGCGGATATGTTCGCTGGCGGCGGCATCGTCAAAAGCAACCACCGCCAGGCCGCTGGCCATGGCTTCAGTAACCACGTTGCCGAAGGTGTCGGTTTTGCTGGGGAACAGGAAGATGTCACCGGAGGCATAGTGCCGGGCCAGATCTTCGCCACGGCGGGTTCCTGCAAAAATGTAATCCGGATGGCGTTCGGCAAGGCGCTTGCGCATCGGCCCATCACCTACGAGTATGAATTTCGCGCAGGGGTGCAGCCCGCGGATACGCTCAAAGCATGACACCGCCATCTGAAGGTTTTTTTCCGGAGCGAGGCGACCAACATAGAGTACCGCGCGGTCGTTGGCTTGCAGTCCCCATTGTTGCCGGAGCACCGTGTCCCGTTTGTGGGGCGAAAAACGGGTGCAGTCAACGCCGCGACTCCAGACCGATGTCGGTTGAATGCCCATGTCATGGGTGGTTTGTGCGATTTTCCGGGTGGGGACCAGTGTTATGGCCGTCCTGTTATGAAACCAACGGCCGTAGCTGCACAACAGTTTTTCCAGGAACCCGGCACCGTAGTAGCGACTGTAGGCATGGAAGTTGGTGTGAAAGCCGGAACTGACCGGGATGCCGGCCCGTCTGGCGGCCGCAACGGCCGCTACGCCGAGGGGGCCTTGAGTGGCAACGTAAATGGCATCCGGGCGTTGATGCTTCCAGAGTGAGGCCAGGAAGCCCGGCCGGGTCATTCCGAACCTCAGGTCACTGTAACCCGGTAGCGGCAGGCCGGTCACAACTTGCTCGTCGGAAAACAGGCATTCCCCGGCACCATCGAATCGTCCTTTCGATTCATGGCGCTGGCGTGGACGGATGACCGTCACCTTGTGGCCACGTTGCATCAGGCCCAGGCATAGGTGCCTGAGGGTGTTCGCCACGCCATTGATTTCCGGAGGAAAGGTCTCCGAAACAATGGTAATGTGGTGCTTGCGCCCTGAAGCCTGGGTGACTCTCATCGCGGTGTTACCTGTGGTTTCCTCTTTCATGCCTCCACTATGGAAACCTGGCATGACAGTTCCGGGACAATCCCGTGACAATCCCTTTACCTTTTTCACCAATCAGATTCGGGAGTACGCATGAAAACCCGCAAGCTCGGCAGGACCGACATTGATGTAAGCGAGATTTGCCTGGGCACCATGACCTGGGGCGAGCAAAATACCGAACAGCAAGCGTTTGAGCAGCTGGACCTGGCCACCTCCGAGGGCATTAATTTCATCGATGCCGCGGAGATGTACCCGGTGCCCCCGCGGGCTGAAACCCAGGGCCTCACGGAAAGCTATCTGGGCAACTGGCTGGCGAAGCGGGGCCGTCGCGACGATCTGGTGATTGCTTCCAAAGTGGCGGGGCCGGGTAATGGACTGGGTTACCTCCGGGATGGCCCGCGCCTGACCCGGGACCATATTCGTCAGGCCTGTGAAGACAGCCTGCGCCGGCTCAAGACCGATTATATCGACCTCTATCAGGTGCACTGGCCGGATCGTAACGCCAATTTCTTTGGCAAGCTGGGGTACCGGCACAGTGTGGACGAGCAGGCGACCCCCATTGAAGAGACACTGGGCACACTGGCGGAGCTGGTCAAGGAAGGCAAAGTCCGCCACGTAGGAATCTCCAACGAAACCCCATGGGGAACGAACGAATACCTCAGGCTGGCCCGGGAGCATGACTGGCCCAGGGTGGTCAGCGTCCAGAACCCCTATAACCTGCTCAACCGCACGTTTGAGGTGGGAATGGCGGAAATTGCCTGCCGTGAACAGGTTGGTCTGCTCGCGTACTCCCCGCTGGCCTTCGGCATGCTCTCTGGCAAATATCTCGATGGCAAGCGCCCGGAAGGCGCCAGGATGACCTTGTTTGAGCGCTTCACCCGTTACACCAGCGGTCGTGGTGCCGAGGCGACCCGAGCCTACGTAGACCTGGCGGCCAGCCACGGGCTGTCACCGGTACAGATGGCGCTGGCGTACGTGACCAGCCGTGATTTCGTTACCAGCAACATTATTGGGGCCACGACGCTTGAGCAGCTTCGTGAAAACCTGGGGTCAGCGTCGGTGTCCCTGAGCGAAGAGGTGCTTGGGGAGATAGAGAACCTTAACCAGGTGTACACCTACCCCTGCCCTTAATCCTGCAAGCGTTACGGTTTTTTAACAACTCCCATCGTGAAGCAGCCACTCTGACCGTTACAGGCGGCAGAGTGGGGTGCTTACAGTTTGCAACAAAAATTGCTGTTTTCTTGACAAAAATGCGGTGATCCTGTGACAAAAAAGCGGCGCTTTTGTGTGCAAAATCACATCTTTCTGACCTTTAATCATTAGACTTAAGCATTACATGACAGTAGAATTCCGCTTCGATTACAGGTCGCCAGAATTATTATGATTATCCGTATCTTCGTCGCACTACTTGCACTCAACATGATCGCCTTCGTCGTTCGCGCCGAAGCGAGCGAACGTGTGTTTGCAGACGAAGTTCCGGCCGAGAATGTGTATCAGCTTCAGGAAGAGATGTCGGGTGACTTCGAGCGTGAAGAATCCGACATGTATGCGACCATTGGTTCTCGCCTGCTGAGCCTCAGTCTCAGCGGCTCAGATTCGGGAAAGAAGTCCTACGCGTCTGATCGTGCCAAGCCGGACCACGGTATTGCATTGCTTGAAGAGGGCGCCTGCCTCAACCTTCGCTGGAATTTTTGAACTCCCGCCGACGTTTTCTCCTTCTGAACCCTGACTGACCTCCCACGAATCCTCGCCACCGCTTATCTGTCTCAGTGCATTGCCTGTCGCAATGGCACATGTGATTATCCATATCGGTAAGCATTCTGACGGCAACTAAGGGAGTAACACTATGGCCGCGATGGTGGAGGAACAACCGGTAACGCTCGCAGACAGCAGCGCCTGTGTAGACGAGCTGATTCGCCGGGTGGGTAAGCGCATCACACTCGGCCTGCCACTGGGGCTTGGTAAACCCATACGTTTTGCCAATGCTCTCTACCAGCGTGCCAAGGACGATCCGTCCATAGAGCTTCACATTGTCACGGCGCTATCCCTGACCGCGCCCGGTGGCAGTTCATCGCTGGAAAAGCGTTTCATGGGCCCGTTCGCCGAGCGCCTGTACGGGCGGATTCCGGAACTTGATTACGCACGGGACGTGATTGGTCAGCGTTTGCCCGAGAACGTGCGGGTATCCGAGTTCTTCTTCAAGGCCGGGTCCTTCCTGAATAACAAGGACCAACAGCGCAACTATGTCTGTACCAACTACACCCATGCAGTGCGCGACCTTATGGCGCTCGGTGTCAATGTCGTCGGCCAGATGGTGGCTCCGGCGACCGAGCCGGATCAGGAAGGCTACGTTAGCCTGAGCTGCAACCCGGATCTGAGTCTGGACCTGCTGCCCCTGTTACGGGCGCGGGAAGCGGCCGGAACCCCCGTGGCGTTGGTGGCAGAGACCAACAGCCATTTGCCCTTTCTCGGCAATGACGCCGCCGTCGAGACGGGCCAGTTTGATATCGTCCTGGAGCATGCCGCCTCCGACTACCCCCTGTTTTCGGCACCACAAATGTCGGTCAGCCCGGAGGATCACCTTATCGGGTTCTACGCCAGTGCGTTGCTCCGGGATGGAGGGACCCTGCAGGTGGGGATTGGCTCGCTGGGCGCGGCGTTGGTTCACAGCGCGATTCTGCGGCATCGTCACAACGAGCATTGGACGCAGGTGTTTGATCACCTGAAGGTGGCAGACCGCTTCCCGGTGGTTTCCGAGTGCGGTGGCACGGATGTCTTCGAGGAGGGACTCTACGGCTGCAGTGAAATGATGGTGGATGGTTTTATTTACCTCATGGAGGCGGGTGTCCTGACCCGCGAGGTGTTTGATCATGCCGGACTGCAAACATTGATAAACCGGGGCGAACTTACTCACAGTGTTTCTCTCGACACCCTGGATGTCCTGCGGCGGGAACAGTTGATCGACTCGCCGTTACGGGCCAGGGACGTGCAGTGGCTGTGTCGTTACGGCATCCTTAATCCGGAGGTCGAGTTCAAAGGCGGGCGGTTGCGTGTGGGCGAGCAATCCCTGGATCCGGATCTCGACAGTGAGGAGGCGAGAAGCGCCATTGAGTCGTTGGCCCTGGGAAAGTCACTGACCGGAGGGATTGTGGTGCATGGTGGCTTCTTCGTCGGCCCCGAAGCCTTCTATCAGCGGTTGCGGGACCTGGCGCCGCGCGACCGCCAACGCATCTGCATGACCAGCGTCAACTACATCAACCACTTATATGACCACGCGTTCGGCAACCAGCGTCTGAAAGCTGCACAGAGGGTGCATGGCCGGTTTATCAACTCGGCGATGATGCATACGCTAAGCGGTGCGGCCGTGTCCGACGGGCTGGAAGACGGTCGTGTGGTTAGCGGTGTTGGCGGCCAGTACAATTTTGTCGCCATGGCCCACGAGCTGCCGGGCGCGCGGTCTATCCTGACCCTGCGCAGCACCCGTAAGTCCGGTGAGGAAACACTGTCCAACATTGTCTTCAGTTACGGGCACTGCACCATTCCCCGTCATCTTCGCGACATAGTCATCACCGAGTACGGTATTGCGGATCTGAGGGGTCAGTCCGACGAGCAGGTATACCTGCAACTGATCCGCATTGCAGATTCCCGTTTCCAGGCCGATTTGCTGAAGCAGGCCCAGAAAGCGGGAAAAGTGGATGCTTCGTTTCGTCTGCCTGAGCACTGGTGCAATAACACGCCGGAGGCGGTTGGAGAGGCTGTAAAGATCGCCGGAGACACGGATATGTTTCCAGCATTCCCGTTCGGGCGGGACTTTACCGATGAAGAACTCCGGCTGGGCAAGGCTTTACAAACTCTGAAGGCCGCAACGGCGACTCGTCGTGGTAAACTGTTGACTTTTTGGCGCGCCGTTAAGGCAAACGACGACGACAATCGCTACCAGCCGTTGCTGGAGCGCATGAGCCTGGATAAACCCCGGAGCCTGAAGGCGAGACTGGACCGGCGCCTGGTTATCCATGGCCTGAATCTGACTGATACACCCCCGAATACAGGAAACACAAACGCCTGATGCAAAAACCTGCTGTATTAACCGTCCACTATGTCCTCAAGAACAAGCTCGGTGAGCTGGTTGACACCTCCGAGGGCAGCGAGCCGCTTCATTTCCTGGAAGGCAGCCCGGAAATCATCGAAGGCATCCAGAAAGCGGTGAAAGACCGTAATGTCGGTGATTGCCTGGAAGTGACCGTACCTCCGGCCATGGCGTATGGAGAACATAATCCGGAGCTGATCCGCAAAGTACCCCGTTCCATGTTCGAGAACGTGGAGAACCTGCAGGTAGGGATGAAGTTTCAAACCAATACCGGCGACACGGCCCAGGTGGTACAGGTGGTAAGCATTGATGGCAATCTGGTGCGGGTGGATGCCAACCATCCTCTGGCGGGTTTTACCCTGTACTTTGATCTGGAGATCATCGGTAAGCGTGAAGCCACGGAAGAGGAAATCAACGCCGGCCATCCGCTGAGCTGAATTACAGCTCCGGGCCGGCAACCGCTGTCGGCCCGTCTGATGCCTGGTCTGAAAGGCGTCCCGCCTGAATCTGCCGCAACCCATCGTGTACTGTCTGCCGCAAATCCCGCGTTACATCTGTCAGGTCCGTGCTGTCGTCGATAGTCACCACCGGATGGGCGATAACGCCGACCTCGACCGCCGGCTGGCGCAGCATGCGCATTAAATGATGCTGAAACTCATCGTCACCAATGAACGGCGCCAAATGGTCGGGATGGCCGTTTCTCAAATAACCGATGCTCAGAGGTTGTATGTCCACGCCTGCATCCGCCGCGGCGTGAAGCAGCCGGCTATGGAAGGGCAGGACGGTCACTCCGGCTGTGGTGGTGCCTTCGGGAAACACCAGCACCGATTGCCCGTTCAGAAGGGTGCGGGCAATTTCGTCGCGGGCCTGGCCGGCTTTGCCACTGCCGCGCTGAATGAACAGCGTGCCCGCCTGCGTGGCCAGCCAACCGATCACCGGCCAGCGGCCTACTTCCGCTTTGGACAGGAAGCGCAGGGGCACCTGTCCGCCAAGTACAGGAATGTCCGACCAGGAGATGTGGTTGCTGACATAGAGCACGGGCCTGTTGCTGAAGGTGCCCTGCGTGGACATGCGAAAGCCAAGGCAGCGACTGGCTCCGTTAAAGCAGATGCGGGCGAAGGGCGCGCGGTCGATTTGGCAACGGAACAGGGTCTCAACCAGTAACAGAGTGCCGGCAAGCGTTGCCGTCAGGCCCATGAAGCCGGTAAAGAGTACCAGTCTTGCGGTCAGGCGTATCAGTTCCATAACCAATCCTCGGGTTGCCAGGGTAGTCCCGGTTGTCTACTGGGCCTGTTTGCGCATGAAATGGCGGCTGTAGCGACTGGCCAGGTTGTTGACGTCCAGCACCACCAACAGGTCTGCGCAACGGAAGTCCGGGTCCCAGCAGGGCTCGCCGCAGACGCGGGCGCCGAGGCGCATGTAGGCCTTGATCAGCGCGGGAACGTCCACCGGGCGATCCTCGCTGACAGTGTGGGTCAGGTGCGGCATTGCCCGTAACGGGGTTACCCGGTACTCCTCGCCGGCCAGGAATTCCCGCTGCAGGTATCGGGCTATGCGCCAGGCTTTCAGGCCGCCATCTGACATACCGATACTGGCGCAGCCAATCAGGTAATCCACGTTTCGCGATACCAGGTATTCCGCAACGGATGCCCACAACAGGCTGATGGTCGCACCATTACGATAGTCCGGGTGCACGCAGGTTCTCCCAAGCTCGGCGACAGTCCCGGGGAGTTGGTAAAGGGAAGAGAGTTCGAACTCACCCTCGGAATAGAAGCCTCCGGCTTCCATGGCCTGGCTGTGGTGAAGCACTCGTGTTGTAGCGACCAGTTCACCGGTGTTCTCATCGGTGACAATCAGATGATCGCAGAATCGGTCAAACTCGTCCGCATCAATGCCAGGGACGGTAGCCCCCAGGTCAGAACCATACTCTTCCGAGAAAACCTGATAGCGCAATTTCTGAGCGGATTCAACGAGATCCGGCTGTTGGGTAATGACGGTTTTGAGCTGTCGGGCCGAGCGTGACAGGCGGGCGGTCTGGGCGTTCATGGCAATGTCTCTTTGTTTCCACTTTTCGACAAGGCTATGAATCCCGTGTGACATCGGAATGAACGGGGGATGACGACTTTGTGACAAGTCCCGTTATCGGTGTGGAGGTGTGACCTTTGTCACGGGCTGTAACGAACAGGCGGTTCCATGTATATTTCTGAATAGCATGTATAATTGCTGTTACAGGAGGTAGCCTGTATTGTCAGTTGGGTAGCTGATCTTCTGACAGGCAGCTCTGTTCCGGCCATGTGGGGTGACGTTGGCCGGACGTTTCAGAAACCGGAAAAACAAAATCAGAGATGGATGGCGTGGAACAGACGAACGAAAGTTGGCGGATTCTTATAGTCGAAGATGATGAGAGGCTGGCAGAGCTGACCAGGGAGTACCTGGAGAGTAACGGGTTGACTGTCACCCTCGAAACTCACGGTGGGAACGCGGTGGAGCGCATTCGCAAGGAACAGCCGGACCTGGTCGTGCTTGACCTGATGTTACCGGGTGAGGATGGACTGTCTATCTGCAGGCGTGCGCGGCCTTTTTATCCAGGCCCGATTATCATGCTTACTGCCCGCACGGACGATCTGGACCAAGTGCTCGGCCTGGAAATGGGTGCCGACGATTACATCGGCAAACCGGTTCAGCCAAGGGTGCTGCTGGCGAGAATCCGCGCCTTGCTGAGGCGGGTTACCGAGAATGGTTCGGTGGCTGCGGAAGAGGGTAGCGGTGAAGAACCGGTCAGGCTGCAGTTCAACAACCTGGTGGTGGACAGGTCAATGCGTGAAGCATGGTTGAGCGACGACAGTATCGACCTCACCAGCGCGGAATTCGACCTGCTCTGGCTATTGGCAAGCAATGCTGGCCGAGTGCTCAGTCGGGAGGAAATCTTCACCGCCCTGAGAGGGATCGAATACGATGGCCAGGACCGTTCGATCGATGTCCGGGTTTCGAGGATACGTCCCAAGATTGGCGACGATCCCATCCACCCGAGGCGCATTAAAACCGTACGCAGCAAAGGCTACCTGTTCGTAAAGGAAGCCTGACTGTTCAGTCTCTGGCGCTGGCCCGGCGGGGCCGGCGTTCATTGCCAGGGTTATCGCAATGCCCCTCAAGTTTTTTCTCAAGCTTTACGCCCGGCTGATTGGTCTTACCTTTCTGATTCTCCTGTTTTGTGCCGCATTGTTCCTGGGTGTGAATTCCGTCAGGGAGCAGTACTGGCAGGAGCGTTTTTCAGAGCCCCTGTTGCGTTGGCTTGTCGCGACTCCTCATCCTCAGCAACAGTATCCCTGGCTCAAGTCTTTCTACGATTTCCGGGTGACGCCGCCGGGTAACCTGTCGGTGTCCGATGTCATCATGGAGCGCCTTTCCTATGGCCAGGTAGTGGCGATGGACACCAGTATCGGCCAGCAGGTGATGGTCCGGAACGATAGCGGTGGGATCATCGACCTGCGATTTCGGGATATCTACAGCGATGTTGCCGAGGCAACCGCTCTCATCGCTCGCCTGCATCTTGATGACATGTCTTCGGATGGCAGGGAAGGTGCCATGTCGCAGCTATCCGATACGCTCGGGGTAGAGCTGATGGCGGTTCGGGATCAGGCCGCACTCCCGGATTCCGAGGTTCTCGAACGCGTCTCCGAGCGGGGTATCTCGCTATACCATCATCCCTCCCGGGATCGTGCCCAGGTGTTGATCCGTCTGGAAGATGGCACTCTCGTGGACATGGCTATGCCTGCGCCCTTCAGTCCCTGGGCATGGCCGGTAATGCTGCTATTGCTTGTAGTGGCGGGAAGCGTTCTCGCACTGGCTCTCTATCTGGCGTTAAGGGATGTAGACAGCAATCTCCGGGCCGTGGAGTCGGTGGCAATTCGCATAGCCCGCGGCGAGATGGGGGCGCGGGTGGATGCAGGCGACAGTCGCCTTGTGTCCCGGTTGGCCGCAGCCTTCAACGGTATGGCGGAGCATATTCAGCGGCTGGTAGGGGTTCAGCGGGAAATGATCCACGCGGTTTCCCATGAGCTGAGAACACCGGTTGCCCGTATTCGATTCGGTGTCCAGATGATCGAAAGCGCCAATTCTCCGGAGGCGCTCCAGAAGCAGCTTGATGGCATTGACGGCGACATCCAGGAGCTTGATGAGCTGATCGATGAAATCCTGACCTACGCCCGGTTGGAGCAGGGTGGTCCCGTATTTGCGCTTCAGGAGCGGTCGGTCAGTGATATCGTTCGCCAGGTGGTGAGCGAGCAGCAGATGGTCCGCCCGGATCACACCATCGAGGCAGACATTGACGATGAATCCGAGCGTTGGTCACTGTCTGATGTGGAGCCTCGGTATCTGCACCGGGCGGTTCAGAATCTGGTAGGAAACGCTGCACGCTACGCGGCCGGCCGCGTGAAAGTCCACTGCCAGTTTGATGAGGATAATTGCCGCATTGATGTGGAGGATGACGGCCCTGGTATTCCCGAAGAGGATTGGGAAAAAGTGTTTACTGCATTTGCTCGCCTCGATGACAGCCGTACCCGAACCTCGGGCGGTTATGGCCTTGGCCTCTCCATTGTCAGGAGAATCCTCTACTGGCATGGCGGGCAGGCGTTTGTCAGTCGCAGCGACGAGTTGGGCGGAGCCCGCTTCAGTCTGGTCTGGCCTCGCAAGAAGCCGGTGGAGCACACCCTCTAAGCCGTTTTGTGATGCGCCTCTCAGCCCCTAACCTGATGTAACAAAGGCGCAACACAACCTCAACTGAAGGCTGGGCAATCCGAGCCGATACTAAATGTGTAAGGGATGACTTTTGAGGTTGTAGTTCTTACGAACTTTCCTTGTTTCATTCGTCATTTGAGGGCCGGTTTTCCGGCCCTTTTTTTATGCCCGACTTTACCGTAGCGTTCTTAGCAATCCTTTGAGAAGATTGCAGCATTGACCAGAATAATGCTGAAGCCCCTGAAAGGACGCCCCATGACCCAGCACCTGCTCGCCATCGATCAGGGGACCACCAGTTCCCGCGCGATCATTTTCAATGCCTCCGGCCAAGCCATCGCCACGGCGCAACAGGAATTTCACCAGTACTTTCCGAAAGATGGCCAGGTGGAACATGAGGCCGGCGAAATCTGGCAAAGTACATTGGCGGTGTGCAGGGAGGTTCTCGAGTCGTCAGGGCTGGATGCCTCAACCCTGGCAGGTATCGGCATCACCAATCAGCGGGAAACCACGGTGATCTGGGATCGGAAAACCGGAGAGCCAATTCACCGCGCGATTGTCTGGCAGGATCGACGCACAGCGTCTGTTTGCACCAAACTCAAGTCCGATGGCCATGAAGGTAGGGTGGTGGAACGCACCGGGCTCCTGATCGACCCGTATTTCTCCGCCACCAAGATTGCCTGGATACTCGACCATGTGGACGGTGCCCGTCAGAGGGCGGAAGCTGGCGAGCTTGCCTTCGGTACTGTGGACTGCTGGCTGCTCTGGAATCTGACTGGTGGGCGCTCCCACAAGACCGATGCCACTAACGCCTCGCGCACCGCGTTGTTCAATATTCATAGTCAGCAATGGGACGACGAGTTGTTGACCCTCTTCCGGGTTCCCCGGGCGCTGTTGCCGGAGGTGCTCGATTCTGCCGCGGATTTTGGCACCACCGACAGGCAGTGGCTGGGGGCATCGGTGCAGGTCGCCGGTATCGCGGGCGACCAGCACGCAGCATTGATTGGGCAGGCCTGTTTCGAGCCCGGCATGGCGAAAAGCACCTATGGCACCGGTTGTTTCCTGATGCTGAATACCGGCGAAAAGGCGCTACGCTCCGAAAACCGGTTGCTGACAACCATGGCTTATCGTTTGAATGGCAAACCGTGCTACGCCATGGAAGGCAGCATCTTTGTTGCCGGCGCCGCCATGCAATGGCTCAGGGACGGGTTGAAGCTTATCAGTCACGCCAGCGAATCCTCTGATTACGCCTCGAAAGTGGGGGCGGAAAACCCTGTTTATCTGGTTCCGGCCTTTACCGGTCTGGGTGCGCCACATTGGGATCCTCACGCCCGCGGGGCGATTCTTGGCCTTACCCGGGACACCGGAATCGGCGAGATCGTCACCGCCGGCCTGCAATCCGTCTGCTATCAGACCAAGGACCTGATCCGCGCCATCCAGAACGATGGTGCGTCCCTGCAGGCACTGCGGGTGGATGGTGGCATGGTGGTCAACGACTGGGTGATGCAATTTCTGGCGGATATCCTCAACGTGCCAGTGGACCGCCCCCGCGTGACAGAGACCACGGCTCTGGGGGCGGCCTATCTGGCCGGGCTGCAGACCGGTGTATACCAGGGGCTGGACGAGATAGCACAACTCTGGGAGCGGGAACATCGCTTCGAGGCGGCTATGAAGCCGGCACTGCGGGAGACCCTGTACGCCGGCTGGCTGGATTCCGTGGAGCGGGTTTGTAATAACTGAGGCTCGGGCTCTCAGGTTCTCTCGAAGGCGATCAGATGGTCTGCCTCCACCCGGACTGGCACGTGTTCGCCCAGGTGAAAGTCCAGATGGCTCCGGAACAGGGCCTCGAACTCGGTGTCTTCCGAGCAGCGAAAGCGATAGAGCGTCGACGTCCCGGCAAAGGTCTTTTCCACCACTTTTGGCTTAAGTTCGGAGTTGGCATCGTAGACGATGTCGTCTGGCCGGATCAGCACGTCGACCAGCGTGCCGGGTTGCCAGGTGTATGCGCGGTTGCCGCGGATGACTCCCAGCTCGGACTCAATCGTGTCCGGCCCCAACGCTTTTCCTGGAACGAAACCTCCCTGGCCCACGAAACCTGCAACAAAACGGTTGGCGGGTTCGTGGTATAAGTTGTAGGGCACGTCCCATTGCTGTATTCCGCCGTCTTTCAGAACCGCCACCTGATCACACATGGCGAAGGCTTCCTGTTGATCGTGAGTGACCAGGATGGCACTGATGCCCAGTGTCTTGAGGATTTCCCGCACATCCAGGCTGAGTCGGCGGCGCAGATCTGCGTCGAGGTTAGAGAACGGCTCGTCCAGCAGTATCAACGTGGGTTCCGGTGCCAGGGCACGGGCAAGCGCCACCCTTTGTTGCTGCCCACCCGACAGTTCATGGGGGTAGTTGTCGGCAAGATCCTGCAGATGAACCACCTTGAGCAACTCGGTGACTTTCTGATGTTTTTCCTCGCGATCCTCTCTGCGCAAGCCGAAGCCGACGTTTTCGGCAATTGTCAGGTGCGGGAACAGGGCGTAGTCCTGAAACACCATGCCGATTCGGCGCTTCTCAGGGGCGAGAGTGCGACCGGGCAGGCTGATGGAACTGGACTGCAGGCAAATCTCACCGGTATTGATGGGAAGAAATCCTGCCAATGCCCTGAGGATGGTGCTTTTTCCGCAACCGCTGGGGCCCAGCAGGCAGCCGATGTCGCCGTGACTGAGGGCAAAGTTGACGTTCCTGACCACTGAGCCATCGCCATACCCGCAGGACAGGTTGTTTACTTCCAGCAGCCAGTCAGCAGGCTGAGCCAGGCTATCGGTCATTCGGTCAGTCCAGTCGATTGAGGATCAGGAATTCCAGCAGCGCTTTCTGGGCGTGCAAGCGGTTTTCGGCTTCGTCCCAGACCACCGAGCGCGGGTGTTCCATCATGTCCGCGGATATCTCCTCGCCACGGTGCGCCGGCAGGCAGTGCATGAACAGCGCGTCCTTGTCCGCCAATTTCATCAGCGAGGGATTGATCTGGTAGTTCTGGAAGACTCTCTGACGGGCTTTCTGCTCATCTTCCTGCCCCATGGAGGCCCAGACATCCGTGACCAGGAGATCGGCACCTCTGGCGGCTTCAGCCGGATCATGAACCACAGACACCCGATCCTGATGGGTTTTCAGCAATTCACTGTCAGGTTCGTAACCCTCCGGACAGGCAACGCGCAGGTTGAAGCCGAACTGCGTCGCTGCATTGATATAGGACTGGCACATGTTGTTGCCATCGCCAATCCAGGCAACCGTACCGCCACGAATGCTGCCGCGATGTTCCCGGTACGTCTGCATGTCGGCCAGCAGCTGGCAAGGATGGAAATCATCTGTCAGAGCGTTGATGACGGGCACTCTGGAGGCCGCCGCGAATGCGTCGACGGTATCGTGGGAAAACGTCCGGATCATGACAGCGTCCACCATGCTTGAAATCACGATGGCGGAGTCTTCAATGGGTTCTCCTCGTCCGAGCTGGGTATCACGGGGAGAGAGGAACAGCGCAGCGCCACCGAGCTGGGTCATGCCCGCCTCGAAGGATACCCGCGTACGGGTTGACGACTTCTCGAAGATCATTGCCAGGACACGATTCTTCAGGGTTTCGCGCACGACGCCCTGACGCCAATCGTTGCGGAGTTTAGTGCCGTGGTCGACCAGACTTTCAAGCTCGTCGGAGCTTAAGTCATTGAGTGTGAGAAAATGTCTTGCTGCCATGGAGTGGCCCTTAATTAATCGATAACCCTATCCAAGAAATCCGGATCTATTCGTGGTTACAACCGGCCCGCGGTGGTCATTGTCCTGAAACGGCAATACGCCAGCACGCGGTGAGAGCCGCACTGGCGGGAAATACGGAAACGGAGGTTGCCTGAAAGGCAGGGGCTCAAGTCTAGCCCGTCAGGGGACTGAAGACAACGCCAGGGCATATGCAGGTGTCAGGCGGTGTTTGGTGAGCGTCACGGGACGTGTACAATAGTGGCAGGCATGTCGCAACCGGGCGACCCCGTTTCCAATGAGAGGTGAGAGTTCATGGACATCAACGAAACCATCAAGAGCCAGCTTGAGGAAAACGCCATTATCCTCTATATGAAAGGCACTCCACAGGCTCCGCAGTGCGGTTTCTCAGCGAAGACCGTCCAGGCGCTGATGGCATGCGGCGAGCGGTTCGCCTTTGTAAATATTCTTGATAACCAGGAATTGCGTGAAGGCCTCAAGGTCTATTCAAGCTGGCCCACCTACCCGCAGCTCTATATCAATGGTGAGCTGGTAGGCGGCTGCGACATTATTCTCGAAATGTCGGAAAGTGGTGAGCTGGCCGAGCAGGTCAAAGCCGCTGCGAAACAGGCAGAAGCCTGAGTTAACCGCGTTTAAATGCGTTCCGGGGCGAAAATGAGTTCGACCCGGAATTGCTTCCTTCCTGAGTATTCTTCCGGTGGTTTTGGATAAGGGCTGGCTAGCAGGGCAGCCTGATAAATCGCTCGGTCTATGTCGTTGAACCCCGTCGATTTGGTGACTTTGGCACCAGTAAGTGCTCCGCTTGGGAGTAGTTTCAGCTCAAGCTGACTGCTCACCGGCTCGGTGACACTGCGGCTGGAAGGAACCGGTCGTTTGCCGAGTTCCTTACCAATGTGTACGGCCAGGCTTGCCGTATAGGGATCCACATCTCGTGGCGACGATGTTATCTGAGTGACCTTTTTCGGCGTGTCCTCCACCGGTTGCTCCGGGTTGCCTGCGGCAGTAGCGGCCGAGTCCTGCGAGGGCGTTGTCCGTGCTGGAGATTGGGGCTCCACCACGGGTGTTTGTGGTGATGGCGCCGAACGCGCAGTTGGTTCTTTGTGCCGGGGATGACTGGTGTCGACTTGCGGCGATTCCACAGCAACGGGGTCACGCTGGTCGCTGGTGGACGTTGGTTCAGTTGTGATCGTGTTGCGGTCCGGAGCTGTCGTGCGAGTCGGCGATGTCGCGCTGGCGGCGGATTCCGGCAAGGGAATACTGCCAGGACTGACCAGTTCCACTTTCACCGTCTGGCGATGGCTTTCCGCGCTTGGAGCCGTATAGGGAAGGGTGGCCATTATCAGGGTATGAAGCAGTAAGGCAACCGATATCGCCAGGGTGATCCGGTATTTGTCCGGGAGGCCGGTAACACTGCCATACTCCAGCATTGTTGCTCAGACGCTCCCAGTGCTTTTAACCTGCCTTGCTCCGCAAGCTGCCCACGACTGCGTCCAGCGCCCGGTCAATCAGCGCTCCCTGCTCAAGGACGGTCAGACGGCCGCGCCGCATCTCATGCGCCAGGTCGGTGCGGGTTTTCTCGATCACCTTGAGCCCCATGCGATTTACGAAAACAAAGCAGTCTGCTTCCTCAATGATGGCGGACAGTTTGCAGCGGAAGCTGGCCCCGTTGACCAGGTTGAACTCCACCCAATTGCCGATTTCAATAGCATCGATCTGTGCCACATATTCGGCGATGGCGGCGTCCTCAAGCTCCTGTTGGCGCTCAATGGCAGTCTGATGAGCCGTGGGGATGTCTTCTTCGGGTTCCGGTTCGGGAGAGTCCTCCATGGCCTCGGCCAGCGCGTTGGCCCGAAAAGCTTCCGTTAACTCGTGCTTGAGGTCCGCCATCATCTCATCCAGCTTGGATGAGTTGTAGGAAACCTCTTCAAGCCCGGCCCGGAGTGACTTCAGCAAGCCGGGAACCACGCGAACCCACTGATCCCGCTCTTCATCTTCCTGATGCGGATGCAGGCACCAAATGAGGTCATCCACCACGCGGACAGTCTGTAGCCAGCGGTGTTCCACGTCGTCCCTCAGGTAAGCCAGGAACATCACTCGGCTCCAGCCGTTGATCAGGATGTTCCGCACTGGCTCCTGAAGCTTGTATCGCGCCAGTTTTTTCTGCAGCAACTGATCGACGGTTTCCTGAGCTTTCTGCGATTTGATACGTCCGCGCTCGGATTCCCGGGTGCGCTGCTCCACCAGGGAGGACTTGCGGTTTTCCCTTGCCAGGAACTGTTCGAACTCCTCGCCCAGGGTTTCAAAGAGTGTTACGTCACCATCGAATTCGTTCAGTATGCGAACGACAATGGCGTGGATCTGCTCGTACAGCTTGTCGCGGGTTTTCTCGTCACTCTCGCTCCAGCCAATGCCGGCCCGTGCCAGGGAGTTCAGCAGGCGGCGGGCTGGGTGAGTTGCTTTACTGAAGAATGACTTGTCCTTGATCACCACCTTGAGGATGGGGATCTGTAATCGGCTGATCAGGACCTGCACGGGGGCCGAGAGGTTGTAATCGTCGAGAATGAATTCAAACAACATGGACACGAGGTTGATCAGGTCCTCGTCCATTTCCGCCAACGCCGGCTTTTTGCCATCGCTGGTCGTTCCGGCCTGTGCCAGCAACTGTTGGACAACCTGATGGAGGTCAACCATCACCGGCTCGCCGGCACTCAGGTTGCCGCTAATCTGTTCGCCAGGGGGGTGTTGGGGAAGTGAGCCGAGCAGACTTGCCAGTTCCGCTCCCCCAACGACATGAATATTGGGGTCGGATGCCCGCGGCGGAATGCCTGCGTTGGCGCGCTGGAGCGCCAGCATCTGCCGGATCTGGTCGAACATGGCGCCTTCATGGTGCCCTTGCTGACTTTCCGCAGCAGCGGGTTCCGTCATCGCGCTGGCGTTCCCACCTGTTTCGTCAGCGTGAGTGCCGGATGCTGTCTTGCTCTGCTGTTTACCAGCCTTGCCGTGGTAGCGGAAATTCGGAATCACGCCGGCCTGGATGAGGATTCGGTTGGCTTCGTCCAGCAACATGCCAAGGTTGGAAACAACGTAACGATCAAATTGCTTGAGCAGAATCAGGCGTTCGCGTATCTGGATTTCCAGCGCCTGGATGGCTTCCACAAAGGCGCTGCAGAGATGTTCTGGCGCCATGGGGTTAACCGGCGCTTCGTCACTGGCGCCCGGATAAACCACGCTGAAGCGTGTCTGCAGTTGTAACAGGGGACCCTGAAAGTGGACCTTGGACTTGGTGATCATGGCATTGAGGGCAACCTGTTCTTCCAGGTCGTCGTCGCCTACCAGCGACAGGCTGTCTGAGCTGGTCTGGCTGGCTAGACTTTCGTCGGCTGCCACGCTGCCGCTTTGAGGCGGATTGGCGAACAGTTGTGCTACCGCATTCTGGAAGTGACGCTCTACACCCTTCCGCTTGATACGGATTTCGCGCATGGCCTCGAAATAGCGGTTCTGCTCGTTGTTGCTTCTGGCGTTGTTTGCCAGCTCGAACAGCGAGTCATCAACTGCATCAAATGCACCCTGCAACAAATCCCCCAGTCCAGCAACGACAGTGTCGCGGATGCGAACCACCTGCGCAGGTACGGGATTTGAGCTCCCTGCCTCCCGGTGCTCGCGGAGATAATGTATGCCGGACTGCTTATTCATGGCCGACTCCTGTGTACGCCTCAACCGGATACATGACCGAGCTTACAGCTGTATTTTTTCTTTATACGTTAAATCTACCGCATTTTAACACACGGTAACATGACCAAACGCTAACAAAACCCACTAATGTTCCAAAGCACCCTAAGGAACGGCGGATCATATGCCTTACGGCATGTTGTTATTATTTTTTGCGTGACTCCAGTCTTGGGTGGAACCGCATTTCGGTCAAGAAAAATATTAAAATTTGATCTTTCTAAATAGTCAGGTGTTATAGCCAGATGATCTAGCCCATAGCGCGCTTTTTCTTCTTTTTGGGGTGAACGATCGCAGCCTTGACCACATTGTCCTTGATTTGGAGCACCTCAACGCGGTGCCCGCCCACCTTCAGGCACACGTTGGTGTCCGGGATGTTTTCCAGGGTTTCGGTGATGAGGCCGTTGAGTGTTTTGGGGCCATCAATAGGTAGCTTCCAGCCAAGGGTTTTGTTGATGGTTCGCACAGCGGACGTACCATCGATGATGTATGTGCCGTCGTCCTGGGGAATGATGTCGGGGCTGGTGGCGGCGTAATCGGTGGTGAATTCGCCAACGATCTCCTCAAGAATGTCTTCCAGTGTCGCCAGGCCGAGTACTTCTCCGTACTCGTCAACAACGATGCCGAAGCGTCGTTTCTCCTTCTGAAAGTTGATCAGTTGGGTGTTGAGGGGTGTGCTTTCCGGAATGAAATAGGGCTCACGGCACAGCTGCATCAGCATGGCCTTGTTGATTTCATCGTGAAGCAGGAGTTTTGAGGCGTTGCGCAGGTGAAGCACGCCCTGAATGTTGTTGATGTCCCCCTTGAACACCGGCAAGCGAGTGTGCTGACTGCTTCTTAGTTGGCGCAGGATGGTGTCCAGGTCATCATCCAGATCGATGCCGACCACCTCGTTGCGTGGCACCATGATGTCGTTCACGGTCACTTTCTCAAGGTCGAGGATGCTAACCAGCATGTCCTTGTGTTTGGCTGGGATCAGTGCGCCCGCCTCATTTACAAGGGTTCTCAGTTCTTCGCGGCTGAGGTGCTCGTTGGCGGCATCGTCGGCGGACACGCCGATGATCTTCAGGATGGCGCCTGTAAACAGATTAACCGCCCAAACCACGGGATAGAGTAATTTGAGCAGCGGTCCCAGTACGTGGCTGGCTGGAAAGGCAATCTTTTCGGGAAACAGTGCAGCAAGGGTTTTGGGGGTGACTTCCGCAAAAATCAGGATAACGATGGTCAGCAGAACGGTGGCAATGGCAATCCCGGCGTCGCCCCAAATGCGGATGGCGATCACCGTGGCGATGGCTGAGGCAAAGATGTTGACGAAGTTGTTGCCGATCAGGATGACGCCGATCAGCTGATCGGTGCGATTGAGGAGAGACTGGGCTCTGCGGGCGCCTCTATGGCCGGTCTTGGCCATGTGCTTCAGCCGGTACCGGTTCAGTGACATCATCCCGGTTTCAGAGCTGGAGAAGAAGGCGGAAAGCAGGATGAGTCCTGCCAGGATGATGAACAGCGCAGTAAGCGATGTTTCGTTCAAGACTGAGTGTCCTTATGTTACCGACAAGTTGGGAAAATAGGTGGTTGAAAGTCGGGGTGTCAAGTTGGTGTCTGTCCGGGGAAATTCATGGTAGCGTCAGCCGCCCCGGTGAAAGATCAGTTCCAGCACGAACTTGCTTCCATAGAAGGCGAGCATTAACAGGGCGCACCCTGCCAGTGTCCAGCGGCTGGCGGTAATGCCGCGCCAGCCCTTCGTGTAGCGTCCGATTAGCAATGCGATGAAGACGATGAGTGACAACAGCGAGAACAGCGTTTTGTGGGCCAGATCCTGAGCGAACAGGTCGTCAATGAACAGGGCGCCGGTCACGATGGCCAGAATCAGCATGACCACGCCTGCCCACACCAGCTCGAACAGCAATGACTCCATGGTCTGCAGCGGCGGCAGGTTGCGTATCAGGACGCTGTTATAGTTCTGTTTGAGCTGGCGATTCTGCAGGTAAAGCAGCACCGCCTGTATGGCGGCCAGCGTAAACAGGCTGTAGGCTGTCACCGACAGTGCGATATGGGAGAGCATGCCGTAGTGGTCTTCCGGCACCAATCGGGAAGGGGAGTGAGTAATCAGACCCATAATGATGGTCAGCGCTGCCAGCGGGTAAACGCCAAGGAAAAGGCTTTGTACCGGTTTGCGAAGGTTGAGGGCTAGCAGCAAAAAAGCGATCAGCCAGGAAATAAGGACAGAGCTCTGGAAGAAGCCGAAATCGAAACCGCCTTCACGATGAACGGTCTGGGCAATCAACAGTCCATGTGCTGTCAGGGCCAGCAGGCCGATAAGGGTGGTGATGGCAATGCTGGTGTGTACCCGTCCCCGGAAGCTGAGAGCCTGCAGGGCGGTACCTACGCTGTAAAGCAATAACGAAGTGACCGCGAGGATCAACGTTCCCATGACGTCCTTTTTATAACCACTTTCTGACTCGAGATCGGCGGGGTTCCACGCCGATTTGACCGGGCTGGTCGTTTCAGGGCGATAGTCTGGTTATAATGTCGCGATTATGCAACAGGAATCAAGGAACCTGATCGGGTTCCGGTGTTTCATGCAACCAATTTATCCGGGTACGGAAGAGCAACATGTTTGAAAACCTCCAGGACCGACTTTCCGGCAGTCTGCGCAAGATATCTGGGCAGGCGCGGCTGACCGACGACAATATAAAGGAAACGCTGCGTGAAGTGCGCATGGCGCTGTTGGAGGCGGACGTTGCCCTGCCTGTGGTCAAGGCATTCATTGAGGGCGTGCGTCAGCGGGCAATCGGGCAGGAAGTTCAGCGTAGCCTGAGTCCGGGCCAGGTATTCGTGAAGGTTGTCCAGCAGGAGCTGGAACGCGTGATGGGGGATGGCAACGAATCCCTCAACCTGGCAGTACAGCCACCGGCAGTGATTATGATGGCCGGCTTGCAGGGTGCCGGTAAGACCACCACGGTGGCCAAGCTTGCCCGCTTCCTTAAGGAAAGGCAGAAAAAGTCCGTTCTGGTGGTGAGCGCCGACGTGTATCGCCCGGCGGCCATTCGTCAGCTGGAAACGCTGGCCGGTGAAGTGGGTGTGGAGTTCTTTCCCAGTTCTGAGGACCAGGACCCTGTTGATATCGCCAATGGCGCCATGGATGCAGCCCGCAAGAAACATGTTGATGTTGTGATTCTGGATACCGCCGGCCGCCTGCACGTCGATGAGCAGATGATGGGCGAGATTGGTCGTCTTCATAAAGCCGTCAACCCGGTTGAAACCCTGTTTGTGGTCGACGCCATGACGGGCCAGGATGCTGCCAACACGGCCAAGGCCTTTAATGATGCGCTGCCACTGACGGGCGTTGTCCTGACCAAGACCGATGGCGATGCCCGTGGCGGTGCCGCGCTGTCGGTGCGTCACATTACTGGTAAACCGATCAAGTTCCTGGGTGTGGGCGAGAAGTCCGATGCCCTGGAGCCATTCCACCCTGACAGGGTGGCGTCCCGGATTCTGGGTATGGGGGATGTGCTCTCCCTTATAGAGGAAGCCGAGCGCAAGATTGATCAGAAGAAAGCCCAGAAACTGACAAAGAAGATCAAGAAGGGTAAGAGCTTTGATCTTGAAGACTTCCGTGACCAGCTTCAGCAGATGAAAAGCATGGGCGGCATCGGCGGTCTGATGGATAAGCTGCCCGGCATGGGCCAGATGGCACAGATGGCCCAGCAACAGGTCAATGACAAGTCCATGGGGCAGATGGAGGCCATTATCTGCTCAATGACGGCAAAGGAGCGCCGCTACCCGGATGTGATCAATAACTCTCGCAAGCGCCGCATTGCGACGGGGTCCGGTACGCAAATCCAGGATGTGAATCGTCTGCTAAAGCAGCACAAGCAAATGCAGAAAATGATGAAGAAATTCGGCAAGAAGGGCGGAATGGCTAACATGATGCGCGGTCTTGGCGGTATGATGCCGCCGGGTGGCGCAGGCGGTGGTATGCCTCCGCGTGGGCGTATGTAGAAACCGGGATGTTTTCCCTGTTTTCTTTGGCGTTCATTTAGCATAGAATAGCGCCCCTTTCGAGTATGGGTCTTCGCGCCAGCCAGTGATTTCTGAAGCTTGGCGGGTGTGAATCGTACAAAGTTCGTACAACAGAACAGGATATTGGTCGAAATGGTAATAATCCGTTTGGCTCGTGGCGGCTCCAAGAAGCGCCCGTTCTACCATCTGACAGTGACAGATAGCCGCAAATCCCGCGACGGTCGTTTTATCGAGCGTGTTGGTTTCTTCAACCCGGTTGCCCGTGGCCAGGAAGAGCGTCTGCGTATTGATCGTGATCGCATCGATCATTGGCTGGGTCAAGGCGCCCAGACCAGCGAGCGCGTTGCACAGCTGCTGAAAGGCGCTGCTGCAGAGTAATTGAAAGAACGTTTCACCACCGGGGTTAGGGTATGGCTCAACATTCGCAGGAAACTGTGATTGGTCAGATTACCTCGGTGTTTGGGGTTAAGGGGTGGCTCAAGGTCTACTCCTATACTGACCCCAAGGACGGAATACTGAACTACCGGGACTGGACCTTGGTTCACAACGGCAAGCGTATCCCGGCCAAGCTTGAGGAAGGTCGCCGGCAAGGCCAGGGGATCGTCGTCAGGCTAAAAGGTATCGATGATCGTGAAGTGGCCCGCAGTTACTGTGGTGCCGACGTTGTTGTGTCTACCGAGGAATTGCCGCAGCTCCCCGAAGGGGAATACTACTGGCATCAACTGGAAGGCCTTGACGTTTTCACGACAGAGGATGAGTACCTGGGTAAGGTGCATCATCTGATAGAAACAGGCTCCAACGACGTCCTGGTGGTGCGGGCAACCGACGCCTCCATTGACCAGCGTGAGCGGCTGATTCCCTATCTTCCGGACCAAGTGGTCCGGAGTGTGGATCTGGCCGGCTCGCGTTTGGTGGCCGACTGGGATCCGGAGTTCTGACGGGTGTGGATTGGCGCAGTCAGTCTGTTCCCGGAGATGTACGCTGCGGTGACGGATTACGGGATTACCGGAAGGGCCGTTCGTGATGGTCTGTTGACGTTCACGGCCTGGAATCCTCGGGAATTCACTCATGATCGTCACCGAACGGTAGATGACCGGCCTTACGGTGGAGGCCCGGGTATGCTGATGAAAATTCAGCCACTGCGGGATGCCATCCATGCGGCAAGGGAGTCTGCACCCGGACGCGCCTGCGTGGTTTATCTGTCTCCCCAGGGGGAGGCGATGAATCAGGGCGTGGTTGAATCGCTGGCAGCGGAAGAGAGTCTTATTCTCGTCGCTGGGCGATATGAGGGTGTTGATGAGCGCCTGATATCGGCGGAAGTCGATCGGGAGGTGTCACTGGGAGATTTCGTGCTTTCCGGTGGCGAGTTGGCGGCCATGGCTGTCATTGATGCGGTTACACGCCTCATCCCCGGAGCGCTGGGTCATGCGCAGTCGGCAGAGCAGGATTCCTTTGCTGACGGTTTGCTGGATTGTCCGCACTACACCCGGCCGGAGGTTTACGAAGGTCAGGCTGTGCCGGATGTTTTGTTAGGCGGTCACCATGATCAGATCCGGCGTTGGCGGCTGAAACAGTCGTTGAGGCGAACCCGGGAGCGACGCCCCGACCTGCTGGATAAGCGGGTGTTTACGGACGAAGAGCGTGAGCTGCTGGAAGAGATTTTGAACGAACCGGGTGCCTCTGAATCATCAGGGCATTAAAAGATTGGGTATCAGGAGCACATACGATGAGCGGCAAGAACAACATCATCAGTCAAATTGAATCAGAGCAGATGACCAAGGAAATCCCTGCCTTTGCGCCGGGTGATACCGTGGTAATCCAGGTTCGCGTTACCGAGGGCAACCGTGAGCGTCTGCAGGCGTTCGAAGGCGTTGTGATCGGCAAGCGCAACCGTGGCATGAACTCTTCCTTCACTGTACGGAAAGTGTCCTACGGTGTGGGTGTTGAGCGTACCTTCCAGACCTTCTCCAAGCTGATCGACAGCATCAGTGTGAAGCGTCGTGGTGACGTTCGCCAGGCTAAGCTTTACTACCTGCGCGACCTGTCTGGCAAGGCAGCTCGTATCAAGGAAAAGCTGGGCTGATCAGCAGAAGTTGCTGGTACAGTTCGTCAGGAAAAGGCAGCCCAAGGCTGCCTTTTTCGTATCCGGTTGCCGGAACTTTTCGTTCCCGTTTCGTTTCGAGTAGGCCGCCATGCCCCGGAAACCCACCTCCAGAGTTGAGCTTAGATCGCAGGATGAAGCGGTCATTGTGCGCTTCACCGATGCCATCTGGCTTGAAGATGGCTTGGGGGAAAAAACCCGTCAGGCGTACCGGAGTGATCTTGAGCGGTTGGCGGCCTGGCTGCAGGAGCAGCCGGGAACGCCCCTGCTGACCGAGGTGCGCCGGACCGACTTGCTGGGCTGGATATCCCGTGGGTTGTCTGATGGTTTCAAAACCTCCACGGCTGCCCGTCGCCTCTCCGGTCTTCGTCGTTTTTTCCGCTACCTTTTGCGAGAAGGCGTGATCGCTGAAGACCCTACGCTGCGAATAGATAGCCCCCGCCTTCCTCGACGGTTGCCGGATTCTTTGTCGGAAGACGACGTGGAAAACCTGTTGTCGGAACCCGATCCTGAAGTGCCCATTGAGCTTCGCGACAAGGCGATGATGGAAATCCTGTACGGCTGCGGTTTGCGGGTTTCGGAGCTTGTGGCTTTAACGGTGGATGAGGTGAACCTGCGCCAGGGGGTGGTCAGGATTGTTGGCAAGGGAAACAAGGAGCGCCTGGTTCCGCTTGGTGAAGAGGCAGTTGATTGGCTGGTACGTTACATGAGGGAGGGGCGAGGTGAGCTTCTCAAGGGGCGGGCCAGCAACGCACTGTTTCCGGGTAACCGTCCCGCTGCGATGACGCGGCAGACCTTCTGGCATCGGATCAAACATTACGCACTCCGTGCTGGAATTCTCAAGCATCTGTCACCCCATACCCTTCGCCATGCCTTTGCGACGCATCTGTTGAATCATGGTGCCGACTTACGGGTGGTTCAGATGTTACTTGGGCATTCGGACTTGTCGACAACCCAGATATACACCCATGTGGCACGTCAGCGATTACAATCGCTGCATCAGGCTCACCATCCGCGCGGTTAGTTAGAGTGTCGTAACATCCCGGGTTAGTCGGCGGGCATGGCGCTTGGTACACTGAACTTTTTGCGGGCAGCGGTGTCGCACAAACTCGGCGGAATTCGCCGTCTGACAGGCTATATACCTTCGTGATTCTGGAAAACTGGAAACCAATATGCTGATCAAGAACTTGTTTAAACCCATGCTGCCACTGGTGCTCGCGGCTCTGGCGGCTGGCGCTTACACTGCTCATGCGGGCGAGGTCGAGGATACGATTGCCGACAAACTCACCGCAGCGATTCCGGGGCTGAAGATATCCGATGTCCGCAAATCGGAGGCTGAGGGTTTGTACGAGGTGTACAGTAATAACGGCGATACCATTTTCACAACGGCCGATGGTCAGTACCTCCTGACCGGCGACCTGCTGAAAGTGACCGCGAACGGTATTGCCAATATCTCTGAACAGGGCAGGGCGTCCCAGCGCGCTCAAACCATGGACGAGTTCGGTGATGAGGGGCTGATCAGTTTTCCGGCCAAGGGCACCGAAAAGGCTTCTATTGCTGTGTTCACCGATATCGATTGCCCATACTGCCGCAAGCTGCATGACGAGGTTCCGCGACTGAACGAATTGGGTATTACTGTCAATTACTATGGCTTTCCCCGTTCCGGCCCCAATACGCCCTCTTTTCGCAAGTATATTTCCGTCTGGTGTTCCGATGATCCGCAGGCTGCCATGAATGCCGCCAAGCAGGGTCGATCCGTGGATGATCAGAGCTGCGAGAACCCGGTCAGGGAGCAATTCGAGCTGGGTAGTCGCGTCGGTGTGACGGGTACCCCGGCGATCGTACTGGAAGACGGTAATATGGTGCGTGGTTACGTGCCGTCTGAAAAACTGGCTGAAGGCCTGGGGCTGCTCTGATAGGCTACGGAATGCCTTGTTTGCCTGTTCATCAGGCGGGGCTTATTCGGGCGCCCGTTAACCGTTATACTATCGCTCCCCACAGCAACCCATCGGGAACAGAGGTGAAAGCTTGAAAGACGTCAATGTCGGAATCTGCGGACTGGGAACAGTCGGTGGTGGTACGTTCAACGTACTGACCCGTAATGCCAGCCTGATCACAGGCCGGACAGGTTTCAATCTCCGTATTGCCCGGGTGGCGACACGCACCCCGCGCAATGATATTGATCTGGGGGATATCCCGTTCAGTACCGACATTTTTGACGTGGTGAACGACCCGTCTGTGGATGTTGTGGTCGAATTGATTGGTGGTTACGAAACCGCTCGGGAGCTGGTGCTGGCTGCCATCCGAAATGGCAAGCACGTAGTCACCGCCAACAAGGCGTTGATTGCGGTCCATGGCAACGAGATTTTCGAGGCAGCGGCGAAGCAGAATGTGATCGTTTCCTACGAGGCTGGCGTTGCTGGCGGTATCCCCGTCATCAAGGCTGTTCGCGAAGGCATGGCCGCCAACCGCGTTGACTGGATCGCCGGCATCATCAACGGCACCGGTAACTATATTCTCACCGAGATGCGCGCCGGTCGCGAGTTCGCTGAAGTGCTGAAAGAAGCTCAGGACCTGGGGTATGCCGAGGCGGACCCGACCTTCGATGTGGAAGGCATTGACGCTGCACACAAATTGACGATCCTGGCCTCTGCAGGCTTTGGTGTGCCGCTGCAATTTGAAAAAGCCTACACCGAGGGGATTTCGGAAATCACCCCTTACGACATCGCTCACGCGGAAATTCTTGGTTATCGCATCAAGCACCTGGGGATCGCACGTCGCCGCGATGAGGGCATCGAGTTGCGGGTGCATCCCACGCTGGTTCCGCGCAGCCATCTCATTGCACAGGTGGATGGTGTGTTGAACGCAGTTCTGGTGGACGGTGATGCCGTTGGCCAGACCATGTATTACGGCCCCGGCGCCGGCGATGAGGCCACGGCATCAGCGGTTATCGCCGATATCATCGACGCGGCCCGTTCCGTGGCTGCCAAGAGCAACCAGCGGGTTCCCTACCTTGGCTTCGAGCCTGCGGCAATGGAAGATCTGCCGGTGCTGCCGATGGAGGATGTTCAGTCCGCCTATTACCTGCGCATACAGGCGCTGGACCGTCCCGGCGTGCTGGCGAAAGTCGCTTCCATTCTCAGTGAGCACGGCATCAACATCGAGTCCATTATGCAGAAGGAATCGGAGCTGAAAGATGGCCGCATCCCGGTAATTATCCTGACCCACACGGTCCAGGAGCGACAGATCAACCGCGCTATTGAAGAGCTGGAAGCCCTGAGCGATATCGACGAAAAAGTCGTCCGTATCCGCGCCGAAAACTTTAACTGACAGGAACGCAAGGTGAGATACATCAGTACACGGGGCGAAGCTCCCGCCCTGGGCTTTGAAGACGTCCTGCTGACAGGCCTGGCCACCGACGGTGGCCTGTATGTCCCGGAATCATTGCCTCATTTCAGCCTGGAAGAAATTCGCAGCTGGCGTGGGCTTTCCTACAGCGAGCTCGCTTTCAAGGTAATGCACCCGTTTGTCGACGATGCGATTCCTGCGGAGGATTTCCGCAGGATGCTGGACGAGACCTACGGTGATGTATTTGCCCATAAAGCGGTGGCCCCACTGGTTCAGTTGGACACCAATGAGTGGGTCATGGAGCTTTTCCGTGGCCCAACCCTGGCGTTCAAGGATTTTGCCCTGCAACTGCTGGGGCGCCTGTTGGACTACGTGTTGGAGAAACGCAAGCAGCACGTGGTGATCATGGGGGCAACGTCCGGTGATACCGGCTCCGCCGCCATTGAGGGGTGCCGCCGGTGCGAACACGTCGACATTTTCATCCTGCATCCCCATGAACGGGTGTCCGAGGTGCAGCGTCGCCAGATGACCACCGTGAAGGGTGACAATATCCATAACATCGCGGTGCGCGGCAACTTTGATGACTGCCAGCGCATGGTGAAGGCGAGCTTTGGTGACCAGTCGTTCCTCGGTGGTCAAACCCAGCTTGCGGCGGTGAATTCCATTAACTGGGCCCGTATCATGGCTCAGATCGTCTACTACTTTCATGCTTCCCTGGCGCTCGGCGGTCCGGATCGGAGTATGGCTTTCTCGGTGCCCACGGGTAACTTCGGCGATATCTTCGCGGGTTATCTGGCCAAGAAAATGGGTTTGCCGATCTCCCAGTTGGTGATCGCCACCAACCGTAACGACATCCTGCATCGCTTTATGAGTGGCAATCGCTACGAGCAGCTCCAGCTTGAGCATACCTTGTCACCAAGCATGGATATCATGGTGTCCAGCAATTTCGAGCGCCTGTTGTTCGACCTGCACGGCCGCGACGGGGCTGCGGTAAAGGACCTGTTGGAGAATGCCACCAAGGGCCCAGTCAGCATTGAAGATTACCGCTGGAAGCACGCTCGCAAACTGTTTGACAGTGACGCGGTGGGTGATGAGGGCACCACAGACACCATCCGTGAGGTGTTTGACCAGAACGAGTACTTGCTCGACCCCCATACCGCCATCGGCGTGCGTGCGGCCCGAAACTGTCGTCGCGACCCGGCGGTACCGATGATTACCCTGGGTACTGCGCATCCGGCCAAGTTCCCGGATGCCGTGTTGCGCTCAGGTGTTAAAGCCGAGCCGTCCCTGCCGGTGCATATGTCGGATCTGTTCGAACGGGAGGAGCGATACACCGTTTTGGATAATGACCTGTCCGCCGTGCAGGACTTTATCGCCAAACACTGGAAAAATACCTGAGTGGTATGACGCCCAAAAAAATCCTTCGTCGCCCCAGCCCGGACACCACTCCGGACTGGGGCCAGAATCTGCCCCCACTGCTTCGCCGTCTATACGCCGCCCGTGGCGTGACTTCCGATGACCAACTCACCTACACACTGAAACACCTGGCATCGCCCATGGATCTAAGAGGTGTCGACCGTGCCGTTGCGCTCCTGGCGGACGCCATCACCAGTCAGCAGCGAGTGCTGGTGCTTGGGGACTTCGACGCCGACGGCGCCACCAGCACGGCAGTTGCCATGCTGGGATTGGGGATGCTGGGGCTGAACGATATTGACTTCCGCGTGCCCAGCCGGTTTTCCGACGGTTATGGATTGACGCCGGGCATTATCCACCGGTTGAGAGATGAGGGTGCGCTGCCGGACCTGCTGGTGACCGTGGACAACGGTATTTCCGCCGTGGAAGGTGTTCGCGCAGCCCGGGAACTGGGCATCCGGGTGGTTGTAACCGATCATCACCTGGCCGGTGAAACCCTGCCCGAGGCGGACGCCATCGTGAACCCCAACCAGCCCGGCTGCCCCTTCTTGAGCAAGAACGCGGCGGGCGTGGGTGTGATGTTCTATGTGCTGACGGCTCTTCGAAAGCATCTGCGTGAGCAGGGCCTGTTGCCAGAGCCGCAACCTAATCTCGGCAATCTGTTGGATCTTGTGGCGCTTGGCACTGTAGCGGACGTTGTTCCCCTGGACCATAACAACCGCATCTTTGTGGAACAGGGCCTGCGCCGCATCCGCCAGGGGGAGGCCCGCCCCGGTATTCTGGCGCTGCTGGAAGTGGCAGGCCGCGACCACAGCGAAATCAGCTCCACGGATCTCGGGTTTGTGGTTGGCCCAAGGCTGAATGCTGCCGGTCGCCTGGACGATATGAGCGTGGGCATTGCCTGCCTGCTGGCGGACAGCCGTGACGAAGCCCAGCGCCTGGCCCGTGAACTGGATACCTTCAATCGTGAACGTCGCACCATCGAAAAAGATATGAAAACCCAGGCTCAGGACCTGCTGGCGTCCATGTCGCTGGACATCGAGGGCCTGCCATGGGGCCTGGCCCTGTTTGACACCGACTGGCACCAGGGTGTGATCGGCATACTGGCGGCCCGTATCCGCGAGCAGACTCACCGCCCGACGATTGCGTTTGCGCCGGACGACAACGGCGAGGACATCAAGGGTTCGGCCCGTTCCATCCCGGGCCTGCATATCCGCGACGTGCTCGCCGTGGTTGATGCCAGGCACCCGGGGATGATGAAAAAATTCGGCGGCCATGCCATGGCGGCAGGCATGACCCTGTCCCGCGGTGACCTGGACGCGTTCAGTGACGCGTTCGACCGGGCGGTCCGCGATACCCTGCGGGCGGAAGACCTTGAGGCGGCCATTACCACCGATGGCCCCCTGAGCCCGGACGAGCTTCACCTGGAAACCGCCACCCTGTTAAAGCGTGCCGGTCCCTGGGGGCAGCATTTCCCGGAGCCCCTGTTTGACGGCAACTTCCGTGTGGTCAGCCAGCGCATCGTTGGCGAGAACCACCTGAAGCTGGTACTCCAGCCGGAAGAGGGCGGCGCCATCATCGATGGCATCGCCTTCAACACCGGGCCGGAAGTGCCCGACTACACCAGGACTGGTGCGCGGGTGGTTTACAAACCTGATGCCAATACCTTTCGTGGGCGTACTAACCTGCAGCTTTTGGTGGATTATCTGGAGCCTCTGGCCTGAAGGTTGGGAGTCTGGCATTTGGGGACTTGGCCTTGGCGGGCTGGGCCCGGGGTGGGGGTATCTTTTCTTTAGAAAAAGAACTCGCTTCGCTCAGACACCTTTTTCTGGCAGAAAAGATACCCCCACCCCGAGCCCGATCACACCTTGTATGAATGCCACACCCAACTTTGGGCGCCAGGCAGGGCCGTTGTTCCGGGAGTGTCGAAAACATGGATGTTTTCGTCAAGCGTACATGGACGTATTCACAGCGTCTCCCGGAACAACGGCCCTGCCTGACGCTTTCACCGAAGTAGCGGTTACCACCGGCTGATTTAAAAACAGATTTCCGGTAGAATCTCGCGTCTGATTTTGATCGCATTCATTTTTCGAGCGAGAGTAAGGATTTCATGGAAATCAATCCCATTGTTACGAAGATAAAAGACCTTCGTGAGCGCACTGAAGCGCTCAGGGGGTATCTTTGACTACGATCAGCGTAGTGAAAGACTGACTGAAGTTGAGCGTGAGTTGGAAGTGCCCTCCGTATGGGAAGATCCAGAGCGGGCGCAGGCGCTGGGCAAGGAACGCTCCGATCTTGAATTGATTGTTCGTACCATCGACAACCTCACCTCCGGCCTTGAAGATGCCGAAGGTCTGCTCGAAATTGCGGACGAGGAAGAGGACGAGGGCACGGCCGCGGAGATCGAAGCCGATCTGGCCGGGCTTGATAAAGAGCTCGAGAAGCTCGAATTCCGCCGCATGTTCTCCGGCGAGATGGATGCCAACAACGCCTACCTGGACATTCAGGCCGGCTCCGGCGGTACTGAGGCCCAGGACTGGGGCAATATGCTGTTGCGCATGTACCTGCGTTGGGCTGAGCGCCGTGGCTTCAAGGCCGAGATCGTCGAATTGCAGGAAGGCGATGTGGCTGGTATCAAGAGTGCGACCATCCACATCCAGGGCGACTATGCGTTTGGTTGGTTGCGCACGGAAACCGGTGTGCATCGTCTGGTGCGAAAGTCGCCGTTTGATTCCGGCAACCGCCGTCACACGTCGTTCTCATCCGTCTTTGTCTCACCGGAAGTGGACGACAGCTTCGAGATTGAAATCAATCCGGCAGACCTTCGTGTCGACGTCTATCGCGCCTCGGGTGCGGGTGGTCAGCACGTAAACCGGACCGAATCTGCTGTGCGTCTGACTCACAATCCCACTGGTATTGTCGTGGCCTGTCAGGCTGGCCGAAGCCAGCATCAGAACAAAGACCAGGCCATGAAACAGCTGAAAGCGAAGCTGTTTGAGCGTGAGATGCAGGAGCGTAACGCCGAGAAACAGAAGGCTGAGGATGCCAAGGCGGATATCGGCTGGGGCAGCCAGATCCGCTCCTACGTGCTGGACGACAGCCGTATCAAGGACTTACGCACCAAGGTGGAAACCAGCAATACCCAGTCGGTGCTGGACGGTGACATCGACAAGTTCATCGAAGCCAGCCTGAAGATGGCGCTGTAAACAGCGCCTTTGCCATGCTAACCCGGACAATTCCCGATTTTGCGAGCCAACATGACTGAACACACCCCGAATGCACAGCCAGAGGACAACAAGCTGATTGCCGAGCGTCGCGCCAAGTTGGCGGAGATGCGTGATCAGGGCAATGCCTTTCCCAACAACTTCCGTCGCGACGCCACCGCGGCCGAGCTTTTGGCCAAATATGGCGACAAGAGCAAGGAAGAGCTGGCTGAGATGGGCATTCAGGTGGCTGTTGCCGGCCGCATGATGCTTGATCGTAAAGCATTCAAAGTGGTTCAGGATATGACGGGCCGCATTCAGATCTACGCCTCAAAAGATGTCCAGAAAGACACCAAGCACTGGGATCTGGGCGATATCGTGGGGGTGCGGGGTATTCTGTGTAAGTCAGGCAAGGGTGACCTCTATGTAAGCATGGACGAGTACACGCTGTTGACCAAGTCGCTGCGTCCATTGCCGGAGAAACACAAGGGGCTGACCGACACGGAAGCCCGGTATCGTCACCGCTACGTTGACCTGATGGTGAACGAAGACAGTCGCCGTGTGTTCTATGCACGTTCGAAGATTATCAGCGTCATGCGTCAGTACTTCACCGACCGAGACTTCATGGAAGTCGAAACCCCGATGTTGCAGGTGATTCCTGGTGGTGCCACGGCGCGTCCGTTCGTGACTCACCACAACGCCCTGGGTATCGACATGTACCTGCGTATTGCTCCGGAGCTGTTCCTCAAGCGCCTGGTGGTCGGTGGTTTCGAGCGGGTATTCGAAATCAACCGCAACTTCCGTAACGAAGGGCTTTCCACCCGTCATAACCCGGAATTCACCATGGTGGAGTTCTATCAGGCCTATGCCGATTACAACGACCTGATGGACCTGACCGAAGACATGCTGCGCACCATTGCCCAGAAAGTACTCGGTACCACCACGGTGGTGAACACCCGTACCCTGTCCGATGGCGAAGAAGAAATCATTGAGTACGACTTCGGCAAGCCTTTCGAGCGCCTGACCGTGGTGGACGCCATCCTGCGATACAACCCCGATATCAAAGCCGAACAACTGGCCGATGAAACCAGTGCTCGACAGGTGGCGAAGGATCTGGGCATTCACCTTAAAGAAGGCTGGGGACTGGGCAAGGTGCAGATCGAAATCTTTGAAGCGACTGCTGAGCATCGCCTGATGCAGCCCACATTCATTACCGATTACCCGAAAGAAGTGTCACCGCTGGCCCGCTGCAAGGACAACGATACGTTCGTCACTGAGCGTTTCGAATTCTTCGTGGGTGGCCGCGAGATTGCCAACGGATTCTCCGAGCTGAACGACGCGGAAGACCAGGCTGAGCGCTTCCAGGATCAGGTGGCCGAGAAAGACGCCGGCGACGACGAAGCCATGTTCTACGACGAAGACTACGTCATGGCGCTGGAATATGGCCTGCCACCAACCGCAGGTGAAGGCATTGGCATCGACCGTCTGGCCATGCTTCTGACGGATTCCGCCTCGATTCGCGATGTCATCCTGTTCCCCGCCATGCGCCCGGAGCACAAGGCTGAAACGAAGAAAGACGAGGGCTGAACATGCAGCCGGTGGAGATACTGGCAAGCCAGCTAAAATCAGGGCGAGGTTGGACGGAGCACCTTGGTGACGAATTCCGTCAGCCCTACATGCAGCAGCTGGCTGAATTCCTCGCGGCGGAAGAGCAGGCGGGAAAGACCTTGTTCCCCGCCAGCCAGCATTGCTTCAACGCCCTGAACAGCACACCGCTGGATAAGGTGCGCGTGGTTATTCTCGGCCAGGACCCCTACCACGGTCCCGGCCAGGCCCACGGCCTGTGCTTCTCCGTGCGCCCGCACGTGGCCACGCCGCCGTCGTTGGTCAACATCTTCAAAGAAATCCACGCCGACCTCGGCATTCAGCCCCCAGACCACGGCTGTCTGCAACCCTGGGCGGAGCAGGGCGTGCTCCTTCTCAACAGCGTTCTCACCGTTGTCCAGAGCCAGGCTGGCGCCCACCAGGGCAAAGGCTGGGAAACCTTCACCGACCGCGTCATCGAAACCATTAACCGCGAGCGTGAAGGGGTGGTGTTTCTACTCTGGGGAAGCTACGCCAAGAAAAAAGGCCAGCACATCGACCGAAGCAAGCATCTGGTACTGGACGGGCCACATCCATCGCCGTTAAGCGCCTACCGCGGCTTCTTCGGCTGCAAGCATTTTTCCCGGGCCAACGAGTGGTTACAGCAGAAGGGCCTGCCGACCGTTGATTGGTCTTTGCCAAACAAATCGCAGCTACTGGAACAATACGGTAAGAGCCAATCCTGAAAAAATGAAGCGGCCCGAAAGAGCGGCCCGCAACTGTATTGATCGGCCGGAGGTGGGGGTATTTTCTCTGACAGGAAAAGGTGTCCGAGCGAAGCGAGTTCTTTTCCCGAAGAAAAATACCCCCACCTTCGGCCAGCCCCCAAACCTACTGAAGAAGCGCCATAGCAGCTTCCATCTGCGCATTCAGGTCCTCTTCCTCGCTCATATCCACCTCAGGATCCAACCCAAGACGATCAAACGCCGAAATCGTCTTCCAGTCCACCTCCGTCCAGGGATGATCTGTCCCGGCAATCAACTGCAGATTGGCAATCATCACCAGATCCGCATAATCCGCTGCCGGCACCTCACGATGCAGGTTCGCGTATTCCAGAGGCACATTCTGAAGTTCTTTCGGGAAATCCCATTTCTGCAGAATCGTCGCCCCGATACGCGGATGAATCTCATCAATCACATTGTCCAGCATGATGCTACTGATCTGAATATCCCGGTCTTCCACATAGCGCAGAATCGGCAACACCCCGATGAGGTGAACCAACCCGGCCAGGGTGGCCTGGTCTGCCTTGAGATTGGTGTAATGCTGTGCCAGCACATGGCACACCCCGGCCACCTCAGTGCTCTTTTGCCAGGTGGCACGCAGGCGCTTGTCGATCATGTCCGAAGTGGCCTGGAACATCTGCTCCATGGCAAGACCCATCGCCAGGTTGCTGGTATAAGCCATGCCCAGGCGACCAACCGCCATATTCAAGTTCTCAATCGCCCGGCTGCCGCGAAATAGCGGGCTGTTGCAGACTCGAATGATACGGGCTGACAGGGCCGTGTCGTTGCTGATGACCTTCACCAGGTCAATAATGGCCGAGTCCTCGTTTTCTGCGATGTCGCGTACCTGAAGCGCAACTTCCGGAAGTGTCGGAAGTACCAGTTTGTCGTTTTCAATAGCGTCGGTCAGGTCGGTTTTTATGGTTTCTACAATGTTGGACATAGTCAGTTTGAATCCGCCTGTTAAGTGTCACCTGGCCGGCAGGAACGTCCGGAAAGGCTAATATGTTCATGTATATGACGTACTTTATAGCAAATTATCGGGATTCTTCCTGTCAACTTATGTATCAGGCGTGTCGGTTTTTTCACGCTCCGGAACAGAATACGGCAAGGGGCGCAGTGACAGAACCGCGTCGGAGGCGCTCTCGGGTACCAGTGATTTCTCCGCCGCATCGTGGCGCACAACGGCCAGAATCTCCGAGTGTCCGTGAGAGAAACCAACAGAATTCACGACATTTCCCACTGACCGATCTCCGTCCAGCAGCGACTCACCGGGGGCAGGCAGGGTGCCGGCATCGCTGCAGGTATACCGGAAAAGGCTTTTTTTGAGTTGCCCCAGGAAGTGCATGCGCGCGATCACTTCCTGCCCGGTGTAGCAGCCTTTCTTGAAGTGGATGCCTCCAACATGCTGCCAGTTCAGCATTTGCGGCACGAAGCTCTCCGTGGTGGCGGCCGTGAGCGATGCTACGCCGGCAGCAATTTCGGAAGCCTGCCAATCGGCGAGGGGGGCTGCAGGAATGTCCGCCAGAGCCTGTTGTAGCGATGTGTCCAGATCACCCGTTTGCCAGAGTTCATAGCGAGCCATGCCCTCGGCGGTGTCCATCGTACGTATCACGTGGCCTCCGTTGATTTTCACGGAATCGCCTGCGACTGCCAGTGCACCGGTGCCTTCTGGCAGCAGTTTTTCTACTGCGGCATCGCCCAGAAGTCCGATGATCCGAGCGTCCGACTCTACCTCCATTGACGTACCACGGAACAACATCAGGTACTTGCGCAAATGAGTCACCGTGCCGTCGGAGAGATCCGCTGGCAGCTCCATCAATATGTCATCACCATCCCTCACCAACCGGGTCAGGCAATAGGCGCGCCCCTTGGGTGTACAGGCTGCCGCTCTTGGCGAATGACCCTGGGTGACATCGTCGATCTGCTGGCTGAACTGCCCCTGCAGGAACTTGTCAGTGCCTGGCCCGGATATTCGAACCATGACACGGTCAGAGATGAAAACGCAGCGGGGCTGGGGAAGCGGATGGTTGGCCAACGGACTTTCGATGTCTGACATGAAACACTCCAGAATCAGTGGATTTCCTGCGTTTGGCGACCAGATGCCTTGCTGCCAGAGGTCGGGCCCAGGCGAAGCCAGACCCGCAAACGGCGGAATGCATCGGAAGGGATGTTGCGAAACCGCGGCGTAACGGCAACCAGGACAACAGGATATGTACACGATATGGTGCCGGAATGCTGCAGTTTCAAGATCGCAAAGTGGGCACCCAGACGACTTTCGTCCGCAACCTGGACAGCGCGGTCCTGCCCAGAGCGAAGGCGCACGTATAATTGCTCGCCCTCAACCCGTAGTTCGGTTACGGCTTCCGGACCGACCAGCAAGCCGGTTCGGCGATACTGGAAAACCGCACCCACGAGTGAGGGGATAGCCAGCACCAGAAGGAGGGGGCTGAACTCACTGGCTACGGCGGATACGAACAGGGTCAGCGCCAGCCAGGGCAGGGCGCACAGTAACCCGACAGCGTGGGATGGAATCAGTGCCAGTTCAATCCGGCTGGACACGGTTCAGTATGAGGTCAACGATGCGTTGCAGGTCGGGATCTTCCGGGCGGCTGCGCTGCATGAACCACTCGAACATATCGGTGTCCTCGCAGTTGATCAGCTTTTGGTACCGTGCCTGGTCCTCAGCGGGAAGATCTCGATAGGCGTTCTCAAGGAATGGGATCAGCAAAACGTCCAGTTCAAGCATGCCGCGGCGGCTGTGCCAGTAGAGGCGGTTGAATTCAGTATTGTCAGACATTGATTCTCTCAGTTAACCAGTGGGCATTGGAGTGGACCGAGCCATTTCCTTCAGGGAGACGACCGTCGGTAAGTGGTGGGAACCAGTACAGTATCCCTTGCCTCGTGGAGTAGTCCGGGGAAATCCAGTGTGTAGTGCAGGCCGCGACTTTCCCGGCGCTGCAACGCGGAACAGATAATCAGGTCCGCCACGGTCACCAGGTTGCGCAGCTCAAGCAGGTCGTTCGAGACGCGGTAGTTGCTGTAGAACTCGCCAATTTCCCGTTCCAGCAGATCAATCCGGTGCTTGGCTCTCTGCAGGCGTTTGGTCGTACGAACGATGCCAACATAGTCCCACATGAAATGCCGCAGTTCGTCCCAGTTGTGGGAGATTACCACGTCTTCGTCGGAATCCCTTACCTGGCTTTCGTCCCAGTCCGGTGCTTGGGGTGGTGCGGGAATGTCCGATTCCCGTCGCGCTATATCCGCAGCGGCGGCACGGCCGTAGACCAGGCATTCAAGCAGGGAGTTGCTGGCCATGCGATTGGCGCCATGCAGACCGGTAAACGCGGCCTCGCCGACAACATAGAGCTGGTTGATGTCGGTGCGGGCGCGTTCGTCACTGAGTATGCCGCCACAGGTGTAGTGCGCGGCGGGTACCACCGGGATCGGTTCTTTGGTGATATCAATCCCGAACGTCAGGCATTTTTCGCGAATGGTTGGGAAATGCTGTTTGATGAACTCGGCCGGTTTATGGCTGATGTCCAGGTATAGATGATCAGCACCCAGCCGTTTCATTTCGTGGTCGATGGCGCGGGCCACGATATCCCGGGGCGCCAGCTCGCCTCGATCATCGAAGCGATCCATAAAGCGGGAGCCGTCCGGAAGCTTCAGCACACCGCCTTCACCCCTCACTGCCTCGGTAATCAGGAACGACTTGGCATGTGGGTGGTACAGGCACGTGGGGTGGAACTGGTTGAATTCCATATTGCCGACCCGGCAGCCGGCGCGCCAGGCCATGGCTATACCGTCTCCCGAAGCTCCGTCCGGGTTGGTGGTATAGCGATACGCCTTGCTGGCGCCGCCCGTGGCGAGGATAGTGAACCGGGCCCGGAACAGTTCGACATGGTTGTCTTCCAGGTTCAGTATGTAGGCGCCTACGCACGCGTTTCCAGGCAATGCCAGCTTGCGATTGGTGATCAGGTCTACGGCAACCCTGCGGGACATCAGGGTAATGTTGGGGCGCGCCTGGGCCTGGGACGTCAGGGTGGTGGAAACAGCGTGGCCGGTGGCATCGGCCGCGTGGATAATGCGGCGGTGGCTATGCCCGCCCTCCCGTGTCAGGTGGTACTGGGACTGGTCATCGCGGGTAAAGGTGACGCCGCTGTCGATCAGCCAGTTGATGCTCTCGCGGCCATGCTCAACCGTAAACCGGACAGCATCCTCGTGGCAGAGGCCGCCCCCGGCGTTGAGGGTGTCGCTGACGTGATTCTCAAGAGAGTCGTCGTCATCCAGCACGGCGGCAATGCCGCCCTGGGCCCAGAGTGTTGCGCCGCTGCTGATATCGGCCTTGCTGATGACGGCGATCTGCAGGTGCTCGGGCAAATTCAGGGCAACAGTGAGGCCGGCAGCACCGCTGCCGACAATCAGGACATCGAATTCGTAGGACTGTGGCATCGGGTCGTAATCGCGGGCCATAATGTGGATGTGTATTGAACTAAACTTTGCGCTCGCTGTCTATTTGGCCTGACGGGGTGCTCCCGGATAAAAGGGGGCATTGTAGACTCATCGGATGCCGGACAGCAGCATGATTCCATTGAATAGCAGGCAAGTGGGCCAGACGGTCGAACGCTATGGCAACTCCGGCACTCCGTCCATGAATGCGGATACAGAAAGACACAAGGAAGACGGCAGCGAAAGCCAGACAGACCTTCAGCTGGTAAGAAAGGTCCGTCATGGTGATCGGCCCGCCTTTGATCTTCTGGTTGTCAAATATCAGTCCAGGGTTGCGTCGATTATCAGTCGTTATGTCTACGACAGCCAGGAGGTGATGGACCTTACCCAGGAAACCTTCGTCAAGGCGTACCGGGCGATTGACCGTTTTCGGGGAGACAGCGCGTTCTACACCTGGCTGTACCGTATAGCCGTGAATACGGCCAAGAATTTTCTTGAGTCCCGCGGGCGTCGTCCGCAAGGCAGTGCCGACGCGGGGGAAGCCGAGAATTACGACGACGGTTCAAGACTCAGGGACAATGCGTCACCGGAGAAACTGTTGCAGCGGGATCAGTTGCAGAGCGCGCTCAGGGTGGCGATATCAAACTTGCCGGAGGAGCTTCGATCTGCGTTTTTGCTCAGGGAGTACGATGGGCTGAGTTACGAAGACATCGCCGGTATTCTCGAGTGCCCCATCGGCACGGTAAGGTCACGAATATTCAGGGCACGGGATGCAGTGGATCGCCACCTGGGCCCTTTGTTAAATGATTCCCGGACGTAATGAGGTTGCATCCTATGGATGATCGTCTCAAAGAAACGCTGTCGGCAATGATGGATGACGAGGCAGACGAATTGTCAGTTCGCAGACTGCTGTCACACGCTGAGCAGGATCAGGTTCGTTCGCAGTGGCAGCGTTGGCAGCAGGTGCGGGATCTCATGCATCAGGGCAGCGTGGCACCGGAGGCTGTGGATGTCAGTGCTGGGGTCAGGGATGTTCTGGATGGCAGCGGTGCGGTATCGCCTGCCGCGACAGTCGGCTCGATGCCCCGCCGGGACAAAAACTGGCATTGGCCAGCGGTTGCGATGGTCACACTGGCAGCGGTGATTGGTTTTGGCGCCGGTGCTGGTTGGGAGTCCGCCGAAGATGGTGGAGCGATTGCAGCCGCGGGCGTTTCAGAAGAACAGGATCGGCAGGAGTCGGCGGTCGAGCCGGTGCCGGAGGTGGCATTGCAAGGACTTGATGAAGAGCAATGGGAACATCTTAGCCGCTATCTTCTTGAGCACGCCCAACATAACAGCGTAGGAGCCGGTCGAGGCTCCGTTGGCTATGCGCGTGTCGTTAGCGCGTCCGGACCAGGGTATTGACGTTTCATGTTTGCAGGACACTGGCTGGAGTTAAACGGCTGATGGGCAGAATCGCAATGGCAATCCAGAGTCGATTCCCTGGTGCAATCAGGCACGGGCTGGTCATGTTGACGTTGCTCACCGTTCTGACAGGGCAAGTGTCTGCCGAGACGGCGGAGAGCGCCGGGAAGAATGAACAGAGCGCCGAATATTGGCTCAACCGTCTTGGTCCTGCCCTCAACATGACGTCCTATCGCGGCGTCTTTGTGTATGCCCGGGGTGATCAGGTCAGTTCGATGCAGATTGCGCACCGGTATCGGGATGGCATGGTGGAAGAGCGGCTGGTTCTGCAGGACGGAGCCAGCGGTGAGATCGTGCGAAAGGGGATGCGGGTTGTCTGTGTGCTTCCTGACCATGGGCGCATCCAGTTGGATCAGGTTATTCCGTCGGGTCCTTTTGCCGAGGCATTTTCCCATCAGTTGATGCCGGTCAGTCAATGGTATCAGCCAGAGCTGGTGGGCGATGATCGTATTGCTGGTTACGATGTGGTCAAGCTCGGGCTCAGGGCGAGGGATGATCTTCGATACAGTCACCAGTTATGGCTGGAAAAATCCACCGGTCTGTTGGTGAAGAGCCATGTGCGTTCCGTCGGCGGTGAGGTGCTTGAGCATTTTCAGTTCACCAGCCTTGAAATAACGGACTCTCTCCCGGATAGCGAATTTATCGTGCAAACGGAGGGAGAGGCCATCAAACGGGAATTGAAACCGGAACAGACGTCGTCTCCCGCGGCACGGATGGATGGTTGGACGCTCGAGTGGCGCCCGGATGGTTTTGTTCCCGCCGCTGCCCCGCGATCAGGCAAAGGGCAGGCAGTGGCGTTCTCGGATGGGCTGGCAGCCTTTTCTGTGTTTGTCGAACCAGCACGGAAGATGGTGATGCCCACCGGCGCTTCGCGAATTGGCGCCACCACGGTGTACATGAAACAGCTCAGTGTGGATGACATCGCGTTTTTCGTGACTGTGGTTGGGGAAGTTCCACCGACGACGGCCCGTAAGGTGGCCGAATCAGTGACGATTGACGATACCCTGGCGTTCGGCGGAGGCCGGAAATGATTACGGAAACCGGGAGGGTTGTCGGTGTTGCCGGCGACCGGGTATGGGTGCAGACGATTCGCACCAGCGCCTGTGAAAGTTGCTCGGCTCGTCATGGCTGTGGCCAGCGTGCACTGGCCGGTGTTTCAGGAGGCAGGGCCAATCAGGTTCTGGTGGCCAACAGCCTTGGTGCCGAGGTGGGTGATGAGGTGACGGTGGCCATTGATGAGTCCGCGCTGCTTGGTGCTTCCCTGCTTGTTTACGCCCTGCCATTGGTGTCGATGGTGGCCGGGGCTGTTTTGGGGCACCAGTTGTCGGCAGGCCACGCGGCCAGTGAGGCCGTCGCCATGATGGGTGCTGCGGCGGGACTTGCCCTGGGCTTCCTGGCCGCTCGCAGGGGGCAGTCACGTAAAGCGGGAACCTGGGAGCCGACACTGGTGGAGGTCAGGCAGGGGGTGGTCGCTTCCCCGGAATGATGTTCCAACAGGCTCTGTTGAAATTATCGGCTTTGACCGCACATTGAGTTTATAACGTCCGCTGAACAGGGGGTCTTTAATGCCTGAAGTAAAGAACGATCAAGACATGCTGCGCCGGCCTCAGCGCCAGGGTTCCATTGTGTTCGTCTGGTATCTTTTGTGTCTTCTTGTTCCCTTGTCTCTGGCTCAGTCTGTCTCAGCTCGCAGTCTCCCTGACTTTACCGAGTTGGTCGAAGAGAACTCGAATGCTGTGGTCAACATCAGTACAACGACCGAGCCCAAGTCAGCGAATCGTGGCCGCTCAAACGGTCTCCCTTTTAACGATCGACAGCTTGAGCAGTTACCGGAGTTTTTCCAGGATTTCTTCCGCGGTCCCCAGTCACCGTTTGGCGGCAGCCCTGGTGGTTCAGCCCCGCGTCAGTCCATGGGGTCCGGGTTTATCGTTTCCAGTGATGGCTATGTGTTGACCAATAACCATGTGGTGGAAGGGGCCGACGAGATCATTGTGCGCCTGAATGACCGTCGGGAATTGCCTGCCAAACTGATTGGCACCGACCCACGTTCGGACATGGCGGTTCTGAAGATTGAGGGCGGCGACGACTTGCCTGTGGTGCGGGTCGGGCGCTCCAATGACCTGAAAGTGGGTGAGTGGGTCCTGGCTATCGGCTCGCCCTTTGGTTTTGATTACACCGTAACAGCGGGCATTGTCAGCGCCCTGGGCCGTTCACTGCCATCGGAAAACTACGTTCCGTTTATCCAGACTGACGTTGCTATCAACCCGGGTAACTCCGGCGGGCCACTGTTTAACCTGGACGGCGAGGTTGTGGGTATTAACTCCCAGATCTACACCCGCTCGGGTGGATTCATGGGGGTGTCCTTTGCAATCCCCATTGATGATGCCATGAATGTGTTCCGGCAGCTTCGGGACGATGGATCGGTGTCCCGTGGCTGGCTGGGTGTGCTGATACAGGAGGTTAATCGAGATCTGGCGGAGTCATTTGGCCTTAAGCGTCCTCGAGGCGCCCTGGTTGCAGAAGTGATGGCGGGCTCGCCTGCCGAGAAAGCGGGATTGCAGGCGGGTGATATTGTGCTCGAGTACGAGGGCGAGGACGTGACGTTGTCTTCGGATCTGCCGCCGATGGTAGGCCGTACGCCGGTCGGTGAAACGGCCACCATGGAAGTAATGAGGGAAGGCCGGCAGATTACACTGGACGTTGAAATCGGCAAACTGCCGGAAGAGGGTTCGGAGCAGGCCTCCGCTCCGGCGTCCAGCAACAACGGCCCATCATCGGCGCCATTGGGGATGACGGTTGAGCCTCTGCCAACTGAGCTTCAGGAGTCGCTGGGGATATCTGGGGGCGTGCTTGTGGCAGAGGTTGCCCGCGGGCCAGCGCTTGATGCGGGTATCCGTCCACGGGATGTGATCACCGAGCTGAACCGCCGCAAAGTCACCTCTGTGGAGGATTTCCGCGAAGCGGTATCCTCCTTGCCAGACGACAGCGCCGTCTCGGTGCGCGTTGTTCGCCAGGGGCGGGCCACTTATCTGGTGATGAAGCCCTGACGGTTGATCCGCCGGATCGGCGGACACAAAATGGTACAAAACTGAGAGCCCTGCTGGGGGTCGTTTAAACGACAGCCAGTGGGGCTTTTGTTATACTTCCCAAAATAATCAGATTACTGGCCACGGATCGGACCTGCACGAGAATGATGAACAGAAAGGAACTTCCCCTCCGGAAACTGCTCCAGCTGCGCTACTCGTGGGCAGCATGGCTAGTGCTGATTGCATCTCTCGCTGTCACCGTCCTGTTATGGCAAGTTTCCATTCGCCTGGTCGAAGACCGTACCGAAGCCCGTTTCAAAACACAGTCACTACAGCTGCGAACTGCTATTGAAGAGCGCCTGCTGAATTATGAGCAGGTATTGGCCGGCAGTGCGGGCCTGTTTGCCGTTGCCGGTGAAGTGGATAGGGACGATTGGCGTGAATACGTCGACAATGTGGATATCAACCGGTATTACCCGGGCATCCAGGGTATTGGCTACGTGAAAAGAATAGGTGTCCGCCAGATGGCGGACCACATCGCGTCGGTCAGGAAAGATGGTGTCCTCAATTACCTCGTGACGCCTCTTGGTACCGGGCCGGATTACTACCCCATGGTGTATCTGGAGCCCGGAACAGAGCGGAATCGCAAGGCACTTGGTTACGACGCCTTCAGTGATCCTGTGCACCGGCATGCCATGGCGAGGGCACGGGACCATGCCGAGCCAAAAGTGACGGGTAAAGTCGTGCTGGTTCAGGAGGAAGTGGCGGAGGATCAGGCTGGCTTCCTGATGTATTACCCTGTTTACCAGGGTGGGGAAATACCTGAAAGTCGTGTTGAGCGGCAGATGATGCTCGCCGGTTATGTGTTCAGTGCCTTTCGGATGAACACCCTGCTCGATGGCATCGTCGGCCTGATCTCGCCATTCCTGGACGTGAAAATATACGACAGCGGGGAGGTGTCACGGGATACGCAGATGTATGGGTCAAACCTGGGCTCCCTGGATGAGGATTTCAGTTTTGAAATGAGTCAGACCATTACCCACGGTGGGCGCGACTGGTTGCTGCAAACCCGTTCCACACCGGCGTTTGACTACTTGGCGTCTGATCCGCGACCGCCCATCGTTCTCGGTTCCGGTATTGTTATCAGTCTGCTGATGTTCCTGTTCGTGTTGACCATGATTCGCGGCCGGATCATGGCGCAGATTGGCGCGGGTCGCTACCGGGCTATTACCGAAGGTGCCGCGAACGTGACTCTTGTGCTGGATCGCGATGGCACGCCGCGTTACGCCAGTCCGTCCAGTCACGACATTTTGGGCTTCGATCCCGACAAGGTTTATGGTCTGGAGTTGGCCTCCCTGGTGCATGCCGAGGATTGGCCGCAGTTAAAGTCCGGGTTTGATGAAGCGGTCAAATCACCTGGGAAGCAGATGCCGGTGATCCGTGGTCGTATACGCGATGCGCAAGGTCAGTGGCGGGATATGGAAGGCACGTTCACAGCCATGCTGACGGTGCCCGGCGTGAATGGGGTGGTGTTGAGCCTCCGTGACCTGACCCAGCTGAAAGCCGCACAGACGGAGCTGCATCGCCTGGCGTTCTACGATCCGCTGACCGGGCTTGCCAATCGCCAGTTGTTCCGTGACCGGCTTAACCATGTGGTGCGCAGAAGTCGTCGCACCGAAGAGCCGGCCGCCCTGATGTTCCTGGATCTTGACGGCTTCAAACGTATCAACGATACCCTCGGCCACGATAGTGGCGACGAACTGCTGAAGCAGGTTTCCCAGTGGTTATCCGGCTGCGTGCGGGAGGAAGATTCGGTGGCCCGGCTGGGTGGCGACGAGTTCGTGGTGCTGTTGTCACGAATCAGCGGTCCCGATGACGCTGGCAAGGTTGCCGAAGCCATACTGCGGAGGCTGTGCCAGCGAATTCGTCTCAACGATCACGAAGTGGGGGTTACCGTCAGTATCGGTATTACCATGATCCCTCACGACAGTGAGGACCCTGGTACGCTGATGAAATACGCCGACCTGGCCATGTACCGGGCCAAGGAGTTAGGGCGCAACACCTACCAGTTCTTTACCCCGGCCATGAACATCAAGGCCGCCAGGCGGCTGCTTCAGCAGGAAGAACTGGCGACCGCACTGGAAGGCGATCGGTTTGTGCTGCATTACCAGCCCAAGGTGGATCTCGAGAGTGAGCGGGTGATTGGCGTCGAGGCTTTCCTGCGCTGGCACCACCCCGAGAAGGGGCTGGTCAGTGCCCAGCAATTCATTACCCTGGCCGAGGAAACGGGCCTGATCATACGCCTTGGCGAGCTGGCGCTGAGGCAGGCCTGTATCCAGGTTCAGGCCCTCGAACGGGCTGGGTTTGAATCGTTGAAAATGGCGGTCAACCTGTCCGTTCGCCAACTGACGGATTCCGGGTTTCTGGATATGATGCGCCAGGTCATTACCGAAACGGGGGTGTCGCCAGAGCGGCTTGAACTTGAAATGCCAGCGGAGCTTCTGAATGAAGACCCGCGCATGCTGAGAGAGCTCCTTGTGTCGCTGCACGACATGGGTGTCTGCCTGATCCTGGATGATTTTGGCACCGGTTCCTGTTCTCTGGTGGCGCTCCAGCAGTTGCCATTGGACGTTATCAAGATTGACCATCGTTTTATTCGCGACATCCCGTACAACGTCAGTGCAACCGATGTTGCCTCGGCGGTGATCGCACTGGCCAGAAAGTTACACTTGACCGTTGTTGCCGAGGGTGTGGAAACGCCTCAGCAGTTGAGCTTCCTCAAAAGCGCCGGTTGCGCCCAGTGTCAGGGCAACCTGTTCAGTTACCCGCTGGACGAGGATGCGCTTATCGGCTTCCTTATTCGGCAATATGAACGGCCGCTGATCTCCTGATCATGGCAATAGCGGCCGGTAACCGGTAAAATCACGCCGTCGCCGGACTCCGGCAACGGCCCTTCCGGGCTCAATCCTTCGTCTTTTGCGAGTATTCATTGTCTGTGACTGAACTGAGCCGAATCCGAAATTTTTCGATCATCGCCCATATTGACCATGGTAAATCCACTCTGGCAGACCGCTTTATCCAGATCTGCGGTGGCCTGACAGAACGCGAGATGGCTGAGCAGGTCCTTGATTCCATGGATCTTGAGCGTGAGCGTGGTATTACCATCAAGGCCCAGAGTGTGACTCTGAACTACAAGGCTCGGGACGGCATTGAATACAAACTGAATTTCATCGATACACCCGGCCACGTCGACTTCTCCTACGAGGTATCGCGTTCACTGTACGCCTGTGAAGGTGCGTTGCTGGTGGTGGATGCCGGTCAGGGCGTTGAGGCCCAGTCTGTCGCCAACTGTTACACCGCGATTGAACAGGGGCTGGAAGTGGTTCCGGTGCTCAACAAGATGGACCTGCCGCAGGCTGAGCCGGATCGCGTAGCCCAGGAAATTGAGGACATCATTGGTATAGAGGCAACCGACGCCGTGCGCTGCAGCGCCAAGAGTGGTTTGGGCGTCGAGGATGTTCTGGAAGATCTGATCAGGAAAATCCCGCCACCCAAGGGTGATCGAAACGCGCCCTTGCAGGCACTGATTATTGACTCCTGGTTCGACAACTACCTGGGGGTTGTGTCGTTGGTCAGGGTGACTGAGGGCACCCTCAAGAAGGGCGACAAGATCGTCATGAAGTCGACAGGCAAGGCCTGGAATGCGGACAAGGTCGGTATTTTCAATCCCAAACCCAAAGACACGGATATTCTGGAATCCGGGGATGTCGGCTTTGTGGTGGCCGGCATCAAGGACATTCATGGGGCGCCGGTGGGTGACACCATCGTTCAGCAGAAAGGCTCGGACGACATCCCGATGCTGCCCGGCTTCAAGAAGGTCAAGCCTCAGGTCTATGCGGGCCTGTTTCCAGTCAGTTCCGATGACTACAACGATTTCCGGGATGCTCTTGAAAAGCTGACCCTGAACGACGCCTCGCTGTTCTTCGAACCGGAGAGCTCGGATGCCCTCGGATTCGGTTTCCGTTGCGGCTTCCTGGGCATGCTCCACATGGAGATCGTCCAGGAGCGGCTGGAGCGGGAATACGACATTGACCTGATTACCACGGCCCCGACGGTTATCTATGAAGTCGTTACCAAACAGGGTGAGACGCTGTCGGTAGACAATCCGTCCAGTCTTCCGGATATTGGGTCCATCGAGGAGATGCGCGAGCCAATCGTGGAGGCCAGTATTCTGGTGCCCCAGGAACACCTGGGCAACGTGATCGCCCTCTGTGAGGAAAAGCGCGGCATCCAGAAGAACATGCACTTTATGTCCACTCAGGTTCAGGTGACCTACGAGTTGCCGATGGCCGAGGTGGTGCTGGACTTTTTCGACCGGATCAAGTCCGCCAGCCGCGGGTTCGCATCGCTGGACTATCAGTTTGTGCGGTTCCAGGCGGCCAACCTGGTGCGCCTCGATGTGCTGATCAACGGCGAGCGCGTGGACGCACTGGCGCTGATTGTCCATAAGGACCAGTCCCACTACCGGGGTCGCGCCCTGATCGACAAGATGAAAGAGCTGATCCCACGCCAGATGTTCGACATCGCCATTCAGGCGGCTATCGGGAATCAGGTGGTATCGCGAGTGACCGTCAAGGCGCTTCGCAAAAACGTCACCGCCAAGTGTTACGGTGGCGACGTCAGCCGGAAGAAGAAACTGCTGCAGAAGCAGAAAGAAGGTAAGAAGCGCATGAAGCAACTGGGCAATGTTGAGGTGCCTCAGGAAGCATTCCTTGCCGTATTGAAAGTGGATAACTAAAAGGCACCTGAATGGATATTGATTTCCCCCTGGTTCTGGTTGTTCTGACGTTTGCAACGGGGCTGATCTGGCTGTTGGATGTTGTATTTCTGCGTAAGCGCAGGCTCGCGGTTGTAGAAGGCGCCAGCGGGGAGGTTGAGGCTGAGGAAGAACCTAAGGAGCCCTACCTCGTTGATCTTAGCCGTTCGTTCTTCCCGGTGCTGGCGGTGGTGCTGGTTCTGCGCTCGTTTCTGGTGGAGCCTTTCCAGATTCCGTCCGGCTCCATGTTGCCTACCCTTGAAGTCGGAGACTTCATCCTCGTTAACAAATACGCCTACGGGCTTCGCCTGCCGGTTGCGGGCAACAAAATCCTGGCAGTGGATGACCCCCAGCGCGGTGACATCATGGTGTTCCGCTATCCGGATGACGGCAGCACCAATTACATCAAGCGGGTGGTCGGGCTTCCGGGAGACCGTATCCGATACCAGGATCGGGAGCTGTTTATCAATGGCGATAAAGTGGAGACACGCTTTGTTGCCCGGCTGCCACCAGTGGAGCTGAGACGTGAATACCTGGGCGACGTTGAGCACGACATCTTCCTGACCCTGGGGCGCACGGGGCGCTCTGGTGAAGGCGAGTGGGTGGTGCCCGAAGGCGAGTATTTCGTGATGGGTGATAATCGGGACAACAGTAATGACAGTCGCTATTGGGGCTTTGTTCCGGATGAAATGGTCGTTGGCAAGGCGTTCGCGATCTGGATGCACTGGCAATCGCTCACCAGTCTGCCATCCTTTGACCGAGTGGGCGGTTTGGAATAAGTACGTTGTTATTCAGGGGTGTATCTAACATGAAGAAGAACAGTCTTTCCTCCATGCATCGGCAGTCGGGTGCATCGGCGCTCGTTATCATGATTATGGTGCTCTTTTTCGGCGGCTTGCTGACACTGGCCATCAAGCTGGGGCCAGCGTATCTTGATGACATTACCATTCAGGAAGCGCTTGAGAGCCTGGAAGGAACAGAGGATCTTTCCACCATGGGGCCTGCTCAGGTGAGAAGTCTGATAAACAAGCGACTTAGCGTGAACAATGTTCGCGGTTTTGATGAAAAGAACATCACCGTTGAGAAGGACGGGGATCTGGTCATCATCAATGTGGATTACGAAGTCCGTAACAACCTGTTCCGTAATGTGGATACCGTTATCCATTTTCAACATGAGTATGAGATGAAGGGCAAGTGAGTTCGCAACCGGATCTCGAGCAGTTACAGCGACGTATCGGCTACCAGTTCAAGACGCCTGAGCGGCTGTTGCTGGCGCTGACCCATAGGAGTTTTGGCAACCAGAACAATGAGCGCCTGGAGTTCCTGGGTGATTCCATCGTTAACATGGTCATTGCTGAATACCTGTACCTGCATTTTGAAAAAGCCCGGGAAGGTCAGTTGAGCCGTCTGAGAGCCCGTATGGTCAAGGGGGTAACCCTCGCGGAAATTGGCCGTGAATTCGAATTGGGCAAGTACCTCAGGCTGGGTTCCGGTGAAATGAAGAGCGGTGGTTTCCGTCGTGAATCCATTCTTGCCGACGCTGTTGAATCCATCATCGGTGCCATATACCTGGACAGTGATTTTCACACCTGTCGGGAACAGGTTTTGCGCTGGTTTGAGGTGCGCCTTCAGAAGCTGGATCTGCAGGATACCCAGAAAGACCCCAAAACCCGGCTCCAGGAGTACCTGCAGTCACGGCAGTTTCCGCTGCCTCGCTATGACGTCATTTCCGTGGACGGTGAAGCCCACGCCCAGACGTTCCATGTTTCCTGTGCCCTGCCATCGCTGGACCGCAAAACGACCGGCACTGGCAATAGCCGTCGAATCGCCGAGCAGCAGGCCGCCCGCAATGCCCTTAAGCAACTGGGTGTGGAGAATGACTGATGAATGATGTGACTCGTCCGGAAAACCCGGACAGCCGTTGTGGTTTTGTGGCGATCGTCGGTCGGCCCAATGTGGGCAAGTCCACATTGCTGAACCACATTCTGGGCCAGAAGCTCAGTATTACGTCCCGTAAACCCCAGACAACCCGTCATCAGGTACTGGGCATCAAGACCGAAGGCCCGGTTCAGGCAATTTACGTGGATACGCCGGGAATGCACGAAGAAGAACCTCGCGCTATTAACCGGTATATGAACAAGGCGGCGACATCGGCCCTCAAGGATGTCGATGTTGCTGTGTTTGTTGTCGACCAGATGGCGTGGACGACGGCGGACGAAATGGTTCTGGAGAAGCTCAGTAGCCTGAAGTGCCCGGTGATTCTGGCAGTGAACAAGGTCGACCGCATTGAAAATCGGGAGGCCCTGTTGCCGCACCTCGATATGCTATCCCGGAAGCGCGAGTTTGCCGAGATCATTCCGTTATCAGCTCTCAAGGGGATGAACCTGGAGCCGCTGGAGGCTGCGGTCAGTCGGTTCCTGCCGGAAAGTGTGCATTTTTACCCGGATGACCAGATCACGGATCGCAGCGAGCGGTTTATGGCCTCCGAAATGGTGCGGGAGAAAATTACCCGGCAACTGGGAGCAGAACTGCCTTACTCCGTGGCGGTCGAGATCGAAGAATTTCGCAAGGACGGTAAGACTCTTCACATTTCTGCGCTGATACTGGTAGAGCGTGAGGGCCAGAAGAAGATCATTATTGGCGACAAGGGCGAACGCCTGCGGCGCATCGGTCAGGAAGCCAGAACAGATATGGAGCGCCTGTTCGACAGTAAAGTCATGCTGAGGCTCTGGGTCAAGGTCAAGCGAGGTTGGGCGGACAGCGACCGGGCATTGAAAAGCCTGGGTATGAACGACTTCTGAGGCAGCTATGACGGGGCCAATGCAACAGGAGCCCGCGTATGTCCTCCACCGCCGGCCCTGGCGCGAAACCAGTCTGATGGTGGATGTGTTTTCCCTCAACGCGGGCCGGGTAACCGTGATTGCCCGTGGTGGCAACAGCGCAAAGAGCCCGCTCAAGGCACAGTTGCAACCGTTCCAGCCTCTGTTGCTGGACTGGACCGGACGCAGCGACCTGAAGACGCTGACTCAGGCGGACGTTCGCAGCGGCCCCACCCTGAAGCGCACTCTCTCCCTGTACAGTGGTCTTTACGTGAATGAGTTATTGCAGCGTCTGCTGCCGATGGCCGACCCTCACCACCAACTCTTTGCTGCCTACATTGATGTGATTGCTGAGTTGTCGGAAGCCAGTGACGTGGAGCCGGTTCTTCGACGTTTCGAGCAATCCCTGGCTGCGGAACTCGGGTATGACTTCGTCTGGGATCAGGCGATGGATAGTGGGCAGCCGGTCGAGGCCGGTGGGCTTTATTGCTATGATCCGGAGCAGGGGATTCTGGCCGAGCCCTCGCCGGGCTCCAGGCTCCGGAACCTGCCCGGGGATACACTGTTGGCGCTGGCTGATGGCGACCTCGAATCTGCGGAGTGCCGGCGCATCGCCAAGCGGGTAACAAGGGTACTTGTGGACTACCTGTTGCAGGGCAAGGTGCTCCATAGCAGAAGCCTGTTCAGTCATCATCGAGGAGACCGTAATGACCTCTAGCTCAATGAAGCCCAGAGTTTTGCTGGGTGTGAATATTGATCATGTTGCTACCTTGCGTCAGGCCAGGGGAACCCGATATCCGGATCCGGTACAGGCTGCGATTCTGGCGGAAGAGGCGGGTGCCGATGGTATCACCATCCATCCCCGCGAAGATCGCAGGCACATCCAGGACCGTGATGTGCTCCTGCTGAAGGAAATCCTCACCACCAAGATGAACCTGGAAATGGCGGTCACTGATGCGATGCTGGCATTCGCCGAGCAGGTGCGGCCGGAATGTGTGTGTCTGGTGCCCGAAAAGCGTGAAGAGCTGACAACTGAAGGCGGCCTGGATGTGGACGGCCAGGAGGCGAGGGTGGCCAAAGCCTGTGACAGGTTGGCAAAGGTTGGTGCCGAGGTCTCCCTGTTTATCGATCCGGATGTGGCGCAGATTGATGCGGCAGTCCGTTGCGGTGCGCCGGTGGTGGAGCTACACACCGGGGAATACGCGGAAGCGACAGACCCTCAGATTGTTGAGGCGGCTTTTAACACCTTGCAGGACGCAGTGACTTACGCTCGCAAGAAAGGGTTGGTGGTCAACGCCGGCCATGGGCTGCACTACCACAACACCGAACGCGTTGCCGCCATCGCGGGTATCAACGAGCTCAACATTGGCCATGCCATCATTGCCAGGGCGGTGTTTACCGGGCTCAAAGAGGCGGTAAAGGATATGAAAACAATCCTCGAAAGCGCCCGAACCTAAGGCGCTGATCGTCCCTCAGTCCACGGTTGCCTGCCGAGGGTTTTGCTGCCGGAACAACTGCTGCCAGTCAGTTTGTTCGCTCCAGGTCTGCAAGCGCTCCATGGCTGCAAGCAATTGATTCTTCTGGTACTCCATATCCGGCGCTGCGCACTTCAAGGCGGTTTCCAGTTGGTTTGCAGCAGCGCGTAACTCCGGCACGCCACAGTAACGCGTGGCGCCATGCAGTTTGTGGACGCACTCCAGTAGCTCGTCCATGTCGCCTTTGCTCCAGAGTGCCGGCACCTGGTTAATGTCGGTATGGATCTGTTCGATCAGCATGCTGAACAGTTCCTCGGCCAGATCTGCTTTTCCGGCGGCCAACTGTACGCTTTCGGCCACGCTGACACAGTCAGGCTGTTTCTTTCTGGTTGACGGGCGAACCGAGCGGCGTGTATCGCGCACCTCGGGTACCGGCAGGTGTCCATCATCCGGGTCGGGGTGGCAGGTATAGCCAGTGTAGTCATGAATAATGTCGATCAGTTGGCTGTTGCTAATGGGTTTGGCCAGGTAGCCATCGAATCCCTGCTGGATCAGGCGGTCCTGCTCCTCTGCAAGGGCATGGGCCGTGAGCGCAATGATCGGAGTACGATGGCTGGCGCCATCAAGGCTTCTCAATCTCTCAGTGGTTTCCACCCCGTCCATTCCGGGCATCTGAAGATCCATGAAAACCAGGTCGAACGAGTGTTGGCGCGCCTTGCTCAGCGCTTCAAAGCCGCTGGTTGCTCCCTCAGCTACAACGCCGCAGTCGTTGAGCAGGGTCATTACCAGCTTCAGGTTGGCATCGTTGTCGTCCACCGCCAGCACTCTGGGTACGCGTGTTGATTGGGTTGGCAACTCACGGCTAATGGCATGGGAATGATCCGGCAACTGGCGTTGCCGGTTGCTGATACCGTGCACCAGCAGCAACAGTTCGTCGTACAGGGAGTCGCGGCATACTGGCTTGGTCAGGTGGCCACTGGCCAGCCCCGATAGCGGTGTATCGTGAGTTTCAAGGGTAGGGGTCAGCAGCAGTGTGCGGCAATCCCGCTCCAGCTCCAGGGACCGTACTAACGAGCAGTATTGGCTTGAATTCAGCAGGTGACGGGTGATGCCGACAACCGCAACGGCGTAACCGGACTGCTCTTTTTGAGCTTCCTCTATCTGCTCCTGCATGGCACCCGGTGATGAAACCCGGTCGACCGTCATGCCCCATTCCCGGAGCATATGTTCTACCGCCAGGCCGGTGGTTTTCTGTTGGTCAAGGTAGATGGCCCTTTCGCCGCGCAAAGAGTCTTTGGGCGCGATGGCTTCGCCGTTAGAAGACAGTTCCGAGGTCAGGGTAAACCAGAACGTGGAGCCCTTGCCCAGCTCACTCTCAAGCCCGATCTTGCCGCCCATTTCCTCAACCAGGCGCTTGGAGATCGCAAGCCCCAGTCCGGTGCCACCGTATTGCCGGGCAGTAGACGCGTCGGCCTGGCTGAAGGCGTTGAACAGGGACTGCTGCTGAGCTCGCGAGAGCCCGACACCGGAATCGGTAATGCTGAGTCTCAGGGTGATCCGGTTACTCTCTTTATCTTCTTCTTCAAGGCTGGCGCGCAGGACCACTTCACCGGTCTGGGTGAACTTGATGGCATTGTTGACCAGGTTGGTGATCACCTGCTTTACCCGTAGGGGATCGCCCATGATGTTGTCGGGTACATCATTGTAGACCAGTGGTACCAGGTCCAGGTTCTTGCTGTGAGCCGCCGGAGCCAGCATGACCATGACCTCTTCTACGATGTCCCGGAGTTGGAAGGGAATGCGGTCGAGGATGAGTTTGCCGGCCTCGATCTTGGAGAAATCCAGAATGTCGTTGATGATGGTCAGCAGTATTTCCGATGACTTGCGGATGGTGCTCAGGTGATCCCGCTGCTGGCGCGGTAGCGGGCTTTTAAGCAGTAACTCGGTGAAGCCGATGATGCCATTCAGCGGGGTGCGGATTTCATGGGACATGTTGGCCAGGAATTCCGATTTGATGCGGCTGGCTTCCAGGGCTTCCTTGCGGGCGAAATCGAGTTCGATGTTCTGGATTTCGATGGTTTCCAGGGTTTCTCTCAGGTCTTCCGTGGCCTGGTCAATGTTCTGCTGCATTTCCGCCTGGGCTTTGCTCAGTTCCCCGGCCATGGCGTTCAGGCCAGATTCCAATTGCTCGAATTCAGGGCCGGCGCGGGTATAGACCCGAGTGTCCAGTTTGCCTTCCTTGAGTTTGGCCACCGCCTCATTGAGTTCAAAGACAGGATCGGTAAACGAGCGGCTCATGCGTAGCGCAATCATCAGGCTGAGGAGTACGCCGCCTAAGACGAGCAACAGGGAAATCAGCAGTGCTTTATAGGTTTCCTTTTCGGTGCGTATGTGGGACATCTCCACGGTTACCCAGCCGATCGGTTTCTTGCCCGCCCCCACGTTCTGGCGGGAATCCGGGTCCAGCATGCTTTCGATCATCAGGTCCTGGAGATAGACCGGTGTCACGAAAACAGTACTGTCGGCGCGGGTAACCCGTACCGCTTCTTCGCCGGTCAACGTGTCCTTGCCAATATCGTCGGAGCTGCCGGGGCCTGTGTGCAGCAGCCGGTTATGCTCGCTGTCGAAGAAGGTAATCGAGCGCACATCCTGCTCTTCCAGAAGGGCGTTGGAGAGGCTGCTGAGCAGGCTTCTGTTGGCAGTGAACAGGCCGTATTCCGAGCCGGCTGACAGCTGCCGCGAAAGCGACTCGCCACGATCCTGCAGGAGGCTTTCAATGTTGTTGACCCAGCTGTAGGTGAAGAAAAGCCCCAGCATCAACGTGGTCAGAAGGGTGGGGACGAGTGTCACCACCAGTACTTTTTTGCGTATGCCCCAGCGCCGCATAGTGAGTTCCCGATTGACGTCGCCGGCCTGATATCCGGCATTCTTCCCTGTCAGAATAGTTGATTCCACGCAGTCTGGCCGTGATGGCGTCCCCGGATATAGCCCACAGTCATGGATATAGCGAGAAGCTGTATTGGGAGACTGCGGATATTCCGCGTATCATGCGAACCCGGAGTGTATCACAGGCTTGTGTCGTCGGCGTTACCCGCTGGCGGCGGGTTCCGGAAGAATTGAGGAAGGTTACAACATGCATTTCCCGACCATCGAAGATTATGTAGGGCATACGCCTCTTGTGCGTCTGCAGCGACTTCCGGGCGAGACCAGCAATGTGATTCTGGCCAAGCTTGAGGGTAATAACCCCGCCGGTTCGGTGAAAGATCGTCCTGCTATCAGCATGATCCAGGAAGCAGAGCGCCGGGGTGAAATCAAACCAGGCGATACCCTGATCGAAGCCACCAGTGGAAATACCGGAATTGCCCTGGCGATGGCGGCTGCCATCAAGGGCTACCGTATGGTGCTGATCATGCCAGCGAACATGAGCGAGGAGCGTCGAGCGTCGATGCGCGCCTATGGGGCGGAGATTGTCACCGTCACCAAAGAGGAAGGCATGGAAACCGCCCGCGACCTGGCCCAACAAATGGAGGCGGAAGGCAAGGGTAAAGTGCTGGATCAGTTTGCCAACCAGGACAACCCGCTGGCGCATTACCGCACCACCGGCCCGGAAATCTGGGAGCAGACGGCAGGGCGGGTTACGCATTTTGTCAGCTCCATGGGTACCACCGGAACCATCATGGGCGTGTCCAGGTATTTCAAGGAACGGAATCCCGATATCCAGATTGTTGGCCTGCAGCCCCAGGAAGGAGCGTCTATCCCCGGTATCCGGCGCTGGCCGGAGCCGTACCTGCCGAAAATTTTTGATGCCACCCGTGTGGACACGGTCATGGACATCGGCCAGCAGGAAGCTGAGGACACCATGCGTGCCCTGGCCAGCGAGGAAGGCATTTTCTGTGGTGTTTCATCAGGTGGCTCCATCGCTGCAGCCCTCAAGCTGTCCGCACAGGTTGAAAACGCGGTGATCGTGGCCATTATCTGTGACCGGGGTGATCGTTACCTTTCCACCGGTGTGTTTCCCGGTGCCTGAACCCATCAAGACCTGAATCCAGTTAAGAGACTTTCTATGAGTAGAAGACGCAGGAAGGCCCTGCCAAGCGAACCGGTGCGCTGTGTGATTGAAACCCTCAGTCACGATGGCCGGGGCATCGCCCGGGACAACGGTAAGGCACAGTTCGTCGACGGCGCCCTGCCTGGCGAGACGGTCATGGCCAAATTTACCAGTACACGCAGCAAGTTCGATGAATTACGTGCTGTGGAAGTGCTTGAAGCCGACGACGCGCGTATGACTCCGCCCTGCGACTTTGCCGACCTGTGTGGTGGGTGTAGTCTTCAGCACATGAGTGGCGATGCCCAGATCCGGTTCAAGGAAGATACCCTGCGGGAGCATTTTGCCCATTTTGGGGGCATTGAACCGGACGAGTGGGTGGCGCCCATGCGTTCCCCGGCTCTGGGCTATCGTCGCAAGGCACGGCTGGGCGTGAAATACGTGCCAGCACGGGAATCGGTGCTGGTCGGGTTTCGGGAAAAGCGCAACAGTTTCCTGACCGATATTGATCGTTGCGTGGTGTTGGATCCGCGTATCGGCGATCGCATCACGCCGCTACGTGAACTTCTTCATGGCATGGACGCCTATCGTCGCATACCGCAGGTGGAAGTCGCCTGCGGCGACGATTCGGCGGCGATGATATTCCGCAACATGGATCCGTTGAGCGATTCCGACAGGCAGTCGTTGATCGATTTTGGCCAGGCCCATGACTTGCATATCTATCTGCAACCGAAAGGGCCGGATACGGTTCACAGAATCTGGCCCGAGACCGGCGAAGAGCGACTGTCCTACGACATGGAGGAATTCGACCTGACCATGAAGTTCCATCCCATGGACTTTACCCAGGTCAATGTGGACATCAATCGAAACATGGTACATCGGGCCGTCGAGTGGCTGGACGTCCAGCCCGGTGAGCGGGTGTTGGACCTGTTTTGCGGACTGGGTAATTTCACCCTGCCGCTGGCTCGCCGTGCCGGGCAGGTGGTTGGAGTGGAAGGTGACGATGCCATGGTCGTCCGCGGGCGGGAAAATGCGGAACTCAACGGGCTATCGAATGTCGCATTCCACGGCGCTGACTTGCAGGCGGATTTCACAGCACAACCGTGGGCAGCGGAAGGGTTTGACAAAATCCTGATTGATCCGCCGCGTTCCGGAGCCCAGGAGGTGTGTGAATACCTAACAGCCTTTGGTGCGAAGCGAATTGTTTATGTCTCCTGTAACCCGGCCACGCTGGCCAGGGACGCAGGGGTGATGGTGCGTAATGGTTATCGACTGGTGAGGGCGGGCGTTATGGACATGTTTCCCCACACCACTCATGTTGAATCCATGGCGATGTTCGAGCGCGTGGATAATTGATGCCTCTCGGGACCGGTCAGGGATGGCCGGATAAGCGACCAGGAAGAACAAGAGCGATATGGTAAAAGTTCGCGAAGACTATGCAGTGACGGGTGACGGCCAGGTTGATATCGAGCGTTGGGTCCGTCAGATCGAGTCACAGACGCATCTTGAGGATGCTGAACAGTTCCGGCGGGCCTGTGAAATGGCCGCCGCGATTGATGTCCAGGCGGTACGCGAGGACAGGGTCTGGGCCCCGGGGGCCAGCAGCTTCCGAACCGGCATCGAAATGGCTCAGGTACTGGTGGAACTGCACCTCGACCAGACCAGCCTGGTGGCAGCAATTCTCTACCGGGCAGTGCGGGAGGAACGGATTCCCCTGGAGGACATCCGCAAGGAGTTCGGCGATGAGGTGGCCGGGCTGATTGATGGTGTTCAGCAGATGGCGGCAATATCGTCCATCCATCACCCTCTTAAGGGTAATGTGCTGGGCCAGACCGAGGGCCAGCTCGATAACGTTCGCAAGATGCTGGTCACCATGATCGACGACGTCCGGGTGGCGCTGATCAAGCTTGCAGAGCGGACCTGCGCCATTCGTGCGGTGAAAAACGCGTCTGAAGAGAAGCGCATGCGTGTGGCCCGCGAGGTGTTTGATATCTATGCGCCGCTGGCGCATCGACTGGGAATCGGTCACATCAAATGGGAACTGGAAGATCTTTCGTTCCGCTACCTGCACGAAACCGCTTACAAAAAGATCGCCAAGCTGCTCGATGAAAAACGGCTTGACCGCGAAAGCTACATCAAGCGTGTCATCACCACCATCAAGGACGAACTGGATGCGTCTGGAATAGACGGTGAGCTTTCAGGGCGTGCGAAGCACATCTACAGTATCTGGCGGAAGATGCGGCGCAAGGGCATCGACTTTTCCCAGGTGTACGATGTTCGGGCCGTCCGTATCTTGGTGCCTGAGGTCCGTGACTGTTACGCCGCGCTTGGTATCGTGCACACACTCTGGCGCCATATTCCCAACGAATTCGACGACTACGTTGCCAATCCCAAGGAAAACGGGTATCAGTCCCTGCACACGGCTGTCATCGGCCCTGAAGGCAAGGTGATGGAAGTGCAGATCCGTACCCAGGCCATGCATGAGGAAGCTGAGCTTGGCGTTTGTGCTCACTGGCTCTACAAAGGCATGGATAAGGGCAACCGGTCCGTGGGCTATGACGCCAAGATCAACTGGCTGCGGCAAGTGCTGGAGTGGCAGGAGGAACTCGGCGACCTGTCCGGGCTGGCGGATCATCTCAAATCCGATGTCGCCTCCGATCGGGTCTATGTGTTCACGCCCGAAGGCCATGTGGTGGACCTGCCACAAGGCGCGACGCCGGTGGACTTCGCCTATCGTGTGCACACGGAAATCGGTCATGCCTGTCGCGGGGCCAAGGTTAATAGCCGTATCGTGCCGCTGACTTACCCGCTGAAGACCGGCGACCAGATATCCATTCTCACGTCCAATAACCAGGCGCCCAGCCGTGACTGGCTTAACCCGAGCCTGGGCTATATCCAGACTTCCCGTGCCCGGGCCAAGGTTACCCACTGGTTCAAGCAACAGGACCGCGATCGCAACATTGTTGATGGTCGGGCCATTTTGGAAGACGAGTTCAAACGCCTGTCGCTGTACGAGGTGGACCTCAACGACCTGGCTCGCAAAGTGAATTACCAGGCTGCCGAGGACATGTATGCGGCAGTGGGGGCCGGGGATCTTCGACCCACCCACGTGGCCAACGTCGCCCAGCAGATGCTGGAGCCGAAATCCGAGCAACTGGATCTGAAACTCAGCACCCAGAGGCGCAAGCCCTACGACACCGAATCGGATATCCAGATTCTGGGTGTTGGCAAACTCAAGACCCAGGTGGCGAAATGCTGCAAGCCCCTGCCGGGTGATCCGATCGGTGGCTACATCACCGTCGGCCGTGGTGTCACCGTGCATCGGCAGGATTGCATCACCTTCCTGAATCTGAAGGAGTTCGAGCCCAATCGGATTATCGAGGTGAGTTGGGGCGGTCAGCCTGTGGCCGTGTATCCCGTTGATGTAGAAATTGAAGCTTACGATCGCTCCGGGTTGTTGCGGGATATCACCCAGGTGCTGTCGTCTTCCAAAAGTGACGTTCTGGCACTCAATACCCTGTCCAACAAGGATGAGAACACAGCCACCATGACCGTGACCCTGGAAATTTCCAGCCTTGATCAGTTGGCCAAGTTGCTCGCCCAGATTCGCAATCTCCCCAACATCATTAATGTCAGGCGAAAGCGATCATGAGCTATTCCATTGACGATCTTAAAACCTTGATGACACGGCTTCGGGACCCGGAGTCCGGGTGCCCGTGGGATACCCGCCAGAGCTATAAGACCATCGTGCCCCACACCATTGAAGAGGCCTACGAGGTTGCCGATGCCATCGACCGTGAAGACTACCCGCACCTGGAAGATGAACTGGGTGATCTGCTGTTTCAGGTGATCTTCTACAGCCAGATGGGGAAGGAAGATAACCACTTCGACTTCGACTCGGTGGTTGATAACCTCGTGCGCAAGCTGGTCCGGCGTCATCCCCACGTGTTTCCGGAAGGCACCCTGGAAAGCAGGATCGATCCGCACAACCGGCCCAGTGAGGCTGACATCAAGGCGAGCTGGGAACGTATCAAGGCAGAGGAGCGGGCGGCGAAGCCGGAGGCGTCTGTGGAGACTGCGCCATCAAGCCGGCTCGACGGCATTGCCCGGACGCTCCCCGCAATGGTGCGCGCTGAGAAACTTCAGCGTAGGGCCGCCAACCATGGCTTTGACTGGCCAGAGGTTGAACCGGTCTTCGACAAGCTTCACGAAGAGATCGATGAGCTAAAGAAAGCCTGGTATGACGCGAGCTCTGGCGATGGTCCGGCGGAGGCGGTGGAGGACGAGCTGGGTGATCTGTTGTTTGTGTGCGTCAACCTGGCACGTTTCATGAAGGTTAATCCTGAGCAGGCCCTCAACAGCACCAATCACAAGTTTGAGATGCGATTCCGTGCTATTGAGGAGCACCTCGAACGCGAAGGCCGTGATCTTGATGGCGAATCGCTGGAGGCATTGGACGCCGTCTGGCAAGCCGTCAAAGGGGTTGAAAAGACTCGTAAAAGGTAACGGATAAGTACAATCCGTTACCAAGTTTTCCGCCCCTGGTGCGGTCGCTTCGTCTACACTTCCGGTTAAGGATGCACACACTTCGTGCACCCTGTGGGCCACCAAGAAGATGCAGGAGTGAAGGCACCATGAAAATCAAAGATCTGGTCAACTACTGGGACAAGCACGCACGTGGTCGGCTGACCCGTGATGCGTATTTTGCCGACCTCTCTGACCAGCATCACAAGCGACTGGAAAAACTGGCCGCGTTGTATCCGATGAAGTCTTCCCAGGACCTGATGCGAGACCTGATTTCCGCTGCTCTTGATGAGCTGGAAACCAGCTTTCCGTACGTTCAGGGGTCTAAGGTTGTTGCGTTCGATGAAGACGGCTTCGAAATCTATGAAGATCAGGGGATGACCCCGCGCTTCATCAGTCTCAGCCAGAAGCATATCCAGCGGCTGAAGGCGCGCCAGCTCGAATCGGTTGCCTGATCAGGCCAACGCCTGATTGATCGCGACGGCCCTGTGATACCCGACGGGGTGGCTTCACCACCCCGCAGAGAAGTGCCCCCGCTTTATTTATCCTTGCCTTCCAGCTTGTCCTTCAACGGGCTCAGCCTGACCAGGTCGTCCAACGCGGCGCCAATCATGTCATTCAGTATGTCGCTCTCTGAACGGTCCGGGTAAAGCTCGGCCAGTGCTGCTATGCGCGCGGCATCTTCCAGCGGCAAGCGGAGATTGTAATCGTGGCTGCGCTCAACAGACTCTTTCTTGCTTTCCCAGTGCTTGGGCAGATCGGTTACTTTCATGGATACTCCTTGCGGCGACAGGCTTTAATCGTTAGAAAGGCTTTATAAGAGTAAACAGTATCGTTAGTTTACTTCGCCTCCGTCAATTTAAAAGGACGTCAATGTGACTGAGCTACACCCTGACCTTCGAGAAAACGTTCGCATGCTGGGCGAGTTGCTGGGGCAGAGTATCCAGCGTCACCCCGGGCAAGATTGCTACGAGTTGATAGAAGAAGTGCGGGCGGCTGCCAAGGCCGACCGTCGCCAGGAAAGCGGTTCCGGCCAGCGCCTGGTCAACCTGCTGGGCAAGCTTCGTGATGACGAGTTGCTGCCGGTAACCCGCGCCTTTAACCAGTTCCTGAACCTGGCCAATCTGGCGGAACAATACCACGGCATCCGCCGCAAGCGGGGTCATCAATCGGACCTGATGGTGGAATCCCTCGAAGAGGTGTTTGGCCGCCTCAAAGACGGTGGCGTCAGTGCCGATGAACTGCACAGGCGAGTGGCTGACCTTCGTATCGAGTACGTTCTGACAGCACATCCCACCGAAGTGGCCCGCCGTACGCTGATCATGAAGTACGACGAAATGTCCGATTGCCTGGCCCGACTGGATCATGAGGACCTGTTGCCCGCGGAGCGTGATGAAATCGTCGGACGCCTGTCGCAACTGGTCACCGAAGCCTGGCACACGGATGAGATTCGGCATGAGCGCCCGACGGCGGTTGACGAAGCCAAGTGGGGATTTGCCGTTATTGAGAACAGTCTGTGGCAGGCATTGCCGCGTTTTCTGAGAAGCCTGGATCTATCGCTTTCAGACGCCACGGGGAAGGGGTTACCGCTGGACGCGTCGCCCATCCGGATCGCCTCCTGGATGGGCGGTGATCGCGATGGCAACCCCAATGTAACCCATGAAGTAACCCGCAAGGTGTTCCTGCTGGGCCGCTGGATGGCAGCCGATCTCTACCTGCGGGACATCCAGTCCCTGCGAGCGGAATTGTCCATGTGGCAGGCCAGTGATGAGCTGCGGGACGTCGTTGGTGATACCCGGGAGCCCTATCGCCAGGTGCTGGCCGGGCTGAGGGAAAAACTGATCAAAACCCGGGACTGGGCGGAAGCCAGGGTTGCCGGCGAGCCCTCCGACGCCACCGGCATTCTGTTTGCCAACGAGGACTTCACAGGGCCGCTGGAGCTTTGTTATCGGTCCCTGGTGGACTGCGGGCTGGAATCCATTGCCAATGGTCCGCTGCTGGACACCATTCGCCGCGCCCACACCTTTGGCTTGCCTCTGATTCGCCTGGACATCCGCCAGGAGTCGACCCGTCATGCCGAGGCGGTTTCGGAAATGGTGGATTACCTGGGGCTGGGCGATTATCTGTCCTGGTCCGAACAGGAACGCCAGGATTTCCTGGTGCGCGAACTCAAGGGGCGCCGGCCACTGATACCCAGGCACTGGAAACCCTCCGACGAAGTCGCCGAGGTGCTGGCTACCTGCGAAGTGGTGGCAGAACAGACGCCGGAAGCGCTGGGTTCCTATGTCATCTCCATGGCCAGCAAACCGTCGGACGTGCTGAACGTGATTTTGCTGCTACGTGAAGCGGGTATGAAAAACCCGATGCGGGTAGTGCCCCTCTTTGAGACCCTGGATGACCTGCGCGGCGCCCCTGACAGTATGGCGGCGCTCTACAGCGTGGACTGGTATCGGGACTATTGCGAAGGCCGGCAGGAAGTCATGATCGGCTATTCCGATTCCTCCAAAGACGCTGGTCAGATGATGGCCGCGTGGGCTCAGTACCAGGCTCAGGAAAAGCTCACCGAGGTCGCCAATCAGTATGGCGTCCACCTCACGCTGTTTCATGGCCGCGGTGGCACCGTCGGCCGTGGTGGTGGCCCGGCCAACCGTGCAATCCTGTCTCAACCGCCGGGTTCGGTGAACGGCAGTTTCCGGATCACCGAGCAGGGCGAGATGATCCGCTTCAAGTTTGGCCTTCCCCGGCTGGCGGAACAGAGCCTGACGCTGTACACCACGGCGGTGATTGAAGCCACCCTGGCGCCACCGCGAGGGCCAGAGCCGGAATGGCGGGAGGCTATGGACTGGCTCACCGAACGCTCCCTCAAAGCTTACCGTGACGTGGTTCGGGAGAATCCCGACTTTGTTCCCTATTTTCGCCAGGTCACTCCGGAACAGGCGCTGGGCAAGCTGGCCCTGGGTAGCCGCCCGGCACGACGCAAACCCGGCGGTGGCGTGGAAAGCCTGCGGGCCATTCCCTGGATTTTCGCGTGGACCCAGATGCGGATGATGCTGCCCAGCTGGCTGGGTAGCGACGTTGCCCTGGAGGAGGCATTTCACAACGACCGCGTGCCGGTGCTGCGGGAGATGATGCAGCAATGGCCGTTCTTCAAAACCTACGTGGATATGCTGGAAATGGTGCTGGCAAAATCTGACCTGCGAATTGCCAGCTACTACGAAAAGACGTTGGTCGATGATCCAAAACTGCTTGAACTCGGCAAGAACCTGCGGGAGCGCCTGCAGGGCTGCATCCGCCATTTGCTGGAATTGAAGCAGCAGGACACCTTACTGGAACAGGAACCTGTATTTGCCCATTCCATGCGTGTACGTAATCCGTATACTGATCCGCTACACTATTTACAGGCGGAACTGCTCAAGCGTGACCGTGAGGGCGAGGGCAAGGGCGAAGTGCCCGAGATGGTTGAGCGCGCACTCAAGGTAACCATGGCCGGTATTGCGGCCGGCATGCGGAACACCGGCTAAAGCAGGTTCAGCGGATCATATAAAACAGGAGTAACGCCGTGGCGTTAGCGGCAAGACTGGAACGCTTTTTAACCGGCAAAGGAATTGCCTATCGGGAACTTGAGATTGATCAGGTACTTAGCTTTGACGCCGCGGTCATGGCGTCCGGGCGTCCTCAGGATGAGTTTATCCGGGCAACGCCCCTGATCGACATCAATGGCGTCGTCATGGCCGTTCACGGTTACAACACCAGTCTGGATATGGACCTGGTGCACAAGCAAACTGGCCGACGCCTGCAGCCGTTAACGGCTCGCCAGTCCGCCCGGCTGTTTGCCGACTGTGATCCGGGCTTCCAGCCGCCGGTCGGGGCTGCCTACGATCTGCCGGTACTCGTTGATGAGGATATCCTGGGATACCCCCGCACCCTCATGTGCTGCGGGACCGACAACACGCTTCTCGAGTTGGACCGCACCTCTCTGGCAAGGGCCCTGGCGGATGCCACTCAGGGCCACCTGGCGATTCGCGGGCAAAACAACGATGAGCGTGATGCCCTGACGCTGGAAGAAGTGGCCGACAAGCTGCAGAAGCTTTACCGTCTGCCGCCCATGCCAGCGCTGGCGCTGCGCATTCTCCGTTTGACGGCCAATTCCGAGGCGACCGCCCGCGAACTGGGCGAGCTGATAGAGTTTGATCCCAGCCTTACCGCGCAGATCATGCGCTATGCCCGTTCTGCCCTGTTCAACTATCCCGGTCAGATCAACTCGGTACAGGAAGCGGTGACCCGGGTTCTTGGGTTTGATCGTGTGGCCCATATCGCGCTGGGTATCGCGTCCGTGCGCGCTTTCGAAGTGCCCCGTCAGGGCATGCTGGGGATGGACCAGTTCTGGCGCCACTCTCTGTATAACGCGTTTGTTTGCCAGCGTATGGCGCCAAAGTGCCATTCCGATAAAGGCCTGGCGTATCTGTGTGGCTTGCTGCACAACTTCGGCCTACTGCTGATCGGCCACCTGTTTCCCCAGGAGTTTGACGAGCTGAATTCGCTGCGGGAAGCCAATCCCGACGCCAGCATGCATTCGCTGGAGCAACAGGTGTTCGGGGCCAGCAACGATCAACAGATGCTGGCAGTTGGCCACGGCGCCATTGGCGGCATCCTTCACCGACTTTGGGAGCTGCCTGACCCGGTGGTCAAGGCCGCGGGCATGCATCAGCAGGAGGGCTACCATGGCGAGCATGAACAGTATGTGCTCATGGTCCAGCTGGCCAATGGGCTGCTGAAGGAAAGGGGGATTGGGGATGAGTTCAACCCGGATGATGTCGCCTCCCTTGCGTCGTCCCTCGGGCTTTCCGAAGGGGATGTTGCTCGTTTGAACGAGGAGATTGACAGCGTTTCCGGGGAGCTGGACGCGCTGGCGTTATCCCTGTCATCCTGACCGTCGAGCACTATCAGCTACAGCCGCAACTCACAGCCCGATGTAACCTTTTGGTGCATGCTACGGAGGTCCACTTTCTATGAGGGGGCTGAGTTCGTATAATGCGCCTTCCTTGGCAGGGGCTGCGGGCTCGTTGCTGCCGAGAAGCTGTCGCAAAGCCGCCGGGTTTTGCAACAGCTTTTCAAATGATAATGACTACAACGGGAGCACAGCGTTATGAGAATCATCATGTTAGGCGCGCCAGGCGCAGGCAAGGGTACGCAGGCCCAGTTCATCACCGAACGGTTTGAAATCCCGCAGATTTCGACCGGCGACATGCTTCGCGCGGCGGTGAAAGCCGAGTCCGATCTTGGCAAGCAGGTCAAGGAAGTGATGGCTTCTGGCGGTCTGGTGTCTGATGACATCATCATTGCGCTCATCGAAGAACGGGTTAAGCAGCCTGACTGCAAGAACGGCTTCCTGCTCGACGGTTTCCCCCGCACTATTCCCCAGGCCGAGGCCCTGAAAGACCAGGGTATTGTTATTGACTATGTGGTGGAAATCGCCGTTGATGACGAGGAAATCGTAAGCCGTCTGTCAGGTCGTCGGGTGCACGAGGGCAGTGGTCGCATCTATCATGTGAAGTACGATCCGCCCAAGACCGAAGGTAAAGACGACGAGACTGGCGATGCCCTCATCCAGCGCGAGGACGACAAGGAAGAAACCGTCCGTAAACGCCTGAAGATCTACCACGAGCAAACCGCGCCACTGGTCGGTTACTATCAGGACTGGGCGAAAGAAGCCCCTGCCGCTGCGCCGAAATATGTGCGCGTAAAAGGCGTGGGCAGCCTGGATGACATTCGCGACCAGATTCTTACCCAACTGAAGTAACCCTGTGAAACTACTGGCACTGGATACCTCATCAGAGGGCTGCTCAGCAGCCCTGCTGGTGGATAACAGCCTGGTGGAGCGGTTCGAGCTGGCTCCCCGCGGACACACCCGCCTGTTGATGCCGATGATCCGCGAGCTTCTCGCCGAGAAGGAACTGGTGCCGGCGGACCTCGATGCGCTCGCATTTGCCTGTGGTCCGGGCTCGTTCACGGGACTTCGCATTGCTACGGGGGTTGTCCAGGGCCTGGCCTATGGTCTCGGAATCCCCGTTATTCCAGTGTCATCCCTGGCAGCCGTTGCCGAGGATGCGATACAGCATTGGCAAATGCTGGACGGCGACGCCGTTGCAGTGGCCTTCGATGCCCGCATGGGTGAAGCCTATTGGGCCTGTTATATGTGCCGAGATGGGCAACCGGAGTTGATGGGTCACGAGCAGGTCTGCGCTCCGGTGTCTGTGACTCTGGCCGATGGCGCATCCCGGTGGTTTGGTGCCGGTCAGGGGTGGAGCCTGAAAGAAAATTTCCCGGCCGATGTTGCCGCAACCATGGACCGCATCGACGAGACTCTGGTGCCCAGGGCTTCCAGAGTGGCGGAGATCGCCGCCCGTGCCTTTCATGCGGGTGCCGGGGTGCCGGCCGAACAAGCACAACCGGTATACATTCGTGATGAAGTGGCCTGGAAAAAACTGCCCGGCCGCTAACAACAACCTCACTGCTACCACCCGGAATCACTGCCGATGGAACTGTGGCACATTATTGTATTGGCCGTTATACAGGGGCTGACGGAATTTCTTCCGATCAGCAGTTCGGCCCATCTGATCCTTCCCTCACAGGTATTTGGCTGGCCGGATCAAGGCCTTGCGTTCGATGTCGCCGTGCATGTAGGGACGTTGGCAGCGGTGATCTGGTACTTTCGCGCGGAAGTGGGCCGTCTCACGGTTGCCTGGGTTGGAGATACGGTTCGGGGCCGTGTCGGGCAGGATAGTGGCCTTGCGTGGGCGGTCATCGCCGGCACCATTCCAGCCGGACTGGCTGGTCTGTTGCTTAATGATTTCATTGAAACCTCCCTGCGTTCCGGGTTGGTGATTGCGGTTTCGACCATCGGTTTTGGTTTGGTGCTGTGGTGGTCGGACGCGGTGGGACGTCGTAACCGGGACCTGCCGGCATTGACCATGAAAGATGCAGTGATCATTGGCGTGGCCCAGGCGCTGGCTCTCATTCCGGGCACCTCCCGATCCGGTATTACCATCACGGCGGCTCTGTTTCTCGGGTTTGGACGGGAGGCCGCCGCCCGATTCTCGTTCCTGTTGTCGATCCCGCTGATTCTCGCCGCCGGTCTGCTGAAAACCCTGGAGCTGGTGGAGCAGGGCGGGGCAACCGACTGGGCGGCTATTGCCCTGGGTGCTGCGCTGTCATTTGTCAGTGCCGTGGTCTGTATCCACCTGTTTCTCAAGTTCCTTGAGAGACTTGGCCTGATGCCGTTCGTTATATACCGCCTGGTACTTGGTCTGCTGTTGCTTGTCATGCTCTGGTAGTGCAAACATTGAACAGCCTGCTTTAAAATTGCTCCAGGATCTTCCATAATCCACTACCTGTGGTCTTTTTAACCGGTGTACCAGAATGATCGGTGGTGTTAACCCAAACAGCAGTCTTCCTTTCCAGTCCGGCAACAGCAGCCCGGTTCGTGAGCGCAGTGACATCGCTCGTGCGCCTGCGTCCGCCCCCGATAACGATAGCCAGGCCGTTCGCCGTGATCTCACCGATGCACGGCCCCCCAACGCCGAACAACGGCCGGTTCCTTCTGCTGAGTCGCTAGAACGCCGTGTCGAGGCACGTCAAGCCGCGGAGGACGTGCGCCTGGAGCGTTTCCGTGCCGATGAAGTTTCCCTGAGCACCTCCAGAGCCCTGTCCACGTTTGCCGATGTCGCCGCCGGAGGCGATGTTGCGGATGCAGGGCTCTCAGGCATCGATATCCTGGTTTGATGTCGCCAGGAAACACCCTGTCTGAACTTGCCGTTGGCTGCAGCCCCCTTGGCGATCTCCACGCTGCACGTTCCCTGTCTGAAGCATTATCGTTGCCTTTGCTGGGTACGCTTCGTCCGCGAGACGTGCGGGATTACCCAGTGCTGCTGTTTCTGGATGAAAATGGTCTTGGCCTGCAGGTTACCGGCAAGGGGGCTCCAGGGCCTGTCAGAGCCGAGTTCGTGACCGGAAAGGCGGGATACCGGAGAGAACACGGCGGTGGCACCGGACAACTGATTGCCAAGGCTGTTGGCCTGAAGAAAGCCCGCCAGCCCCTTCATGTTCTGGATGCAACGGCCGGTCTTGGCCAGGACGCGTTCGTACTGGCCTCCCTGGGCTGCAGGTTAACCCTTTTCGAACGTTCGCCGGTTATCCATGCGTTGCTTAGTGATGGACTTTCCCGTGCGGCCCTGAACGAGCAGAGCGCGCCCATTGTCGCCCGGATGGCATTGCAGTCGGGTAGCAGTATCGACTGGTTATCGCAGGCGGGCGCGGGCGCCGCGGATGTGATCTACCTTGACCCGATGTTTCCCCATCGCGACAAGTCGGCCCTGGTCAAGAAGGAAATGCAGGTGTTTCGCACGGTGGTGGGAGACGACGATGATTCACCAGCGTTGTTGAAGGCCGCGTTGGCAGTGGCAACCTATCGGGTTGTCGTCAAACGCCCGCGCAAGGCGGAGCCAGTGAGTGGCCCCGAACCCACCACCCGTATTGAAGGAAAGAGCAGCCGGTACGATATCTACTCCATCAAGGCGTTTCCTGCCGGATAGGTCACCGGTCGCGTTCAGGCCCCAAGCATGGTCACCTGCTGAATGGCCTGGCGTTTTTCCACACTTAGCACCAACCGTGCGTCTTCCGCTACTTCATCCAGGCCGTCGGTGTAGCACAACAGTCCGTCGTCATCGGTGGTGATAACGCCATTGTGCTGCATGTTGGCGATGAAGTTACGGAACAGGGTCTTGTCGAAGAACTCCGGCGCATTGAGGCCGAACAGGATGGACATACGTTCGGCCAGAAGCGTGCTCTGCTCTTCCAGTTCGCCGGCGGTAATCTTACCCGATCCGTATTTGCGCAGGATGCCGATGGCAATGTGATAGCGTTCTAGGGTCTGGATGATGAACCGTGACAGCACCCGCAGGCGCAGCATGGCATCGGTGCCTTCCTCAGGGCGGCTGATCCTGTCTTCCTCTTCTTCGAACAGCAACCCTTTCTCCAATAGAACGTCGATCCATTGGTTGATGACCCCGTCAATCTCCTCGGCGTCGTATTTGAGGAACAGTTCGGATTTCAGATAGGGGTACGCCACGCTGGCCAGGAACTCAATTTTGTCCCGGCGCAGGGAGTTCTTGTTCTCAAACAGGCTCGCGATCAGAGACGGCAGGGCAAACAGATGCTGGATATTGTTGCGGTAATAGGTCATCAGGATCGCGTTGCTGCCTTCCAGCGCGATGATGTCACCCAGTTTCTGGGGCTGGCGCGTGATCAGGCCCATGTTTTCGCAGTAGTCGACCCAATCCTTGCCACTGCCTTCCGGCAGCGTGATGGTGTCGGCGTAGGGAAAGGCTTTCAGCAGGTCGGCATACTGGTCCATCAGGCGAATCAACTGGCCTTCATCCATAGCCAGGCGATCGGTGCCCAGCAAAACCGTTGCAGTCATGCCAATGGGATTGACGGCGACAGATGCGTTAATGCTGGACGCAACACGATTGGACAGTTCAGACACCGCCTGATTGAGCCATTTTGGCCGGTATTCGGAATCGTAGGCTTCTTCCCGCCAGCTTGGTTCGACTTCGTTCAATACCTCAGCAAGGGGAATGGCTTCACCGAAGTTTACAGCGACCTGGCCAAACGAGTTGCTCAACTTGCGAACGGTCTTGGCAATCGCGAACACGCTCTCTTTCTGTTTTTTCTTGCCCCGTAGTTCACCGAGGTAAGAACGGCCTTCCATCACCTTCTCGTAACCAATGTATACCGGGACGAACACGATGGGCTTGCGATGGTCTCGCAGAAAGCTGCGGACGGTCATGGACAGCATGCCGGGCCGAGGCTGGAGCATGCGGCCCGTGCGGCTGCGCCCGCCCTCCACGAAGTACTCAACGGAATAGCCGCGGGAGAACATCACGTGCATGTATTCGTTGAACACGGTGGCGTAGAGCGGGTTGTCACGGAAGCTCCGACGCATGAAGAACGCGCCGCCGCGTCGCAGGATGGGGCCAACAATAGGCATGTTCAGGTTGATGCCGGCGGCAATGTGCGGGGGCATCAGCCCGTTCTTATAGAGCACGTAGGACAGCAGCAGGTAATCAATATGGGAGCGATGGCAGGGAACATACACCACGGCATTGTCCTGGGCTTCTTCCTTGGCAACGCGGATGTTGTTGATAGCGATGCCGTTGTAGATACGATTCCACAGCCAAGACAGCACCACTTCCAGGAAGCGTATGGTCACGATGGACATGCTGGCAGCGATCTCGTCCGCATATTTGTACGCCTTGGCGCGCACCTTTTCCGGGGGGATGTCATCCTTTCGGGCAGTTTCCCGGATGGCTTCCTTGACCGCCTGGGTCCGCACCAGTCCACCCACCAAGGTGCGGCGGTGAGACAGGTCCGGGCCGAGCACGGCTTGGCGCACCCTGCGGAAATGGGTACGGAGAATGCGGGCGAGCTTACGGTTGGCGCGTTCCTCGCTATGGCGGTATTCGTCAATCACCTGCTTCAGGGACAGGGGCTGATTGAACTGCACGTAAGTGCTACGCCCATGCACCATGATGATCAGGAATTTCTGCAAACGTCCAGCCACGGACCAGGTGTCGGACAGCAGCAGTTTGACCAGCGATTTTTCCTTGTCCGGGGAGCGCCCCCAGAACAGCGACACAGGGACGATCTGAACATCCTGCTCAGGGTGTTCCAGGCCATGGCGAACCAGCGCCCGGAACTCACCGGTGGGAACGGGCGTCTGGCGACGACGGAAAAGACCACCAATCCGACGGTAGAGAAAAAAGAAGGAGTGGTTCGGACCGTTCTTGACCGGCAGGGACGACTCGGCACCAGGCAGGCCAGCTCGCAGCACCTCCTGTTCCAGGACCAATCGGCTGGACAGCGAGCTGTACTGCAGTACGTAGCAAACCGGTTTTTCCGGGTCTACTCCCAGGGCTTCCACGCTGTTGCCGCTCACATCCGTCCGGACCCACAAAAACAGGATTTTGCGGAAAAGGGTCAGGATCAGGCTGCGAAGGCCCAGGAAAAAACGCATAAACGGTCGCTCCGGTTCACAAAACAGGCGGTAAGTTTACTTGGTTGCGTGCAGTGCGGAAAGCCATGCGGTCGTTCTGTTGTGTTGTGCCGCTGTGATACATTTCCAGCTCTACCCACATAATAGCTTCTGGACACGGATTATGGCGTTATGGACTCCCGGCTGGTCTTCGAAAGGGCCCGACGATGACGATCTTGTGTTGGCCATCGACGGTGATGCGGTGCTGAAGCCCGACGTTGGCTGGCTGAAGCCTTGGCGGATGATTGCCCCTAGTACGCACGGTGATATCGGGCCGGTGTATGTTGGCCAGATGGACGGCAAGCCTGTCTACGTAGCCGAAGCCGACGCGGCCAGACTGGCGGGGTCTACAGAACGGGTGACGCTTCGGGAAGCGCTGCTGCTGATGGAGGATGCTCCCGCGGAAATGCTGGGCACCGCGTTCCAGGTGCATCAGTGGTGGCGGGATCACCGCTTCTGCGGCCGCTGTGGTGAATTGACAGAGCTGCACCCGTTGGAAAGGGCCAAGTGGTGCAAGCCCTGCGGCATTCCCTGGTATCCCAGGCTGGCGCCCTGCGTAATTGTGGTTATCCGCCGTGGTGAACGCATGTTGCTGGCCCGGTCATCGCGGACAAAGCGTCATTATTTCAGCCTGATTGCGGGCTTTGTGGAGCCGGGTGAAACCATTGAAGCGGCGGTTGCCCGGGAAGTGAAAGAGGAAACCGGCCTTGAGGTTAGTGGGGTTCGCTACCACTCCTCTCAGCCATGGCCGTTTCCCCATCAGTTAATGCTGGGCTTTTTTGCAGACTACGCCGGGGGCGAGCTGGTGCTGCAGGAAGACGAAATTGCGGAAGCGGACTGGTTTCTGCCGGGCGATATGCCACCTGTGCCGCCGGTGACCACCATCTCTGGCGGCCTGATCCAGGCCATGGTGCGGGAAATTAAAGGGCAGGGGGCATCGTCGTGACTGCGCCAAGAGTGCTGGTCTTTGATTCAGGCGTTGGCGGATTGAGCGTTGCTGCTTGTATCCATCAACAATTGCCGGGGGTGAAGTTGGTGTACCTGGCTGATAACGCTGGCTTTCCTTACGGCGCCCAGCCGGAAGCGGTGGTCATTGAGCGCAGCCAGACACTGATCCGGCTGGCGCTGTCGGAATTTCCCTGTGATGTCATTGTGGTGGCGTGCAACACTGCGAGCACTGTGGTATTGCCGCATCTTCGGACCATGACACCGATACCGGTGATCGGCGTGGTGCCGGCGGTAAAGCCTGCGGCGGCGGTGTCTGAAAACCGCCGTATTGGTCTGCTGGCCACCCCCGCCACTGTTCGTCGGCCCTACCTTGCCGACCTGATTGACGAGTTTGCCAGTGATTGCACGGTGGAACGGCTGGGGCATCCGGACTTGGTGCAATGGATCGAAAATCTGGTGTCCGGTTCGCCAGTCCCCGAACAGGCCTTGTCCGTGGCATTGCAACCATTCCGGGACGTGGGTGTGGACACTGTGGTTCTGGGCTGCACTCATTACCCGCTGATAAAGGATCTGCTGCAGAGCCAGTTGCCGACCGTAAAACACTGGGTGGATTCCGGAGAGGCCATCGCCCGCCGAGCGGCCTGGTTATTCGAACAGCAGGGGCTGGAAGTGAAAAGTCTTATGGCCCTCAACAGCGATGGGGATGTGGTTGATGCCGCCCTGTTTTCCGGGGACATCCCACGAGGTATCGGGGAGTTCCTGGATGGGCTCAGCCTGGCCACCAACGACATCCGTGGTAACTGGTCCTCGTCGGTAGTCGGTGCTATAGCAAGCGGGTCAGCTTGAACATGGCCAGGAACTCCAGTGCCGGTAAGGATCGGCGGTGGCAACAGTAGGTTTTAAAGTTGTCGCCACGGAATCGTGACTTGGTAAATTCCAGGCCCTTGAAGTTGTAAAGGAAGTTCCCCTTCTCATACAGGCCGTGCATGATGCGCTTGAGCAGTCGGCTTTCCTGGTGCTCGGTAGCCGGGTCCAGGGATAGCGGAATTAAACCCAGGTCCAGATAGGGCACGCCTTCGGCCTTGAACACATCCATGGCATGGGCCATCAGGGTGTAGAAAATACCCTGGCGGAAATCCGCGTTGGCCCTTGAGATGTTGGGCACGTAACTGATGATCTCGTTATTGCGGTAGATGGGGTCGAAGTAGATAAAGCCCACGGCCTTGCCATCCTGGTACGCGTAGAAATGGCGTTCGTTCTCCCGGTACTCCATCTCCATGGGACGTATCAGGAAACGGATCTCCTTGCTCTTGCATTTACGGGTGCGAATCCAGGCATCGGAAATTTCGCGGGTGTGGTCATCGCTGAAGCGCTCCTTCACGGTAATGCCGTTTTTTTCCGCCTGGTTGAGGGCCGTGCGCAGGATCTGTTTCTTCTTCCCGCTGAGCGACCAGTTTTTCAGGTTGATACGGGATTCGCTGCCAAACTGGGTGCCAAACAGGCCAAAGCGGCGGTAGAGGTAGTCCACGACAGGTTTGGATACCTGGATGTAGCAGGCGGAAGGGAAGCGTTGGTGAAACTGTTCCAGGATCACCTCAAAGTGTTCCGGTGCGGTGACAGGATCGGAGAGCACGAACGTGCCGCCCCATTTGCGCATATACGCCAGGTAGCCAACGCCGGGCACATCGAAATACTGCATCTCAGGTTGCAACGTCGAGAACGACTGGGAATGGGTGCCGTACTTCTTGAGGTAACTGATGCGCTCCGGAAAGGTAAATACACCTTCGTCCAGAGAGCGTACGCCATCGAGTGAAAGGATCTGGTCTGACATTGTGAAACTCCCCCGTTTATTGTTTTAAATCCGGCGTGAGGCCTCGTGTCTACACCTGTTTCCGTCCCAGGATCGACCAGTAACAGTTCATGTTCAGCAGCTTGAAATGCTTTTTCTCGGTAACGTGCAGGCCAAGGCGCTGCATGTGTTCGGGGTAGTTGTAAATCTTGTGGAAGGCATTGTTGGCGAACAGCCAGAAGATGAAGACGGCCATGTACCAGTACATCTTCTTGAACAGGCGGGCCACAATGTTGCCGGTGGGGTAGCAGAAGTCACCCACAACCACCCTGGCGTCGGCCTTGCCCAGACGGATCAGATGCTCCAGCACCCGCACCATCATGTCTTCGTCAAACACGTTGAGGAAAAAGTTGGCGACCACCATGTCGTACTGTTCGAACTCATCGACCTTCATGATGTCGCTGTGAATGCGGCGGATGGTCAGGTGCGGCGCCTCTTTTTCCTGGGCTTCGGCAAACTTGCGCAGCATGGTCTCGGAGAGGTCCACCACGGTCACGTCCGCGCCCAACTCTGCGGCACGGATCGCGTCACGGCCATGGCCCACGCCTGCAAACAGGATGCGGGCGCCGGGCTTGACGGTTTCCACATCGAGCATGGCAGTCTTGCAGCGATGGATGTTCTTGCCGCTGTAGAGGTTGCTCAGAAAATCGTATACCGGGCCAATGTATTTGTATTTATCGCGCATGGTGACTTCTGCCTGTCCATATCCTGGGGATGCTTCCATTCTTCTTGTGATTGTTGATTCACCGTCAGGTGAATTGAAGGAAGCGCCTGATGGATTTGAGCTTAGAGAAGCCGGTGGGGGAATTATGTGCAGTACCGCGCATTTCCAGATACATAACGTAACGAACAGCAACACTTTGCAAACCAGATCAACATTTTAGATCTGACTGTCCGACAATGGAGTATCGATAATGCGGTAGGTTAGAAAGCGACGGCGCGCGCCGGGGTATGTCCGAGGGTTTTGCCGATGACGTCTGCAGGCCGCGCCGGGCCGTAGAAGAATCCCTGAACCTGGTGGCATCCCAGGCTTTTGAGGTAGGTGAGCTGTTCGTCCGTTTCCACACCCTCCGCCACGATCTGAAGTTTCAGTCCATGGGCCATGGCGACAATGGCGTTTACAATACACGCACCATCTTCGCCTCTGCGAATGGCTTTGACGAAGGACTGATCCACTTTCAGGGTGTGAATGGGCAGCCGGTGAATGTAATTCAGGGAGGAGTAGCCGGTGCCGAAATCATCAATGGCAATTCTGACGCCCAATGACGCTAATTCCCGGAGTTTCTGACTGATCTGCTCAAGATCGTTCATGATCACGTTTTCAGTGATCTCGATTTCCAGGTTTTGGGGCGGGAAGCCGTGGGCCTGGAGTTGAGCCATCAGGGTCTCTACAAACCTTGGGTGCTCCACCTGGACCGGGGACAGGTTTACGGCCAGTCGCAGGTCGCTGTGTCCTTCTCGAATCCACTGGCCGACATCATGGCAGGCCTGGTCGAGTACGCATTCACTGAGTTTGGCAATGAGTTTGGTTTCTTCCGCCAGCGGCAGGAAGTCCCGTGGATAGAGCAATCCCCTTTCCGGATGTTGCCAGCGCACCAGCGCTTCCAAACCCACCACGCGATTGCTCGAGGAACAGACTTGCGGCTGATAGAACACCCGCAACTCATCGCGCTCCAGTGCCATCCTAAGGTCTCTTTCCAGGCTCAGGCGGTTGGCCGTGTCAATGCTCATGCTCTCCGAGTAGAAGCGATAGCCATCCTTGCCCCGTGCTTTGACGTGATACATGGCAATGTCGGCGTTCTGGATCAGTTGATCCATGGATTCGCCGGCTTCCGGGTAGGTGGCAATGCCAATGCTCACACCTACGAAAACTTCGTGTTCGCCCAGTTGGAAAGGCGCGCGCAAGGCCTTGATCAACTTCTTTGAAATCTGTCTTGCGTCCTCGTAACCGTGGATCGACGGCAACAGCAGAGTGAATTCATCGCCACCGAAGCGTGACAGGGTATCCCCTTTGCGCAGACACCGTTCCAGTCGCTGTGTGACAGCCTGCAACAGGCGATCGCCCATGGCATGTCCCAGCGTGTCGTTGATAACCTTGAAGCGATCAAGGTCCAGGAACATCACCGCCAGCTTCTGCTCACTGCGGCGCGCGTGGGTGATGGCCAGGTCGAGCCGGTCCTTGAACAGGGCGCGGTTTGGCAGTCGGGTCAACAAGTCGTGGTAGGCCTGGAAGTTGATAAAGGCTTCCGCTTCCTTACGCTCGGTCACATCGCGAGCAGTGCCGTAGTAGCGGGCCTCGCGACCATTGTATTTGCCGTCATCGTGATTGGTGTGGGGCCAGGTTTCCGGGTCAATCGGAAACGCGGTAATTTCAAAGTGTCGGGTGGCTTTGCGGCTGCCTCGGGTCTTGAGCCGAACTTCCAGTGTCCGGGGATTGTCGGCGCTGATATTCGGGCCTTTCAGAGCATAGGTTCCCCGGGCGATGTCCCGGTCATCCAGGATGTGGCGAAAGTGACGCCCGCACAGCTCAGCGGGTTGGTAGCCAAGCAGGCTCTCAATCTTGCTGTTCACAAAACAGAAATGCCCGTCGCCATCGAGCATGAAAACGATATCGGGTGAGCTGTTGACGATGTAGCGATGCAGTTCCTCGGACTTTTCCAGGCGCATTCGTATGTGCTCGTGGGCGCGAAGCAGAGAACGCTTGCCGAGCACGCCGTCGACCGTTGCCAGCAGTTCTTCCGGGTCGAACGGTTTGCGGATATAGTCCAGTGCCCCCCGGCGCAGGGCACGGCTGACGGCGCTGAACGAGCTTTCACCGCTCACGACAATCACGCCACATTCTGGTTGTTCCGATGACAGGCGTTCCATCACACCGAATCCGTCCACATCGGGCATGCGAAGATCCAGCATTGCCAGGTCGAACGATTCGGTCTCAAGGATGCGACAGGCCATGCGCCCACCTTCCGCTTCGGTGACCTCGTACCCCTTGCTTCTGAGCAGTGAAGCAAGGCCGGAAAGCAGTCTCGGATCATCGTCGACGACCAGGATGCGCGCCTTTCCGTCGTCGCCGTAAGTCCACTCGGTGCTCGCAGGTTTCATGTCAGTAGCCCGTCGTTTCTTCGTCATTTTTCATCGTTTTTTTTATTTGCCGCCGCGGGAAACAGAATTCGGAATGCTGTCCCTCCGCGCCCCGTGCGGCAACTAATGATGCCCTCCATGTCATCAATCAACTGTTTGACCACGCTCAGACCCAGGCCGCTATGGCCCTTGCCCTTGGTGGATTGAACCGGTGAAAACAAGTGTTTTCGGACCTCGTCGGGAATTCCATTACCGGTGTCCGCCACTTCCAGTTCCACCCAGGTTTTTCCGCTCTGCCAGACTGGTGCCTGTGTGTGAATAGCCACTTCGCCACCGTCAACAAGGCATTCTGCCGCATTACGGACCAGGTTGATAACCACCTGCCGGATGACAGCACCGGGCACGGTAACATCGGTGGGGTCCGCGCAAAGGTCAAGCTCCAGCGCCATGTCGTCGCCGCTGAACAGGCTGTCTTCCAGCAAGTCCCGCAGAATTCTCAGTTCGTCATTAAGATTGCAGACGCCGGTCGGGTTTGCTGCATCATGGCCCGGACCCCTGCTGATCTGCAACAGGAGATCCCCCGCGCGATCAAGTTCGTCACGTATGACGTCCAGCTCTTCCTGTACTTCGTCATCATCCAGCCGGTTCCGTAGCTGATAGATATATTGCCGGATGATGGTCAGCGGGTTGCTCACCTCATGGACCTGGCGACGAATGGCCTGTCGGGCCAGTTCCGACTCCATACTGTCCTGGGTACCACTATTGGCTAGCGTGGCAGTGACGGCGTCAGACAGTTTGGCGCTGAACAGGCGACCGATTTCTTCTGTCTGACCGGAACTGTCATGGTCGGTACCGACGACAAAGACGCCAGCACATTGATCTTCCCCCCGAACGGGAATAGCCACCAGAGAAGGGGTTTTCAAGAGAGAAAGCAGCTGGCGGTCCAGCACAGTCGTTGTGCGGTCACCAAGACACAGGGCGGTGCCGCTGCTGTAGGCCTCGGTCAACACGCTGGTGGCCGGCCCGCTGGCAACTGTAAGGTCAGGAGTATCGCCGTTGCTGGCGGATAGCAGTGTCAGCCCGTCTCCGGCCTGGCCAAAATACAGTGCCGGCAGGCCGGTGATCAGTGTCAGGCTGGTGACGGTTGCGGCCAGACTCTCCTGGGCACTGCCGCGAATCGGCGACAGTTCCAACGCCTGGCTGGCCATGGCCTGTTTCAGTATGGTCTGTTTGAGTTTGTGGTTGGAATGGTGGGCGTCGTAGTCTTCCGATAGCGGAATGCCCAGTGACTCGGCCACGCCGCTCACTTCCTGGTCGATCCTGCGGTTGATCTCTCGCGTGAGCTCTTCATTGAGCCCAAAAATGGTCCCCGCCGCCGCAATGCCCGCCGCGTCCGAGAGTGCCAGGCGCGTTGCCAGACTGATCAGTTTGACCAGGTGCCCAGCATCCTGTATTTCCGCTGGCATGGCCTGCTGATAGCGCATAGCGTCAACCGCCATGGGGCCCAGCCCCCATGAATTGACCAGTTCGGCAGCAATATCGGACTGGTGGTCAAAGTAGTATTGCTGGGTTTCTCCAGGCGGTGTTTTCAGTGCGATCAGCTCGCCTACGTTGTGCAACATACCCAGCATGAACGCCTGGTCGGGTTCGGGGTAGCGGGTCAGTGTTGCCAGAGCCCTGGCCGTCAGGGCGGTGGTCAGTGAATGGCGCCAGAAGTCCCGCAGCTGTTGCCACTGGTCTGCCCCGAGTTCGTAAAGAATCTGGCGCAATGCAGCAGTCAGAACCAGGGTGTGAAAACGTCGGGTTCCCAGCCGGAGCAGGGCCTGGTCAATGGAACGTATTTGCGAGGTGGGGCCGTACAGTGCCGAGTTGGCGAGGGCGAGAACGCGAGTGACCAGAGCGGTGTCGGCAGACACAATGTCACTTATTCGGCGATAGTTTTCATCCTGATGGCAGGCCTCAAGCGCCCGAAGGGTAACCTCCGGGAGACTCGGTAGCTGTATGTCAGGGGCAATCTGCATAGGCCTGCCTGTGTAACGCGCCAGATATTTCGTTAGTATCTGACGACTTGTTCATAAACATTAACCCGATGGAGCTTAGTCAATAACCTGCATTTATTAAACAGTTATTGGTCCTTTTTTAAGCAGAGTATTACCCGTGTTGTGATGTGTGTAAACTTTTTACAGGTTAAATGTCGCAAAACCGTCCATGATCGGGCATTCAACCCGTCTCTTTTTGTCTACAGTTAGAACTCCGTCCGGGTTACACTTTGACACAGTACTCAAATTTTACCCGGATCACGTGTCAGTCGATGGACAAGACAGCGCCTATTAAGCATTCATGACCGATTCCCGCACTTCCAGGCACATTCCGAAGCAACCCAGAACACTGGCCATAACCGGTGGCAAAGGTGGCGTCGGAAAAACATCGGTGGCACTGAACCTTTCCCTGACCCTTGCGCGAGAGGGTTACAGAGTATTGTTGCTGGATGGTGACACGGATCTGGCTAATGTCAGTATCATGCTGGGCCGGTATCCGGAGCGCACCCTGGCCAACGTAATGGCCGGTGAGTGCTCTCTCCGCGACGTGATTATGGAAGCGGAGTGGGGTTTGCACATCATTCCCGGCGCCTCGGGAGTTGAACAATGTGTGGATATGGCCGCTGAAGAAAGCCTGCGTGTTCTCAAGGCTTTGTCGAGGCTGGAGAAAAACTACGACTACGTGATCACAGACACGGCCTCCGGTTTGCAGAAGACCGGCATGCACATGATTGCGGCGGCGGAACTGGCCTGCGTCGTGGTCACGCCAGACCCTGCATCGCTGACCGATGCCTTCTCCCTGATAAAACTTCTGATTCGCCGTGGCTACCGAAGGACGCCGAGCGTGTTGGTGAACATGGCCCAGGGTGCAAGTCAGGCTCGATCCGTGTTTCAGCGCCTTGATGCTGCTGCAGTTCGGCACCTGGGGTTGCAGTTGCATTACCTGGGTGCGATCTGGCGTGACGAAACCTTGCGCCAGTCAGTGATGAATCAACGCCCTGTGGCACTGTTGCCGGCTTCTGATCCGTCCAGCCGTCAATTCCGAACATTGGCTGACATGCTGAACGTGCGGCTGCGCCAGCTGCCGCCGCGAAAGGCGGGGATTGCGGCGTATTGGCACCGGGTGTCGTCCGGTTCAGCGGATACGGCGCCTGCGTCCGGCGGTGGCCAGGCAAAAACGCCAAAAGACCCGGCCCAGGAATGCAAGCGGCTGACTGCAGAACTCGGCGAAATACTGGCTGACAGCAGTGACAAGCCGCTGCTGCGTTATGACGCGTTTCAGGGGCTTTTTGCACTGTTAGGGCGCAAAATGGATGCAGATGCCATCGAGATTATCCAGACCGGTTTAGCCTCTCTCAATTGGGACAAACTGGAAAAGGAACAACGAGAACATATGGCGACTCATCTTCGCCATCTCGCTGCAGAAGTTGACCCTGCGGCAGTTCCCCGTAAGGCGGAAGCAATAGTAAATAAGCCAGAGCGGGAGCCGTACTACGACCGTATCAGTTTTGGTGAACAAAGCCGGTTGATTCGGGCGCTTAAGGAGCAGCCGTCCAATATCTCCCTGGATCAGCTTCTACGCTCGCTGGCGGACACCGACAAGAACGGTTCCTGAGCACCTTTTATCCGGTTTCTCTCCATTCCTTTTTTTTGCATTTAGTCACCTTATTTTATGGTCATTTTATTGATGCAATTTGTAGCGTAACTTTGCTCTATGTCACCGCACTGTCATTCGGTCTGTGCAAAAATCAGCCTTATTCCCGGAATCGTGGCCCGCAAAATGCAGTAAAACCCACTGCATTTGATGGCTACACAGTGAATTTGAGAAGGAGTTCTCGTCATGGCAACACAGCAGCAACAGAATGGAGCGTCAGCGTCCGGTGTTCTTGAGCAACTACGTGGTAAACACGTGTTGATCACCGGCACCACCGGGTTTCTTGGTAAGGTGGTACTGGAAAAACTGATTCGCACGGTGCCGGATATTGGCGGGATCCATCTGCTTATCCGCGGTAACAAAAGGCATCCGGCAGCGCGGGAACGATTCCTCAATGAGATCGCGAGTTCTTCCGTGTTCGAACGCCTTAGGCACGATGACAACGAGGCGTTCGAAAGCTTTCTTGAGGAACGCGTTCATTGCATCACCGGCGAAGTGACTGAACCCCGTTTTGGGCTTACGCAGGAGCGGTTCCGTGCTCTTGCCGGGCAGGTCGATGCGTTTATCAATTCCGCAGCCAGCGTAAATTTCCGGGAGGAGCTCGATAAGGCGCTGAAGATCAATACCCTTTGCCTCAAGAACGTTGCCGCTCTGGCGGAGCTCAACAGCACTATGGCGGTCATCCAGGTATCCACCTGCTACGTCAACGGAAAAAATTCCGGTCAGATCACGGAGTCCGTTATCAAGCCGGCGGGAGAGTCTATCCCCCGCAGCACCGACGGATACTATGAAACGGAAGAGCTTGTACACCTTCTGCAGGACAAGATCTCCGACGTGAAGGCCCGATACTCCGGCAAAGTGCTTGAGAAAAAGCTCGTGGACCTGGGTATTCGCGAGGCCAACAACTACGGCTGGAGCGACACCTACACGTTTACCAAATGGCTGGGTGAGCAACTCCTGATGAAAGCCCTTTCCGGGCGCTCACTCACAATTGTTCGCCCTTCCATCATTGAAAGTGCACTGGAAGAACCCTCGCCGGGATGGATTGAAGGTGTGAAGGTGGCGGATGCGATCATACTTGCCTACGCCCGTGAGAAGGTCTCCCTGTTTCCCGGCAAACGCAGCGGTATTATCGACGTGATTCCGGTGGACCTAGTGGCCAACAGCATTATCCTGTCCCTGGCTGAAGCCATTTCCGAGCCTGGGCATCGCCGCATCTATCAATGCTGCAGTGGCGGTTCAAACCCAATTTCGCTGGGCACGTTCATTGACTACCTGATGGCCGAAGCCAAGTCCAACTATGCAGCGTATGACCAGTTGTTCTATCGACGGCCCACGAAACCGTTTGTGGCGGTCAACCGCAAGCTGTTTGATGTTGTGGTTGGCGGGATGCGCGTGCCGTTGTCCATCGCTGGCAAGGCACTGAGGCTGGCTGGCCAGAACCGTGAGCTAAAGGTTCTCAAAAACCTCGATACCACGCGTTCACTCGCCACCATCTTTGGTTTCTACACGGCACCGGATTACATCTTCCGTAACGATTCGCTGATGGCCCTGGCTTCCCGCATGGGTGAACTGGATCGTGTCCTGTTCCCGGTGGATGCACGCCAGATCGACTGGCAGCTGTACCTGTGCAAGATCCACCTCGGAGGTCTTAACCGTTACGCTCTCAAGGAGAGGAAGCTGTACAGCCTGCGGGCTGCCCAGACCCGCAAGAAAGCCGCCTGACACCCGGTCAGTCGGCTGTCCTTTCTACCCGTCCCCCCCGGTTCCCGGGGGGGCGGAACCTCACTTGTTGTTTCCGCTGGCGGGTCTATCCTTTAGGGCAGGCTCCAGAACATAGGGTCACCCCTCGTGAGACCGTCATTCTAGCTAAAAGTGCTGGCGGATTGGGACGTTAGTCTAATTCATTGTTCACTGGCACGCGTGTTGAACTATGGGTATCCGTCTTCAGGGCTTTTTTGCCCGTCACGCTCTTTATTAAATAACCGATAATGACAACAGACTCTGACTAATAAGGGGGAGCACAATGACTGATAAACAGGTTTATCCGGTAAGTCCGGACGTGGCCAAACGGGCCCTGCTAAACCGGGATCAGTACGAGAAGATGTACCAACAGTCGGTGAATGACCCGGAGACCTTCTGGGCTGAACACGGCAAGCGACTGGACTGGATCAAGCCCTTCTCGAAGGTGAAAAATACCACCTACGACTACGACAACCTATCCATCAAATGGTTTGAAGACGGCCAACTGAACGCCGCCGCTAACTGCCTGGACCGTCACCTGGAAAAGCGCGGTGATCAGACAGCCATCATTTTCGAGGGCGACGACCCGGCCGATTCCCGCAACGTGACCTACCGCGAACTGTACGAAGAAACCTGTAAGTTCGCGAACGTTCTGAAAGATCAGGGCGTCAAGAAGGGCGATGTTGTCACTATCTACATGCCCATGATTGTTGAAACGGGTGTTGCCATGCTGGCCTGTGCCCGCATCGGCGCTATCCATTCTGTTGTCTTCGGCGGGTTTTCTCCGGAAGCACTGGGTGCCCGGATTGCGAATGGTAAATCCCGATTCGTGGTAACGGCTGATGAAGGTGTCCGCGGCGGCCGCAAGATTCCTCTCAAGAAAAACGTCGACGCTGCGTTGAGTAAGGAAGCCGGCGCAGAGGTGGACAAGGTTATCGTGGTCAAGCGTACCGGCGGTGATGTGCCCTGGAAAGGCGGTCGTGACGAGAGTTACGAGGAGCTGATGAAGGGCGCGTCCACGGATTGCCCTGCAGAACCCATGAACGCCGAAGATCCGCTGTTCATGCTGTACACCTCCGGCTCCACTGGCGCCCCGAAAGGCGTATTGCATACCACCGGTGGCTACATGGTCTTTACCTCCATGACCCACGAATACGTCTTCGATTACCACGATGGCGACGTCTACTGGTGTACGGCGGACTTTGGCTGGGTCACCGGTCACAGCTACATTCTGTACGGCCCGCTTGCCAATGGTGCTGTCACCGTCCTGTTTGAAGGTGTACCCAACTACCCGGATACCTCCCGTATGGGTCAGGTGGTGGACAAGCACAAGGTCAATATCCTGTACACCGCACCTACCGCCATCCGTGCCTTGATGGCCGAAGGTGAGTCCTGCATGAACGGCACCACCCGCGACAGTTTGCGCCTGCTGGGTTCGGTGGGTGAGCCGATCAACCCGGAAGCCTGGGAGTGGTACCATCGCGTAATCGGTAACAGCAAGTGCCCGATTGTGGACACCTGGTGGCAGACGGAAACTGGCGGCATCCTGATTTCGCCGCTGCCGGGCGCCATCGATCTGAAACCGGGTTCCGCGACTGTGCCGTTCTTCGGCGTCAAGCCGGCACTGGTGGATAATGACGGCAATATCCTGGAAGGCAAGACTGAGGGCAACCTGGTGATCCTGGACAGCTGGCCTGGCCAGATGCGCACCATCTACGGTGATCATGAGCGCTTCAAGCAAACCTACTTCAGTACCTACAAGGGAATGTACTTTACTGGCGACGGTGCCCGTCGTGATGAAGACGGCTACTACTGGATCACCGGCCGGGTGGACGATGTTCTGAACGTGTCCGGCCACCGCCTGGGGACCGCTGAGGTTGAGAGCGCCCTGGTAGCCCACAACAAGGTTGCCGAAGCAGCTGTGGTTGGTTACCCCCACGAAATCAAGGGGCAGGGCATTTATGTCTATGTAACCCTGGTTCATGGCGAGGAACCCAGCGACGAGTTGAAGAAGGAACTGGTCCAGTGGGTGCGCAAGGAAATCGGGCCGATTGCGTCTCCGGACGTAATTCAGTGGGCGCCTGGACTGCCCAAGACTCGTTCTGGCAAGATTATGCGTCGTATTTTGCGTAAAATCGCATCCAATGAGCACGATCAGCTGGGCGACACCTCCACTCTGGCGGACCCGGGCGTGGTGGATGACCTGATAAGCGGTCGTGCGAACAAGTAAGGCCTGCTTGCTATCAGGCTGTGACCCTGTGAGGAATCTGTTGAATGACACAAACTATTATCGTCGCCGATGATCACCCGCTGTTTCGGGCAGCTCTGAAACAGGCGGTCAGTCAGGCGGTACCTGATGCCAAGACAGTGGAAGTGGACAGCATCAAGGCGCTGCAGGCGGCGGTAGAGTCGCATCCGGATGCGGATCTGGTGTTGCTGGATCTGAACATGCCGGGCGCCCACGGCTTTTCGGGGCTCGTGTTCATGCGCGGGCAGTACCCCGGCCTGCCAGTGGTGGTGGTGTCAGGATCGGAAGAAATGCAGGTGATGCGCCGTTCGATCGACTATGGGGCGTCGGGCTTTATTCCGAAGTCGGCGCCTCTGCCAACCATCACCGAGGCGATTCAGGCAGTCCTGGAAGGAGACGTCTGGTTGCCGGAGGGTGTGGCGGACAAGATCGAGCGGATGCATTCGGACATGACGGACTTCTCCGAAAAACTGGCGTCACTGACGCCGCAGCAGTTCCGGGTGCTGGGTATGCTGGCTGAGGGGCTTTTGAACAAACAGATCGCTTATGATCTGGACGTCTCAGAGGCTACCATCAAGGCCCATATCACGGCGGTGTTCCGGAAGCTGGGGGTTCGCAACCGGACCCAGGCGGTAATTGCGATCCAGCAAATGGAGATAGATCCTTCGGATACGTCGTTGTCTGGTAGCTGATTGGCCCAGAGGTTCTATTGAATTGAAAAAGCGGAAATCCCTGCGAATGGGATTTCCGCTTTTTTTTGTTTGAGCGGGCGTGCTCACTTTTTACTGGCATACCCCAATTTCTTATCCACCAGATTGAACAGCTCCTCACCCTGATGCCAGCGGTCCAGGTTCTCCAGGAACTGGTCGGTCAGCGCCCGTTTCCAGCCGATAAAATCGCCAGACATGTGGGCGGTCATGATGACATTTTCCATATCCCAGAGCGGATGATCCGCCGGTAGGGGTTCTTCCTCGAACACGTCTAGCGCCGCGCCAGCGATGTCGCCGTTATTCAGGGCGGCAATCAGGTCGTCGGTTTTCACCACGGGCCCGCGACCAATGTTGATCAGGCGGGCGGACTTGCGCATGGCCTTGAAGGCTTTTTCGTTGAATAGGCCTTCGGTCTGGGGGGTCAGTGGGGCGGCGATGACTACGAAATCCGCCAGGCCCAGTTGCTCGGTGAGGTCGTCATTGCCGTGAACCGCGACAAAATCCGGATCGTCTTGGCGGGGTTTGCGGGCAATACCGTGGGGTTTCAGGCCGGCGGCCTTGCATAGCCGGGCAATCTGCCCGCCGATGGAACCGGCGCCAACGATCAGTACCTGTTTGCCTTCAGCTCTTTCGGTGTCCCGGTGCTGCCATTTGTGCTCTGCCTGCAGGCGCAGGGAGCGGGGAAAATCCTTGGCGAACATCAGAATCGTGCACAGCACGTACTCGGCAATGGTGCGGTCGAAGATGCCCCGGGCGTTGGTCACGGTGACATCGCCTTCAATAAGGTCCGGGAACATCAAGGCATCCACGCCGGCACTGGTGGCGTGGATCCACTGCAGTTTGTCCGCTGACGGCCAGGCGGCGGCCAGGGCCTCGGTACGAAAGTCCGTCACCATCATTACGTCGGTGCCCGGCAAGGTGTCCCGCAGAGTGGGCTCGTCAGAGGCAAAGCGAACCTCTGCTCGTGCCCGCAGGGCATCCATGCCAGGAGGCTCGTTTTCACCGGGTGCTGTCAGAACGGTTACAACCGGTTTGCTGTGTTGGGTCATCTGTCCTCCGCCAATGCAGTTTGTCCGCGTCCGGCCGCGGGAATCGACAGTCCGGATGTCGAGTCTACAGTCTGGTATCTGAGCCTGAACTGGTCAACCTGACCCCATATAAGATAAAGGTCGTAGCCCTTGTTATAGCGGGTACTACGGCGTTTCGTTCCGGTAATCCAATCTTTCTGTTTTATGTCTTGTACGGCCCCTGTTTACTGACTAACCTGCAGGAGTAGCTACTATTTTGCCCCGCGTCCAGGAGGTGTTTATGGCAGAAGCCGCCAATCGAGAAACCGGCCAGACCAAACCGCGTAAAGTGAAATACCGGAAGAACAAGGCCAGTTGGAACCCGGCGATGCAGGCGGTTCCGGTGCCGGGCATTCGTCGCATGGTGAATATGGCGGCCACCATGAAGGATGTCATTCATCTTTCCATCGGTCAGCCGGATTTGCCAACCCCCAAGCATGTCATTGACGCTTATATTGACGCGCTCAATGCCGGGCAGACGGGGTACACCATGGACGCGGGCCTGCCCGAGTTATTGGTTGCCCTGCGGGATTACTACGGCGCACGCTACGATCGCAAGCTGACCCGGGACAACATCCTGATCACCAGCGGGGCGACCGAGGCGATGTACCTGGCGATTTCGGCGACGTCTGCGCCAGGCCGGCAGTTCATCGTGACTGACCCGTCGTTCCTGCTTTACGCACCGCTGATTCGCATGAACGGTGGTGAGGTCAAGTTTGTGCCCACCCGGGCGGATAACGACCACCAGTTGGATCCGGACGAAGTAATCCGGGCCATGGGACCGCGCACGTTTGCGCTGATCCTGAACAACCCCAATAACCCCACCGGGGCCGTATACCCCCGCACTACCGTCGAGACCATTCTGGAAGAGTGCGCCTACCGGGGAATCCAGGTATACGCCGACGAGGTCTATGATCACCTCATCTTTGACGATGACGACTTCGCCAGTGTATTGAACTGCTCAATGGACCTGGACAACATCATGTGCATCAGCAGCTTCTCGAAGACCTACAGTATGGCCGGGTTGCGGGTAGGTTGGGTGATTGCAAGCCAGGCGGCGATCAAGTCGCTGCGGCGTTTCCACATGTTCACCACCTCTGTCGCCAACACGCCGTCCCAGTTCGCGGGCGTCGCGGCACTCACCGGAGACCAGCAATGCGTCAAGAACATGGTGGACATCTACCGTGAACGCCGCGACAAGGTGGTGGAATTGGTCGACCAGACACCGTATCTGACAGGGTACAAACCCGGTGGCGCCTTCTTTGCGTTCCCGGATTTGCCGCCCCACGTGGACGGCTCCGATCTGGCGCTGCGAATGCTCAAGGAAACGGGTGTTTGCCTGGTGCCGGGAGATGCCTTCGGGGAAGGGTGCACGAACGCCGTTCGGATCAGTTTCTCGACCACGTGCGAGAAACTGGATGAAGCCTTCGACCGGATCATCCCCTGGATGGCCAAGCAGCAGTTCTGACCGTCATGTCGGCTCTGGACTCAGTGCTTGTGCAATGCCCCTACTGTTGGGAGACGCTGGATCTCAGCGTCGACCCTTCGGTGGAAGATCAGGAGTACGTGGAGGACTGCCAGGTGTGCTGTCAGCCCATCCTGGTCCACGTGGTCCTCGACGAGAACCTGACCCCCTCCGTGACCGTCCGGGCCGAGAACGAATAACCGCCCGCCAACCTTCGGCGGTGTCTATTCATTCCTGAACGATGATTAACCTGCCCGGCTTGCCCGGGCAGCCACCTTGGCTCAGGATAGGAGGAACTGCAAAGGAGAGTCTTTCGATGGTCAACGCATCAACCCGCCTGTTTTCGGCCGTTATTCTGTTATCCATGTTTGTTCTAGGCGGCTGTGCCAGCCTGTCACCCTATTCCATTTCCGAAGCGACGTTGGAGCGCCACTTTCAGGATACCGTCAGTGACTTTGATCGCCGGCAGCTGCAGAGCGGGTCGCCACTTAGCCTGAGCCTGAGCAATGCGGACATTACCCTTGGCCCGGATGGCCGTGACGTGGCGGTCATTGACCTGAGAGGACAGGTCGCCCTGAATGCGCTGATGGCAAAGCTGCCAGTCGATATTGCCCTGAAAGTGGAAGGAGCGCCTGTTTACGACAGTAAGGAGAAAGCGATCTACATTCGGCGGCTGCAACTGTTGGAAAGCAGTATCGATTCGTCGTTTTTCAAAGGGGATCTCAAACCGGTTACGGATAACGTCATGAGGGTGGTTGCCCAGATGCTGGAAACCATGCCGGTGTATCGGCTGGATGAAGCGGACTTCACCCAGCGAATGTTCGGCATGGTGCCCATGGACGTGAGGGTTGCGCCCGGGCGGCTTGAGTTCGTTATGGCCGAGTAAGTGACTCCAGGCGCTCGCGCACGGCGGCGCCGATTTCCTGTGTACCCCTGGATTTGCCGGCGTTCTCCGCCAGATCAGCGGCTACTGCGTCAAACAATTCCCGCCCGGCCGCGGCCACAGCCGGGTCCTTCCGCCCCAGCCACTCCAGCATGCGTGCCGTGGTGAACAGCATTGCTGTGGGGTCGGCCAGGCCCTGGCCGGCAATATCCGGTGCGCTGCCATGGGTTGGCTCGAACATCGAGGGCATGCCGTTTTCGTCGGGATTCAGGTTGCAGGAGGGCGCCACGCCCATGCCGCCGGACAATACGGCTGCCAGGTCGGTCAGGATGTCACCCTGCAGGTTGCTGGCCACCACCACATCGAACGCCCAGGGCGCCTGGACGAACTTCATGCAGGCCGCATCCACCAGTTCGTGGTGCGTTGCTACGTCGGGGTACTGTTTCGCCATTTCTTCGAAGGCTTCGGTGTACATGTCGCCCCAATAGCGCAGGGCATTGCGTTTGGTCACGATGCACACCTGGCTTTCGCAGGTTTTACCTTCCAGAGTACGGAAGTGTCGGGTGCGGCCTTCTTCGGCGCGTGCGGCGGCTCGCAGGCGGGCCTGCTCGAAGCCATAGCGGATAATCCGGTCGGTTGCCCGGCGGGTGAATACTTCCATCTGGGTAGCCACTTCATCCGGTGCGCCCTTACGGAGCCGCCCGCCCTGGCTAACGTACTCGCCCTCGCTGTTTTCTCGAATCACCAGCATGTCGATGTCTTTGGCGCGCTCATCCGCCAGATACTGACGGGCACCGGGAAGCAGTCTGGCGGGCCGTTCGCAAACCCACTGATCAAATCCCTTGCGCATGTCCAGCAGGGGGGCCAGGGAGATGCTGTCTGGCAGCAGGTAACGGTCAGGGTCGTCGACCGGGCCGGGGTCGCCCAGGGCACCCAACAGAATCGCATCATAGGATTTTAATTGGTCCAGAGCATCAGCCGGCATGGATTCGCCATTCTCTTCGTGCCAGGCATGGGATGGCCAGGGAAAGCGTGTCCACTCCATCGGCAAATCGTGTCGTTTGCGCAGGGTCTCCAGGCAGTGTACCGCCTCGGCAACCACTTCAGGACCGATGCCATCACCGGGGGTCACCGCAATTCGGGTTTTCTGGGCCATTCCGGATACTCCTTCCTGTTGCTGTGATCGTAGAGTCAGTCGTGTGATTCAGTGTAGTCATGTGCCATGGGGATTCCACACCATTTAATCCCTCGTTTGTTTTACCAGTTATGGATTGCTGGTTATAGTGCTGTGGTTGACTAATTTTACTGAGGATTTGCCTTGTTCTATCGCCTGATTACCGTCGTTGGCGGACTGTTGTTTGTCATCATCCTGTTCGCGCTGATCTGGTTCTTCTGCAAACAGTTCCTGCTTCGCCATGGCGTCAAGGAACAGGTATCTGATCGCGCCACAGTGCTGGCCACCTGGACATTTGCGGGCGTCAGTGTGGGGCTCGTGTTTGCGGTGTTGGGTGCCTTTATTCTTGGCCCCTGGGCGTTCTACCGCACCTTGCGAGGGCACGACACTGAGGTGTCTGATGGGGCCGCGATCTGGTGGGGCTTCGGCATTGTTGTAGCGTCACTGGGTATTACCGCCGCCGGATTTCTTGGTTTCCTGAAACTGGTGGGGGCCTACTGAAGGTGGCGCTCACACGATGCTGGCCAACTGCTCCCGGAACCAGATGAGCGCTGGCTCCCTTTCATAGGCCTTGTGCCAGTATAGATGCACATCGATACCGGGTAGGTCCACCGGAGTGGTCAGAATATCGATGTCAGCCCGTTCCGCGATGATCCGCGCGTAGTTTTCCGGCATGGTCAGCAACAGGTCGGTTCCCTCAGCTACCCGGCAGGCGGCGTAGTAGTGCTGGCATCGCAGACGAATGTTTCGCTGCACTCCGAACCGCGACAGTTCAAAGTCCTCAATGCCGGGGCCCTCCGACCGGGACGAAACCAGTACATGCTTGGCTTCGAGATACTTGTCCAAGGTCAGGCCGCCGCCGGTGAGCGGGTGGCCCTTTCTCGCCAGCACCACCAACCTGTCGTGTCGCAATAGTTCATGGCCCGTCTGATTGCTGACCGGCAACAGCACGTCCACCGCAAAATCCAGTTTGCCCGCTGCCAGCTGGGTTTCCATGTCCCGCCGGGGTACCCGCTGGCTGATGATCTCCAGTTCGGGGTAGCTTTCCAGTCGGCCCATCAGTTTGGGCAGGAACGTCGACTCGAGGATGTCCCGCAAGGCCAGCGAATAGGTTTTGCGCTGATTGGCCGGGTCGAAGGCGTGGAACTGGTTCACCGCACTCTGTATCTGGGTCAGCCCCGGGCGCATGGACTCCAGGAAACGACGGGCCAGGGGAGTGGGCACCATCTGGTTGCCCTGACGGCTGAACAAGGGGTCATCAAAATGCTCCCGCAGACGTGACAGGGAATGGCTGACCGCCGGCTGGGTGAGGTGGAGGGCCCGGGCGGCGCGGGTCAGACTGCCCTCCCGGTAGATGGTGTCGAATACATGCAGCAGGTTCAGGTCCAGTCGATTCAGTGCCATAAGCATCTCCCCTTCGCGAATAAGCCAGCCTTATGATAAATGATAAGAATTATTCAGTCGCGTAATAGTGGATAGAAAACTAGACTGGCTCGATATCGGTCAAACCAAGAGGACATGGCAATGGATTTCAGTATTTCCGAGAAGGGCCAGGACTATCTCAAGCGCGTCAAAACTTTCATGGAGGAAGAAATCTTCCCGATTGAAGAGCAGTACCATAAGGAACTGATGGCGCAGGAAAACCGCTGGGTGGTGTTGCCCATCATCAAGGAACTGAAAGCAAAGGCCAAAGCACAGGGCCTGTGGAACATGTTCTTCCCGGATGAGAAATACGGGTGTGGGCTTCTCAACTCCGACTATGCCCTGATTGCCGAAGAAACTGGCCGCAGCTTCATTGCCCCGGAAATCTTCAACTGCAACGCGCCGGACACCGGCAACATGGAAGTGCTGATCCACTACGGCTCCGAAGAGCAGAAAGCCGAGTGGCTGCCCCGTCTGCAAAGCGGTGAAGTACGCTCCGCTTTCTGCATGACAGAGCCAGCTGTGGCATCTTCAGACGCCACCAACATGGAAGCCACGGCCACCGTGGATGGCGACGAGGTTGTTCTCAACGGTCGCAAATGGTGGAGCACTGGCGTTGGCCACCCGGATTGCAAGGTTGCCATATTCATGGGCCTGACCGATCCCGATGCCCACAAGCACCGCCGTCATTCCATGGTGTTGGTGCCGCTGGATACCCCTGGGGTCAAAATTGAGCGAATGCTGCCGGTGTTCGGCGCCTACGATGAGCCATACGGTCACGGTGTTGTGTCCTTCGACAACGTGCGCTTGCCCAAGACTGCATTTATTGCGGGCCCCGGCCGTGGCTTCGAGATTGCCCAGGGCCGTCTTGGGCCGGGGCGTGTTCACCACTGTATGCGTGCCATCGGTGCGGCGGAGCGTACTCTGGAACTGATGATCAAAAGGGCGACCAGTCGTGAGGCGTTTGGTCGGCCAATCGCTAAACTGGGCGGTAATCCGGATGTGATTGCCAATGCCCGTATGGCGATTGAGCAGGCGCGTTTGCTGACGCTGAAATGCGCCTGGGCATTGGATACCAAAGGTATCTCTGGAGCCTTGCAGGAAGTGTCCATGATTAAGGCGGTTATTCCGAAGATGCTTCAGCAGATTGTGGACGATACGATTCAAATTCACGGTGGTGCGGGTGTTAGCGACGATGATTTCCCGCTGACTCAGCTGTTCGCCTATGCTCGGGTTTTGCGCCTGGCTGATGGCCCTGATGAGGTTCACCGTGCGATGGTTGCTCGTCTGGAGTTGGCTAAATACCGGAACTGAAGCTTGGGTGCCTGGGGACGGAGGGAGGCTGTTTCAGAGACACGCTCCTTCGGCACATCCATGTGGCGCTTGGACTCCGCCATCCATGGCTCCGTACAGTTTCTGAAACAGCCCCCCTCCGTCCCCTGCTAACTCAGGGAGTCGGCATGTGGGGCCATCGCGGGCTCTTGCACCGAAACTAAAAACGATAGAAAACAGCGGAAGACAACGATGACACAGCGAGTATTTATTACCGGCGGGGCCAGCGGCCTGGGCCGGGCTATTGCATTGCGGTATGCCAAAGAAGGCGCCAAGGTCTGTATTGGCGATATTAATCCCGAGCAGGGCATTGCCGTAGAGCAGGAGATCAACAACGCGGGTGGCGAAGGTTACTTTGTTGAGTGCGATGTGCGCCGGCTGACCGACCTTGAGAAGATCTGCGAGGACCTCACCGGCAAATGGGGCGGGGTAGACGTGGTGGTGAACAACGCTGGTGTCGCTTCCGCGGGCTCGATTGAAGACACCACCATGGCCGATTGGGAATGGATCATGGACATCAACGTGTTGGGTGTCGTTCGTGGCTGCAAGGCCTTTACCCCGCAGTTCAAGAAGCAGGGCTCCGGAGCCTTTGTGAACATCGCTTCCATGGCCGGGCTTATGCTTGCGCCGCTGATGGACAGCTACAATGTGTCCAAGGCCGGTGTGATTGCGCTCTCGGAAACCCTCAGCCAGGAGCTGCGAGACTCCGGTATACACGTTAGCTGCGTATGCCCGGCGTTTTTCCAGACCAATCTGACCAGCAGCATGCGATCGGATATTCCGGGCATTCAGCAGAACGTCAACAAACTGATGAAACGCTCCACCATCACTGCTGAAAACGTGGCCGATGACATCGTTCGTTCGGTAGAGAAAGGCGATTTCTGGGTGCTGCCACACGCCAAAGAGCGTCGCATGTGGGTACTCAAACGCCACGCGCCCAAGGCGTTTGACTGGTTGATGTACCAGGAAAGCAAGCGCTGGATGAAGAAAATGGGCGGCAAGGCCTAAGTCATTATTTAACACAGAATCAGGAAGTAAGGGAGAGCCGTATGACCCAGATCGACCAGGCTGTTGATATCCGCGAAGGTGAAGAGCTGGATATTGCGGCCGTTGACCGCTTCATGAAGCAGGCCATCCCGGACCTGGAAGGCGCGCCTGCGATCAAACAGTATCCCGGTGGCGCATCCAATCTGACGTACCAGGTGGACTATGGCGATCGTTCTTACGTGTTGCGCCGCCCGCCGTTTGGCCATATTGCCAAGTCTGCCCACGACATGTTGCGGGAAGCCAAGGTGATGCGGGCTCTCAAGCCCGAATTCCCGTATGTTCCGAACATTGTCGCCATCTGCGACGACCACGACATTCTGGGCTGCGATTTTTACATCATGGAGCGCCTGAAAGGCATCATCCTGCGCCAGGATTTCCCCAAGGACTTTGAGCTCAGTGAGGCGGATACCCGCAAGCTGTGCCTGAATGTGATCGACAAACTGGTGGACCTGCACAATGTCGATGCCAAGGCCACCGGCCTTGATAAGTTGGGTAAGGGCGCCGGTTATGTGCAGCGCCAGATTGGCGGCTGGAGTGACCGTTTCCGCAAGGCGAAGACGGATGACGTGGGTGACTTTGAAGCAGTGATGGGCTGGCTGAACGACAAGATGCCGGACGACGTTGCCCAGGTGGTCATTCACAACGACTACCGCTTCGACAATGTGGTGCTCAATCAGGACAACCCGTTCGAGGTGATTGGTGTTCTTGATTGGGAAATGGCGACCATCGGCGACCCGCTGATGGATCTGGGCAACAGCCTGGCCTACTGGATTGAGGCCGATGACGAGGGCCCGTTCCAGATGTTGCGTCGACAGCCGACCCACCAGCCGGGCATGCTGACCCGCAAGGAGGTGGTCGCTTACTACGCGGAGAAATCCAGCCGCAAGATCGACAACTTCGATTTCTACGAGATCTATGGCCTGTTCCGGCTGGCGGTGATTGTCCAGCAGATCTATTACCGTTTTTACCACGGCCAGACCAAAGACAAGCGATTCGCCGCCTTTGGCCATGCCGCGAACTACCTGGAAAAACGCTGTCAGCGACTTATCGAGGCGAGTGACCTGTAATGGCAACGATCTATCTGATTCGCCACGGGCAGGCCAGTTTCGGCAAGGAAAACTATGACCAGCTTTCTCCTCGTGGCTGGGAGCAGGGGCGTGTCCTCGGCCGGTGGCTTGCGGGCAAGGTGACGCCCAACGCGGTCTTCGGCGGCAACATGGAGCGCCATCGGGAAACGGTAGAGGCGATCGCCAGTGGTTACGGTGATGCACTGCCAGACATGCAGGCGGTGGATGGCTTCAACGAGTTTGATCATACCCAGGTGGTGGAGCGTTTGCGCCCCGAGTGGCAAGACCGCGAGCGCATGGCGCGTGATCTGGCAGCCTTCCCCAAGCCGGCAAGGGCGTTCCAGCAGGTGTTCGAGGAAGCCATGCAGCGCTGGGTCAGTGGCGGACACGATCACGAATACACCGAAAGTTGGCAAGCGTTCCGTCAGCGGGTGATTACGTCGCTGGAGCAACTGATTGAGTATGCCGATGGTGGCGAGACCCTGGTATCCACATCCGGCGGTCCGATTGCCGTGATCGCCCAGCATCTTCTGGAACTGAGTGATCGCAAGGCCCTGGATATGAATTCCGTGATTGCCAATACCAGTGTTACCCGGGTTCTGCATTCCGGGGCCCGGCGCAGCCTGGCGGTGTTCAACAATTACAGTCACCTGGAAGCCGAAGATCCCTCCCTGGTGACCTTCCGATAACGAACTGAGGTGAAGAATGAGTAAGCAAGACCTGTTTGATCTGAGTGGGAAAGTGGCCCTGATCACCGGCGCCAGCCGTGGCATCGGCGAGAGCATCGCCCGCACCCTGGCAAACTACGGCGCCCATGTGATTGTCAGCAGCCGCAAGATTGACGGTTGCGAGGCGGTTGCCAGTAGCATCCGCGAAGCTGGGGGCAGCGCCGAAGCCTATGCCTGCCACATTGGCGAAATGGATCAGATTGAAGACATCTGGCAGCACATCGAATCGAAACACGGCAAGCTGGATGTTCTGGTGAACAACGCCGCAGCCAACCCCTATTTCGGCCCCATCGAAGACACGGATCTGGGCGCCTACCACAAGACGGTGGACGTGAACATTCGCGGCTATTTCTTCATGTGTGCCCGCGGCGCACAGATCATGAAGAAGAATGGCGGTGGGTCCATTATCAACGTGGCCTCGGTCAATGGCGTCAACCCTGGCCATTTCCAGGGTATCTATTCCGTCACCAAAGCAGCGGTGATATCCATGACAAAGTCCTTCGCCATGGAACTGGGGCAGCAGAAGGTTCGGGTAAACGCCCTGCTGCCGGGGCTGACCGACACCAAGTTCGCCAGTGCGCTGACCAGCAACGAAGCCATCAAGAAGCAGGCGATGGCCCACATCCCCATGAAGCGGGTGGCAGACCCGGACGAAATGGCCGGCACGGTCCTTTACCTGGCGTCGGGTGCTTCCAGCTATACCACAGGCACCTGCATTAACGTGGACGGCGGTTACCTGACGATCTGAGCCGGGCGTCCTGACGTTAGCCGTTAAGGCTTCCGGTACCCTCGCTGGTGCAGGCGAGGGTATCGAAATCGCCCTGCATGGTTGCCGCCTGTTCCAGCAAGTGGTCAAGGTGGCGCTGGTCGGCCTGCTGCAGTAAATCGGTCATCAGGCCGGCCATGGCTGCCCGGCTTTCCGACATCATCCGCTGGTATCGTTCCCCCCGAACTTCCTCGTAGTTGCTCATTAGATAATGGACTCGATCTGAAAAATCGTCGCTGTCTCGCGTTGCCAGGGCATCGATTAACGCCTGTTGCCAATTCCGACGCCCCTCCAGCCAGATTTCAGTCTGCTTGCCCCGGCCTTCCGACCAGGCGTTGACCGTGTCACGCTGTCGCTCGTTGAGGGACCCCAGCCAGCGTTCAACCCGTTCCATCGTGCGCTCGGCCCGGGCTTCCCGGGTTTGTTCCGGGTTGTCCGCCAGGAACTCGTCTTCCAGCTCTTTTTGGCTCTCTTCCATATTGCTGGCCAACTGTTGAACCTGTTCATCGCTGAGGCTTGATAACAGGCGTGTGGCTGCCGGCCTTGCGCGCTCCATGAGTGGGGGAAAAAAGGAAAGCAGCTGTTCCTGGTGGTGGGTAACGGTGGATTGACTCAGGTTGCCAGAGCGAACATCGCTTTTTAACTGGGCAAGCCACTCGGAATAGCGTGGCAATTCAGTGGCGCAATGCCATTGGCGGAGGCCACGGATGTCCTGCTCAAGCCGGGATTCCTGTTCGGCGGTCATGGGTATGTAGTCGTCCACCCACCAGACGATGCCCCAGTCCGCATAGCGATACGCCATCTTGGTGGAGCTGCAGCCGGCCAGGAGTGCCAGGCCCAGCAGCGCAATGGAAACAATCCGAATCATGACCGGTCCTCGGGAAAAGCGGGTAACCTGATCCAAAAGTGATGAACGACGTATAACACCTTAGAATCAGGTTGAAGCGTTGATTCTTTGCATCTTTTGAAAAAACTTGCCCCGGTTGAACCGGGGCTTTTTTATGGGTAAGTGGCAACGGGGTGATCAATTCTCCCGCGCTTTGATATTGCCCTCTTCGTCGGAGATGACAATCTCTACCCGGCGATTTTGCTGTCTTCCGCCAGAGGTGTCATTGCTGGCAACGGGGAACTGCTCACCGAACCCTTTTGTCTCAACGCGGCTTCTGCTGATGCCCATATCGACAAGGGTATCGCGAACGGCTTCTGCACGACGCTCGGACAGGCCCTGATTGTAGGAGGCCTCACCGGTGCTATCGGTGTAGCCTTCCACCCGCACACGCCGGTTTTCATACTCGGCCATGAACTCGGCCAATCGCCTGACAGTGGCTTCACCGGAAGACTTCAGTTCGGCCTTGTTGAGATCGAACAGCACATCTCCGAGGGTCAACACCATTCCCCGGTCGGTTTGCTCTGCCTGCATGGCTTCCATTTGCAGGCGAAGCTCTTTGGCTTCCCGCCTGGCCTGTGCCGCTTCGTCAGCGCGCATCTGCAGTTCCAGCTCCTTGCGACGCGCTTCCGCGGAATCAATCTGCTCCTGCAGCTCTGCGCGCTCTCCCTGCTCACCGGCTATTTGTGCATGCCGGTTGGCAAGATAAGCCGCGTGTTCAATCTCGGTAACGTCCGCACCGTCCGCGAGCAGAGTTTCAGCACGGGACAATTGCTCCCTTGCGTTCCTCAACTGGCGATCACCACTGCGGGCTACGTTCGGGTCGTTGCGGATTTCCTCATAGGCGGCCCGTGCTTCATCGACCTTTGCGTTATCCTGGGGCGTGCTGGCGCAGCCTGCCACGAGGACAGAAACGCTTACTGCCATACCCAAAGTCATGTTGCGCTTATTCATAACCATCTCCCGTTTCCGATGAGGCCTTTACTGGCGTTCGTCGATTCGCTTGCGAAGAGACTCAATATTGCGATTGACCTCATCAACCGCTTGTCTTGCTTTCGCGGTTTCCGAGCGAGCGCCGGCCAGTTGCGCATCCACGGCTGCCTTTTCGAGTAAGCGGCTTGCCTCAAGGTATTGTTCGCGATTGATCAATTCCTCGGCATCCGCAACCCGGTTCTGAGCCTGATTCAAGAGTACGGGTTCAAAATCCCTGGCATCGGACGACACCGCCTGCTGAATGGCGGACTCGGCGGACCGGAGTTCACCATCCGGCCGCTCAACCGAACTGGCGCAGCCTCCGGCAATGACAGCGATGCTGATTACACCTGCAGCACCTAACATCGAAGTATGCTTGCTCATGCACAATCTCCTTCCAGTGAGGAACGGGGCGATATAGCCCCGTCCAGACTCTTGTTGGTACTTGTCTTTGGCGACACCCCTGAAGGCTCCGCCAATTTAAGCACCTAGTGCTACTGCTACGCATAAGATTAGCAGTGGGATCTGATTACGGCATGAAGGTATGGAAATAAACTTGGTAGGGAGAGGCGTCGCTACAACGGATCTGTTGCCGAATGCGCCACAAAAGGTTGCGGGCGTGGGGGGTGGGCTTTGGGCCGGTAAATGACAGAACGGTAACCACCGAAACCCGGCAGCTACCGCTTATTGGTGTGGTTCAGCGTATTTTTGTGCCGCTGGATTGGGCCCTGGAGAGGGTGGTTCCAGTGGGCGGACGGTAGTGAAGGGAGTAGATAATCCGGTCCAGCACGGCCTGACCATTCCAGGCAGGGTCGTTGTTGACCATGCCGACAATGGCCCAGGTGGTGTCGGTGTCGTCGCGGGTGAAGCCTGCGATGGAGCGCACGTTCTCAAGGTAACCTGTCTTGATGCGCCCTTTGCCGTCCAGGCCGGAATTCCGCAGCCGTCTGGCCATGGTGCCATCCATCGCAATCAACGGCATGGAGGCCATCAGGTCCGAAGCGAAAGGGCTGTTCCAGGCGTGCTGCAAAATCTGCGCACCCTGGCGCGCTGTAATACGGCCGTCGCGTGTCAGACCCGCACCGTTTTCGATCACCAGGCCAGCGGTATTGACGCCTTTTTCCTGTAGCCACTCGTTAACGACGCGAATACCGGCCACACGATCGTCTTCTTCATCTTCCAGGCGATTCTCGGCACCGATGGTAAGAAGCAACTGGCGAGCCATCACGTTGCTGCTCCACTTGTTGATGTCCCTAACCATCGTTACCAGATCCGGAGACGTGGTCCTCAGCAACAGGCGGGCGTCATCCGGCGTTTTGGCCAGCAGGCTCTTACCGTTGATGTCGATACCCATGTCTGACAGCAGTGAACGTATCATGGATGCGGTGTACTGTTCGTGAGGCAGAAGCGACAGATAGGCCGTGGTGCGGCAGCCCTGCGGTAATTCGCCTGACACCCGAACGGTGACCCGGTGATCCTCGTGAAAAAACGGCTCCCAGGTAAAATGACGGCGAGCGGGGCAGGGGGCTTCCGCAGTAGCGATCACTCGATTGTCGATCACCACGTCGTTCAGTGAAGGCGCGCTCCAGGCCTGTGTTCCGCGTTCATCTGCGCGAACCTGAAAGTGAACGAGGTTGAGATTGCTCAGGTATGGCGACGGCTTTACCAGAAACGGAGCGTGGGGGTTGTCACCGTTGTCGTCGAAAACGGGTTGCTCGTCTGCGATGCGGAACACATCACCGTCCAGCACCAGGTTGCCGTTGATGGCACTGATACCCATCCCGCGAAGCTCGTTCAGGGTGCTCCAGAGCCGTTCAATGGTCAGCTTGGGATCACCCCCCATGTCAACGTAGAAATTGCCATTGAGGGTATCGCCCACAAGCTCGCCATCGGTGTAGAAGCTGGTGTCCCAATGATGGGTTGGCCCCAGGATTTCCAGCGCCGCATAGGTGGTGACCAGCTTCATGATAGAGCCGGGGCTCATCAAGGCATCTGCATTGATGTACTGCTCGATGCCCGGCCCGTTCATGGGGATGGCCGCGAGGCTCAGCGCCTGTTCGTCGTTCAGGGATTCGGTGGCGTAATCCCGCACCTGATTGCTCCAGGTCTTATTGGTGCCACCGGCCTCGGCTGACTCCGAAGCAAAGGCACCGGCAGACCCGACTGCCAGGACTGCAGCCATGGTGGAAACCACCATGCCACGGGCCACCCGACCATGCTGGCGGATAGTTCCATAACGGGACGTGTTCGGGTGGCGTCGTGCCTTCAGCAACATGGTGTGGCGCTCATTGATTCCAAGTGCATTAACAATAGCCCATATTCTAAGCGTGTACTATGTGGAAAGGCTCTACATGACGTTAAAAAATGCCAGTAGGGGCGTTGTTTATATTGCGTTTTTGTTAACGGATGTAAGCGCCCATGCTAATCAACTGGTTAGCATTTGTACAACCTCTTGATTAGTATGATGGAAACAGAAAATGGAGTGAGTATGGCGCACGAACTGACTCGACGGCGATTTCTGGCTGCCATGGCCGCGGCAGGTCTTTCATGTCGAATGCCTGCGCTGATGGCTGCTCCGAAGGGGGATGTGATGATGAATCCCATTCCTTCCTCCGGCGAACGGTTGCCTGCCGTTGGCATGGGCACCTGGCGTACCTTCAATGTCGGCGGTGACCAGTATCTGATTGATCAGCGTACCGAGGTACTGAAAACCTTTTTCGATCTCGGTGGCACCCTGGTGGACTGCTCACCCATGTACGGCTCGGCGGCAGAGGTGATGGGTGAGGCGCTGGACACCCTCAATGCCCGTGAAAAACTGTTTTCCGCCACCAAGATCTGGACCGGAGACGGCGATGCAACCCGGCAACAGGACCGTGAATCCCGCAGGAAGTGGGGTATAGAGCGTTTTGACCTGCAGCAGGTACACAACCTGGTGGCCTGGCAGCAACACCTGGCAACCTTACAGCAAATGAAGGCCGATGGTGACGTGCGCTATATCGGCATTACCACCTCCCATGGCCGCAGGCACGGAGACTTTGCACGCATCATGGAGACGGAACCGCTGGACTTTGTGCAGCTGACCTACAACGTGCTGGACAGGGAGGCGGAAGACCGACTGCTGCCTTTGGCGAGGGAACGCGGGATCGCCGTGATTGCGAACCGGCCCTTCCAGGGCGGGCGACTGTTCCGGCGCTTCCAGTCCGAAGCACTGCCGCCCTGGGCCGATGAGGTGGGCTGCCGCAACTGGGCGGAGTTTTTCCTGAAGTACATCCTTTCCCACCCGGCGGTTACCTGTGCCATTCCGGCCACCACCAGCGTTGAGCATATGAAGGAGAACATGGGCGCCCTATACGGTGCTTTGCCGGATGAGAAACAACGGCGCCGAATGGCGGCCTATGTCGCAGGGCTGTGATGGGGACCACCTGGCTCAGCTATTCCCTGGCGGATTTCCTGATGTTCGGGCCAGAGGTGTTTCTTCGGCTCTTTTTTCGCATCAACCAGGATATCTGGCCATGGCAGGGTGTTGCGGTGGTGATGGTGATCGCGATTGGCGCCTTACTGGTACGTGGGGATGGGATGGCGAGGCGCAGTGCACTGCTGCTGGTGGCCGCGGCGTGGCTATGGAGCGGGGCCGGCTTCCTGATGCATTACTACGGGCCGATCAATCTGCCAGCGATCTGGTTCGGCTGGGCCTTTGTCCTGCAGGGTGCCTTACTGACGGTGGCGGGGCTGTTCTGGCCCTGGAATGCGGCAACGAACCGGCCGATATGGTCTCGCTGGCTGATGGGCATCGGCTGGATCGCATTGATGGGGCTGTCGCCTCTCCTCGCAGTCGCTCAAACCGGCAATGGTCAGGCAGCAGCGCTGTTCGCCGTTACACCGGACGTCACGGCGTTGGGCGCGGTGCTCTGCATGCTGCTGTTTCCCCGCCGGGTGCGGTGGCTGTTTCTATTATTACCACTGATATGGTCACTGTTCAGCGTGGCGACCCTTTGGACATTAGGCACCTGGGTGCTGGCGGTCATTCCGGGTACCACGCTGGTGTTGGCGGCGATGGCCTGCTTCGTCAGTCCCAGGCAGGCGCGAAATCCGGATTAGCGATCCGATCACCACGGTCCAGGCCGTCAATTTCCGCAATTTCATCCTCGCTGAGCGTGATGTTCAGCGCGTCGAGGTTGGACTTCTGGTGCTTGGGTCGGGTTGACGACGGAATCGGTACCACCCCTCGGGAGGCCATCCAGGCAATGGCAATCTGCGCAGCAGACGCATTATGTTCGCGGCCAATGCGAGCCAGGGTTTCATCGTCCATTACCTTGCCCACCGCCAGCGGCATGTAACCGGTTACGGTTATGCCCAGTTTCTGGGCATGCTCCACCACCTTGCGGTTGGCCAGGAACGGATGCACTTCCACTTGGTTGGTGAAAATCGCCGTGTCACCCAGTATTTCCTTTGCCTTGTCCATTTGCGCGCAGGTGAAGTTGGACAGCCCGATGTGGGTGGTTAGCCCTTCGCGTTGCGCGTCGCGCAGTGCGCCCAGGTATTCCTCCATGGGGATGGCGTCGCCCGGCGATGGCCAATGAATCAGTGTGAGGTCGACATGGTCGGTCTTCAGTCGCGACAGGCTGTCGTGCAGACTGTTGATCACGTCGCTGTGCTGGAGCTGGTCGTGCCACACTTTTGTGGTCAGGAAAATCTCCCGTCGCGGAATACCGCTTGAGGTAATGCCATCGCCTACTTCAGCCTCATTCCCGTACATCTGGGCGGTATCGATATGCCGGTAGCCAAGGGAAAGGGCACTCTTCACGGCGTCTCTTGCATCGTTGCCCTTCAGGCGGAATGTACCCATACCGATGTTCGGAAGTGTGCTGAATGCCATAGTGTCCTCCTTCGTGAACGCTGTGACTTATATGTGGTGCCCACCCGCTGGTTCTTCAAGTGGCGGGTGGTTATCATACCGGCCTTCGGAACCCGCAAGCGAAACCATGGTTGAGGTCACGTTATGCTGACAGGGCAATGCCTGTGCGGCGATATAAAGCTTGAATACGACGGCCCTCTGGGGCCGATTGCCCTGTGCCACTGTAGCCAGTGCCGCCGGGCTCACGGCAGTGCATTTTCCGCCAGTTCGCCGATCCAGAAAATCCGTACCCGTTTTACAGCGGGTGAGGACCTGATCCGTGAATACGAATCCCGGCCGGGAAAGTACCGTGGGTTCTGCCCCAGGTGCGGTAGCCAGTTATACAGCCGCGTGGATGCCATCCCCGGTATACTGCGCCTGCGGGTGGGTGTGATCAATGAGCCCCTGGAAAAGGGGCCGGCATCACACGTTTATGTGGGCTCCAAGTCGGACTGGTTCACCATCACCGACGATACCCCGCAGTTTGAGAAAACCGAGAGAACCAACGATCCTCACTGACGCATCGCTGGTTTCCTCGTCGAACTATTCTGCTGGAACTATCCGGTAGACCTTGCCGTTGTCCGCGTCCGTCAACAGCCACAATGCACCGTCGGGCCCCATTCGCACATCACGGATGCGTTCGCCCAGGTCTTCCAGAAGATCTTCTTCTTCCCTGACCGTGCCGTTCTCAATGCTCAGGCGCACCAGCTTCTGCATTTTCAGGGCGCCCACAAACAGATCTCCCCGCCACTCCGGGAATTCGTCACCGGTATAGAATGCCATGCCCGAGGGGGCAATGGACGGGTCCCAATAGTGCAGCGGGTCGGTCACGCCCTCCATGGTGGTTTTGCTGGTGATGGGCACTCCGGAGTAGTCGATGCCATAGGTGACGTCTGGCCAGCCGTAGTTGTTACCCGCACGGATGATGTTGATCTCGTCGCCACCCCTGGGGCCGTGCTCATGGCTCCAGATGTCGCCTGTTTGCGGGTGAATGGTCATGCCCTGAATGTTGCGGTTGCCGTAGGTGAAGAAGGTGTCATTCACTGACGGGTCGTCGACAAACGGATTGCCCGGCGCGGGGGCGCCGTCAACGGTCAGGCGGTGAACGCCGCCAGCATCGTCATCGGTGGCCTGGGCACGGTCCATTTCACCCCGGTCGCCCACCGCGACGTACAGATTGCCATCGCGATCAAATTCCATGCGGCCCGCAAAATGACGGCTGGTGTTGCCTCGGGGGAGGGCCTCGAAAATCACTTCAACCTCTGACAGCCGGTCGCCGTCCAACGTTGCACGAGCCACTCTGGTCGTCAGCCCGTCGCGGCTGATCTTATGGGCGTAACTCAGGAACAGAGTGCGATTGTTTTCGAAGTCCGGATGCAGGATCACATCCAGCAGGCCACCCTGGCCGGAGACCACCAGCTCGGGAACACCGGCAATTGGCTTGTCCTGCAATTCACCATTCTCGATTCGGCGTAGCCGGCCTTCGCGCTCGGTCACCAACTGTGAGCCATTGGGGAGAAAGGCGAGGCTCCAGGGATGTTCCAGGCCTTCCGCGACCGTATCCAGACGAAAGTCGGCTTTGTCTGAGCGGAACGTTTGCCCGAAGGCTGGCCCGGCCGCTGCCAGCCCAGCCAACGCCAGTAGAGTCGCGATGTTGCCGAGTCGATTCATAGAATGATCTCCGTGCCAGGTTATTCCTGCATCGATAAAGTCTAGCATTTGATACGAACGGAATGGCCGGCAGTATCAGGCGATAACATTACGACCCTGACGTTACCAAAACGTTAATGAGAACTATTAACATTTGGGCGAGTATCATGTACTGTTACTTCAATATCAACGGGAACCATCCATACCCATGGACACAAGGAGACGTACAATGACCCCGGAAGAGGAAGCGATTGAAGGGCTGAAACTGGCCGCCGGCGCCGGTGTGTTTGTTCTGATCATAGCCAGCCTCCTGGTGCTCTGGTGACACGTCCCGTCGGTCACGCTTTACCGTGCCGGCTTAGCCCCCACAAGAAGTAGACGCCACCAACCAGCGCAGCCAGCAAGCCCGCCGGTAACTGGTTGGGGAAGACCACAATGCGCGACAGGTAGTCCGCCAGGGCCAACAGAAGGCCACCCACCAACCCGGCCACGATCAATTGCCTGCCAACGGTTTGCTGCCCCAGTACCCGTGCCAGGTGCGGTGCAATGAGCCCTACGAAACTCAGAGGGCCAATCACCACCGTAGCCGATGCAGTCAGTACCGCGGCAAGCAGCAGCAGTAGCAGGCGGGCTTTAGTGACCGGAAGCCCGAGGGACGATGCCGAAGTATCTCCCAGAGGCAAGAGCGTCAGGGGCCTTACGATCAGCGCCAAAACGCCGCAGATAAGAAGGATGAATCCCAGCAGCCCAAACGCTTCGGTTTCGGAAACCAGCCAGGTGGAACCGTACATCCAGTTCAGCAGTTGTGACGCGACGGTGCCGCCGGAGGCCATGACCAATCTCAGCCCCGCATCCATGAATACATACAGGGCCAGGCCGCCCAGCAGCAGTTGGTTACCGGCGAATCGATGTTTTCGGGCCAGGAGAATCAATAACCCGAGTGCGCCGGCCGCGCCGAGCGTCGCAGCGCCAAGCTGCCCGGCCCGGCCTACATCCGCGCCGGTGAGCACGATAAGAACCATGGCCAGCGCGGCGCCGCCGCTGATACCCAACATCTCCGGGCTCCCCATTGGATTACCTGTCATCCGCTGAATCAGCGTGCCGGCGAGACCCAATGCGACCCCTGCCAGCATGGCGGCCAACAGGCGCGGGCCGCGCCACACCCAGGCATTGTCCCATTGGGTGACAGGTGTCCAGTTCCAGCCATCCAGGCCCGGGGACCAACCCATGGAAACGACAACGGTCAGTGCGATCAGCCCGGTCACGATACCACTGACCAGCAACGGCGCGCGCCGCCTGGGCTGGAAGCCCGCAAAGTTGGATTCCTGCCCGGGCATGTGATGGGTGTTTCTGAAACCCTGTAACGCCAGCAGGATGATGGGGCCGCCAATGAGGGCCGTGGTGGTTCCCGTCGGCACCAGGGAGCCATCACCCCAGGTAGATGCCCAATGCGCCAGAGTATCCGCCAGCAGCAATAGCCCGCCGCCCATGAGCGTGCTCCACAGGATGCGACTGGCTAATGTACGCGCGCCCAGCAGGCGTGCCAGTACCGGCGCTGCCAGCCCCACAAAGGCCACGACGCCCACCCGGCTGACAACCGTTGCCGTCATCAGTACCACCAGGAACAGAGCCAGTGCCCGAATAAGCCCGACCCTGGCACCCAGTGAACTGGCGGACGACTGCCCCAGTTGCAGCACCTGCAACGGGCGCATCAGCAGCAATATCAGCACCGAGATGATCAGCACGCGGGGCCACAGCTCCATGAACGGCCCCCAATTGTTCTGTACCAGGGAGCCGGCGCCCCAGATGAAAAGATTGCCCAGCCACTCACCCTTGAGCAGCAGAAATGCCATGTTGAGGGCGCCCAGGAAGAAGGTGATGACAAGGCCGGCAAGGATCACCGTCACGGGTGAAAAACCAAGCCGCCACGTCAGGGCGATGACCATGCCGATGGCGATGAGGCCACCTGCAATGGCCACCAGATCCGGGCTGAAGGCCAGTAACCCGGGCGCGAACAGCGTGGCAACGGTCACCCCGAATTGGCCACCCGCTTCCACACCGAGGGTGGTAGGCGAAGCCAGTGGGTTGCCCAGCACCTGTTGGGTAACCGCCCCGGCCAGACCCAGGCCGCAGCCAATCAGAATGGCGATGGATACACGTGGCGCCCAGCTGAAGTGAGCCAGAACCGATGAATAGTCGTCCGGATTGAAGGCCCAGAACGCTGACACCACAGCGCCGGCATCCAACTGGTTGAGCCAGGGAGCGGCGCTGGCAAGTAACGCGCCCAGCCAGAGGAGTGTGGCGGCGATGGGCAGCCTGGCGGGCATATCAGGCCGGGAAGCAGGCATGCCGGAGGTGCTAGCGTACATTGTCAGAGCCCCCGGCCAGCAGGCTGTCTGTCAGCATGGTGGCCAGCCGTTTCACCGGAAAAACCCCGCCAAACGGCCAGATGGCGTCGATCTCGTAAACCTGATGGCGGTTGACCGCTGGCAGGTACGTCCAGAACGGGCTGGCGGCCAGGGTGTCTGCAAGCCCGGGGGCGGTGGGCGCAATCACCACAATACGGCTGTCTTCATAAGGGGCTATGGATTCCAGGCCCACCACCGAGAAGCCCCAGAAGTTGCCTTGCCGGGGCCAGGCGTTTTCCAGCCCGAGGGCATTCAGGGCACTCTGGTAAAGGCCGTTGGGGGCATAAATACGCACGTGGCGGGCGTCCATGAAATTAACCAGTGCAACCGGCCGGTCTGTCAGTCCCGCCGCTTCCAGCCGGCGGCGTTGCGTTTCCAGAGTGGTGTCAATATCCGCCAGAATCGATTCGGCGCGAGCCTCGCGGCCCAGCATCTCGCCGAGGGTGGTCAGCATGTCACTGGCTTTCTCGAAGGGTTGACTGCCCTCTTTGTACACACTGATAACGTAAGTGGGGGCGATACGCTCCAGCAGTTTTGCGGCGGGCGCCATTTCGGCACTGGTAACAATCAGATCCGGTTTGAGTTCGGCAATGGCTTCGAGGCTGGGGGCGACGCGGGTGCCGATGTTGGCAACCTCCTCTGGAAGCTGCGGCTCATTCACCCACACGTCATAGCCATCGCGGTCAGCGACGCCCACGGGCGTCACGCCCAGCAACAGCAAGGCTTCTGTGGCGGCCCAGTTGAGGGCAACAATCCGCTCAGGTTGCTCGTCCAGGGTGAGGGTGCCGCCTTCATGCTGCCAGGTGCCGGCGCTGGCGGGCAGCGACAGAGCACCAATGAACACCATGGCAATCAGGGTTTTAGCCACACGCTCAGTGCACATACGAGACCCACTGGCCCGGCGCCCGCTCCATCACCCCCATTGGTACGCCGTAAATGGATTCCAGGATTCCCGAGTCCATGATGTCGCGTGGACTGCCATCTGCAATCAACCGGCCGCCTTTGAGGGCCACCAAGCGGTCGCAGAAGCGGGCGGCCAGGTCGACATCGTGCAGTACCACAATCACCGTCAGTTCCCGTTCTTCGGCCAGGCGGTGCACCAGGCGCAGGGTTTCCACCTGGTGTTTGACGTCCAGGGCGGAAATCGGCTCGTCCAGCAGCAGGCAGCGAGTTTGTTGCGCCAGCAGCATGGCAATCCAGGCGCGCTGGCGTTCGCCGCCGGAGAGCGTGTCCACAGAGCGGTGCTGGAAGTGGTCGAGCCCGGTATCGTGTATGGCCTGGTCGATGAACTGGTGGTCTTCGCCGGTATAGCGGCCTAAAGGCCCGCGCCAGGGATAACGCCCCAGGGCAACCAGTTCCCGTACGGTGAGGCCGTCCGTGCCCGGTGGATGTTGGGGGAGGTAACCGACCGTACGGGCGAATTCCCGCGCGCCGGTGGTCCGGAATGAGCTGCCAAGAAGGCTTGCATTGCCCGAAGAAGGCGACATCTGGCGGGCCAGCACTTTCAATAACGTGGACTTGCCGGAGCCATTGTGACCGAGCAGGGCAGTGACCTCGCCTTCACGAAACTCGATGTTGATGTTGTCAAGGATGGCAGCGTCACCAATGTGCACGCCCAGGCTGGATACTTCAAAGAACGCAGACATGCAGGCTCCCATGGATCTGAGGGCCTGCAGAATAATCTAAATGCGAATTACTATCAATGTATGCCTGGCAATGTATGGCGTGCTGTCAGGCCTGACCGGTCTGTACGCGCCATTGTGCGGAATAGGGGCCGTTGTTCTCCAGCAGTTCCTCATGGCGGCCGGATTCCAGAATGCGCCCGCCGGCTACCACGGCAATGGTATCGGCATCCACAATGGTGGACAGCCGATGCGCGATCATGATCACGGTGCGATTGTGCCCGATCCGCTTCAGGGAGCGCTGGATGGCCGCCTCGGTTTCGTTGTCCACGGCACTCGTGGCTTCGTCGAGCACCAGAATGGGCGGGTCTTTCAGCAGTGCGCGGGCCAGTGAAAGGCGCTGGCGCTGGCCACCGGAAAGCCGAACTCCTCGTTCACCCACGGCGGTGGCAAGCCCTTCGGGCAGTGCCTCGATGAATGACCAGGCCTCCGCCGTCCTGGCCGCTTCGATAATCTGTTCGTCACTCGCGCCGGGGGAGCCGTAGGCGAGATTGTCACGAATGCTGCCCTCAAACAGGTATACGTCCTGGCTGACCAGGCCGATGGCCTCCCGCAGGGACTTCAGGCTGACGGACTGGATGGGCTGGCCGTCGATGCGGATCTGGCCGCCCGTGGGGTCGTAGAAACGCAACAACAGCTTGATCAGTGTGGACTTACCGGAACCGGTCGCCCCGACCAGCGCCAGGGTATTGCCGGCTGGTACCGCTACCGAAATGTCGTCGATACCGGCACCGCTGGACGGGTAGTGGAAGCTCACGCCCTCGAAGGTGACTTCGCCCTTCACCGGCTGTTCCAGCGTTTTGCCGGATTCATCCCGAACGTGAACCGGCTCAGCCAGCAGGTCCAGGATGCGGCGGGTGCTGGCCATGGCTCGTTCAAACAGGTCGATTACTTCCGCAAGGCCGGTCAGAGGCCACAGCAAACGTTGGGTCAGGAACACCAGCACGCCGTAAGCACCGACGTTCAGAGAGCCTTCCAGGGCCATCATGCCGCCCACGGTAAAGGTGGCCAGGAAACCCGCCAGGATCGCCATGCGGATCACCGGAATAAACGCGGAGCTGATGCGAATGGCCCGGCGGTTTGCGTCCACATAGGCTTCACTGCTGGCTTTCAGCCGCTCCGCTTCCCGGTTTTCGGCTGTGAAACTCTTGATGGTGGCAATGCCGCCCAGGTTGTTGGCCAACCGGCTCGACAGGTCACCGACCTTCTCGCGCACGTCGGCGTACAGCGGGCCAGCCTTGCGCTGGAAGTAGAACGCGCCCCAGATAATCAGCGGAATGGGAGTAAACGCCAGCAGGGCAATGAGCGGTGACAATACGAAAAACACAGCGCCTACGGCAACGACCGTCACCACCACCTGAATCATGGCGTTGGCGCCGCCATCCAGGAAACGCTCCAACTGGTTGACGTCGTCGTTCATGGTGGCGACCAGTTGCCCTGAGCTGCGGGCTTCAAAGAAGCTCATGTCCAGCTTCTGGGCATGCTCGTAGGCGTCTTGCCGCAGGTCGGACTGCAGGCGTTGAGCCAGGTTGCGCCAGAGGATCTGGAACAGGTACTCGAATATCGATTCGCCGGCCCAGATAAAGAAGGTCAGCACAGCCAGGATGGTGATCTGCTCCTGAGCGGTCTCAAAGCCCAGGCCCGCCACAAAGCTTTCTTCCTTGTTTACCACCACGTCGATGGCGATACCAATCAGGATCTCCGGTGCGATATCGAACAACTTGTTGATGATGGAGCAAGTGGTGGCGGTAATGATCTGGCGACGATAGCCGCGAGCGTATTTCAGCAGTCGGCCCAGGGCGGCAAAGCTGCTGGTGGTGTGGGGGGAAGACTGTGTCATGGTTCGCTCCGCTTGCGCCAGAAAGCGGCAAGCGTAGCGGATTTGTCGAGAATTTAAAATGGAATCATTATCACCTACTGGCGTTCTGTTGCAGCCAGCGGTCAAGCTTGTCGGCGAATTCCTTGCGGTCGGTCTGGCTGAAGGGCGCCGGGCCACCGGTGACCTGGCCAGCATTGCGCATTTCTTCCATGAAGTTGCGCATAGCCAGGCGCTGGCGGATATTCTCTTTGGTGAAAGCCTGGCCGCGCGGGTTGAACACGTCCGCGCCTTTTTCGATGGCTTCGGCAGCCAGGGGGATGTCCTGGGTGATCACCAGATCGCCTGTCTCCATCTGGTCAATGATGTCGTTGTCGGCCACGTCGAAACCCTGGGGTACCTGCCGGCGTTTGATGTAAGGGCTCGGGGGCAGGTTAATGGCGTGGTTGGCGATGAAGGTGGTATCGACCTGCCAGCGGGTGGCGGCGCGGCAGAGGATTTCCCGAATGGGCACGGGGCAGGCGTCGGCGTCGACCCAGATTGGCATGTTTGGTTCCTTTGTTGGTTCGGTGCTTGGTGAAGTTTACCTTTTGATGATGTGAGCCTGGTAGGTTTGGGGTGCGTATTAATTACGTGGTTGCATGCTTTGCGGGTGGAGGATCACAAACTTATGAAGACTCACAGTGTTCTTACTGCACTTCTTGTGTTTTCGCTGGGGCTGATTTCCCTTTTTGCAGGAACTGCGTACGCCGATGAATCAGAGGCCTGGGAGGCTCTCCGGGAAGGCCGGGCGGTTTTGATGTTGCGACACGCCCTGGCACCGGGAACAGGCGACCCCGCGAACTTTGATGTCGACGATTGCAGCACGCAGCGAAACCTGAATGCCGAAGGGCGCGAGCAGGCGCGGGCTTGGAAGGTCTATTTGGCGGAGCATGGCGTTGAGGAGGCCAGGGTCTTCAGCAGTCAGTGGTGCCGCTGCCTCGATACCGCGCGGGGAATGGATGTGGGGCCGGTGAAGGAGATGATGTCGCTGAACTCGTTTTTCCAGAACCGTAGCAACTCAGACATGCATACCCAGCAGACCATCGCCATTGTGAATGAAATGGAGCCAGGCCTGCCAGTGGTGCTGGTATCCCATCAGGTAAATATTACGGCACTGACCGGCATATACCCATCGTCGAACGAGGGAGTGGTTATGGCACTGCCGTTGTCAGAAAACCCGACGATACTGGCGCGTGTGTCGCCGGGGAGTTAGGCGCTCAAATCCAGGGCTCGATGTTCCCTATCTATCGGTCAACCGGCCTTCAGGCGTGGGAGGTCGTACACCTCCTGCCCGCTCAGGTGAAGGTATTTCTGGATTACCAGCAGTGCAATGGTCTGTTCCATCTGCTGATCGAAAAACTTCTCTACATACCGGTTGGCGTTGGCAATGATGGCCTCTGCCTGTTCAGGGTGATTCTGGTAATAGCGTACTTTTTCCGGCAGGTCAGAGTGGTCATCGGCCAGTTCTACATAGTGATAACCGGGCACCAGTGAGCCTTCCATGAACCAGGTTTCAAAGCGGGGCCGGCGCATCAGGCACAGGGAATTGGAGGCCATGATCCACTTCAGGTTCGTCGCCACATCAATGCCTTCCACGCTCACCACAAACTGGTGCTGCAGCTGTTCCTCAATGCTCATGAAGTCCTTGTGGTAGGGCTGGGGTGCGGGTTCCTTATGTTGGGTGCAGCCAATATCGCAGAGGGGGTGGTCATTAAAGCGGGTAGCAAATTCGATGCGGTGCTGGCGGTTGGACTTGCCGCGCCACACCGCCAGGGGCTTCTTTTGGCGGAAAGGTGTCGGGTCCTCTACAAACTGGTAATGCCGAACCGAGTTGAGTTTGAGCAATACTGAGTTACGGTTGGAGGCATCACGACGTACCGGGCGGCTTTTCACGAAACGGGGTTCGTTCGGGATTTCGGTTACATCACCGAACTGGTAGTCCACTTTTCGGTTCCGGGGGAAACACTGGATCAGATTGCGAAAATCGAAGCAGTAGGCGCTGCTTTTGCCGGCGAAGGTAAAGTCGCCGGCGGGTTCGGCGGTTGCTGGTAGCGTGAACGGGTTTGAAAGGCGATTGTAGTACGCAACCCTTGCGTCAATCGCCGCTCTGCGTTCGCCCGTCATCGCCTCGTATTCCGACATCAGCAGGTCGCACTGCCATTGCCAGTAGGCTCGAGGAACCAGGGAGCGCACCGCGTTTCCGGAGTAGTAACCCAGTTTGTGCAGGTTCTTGGAAAAATTGTCACCGACTCGCATTGTTGTCACCAGACGTTGGTTGAGGCGCGCCTTCCGCAGCACGCAAGGGCCCGAAGTAGGTCAGGTAGACACCACTAAAACAGCAAAGTGTGTCAGGAGGATTAAATGAATGAGCGATCTTCAAAGCCCCTGTCGCCGGTGTTGGCCGGGCCTGTTCTCCGGCATACCTCTCTCAACCGGCTTACGCTCTGGCTGGTCGGCTCCTGTGCGCTCGCCCTGAGATTGCGCCTGTATCTGCAAGATGCGGATGAGCCATGGATGGACCGGGTACTGACAGAGAAGGACGTCACCAGGGTGCGATTCGGCGCCTCCGCCTACCTCTATCTGATCGACGTTGAATTGAACGACTCGTTGCCGGCAAACACCCGCATCGGGTACGACCTGGGCGTTTCGGACGACACCGTGGATTCGGGCGGGAGCGACGAGCGATGGATACGGAAATGGGCGCCACACCTGTGCCTGCCGGGCGCCGAGCGGTCTGACTTCGTGATCCGGGAGCGATTGGACCGGATCGCCCATGGTTCCTGCCGGCGGCCCCATTCCGCCGCTGCCGACGGTATGGTGAGAGTGGATCAATCGTTACTGGAAGCTGAAGGCGATATCACAGAGCGGCCAGCATTGTTGTTGATGACCGGCGACCAGATATACGCGGACGATGTCGCTGGCCCCATGCTGCGGGCCATACACCAACTGATTGACCGCCTGGGCTTGTACGAGGAAACGCTCACCGGCGGTTCGGTCAGCGACAGCAAAACCCTGCGGGAAAACGCAGACACCTACTTTCACAGGGAAAAGCTGCTCCCGGATGTGCGTAGCAATGAAGCGCTGATCGAGCGATTCTTCGGCGGTGTGCGAAAACCGGTGTTCACCACCGCCAATGCCCACAACCACCTGATTTCCCTCAGCGAAGTGATGGCCATGTACCTCTTGGTGTGGTCGCCTGTGTGCTGGGAACTGGTCGAACGGGACCAGCCTGCGCTGGCTTCCAAGGATGCCGCCGTTTTTCAGGACCAGCAGGCCGCCATCGATGACTTCGTCGCTGGCCTGCCACAAGCTTCCCGGGCGCTGGCACACTTGCCTACCTACATGATCTTTGACGATCACGACGTGACCGACGACTGGAACCTGTCTGCCCTTTGGGAAACCACCACCTATGAACACCCGTTTTCCCGGCGCATCGTTGGCAATGCCCTGGTGGCCTACCTGTTGTGCCAGGGCTGGGGCAACAACCCTGACGTCTTCGATGACATCATGCCGGCCATCAAGGAACTGGCCGCCTCCGCAGAGCAGGGTGGCGTGTTTAATCACGCCGGGCAGGACCAACTGATTGATGATCTGCTGCAGTTTCAGCAATGGCACTACTCCCTGCAGACGTCACCTAAAGTGGTGGTGCTGGATACCCGCACCCGCCGATGGCGAAGCGAGCTTAATCGGGCGCGGCCTTCCGGCCTGCTGGACTGGGAAGCGCTGACCGAATTCCAGCAGGATGTGATGGGCGAAGACGCTGTCATTGTGGTGTCGCCTGCGCCCATGTTCGGTGTAAAACTGATTGAAGCCATCCAGAGTGTGTTCACCTTCTTCGGCAAACCCCTGGTGGTGGACGCTGAAAATTGGATGGCCCACCGGGGTGCTGCCAATGTTCTGCTCAATATCTTCGGCCACTCCCGCACACCGGAAACCTTCGTGATTCTCTCGGGTGACGTACATTACTCATTCGTCTACGATGTTCGACTGCGGCACAGGCCGGAACGGCCCAGAATCTGGCAAATTACCAGCAGCGGCCTCAAGAACGAATTCCCCCACACCCTTATGGAGTGGCTGGATAGGATCAATCGCTGGTTGTACGCGCCCTGGTCCCCGCTGAACTGGTTTACCAAGCGCCGGCGCATGCGAGTGAGCCCCAGGCTGCCCGAGGGGCGTGATGCTGGCGAACGGCTATGGAACAACGCCGGTATCGGCTTGGTAGAGCTGGATGGAACCGGTGCGCCAACCAATATCCAGCAACTGAATTCGCGCTCTGGCGGCACACGTTTCCTGAAACCGGAACGCCACGGCCCTGACGACGACTTCCATTGAAACAACCATTGATGAGGTAACAAGGAACATGAACCCACTCAAAAAACTGGCCGCCAGCGCCCTGATCGCCTGCAGCACCCTGATTGTCACCCCGGCCGCCGCCCACGATCATTCCTCAGACTCCGTAACCATCAATCACCCCTGGAGCCGCCCGACGCCTCCCGGTGTACCCATGGGCGTTGGCTACATGGTGATCACCAACCACAGCGACAGCGACATCACCCTGACCAGCGCTACCACGCCCAGGGCGAAGAGCGTCTCCATTCACGAAAGCACCATGACCGACGGCACCATGAGCATGCGCCCTCTGAAAGGTGGCCTGACCATCCCCGCCGGTGAAACCGTGGAGCTCAAACCCCACAGCTACCACATGATGCTGGAAAAACTGGATGGGCCGTTGAAAGAAGGGGAGCGCGTGCCGCTGACGGTGAGCTTTGATGGCGCGGAAACCATGGAGGTTGAACTGAAGGTTGCGCCGCTGGATGGGGAGATGAAGATGGAAGGGGATGGGATGGATCATTCCGGGCATTGATTCGTAGAACACCGATTCCAGAACTTTGGATGCATGGTTTAAGTTTATGAACTATATTGAGTTTTTGGACTATGTGCGGGTAGGTGTGTGGAATTATACGAATGCTGGATATACGCCCGGAGTTTTGCGAACGAGTTCGTATAACACGCTGTTAAAAAGGAAAATAGAAATTGACAGTTGTGCCTGGTAAGGACTGGTACAAAGAGATTAGTGGGGCAAAATCCCTGCCGACGCGCTGCCCTTATGCCTCTGTAAAAAGGTGCCCTCGTTATTACCAAAGCATATCCCTTCATGGCGATATTGGAGGTACGTCGCTCAACGCAGAAGAAGATAATCAGTTGCTGAACTATTGGAGCAAGTCCGATTTGTGGCCAAAGGTTGAGGAGCAGGCGACCTCGGTCTTCAAAGTTGATGACCAAGTTTCATTTATTTCAAACTTCTGTCCAGAGGTGACTTACCAGCGCTTCGGCTTTTTCTGCTCTCATTTAAGCTTTTATACAGATAGCTTAGACAGGAGAATTGCTCACGAAAATTTATCCAGGCGAGGGGCTGAAGAAGATGATCTACAATGGCGATTCGAGAGTTCGACGGAAGAGCATTTTTCAGACTGCGATCTATATTCACTAATCCGTGAATCGGGAGCCTTTGTTAAAGAAAAGACAGAGCCAGAAATCTCGCCTTGGTGGAGAGAACATGCAGCGAAGATTGCTGTGGGTAGTATAGTTGCTCTGACAGCAGCTATTTTTAAATTCATATTTTCCTGATTTTTTAACAAGTGAATCAAGCCGACCGTTTTGCGCCGGCGCTCCAAACGGCGGCTTATTCTGGCGTTAATTTTCTAGGAGCCGACTTGGATCCAACTGAAAGATATGTTGAACGGCACTTACGTCACCGCGGTTTTAAAGACATTACTTATGAACCAGACGGTAACGTACCGCCCGATTTCTTACTGGGCGGCACTATTGCTGTGGAGGTTCGACGTCTAAACCAGAATCACTTCGATGGTGGGAAATTTAGGGGACTTGAAGAGGTAGAGATACCACTCTGGAGAAAAATTGATGACCTTACCAAAAGCCTCGGTCCGCCATTGTTTGGGCAAAGTTGGTTTGTTTTTTTCCGTTTTGCTCGCCCGGTTGCTCCATGGAAAACTCTTGGCCCAAAGATAAAAACTGCTCTCCAGTCATCTGCTGAGAATCCCCTTCAGAAAAAAAGGGACTATTTTTCGGAATGGAGATTTTGAACTCGACATTTTTCCGGCAAGCAACCGGCACTCAACAATGTTTTTGATCGGAGGTTGTAGCGATGAAGAGTCCGGCGGTTTGGTCTTAGCTGAGATGGAAAAGAATATTCGCTACTGCGCTGCCGAAAAGTTGAGAAAGGTCTCCAAAGTCAGAAGTAGATACCCAGAGTGGTGGCTTACCCTCGTAGACTATGTTGGCTTCGGAATTGACGACTACGATCTAGAGATGTTTCGCAATCAAGTCCGAATTGAACATGATTGGGACAGGATCGTGGTAATCGATCCTAATGAACCAACTAGATACTTTGAAATCTAACACATATGAGCCTTCTCGGATTCAATAGGCAATAGTCATTTTTTTGGCCGCGCCAGCGGCCAACCCAAACCGTGAGCGAGAACGCCTTCCTCCTCAGCCTTGTGGGGCTGTCAGGTACTCACAGTAAACACATATAGGGGCGCTCTTAGGTGGCCTTAGATCACGACCTAACCGGTCGTTCCATCGGGGGCAGGGTCACCAGCTATTAAGCCTTTAATCCCATTCCAAGGGCGCGCATACCGCAAACAACATGGCTTTTGAGCCTAGCCAACCTTTGGGTTAACATTTGGCAGTCGTACGGAACTCAAGGAAAGGAGAGCAGGACACATGGAATGTCCAACCATTTCCGGACTTCGGCTGGACTCCGAAGATCTGGAAGCTATCGAAGCCATTCGAAATGCGCAGCGCAATGGGAATATGCTGGAAATCATGTTGCCGGCAGGTGTTCTAACCACCATTTTCCTCGGCAACAACTCCGCACAGGCTGCGTACAATATCCACTCCACGGATTGGGCTCAGTTTGCAGAAGCAATGACCCACATTTCACCGATTGTCAAAAAGAGAATTGTGACCATCTCCCAGATGCAACGTTTACGCGCTGGCTTGTCCTACGAACAGACTCAATTCTGGCGGGCAGTCGAGGCGGGGTGTCAGCCATGAGAATGGGTAAAGCAGCTATTGTTCTGTGTTTAAGTTGGCTTTCCGCATCATGTCAGGCCGGGGATGCGTCTATCTCTCAGCAGTATATCGAGTCAAATATAGAGCGATTGGAAGCGGCGATCGTGAGGTGTGATTCAAAGGCTGCTGAAAACGGCATGCCGGATTCAGACGTTTTCGATCTACTCCGGCAGTACGAGTATGAAGAAGTGCGAGTCTTTCTTATTACCCGAAGTGCGGCGATGGCGAATGAGTGCCAAAAGCCCCACCTGACTGATTTGGCATACACAATCGGCATGCTAGAGGCATCTACTGCCTACGCTGAGGTCGAGGATTTGATTTCCAGCGTGAAACCCCTGATGTATGGAAAGGAAACGTGGGCGCTCAAGGAAAGGTATCTTCAGTTGCCTGACGACATGAAGAAAAATCTCGAGTCGATACCGTACTTCCAGAAGCCTTTTCGTGATATTCCGATAATCGAAAGGCTGGAATCTGCGAATGGGCTGTAAAAATTCGCTGTACATGGATGGCTGATACGCCGCTCCGTTCTGTAAAAACCATCGGTGAGCTTCGCATTAACGTCCACGGAAAACCTGAGTGAAATTCGAAGTATCGAGCAAGCTTGAAATCAGTCCAGATGAGGTCAGCGAGCTTCTCACCATGAGAGGAGTAAACTCGGAGCTGAGCCCTCTTATACGCATGACCGCGTCTCCCCAATGGGCTAACCGACCGATCTTCGAGTGGCCTACGGGGCGAGTGCTTTTTTCGAGCTGGATACTGCTTTTTGGGATCATCCCGATCGACAGGCACACGTTCTTTTTCCAGAGCATGGATCGTCAACGGGGTTTTGCGGAGACGTCCTACTCTTTAACCAACAAGTTGTGGCATCACTGTAGGGATATTGATTGTAGTGGGGCAAACTGTCTGGTTACCGATACTGTTGAGTTCCAATGCAGAGTGCCCCTACTGACATACCTTCTCGCGCCAGCTTACCGGTTCGTCTTTCGGCACCGTCACAAGGTGCTAAGGTCATGCTATGGGGGCAGTGCAGCTTAACCAGTCAACTAACTGTAGTTCCGCCGGTGCTGCAGGAAAGGGATAAAGCCCCATTTCGGCGTTTTGAATCAGGGAGTAGCCATCGATGGAGTGGCGCAAGAACGAATATCTTATCACCGACGACAAATCCCGGGTGCAACTGGATGTTGTCCACCGCTTGCTTGCCGCAACCTATTGGGGGAGCCGCCGTCCCAGAGAAATTGTGGACAGTATGGTTGCTGGTTCCATTTGCTTCAGTCTTTACTGTGGTTCCAGGCAGATTGGTTTCGGGCGAGCCGTCACCGACAGCGCTACGTTTACCTGGGTAGCAGATATTGTCGTTGAGCCGGAGTTTCGGGGTGCGGGGCTGGGGCAGTGGATTATGGAATGTTTGGTTGCGCATCCGGCCATCAAGGGCACTCAAATGGTATTGCAAACCCGTGATGCTCAAGGGTTGTATGAGAAGTTTGGCTTTTCTGGGAACAGTGCTCTCATGAACACCAACGTTACTGGTTTATAGAAAGTGATTGAAATCACGGTAGCCTCGGCACTGATCGTCCTGTACTTGGTCTTGAATCGTGAGGATTTCTACGAGGTGCAGGTTGCCTATGCATCAGCTTTCATGGTGATTTATCTGGCGATCTATTTGTACGTTCCCCCCAAACTGGGGATAACGGCTACTCATTTGGGCCATATTTTCGGGTTTGTCCCGGCGGTCTCCTTTGGGGCAATTCTGTTCCCGGAATTGAATGTTCGGTTTCCGGTCGGAGTTACCAGGTTCTGTGGATGGCTTGGGTTGGTGGTGGTTTTCTCAATCCTTTGCGTTTTGAAGGTCTTTGTTTGGTGAGCATTAGCCTTACTGGTGCTCTGTCACCATGTTTGTAAGTGTTTGTATGGGTATATGGTGAAACCACGATGTACTTCGCAGTTGTAACTATGAAGCGGCTTTTGCGGCCGTTTATGGCGGGTGTTCGATGAAATGACGATTTCCATCCCTGGTATAAGAAACAAACATGGCGCCACAACTGCGGATGTGGTTGCAGAGCAGATTGCGCTTTGCAAAGCGAACCTTTTTACAATTGAGAAGGTTGCTTTTTTTCGCAGGCCCAGAGAAAAGCGAGACGAAATCAATCGCAGGTTGAGAGGGTGTCATGATTTCATGGGTATGGCTGGTTCTCGAAAATTCGGCTGTCTCTATCGCGAAGTGGGTCTAAATCCTGAGATCCCAGTAGTCTGCGAACACGCTATTCCGGTATCAGCAATGGTGTCCTTATACGAGGCAGGAATTCCCTTTGAGGAGTTAGTATTCTTCCCAGTAGCTCGAATTGCCAGAACCTCAGATCAAAAGTTTGGCCGCCTAGGCCTCACAAAATCTGGGCATGACCTTGAGCGGCCGTTCTTGCGCTACCATACCGCCGGAATAGAGGTTGAAACCCACTTCGGTGAAAAGATTTCCTGTAAGGACTGGAGCATTGAAGATCATTGGAACTTGGTAGATAAAACGCCGGAACTCTCAAACATTCGACAAGAAGTGATGGATAAGCTCTCAGTCGATCAATGTACGGTGTGAAAGCTACGTTACATTTTACGGCTCCGATCTTGAGATTTATACGGCAGAGCCGTATATTCTGGTAATGCTATTCATCGAAACCTCAACGTTCACCAAGCTATTGCCGAACTACCTCACGGACGAGGAATACCGTGGGCTTCAAACCTACCTTTTGCAGAAGCCGGATGCCGGGGATCTAATCAAAGGCTCGGGTGGCGTTCGTAAAGTTCGATGGGCACCAGCGGGTTCGGGAAAGAGCGGTGGTATCAGAGCCATTTACTACTGGAAGAAGTCTGACCACGAGATATGGATGCTCACGCTGTACAGTAAATCAGAGCGCGCCAGCATTCCTGGCCATACGCTCAAGCAGATAGCGGAGGCGATCAAAAATGGGTGACAGGAACCTTGGAGCAGAGATTCTTGACGGTATCAATGAAATCAAGCAATTCAAGAAGGGCAAATTGGCTCTACGAACACATGAGCTTTCTGAGCCCTCACCGCCCAAAGTGATTAGGCTGAAGTTGAATATGTCGCAATCAGCGTTTGCAGGTCTTATGGGAGTGAGCGTGCGAACTCTTCAGGATTGGGAGCAAGGACGCAGGGAGCCACAAGGCCCAGCGGTTGCTCTTTTGCGCATTGCTGAACAACACCCGGAAGTTTTTAATCAGCTTCACTGACCAAGATGAGGTGTCATCAAGCTATGTACCGGATGCCAGAACCCCCGCTTCGCTGTGGCTGTGTCATCGGTGATGGTGGGAGTTGTAAATAATTATGGGCATAGAGATCGCTGACATACTAAAAGAGCATTCCGTCACCTTAGTCTTTGCAGTGATGGTGTCGGTTGTTGGGCTAGCTCTGAAAGTTGCCAAAAGCATTTACGACTTCTATGAGGAGTACATTATTCGTAGATCATATAGGCGAATTGCTGATCTATCCGAGATAGTCAAGGAGTCTGGGCTTCATAGGGATTTTCTAAGTGACTTGAAAAACAATGAGGTATTTAGGGTGGTCTCTGGAATAAAGTCATCACCAAAAAAGTCGAAAGCGTTAATGCGACTTTATTTATCGGGTAACGTTTCTCTTGATAGATTGCAAGGAATCTCGAGGTATTTGGAGCCCTCCTCTGACGGCGGACTAAAGCTGTCGATATCTAGGTTCGAGAAGTTCGCCTCTTTATACTCTTTAGTCTCGGCTTCGATAATTTTCTTTCTTGGTCTTCTGATGGCCACTCAGCTACTGTTTTCAGATAACAGTGTAACCAGCTTCCTAGGAATGTTAGTGATGTTGGTTTTTTCATTCTTGGCAAGGCTTATGTCTAAGGACTTCAGGAATTTGCGAGATGTAAAGAAAATCGATCTCAGCGAGGTATCTAATAACTCACTTGCAGATGAACGCTGATATATCGATTGAGTGAGGCATTGATGTGCCGCGTCACCTGCAGATCATAGAAGAGAATCCTATGACTAAGCATGTCGGTTCCTGCCTGTGTGGCACAGCGAAATTTGAGGTCCATGGGGACTTCGACAGCTTTTACCTGTGTCATTGTGAGTATTGCCAGAAAGATACGGGATCCGCTCATGCGGCAAATTTATTCTCGCAGTCAGCTAAATTGGTCTGGCAGTCGGGTGTAGATGCTGTGACTTCCTTTACGCTCCCTGGCACTCGTCATAACAAAAGCTTCTGTAAGTTGTGTGGTTCGGCATTGCCAAACACTCAGGTCGCAGGTTTGCTCGTTGTTCCCGCAGGGTGTTTGGACACTGAAGTCTCTGTGTTGCCAACTGCGCACATCTTTACATCGAGCAGAGCGGTTTGGGACGAAGCGATTGGAGACGTGCCAGAGTTCGAGGTCCTGCCAGAGTGAGCTAGGATCACATAACCAGAGATTCTTGGCGGAAGAGCATGCTCTGGCGCGTTTAGCAGAGTGAAATATAAAAAACCGTTCAAACCAGCCGGTACTTCGCTGTGTTCGGCACCGGCGCTTTAAAGTAGACGTTACCTCAGTTATGAAACAACAATCGCAATCTGAAGCAAATATTGCCCCCGAGGATCGAGTGGTCCTGTTCGACGGAGTGTGCCGATTGTGTTCCGCGTGGGCGCGGTTCCTCATCAGGTTTGATAGAAAGCGTCGATTCAAGTTGGCGACTGTTCAGTCACCTGAAGGCCAGGCCATTCTGGAATCGCATGGTTTCCCAACGGATTCATACGAAACCATGCTGCTTGCTGAAGGGCCCAACATATACACGAAGTCCTCAGCGTTTTTCAGAGTAATGCTTCGGTTACCATGGCCGTGGCCACTTTTCTGTATTGGCTGGGTTGTCCCCTCAGTCATTCGGGACTGGCTTTACGACCGCATCGCACTAAATCGTTACAAGCTTTTCGGTCGCTATGAAGTTTGTATGATTCCGGATAAAGATCATGATTCGAGGTTCCTGGGCGAGTAGCCCATTTTTTAGCTATGCAGTCTGCCGTGGCGCTATCGCCTTTATTTGGTTCTATCATGGCTTGATTCCGAAACTGCTCTATCCGCATGAGGATGAACTGGCTATGGGGATGGCAGCGGGCTTTTCACCGGCTGGTGCGTTGCAGTTGGCAACTATCGGTGGCGTACTAGAGATCACCATGTCGGCTGTTGTCTTGATATTTTGGCGCCAGCGATGGCCGATAGTCGTTACATTGATTGCAATGATCGGCTTGCTGGCATTTGTGGCTCTGATGCAGCCCATGCTGCTTGGGGCAGCCTTCAACCCTGTGTCAACGAATGTCGCTGTAGCCGCGCTTGCAATCGTTAGTTTGCACCTTCTGAGCGTGGTAGAGAGTGGTAACCACGAGGATTAATGGCGAGCTCATTAGCCTCGGTAACCCAATTTCAGACGGTAGCTTGGTAGTGTATTACCATCAGCTACTCGTGCACCCAGATCAACACGGTAAAGGTGTTGGTAGGAAAATAGTTGAGGCGATGCAGCGGCGAATGCCAAAGATATGGACTTACCCGGCCTTCGTTTGCACGAACTCTCTGGCACCCGGGTGAAGTACTGCGAGAGCTTTGTCTTGAGCCCCTTGGCCTCTCTGTCACGGCGGCGGCTAAAGCATTGGGTGTTAGCCGCAAAACGCTAAGTGCCGTGTTAAATGGCAAAGCTGGCATCAGTCCTGAAATGGCGATCCGGCTCTCTATTGCTTTCGATACTTCGGCAGAAAGCTGGTTGAATCAGCAGTCCCAATATGAACTCTGGCATGCCGAACAACATCGCAAAGAGCTCAACGTGAAGAGGCTTGTTGCAGCCTGAAGAAGCGCATAACCCATATGATCCTTCTTGGGATCAATAAGCAATAGTCTTTTTGGGGCCGCGCCAGCGGCCACCTGGCTCTCAGTCATCATCTTGTATGATTCAGTTAGAGGTCATGCTCAAACCGTGGCGTGACTAACAAAACCGTCGCAAAAGCCAGCGTTAGGAGATAAGGATGTCCGTAAGTATTGAGGTGGCTGAGACCGCCGAACAGTTTGATTTGGGTGGTAGGTTGATTCGTGCATATGCAGAATTTCTAGGGCTGGATTTGGAGTTTCAGGGCTTTTCCAGTGAGTTGGCATCGCTGCCAATTGTACGGTCCACCCAAAGGTGCGCTATTGCTGAGCTCTTTTGAGGGAGTGCATGTTGGTGCTGTCGGCCTCAGAGAGTTCGAGCCCGGAGTTGCTGAGATGAAGCGGATGTATGTTTTGCCAGACTACCATGGCATGGGTATCGGTAAAGCTCTGACTGAAGCTTTGCTCTGTCAGGCGAAGGAAATGGGTTATGGTTCAGTGCGACTCGACAGCGTTCGTGAGCTTGATAAGGCCTTGCGGTTGTACCAAGCTTTTGGCTTCAAGGAAATCGAGCCGTACCGGTTCAACCCTCACCCAGAAGCTGTATTCATGGAGTATAGAATCTCTTAATTATCGAATTGAGTTATGGGAGCGTTACACATATTGCAGGAGGCATCGTGATAGTCATATATGGAATCAAAGAACACCTTAACCCGGTCAAAGCTCAGCTCTCTGAGGTCATTCACGGATGCATGCAATCCGTACTCGGAATGCCGGAAGACAAGCGGGCTCATCGTTTTATCCCTATGGATGCCGAAGATTTTTATTACCCAGGTGGCAGAACTCCAGCCTACACTGCCATAGAGATCAATATGATGCAGGGGAGGGCTCCAGAGACCCAAAAGGCTTTGATCAAGGAACTTTTCAGAAAAATTGAGTCTGTGGTTGGCATATCTCCTGTAGATATCGAAGTGACAATTAAGGAGCAGCCTGCCCATTGTTGGGGATTTCGGGGTATGACTGGAGACGAGGCACGTGACCTTAAGTATTCAGTCAATGTGTAGCAGGTCGCTCAAGTACGTTTTGGGCCTCCGGCCTCCACCGAATGCCTTTTCGTTAAGCCACAGGGGCGCTGCCAAACAAAGGTGTTGAGCAATAGTCTAAAACACGGAAGAGATGGTTATGATCAGGGATGTGGTCTTCCCCGCAGATAGCGATGAGTTAAGAAAGCTTATTCTCGAGTATGCAGATTGGCTGGGTATCGATCTTTCCTATCAGGATTTTGAGGGAGAGATGGCCTCGCTCGAAGCACTGTTCTCGCCGCCTAGCGGCCAATATACATTCGCAATAGAACGTTTTCGTATCGCCGGTGGTGTTGGGTTTAGACGGATTGACGAGTACACAGCCGAGGTGAAGCGCCTGTACGTACGTCGACAGTATCAGGGTAAGGGACTCGGGCGTGTGCTCATGGACAATCTGCTATTGAAGCTGAAAAGAATGGGTTATACCCGAGTCGTTTTGGATGCCGTGCCTCCTACGAAAAAAGCCCAGGAACTATACGAGTTAATGGGCTTTGAGGAAATCGAGCCCTATTTTTTCAACCCGACGCCCGGCACCAAATTCTATGGCCTTGATCTGCAGAGTTATGCCCTGGAGTCAAATGCTTAACGAGGTCAAGAGACGCTACTGATGTGGCGCACATGTTGCCCGTTTCATCCCAATGGATGCTGAGGACTTTTACTATCCAGGTGGTAGATCACCCGCTTACACGGTTATTAAGATTAATATGATGCAGGGGCGCACCTCGGTGATTCGGAAGGTTCTAGTTAAGGAGTTATTCAGCAAAATCGAGTCGGAGGTTGGCATTCGTTTTGTGGCAATTGGAAAAGAGACTTGAATGACAGCAAAATTTAGCCAAGCGAAAGAAAAGCTTTTAAGCACGGGTTACCCGCGTTGGCGCAATATTCTATCTTGCGTGATTCTTGTGCTACTCGCTACGGGGGCAGTTTCGGCTTGGTGGTATGCGTATTACACAGCAACTGACGTAGAGTGCCACAAAGGTTTTCTGTATTTCTCAGTCGTGTGGCTGGTTGTGCAATGGGTGGTGATCGGGTATTTATTCCGATATCAAAATATTCCGGCCTTTGCGCGGGGCGGCATCAAGTTACTGATACTTCTTGGTAATGTGTGGTTTGGGCTTTTCATTTTTTCACTCCAACCGTGTGCCTCATAGGTCAAGCACATCACCAGAGACTATGGTTTCGACCCCCAAGCCTCAAATAAAGGCCATCTCACCTTGCTGCCAGTAGCAAATAGCAAGCTGCAATGGTAATTCTCTATACGTGTCGGTGGACGCGCTAAAGTAAGCCACTACACCCTGACCCTGCATCAAAGGAATGAATCGGATGGCGAGTGAAAGCTGGTTGTTAGTTGGTGGACTGGTCGCCATCGTTGTAGCGGTTGTCCATTCAGCGCTTGGCGAAGTTCTGATTTTCCAGCGAATGCGTAAAGAGACAATTGTCCCAACGCAGGGGCAGCCGGTCCTCAGAGAGCGTTACGTTAGAATTTTGTGGGCCACATGGCACATCGTTTCTGTATTCGGTCTGGCCATTGCGGGGGTACTTGTTTTCATGTCTCTTTATCCGGTCACCGATGTCCGAGGCTTGTTTCTCCGAGCGGTGGCAATTTCAATGGGCGTGTCCAGCGCATTGGTACTTTTCGCAACTAAAGGAATGCACCCGGGGTGGGTTGGGCTGCTGATCGTGGCGATATCATCGGCAATGGCATTTTGAGAATGCTGCATAAACACAGCAATATTGAGGTCTAGTAAGTTGAGAAGAGTATTAATGAGCGCCTGCCTTCTAGGGAAACGGGTTCGATACGATGGTGGGAGCCTTTCGATGAATGATCAGCTTGTAGAGACCTGGATAACAGAAGGTCGGGTTGTTTCAGTGTGTCCCGAAGTTGAAGCCGGAATGAATATCCCAAGGATGCCTGCGGAGATTTACGGAGGAAGCGGGAACAATGTATTAGACGGCGAATCCGACGTTATTGAAAAGGGCGGAAATATTGTCACCGACGATTTTATTGCAGGTGCTTCTATTGCTCTGGAATTGTGCAAAAAGTTCAGTATTGAGATAGCGATACTGGCCGAGTCCAGTCCTTCTTGTGGAAGTTCATTTATCTATGACGGTCGCTTTTCAGGTAACCGAACTCCAGGCATGGGTGTTACGGCTGCGTTGTTACGTCGGCATAATATCCAGGTATTTAGCCAATATGAGATAGCAGAAGCTAATAACGCCATCCACGCGACAAGCGCTTGATGGTCCTTTTCCAAGGCACCACCTGAACCATGACTTAGAACTGAACGATTGATACTTCGGCAATGGGATGTCAGACCTACCTATGCTGCGCTTTTCTGCGCAGTGCAGCCACACGTTAAACAGTTCATTACTCATCTTGAATGGCTGCCACTGTCGATATATGATCCGTATATAAATCGTATATTAAGGGGCTGCTATGGGAATTGTTAAGATTGACGATGAATTACACGGGGAGATCCGCAAGGCAAGTGCCGTGATGGTTCGCTCTATCAATGCTCAGGCTGAATATTGGATAAAAGTTGGCATGCTTGCCGAGGCGAATCCCAGCATGTCGTTCTCCGAAATCATGCGCGACCAAATGAAGCTGGCCGAGGTAGACATAAGGAAGGCTGTCGGTGGCTAGTGTAAAACGGAAAAGCACCGAGGAACTGAGTGCAATGCGGGAGTCCGGTCGGCTTCTCGCAACGGTTTTCGACTACCTTGATGGCCATATGGAGATCGGCGTATCTACAATGGATATCAACAATCTTGCGGAGAGGTACATTGTCGATCAGCTGAACGCTCGCCCAGCGAGTAAAGGTCAGTATGGGTATCAGTATGTTCTGAATAGCTCTGTAAACCGGGTTGTATGCCACGGCGTTCCTTCAACCGCTCAGAAGCTGAAATCCGGGGATATCATCAACGTAGATATCACGTTAGAGCAGGGCGGATTTATCGCTGATTCCAGCAAAATGTACATGATCGGCGACGTGACTCCGGTCGCCAGGCGTTTGGTCGATAAAACCTATGAAGCCATGTGGGAAGGGATTCGAAGCGTAAAGCCTGGTGCCACACTTGGAGATGTCGGCCATGCCATTCAAAGCCACGCCCAGAAGAACGGCTATTCAGTTGTTCGCGAGTATTGTGGGCATGGGATTGGTCGAGAAATGCATGAAGAGCCACAGGTTCTGCACTATGGCCAGCGTGGAAAAGGGTTGGTCCTCCAGGAAGGCATGGTGTTTACAATAGAGCCCATGTTTAACCAGGGTAAGGCCAAGGTTAAGTTGAAGAAGGATGGGTGGACCGTTGTCACCAGTGACAAGAAGCTGTCGGCTCAGTGGGAGCATACAGTGGCCGTTACCTCCGATGGTTATGAGGTACTGACACTCCGGGCCGAAGAGCATAGTTAAGAGCCTTTAAGTCCACGGCTTTTTCGTTGCGGCGGCGCCTTCACCACAAAACCGTGGACTTCCCTCACTTCAATAGACAGGCATCGATAACTCCGCAATAGCCTTTGTTATCACCTGCTCTTAAGCAAGCCCCTCCAACATTCCCTGAAGGCGCTGCTGTGCCTGCTCATTCAAAGGCAGAAGAGGCTTTCTCGGGTTGCCGACATCGTTGCCTTGCAGGGCCAGGCCGGATTTCACCGCTGCCGCCAAGCCCGATGAAACGATAAACTCCAGAAACGCGTACTGCCGGTAAAACAGCTCTTTGGCTTTCTCGTTTTCACCTTGCTTAACGGCATCATACAGCTGCTTCGGCTTGTCACCGATCAGGCAGGGTGCCGCCGTACACCAGCCGGTGGCACCCGCATTGAGGGCTTCGAGGGCCATGTGGTTGCAGCCATTAAAGAATGGCACTTTGCCATCCGATAGCGTGTAGATTTTATGCATACGCTGAATGTCGCCGGTGCTTTCCTTGATCATGCTGGCGTTCGGGATGCGCTCAACCATTTCCAGCATGAATTCTGGGGACATATCCACGCCGCAGGTGGCGGGGTTGTTGTAGATCATGATGGGCAGTGGGCTGGCGCTTGCGACTGTTTCATAGTGCTGGAAGGTTTCCGCCTCGCTCAACTTGTAGTACGAGAATGGCGAGAGCATGATCGCGTCCGCACCAATTTGATAGACATGCTGCGCTTTTCGCATAGCCTGTTCGGTGGTCAGCTCGGCGATGCCGATGACCACCGGCACCTTACCCGCAATATGCCGCACCGTGTACTCGGCGACCTGCTTCCATTCCGCTTCACTCAAATAGGCGGCTTCACCGGCACTGCCCAAGGCCGCTATGGCGTCCACTTTGGCTTCAAGCAGCACATCGATGACGTCGCCGAGCTTATTGAGGTCAACCTGTTTATTGTCCTGGCTAAAAGGGGTTACCGGATAGCCAATGATGCCTGATAGGTTCATGTCCTGTTCCTCGAAAAAAGGTTGTTAAATGCAGTCCGCGTGGTGTTTAAGCGCCTGCCGTGCGTAGTAGGCAAAATTCACTTTGTTGCGCTTGTCGGTGGATACCCAGTCGTGTGCTTCCCGGGCCAGCTCGTGTGGCAGCGGCTTGATCTCTCCTGCAGCCATCGCAAGCAGCTGCAGCTGTGCCGCGCGCTCTATCAGCACGGCCAGGTTGCAGGCCTCTTCGATCGTCTTGCCGGTGACCAGTTGGCCGTGGTGGGAGAGGAATACGGCGCGGTTGTTGCCCAGGGCGTTTGAGATCAGCACGCCTTCCTCATTGCCTACGGGGACACCAGGCCAGTCCGCGACGAACGAGCAGTCGTCGTACAGAGCGCAGACGTCCATCTGGGAGATCTGCAGTGGTACCTCCAGCATGGCCAGCGCAGCCACGTGGGTCGGGTGGGTGTGAATAATGCAGTTAACCTCCGGATGCTCTTTGTAGATCCAGGTATGGAAGCGGTTGGCGGGGTTGGGCATGCCTTCCCCTGCCAGCGGCTTGAGATCATGGTCGACAGTGATCAGGTTGTCGGCCGTAATCTCGTCGAACCCCAGCCCCAGTCGCTGGGTCAGGAAGGTGTCGCGGTGCTCGGTACGACAGGTGATCTGGCCCGCCAGGCCGGAGTCATGGCCCTTGTCGAACAGAATGCGACAGGTGAGCGCGAGCTTCTCATGGTCGGTCAGTTCCATATCCTGAATCAGGCTTTGCATATCGCGTTCGGTGCTCTGCATCAGTGCCTGCTTGCTTGTGGTGGCGGTCTTCATACGCGTTCTCCTTGGTGTCAGCTTTGACGTGGGGAGAACGATATCGCTATTCTGGACCGGCAATAAGAGCCAGTTTTGTTAGGTTTTCTGGTCCAGTGGAGAGGCGGGCATGTTAAGACCCTGGAAAACGCAGCTGTGGCTGGAGGACAGCCCCGGCAAAACCCTGCATGCAAGATTGCTGAATACGTTGACGGTGGATATCAAGGAAGGCCGGCTGTCGCCGGGGAGCATGCTGCCGGGCTCCCGCTCACTGGCCGAGCAGTTGGGTGTAAATCGCAAAACCGTGCAACAGGTGTATGAGGAGCTGGAGGCCCAGGGCTGGCTGGTTACGCGCCCGCGGTCGGGAACCTTTGTGTCCGAGACCCTGCCCGAGCAGGGGCTGTCGTCCTCTGACCATCAACTGGTTAACAGTACCAACAGGACTCGATCCGCCTCGGAGCTGGTGGAAATCCTCTATCAGGACGCGCTTAGCGCCTACAACGCAATGCCGGTCACCAATGACGGCACCCCGGATTCCCGGTTGATCCCCTATCAACTGCTGGCGCGCACTTATCGACGGGTCTGTATTGAGCTGAGCCGCAACTCCAGGCTGGGCTATGGCGATCCCAAAGGCAGTGTTGACCTGCGCAAGTCGGTTGCGAAGATGCTGTCTGGTGACCGCTTTATGAATTGCTCAGCCGAGCAGGTGTGCATTGTCAGGGGTAGCCAGATGGGTATCTATCTCGCTTCCCGTATTCTAGACCCGAGTAAGGGGGCCATCGTGATGGAAGATCTCTGCTATCTGCCCGCCCGGGCAGCCTTCGAGTCGAATGGTTTCAAGGTGCTGAAATGCAGGCTGGATGGCCAGGGGCTGGATATCGAACACCTACAGGCATTACTCGCCGAGCATTCGGTTGCCGCCATTTATGTCACACCGCATCACCAGTATCCCACCACCGTTTGCCTGCCCATGGATCGGCGGCTAACACTGCTAGAACTTTCCAAAGCACACAGGTTCGCGGTGTTGGAGGATGATTATGACCATGAATTCCACTATGAGACGAACCCTGTTCCCCCACTTGCGAGCTTGCCCAATGCCGAGAACGTGGTGCATATCGGCTCGATGTCCAAAGTGTTTGCGCCGGGTTTAAGGCTTGGCTACATCGCAGCGGATATCCGGTTCATTGAACGTGCTGCACAGGAAATCATACTCATTGACCGTCAGGGCAATACAGTCACAGAGCAGGTTTTGTCTAACCTGATGGAGTCTGGTGAGGTCCGGCGTCACATTCGTAAGACGCGCAAGGAGTATGAGGCCCGGCGTAATTTTGCTGCAGCCGAGTTCGCCCGGGTATTTGGTGACAAGGTATCTTTTACCTTGCCTACCGGCGGAATGGCTATCTGGGTTGATATTTCCAAGCTGGCCAAAAGCCGGGAGCTGGATAGCCTGCCAGGTAAGGATTCGACCCTTAGTACTGCTTATACGGACGATCAGGTGGCGCCGACTCACCTGCGATTTGGGTTTGGAGCGTTAAGTAAAGCTGAGATAACCCAATCGGTGGAGTTGTTAGCGGAGGAGTTGAACTCGACAGGACGTTAGACAGCGAAAGTACGGCGCCTCAGCAATCAGAGGCGCCGCGAGTGGAGGCAACGATTACTTCAGATCTGAGATGCTTGCCCCAAAGTTGATATGGAACGGAGCCCCTTCCAAGACAAGAGCCGGGACTGACTTGACTCCGGCTGCCTCGGCTTCGGCGATTCTCGCCTTGTCATTGCCAAGATGGACCACTTCAACATCGTAGCGAGAGCGATCAATCGCCTCGGCAACATGGTCCTCAGCAGCGACACATACAGGGCATCCTGCGTGGTAGAAAATAGCTTTGCCACTCATTATTGAACTCCTAATATCTGTTGGTTGATTGGCGTGCGCACGACTAAACGATAGAGTTGGCAGAGTGCGTTGACTAGTGGGCACAAATGAGTGGGCTGGGCACCTTTTGGTGTAATTTGTCGAAATGAAAGGAGAAAAATTCTTGCAGACTCGCAGCACCTATCGCAAGTTGGAGGACATAGTGGGCTGCAAATGGTCGGTTTCCGTCCTTCTCGCCGTGGAGAAGGGGGTTAACCGGCCTGGGGCCCTTGAGCGACATATTGAAGGAATCTCGGCAAAAGTCCTCTCTGAACGACTTCGAAAACTTACGGCATATGGCCTGATGCACAAGGAGAGCTTCCCGGAGGTCCCACCGCGTACCGAGTATTCGCTGACCAAGTCTGGTCAGAGGCTCATCAAAATCATTCAGCAAATCCAAGATCTCGATGTCGAAATGAGCGAAAAAAGTGAAAATTCTGTGTAGATGCAACTACCACATAACGCATATGAGCCTTCTTGGAACCAACAGAGAATAGGCATTTTGTTGGCCGCGCCAGCGGCAAACTGAACTCATGAGCGAGAACATTTGCCTCGACAGTTTCGTTCAGCTTTCAGACGCTTAGCGGTTCAGCGGTCACCGGTTAGAGCTAAATGAACCTCAATCTGTGGGAGACAAAATGAAGGTAAAACGAATAGTTACCAACATAGCGGCGGCAACCCCCTCCGAAGCAGAGAAATTCTACTCGGCTATTTTTGGGCTTAAGATTGTGATGGATCATGGATGGATAAGAACCTATAGCTCGGGCGAGGAAATGACCACTCAGGTAAGCGTGGCATCGGAAGGTGGCTCCGGAACGCCAGTTCCTGATCTGTCTATCGAGGTTGATAACCTGGAGATCGCTTTGGAGAGAGTGAAGAATGGAAATATTGAGATTGAGTATGGCCCGGTAAGTGAGCCCTGGGGTGTTCGTCGGTTCTATGTTCGTGATCCGTTCGGGAAGCTCATCAATGTTTTACAGCATGAGTAACCGTTGGGGATTGCTCTAACGGTTCGTTCCGTGTCAGATGGTAAAAATATGGAACCCGTTGTTCAGGAAGAAACCACTGGTTGTGGTATAGCCGCAAGTGCAGCTTTAGCAGGCATCAGTTATGCCGAGGCTAAACGGACTGCAAACGCGCTGGGTATTTACGCCGACGATACGGCGCTTTGGTCAGAGAGCGTGGTGATGCAAAGGTGTTGGATTCCAGGAAGGCACTGAAAGCAAATGTCCGCCGGGATTTCGGGCGCACGAAACCCAAGTGGTACATTGAGATATAAAGCGAATAGGCCACAGCAGTGGTGGCCTGCACCGGTTCATGGGTTTGGTTCAAAAGGGAGCCAAAATTCAAACTGAATGTTAGGTATGGAACAGTCGATTCAGTCCAGGTTCTGACGGGATCAAACAAGCAGACAAGGAGGTGTACAGATGAAGCAAATGGGTCGCTGTCTCTGCGGAGGCATTCAATCGTGAAAGAAACCCCGTCAGCAAAGCTTGTATCGTCAGCTAATCATACCGCCTCGCCATTTGGCACTCAGTTTTGCGATCATATGACACTCGTCCGTTTTGCCGATGGGCGTTGGTCTGAGGTGGAGACACTGCCGGTAGGACCTTTGCCGCTACACCCAGCATCTCATGTGTTGCATTATGGCAGTTCGTGTTTCGAGGGCATGAAAGCTTTTCGGATGCAGAATGGCGGCGTTCGTATTTTTCGCCTCGACCGCCATGTTGAACGCTTCCAGCGCAGCGCCGAGTTGCTTTGCTTGCCTCTGCCGCCCGCCGACATTGTCGAAGCAATGATCCGCCAACTCGTTGATTTATGTTTTGACGATATACCGGAAGCACCTGGTGCGCTCTACCTACGGCCGGCGCTGATTGGCACGGAGGAGAACATCGGTTCGGCGGGTGCGCCCTCTGCACAGGCCATGCTCTATGTGTTGGCGTCGCCCGTCGGAGATTATTTCTCGAGAGGTGGTCATGGTTTGACTATCCTGATCGAAGATCAGGAGTTGCGGAGTACTCCCGGCTTCGGTCAGGCGAAAGCCGGAGGTAATTATGCCTCAGCGCTTCGCCATGTCGTTAAAGCCAGGAAAGAACATGGAGCAGATCAGGTGTTGTTCTGCCCGAACGGCGATGTGCAGGAAACAGGGGCGTCGAACTTCTTCCTGATCAATGATTCTCAGCTGCTCACGAAGCCTTTGGATGCGTCGTTTCTGCATGGCGTCACCCGGGATTCGGTAATAACCCTTGCTCGAGACTTGAACTATGACGTCATCGAACGAGATTTTACCGTTGCTGAGGTCATGGATTGGATTCAGACCGGAGAAGCCGCGTTATCCGGAACAGCGGCTGTTCTTTCTGGTGTGGGGTCGTTTGTGCACAAAGGCGCTACATACAAGGTAGGCGATGGTAGCACCGGCCCTAACACTCGAAAACTGAGCGACGCACTGCGGGCACTGCAATCTGGTAGAACTGAAGATAGATTCGGCTGGCTGAGCTGAATGTTGCTTCTGGAGTAGCGACGTGAAACTCAAGGAACTTTTAGAAGAACTCGAGACGCTAGGGAAAGAGAACGATGCGTCGGTAGAGCAGAAAGATCGCAAGTATCTCAACATCACCAGGGATACCGGGGAGTTCTTGTCGGTACTGATAAAAGCTGGCGCAGTGAGACAGGTTCTGGAGATCGGAACGTCTAACGGTTATTCCACTTTGTGGATAGCGTCCGCGCTACCAGAGGATGGACATGTGACCACTCTGGAAGTGTCTCCGTTCAAGATTAGTCAGGCCAAAAGCAACTTCAAACGTGCCAATCTCGATCATAAGATCACTGTGGTACAAATGGGCGCCGTCGATTATCTCGGGCAAGCTAGCCGTTTGTTTGATCTGGTTTTTCTTGACGCCGACCGCGCGAGCTACGTTCAAGTTGCTGGCCAAATCGTTTCCCTCATTCGGCCCGGGGGCATTCTGGTGTGTGACAATGCGGTTTCGCACGCTGAGGAACTGAGGGAATTCATTGATTTTGTCGACAGCACTGGCGGGTTTACCACCACTACTGTGCCGGTAGGCAAAGGTGAGTTCGTGGCGTGTAAAAAAACATAATCAAGACTGGTGGTGGGAACGCTTGGAAGCGGTTTCTCTACAACCTCGTTAAGCACCAGGGGCGGATGCGCGCGTGTGTGGCCCGCAGCGGAATGTTATCTGATTGGAATGGAGGCACAGATGAGATCTATTGCAACATCACTCATGTTTGTTGGAGAGCAGGCTGGGAAAGCCGAGGAGGCCATCAGGTTTTATACCTCGCTATTCGTTGGTTCAGAGATCGTCGATATTCAACGTTACCAGGCCGGCGAGCATGAACCAGAAGGTTCTGTGAAAATGGCGAAGTTTAAGATAAACGGTCGAGAGTTTATGGCGCTCGACAGCCACCTTGATCACCAATTTACGTTTACGCCCTCCATGTCGCTGTATGTTGAGTGCGAATCGGCGAGCGAAATTGAGGAAGTATTTAAAGCCCTGGCAGAAGGTGGCTCAGAGCTAATGCCGCTGGATAATTATGGTTTTAGCCAGAAATTCGGGTGGTTGAATGATAGGTATGGTGTGTCTTGGCAGCTAAACCTGTCGAACTAGTGTGGCGACAACTCCAGCCCAAAACCGTGCGCAGTGTTACGTAGTTTCCGCGGTTGCCGGAGGCCCTACATTGAACGCATAGGAGACTCAGACAATGGCGACAGATAAACAGCCACTACCGGCGGTCGTTTCTTCGGAACAGTGGAAAGCGGCGCTGGATCAGCTTCTTGTAAAAGAGAAAGAGTTAACCCGGGCACGGGATGCACTGAACGCAGAGCGTAGGAAGTTACCGATGGTCAAGGTGGCCAAGCACTATACGCTCCAGGGGGAAAATGGCGCAGTGTCCCTGCTCGATTTGTTCGAAGGGCGCCGTCAGCTCATTGTTTATCACTTCATGTTTGCCCCGGATTGGAACGCTGGCTGCGACGGTTGCTCCTGGTTGGTAGATGCCATGACACACCCGGCCCACCTGCATGCTCGCGATACGTCGTTGGTTATGGTGTCACGCGCACCAAGGGAAAAACTCATGCAGTACAGGTCGCGGATGGGATGGACGGCGCCTGTTCCATGGTATTCGTCTTACGAGAGCGACTTTAACGTCGATTTCGGCGCAACCACGGATAACGGTGAACGACACGGTGCCAGTGTTTTTATTCGCGACGGAGATGATATCTACCGCACCTACTATACGGGTGCGCGTGGCGTCGAATATCTCGGCACTCTCTGGACATACCTGGATTTGACCCCCTTTGGTCGCCAGGAAACTTGGGAAGACTCACCGGAAGGCTGGCCTCAGACGGAGCCCTACGTATGGAATCGCCGCCACGATGAGTACGACGTCTGACAACTCATATGGAGGAAAGATGATATGAACACGGCTCCCGCACCCTATCCCATCGGTAAGCCTGGCACTCCCTGGGGTGAGGTGGAACGTGCTGAGTGGTTGTCACAGCAGACCCGTCAACGGAGCTATGAGTCTGATGTGTTGAGCGTGATCGAGCGTCTGCGCCCACGTTTTGATGTGGAAGAGTATGGCCGTCTGGATTATGGCGCCAACCGTTATCCGCTGATGGCGATTCGCAGCCGCGACTGGCGTGAGGATTTGCCAGTCGTGCTGATAACAGGCGGGGTACACGGCTATGAAACCAGCGGTGTACACGGCGCACTGCAGTTTCTTGATCAGCATGCGGCGGATTACGCGGGCCGTGTCAATCTGTTGGTCGCGCCGTGCGTCAGCCCTTGGGCATACGAGCGCATCCATCGCTGGAACCCGAACGCGGTCGACCCGAACCGTTCGTTCCGAGATGACGGTTTGGCGGATGAGGCGGCGGCGCTTATGCGACTGGTGGCCCCCGTTCGCGATCATGCATTGATGCATATCGATCTGCACGAGACCACTGATACGGATGAAACCGAGTTTCGTCCCGCGCTCGCGGCCCGAGACGGCAAGCCGTTCGAGCCGGGGGAAATTCCTGACGGCTTCTATCTGGTCGATGACAGCGAAAGCCCAGAGCCCGAGTTTCAACAGGCGTTGATTGAGGCGGTGGAGCAGGTCACACACATCGCACCGGCTGATGGTAACGGTGAGATCTTTGGCTCACCGGTCGCCGCTCGAGGCGTCATTCAGTACCCGCTCAAACAGCTGGGCCTGTGCGCCAGTATCACCAGTGCTCCATACAGGACCACCACTGAAGTCTATCCCGACAGCGCACGAGTGACCCCCGAGCAATGCAATGCAGCGCAGGCTACTGCCGTGTGTGCGGCGATCGACTACGTGCTGGTGAACCCGTAGGGAAGGACAGTCATGATTCTGCAACTAACGTGGGTCGTTATGAGCAGCACAAATGTTTGAGGGGCTGCTCAACCCAGGCGGCTTCCAACTGTCTATTCCGTAATTTGTCTCTGGTTGAAAAAGCCCCTTCCCGCCGTAACGTCATGATGAGTGAGGCGAAAGATCCCCCATCACTCAATTGCACCAGTGGGAGGTAAGCAATGGCAAACGCACAAAACTGGAAACGCGAGCGGGAACAGTATCAGGCGGCCTGGGCCAAGTACCAGAACGTGGCTGAGCGGATAGATGCCAAATACGAAAGCCTCGATAGTGGCACCAAGGACCAGGCGCCCGCCGAGGAAGATCTATCGGAGCTACAGGAAGCCTGGAAAGAGCTTGAGAACGCTCGTGAGCGCCTTGGTGAGTATAACAATGAGCTCCATGAGCGGCATATGGCCCAAGGTAAAAGCATGTGATTTTGTTGAGCACGACCGCGCCATTCTGAGGAAGCGCTAGAGGCGTGTCCTGAACGCGTGTCTAGATAGCTTTTATCCGTGTCAAAGGCCGGAGAGTAGCGCTACTCTCCGGCCTTTATATTTGGATGGCAGTTAAAGCCAGGTCAGGCCCGCGCTGATAATGATGCCGGTGACGATCAGCAGCATCAGGCAGTAGCCCATGATGTCCTTGGCTTTCAGCCCAGCGATGGCAAGCACAGGCAGAGCCCAGAAAGGTTGTAAGAGATTGGTCCAGGCGTCGCCCCACGCAACCCCCATGGCCACTCTGGATATGTCAGCGCCAAGCTCCTGTGCAGCAGGCAGCATAACCGGCGCCTGAACGGCCCACTGGCCGCCGCCGGATGGCACGAATATGTTGACCACCCCGGCGCTGATAAAGCTCCAGAATGGCAAGCTCTCGGCGCTCGCAATGGACACAAACCCTGTTGAGATGCTTGCTGCCAGTCCGGAAGCTGTCATTACGCTCATGATGCCGGCGTAGAACGGAAACTGGATAACGATGCCGGCGCCGCCTTTCACGGCTTCATTCAGGCTGGCAAGCAGGCGCTTTGGGGTCTGGTGCAGGATGATGGCAACGAACAGGAACATGAAGTTCACGATGTTCAGGTTCAGCCCGCCACCCTCGATAAAGTATTGGAAGATGAATGCGATACCACTGAATCCGATCAACCAGGCAAGTATTCTGCTGTTCTCCAGGTAGTCGGCCGGGCGATTGATAACAACCGAGGTGTCGGGCTCATCGTCCAGGATTTTAGGGTCCGCGTACACGCTGTCTCTTTCGTCTGGCAGCATGAGTCGGTTAACCAGGGGCACAATAATAAAAAGTGCGGCGACGATGGCCAGGTTGAAGAAGGCGAAGATGGTTTCACTGGTGCCGATAACGCCGATCACATCTGCAGTGAAGTGGTTCTCTGTGGCAATCGTCAGTGGGATGGAGCCTGCAAGCCCGCCGTGCCAGACAATGAACCCGGAATAGGCACTGGCGATCAGCAACGGATAGTGTACGCGGATTTGCCGGGCGAGGGCTTTGGCAAACAGCGCGCCGACCACCAGGCCAAAGCCCCAGTTGATCCAACTGGCGATCAGCGCGATGAAGGTAACCAGTACAATTGCCTGGCCCGGTGTTCTGGCAAGGCCTGCAATCCGGTTCAGGATGCCACGCACCAGTGGGGTGCTCGCCATCATGAAGCCGGTGACCAGTACCAGCAGCATTTGCATTGAGAAGGTCAGCAGGTTCCAGAAACCGTCCCCCCACATCTCTACTACCGCCATGGGGCTATGCCCCTGGAACACCATAGCGGCAACGAATGACAGCAGTGTCAGTATGATGACGAATAGGTAGGGGTCCGGTAGGTATTTGTCTACCAGACTGACCATAGGTTTGGCTGCTCTGTCTAACACATTGTCCCCCAATATTTTTTTCAGCTTGTTTTGTTGCTGGCAAGCTAAACTAAAAGCCTGGGGTAGCACCAACTATCCTTTCGCCGTATTGCATTACTCATTCATTGGGGGAGGGGGTACTCCCACCATCGTCTATTGCTCCCAGATAGCCCGATTTCTATAATCAATCGTTGGTCCGCTGCCTGATAGCGGCACAGCGATCTTCACAATCCCAATAAAAAGGAAAACCACATGTTGAAACGTCGCTCTCTTCTTGCTGCCGCGGCGGCTACCCTGCTGTTCAGTGCCGTTGCTCAAGCCGATTACAAGGATGAATACACCGTTTCCACCGTACTGCCGTCTGCGTTTCCCTGGGGCCAGGCTGCCGACAAATGGGTGGAGCTGGTGAAAGAGCGCTCCGATGGGCGTATCAACATGAAAATCTACAGCAACTCCCAACTGGTTTCCGGTGACCAGACCAAAGAGTTCTCGGCGATGCGCTCCGGGCTGATCGATATGTCGGTGGGGTCCACCATCAACTGGTCGCCTCAGGTGCCTGAGCTGAACCTGTTTTCCCTGCCTTTCCTGATGCCGGATTATGCCGCCATCGATGCGATCACCCAAGGCGAGGCTGGCGAAGCTGTCTTTGCCGCGATCAAGAAGCGTGGTGTTACACCGCTGGCCTGGGGCGAGAATGGCTTCCGCGAGCTCTCCAACTCCAAGCTGACCATCGATGAGCCGGCCGACCTGGATGGCCTGAAAATACGCGTAGTCGGTTCGCCGCTGTTCCAGGATACCTTTACGGCCCTGGGCGCTAACCCCACCCAGATGAGCTGGGCCGATGCCAAGCCGGCGCTGACCACCGGTGCCGTCGACGGCCAGGAGAACCCGCTATCGGTCTTTGACGTGGCGCGTATCGATCAGGTTGGCCAGAAGTACCTGACCCGCTGGCACTACATGGCGGACCCGCTGGTGTTTGCAGTCAGCAACAGCATCTGGGACCAATTCAGCGAGGAAGATCAGGCGCTGCTGAAGCAGGCGGCGATTGATGCCGGCCAGTGGGAAATCGAGAAATCCCGTAGCGAAATCGACGCGACCCTGGCCGCCATCAAGGAACGTGGCGTAGAGGTCACCGAACTGACTGATGAGCAGCGTGATGCCTTCATGAAGGCCACCCAGTCGGTTTATGAAACTTGGACTCCGCGCATTGGCGAGGATCTGGTCAAGCAAGCGCAGGAAGCGGTCGCCAACCGTAACCAGTAAGCGCGATCTGTTCAGGCGCCCACCGTTGCCGGTGGGCGCTCTTTCCGAACCGGAGTTACCATGCCGTCCCGTCCTCCCAAATTCCGGCTCGATGCCTGGCTGGCCACCATTGCCCTGGTTGCGATCTGCTTGATCAGCCTCGGCAATGTGATCGTGCGCTACGCGACAGATGCCTCCTTTGCCTTTACCGAGGAATTCTCGGTGTTCCTTTTGGTGGTGCTTACCTTCGCAGGCGCTGCGGTGGCTGCGCGACACAACCAGCACATTCGCATTGAGTTGATCGAGCACTATCTGCCGCCCTGGGCACGAAAGGTGGTGTTTGTCCTGCAATGGCTGGGCGGGGTGACAGTCCTGGGGATCATGACGTGGTATGGCAGTACCTTCGCCATGCAGGAATACCAGTGGGAGTCATTGTCACCAGGCCTGGGATTACCTAACTGGATTTACGTGATCTGGCTGCCGCTACTATCTGCAGCCATCATTATCCGCCTGACCCAGAACCTTGTTGATCGCCTTCGCGGCCGGGAAGCCCCAGAGGTGATCCATGAGTCCTGATCTGCTGATGATTGGCAGTTTCCTGCTGGCGTTGCTGTTGGGCATGCCGGTCGCAATTGCCCTGGGCCTGGGCGGGCTGGTGGGTATCGTCGCGGGACTGCCGCCCGCGATGCTGGGCACGTTTGGTACCAACACGTATAACAGCGTGGCCAAATACCCGCTGATTGCGATTCCCCTGTTTATCCTGACCGGCCTGATCTTCGAGCGTGCGGGCGTTGCCGCCGCGCTGGTGCGGTTTGCCCAGTCGATCATCGGCCCCCGCCATGGTGGGCTGACCGTTGTCGCGGTGCTGGTGTGCCTGATCATGGGTGGCATGAGCGGTTCTGGTCCAGCTGATGCGGCCGCTGTTGCCATGGTGATGCTGCCAAGCATGCAGAAGGCCGGTTATCCGAAGCCGTTTTCGGCGTCATTGATTGCGGCTTCGTCGTCCACAGCAATCCTGATTCCGCCGTCCATTGCATTGATTCTTTATTCCATCGTGGTGCCTGGTGTTGATCTGCGGGCGCTGTTCGCCGCTGGTATTTTTCCGGGCATTCTGGCGGGCGCGTCCTTGCTGGCGCCAGCGTTGTATTTTGCGAAGAAGTACCGTTGGGAAGACCCCGAAGCGGTCGAACGCCCGCCTTTCTGGCCCAGCCTCAAGGCGGCCTTGCCCGCGCTGTTTGCACCGGTGATCATCCTTGGGGGCCTGCGCTCAGGCCTGTTTACGCCCACTGAGGCGGCCGTGGTGGCGGTGGCATACGGCGTGCTGGTCGGTTGCGTGTTGTATCGCAATCTCAGCCTGCGGAACCTCTGGGGCCTGATGACAGACGCCGCCGTTACCTCCGGCGTGGTGATGTTTATCATTGCGCTGGCGGGCATCTTCGCCTGGGCGGGGACGACGCTGGGTACTTTCCAGCACCTTGCGGATGCCTTGTTGTCGCTCTCGGAAAACGGCTGGGTGCTGTTGGGTCTGGTGATGGTCCTGGTGCTGATTGCCGGGATGCTGCTGGATGCCATCTCGATCTACCTGATCCTGATTCCGATTGTTCTGCCGCTGATGAATCACTTTGGCTGGAACCCGATCTGGTTTGGCATATTGCTGGCCATGAACATCGCCATTGGCCAGTTCACACCACCGGTCGCCGTGAACCTGATGGTCACCACCCGCATCGCCAACATCCGCCTGGAACACACCATCGGTTGGGCCATGGTGTTTGTGGCTGCGATGGCTGTCAGCCTGGTGCTGGTGATGTTGGTGCCGGGGATTGCGTTGTGGTTACCGGAAAAGCTTGGTTATGTCGTGGGTCCATGGTAAATAGAGCACCGCTACGCTTCGCGGCCTCCCCAAGGATTACCTATGAACCAACTTGATCTGCTTTACGGATTCAGCAGTGTCGTTATCGTTGTAATTCTCTTCATGGCGATAGTTGCGCTTAATGAAGTGGGATTTAGAGTAGGGCGCTTCGTACAGTCCCATACGGACGATGAAGTTAAAGCGCTTACGAGTTCCATTCAGGCCAGCGTACTGGGTTTATTGGCATTGTTGCTCGGGTTTACATTCAGCATGTCCATGCAACGATATGATAATCGAAGTATGGCCTTAATAGATGAAGCGAATGCCATAGGAACCGCAATACTGAGGGTTCAATTGCTGCCAGAGGAATACAGAGACGAAGCTGGCAATCTATTCCGGCAATATGTTGGTTTGCGTGTAGAAATTGGCCAGTTGGACCTTACCAAAACGGAAGAGCGTACTTCCTACAATGATAAAATCGCCGACTTGCAGAATCGGTTATGGGCATTGGCAATATCAGCTACCGAGGTGGACCCCCGCCCGGTAACAACTGGCGCATTTGTAAAATCACTCAATGACGTTATTGATAGCCAAGGTAAAAGAAATGCATTGCTTCAAATGCAAGTTCCAGAAGTTGTACTGGTTTTACTGTTTATAGTGTTCGTCTCCTCAGGTGGGATAATGGGGTATTCCGCAGGGTTGAGTGGAAAACGTATGTTCGCGCCGATAGTGTTGGTTTCCATACTGATTACCTTGATCGTCTTTATAATAATTGATCTGGATCGACCAAAACGCGGTCTTATACAGGTGAACCAGAGTGTCATGACTCAACTGCTGAATGATCGCAAGGAGTGATTCATTCCCTTGCCGTTGTCTTGTGCTTAGTCACTTGCGCCCGATATTCTGGCACCGGCAATCCCCCGATTCCCCAGTCCTCAAGCGCCACTTCATCAATCACGACCATGGTTGAGGCCGGTTTCTTGTCCAGAATTCGAACGAGCAAGTCGGTAACGCCCGCGATCAGTTCCGCTTTCTGTTGCGCAGAAGGTCCCTTGCCCTCCGGGCCGCCTTCGCGGGTAATTTTGATATTGACGTACGGCATGGTCAGTCTCCCTGGCTTGTGATTTCATAGTGAAAGATTTTGGCCATGATGGCCCAGCGGCCTTGATCGTAGATCAGGGTCAGGAAATCGGTGTAGTCGCGGCCCATCATGGTCATTTCCACTCGCGCGAACGCGAGAGTCGGGCCTCCCGTTTCGATCGAAATGATGCGCTCGTTGCGGGTTTCTCCGTTGCTTGCTGGCGGCACCCGTTGATCCAGCACCTTCCGGTATTCGTCGAACGACAGTACCCGGTAATCCTCTGGTGTCGCACTCACATACTGGGCGTGCGGATGGAACACGCCAGAGAGCATGGCGCTGTCGGCCTTGTGCAGTCCTTCAAAATAGGTTTCGAGCAGGACCGGGATGGCTTCGTAAGGCTTGGGTGAGTTCATTGTGCGACCAGTCCTTCCGACAACATTGCGGCTTTAACGCTCGGCCGGGCCGCCATGCGATTCCAGAGGGTGTTCAGGAACGGCCAATCCTTGAGATCGATCCCGGGCACGGCGGCCCAACTGCACACTACAAAAAGGTAGGCGTCAGCAACGGTGAAGGTGTCGCCCACCAGATAGGCTCGACCATCGTCGAGCAGAGACTCCAGGTAGTCGAAATGGCGGGGGATGGTCTCCAGTGCCTGGGCACGCTGTTCGTCCGTTGCGCTGGCTTTGAAGAAGGGGCCAAAGGCCTTGTGCAGCTCTGATGCAATGTAGTTCAGGTGCTCCTGCAAACGGGCTCGCTCAAGGGTGCCTACGTCGGGTATCAATGTAGTTGATTCCGCCAGGTATTGAAGGATCGCAGCGCCTTCGGTCAGTACCGCTCTGCCGGTATCCAGCGCCGGCACATAACCTTTGGGGTTGACGGTTTTATAGTCGATACCGGACTCGGTGCGCTGGGTTTGGGTATCAACGGGCTCAAGGGTGAAATCAATACCCAGTTCTCTAAGTACAATGTGTGTCGCCAGTGAGCAGGCGCCGGGCTTGAAATACAGTTTCATGGGTAGATCTCCTTTGTGTGATAAGCACTGGGCTTGGACACAGAGGAGATTACTGTCTGCAATAAGAATAAAATAATATTGAGTTATTATAATAATGATAATCTAATAGAATCATCTTTGGGTGAAGAAACGAGAGGCGTCGATGAAGCTGGAGCAATTGCGTGTGCTGGATGCCATCGTGACGCAAGGCAGCTTTCGCAAAGCGTCTGAGGTGCTCTACAAATCCCAGCCCGCTTTGAGCCAGGCTATCAAAAGCCTGGAAGAGGAAACCGGGCTAACCCTGCTGTCCCGGGAGAGTTACCGCCCGGTGCTTACCCCAGCCGGTAAGGCCTATTACCGCCAGGCACGGGGTGTGCTGGACCAGGTACAGGCTCTGAAGGAGTTGGCCGGCAAGTTGTCGGCCAGCCAGGAAGCTGAGGTGCGGCTGTCGGTATCCGCCACTTGTCCGTTGGGTAATCTCCTGTCAGTGATTGGTGAGCTCAAGGAGGCATACCCAGCCACGGATATCCGGCTGATGTCGGATGCCATGGGTGGCAGTGCAGAACGACTCATGGCGGGCGAGGTTGATTTTATCATCGCCACAATGGATGGTCTTTCCACAGAGGCAGTTCATGCTTCGCCCTACACCGCCGTGAATATCATCCCGGTAGCCCATCCCGGCTATGGTCCGGCAAGCAGTCGCAAGCGGCTGAGCAATGCTGAAATGCGCCCGTACGTCCAGGTTGTGGTGGCGGGTACCGGGCAGGGGCAATATGACCAGAGCCGGGATGTGGTTCCGGAGAGCCTAAGGTGGACGGTGTCGGATTTTGCCGCTAAAAAAGAGATCGTGATGGCCAGGATGGGATGGGGCGGTCTGCCGGAGCATTTGATTGCCCGTGAATTGGAGGCCGGCGAACTGGTAACGCTTGATCTGAAAGGTTACCCGATCCGCCGTTCACAGCTTCACCTGGTGCGTCGTCGGGAAGGCGCTCTGGGGGTGGTTGCCCATGAGCTTTGGGAGCGACTCTCCACCAATTAAGAATCTAGAGGTAAAAAATGACCATCCAGAATGTGCTGGGAATTGATCTGCCCGTCATTCAGGCGCCAATGGCCGGTGTGCAGGGGCATGAACTGGCTGTAGCGGTGTCCAATGCTGGAGGGCTGGGCTCGTTGCCCTGTGCCATGCTTAGCTCTGAAGCACTGCGAAAAGAGTTGGAAGCACTGACAAGCCAGACCAGCAAGCCCTACAACGTCAACTTCTTCTGTCACACGCCCCCAGAGCCAGATGCCAATGCAGAGCATCATTGGCGCGAAGCGCTGTCGCCATATTTCGACGAGTTGGGTATCGATTCCAATGATGTATCCGCGCAAGCGGGAAGGGCCCCTTTCAGCTCTGAGGCAGCGGATGTCTTGGCGGACTTCAAACCGCCGGTGGTGAGTTTCCACTTTGGCTTGCCGGCACCCGAGTTGATGGCTCGTATAAGAGGGTGGGGCGGGAAGATACTGTCGACCGCCACAACCGTGGACGAAGCGCTTTGGCTGGAGGCGCAGGGCGTCGATGCCATTATCGCGCAAGGGCTTGAAGCGGGCGGCCATCGCGGGTTTTTTCTGTCGCGGGACATCAGTACTCAGGTCGGCACCTTCGCCCTGATTCCACAAATGGTAGACGCGGTGAAAATCTCCGTTATCGCCGCTGGCGGCATTGCGGACTTCAAAGGCGTACAGGCTGCAATGGCGCTTGGGGCGGCCGGAGCGCAGATTGGCACCGCGTATTTGTTGTGCCCCGAAGCTCAAACCAGAGCAGTGCATCGCGCCGCCCTGAAATCAGAGACCAGCCGTGTAACTGCGCTGACAAATCTGTTTAGCGGTGGCGCCGCCCGGGGTATTGTGAACCGAATAATGCGTGAATTGGGGCCGATGAGTTCCAAAGCTCCTGCTTTCCCCCTGGCATCATCCGCCATTGCACCATTACGTGCGAAAGCCGAAGCTGAGGGGAGCGGTGACTTTTCGCCTCTGTGGGCGGGACAGAATGTTGGTGGCTGCAAGGAGGTTTCGGCGGCAGCTCTTACGCGGGAACTGGCAGGATTGGGTGGGTAAGTAACTTCAAAACCGAGTGACAGGCTCAGGAGCAAGTTTGCATGGAAGATTGAGACTTCCGCGAATCAGCAAGCCAGAGCCGGTGATGTTTGAGGGCTAGTCGACGCTATGATACAGCGAGAAGCCAAATTAACCTTGTCTTCGTAGTTGCCTGCAATAGACTGATAACTGCAGCCGGAAGCCCGTCTTAGGGTGTTGTGGCGGCTTGATAATCAAAGAAAGGCCAACCAATGAGAGGAATAACCGTGCCCGCTATCTTTCCTTTTTACCGCGCAGCGGCTTTTACCCTTGCTATGATCGCCGGGCCGGCTATGGCTGCTGACCCAGTGGTGGTGTCGTCCAAGATCGATACGGAAGGCGCAGTGTTGGGCCAGATGATCCTGCAAACCCTTGAAGAAGCGAACATTCCGGTTGAGAACCGCCTGCAGCTCGGCGCGACCAGCATCGTTCGCAATGCTATCAAGGCCGGCGAGATAGATCTGTACCCGGAGTACACCGGCAATGCCGCTTTCTTCCATGATCAGGCAGACCGGGACATCTGGAAAGATGCCGCCAAGGCCTACGAGCAGGCTGCCAGCCTTGATAAGAAGGCACATAACATTGTCTGGCTAACACCGGCGAAAGCCAACAATACCTGGGCCATGAGTGTGCGGGGCGATCTGGCACGTGAGAACGGCTTGAACACGCTTGAAGATCTGGCTTCCTATATCAATGGCGGCGGCGCCTTCAAGTTTGCAGCCAGTGCCGAGTTTGTCGAATCTGCCAGCGCGTTGCCGGCGTTCCAGGAAGCGTACGGTTTCAAACTGGGGTCTGATCAGTTGCTGATCCTGTCCGGCGGCAACACTGCTGCGACGCTCCGGGCTGCGGCCCTGACCGACAACGATGTGAATGGCGCCATGACCTACGGCACTGATGGTGGTCTGAACGCACTCGACCTGAAGGTGATGGAAGACACCCTGGGCGTTCAACCGGTCTATCAGCCCGCGCCTATCGTGCGCGCAGAGGTGCTGGAAACGTATCCGAACATCCGCGAAGTTCTTGCGCCGGTCTTTGAGTCACTGGACCTGGAGACTCTTCAGCGCCTGAATGGCCAGGTTGCGGTGAATGGTGTGCCTGCCGAAGCCGTTGCCCGGGACTATCTGGATTCCCTGGCTCAGGACTAAGATTTGGCGATCACCGAGACTTTGCGCCCAAACCGAGTCATTCCGGTGCTTGGGGTGTTGGCCCTGGCACTGGTCTGGTTGCTGGACCTTGGTACTATCCAACCCAACCGTATTGTTCCGGGCACCGGCCATGGCCTACTTTCGGCCGTGGGATGGACAGGGGCAGGGCTGGTTACGGGGATTCTGTTGGCGACCATTGTGCTGTCCACATTGCCGTTACGTCGTCGCTATGAGCTCCTGCTCGGTCTGATTGGGCTTTCACTGGCAACGATGCCGCTGTTGCTGGATATGTTTGCCGCCCTCCATCTGCCCGAGGGTTCGCCCTACGCCCGCTCGTCGGTCGGGGCAGGGTTCTGGTCTCTTCTGTTCCTGCTTTCGCTGATGTTGATTGAGACCCTTGGCCGGCTCGAAGCCCGGCGTTGGCTTCAACTGATACTGCTCGTGTTTATCGGTGGGAGCTGGATTGTCCTGCTGCGTGGCGAGGGCCTGGAAAGTCTGTCGCTGGTGCGGGAGTTCAACGCTCGCCCCGACAAGTTCCAGCAAGCGCTCTGGACGCACCTGGCCCTGGCATTGGGTGCGGTCGCCATCAGTGCGGGCCTGGCGTTCGCCCTGGCGCTTAAAATGATCCGAAGCCCCGCCTGGCAGCGTCCTCTTCTGGGCGCCGTGAGTTTTCTGCAAACCATTCCAAGCCTTGCGGTATTTGGTTTGCTGATTGCGCCACTCAGTGCGCTCTCGTCAGCGCTCCCGTTTCTGCAGGATCTTGGCATCCGGGGGATTGGCTGGGCGCCAGCGCTACTGGCGTTGATCGCTTACAGTTTGCTGCCGATGGTGCGCAACACCTTTGTGGCTCTTACCGAAGTTCCCGAAAGCCTGGCCGATGCGGCGCGGGGTATGGGTATGAATGAACACCAGGTGTTTTATCAGCTCAAGCTGCCGTTGGCGCTGCCGGTGATGATTGAGGGTGTACGCATCACAACCATTCAGGCAATCGGCCTGACGGCGGTAGCCGCCCTCATCGGAGCGGGTGGTTTCGGTGGTTTTATCTTTCAGGGGCTGGGGCAGGCGGCTATGGACCTGGTGTTGCTCGGCGCCTTGCCTACGATTGCGTTGGCGCTGCTTGCCGATGCGTTACTCACGATGCTGGCGGCCAGTCTCAAGCCGACACCGGCAACGGCCTGATAGGGGAAGGAACTGGTCGGATGATTGAACTGAAAAATGTCTCCCGGCGTTTCGGCGATACCATCGCAGTGGATGGGGTTAACCTGACCATCGAAACCGGTGAAGTCTGCGTGCTGGTGGGCAGTTCCGGCTGCGGTAAATCGACCACGCTGCGCATGATCAACCGTCTTTTGCCCCACAGCGCTGGCGAGATATTGGTGGATGGTGAGGACATCACCACCATGAATCCGGAACAGCTGCGGCTGAACATGGGGTATGTGATCCAGGGTACGGGGTTGTTTCCTCACTGGACGGTGGCGCGCAACATCGCCATGGTGCCCAGGCTATTGAACTGGCCGAGGGAGCGGATCGACGCACGAGTCGACGAGTTGATGACCTTGTTGGATCTCGACCCCAGCGCCCACGCCAACAAATACCCCCAGCAATTGTCTGGCGGCCAGGCGCAACGGGTCGGTGTTGCGCGGGCATTGGCGGCGGACCCCAACATTCTGCTGATGGACGAACCTTTTGGTGCATTGGATGCCATAACGCGGGAAAACCTCCAGCTGGAAATGCTGCGGATCCAGAAGCAGGTCCGTAAAACCACTGTTTTCGTGACCCACGATATTGATGAAGCACTGAAGCTGGCCACCCGGATTGCCGTGATGGATCAGGGGCGCATCATCCAGCATGACACGCCGGAGAATATCCTCCGCCATCCAGCATCGGACTTTGTTGAAAACCTGATTGGCAAGCAGGACCGCGGTCTGAAACTGATGAGCCTGCGGCCTGTGCGAGACCTGATGGCCAATCACACTGAGCCGCGGCAGTCGGAACCCGGGGAGCATGTACTCAGGGAGGAAGACAGTGTTCGCCTGGCTCTGTCCGTGATGCTCTGGCAGGACCTGCGGCAGGTCGCGGTGTTCAATGCGCAGGGGCAGGAGACAGGTGTGATTACCCGTGAACGCATTATCCAGGAAGGCGTGTAATGCGTGTCTGGTTACCTGCCACTCTTTTGGCTTCACTGCTGATCGTGCTGAGTGCCGGCATGCCGGTGCTGGAGCCATTGTTTAACTGGGTGCAGCCGGGCAAGCAGCAGGTGATCTATGAACGGGAGAGTTTTTTATTCCTGCTTCAGAATCACCTGATGCTGGTCGTCGTATCGGCGGCCGTGGGTACGTTCGTTGCGGTGGCTGGCGGCATCTTTGTTACCCGTCCTTTTGGCCGCGATTTCCTGCCCTTGGTTGGGCAAGTGGCCTCCATTGGCCAGACCTTTCCGCCGGTGGCTGTACTTGCGTTGGCGGTACCAGTGCTTGGTTTCGGCGAGGCTCCGATTCTTCTTGCGTTGGTCCTTTATGGCTTGCTGCCCATTCTGCGTAATACCCTGGCGGGGCTGGAAGGTATCAATCCGGCTGTGCGGGAGGCCGCACTGGGTATGGGTATGTCGCCAGTGCAGGTCCTTGTGCGAGTAGAACTGCCCCTAGCCGGAAGGGTCATTCTCGCGGGTATTCGAACCTCTGTTACTATCAATATCGCGACCGCCGCTATCGGCTCAACCATTGGGGCCCGCACCCTGGGCGATCCGGTGATCGCCGGGCTGGTGAACGGCAATACCGCGTATGTGCTGCAAGGAGCGATTCTGATCGGGTTGCTTGCGCTGACAACGGATAGCCTGTTTGAAGCACTTGAACGATCCTGGGATCGTCGATTGCAATCCGTAGGAGTCTAGATGGGTAGTTATCTGCTGTTCGTAGTTATCGCTATAGCGACTGTCCTCAGCCCGGGGCCAGGCGTTATGTTGACACTGACCAACGCCATTCGGTTCGGTGTGTCCGGTGCCTTCGGCGGAATTCTGGGGATTGCCTCTGGTACTTTCATTGTTGCGGGTATTTCAGCCACAAGCCTGGGCATTGTACTGGCGACGTCAGCGACGGCATTTAGCGTCATGAAGTTTATCGGTGTCGCCTACCTGATTTATCTGGGGGTAAAACTGTGGCGGTCTCCTGTCACCGAAATTGAGGAAGCGACGACGGCAGCTCGGAGCAGGAAGCTCCAGTTTCTCGAGGGGCTGACATTGCAACTGACAAACCCGAAAGCCGTCTTTTTCTTCTTGTCGGTATTCCCGCAATTTATTGATTACTCGACTGAATTTGTCGGCCAGTTCGCCCTTTTGGTTGTGACTTACAGCGCCCTGGTTGTCGCCATCCACTTGCTGTATGCGCGCCTCGCCAGATCAGCCCGTGGCTGGCTTTCATCTGAAAAAGGGGGGCACTTGGTCAATAAACTGGGTGGGGCGACGTTTGTTGGTTTTGGGCTGGGGCTGGCAACGGCGAGCAGGTAGCGGCGAATCACTTCCAGCGCTTGTATGGGTGATTCAGTCGTTGGAAACTGCACCATTGTCTGTGGTGTAGCCATCGGTTAGATTTTCCAAATATGTCGGCGATAAAGTCAAAGAAAGTGGTAATGCCTAGTGCATGTCGAGGGGAGGAAAAGCATGGAGCAAAGTGAAACAAACTCTCAGTTCAACGCGGAATTACTTTGTCCGGCTAAGCCCGGCGAAGGCGCTCCCTGGGCCTTTATCGTTCTGCCCCGGGAGGCAAGCGAAAAGCTTCCCAGGCGGGGAAGAACAACGGTAGAGGCCAGCCTCAACGGTCATCATTTTCAGGTAACGCTCGAGCCCGATGGTCAATTGAGCCATTGGCTAAAGGTGAGCAAGGAACATCTCGAAGCCGCAGGTGTGAGCGTCGGTGATGTTGTTGATTTGGGCATCAGGCCGGTGGACCAGGAACCTGAACCAGAAGTTCCCTCGGACCTGCAAGAGGCGTTGGAAGCGGCCCCCGAGGCTCGGGTGGTTTGGAATGAGACAACCACCATCGCGCGTCTGGACTGGATTCATTGGATTGTCTCAGCCAAGCAGGCAAAAACCCGGACGAAGCGAATTAGCGATGCGTGCGACATGCTGGCCTCGGGAAAGCGGCGCGTTTGCTGCTTTGATCCTTCAGGGTATTACAGCAAAGCACTCAGTGCGCCCAAGGCGGCGGACACACAGGAGATTGGATGAGAAAACCCGTTGTATCAAGCCCCCTGCGGCGAGCTTTCCCGCTGGTCGCAATCCTTTTGCTCACCGCCTGCGATGCGCCACAACTGCTTCCGCCTGACGCCCGCCTTCCGGACGGCAGTACCTATTCCGGTGATATTCAGGATGGTTACTTTCACGGTGAAGGCGTTCAGGAATTTGCCAGTGGCATGGTCTACACCGGCCAGTTCCAGGAGGGCTACTGGCACGGCCATGGTGAGCTCGAGTCCCCGGCGGGTTGGTATTACGAGGGCGAGTTCCAGAAAGGGACGATGTCGGGACAGGGCGTAATCGAAGACGACGGCAGTCGCTACGAGGGGGAATTCCGGAACGGTGAGTTTCACGGTGAGGGGCGTTACGAAGCCGGTGGCAGTGTCTATATCGCTGAGTTTGAAGATGGCGAGCCCGTGGAGGGAAAACACGTTACAGATTACGGCACCTACGAAGGGGAGTTCCGTGACTGGTATTACCACGGGGAAGGCAGCTACGCCTTTACCGGCGAATCGGAGGATCTGGGCAGCCTCACAGGAACCTGGGAGTTTGGTGAGTTCGTCGATCAGGAAGAGTACGTCGCGGAAGCATCTGTCCCGGAAGAACCAGCGCTTTTGACTGAGACTATTCTCGTCGAAGACCGTCAGCGCCTGAACAACCAGATCGAGAGCCTGGCACCGGAACAGGCGGGGGCGGCAGATGCCTACTTCCTGGCCGTGGGTGGCGACGGCACCGAGTCGGTGTTCATGCGCGATATCCAGGTTGCCAAAACTGGCCTTCAGGCGCAGTTCGATGTGGAAAACCGCGCCATCATGCTGCTCAATCACCGGGACTATGAAACGTTTCCTCTGGCTACCCGGCCATCCATTGCCTCAGCTCTGGCGGCATTGGATGCGCAGATGAACCCGAAGGAAGACCTGCTCGTGGTTCACCTGGTCAGCCACGGCATGCAAAACGGGCAGTTGCTGTTGCAGCAACCCGGTATCGAGTTGCCGAACCTCTCGCCGCAGGATTTTGCGGAAATGCTGGAACCACTGAACGTGCGCCGAAAATTGCTGGTAATTTCGGCATGCTACTCCGGCCAATGGATAGAGCCACTCAAGGACGAAGACACACTGATCATGACCTCCGCCCGGGCAGACCGTACCTCTTTCGGCTGTGGTGATGACTCGGAGATGACCTGGTTCACCAAGGCGGTTTATCAGAGTGTGGGGCTGTCATTGGCCGACCCTGATGCCATGTTCGAGGACATCAACCAGCAGATCCGAACCTGGGAAGAAGAGATTGGTATGGAAGAATCGAATTGGTCCTATCCCCAGTCGCACGTCGGTGAGAACCTGCGGAAGTGGTTGAGCCAGATGTCTCAAACTAAGCCATAGAAAGCTAAAACACCGTGACGAGCTCGCGATGGACCCGATGATCACAGCCGCTGGCCGAGCGCTTGCAATGGGCGACCCGTTGGCCGCGCTGAACTGCGTTGCCTTGCGCGACGACGCGCCGTCGCTTGCGCTGCGTGGCATCGCCATGGCCCAGCTCGGAGAACTGGACCGGGCCAGGGTGTTGATAGGCAACGCTACCCGTGCTTTTGGTTCGCAGGAACCGTTGGCACGCGCAAAGTGCATTGTGGCCGAGGCGGAAATTGCGCTTGCTTCCCGTGATCTCGGCTGGCCATCCCGCAAGCTTGACGCAGCGCGCGAGGTGCTGGAACAGCATGGCGACCGGGTGAATGCAACGCATGCGCGCTATATCGATATCCGGCGCCGGCTGCTGATTGGTCGACTCAATGAAGCTGAGTTCGAACTAGGGGGTACGGACGTTGCCTCGTTGCCGCCGGCGTTGAGAACCATCCACGAACTCATTGTTGCCGGGATTGCTATGCGGCGCCTGGAAACCCAGGTGGCACGCGATGCGCTCCTGCAGGCCGAACGCGCCTCACAGCACGCCGGTATTCCGGCTCTTGTGGCTGAAGTCGCCAGTAAAGTTGAACTTCTGGGCTTGCCCGCCGCTCGCCTGACCAGGATGGGTAGTGAGCGTTTGCTGCTTCTGAACGAAGTAGAAGCGTTAATGGCGTCCCAGGCGTTTGTGGTCGACGGGTGCCGTTATACCGTGAAGCACAAGGAAGCCGTTGTGTTACTCGCGACGCGCCCAGTGCTGTTCGTGTTGCTTCGCATCATGGCTGAAGCCTGGCCCAAAGAAGCATCCAGAGACGAGCTGATTGCACGGGCATTTCGCATGAAACAGGCTGATGATTCCCATCGTGCACGCCTGCGGGTGGAGATCGGGCGCCTTCGTGAGTTATTGAAGCCGTTGGCAACCGTGGATGCCACGTCACGGGGTTTTGCACTGGTACCCCACGAGGCGTGCGAGGTGGCCGTCCTGGCACAGCCAGTGGAGGAAAAGTACGCGCCTATACTGGCACTGCTTTCCGATGGTGAGTCCTGGTCGAGTTCCGCCTTGGCTCTGGCGTTGAATATCGGCCAGCGCAGCGTGCAGCGGGCACTCGATACGTTAGCGACAGAAGGCAAGGTTTACTCGTTTGGCCGGGGCCGAAACCGCCGCTGGACAACGCCACCCATTGCCGGATTCGCGACAATCTTGTTACTCCCTGGTTCACTGGCCCTTGGCTAATATGGGGACGTGATTCAGTCAACCAGGAGACGACCATGAAACAGTTTAGTGCAGAGATTCTCAACGAGTACGGCCCCTTCCACGGAGCTGAGCAGATCCATGGGGTTACATTCGATGGGCAGCGCGTCTGGTTTGCATCCGGTGACAAACTGAATGCAATCGATCCGGATAGCGGCAAGCCGGTCGATTCCCTTAGTGTGCCCGCACAAGCCGGGACCGCTTTTGACGGACACCATATTTTCCAGATTGCGGACAGCCAGATTCAAAAGGTTGATCCAAAAACCGGCGAGGTACTTGGAACCATCCCTGCGCCAGACGGCTGCTCGGGGCTGGCATGGGCGGAAGGTTCTCTCTGGGTGGGGCAGTATCAGGCGTGCAAGATTCATCAGCTGGACCCGCAAACAGGGAAGGTTCTTCGTAGCATCGAATCCAACCGACATGTGACCGGTGTTACCTGGATCGACAGCGAACTTTGGCACGCCACCTGGGACGGTGACGACAATGAGATCAGGCAGATCGACCCCCAGACCGGGGACGTTCTGAAAAGCATTGCAATGCCGTCCGGCGTTGGCATATCGGGACTTGGGGCCGATGGTCGTAGTCGCTTCTTCTGCGGAGGCGGCCAGAGTGGGAAGTTGAGGGTTGTTCGTCGTCCGGATTAGCTGCCCAAACCATCCATGGACAGGTGGCTCAGTGGGGTTGTTGCAGGCGCATCCTACGCATCCTAGATGTCTCGTGATTCAAACTCCGTATTGCGCGGATCAAGTTCCTCAACCCCCAATCCTGCTTCCGGAGTGACGGTGTAGTACTGCTCCTGCTGCTCCACAGTCGGGTGTTGGCGCTTCGGCCCCGCCACCATGAACAGGATCAGCCCTCCCAGCATCAGGGCATTGCTGACGAAAAGGCCCCGCGGCCCCAGAAGGTCCATGAATAGGGAACTGATCAGCGGGCCGATGATGCTGCCAATGCCATAACTCAGTAACAGCGCTGTGCTTGCTGCGGTGATCTGGTGGGTTTCCATCAGGTCATTGGTGATGGCCACAGCGATTGGGTAGATGGCAGCACTGATGCCCATGTACAACCCGACGAATAGCACCAGGGCCACCATGCTGATGTTGCCAATAGCAGCGGCAGCCAGGCTGCACACGGCAGCGACGATGGCGGCCACCAGCATGACCCGGTATCGGTCGAAGCGGTCGCACAGTTGCCCGATGGGCCAGGCCATCAGCATGGCAGCCACGATGGCCGAAGCCATGAAGTTGGAGAGCTGCCCGAGGTTCAGGCCAATCTGATTGGCGTACACTGGCCCCATGGCATAGAAGGCACTGATGAGCAGCCCGGCGATCAGTGCGCCGAGCGTGCCCGTTGGTGACTTGTTATAGAGTTTACGTAATGACAGGCGTTCACCCTGCGAAACCGACGGTGACTCCCGGCGGGTCATTGTCAGGGGGGTGAGGGCGAGCACCACCAGGATGGTGGCCAGGGAAAAGGGAATAAAGCCCGCCGGGTCGGCGACGCGTATCAATACCTGACCCCCGGCAGTGGATAGGAAGAAGATGACCTGGTAAATGGCAAACAGGCTGGCCCGGTTACGGTTGTCGGCCTTGCTGCTGAACCAGCTTTCCATCACGATCATCAGGCCGGCCATTACGAAGCCGCCCACGGCCCGCAGGCCACCCCAGAGTCCGGCCTGGACGGCCATTGGATAAATCAGAATCGAGGCAGAAAGCACCGCGGCGAAAACCGCGAACGCGCGGATGTGTCCCACCTTTTCAATGATGCGCCCGGCATAGAGCGTGCCGGCCACAAAGCCGATGGAGTAGAACGCCAGGATCCACCCGATCACACTGGCGCTGAAGTCTTCGATGCTGAGCCTGAGCCCCAGCAGGGTCATGAGGAAAGCGTTACCCGCGATGAGCAGAATGATGCTCAGGATCAGTGACGTCAGGCTGATGATGGTTTGCCGCATCAATCGTCGGTCCCCGCTTGTCCGCTAGTCTGGATGTCCGTATAAGTTTGTGGGGTTGTGCGGAAATACTGTAGTGATGGTCTCGCTTGAATTAAAGGGGCCCATCCGATCCGTCTGTGGTGTGAATTCGTGCGCTGTTGAGAACAGCGCTTCAGAGGTGAGGTAGAAAGTTCATTGACGCCGGAACAAATCGATACCCTGCTGGAAACCATCCCCGACGCCCGTGACGGTCTCACCCGCACGGAGCGGATCATTCTCTATGTGTTACACGAAACCCAGCATGAGTTAAAAGGTCGTAACGTGCCAACGGTTATGCTCTATGGCCGGGTGGTGGAATACGTCAACATCAGCGAAGCGGAGCTCCATGTCTATCTGGACAGGTTGGGTGTGAGGGGCGGCTGAGTTGCCCCAGGTCATTGATTTTCGCCGTTCATTATTTGCGCAAACGCTAATCCACTGTTAGGTTTCTAGTCAGGGCTTCATCCTGAATTCATAGGGAGAGCGCATGGCAGACACCGTCACTGACTTGCTGGTCCGCTACTGGGCCACCGGCTTCTTCATCGTTGCCACATTGGGCCTTTGTGCCTTTATGGTGGGTGCCTCCAGCTTGCTTGGAGGGCGTAGCCGGGGTGTCAGCAAATCCCTCCCTTTTGAGTCCGGCATCGTCGGCACCGGTGATGCCAGACAACGCTTTTCCGTCAAGTTTTATCTGGTCGCGATGCTGTTCGTGATCTTCGATATCGAAGCCGTGTTCCTGTTTGCCTGGGCCATTGTCATTCCCGACGTGGGCTGGACAGGATTCTGGGGCGCGGCGGTTTTTATCCTGATTCTGCTGGCCGGTCTGCTCTATGACAGTCGTACCGGTGCCCTGGACTGGGCCCCGGAATCATCCAGCGGTAGACCTCGTAGTCCGGCAGGCTGATTCAACGCACCCGATTATGGCGCGGGCCAACGGTGATTTCGCTGTTGGGACCAGCGCCCATGGAGGCGCAGCATGTCCTACACACTGACCAGGGCGGAACCTTCGCCGGACGGTGACACGCAATACCCTGTACGGCAACAGGAACCGTCGGAAGATCCGGTGAAACGCCAGCTTGAACGCAATGTGTTCACCGGCAAGCTGAGCGACGTTCTCAATTCCGCGGTCAACTGGGGCCGCAAGAATTCCCTCTGGCCCTACAACTTCGGGCTGTCCTGCTGCTACGTGGAAATGACCACGGCCTTCACCGCGCCCCACGACATTGCCCGTTTCGGCTCCGAAGTTATCCGCGCATCGCCCCGACAGGCGGATTTCATGGTGATTGCCGGTACCTGCTTTATCAAGATGGCACCGGTGATCCAGCAACTGTACGACCAGATGCTGGAACCCAAGTGGGTAATCTCCATGGGCTCCTGCGCAAACTCCGGCGGTATGTACGATATCTACTCGGTAGTGCAGGGCGTCGACAAGTTCCTGCCAGTGGATGTGTATGTGCCCGGTTGCCCGCCCCGGCCAGAGGCCTTTCTGCAGGGGTTGCAGTTGCTGCAGGACTCCATTCAGGAGGAGCGCCGCCCGCTGTCCTGGGTGGTGGGCGATCAGGGTGTCTATCGGGCGGAGATGCCGTCCCAGCGTGAAAAATGGCGGGACCAGCGCATCCAGGCCACCGAACTGAGAACGCCGGACAAACTGTGACAAACGCAACGATGACGACAGGCACCGCTGACTTAGAGAGCCTGCTGGGCGATTTTAGAGAGGATGTACTGCATGTACAGCCCACGCTGACGGGCATGCCCGTATTCTGGGTGTCTCGTGAGAGCATCGTGGATATCCTGACCCACTTGAAGCGGCAGCCAGCGCCATTTTCCATGCTCTATGACCTGTCGGCCGTGGATGAGCGCTTGCGTGGTCACAGGAACGGTCTGCCAGAGGCTGACTTCACCGTGTTCTACCACTTGCTGTCGGTGGAGCGTAATGAAGACCTGATCCTGAAGGTTGGGCTGCCAGAGAGCGATTTGCGGGTGCCCACCGTTAGCAACGTCTTCGCCAATGCCAACTGGTACGAGCGGGAAATTCTGGACATGTTTGGCATCGCCGTCGCCGGACACCCGCATCCGGAGCGGATCCTGATGCCGCCGACCTGGACAGGCCACCCGCTGCGGAAGGATTACCCCGCCCGGGCCACCGAGTTTGACCCCTATACCCTGACTGTGGAAGGCCAGGATGCCGAACAGGAAGCCATGCGGTTCGACCCGGAAGCCTGGGGCATGCAGCGTGAACGCGACGGGGCGGAGTTTATGTTCCTCAACCTGGGGCCCAACCACCCATCCGCCCATGGAGCTTTCCGCATCGTGCTGCAACTGGACGGTGAGGAAATCGTCGATTGCGTGCCGGACATTGGCTACCACCACCGGGGCGCCGAGAAAATGGCCGAGCGCCAGTCGTGGCACAGCTTTATTCCCTACACCGATCGCATTGATTACACCGGTGGCGTGATGAACAACCTGCCTTATGTGCTGGCCGCAGAAAAACTGGCCGGTATTGAGGTGCCGGACAGGGTGAAGGTGATTCGGGTGATGATGGCCGAGATGTTCCGCATCACCAGCCATCTGCTATTCCTCGGGACGTACCTGCAGGATCTGGGGGCCATGACGCCGGTGTTCTACACCTTCAGCGACCGGCAGCGGGGCTACGAGGTGATCGAAGGCATTACCGGTTTTCGCATGCACCCGGCCTGGTACCGCATTGGCGGTGTGATGCAGGACCTGCCACAGGGTTGGGAAAAATTGGTGCAGGGCTTTCTGGACTGGATGCCTGCACGCCTGAAGGAATACGAGCGGGCGATGATGGAAAACGCCATCGTGCGCGAGCGGACCCGCCATGTGGCGGCCTTCAATACAGCCGAGGCACTGGAGTGGGGGGTGACCGGGCCTAACCTGCGGGCCACCGGCTGCGATTTTGATTTGCGTAAGCAGCGGCCTTACTCCGGTTATGAACAGTTCGATTTTGAGGTGCCGCTGGGCCACAACGGGGATGTGTTCGATCGGGGACAGTTGCGTATCGACGAAATGCGCCAGAGCCTTCGAATCATCCAGCAGTGCGTCAACAATATGCCCACGGGTGACTACAAGGCAGATCATCCGCTGACGACGCCGCCACCCCGGGAACGCATGCTCCAGCACATTGAAACCCTCATTACCCACTTCCTGCAGGTGTCCTGGGGGCCGGTGCTGGAACCCAATGAATCCCTGCAGATGATTGAGGCCACCAAGGGCATCAACAGTTATTACCTGACCAGTGACGGCAACACCATGAGCTACCGTACCCGCATCCGCACCCCGAGCTTCCCGCACCTGCAGCAGATACCGGCGGTGATGCGTGGAGGCTTCGTGCCGGACCTGATCGCCCACCTGGGCAGTATCGACTTCGTGATGGCAGACGTGGACCGCTGATGATGGCAACAACACCGCAGACACATCGGCTTATCGGCACCGACGGATTCGAACTTGATCCCGCGGACGAGGCCGCGATGCTGGGAGAAGTGGGGCACTACGAGCAGCCTCAGGCCGCGTGCATTGAGGCCCTGAAAATCGTCCAGCGCCGATACGGCTGGGTGCCGGATGGTGCCATTGGCGCCATTGCAAAGGTGCTTGGTATCGGCCCCGCGGCGGTAGAGGGCGTGGCGACCTTCTACAGCCTGATTTTTCGACAGCCGGTGGGTCGGCATGTGGTGCTGGTCTGTGACAGCAGTTCCTGTTTTCTGAGTGGTTTCGACGAATTGAAACAGGCGTTGGCGAGCCATCTTGGAATCGACTATGGCCAGACCACAGAAGACGGCCGGTTCACCCTGCTGCCGGTCTGCTGCCTGGGTGCCTGCGATGGCGCGCCGGCGCTGATGATTGACGATGATACCTATGGCCCGGTGTCGCCGGACGACCTGCCGGGCCTGCTGGAGGGTTACCCATGAGCGAGTCCATTTCCAGCCAGCGAACATCCGTGCGTTATCGCAGCCGGCTGTTGCAACCGGAGGCGGACCGTCATCCGGATACCCATCCGCTGACCTGGCGGCTGCGGGACGACGGCGAAGTGATCTGGCTTGACGAATACCTGCGCAAGGAAGGCTACCAGTCGGTTCGCAAGGCGCTGGACAACGGCGACCCTCAGGCCATCATCGCCACCATGAAAGACGCCAATGTACGAGGTCGCGGGGGTGCGGGCTTTTCTGCCGGGCTCAAGTGGAGCCTGACCCTGCAGGGCGGCGACATGCCCCGGGGCTACCTGATCTGCAATGCGGACGAAATGGAACCAGGCACCTTCAAGGACCGCCTGCTGATGGAGCAACAGCCTCACCTGCTGATCGAAGGCATGATTCTGGGGGCTTTGGCCAACAATTCCTTTTACGGCTACATCTTTCTACGCGGTGAATACGTGGAGGCAGCGCGAGTTCTGAACCGAGCTCTGGACGAAGCCAGGGAGGCCGGTTGGCTGGGCGCCAACATTAATGGCAGCGGCTTTGATTTCGACATTGCCGTGCATACCGGCGCAGGGCGGTACATCTGTGGCGAGGAAACCGCGCTGATCAATTCGCTGGAAGGCAAACGGGCCAACCCCCGTGCCAAGCCGCCGTTCCCGGGCCAGTCCGGGGCCTGGGGCAAACCCTCGGTGGTGAACAATGTGGAAACCCTGTGCAACGTGCCGGCGGTGATCCTCAAGGGTGCGGACTGGTATCAGGCACTATCCGGTGATCGCACTGACGACGGTGGCAGCAAACTCTATGGCGTGTCCGGCCCGGTGGAGAAGCCCGGCCTGTGGGAATTGCCCATGGGGACAACCGGCGCAGAAATCCTTGAGCGGGCTGGGGGTATGCGTGGCAACCGATCACTCAAGGCCTGGCTGCCAGGCGGCGCCAGCACCGGGTTTCTGTTGCCGGAGCATCTCGAGCTGCCGCTGGATTTCGACACCGTGGGCAAGGAAGGCAGTCGTCTGGGGACGGGGTTGCTGACGGTGGTACCTCAGGAACAGAGCATGGTGGCGCTGATGCGCAACCTGGAGGAATTTTTTGCGCGGGAATCCTGTGGCTGGTGCACCCCCTGCCGGGACGGGCTGCCGTGGACGGTCAAACTGCTGTGGGCACTGGAACTGGGGCAGGGTGAAACTGGCGATATCGAACTACTGGACAAGCTGGCGGCGGACTGCGGCCCAGGGCTGACCTTCTGCGCCCATGCTCCCGGCGCCGCCATGCCGTTACAGACGGCCCTCAAACACTTCCGGCAGGAGTTTGAGCAGGGCGTCAGCAAACCCAGGGGTAAGGCCCATCAGGACCCGATTCCGGTGGGAGAAATCTGAGCGAAAGTCATCGAAGGATAGGCAGGCAACATGGCGACGATTCACGTGGATGGACAACGCTATACGGTCAATGGAGCCCACAACCTGCTCCAGGCGTGTCTGTCCCTCGGCCTGGATATTCCCTATTTTTGCTGGCACCCGGCCATGGGCAGTGTGGGTGCCTGCCGCCAGTGCGCGGTCAAACAGTATAAGGACAAGGACGACGACAAGGGCATGGTGGTGATGTCCTGCATGACGCCAGCCGCGGATCAGACCCGCATTGATATCGACGATGAGGAAGCCAAAGCCTTCCGCGCCAGTGTGGTGGAGTGGCTGATGATCAACCATCCCCACGACTGCCCGGTGTGCGAGGAGGGCGGGCATTGTCACCTGCAGGACATGACGGTGATGACCGGCCATGATCGCCGCCGTTACCGGTTCCGCAAGCGCACGCGCCGGAACCAGTATCTGGGGCCGTTCATTGCCCATGAGATGAACCGGTGCATTACCTGTTACCGCTGTGTGCGTTTTTACAACGACTACGCTGGTGGTACCGACCTGGGGGCCTTTGGTGCCAAGGATAATGTCTATTTCGGTCGCTACGAAGAAGGCATTCTGGAAAGCCCCTTCGCCGGCAATCTTACGGAAGTATGCCCCACCGGCGTGTTCACGGATCAGAGCCATTCCGAACGTTACACCCGCAAGTGGGATCTGCAGTTTGCGCCCGGCATCTGCCACCAGTGTTCAATGGGTTGCAACATCAGCCCGGGGGAGCGGTACGGAGAGTTGCGCCGTATTGAAAATCGCTACCACGGTGAGGTGAACGGGTATTTCCTCTGTGACCGGGGCCGGTTCGGCTACGGTTACGTCAACCGGGCAGATCGGCCGCGACTGCCGGAATGTCGGGAATCGTCAGGCAGTGATCCGGTCAGCCTCGAAGTGGACACCGCTCTGGCCCGTATCAGCGACGCTCTGCGCCATTCCCGCCGGGTGATCGGCATCGGCTCGCCACGGGCCAGCCTGGAGAGTAATCACCAGTTGCAGGCATTGGTCGGCGTGGAAAACTTTTCCACCGGCATTGAGTCGCGGGAACAGGCCTGCCTTGACCTGATGAATCATCTGCAACGCCATACCGGCCTGCCAACGCCCACGCCCCGCGAGATGGAAGATCACGACGCCGTGTTGGTTCTGGGCGAAGACCCGGTCCAGAGCGCCGGTCGTCTGGGCTTGAGCCTTCGTCAGGCCGCGCTGTCGCGTCGTGAGGCACTGGGCGAGACCATTGGTGTGCCCGCCTGGAATGCTGAAGCCCTCAAAACCCTGGCGCAGGATCGTTACCACCCGCTGTTTATCGCCTGGCCCACCGCTACAGACCTCGATGATGTGGCTGCGGCTCGCTATGCCATGAGTCCCGATGAGATTGCCAACCTTGGCTTTGCGGTGGCCCATCGGATCGACCCGGCAGCCCCGCCAGTGGAAGGGCTTTCTGAGGCCATGGCTGAGGCTGCTGAAACCATTGCCACTGCTTTAATGGCGGCGGAGCGCCCTTTGGTGGTGAGTGGTGGATCGCTGGCCTCCGAACCGGTACTGGAAGCGGCCGGTAATGTGGCCCGAGCATTGTCCCGGCGTGCCAAACGGGGCGGGCTGGCACTGATACGGCGCGAGGCCAACAGCACGGGCTTGTCCCTGATGGGCGGCCAACCACTGGACTGGGCGCTGGAGGAACTGACCAATGGCCACGCGGATGCCGTGGTGGTGCTGGAAAACGACCTGTACCAACGAGTGCCCCGGAAAACGGTGGATGCAGCGCTGGCGCCGGCAGAGATCTGCGTGGTGCTTGATCATCAACGCACGGCAACGGCCGAGCGCGCCAACTTCCTGCTGTCCGCGGCCAGTTTCGCGGAGGCGGACGGTACGCTGGTTAACCTGGAGGGCCGGGCACAACGCTTCTTCCAGGTATATGACCCAAGTTACATGCGGCCGGAAAGCCGTATTCATGAAAGCTGGCGCTGGTTGCACGCACTGGCGGTGAACCTGCAAGGCGAGAAGGCCGGTGATATCACCCTGGATACCGTCATTGCGGCGTGTGTCGAGGCTCATCCAGAGCTGGGCGGTATGGAGGAAGCCGCTCCCGCCTCACACTACCGCATTGATGGCCTGCAGCTGGCGCGGGAGCCCCACCGGTACAGTGGCCGTACCTCCATGCGGGCGAACCAGAGCGTCAGCGAACCACGGGTGCCGCAGGACCCGGATTCCGCGTTTGCCTATTCCATGGAGGGCTACAGCGGTTATCACGAACCCCGGCAGCAGGTGCCCTTTGCCTGGGCGCCCGGCTGGAACTCGCCTCAGGCCTGGAACAAGTTTACCGACGAAGTAGGCGGGCATTTGCGCGGCGGTGACCCCGGCGTGCGTTTGATGTGTCCGGTCCCGGGGCAGGGCCATTACAGCCGACCGCCTCAACGTGCCGAGGGCGTCGAAAGCGTCGAAAGTGGAGAACGCTCGCCAGCTTTACGGGCCCTGATTCTGCCGCGGCTGTTTGGTGGCGAAGAGACGTCCTCATTGGCCGTGCCCATTCAGGAGCGTACGCAAACGCCCAGTGTCACCCTGAGCATGGATGACGCTGAACACTTGTCGATCCGGGGCGGTGACACGGTGACCCTCTTTGGGGAAACGCTATTGGTGGTTCAGAAGGATGGCTGGCCCAAAGGCTGGATCGGTCTTCCGGCCGGGCTGTTTGCCGGACTGCTTCCGGGAGAGCCAGTCGCACTGGATAACTCCGTCGGAGGTGAACCATGACCTGGTGGACTCCGCAACTGGCTGCCATTGCTTGGGGGATGTTCCAGGCCCTGGTGATCCTGCTGGGTGCTGTGCTGCTGGGTGCAGTGCTCACGGTAGTGGAGCGTCGCCTGCTGGGGCTCTGGCAGGACCGTTACGGGCCCAATCGGGTCGGGCCGTTTGGCACGCTGCAATTGGTGGCGGACATGATCAAGATCTTCTTCAAGGAGGACTGGATACCGCCATTCGCCGACCGGCCGCTGTTCGTCCTGGCGCCGGTGATTGCCTTTGCCTCATTGCTGCTGTCGTTTGTCATTATCCCGATCACCCCCGGTTGGGGCGTGGCGGACATGCACATTGGCCTGCTGTTTTTCCTGGCCATGGCTGGGGTCAACGTATACGCGGTGTTGCTCGGGGGCTGGTCCAGCGGCAACAAATACGCGCTGCTGGGCGCCATGCGCGCCACGGCCCAGACGCTGTCCTACGAAGTGTTCATGGGGCTGTCGCTGATGGGGGTAGTGGCCCTGGCCGGGTCGTTCAAACTGCGGGACATTGTCAACGCCCAGGAAGGTTTCTGGTTCATCATTCCCCAGTTCTTCGGTTTTGCCACCTTCCTGATCGCCGGTATAGCCGTCACGCACCGCCACCCGTTCGACCAGCCGGAAGCGGAACAGGAACTGGCCGACGGGTACCACATTGAATACTCCGGCATGAAATTCGGCCTGTTTTTCATCGGCGAATACGTCGGCATGGTGCTGGTGTCGGCGCTGATCGTCACGCTGTTCTTTGGCGGCTGGCACGGCCCGTGGCTGCCACCAATCCTGTGGTTCGCGCTCAAGACCGGCTTCTTCCTGATGCTGTTTATCCTGCTGCGGGCATCGTTGCCCCGGCCCCGCTATGACCGGGTGATGAGTTTTGGCTGGAAGGTGTGCTTACCGCTAACACTAATCAACTTACTGGCGACGGGGGCGGTGATGCTCCTGGTGGCTGAATAAGGGAGGACTTATGGAAAGAGAAAAGGTCCCGATCATCAAACACATGCTCTGGCTGTTGCCGGCCACCTGGTCGCAATTGCGCACCCTGGGCATGGTGTTCATGCACAGTTTTCGCAAGCGGGAGACAGTGAACTACCCGGAACAACAGGTCTATCTGCCACCGCGCTACCGCGGCCGCATTGTGCTGACCCGCGATCCGGACGGCGAAGAGCGTTGCGTGGCTTGTAACCTGTGTGCGGTGGCCTGCCCGGTGGATTGCATCTCGCTGCAGAAGGGGGAGCAGGAAGACGGCCGCTGGTACCCGGAGTTCTTCCGCATCAACTTCTCCCGCTGCATCTTTTGTGGCATGTGCGAGGAAGCCTGCCCGACGTCGGCCATCCAGCTGACGCCGGACTTCGAGATGGGCGAGTATGATCGCCAGCAACTGGTGTACGAGAAAGAGGATCTGCTGATCAATGGTCCCGGTAAAGACCATGACTACCACTTCTACAAGGTAGCGGGCATGGCCATCGGTGGTAAGGACAAGGGGCAGGCCCAGAACGAGGAGGCGCCGGAGGATGTGCGCACGTTGTTACCCTGATAGTCACCGCAATAGCGACCGTAAGCCGGAGGAGGCAATCTGATGGAGCTGGCCTTCTATGTCAGCGGACTGGTGGCGGTGCTGGCGACCATTGGCGTGATCACCGGCACCAGCCCGGTTCATGCGGTGGTGTATCTGATCGTGTCGCTGATCGCCGTGGCACTGGTGTTCTTCGCTCTGGGAGCACCGTTTGCCGGTGCCCTGGAAATCATCGTGTATGCCGGGGCGATCATGGTGTTGTTTGTGTTCGTGGTGATGATGCTGAACCTGCGGTCGGATGCAGAGCGGGAACCGTCCTGGCGGAATCCTCGCCATTGGGCAGGGCCGTCGTTGCTAACGTTGCTGCTTCTGGGTGCCCTGGCGGCCCTGATCGGTCAGGGTGGCATGGAGCAGATGATCGATGGTGAGCTGCTGACCGCACGAGCCGTGGCCCTGACCCTGTTCGGGCCCTGGTTGATGGTGGTGGAGCTGGCCGCCATTCTCCTGCTGGCGGCCCTGGTGACAGCGTCCCATGTGGGCCGGCGATCAAATCCTTTGCGAAAGCAGACGACATTGGACAACCGCAACCAGGGAGGCAACTCATGACGGGAGTTCCCATGGAGCATGGGCTGATCCTGGCCGCCATTCTGTTCAGCCTGGGGTTGCTGGGGCTGATGCTGCGTCGCAGCATGTTGTTTGTGCTGATGAGCCTGGAAGTCATGCTCAACTCGGCGGCGCTGGCGTTCGTGGTGGGGGCCACGGCCTGGAACCAGCCGGACGGCCAGGCCATGTTCCTGCTGGTCATTACACTGGCGGCGGCGGAAGCCAGTGTTGGGCTGGCGCTGATGATCCAGCTTTACCAGCGGTTCCGCTCCCTGAATCTGGATGCCGTTAGCAGGATGCGTGGATGATGGCGATGGCAGTGATTCTTTCGTTTCTGTTGCCTCTGGCGGGCACACTGATCCTGGCGTTCAGCGGCGGACGCATGGGCGCGTTGGCCAGTTCCGTCGTGGGCGTCGGTAGTGTGGGGCTGGCGGCGCTGGCCACGGCCTGGGCGACAATGGCTCACTCAGGCGGCAGTGAAGGGATAACCCTTTGGACCTGGATTGCCGTCGGGGATTTCCAGCCCACCATCGGCCTGGCAGTGGATGGCCTGGCGCTGGTGATGATGTCAGTGATTACCGGTGTGGGTTTCCTGATTCATCTGTTCGCCGCCTGGTACATGACCGGTGAGGAAGGCATTACCCGCTTCTACGCCTGGATGAACCTGTTTGTGTTCAGCATGATGCTGCTGGTGCTGGGAGACAACCTGCTGTTGTTGTTCCTCGGCTGGGAGGGTGTCGGTTTCTGCAGCTATGGCCTGATCGGCTATTACTACCGGGGCAGCGCCAATGGCTGGGCGGCTTTCAAGGCGTTCGTGGTGACACGCATTGGCGACGTGTTTCTGGCGCTGGGGCTGTTCCTGATCTTCATGGAACTGGGCACACTCGATATCCAACAATTGCTGGCCCTGGCTCCGCAGCAGTGGCAGGAAGGCAGTACCACCGCCAACCTGGCGACGTTACTGGTACTTGTTGGTGCCCTCGGCAAGTCGGCTCAGGTGCCACTGCATACCTGGTTGCCCGACGCCATGGCTGGCCCCACGCCGGTGTCTGCGCTGATCCACGCGGCGACCATGGTTACGGCGGGCGTGTACCTGATTGCCCGGCTCAATGGCCTGTTCCTGCTGGCCCCGGATGTGCTCCTGCTGGTCGGCGTGATCGGGGCAGTGTCTCTGCTGCTGGCGGCTTTTGCGGCTCTGGCCCAGACCGATATCAAGCGCGTGCTGGCCTACTCCACCATGAGCCAGATTGGCTACATGTTCGTGGCGTTGGGGGTAGGCGCGTTCGATGCCGCGATCTTCCATCTGGTGACCCACGCCTTCTTCAAGGCACTGCTGTTCCTGTCAGCCGGGGCAGTGATCATCAGTTGCCACCACGAACAGGACATGCGGCGGCTTGGCGGGCTTTGGCGCAAGCTGCCCGTGGCTTATGGTGGCTTCCTCGTGGGCGGTGCGGCGCTGGTGGCATTGCCACTGGTGTCGGCTGGCTTTTTCAGCAAGGACGAAATCCTGTGGCAGGCAATGGCGGCTGACCAGACCGGACTGCTGATTGTTGGATTGCTGGGTGCGGTGTTGACCGGCATCTATACGGTTCGGCTGATCCTCGGCACCTTCCATGGCGAGCCCGGAAGCGACCACGCCCGCCATCCGGAACCCGGCACCAACCCACTGACTCATCACCTGCCGTTGATGGTGCTGGCGGTGCTGTCCACCTTTATCGGCGCCTGGCTCTATCCGGGCCTTGGCGGACTCTTCCCGGACGCACCCGGAGAAGCAGCGGAAACCGGCCATACCCTGCTGCAGGTACTTGCCATGGGTGCCGCTATTGCGGGTTTGCTGTTGGCAGCATGGCTGTTCCTTTGGCGGCGTGACTGGCTTGCAAAACAGGTCGGGCAGGGCATAGGCGCCCGCCTGTGGACACTCTGGCACCATGCGTGGGGTTTTGACGCCCTGTTTGACCGGGTGCTGGTGCAGCCTTGGCAGTGGATGGTGAAGGTTCTGAGGGTGGATCTGGTGAACCTGGTGATGAATCTGCCAGCGCTATTGGCGCGTGCGCTTAACGCCGGGCTGGTGAAAAGCCAGAACGGTCGCGTGCGCAGCTACGCCCTGGTCATGGTGTTGGGCGCCACAATCATTCTGCTGGCTCTGGCGGTGTTGCCGGGAGGGCTAGCATGATCCTGGTGTGGTTGATCCTGATCCCGTTTGTGGGTGGGCTGCTGTGCTGGCAGGCGGACCGTTGGGGCGACAGGGCGCCTCGCTGGATAGCGCTGGCCACCATGTTGTTTGTACTGGTTATCAGCCTGGTGCTCTGGGTAACCGGTGATTTTGCGTTGCCGGGTGAGGTCACCAGGCATTGGCTGCTGGAATGGAGAACGTCCTGGATCCCGCGTTTTGGTATTGAGATTCATCTGGCGATGGACGGCCTGTCGCTGATCCTGGTGGCGTTGACCGGGTTCCTCGGTGCATTGGCCGTGCTCTGTTCCTGGCACGAGATTGACCACCGTGTGGGCTTTTTCCACCTGAACCTGCTGTTCATCCTCGGTGGTGTTGTGGGCGTATTCCTGGCGCTGGACCTGTTCCTGTTCTTCCTGTTCTGGGAAATGATGCTGGTGCCGATGTACTTCCTGATTGCGCTCTGGGGGCACAGCGGCTCGGCGGGGCAGACCCGGATTCGAGCCGCTACCCGATTCTTCATCTACACCCAGGCCAGTGGCCTGCTCATGCTGGTGGCGATACTCTCACTGGTGTTCGTGCATTACGCCAACACCGGCGAACTGTCCTTCAGCTACGACACCTTGCTGGATACCGAGGTCCCGGAGGCGCTGGCGCCGTGGCTGATGCTGGGCTTCTTTGTGGCCTTTGCCGTGAAGCTGCCGGTGGTCCCATTCCATGGCTGGCTTCCGGATGCCCATGCCCAGGCGCCGACCGCCGGCAGTGTCGATCTGGCCGGTATCCTGTTGAAAACCGCCGCCTACGGCATCCTGCGGTTTGCGCTGCCGCTGTTCCCGGAAGAGTCCCAGGCGTTTGCGCCTGTCGCCATGACACTCGGGCTGGTGGGCATTATCTATGGTGCTGTACTGGCGTGTGGACAGCAGGACATCAAGCGCCTGATCGCCTATACCAGTATCTCCCACATGGGCTTCGTGCTGATTGCCTTGTATTCAGGCTCGGAACTGGCGATTCAGGGTGCGATCATCCTCATGGTGGCCCATGCCTTCTCCAGTGCCGGGCTGTTTATTCTCAGCGGCCAACTGTATGAGCGCATTCACACCCGTGACATGCGGATCATGGGCGGCTTATGGGGTCGAATCCCGGTGCTGCCCGGTTTTACCCTGTGTTTCGTTGCCGCCTCCCTGGGTATGCCTGCCACCGCCAATTTCGTGGGTGAATTCATGGTGCTGTTTGGCACCTTCCCCAGCGCGCCGGTCGTGGTGGTGATTGCCAGCTTGGGGCTGGTGCTGGCGGCGATATACTCCCTGCTGCTGATGCAGCGGGTGCATTATGGCCCGGAATACCGCCAGGGCGCCCTGAGAGGGCCGGACGCGAGAGAATACGGCATGATGTTGGTGCTGCTTGTGCTGACGGTGATGGTGGGGCTCTATCCTCAGCCAATACTCGACATTACCGCCCCGATAGCGGGCCCGGCTGCCGAGCTGTTTGAGCAAGCCGGGGCAGAACTGGCCAGCCGCGCAGGGGAGGTGAACTGATGCTGACCCTGGCAAATCTGGTTGCACTCATACCACTGATCGTCGTTGGTGCCACCGCGGTGATCGTCATGCTTGGCGTAGCCTGGCAGCGGCACCATGGTGCCACGGCGTTGGTTTCGGCCGTTGGGCTGGTATTGGCTCTGGCCTGCGTGCCTGTGGCCTCCACAGCATTGTCATCGCCGCCACTGATGACTATGGATGGGCTGGCGTTAATGGGCAGCGTGCTGGTGCTCCTGTGTGCGCTGGTCACGGTCGCCCTGAGTCATCATTACCTCACCGGTTACATCGGCCCCAAGGAAGAGTTTTACCTGTTGCTCTTGTGTGCGGTGACCGGGGCACTGGGGCTGGTGGCCAGCGACCATCTGGCGACCCTGTTCATCAGCCTGGAGCTGCTGTCGATGCCCCTCTACGGCATGTTGGCCTATAGCTTTCGGGCAGAACGGTCTCTGGAAGCCGGCATCAAGTACCTGGTTCTGTCTGCGGCCGCGACGGCGTTCCTGTTGTTTGGCATGGCGTTGATCTATGCCCGTACCGGGCATCTCGACCTGGCGGGCCTGGCGACGGGGCTGGCAAACACCTCCGATGCGTGGACGCTGGCTGGGGCTGTGTTGATGCTGGTGGGGCTTGGTTTCAAGCTCTCCATTGTTCCCTTTCATCTCTGGACGCCGGACGTATACCAGGGTGGGCCTGCGCCGGCCACCATTTTCCTCGCCACGGTCAGCAAGTTGGCGGTGTTCGTGCTGTTACTGCGTCTGGTGACCGTTGCGCCGGTGTTTAACAGCGACTGGTTGAACACGCTGATAACACTGCTGGCCCTGATCACCATGTTGTGGGGCAACCTGTTGGCGTTGTTCCAATCCAACCTGAAGCGACTGCTTGGCTATTCCTCCATTGCCCATTTTGGCTACCTGATGGTGGCTATCGTTGCAGGTGGGGCACTGGCAGTAGAAACCGTGGGGGTTTATCTGGTGACCTACCTTGTCACCACACTGGCAGCCTTCGGCGTGGTTACCCAGCTGTCCAGCCCATTCAGTGGTGAAGATGCCGCCGGACTGCACTATTACCGTGGGCTGTTCTGGCGCCGTCCATGGCTGGCAGCCGTGATGACCGTGAGCTTCCTGTCCCTGGCTGGCATCCCGCTCACGGCGGGGTTTATCGGCAAGTTCTATGTATTGGCACTGGGGGTTGCTGAAAACCGCTGGTGGCTGGTGGGCGGTATCGTCGCAGGCAGTGCCATTGGCCTGTTCTACTACCTGAGAGTGATGGTGACCCTGTACCTGCCGGAACCCGGCATGCGCCGGATGGACGCCACCAACGACTGGGGTAACCGCATTGGTGGGCTGACGCTGCTGGTCGTGGCCGTGTTGATCCTGGTGCTGGGTGTTTATCCCTCGCCAATGATCCAGTGGGTGGCCGGGCTGTCGACAGCTGCGTTCTGACCTCCGGTTTTGGCCGGATCAGTGATCGTCAATGGCCTAATTATCGTTAATGACCTAATTATCGTTAATGACTTCGTGCTCGAACCGGCCAAGAACCACCATGATGATCAGCGCCAGCGCCGTGACCATGCCGGCCAGGGCGAGGTTGCCGATGCCGCACGCAACGCCAACTGCGCCCGCTGTCCAGATGGATGCACCAGTGGTAATACCCTGAATACTGCCACGGCTCTGAATAATGCTGCCAGCACCCAGAAAACCGATGCCGCCGATGACGCCCTCAACGATCCGCGTGGGATCGATTCGTGCCGAGGGGTCGCCTTCGGCAGTGGCGAACAGGATATGAATCCCCATCATAATGAAGGCCGAGGCCCCCAATGACACTAGCATGTGGGAGCGCAGGCCTGCGGCTTTGCCTCTCAATTCCCTTTCCAGCCCCAGTAACAGGGCCAGCCCAGCCGCGGCCAAAAGTCGGAACAACATATCCATCAGGGGGATTTCACTGTCGAACATCGTGTGTCTCCTTTGTTGTTATTAAGCGATGAATGAGTGAATGGGGCGTCTATTTTCCTAGCAGTTCACCGACCGGGCGTAAATTAACGACATGGTCGCACAATGACTTGACGATCATCAGGATTGGAGTGGCAACCACGAGGCCTACGGGTCCCCAGAGCCAGCCCCAGAACAGCAGGCCGATAAAGATGGCAACCGCGTTGAGGCTGGAGATATGGCTGGTGAGCCAGGGCGTCAGCAGATAGCCCTGAACGCTGGTGATGGCCAGCGACGTGCCGGCAACAATGATCGACATCTCCAATTCGCCAAACTGGATAAAGGCGGCCACACCTGTACCCATAAGCACCAGGAACGGACCCAGGTACGGCACGGCACTGGCGACGCCTGCCAAAACACCCCAAAAGCCGGCCTGTTCAACGCCCAGTGCCAAAAACGCCAGCCAGGTCAGCACGCCCACAAATACGGCACCTACAAACATCACAAACAGGAACTGTCGTACGCTGCGATGGAACTCGTTCATGATTCGGGCGGCTTTACGCATTCGTGCGAAGGATGGCCCGGATATTTTGACGATCTTGCGTCTGTACAGCGAGCCAATGGCGAGCACGAAATACACCAGCAACAACGCCGAGAAGCACTGGGAAATCAGCACCAGCGCTGCCGGGGAACCCTGAAGTACGTAATCTTTGATCTCGAGGGGTTCGTCCACCACGCGCACGGGCGTTGCACCCGATCGGGAGGCGTCTTCGTTGCCCTGATCGGGGCTGGCGGTGGCTTCAATTTTCTTTGCGGCGGATTGCGCTTTTTCCATCATGCTTTCCCCGTCCTTGGGGCGGCTGGCTTCATTCTGCTGAAACTGTTCGATGGCCACCGGTATCTTGTCCAGCATAGCCATGGCTTCCTGCTTCAGGGGAATACTGGCTCCGGCAATGATACCGATAAGCAGAATCAACACCACAGCCGCCGCCAGGGGGCGGGGTACTCTCAACCGATTGATTGTGGCGACAAGGGGTTCGAGGGCGTAGCTGATTAACACCGCCACCACCAGTGGCAAAAGAACCGCCTGGGCCCAGTCAATAAAATAAAGGGTTGCGATACTTGTGAGTGTGATAAGCGACATGCTGCGCATGTTGATGGCGTCAATCAGCGCCTGACTGTTCTGGGAGTTGTTGTCTGCTCCCGACTCCTCACGCTTTGTCTTATCGCCGTTCTCCATGGGATATTGCCTCCGTGTCTAATCGGTAAAACCGTTGCAGCGCTTCGTAGACTTCCGGCTGTTCCGCTTTCAGGTGCTCCGGTTGTTGGTAAAAGGCTTCCGTCAGCACTGCAAAAAACTCGGCGGGTTCGGTGGCGCCGTATGGGTCCAGCCAGGGCTTCTGGTGATGTTGAAGCGACTGTCTCAAGTGTTCATAGGCCTGAGTCATCGTTTCCTGCCAATGTCTTGCCTGTTCGCCGCTAAGTGGCGGAGCGCCGTCCGCAGTGCCGTCCAGATAGTCCAGCTGGTGGGCGAATTCGTGAAGAATGACGTTGTGGTGCCCAGCAGGATTGACGGCACCTTCCTCGCACTGTGTCCAGGCCAGAACCACCTGTCCATAACTTGAGGCTTCGCCGGCGCGAATCTCGTTACTCTCGCTCACCACCAGGCCATCATGCTCAATATCCCTGACACGATAGGCATCCGGATAGACCAGGATACTGCGGATGTCGTCGAAGTCGGAATAGCTGCGGTTCATGATGAGCAGGCAGGCATGTCCCGCGATGGTCAGGCGTACGGTGTCGTCCACCTCGAACCCATCGCAGCCGTAAAAGGATTTCTCCGCCAGGAACAACTGTACATGCTGTTCCAGTTGTCGTTTCAGCTTGGCCGGCAACCCGGGGAATAGGGGCACCTGGGACTCGAGCGTCGCGCGCCAGTTCTCCGGAAAGGGAGTTTGAAGCTGTCTCTCGCGACGCCAGTTGCGGTAGAAAAACAGATAGAAAACCGAGGCGGCAATCACGGAAATCGCGCAGAGAGTGTAGATCAGCATGGGCAAGATTCCGGGGCCGTGTGGTGATTTGACATTTTAGTTCAGTTTGCTAATTAATTAGGTGTTGGGTAGCAACATTCCCACCGTGCGATTGAATTCTGATGCCGTTCATCATAGGGGGTTGTAGGGCGGCCGTCAGGGAACTTTTCGTTACTTCCTATCAGTAGTGGCCACCAAGTCGTTCCGTGGCATGGAAGCATAAAGGAATCTGCTCCATGTATATCGTAACCAATAGAACCGTCGATGAAAGCAAACACACAGAGAGTGAGGCCTTTGGCAGTAAACCCATTGAAGGCCCCAACGAGTTGCGGCTGGCGGAGGCATCCCGCCGGCGAAACCGCTGGCATATTGATATCCTGCCTGACCAGATCACACCGCAAATGGCGAAGAGTGTCGATCTTAATCCCGACAATACCTACCCGGCGAGCGCCTACGTGGCCCGCAAACTGATCGAGAGATCCGGCCACGGCGCTGGTGCGCGCCCGAACGGAAGAAACCTGCTGTTGTTTGTTCATGGTTACAACAACGATATGACTGATGTGCTTGATCGTGCCGAAAGGCTGGAGCAGAACTTCGGCGTTGAAGTCATTGTGTTCAGTTGGCCCGCCAATGGTGGAGGGTTGCACGGCGTGCTCAGCTACAAGAGCGACAAGCGGGACGCCCTCGCCTCGGTAGGGGCATTCAATCGCGTGCTGGAGAAGCTGGAAGCCCTGGTGAGCGACTTTCATGCGCAGTACGTGATGGATCTGGAGGCGCGTGCGGAAGCCCGGTTTGCAGACAACGCCGCCGCGTGGGACCGCTACTTTGCGAAGGAAGTCGAGAAGCACTGCCCGTTCACTGTGAATCTGATGTTGCACAGCATGGGGAACTATCTCTACAAGCATTTGCTCGGGAGTTCGGTGTACAGCGGAGATCGGCTGTTGTTCGATAACGTTGTGATGGTGGCCGCGGACACCAATAATGAGAACCACGCCGAGTGGGTGGACCGAATTCCCTACCGCAATCGTCTCTATATCACCATCAACGAAAACGACGGAGCACTAAAGGCCTCACGCCTGAAAATGGGCGAACAGCAGAAAGCCCGGCTTGGCCATTACCTGCGCCGGCTGGATTCCAGGGTGGCGACCTATATCGACGTTACCAGCCAGCCTCATGTCGGGGATTCCCACGCCTACTTTGAGGAGTCGCCGTTAAAGAACGCGAAAGTTCTGGATTTCTTCAAAGCATCGTTGAATGGAAAAGTGGCTGAGAAGCCGACTCGTTATGATCCGTCACGAAACGTTCACCGATTGTGATTGCGGATTTCAGTTAACCCCAAATCGCCGCTCTCGCTCAAACCGGAAGAATCCGTCCCGTTCCTCAAGGGCAATGGTTTTGGCAGAGCGCCCGAAGTGTTCTGCACGCAAATCGTCCAGCGCTTTATCCAGTTGATCTCCGGAATAGCGCCGGGCAAGTTGGTTTCGTTCGGCCATGTAGGCTTTGCCATTTTGCCAGCGTTCGTTGCGTTGCTGGTCCTGCTTTGAAAGGCGGCTGATGGCTTCTTCCGGATAGCCCATCTGGCGGCGCAGACTGTTGATGCGTTCCTGGCGAGCGTCTGCCGATAAGGTGTGGAGGTGGCTCTGAACAGCGTCGAGGCTGAACAGGGTGCGAGCCATCACGTCCGGGCCAATAAGCCGTCGGGCCATATCGTTGTTGTAAAGTTGTTCTACGGAGGTTTTAAGCTGGTGCGCGGTTTCTTCCGGGGTGATTTCGTGGGCTTGGTCCAGTCGCTGCAGTTCCGCCTGAAAGGCGTCCTGATTCGCATGCATGGGAGACTCCCGCTCGCCCCATATACGGCTGGCCTCGTCACCGAACAGTGCCTCCCGTTTTTCCCAGAGCGCTGTCTGGCGTTCGAGCATGGGCATGCCCTGCAACAGCAGCCGGTTGTCTTCCAGCCATTGCTCGTACGCGGAGAGCTTTGCAAGGTCTTCATTGCTCAGGGCTGATGGCCCCTGGGATTGGGCCGGCGGTGATGTAGCTGGTTGGCCGGGCAGCACCGGAGTGGACGAGGTCTCGGACGTCAAAGGCTGTACGGGCGTCGTCGACAGGCTAAGGATAAAGCCGGCCGTGCCCAGAATCACCACGGCCAGCCCTGCAAGCCAAAGGGATGTTTTCACAAAGTATTTTCCTGTTCACCGGTTGTCAGGGAGCCTTTCAACGTCGTTGACGGCCCCCTGGTTGAGTTACAGCAAAGGCTGGAGTTTCGGCCAGATCAACTCTGCGATCTTTTGGGAGCCACTATCGGCCGGGTGTATGCCATCGAAGATGATGTCGCTCTCCGTCACCACCTGTCTTGGGTCCACGAAGGTACAGTCGAGAGTGGAATATTCGCAGGCCCTGGCGAGGATTTTGTTGCCGTAGTCGACCGCCTGTTTCATGCTTTTAAGACGGAAAAGGCCGTTCTTGGTGTAGTAGTAACCCACCAGCACGCCGTTCTCCACGCCCGCATCGGACAATTCGTTCAGATAGTTCACGCCGTCCACATACAGATCATCGATCAGATCCTTGCACTTGCTGCTGAGGCGGCCGAACTGATACCACTGGGTTTTGCAGTTGTATGGGTCAAGGGCAATCGCCGGAATAAGGATGTCGTTACCGCCGCCATTACCAACCATGGTGCGGATGTCGGGATTGTCCTCCTGTGCGGTGGCGAACTGCTCGACAACAGAGGGCGCGAGGAACCCACCGGTGAGTTCGGCGCCGGAGACCGTGTAGCGGCGGAAGGTTTCCCCGGCTTTGGCTTCCAGTTCGTCCTGGATCTTGCCGGACAGGGCGAAGATTGAGTCGCCCAGGAATATCACCTGGTCGTTGTCCGCATCAGAGACCTGGGGATTGCTGAGCAGTTGTCCCAGCTGGCCGCAGCCTGTCATAGCCATGGCCATCGCAGTGACCGCCAGGAGTCGAAACAGGGAATGGCCTTTGGAGGAGGTGTCTCTTTCGTCACAGTGTCGGATCTTGTTCATTATTGTGTCTCCGTTGTTGGGGATGAATGGTGCCTGGCGAGGCACCATTCATTCGCAACTTGCACAAATTGTGATCAGCGCAACAGGTCGGAAGTGGCTGTTTTTTTGTCTTTTTCGGCGGGATGAGCTGGAGTGTGACTGGCCTCTCGAAACGATGTGTTCGCTTTTGACCGGCAGGTTATGGTCTGGAGTGATCGGTGAGCTCATTCAGCAATTCAGAAGCACCCCAGGTTTTTTCCGTTTCCTCCCGTTGATGCATCAGTCGCACGAGTTTGCGGTTGACCGGTGCGTCCGTACCCAGCTTTTCCGCCAGTTTCACCACTTCGCCATTGATCCAGTCAATTTCGGTTGGGCGCCCGGCCTGGAGGTCTTCCCACATGGAGGAACGTGCAACAGGATCGATGGTGAGCATCCGTTTGGCTAGTCGGGTAAACAGCCAATCTGGTAGTGACATCACGGAAGGAATCAGTTTGGTAGGCAGGCCTGTGAGTTTTACCGTGGGTATGCCTGCCGATTTAAGGAGCTCTAGCGTCTCTCTCTGAGCCATTGCCAGGCAGCGGCGATAGTCCCTTTGCGAGAGCTCTTCCAGCAGCGGAACGCCAGAAAGGGCGTTGACCGGGTTATTCAGATTGAGTAACAGCTTGGACCACATCACCGATTCGATATCGCGCCGCAGTTCCAGGGGGAGCCCGGCATGCTCAAACCAGGGCAGGGCCGGTTGCAGTGACGGGTGCCGGTCGGCCATCAGGTGGCCCTGAGTGCCTTGATGGAAATGCCCCGGCTCCTGTTGCAGCACGTTGAATGGAACCATCCCGGCCAATACGTTGGCGTTGGGCATAGCGGCCTGGAGGTGCTCTGCGTTGGAGATTCCGTTTTGCAGGCTGACCACCGGTATGCCCTTGCTCACCCAGGGCGCGAGCTGTTTGCCGGCTTCGGAGGTGGCGGCGGATTTGACCGTTACCAGCACAAGATCGGCGTTGCCTGCCGCCTCGGCAGAGGTCACATACTGATGCTCGGCCAACTGGCTGTGGAAGCGAAACCCTTCATAGTCAGTGACCGTCAGTGGGGAGGTTCGAAGGCGCTCCTGCATGGTCTTTCGGCCCACCATGACCACGTTCACACCGGAAGAAAGCAGCCTGCCTCCGAGGTAACAGCCGATACTGCCAGCGCCAAATATAACGACCTTGAAAGAACTCTGCGTCACGGGCTTTGCCTTATTGTTTTCCCAAATAGTGGAAGGGCTGCCCGCGAGAGTCAACTATCAGGCGGAGCTACGGGTCGAGATGATCTTTCCCGCTAACGACAGTGCCCGGCGATTTTTCTCTCAACTTGAGGGTTGAACACTGCAGTGGTGAGTCCGTATAACGGACCTTTATCCCAATAACAGGAGGCTGTCATGCCTGAACAAAGAACCGTTGTGATTACCGGGGCCAATCGCGGCATCGGGCTTGAGTTGGCCCGTCACTATGCAGGTGAAGGCTGTGACGTGATTGGCGTATGTCGGGAAGCGTCTCCCGAGCTCAAGGAGGTGGCGACTCGAGTCATTGAATCTGTTGACGTCACCACGGCAAGTGGACTTCAGTCATTGATTGACGGCGTGAAGGGCCAGTCGATCGACCTGCTGATCAATAATGCCGGCCTGCTGCAGGATGAAAAACTGGGCAGCATTGATTTCGATTCCATTCGTACCCAGATGGAAATCAACGCTTACGCGCCATTGAGGGTGGCGGAAGCGCTGGTGTCCCAGATACCTTACGGCGGTAAGATTGCCAACATCACCAGCCGGATGGGCTCCATCGCGGACAACGACTCTGGCGGCCGCTATGGCTATCGTGCGTCCAAGGCGGCGCTGAACGCCTTTGGCAAGTCCCTGGCGATGGACCTTAAGCCAAAGGGCATTGCGGTGGCCCAGCTCCATCCCGGTTATGTGCAAACCCGTATGGTGAATTTCGGCGGACTGATTACGCCCGAGGAGTCAGCAAAGGGCTTGGCGGCGAGAATCGAGGGCCTTAACCTGGAAAACACGGGCTCCTTCTGGCACAGCAATGGTGAGGAACTGCCCTGGTAATAACTTGCCAGGGGGCCTCGCTCAGTGGCATAGGTGGCTGACAAAGCTGGAGACCGGTGGATGCCGGGCAATCGTCTCGGGGCAGATAACCACCAGTTCCTTGGCAAGCCCGGGATCGCTGACGGGGATGGCTCGCAGGGTGCCTGCTCGCACTTCGTCAGTGACCGAAGCCGCCAACACCAGCGAAATACCCACCCCCGCCTTGACCGCCTGCTTTACAGCTTCGGTACTGCCCAGTTGCATCGATACCTCCGGAAAAGGCCCGTCGTCGCCAAAGAAATTAGCCAATAAACGGCCAGTGCCGGTCCCTGGCTCGCCGCCCAGCAGCGTCATTCCTGCCAGGGCTTCCCGGTTGATCTGCGTCATATCGGCACAGGGGTGGCCAGGCGGCACAATCAACACCACTGGCTCCTGTTTCCAGTCACGGGCCTGGAAGCCGGGCTTGGGGTGCCACCACTCCATGACTGCGATATCCAATTCGCCGCTGGTGAGCTGTCGTGCGATGGCGGGGTTATTGTCGATCACCAGATCCACGTGCGGAGAGGTCTTCCGGTCCATGAAGGAGCGAACGTGAGGCTGCAGCATGTAGATACCGATGTTGGAGCTGGCACCTACCCGCAGACTTGTTCCCGTGACCGCCTCCCGCGCGCGTTGGTCCAGGCGTAACATGCTTAGGGCGAACGGCATCAGCGCCTGGGCCGCCCTGGTGGGTTCGCAACCGGACTTGCCGCGTTGGATCAATAATACGTCCAGCTGCTCCTCCAGTTTCTGAATGTGCTGGGATAGGGTGGGCTGGGCGATGCCGAGGTGATTGGCGGCGGCCTGGAAACTGCGGTGCTGAACGAGGGTGATAAAACTCTTGAGCCAGACCAGGTTCAGCATACTGTTCCCTTGGGTTCGAGCGGTGAGTTGACCGCGTCCTGGGGCTGATGGCCTCTGAGCGCCTGAAGGATGTTGTCGGCTGCCCGCTGTTCGATGGCAAATCTCACGTCCCTGACGGCCGAGCCCGTGTGTGCGGTGAACAGGGTGTTCGGGTGGGCCAGCAGTGCCGGATCAATCCGCTGCGGGCGGTCCGGTCTGGCCCAGTCTTCCATTTCAAACACGTCCGCCGCGTAGCCACCCAGATGTCCGTACGTCAGCGATTGCAGAACGGCTGCCTCGTCCACGACGGAACCCCGGCAGGGATTGATTAGAAAACTACCGCGTTTCATCTGGCGCAGGCGGTCAGCGTTGAGCGTGTGCAGGGTATGTTCATTAAGCGCCAGGGCCAGTATGACGATGTCGGATTCGGCCAGCAGGTCATCAAGCTCTGATCTGGAAAGGCCCAGGGCGTCTTCTTCGGCAGCCGGTAGGCTTTCCGGTTGTGAGTACAGTATTCGTGCGCCCCAGCCCTGGAGCCGTGTAGCCACGGCTTTGCCGATGGCTCCCATGCCCACAATACCAATGGTCGAGCCTTCAATGCCGAGGCCATAGAATTGAGGCTGCCAGCCCTGGAATTCTCCGGAACGGACGAACTGGTCTGCTGGCCGGATCTGGCGAATCAGGCCTATGGTTAATCCAACGGTGAGTTCGGCGGTGGGCACGGTCAGCAAATCGGGCACGAAGGTCAGCCAGACTCCGTGACGGGTGCAGGCGTCCACGTCAAAGTTATCGAATCCCTTCAGGGCAGCGCCGATCACTTTCAGGTCGGGGCAGGCCACCAGAAATTCCTCGCTAACGCGATCTGGCATAAACGCCATCATGGCATCGGCCGTAGCCGCGCGAGCTCTCACCGAATCCGGTGGCAGGGTGACGGCAGACTGGTTAGTGATCAGCTCGCAGTGGGGCTCCAGGCTGGCAAGTATACTGTCGTGGACCCGGTGAGTGATGACAACTCTTGGTTTCATTCGCTGTCCTTATTTGAATGTCTTACGGAGGTGGCCGCTCAGGCTGTCCACCATCGTTACCATCAGCAGTATGACAATGAGGATGGCACTGACTTCCTGATACTGCATGATGCGCAACGACCCCATGAGCTCGAAGCCGATACCGCCGGCACCGACCATGCCCATGACGGTGGAGGCGCGAAAGTTGTATTCCCAGCGATAGATAGACACATCGGCAAACTGTGGTAGCACCTGCGGCAGAACCGCGTGCCAGAGTACTTGCAAACGCGTAGCTCCGGAGGCATCAGCGGCCTCAACGGGGGCTTCATCCACATGCTCTATGGCTTCTGCGAAGAACTTGCCGACCATACCGATTGAATGCAGGCCAAGGGCCAGTACCCCTGGCAGTGCGCCAAAACCCACGGCCGCGACGAAAATAATGCCCATGATGAGTTCCGGTACGGAACGCAGGCCGTTCAGCAGGGTGCGGGTCAGGTGAAACACAGCAGGGTGGGGCGTGGTGTTTCGGGCCGCCAGAAAAGCCAGGGGCACAGAGGCCGAAACCGCAATCGCGGTGCCGGCGATGCTCATCGCCAGTGTGTCCAGCAGGGGCGACATCCAGTCCATCACATTGGTGAAATCAGGTGGTAGTGACTCTCGCAACAGGGTGGCGATCGCGGGGACGCCGTTAGCAAGGGTGCGGAAGTCGAGCAGGTTCACGTACCAGCTGGCGAAAAAGACCACCGCCAGTACCAGGCCTGCCTGCCAAAGCTTGCTCCGCCAGCCCCGTGCGTGTTCGTCCAGCACGGAAGCCGACGGAGCCGGCGACAGGGCCGCCGGTTCCGTCGTCGTGTGAGTCATAAAGCCTCTTACATCTTCGCGAAATCAAGGTTGAGCAGGCCGCCCATCTTGCGGATCACGTCGTAGTCGGAATCCTCGATAGCGGCAAACCCCTCGGCCTTAAGGTTGTTCAGGATTTCTTTGTCATTAATGCTGATGAAGGCGTCGCGTATCTTTGCCTTGAGGTCCGGGTTCAGGTTTGACCGCATGGCCCACGGATACTGTGGGAACTCGCCGCTGTAGCCAAGAATCCGGACGTTATCGCGATCAATCAGGCCGCGGTCCATGACATGCTGGAAGATGACTTCCGACAGGCCGCCGGCCTCAGCGTTGCCGTTGGCCACGTTCACCGCAACGGAATCGTGGCTGCCGACGAAGTGGGCTTCATAGTCCCTGTCTGCTTCCAGTCCGGCAGATTCAAGCAGCACCGTTTTGGGGATGAGGTGGCTTGAGGTGGAGGCGCGATCGCCATAGGCCATTTTCTTGCCCTTGATATCGTCATAGGACTTCACGCCCGAGTCCGCATTGGCGATGAGGATGGAACGGTACGTGGGTTTGCCGTCTACAATCATGGCGGCGAAAGGCTCGATGTCGCTTTTACTCTTCGCCATCACGTAGGACAGTGGGCCGAAATAGCCAAGGTCGATACGGCCGAAGCGCATGGCTTCGATCATGGACGAATAGTCCGTTGTGACGATCAGTTCCACTTCTTTCCCGAGGGTGCTTTCCAGGTAGTCTTTCAGAGGCTGGTTGCGCTTGATCAGTTCAGAGGCATTTTCATCGGGGAGCAGGGCGACCTTCAGCAGATCCGGGTTGGGGTCTGCTGCGGAGGCCTGCATGTTCATTCCCATCATCAGGCAGAGCACTAACACGAGGTTGAATAACGGTTTCATTGGGCGATCTCCAGTTGCTTGGTGGGATGGTTCGATGGTTGAGGGTGGGAGGGCTGCGCGGCGGTCTTGCCGGGGTCGGAAACTGCAACGCTCGCGCTGTGGTAGATCTCATCAAGATGGTGTTGCTCCAGCTTTGCCGGTTCCGCATCGAATACGATCCGGGCGTTTGCCAGGCCGATGATGCGATCGGCAAACCGCCGGGCGTACTCCAGCTGGTGCAGTGACATTACGGCGGTGATACCGTCCTCCCGGCAGATATCGCGCAAGAGTGTGAGTACCCGTTCGGACGTTGCGGGGTCCAGACTGGCGACAGGCTCATCCGCGAGGATCATGGACGGCTGTTGCGCCAGGGCGCGGGCGATACCCACCCGTTGTTGTTGGCCGCCAGACAGTTGATCCACCCGCGCAAGGGCCTTTTCACCAAGACCAACACGCTCCAGGCAACGCAAGGCGTACTCCAGTTCCGCCCTCGGTAGGGGAAACAGGCTGCGCCACGTACTGTGGTAGGCAAGCCGGCCTGTGAGTACATTCTGGAGCGCGGTATGTCGTTCGATGAGTTGGTGGTGCTGAAAGACCATGGCAGTTCTACATCGGTGCCGGCGGACCGTCCTGCTGGTCTTCAGGGTGCCGAACTCAGCCGAGATCACCGTGCCGGTGGTGGGTTGCACCAGATGATTGAGTGAACGCAGAAGGGTCGATTTGCCCGCGCCCGAAAGGCCGAGTAGTACCGTAAACTCACCTTTGTGGAACTCGACGGTGGTAGGTCGCAGCGCCAGGACGTTGCCGGGGTATGTTACTCCCATGTCCTCGATGCGGAGCATCATATCGGGGGAATGCACAGACGGCATGGAATCACCTTTTGCAATACATAAGCTCGCTTTATTGCGAGTTACAATGCAACGGTAATCCTTGAGGGTGACAAAACAGTGTCAGGTAGGTGACAGGTCAATGACGAAATTATGAAGGGGCAATAAAAAAAGGCAGCCGAAGCTGCCTTTTTCAAACGTGCTGACTGTTATTTAAACAGCAACAACGTTCTCTGCCTGAGGGCCTTTCTGGCCGTCAGTTACGGTGAACTCAACCTGCTGGCCTTCTGCCAGGGTCTTGAATCCGCCGCCTTGAATAGCGCTGTAGTGAACGAATACGTCAGGGCCGCTTTCACGAGTGATGAAACCAAAGCCTTTTGCTTCGTTGAAAAACTTAACAGTACCGGTAGTAGTCGACATAATCATAATCCTGAAATCGATAATTTAATGTGCCGCCAGACCATCTTGAACGATGACTGATCAGCGTTGTGCGGAAACAAAAAACGCGCGGAATCAAAAACAGGACGGACAACTACCAAAACAACAGAGATGCGTCTTATTCGTGAAATGCTGTGCTAAATCTTTCCTACGAAACGAACTTTACTCCTATGTCCCCGGAATTGCCAAGTTTATTTGTAGGCATTTACCGATGCGATCCAAAATCAAAACAATTACTCTGAGAGTCAGAGGCCCGTTATTTGGGAAATTGCCGTTTGGAACGAGGGTGAACTCATGAAATACATCTTCGAGGTTCGCATACGAGAAGGGCACACGGCAGAGGAATACGCCGATGCCTGGGTTCGTGCCAGCGAGATCATCCAGCAGGCGCCGGGCGCGCGCGGAACAGAGCTGCACCGGAAAATTGGTGACCCGAATGTGCTGATTGCCATCGCCAGTTGGGACAGCAAAGAGCAGCGGGATGCCATGGAAGGGCAGCATAACCCGGAAGTGGCCCGAATCATCCGCAGCGCCGCGCCATTTTGCGAAATTACGCCGCTTGGCGAATTCGAGGACCCTGAGTGGGTAGTTATGCCGCCTGGCAAGCGAGGTAGATGAGTGGCCATGGCTCGAAAACGCCCGCAGATCCCATCCACGGCCGCATTGGGATTCCAGGCCGGCATTGGTGTGGTGGGGCTGCTGGCGATTTTTCTGTTCGGTATACCGGTTCAGTACGATGGTTTGAGCTTTGGCTCGGTCGTTCTATGGGGAGTGGCCGGCAGTGTGGCAACGTACGTCGTGATCATGATGCTGACCTGGCTTCCGGGCCGGCTTCGTGACTCTCTGGAATCCCAACTGGAGCAGTTGCATCGTTTCGCCTGCGAGTATTCCTGGTCGGTGCTGGTAGCCTTGGCAGTCTTCGCAGGAGTCGGTGAAGAATTGCTGTTCCGCGGGGCGATCCAGGGTTGGCTGGCCCAACACACCCACGATGCGGTTGCGATAGTCGCTGCGTCGGTGCTGTTTGGCATGGTGCATTATCTTTCGTTCACCTACTTTCTATTGGCGACCGGGTTGGGAGTGGTGTTGGGAGTAGCGTATGCACTGACGGACAGCCTGCTGCTGGTAATGGTCTGGCATGGTGTTTACGACATGATTGCGCTGTACTGTCTGCGTCGGTTTCCGGAATGGTTTGGGGTGCGGGTTGGATAAACCAGAAACACATCGTCTGTTCTTCGGGTTGGAAATCCCCGATTCGGTGAAGCAGCGTCTGGTGTCAATTCAGCAACCGGTTGCAGGGGCGCGCTGGCAGCGACCGGATCAGTTGCATCTTACGCTGGTATTTCTCGGTAGTGTGGCCAGGCAGCGGTTGCCAGATGTATGTGATGCTGCCCGAAACCTGCCAGTTGGACAATTTGATCTCACCGTTTGCGGCCTGGGCTGCTTCGGCCGACCGGACTTTCCAAAAAATCTGTGGGCCGGAGTTCAGCCAGCGGATAAACTGGCTGAGCTTCACGAGGTGCTTAACCAGAGTCTGTGCATGCCTGGGTTTGAGCAGGAAAAACGCCCGTTCTGCCCACATATCACGTTGGCTCGTTTCAAGAGGCAGCGTGGGTCAGTCGCCGAATTGCTTGAGTCTCAGGAACGACAACCTATAGGGACCTTTTCGGTGGGCGGGATCGCGTTGTTTGAAAGCACACAGGGGGCTCATGGGTCTGTCTATCAGATCATTGAACGGTTTCCCCTCGCCGGAAATCCCGAGAGACTTTGCCGCTAACACGATGTAAGGGGAGTCAAATGTTCCACTACGAAACCGAACCAAGATTCAGCGACACCGACGCACTTGGCCATATCAATAACACGGTTTACCCGGTCTGGTTTGAGCAGGCGAGAACACCGGTGTTCCGTATATTCCATCCTTCCCTGGAGCCGAAAGGCTGGCCACTGATTCTCGCCCGCATGGAAATTGATCTCAAAGCCCAGTGTTACTGGGCCACGCCTGTTAAGGTGCGGTCCGGAATTGGCAAAGTCGGCAACTCTTCCTTCGAGGTAATCCAGGAAGCTTGGCAAAATGGTGTTTTGGTTGCGCGTGGCGTTACCGTGCTGATTCATTTCGACTACGAGACTCAAAAGTCGGTCCCCATCCCTGAAGCGGTTCGTAGCGAGCTTGCAGTGCATACTTTTGAGGCATAAACCGCTGGATTGCCAACCACAGTTCCGGAGACAACGTGGACACGCTTAACAATAACGAAGTGGAACGGATTTTTTCATCGGCACCGTTTGTTGCAGATATTGGTCTGGAACTGGTGTCTATCAAAACCGGTGAATGTCGCTCCCGTCTGGTACTGGCGGAACGGCATCTGCAGCAGGACGGTTTCGTGCACTTCGGGGTGCAGGCTACGGTGGCGGATCATACGGCCGGTGCTGCCGGTGCCTCCGCTGTTAAATCCGGGCAGATGGTCCTGACATCGGATTTCTCGCTGAAGCTGCTGCGGTCAGCCAGCGGGACACATATCGAGTGTGTCGCCACTGTGCTCAAGGCAGGCTCCACGTTAACCGTGGTAGAGTCTGAGGTGTACTGTGGCAAGGCCGGCGACATGAGGCTTGTCTCCAAGGCAACGGTGACACTGGCCATTGTCAGCCCCAAAAACAGGTGAGGTGGCGTGCAGTGAAAGACATTTTTCGAAAGCTGTTCTGGCCCATTCTCTGTTTTTTCGAGAAAGGTGGAAGCGTCGAGGGTTATCGTCAGTCGCATCGTAAAATACTGCTGGTGGTCGGTTTCCTGTTCCTGGTTCTGTCCGGGGTGTCGCTTTTCTTTTCAATCTTCGCGGAAACCTTCAGCGCTTTGTTACCTATTGTGCTGTTTTTCGTGATCAGTCTCGTCTGTTTCGTGGTAGGACTGCTGGGCAGCGATAGTGCTGTAGCCCGGATCTGGGGCACCCGATAGGCCATGGGCCCCACCATTCCGCCGGAAAGCTTTATCGACCTGCTGCTGGACGCACTCTGCGTTGTAGATCGCGATGGCTACGTTCGCTACGTCAGCGCAGCCAGTGAGCGGGTATTTGGTTATCTGCCGGAGGAAATGATTGGACGGCGAATCCTGGATTTTGTTCATCCGGAGGACCTTGAGAAAACGCGCCAGGCTGTCAAAGAAATCCTGCGGGGAGAGCTGAAGCCGTACTTTGAGAACCGTTACATCCGCAAGGATGGCTCAACAGCCCATATCATGTGGTCTGCCCGTTGGTCTGAAAAGGAACAGATCCGCGTGGCGGTCGCCCGTGACGTGACCCAGCGCAAGCGGGCCGAGGCTATGCAGGCCGCCATGTATGCCATATCGGACGCAGCGAACAGTTCGGATAGCCTGCCTGCCATGTTCCGGCGAATTCACCAGGTTGTGGAAGGCCTGATGTCAGCGCCTGCTTTTATGGTGGCGCTCGTGGATACGCAGGGCGGTGAGTTGTACTTTCCCTATAATGCCGACCGTCATGAGACGGGAACCCCCGGTTTCTCTCAGGATATCGGTTCTCTCTGTGAACAGGTCATCCGTTCCGCCAGGGCTCTGTTGCTGACGCCCGGAAGCAGCGTGGCTTTTTCGCCTCAGGCGATCGATACCTCGCACGTTGAGGTACGTCACCACTGGCTGGGTGTGCCTCTGAAATCATCCCAGGGTGTGTTCGGCGCGATTGCCGTACAAAGGCAATCAAAGAGTGCGTGTTACACGGACGAAGACAGAGAGCTGTTGGAGTTTGTCGGCATACAGGTTGCCGCCGCGGTGGAGCGTAAGCAAATGCAAGCGCAATTGGAGCATATGGCCAGGTACGACCAGCTGACGGAATTGCCGAACCGTAGCCTGGTCCTGGACCGGATTCAGACAGCGCTTGCGCGTGCAGCCAGGGAAGTCGGCTTTCTGGCGATACTGTACCTCGATCTGGATGACTTCAAGCAGGTCAACGATACCTACGGACACGCCGTCGGAGATCAGGTCTTGCAGGAAATGGCTCGCCGATTGGTGCAGGGGGTTCGGGCCGCAGATACGGTTGGTCGGCTGGGTGGCGATGAGTTCATCGTGCTGCTTGATGGAATTGAACAGCCAAGTGACGCGGACAGTGTTGCTGAAAAATTGCGGGCAACTCTCAGTGAACCCTACGAGTTGCCGATGGCATCCCTGACATTGATTCCAAGTATTGGTGTGGCTGTCTATCCCGAACACGGGGACAACCATGAAGCACTGATTCGCTACGCAGACAGCGCCATGTACCGGATGAAAAAAGGAAGACCGGATCCGGTTTCCTGAACGTTTGCGTGTTACTCCCCGGCTCGTTTCCTGGCTTCGAAGTTTTCAAGCTCAACGTTGATGGCGTTGGTCGAAATCACGATTTCGTACAGCGAATACAACAATGAGACCGACAGTAATATCAGGCTGATGCCGAACGCGATGGCCCCTGCAAGCTGAGCTCCCACAAACAGAACAAACATGGACATGGTGCAGACAAAAAAGCTGAGTACACCGTAAGCCTGCATCCGTTTAGTCAGCAAAATGCGTTTGCGCAGCATGCTGATCTGGCGGGCGATAAGGGCATGGTCTTCTTCCGTATCCATTTGCTTAAGCTGGCGTATCAATTGCGCTAGAACAAGAAAGCGATTGGTGTAGGCCAGCAGCAACAGTGAAATGGCGGGAAACAGAAGGGCGGGGGTGGTCAGTGTCAACGTCGACTCCTTGATCTGCACGGACAGGTTTGACCAATATAGCAGGCTTTGTCGGTTGCTGTAGCCCCATCTCATGCTTGGCACTTTGGCGCGGCTTCCAGGATTCATCACGGTGGTGTTGACGTTTTTGGTTGTGCCAGTGTCGTATTGGTTCAACCTGATAACTGAAAACAGGGTCACATTAGAGCTATCGACAACCCGGTAGGGGGAGATAGCAATGGCCGTTAAATTTGAGCAAGCACTTCTGGATTATCCGCAGCAACGGGCGGGCGCCGCCCGCCAGCCTGACAGTGTTGACCAGTCCGACCGTCGGGTTCCCATTAACCTGCGCCAGTCCGGCCCCACGCCGGTGGAGATGTTGATCTCCACCCGTGTACGCAAGTCGCCATACTGGCACCTGGCGTACGAAGCTGGATGCTGGCGGGCGACCGTTTACAACCGTATGTATCACCCCCGGGGCTATGTCCGTCCGGAAGATGGCGGCGCCATGGTGGAATACGAGTCGCTGATACATGACGTCACCATGTGGAATGTCGCCGTAGAGCGCCAGATTCAGGTAAAGGGGCCGGACGCGGAACGCTTCGTGAACTATGTGATTACTCGAGATGCCACCAAGATAAAACCTATGCGTGGCAAGTACGTCATCTTGTGCAATGAAGAGGGCGGCATTCTCAATGACCCGGTTCTGCTTCGTGTTGCCGAGGACGAGTTCTGGTTCTCCCTTTCCGATAGCGACCTGGAATTCTGGTTGCGGGGCGTCAACATCGGGATGGGCTTCAACGTCACCATCGCGGAAATCGATGTAGCACCGGTGCAGATCCAGGGTCCCAAATCTGAGGCGCTCATGGCTGACCTGTTCGGTGAGCGCGTGAAGGAGATTCCGTACTATGGCTTGATGGAGGGCCAGGTGGCCGGTCATGACGTGATTATCTCCCAAACCGGTTTTACCGGTGAGAAGGGTTACGAGATTTACCTCAAGGAAGCCACCAAATACGCCGAAGACCTCTGGTACACCGTGCTTGCCGCCGGTGAGGCCCACAATCTGAGAGTGATTGCGCCGGCGCATCACCGCCGAATTGCTGCCGGTATCCTTTCCTGGGGCCAGGATGTGGATCAGGAAACCCTGCCATTCCAGTGCAACCTGGCGTATCAGGTGCCTCGCAACAAGGACGCGGATTACATCGGTAAGCAGAAGCTCGAGAAAGTCCGCGAGCAACTGGACGCTGGCCGACCGCCTTTCAGTCACATCATGGTGGGTATCCGTTTTGGCGGTGGCCAGGTAACCGACTATGCCAACGACTTCTGGCTGGTCAGCGGACCAGAAGGCGGCGAGCCAGAGGGCTATGTTACCTCGCCCTGGTATTCGCCCGAGCTGGAAACCAATATTGGCTTGGCCTATGTGCCGTTTGACCTGCGTGCTGTTGGCACCCGCCTGACGGTCCACCTGCCGGTGGAATACGCCGCTACGGATGGCTCAACGGCTGTCGAGGCGGAAGTGGTGGAAGTTCCGTTCCGGCCTTCGGTGAACCCCAACGCCCGCGAGAGGGCACGGGCGAAGGGAATCGACTTCGCGGACTAGCAATGCAGTGGGGCAGACGGCGGTGGCCGTCGCCTGCCCGATGCAAGCAGGTATCAATGGGGTGCGTGATTCATGAAACTGGTGAGTGATAAACAGCCGTTCAGTGCCCATGACGCGGAAGCCACCGCACGGATGCAGGCCCTGGTACGTTGGGCGTCCATTGAGGCAACACCCCGCCAGATACTGGCACAGGAGCATTTGCCGGATTTGCTGCCGCGGGGCACCTGTGTCTACGTGCCTTTTCTGCCAAAAGGCCAGTTCAGCGATACCCTGCGGGCATGCCGACATCTGCTGAGCGTTGGCATGCAGCCGATTCCTCACGTACCCGCACGTATGGCCGAGAGCCGCGGGCAACTTCGGGACTGGCTCTCGCAACTGAATGAAAGCGGCGTTGACCGTTTACTGCTGATTGCCGGCGACAGCGATGCGATCGCCGGCCCTTTTCCAGATACCCTGGCCGTTCTGGAATCTGGCTTGCTGGCCCAGTTCCAATTCCATGGTATCGGTGTGGCAGCCCATCCGGACGGGCATCCCATGGCGGACCGGGCAACACTCATCCAGGCCCTTGGTATCAAACGCGAATACGCGCGCACGACGTCCACGCGGCTCTGGGTGGTCACCCAGTTCACCTTTGACGCCAACGTGGTCATCGACTGGCTGCAAAGCCTCGGCAGCATCCTGGAAGAGGTGCCGGTATACATTGGCATGGCCGGCCCGACACGGGTGAAAACGCTCATTGCCTATGCGGCTCAATGCGGAGTGGGAGCATCGGCCCGCCTGATGCTGCGACGCCCTGGCAGCGCCAAACTGTTGCGTGCGTGGTCGCCGGACGGAATGGTGCGCGCGCTTGTCCAGTATTGCCTGGACAACCCGGATACTTTGCTACGGGGCATTCATCTTTTCCCATTCGGTGGCCTGCGCCAATCGGCGCAATGGATTCAAGAACACAGTGGGTCCATTGAGGACCAGAGAGGTCAGTTCCATGAGTCTTCAGTACAGTAAGCTGACACCCGCAACACCACCGGAAGCTGACTTTCCGCCGCCGGGCACTCCTGACATTGAGATCGCTCGCTCGGTCCAGCCTCAGTCTATTCTGCTGCTGGCCCAGCAGCGTTTCGGTCTGCCAGGGGAGAGTCTGGTGCCGTTCGGCCACTACAAGGCCAAACTGGATATGGCCTATGTGGATACCTCAGATAGTGCGCCCCGGGGCAAGCTGGTACTGGTGACCGCCATAACGCCCACGCCAGCGGGGGAGGGCAAGACCACCACCAGTGTGGGATTGAACGACGGTTTCAATCGCCTGGGCGTGCGTTCGTCCGTGTGCCTGCGGGAGCCCTCCCTGGGCCCCTGTTTCGGCATGAAAGGGGGCGCAGCCGGCGGTGGCCGCGCGCAGGTGATTCCGATGGAAGACATCAATCTGCATTTCAACGGTGACTTCCACGCCATCACCACGGCCCATAATCTGCTGGCGTCGTTGATCGACAACCACATTCACTGGGGTAATGAAACTGGCCTGGACCCTCGTTATGTGAGCTGGCGGAGGGTGATGGATCTTACCGACCGATCCCTGCGCAACATGGTGTGCGGACTTGGTGGTGCGGCCCATGGCGTGCCCCGGGAAACCGGGTTCGATATTACGGTGTCCTCCGAGATCATGGCGATCCTGTGCCTGGCGGACGGTCGGGCGGACCTCAAGCAGCGGCTGGGCAATATCATTATCGGCAGGCGCTCTGATATGACTCCGGTGACCGTTCGTGACCTGGGTGTGGAAGGGTCGTTAACCGTGCTTCTGAAAGAAGCGCTGCAGCCTAATCTGGTCCAGAGTTTGGAGCACAACCCGGTGTTTATCCACGGTGGGCCGTTTGCCAATATCGCCCATGGCTGCAACTCCGTGACCGCCACCCGTGCGGCTCTGGCACTGAACGATGTGGTCGTCACCGAGGCGGGATTTGGCGCCGACCTGGGGGCGGAAAAGTTCATAGATATCAAGTGCCGGCAAACAGGCTTGCGGCCAGACGCCGCCGTGGTTGTCTGTACCATTAGAGCACTCAAGATGCAGGGTGGGGTCCCTCGCAGCCAGCTCTCCGTTCCCGACCTTGCTGCTTTGAGGGCCGGTGCCGCCAACCTGGAGCGACACGTTCGTAATCTGCAGCAGTTCGGACTGACGCCAGTGGTGTGCATCAACCGTTTCCCAGACGATACCGAGGAGGAAATGTCGCTGGTGCAGTCCATCAGTGAGTCGCTGGGTGTGCGAGCTGTGCCTGCCGACCACTGGGCCATGGGTGGTGAGGGTGCCACCGAACTGGCCCAGGCGGTGCTTGATCAGATGGACGAAGGCACACCTGAGGTGAACTTTCTCTATGAAGACGGCCTGCCGCTGGCGGATAAAATCCGCACTATCGCCACGCGTATCTACCACGCCGGTAGCGTGGAATTCACCACGGTGGCGAAGCGGCAGCTGGAGGAATACGAAAGCCTGGGGTTTGGCCACCTGCCAGTATGTATTGCCAAGACTCAGTACAGCTTTTCGGCGGACTCGTCGGTGAAGGGAGCGCCGTCCGGCCATATGCTTCCGGTAAGGGAAGTGCGCCTGGCAGCTGGCGCCGGCTTTGTGGTGGCGGTGTGTGGTGACATCATGACCATGCCCGGTTTGCCACGCCATCCCGCGGCACTGGACATTGCTCTGGATGAAAACGGCCTGGTGGTGGGGTTAACCTGACCCGGTGTTCTCGAAAATGCCATAGGTCGGCTCAGACCGGGCGCGCCTCAATGCCTGCAGAGAGGAAGACGGCAGGCTGGCCATGGAATCGGTAAAAACCGCGCTGGAAGAGCCCTGGGAATAAATTTCCATTCGCTCGTGTTTGGGCGCTCGCCCCATGGTCTTGCGATAGCATCGGCTGAAGTGGGTGGCGGACACGAACCCACACATGGAGGCGATTTCCACAATCGAGCAGGATGTCTGCTTGAGCAATCGGCGTGCCCGGTTAAGGCGCACCCGCAGGTAATAGCGCGAAGGCGTGCAGCCCGTGTGCTTGAGGAACAACCGTTCCAGTTGCCGCCGCGAAATGCCGGCCAGTGTTGCCAGCTCCTTCAGTTCGATGGGCTCTTCGATATTGGCCTCCATCAACTGGGCCGCCTCCGCCAGTTTGGGTTGGGCGCACGCCAGTCGCGGGTGCATGGGCATCGGTTGCTGTTCACTTTCCTCGCGCACCCGGTCGCACACAAACATGTGGGATATTGCATTACTGAGCTCCTGGCCGTGACGCCTTGCTAGAAAGCTGAGCATCATGTGCATGGGGACGGTACCACCGGTACAGGTCATGCGTTCCCGCTCGACGGTGAACAGGCGGTTGTTGGTCTGTACCCGTGGGAAACCCTCCTGCATGGCCTCCAGGCATTCCCAATGGGCGCTACAGGCATGACCGTCGAGAAGGCCTGCGCTGGCCAGGACATAGGGGCCAGTGCAGACCGCCCCAAGGAGGACGTGGCGACGCGCCATCTGCTTCAACCAGACGACCTCTTTGCGGGAAAAACTCCGGGTAACATCAATACCGGCCACCACGATCACCAGGTCAAACCGGTGCTCTTCCTGGATCGACCCGTCGGGCAGCATGGTAATGCCATCGCTGGCACGGGCAGGTTCGCCTTCGGCGGTAAGCAGCTTCCAGGAATAGAGTTCAGTACCGGCCAATTGGTTGGCCATGCGCAGTGGCTCAACGGCCGTGGCGAGGGCAATCAGGGTGAAATTATCGATCAGCAGGAAGCCGACCCGATAGGGCTCTTGGGCGGGCCTGTCTGTGTGTGAGCCTGTGTCAGCGGTCATGGTAAACCCCCTTGCCCCGCCTGGGCCTGTCGCGGCAATGTCTGGCTGTCACACCAATTGTATTACCTCAACCTGAACACTAGTTGTTGCCTTCTGATAGTGCAATAAGTGATCAGTTCCAATGTGATCTCATTCTATGCTGGCGGCCCGGTAGCGAATGGTCCACAACCGACACGGGAGTTTGCGGAATGATCCAGAAGCGACGTTTATGCCACTATTCTGGTTGATCAGAGCTGTCGTAAACCATCGTTCGAATGTCGTCAGCAAGCAGGCGGCGGATCGTTGAAGGCGCTATCCTTGAAACACACCCCAAGGTAGGAGGCTGAAAAGTGGCTGTCAGTCTGTTTGAGCTGTTCAAGGCAGGCATTGGCCCGTCCAGTTCCCATACCGTCGGGCCCATGGAGGCCGCGCGCCGGTTTGCAGGTGGCCTGGACGATGAATGTCTGCTGGCTTCCGTGCATCGACTGAAGGTATCCCTGTATGGCTCTTTAGGTGCTACCGGCAAGGGGCATGGTACTGGACCGGCTGTGATGATGGGGCTGGAAGGCGAGCAACCGGCCCGGATTGATCCGGAGCAAATGCCGGGGCGGCTTGAGCGTATTCGAAGCACAGGAACACTCAGCCTCGCTGGTCAACATCAGATTCGTTTCCGCGAGAGTACCGATATCGTGTATTACCGACGGAAAGCCCTGCCAGAACACCCCAACGGCATGGTCTGTCAGGCATTTGACGAGCACGGGCAGTGCCTGTGTGAGCATACCTATTACTCGGTCGGCGGTGGTTTTGTGGTGGCGGCGAACGCCGATGGCAGCCTGGAAATCCGCGCAGACGACACGCCCTTGCCTTATCCCTTCAACAGCGGGAAAACCCTGTTGGCCCTTTGCCAGGAACACGAGCTCACCATCGCCGACATAATGTTGGCCAATGAGCAGGCCTGGCGTACAGCCGATGACATTCGAGCGGGCATTCTCGAGCTCTGGCGGGTGATGCGTGAGTGTGTGCAAAACGGTATCCGCCATGAAGGGGAGTTGCCCGGAGGCCTCAAGGTTCGGCGCAGGGCTGCGTCGCTGTATCGCTCGCTGATGGATAAAACGCGAGTGGACCTGATATCGCCGTCGTTGAGCGCGCTCGACTGGGTGAATCTCTATGCCCTCGCCGTCAATGAAGAGAACGCGGCCGGCGGTCGGATTGTGACTGCACCGACCAACGGCGCCGCCGGCATTATTCCTGCGGTGCTGCACTACTACTGGGAGTTCTGCCCCCAGGCGGATGAAGACGGCGTTGTCCGCTTTATGCTGACAGCGGCGGCAATTGGCGTTCTGTTCAAAGAAAACGCGTCCATTTCAGGGGCGGAAGTGGGTTGTCAGGGCGAAGTGGGATCGGCCTGTGCGATGGCTGCTGCCGGCCTGGCTGCAGCGACAGGCGGCTCACCAGAACAGGTTGAGAACGCGGCCGAGATTGGTATGGAGCACCATTTGGGGATGACCTGTGACCCCATTGGTGGGTTGGTGCAAATTCCCTGTATCGAGCGTAATGCCATGGCATCGGTGAAAGCCATCGACGCAGCCATTATGGCTTTGCGAGGAGACGGCAAGCATTTTGTGTCCCTCGACAAGGTGCTGCACACCATGCGGGAAACCGGTCGCGATATGCTGGACAAGTACAAGGAAACTTCAAGAGGCGGGCTGGCGGTCAACATCATCGAGTGCTGACCGCCAGTGTTGGCTGAACGACAGCGTTCAGGACTTGACCCGCTCGTTGTCCGGATCAAACAGCGCCCGGTAGCCGACGGCTTCGATACGGATGGGGTAGTGCTCCTGGAAGTATTCCAGGGTCAGTTCCCGGCCCTCCTGAGCATACTCCACGGGAATGTACCCCAGCAGGATGATCTTGCCCACTGACGGCCCCCACACCACGCTGGTGTTGCAGGAGCGGCGGCCGTGACTGTCCACCAGCACTTCTCCGGTTTGCGGGTCGAGGATCGGCCACTGGCCAACCGGGTAGCGCAATACCCCGTTGGCATCCCGATGTTCCGTCATGGTCATGGTGCACAGGTACGCGGCCTGTTGCGACCAGCTACGTTGTTCCAGGTAGGCGGCCTTGCCGTGGAAGTCTGCCTCCTTGACCTTGGGTCGCTGGAGTCCGGCTTCGTAAAGGTTGTACTCCGTTTCGAGGTCTACGTTCTGCAGCCGCAGGCTCTTCTCCAGACGGCGCGTGTTGGCGTAGGTTTCGATGCCAACCGGCGTAACGCCAGCGTCGTACAGCAGATCCCAGATTCGCAGGCCATAGCTGAACGGGAAGTAGAGCTCCCAGCCCTGTTCGCCCACATAGGATATCCGGAACGCCCACACCGGCACGCCCTGGACATTCAGTTCCCGGGCGGTGGCAAATGGGAAATTCTCTGCCGACAGCTCGTCAGGGTTGGTGACGAACTGTGCCAGCGTTTCCCGCGCCTTCGGCCCCCAAAGCCCCAGGGTGGCCAGCTCATCGGTGCGGTCCTGCAGGCGGATATTGTTCAGGCCTTTTTCCCGTGCGATGCGTTTGATCCAGCAATGGTCCCGATGGCCAGTGTCGCCGCCGCAGACCACCCGATAATCGTTGTCGCCCCGCCGGATGATGGTCAGGTCTGAGCGGATGCCGCCACGGGCATCCAGAAAGTGAGTATAAACACCCTTGCCATGAGAGATGGTGCCGCCCACCTTGGCGACGGACAGGTACTCCAGCAGAGTTTCGGCGTCGTCACCGGAGATGTCGAAAATAGCGAAGTGGGAAAGGTTGATCATGCCCACCGATTCGCTCATTTCCAGTTGCTCGGCGTTGGACACTTCCCAGAAATGCCGGGCGTCCCATTCATGTTCCCGTACTGGAATGCGGTCGCGGTATTTCGCCAGCAAAGTGGACTCGTTGGCGGCGTAGCCGTGAGCCCGCTCCCAGCCGGCGGCTTCCATGAAGTAGGCACCCAGCTCGACTTCCCGCAGATAGAAGGGGCTGGTTCGCATCCTGCGACCGGTCATGTAGGGCTCGCGGGGATGCACCGCCGGGGTGTAGATTTTCTTGGCGGTTTCGTAGCAGCGGTTGTACACGTAGTCCGGGGTTTTCTGTAGCGGATAGTGGCGGGCGATGTCGATGCTGTGGGGGTCCATTTCCGGAGAGCCATGGGTCATCCAGTCCGCCAGGATTTTGCCTGCACCGGGGCCGTCCTTGACCCAGACCGCTTCACAGAACCAGAGGTTGCGCACTTCCGGGGATTCCCCCATCAGTGATCCGCCGTCGGGTGTGACCGACAGCAGGCCGTTGAAGGAGTGCTTTTCCTCCCAGCCCAGTTCGCCGAGGATCGGCGTCATTTCGATGGCTTTCTCATAGGCATCCATGACCTGATCCAGCGTCAGGTCTCTCATGGATGGCGACATCCGTGCCTCGCCGGGCTCGGAAATGGCCCCGGGGTAGACCAGTCGAGGATCTTCCGCTTCGTAATAGCCCCACTCAATGCGGCCACCCTCAGTGGTGGTAGGGTCGCCAGTATCCCGCACGTAGGCGGAGTTGCCCTGGTCGCGGAACAAGGGATAGACAATCTGCTTACCGGTGCCGGCCAATTCCTCATAGGGGCCGAAGAACAGCAGCGGGTGTTCCAGTGGCATCAGTGGCAGGGGCGAGTTCGCGGTATTGGCCATCAGGGGCCCCCAAATGCCCATGGACAGCACCACGTACTCGGTTTCGATATAGCCCTTGTGGGTTTCAACGCCCCGTACCTGGCCATCCTGTACGTCGATGCGGATGGCCGGTGTGTAGGCAAAGGCCTGCAATTTTCCGGTAGCGATCGCCTCTTCAACCAGATCGCCCGCGACACTCTGGGAGCGGGGCACCACCAATCCGGCGTCCGGGTCCCACATGGCACCCTGGATACAGTCTTCGTTCAGCAGGGGAAACAGTTCTTTCGCCTGTTGCGGTGAAATCATGCTGACGTTGGTGCCGAACGCCTTGCCGGAACCGACCTTGCGGCGCAGTTCGTCCATGCGCTCGTCGTCATCAACGCGGGCCACTTCCATGCCACCGCATTTCACATAGTTGCCGCGTTTCTCATAGAACGCCTGGCTGTACTTGGTGGTATAGATGTTCAGCTTGTCGTGGGAGGTAGTGAAACAGAAGTCCGAGGCATGGGAGGTAGAGCCGATGTCCGAGGGAATGGCGGATTTTTCCAGCCCGACGATGTCATCCCAGCCCTGTTCGATCAGGTGGTGGGCGACCGATGAGCCAACGATACCGCCCTGGCCAATGATGACGACTTTTGCACGTTTCGGTAGTTGTGCCATCTCGATCCCCCTTTACCCACAATGGCAGCCGCGTGCGCGGCCTTGATTCAATGTGGCCCGGATCGGTCACGGGTGGTAAATCCAATACGACATCAAGTCGTCCAAAAACGGCAGGGATGCTCGCGTAGCGTTCAGGCCAGTTCGCAGGCCTCCGTAATCACCCGGTTTCGGCCAGCGGCCTTGGCGCGGTATAGCATGGCGTCGGCCCGGCTGATGGCATCCTCGATGCCCTGTCCAGGCAGGTACTCGGCAATACCGACGGTGGCAGTCACGGAGACACCCGCGATGGGTGCCCTTTCAATGGCGCGGCGGCAGCGTTGTGCGGCGTGGCGGGCGCTGCGAAGGTCCACGCCCGGTGTGGCGACGAGGAATTCGTCTCCGCCCCAGCGAGCGGCGAGGTCCACTTCACGAACGGTTTTGGAAAGGATAGCGGCAAATTCGCGAATCACCGCATCACCAACTTCGTGGCCGTAGTCATCGTTGATGCTCTTGAATTCGTCAATATCAATCAGAATGATGGTCAGAGGGCGCTGGTATCGGTCTGCCTGGGCGGCTTCGGCAGACAGGAAACGGTCAGCACCCCGGCGGTTTGCCAGGCCGCATAGCGGATCTGTGTTCGCCCAATGGTGCAGGGTCTCGGCTCGCGCAAAGGCACTCCAGGAGCGTTCACGCAGCAGCGTTCCGGCGCTGGTAAGCACCAACAGAACGGTGAGGAACAGATGGATGCGCAGCAGGTATACCCAGTTTTGACAGTGATCGCCTGCTGCCAGGAAGCATTGAGAGACTTCCTGAGTGGTCAGCGCGCCCGAAAACAGCAAGGTCGCGACACCTGTCACCATGCCGCCCCGAAAACCAAGCGCAATAAAACCGCCAACGATCATGATACCCACTGCCCAGTAGTGCCCGCCCGTGAGCAAAAGAAGGTGTTCGCCGAGCGGGTCGCCAACCGCAAAATGCCATGCGAGGCGGCTGAGTATCATCGTACCGACCACGGCAACGAGGGTGATTTCCATGGTTCTGAGCTGCAAGGATCGGCGCCAGAATGCGAAGCCAAGAATGGTGAGAATGACAGAAAAAACAGGGTAGGCGATGGTAATGAACGGGTCGCCCTGTTCCCGGAAGGCCCAACTGAGCATCATGATAGCCACGGTCAGGGCCAAAACGCCAAGATAGGTGCGCCGCCGGTAGGTCTCAAGGCGGTTAAGTTCTATTTTGACGGCTTGGAGATGATTTCCGGGTGCTGGGTCCATAGCGTTTGTAATTCCGTTTATCGCGGGCGCGCTTGGGGCGCCGACATAACCACAGAAGATTGTAGATATTTGCTACAGATATTATCGTGCATTCCGTGCGCGAGTCCACGTTTGCCAACCGATGTTGTCTGGCGGGATCATGGGGACCTGGCAATTTGATAGAGTAGACAGTCGTCATGGGCAACGTTTATCAGATTCTCGCCGATACCGTCCTGACCATTCATCTGCTGGTGGTGGCCTTCGTTCTGTTCGGGTTGGTTCTGGTGCTGGCGGGCAACGGCCTGGGTTGGCGCTGGGTGAACAATTTGTGGTTCCGGCTGGCTCACCTGGGTGCGATTGCCATCGTGGTTGCAGAGGCCTGGCTTGGCATTGTCTGCCCGTTGACCACACTGGAAATATGGCTGCGGTCAAAGGCCGGTATTGATGGCTATACCGGCAGCTTTATCGAGCATTGGCTGCAGCAGATTCTCTATTACGATGCGCCTGCCTGGGTATTCATTGCCGCCTATACGGTATTCGGGCTTGTGGTCGTCGCTACCTGGTGGTGGTTTCCGCCTCGCTCGCGCAGATAGGTGCCATTCTCTCTTTTCCAAGGAGATTTTTAACGTGGAGCTATCGTCTCCCGGAAGCTGGACCCTTCTTCAGGGTAGTCTCGTGTTTTTCGTGTGTGCCGCCATTATCGCGCTGGCCGGCACGCGTATCACACGGGTTGTGGACCAACTCGCTGACCGCACTGGAATAGGAGAGGCCGCTGCGGGCGCGGTGCTTCTGGGGGCATCGACATCCCTGGGTGGGTCGGTGCTGTCGGTGACTGCAGCGTGGCACGGCAACGCGGAACTGGCCGTGAGCAACGCTTTGGGTGGCATTGCTGTCCAGACGTTTTTCCTTGCGGTGGCGGATATGGTTTATCGTCGCGCCAATCTTGAGCATGCGGCTGCGTCTGTGCCGAACATGATGCAGAACGGCTTGCTGATTTGCCTTCTGGCGTTGATCCTGTTCGCGCCCCACCTGCCGGACGTGACGTTCTTCGGTGTTCATCCGGTCACACCGGTTCTTCTGGGCGCCTACATCTACGGAATTTACCTGGTGCGGGACGCATCGGAATCGCCCATGTGGCGGCCCTCAATAACCAGGGACACGCGGCAAGACGAGCCTGACGACGTTACAGCCATGCCGCCGCTGCTGCGGCTTTGGATCGAATTTCTGGCGCTGATGCTGGTGCTCGGAATTGCAGGCTGGATGCTGGAGCCGGCGGCAACGGTGATTGCAGACAGGGCTAACCTGAGCCAGACCATTGTTGGCGTGATGTTGACGGCGATCAGTACGTCAATACCCGAGTTGGTGACGTCCATAGCCGCAGTTCGCCGAGGTGCTCTGACCTTGGCTGTAAGCGGTATCATTGGCGGCAACGCGTTCGACACGCTGTTTACTGCAGCCTCCGATATCGCCTACCGGGACGGGTCGATCTACCATGCCATGCCGGAGGATTCCGTATTCTGGGCGGCGCTCACCCTCTTGATGTCCGGCGTGCTGATGATGGGATTAATCCGCCGTGAGCGCCACGGTATCGGTCAGATTGGTACAGAAAGCGTGGTTATCATGGTTCTCTATCTGCTGGGCGTGGTGTTGTTACTGGCTGGCTAGTCAAACCGTCTAGCCTGGCTGAAACGATCCCGCCAGTAGTATCCGTTGAGGGACGAGCGGGTAACGCCGATGGAGGTCGAGGAATGAATGAAGCTGTCACCACCCATGTAGATGCCAGCATGCTGGTCCTTGCCTTTGATACGGAAAAACACCAGGTCGCCAGCACGCAGCTGGTCACGCCCGACCACGTCACCGGATGCCAGCATCTGTGAGGTTGTACGGGGTAACTGACGGCCGAGGGCTTCATCGAAGGCAGTGGCGATGAAGCCAGAGCAATCGAAGCCATTGGCTGAGGTGCCACCGTAGCGATAGGGCGTGCCTTCGTAACGCTCGAATACCTGCCATAACCGATCTGCTGTCGCCGCATCCTCGGGTGTGGCGTTGTGAGGGGGCTGCCAGGTGGTGCCATTCGTTGGAGGCAGGTTCTGGTTACTGGCGCAGCCTGCGAGGCCGACGGCCATCAGGATTGCGAGCATCGGAAGCACTGGGCGCCGATTCATGGGAAAGCCTCTAATCGTTTTACATGGGCCTACTCTAAAAGGCCTGGCGCCGGTTTGTCAGGTTAAAGTTTGCTTCGATTTGTTTTCTGCAGAGGCCACTTGACGGCTCGAGGACATTTCGCGAACTATGCCTTTAGGCTTCCAGCTTCCGAGGTTTCCATGAGTCCTCCCTTTTCAGACAAGACACAGCGCCTGTACGTAAGAAACGCCACCCTTGGCGATATACCGGGAATCATCGCCCTGAGCCGCCGGGTGTACGCGGGCACAGGGATGTATGGCTACACCGCTGGCCCCCTGACAGGGCAGATCAACACCTTTCCTGAGGGCCAGTTTGTCGCCATGCTGGGTGACCGCGTGGTGGGGTATTGCGCCACGTTTCGTATTGGTGAAGACGTTGCATTGGCGCCCCATGACTGGACAGAAATTACCGGTAATGGTTATGCATCGCGCCACGACCCGGAAGGGGAGTGGCTGTACGGCATGGAGGTGTGTGTAGACCCCGACTGCCGTGGCTACCGGATTGGTGAGCGCCTGTACAACGAACGTAAAACGCTCTGCCAGGCGCTGGAATTGCAGGGCGTTGTGTTCGCGGGCAGGTTACCGACACTGGCCAAACGCCTGAAGAAGTTTGAATCGGTGGAAGAGTACGTGGAGGCGGTGAAATCGAAAAAGCAGCGGGACCCGGTACTGTCGTTCCAATTACACAACGGTTTTGAAATCCACGGCATTATTCCGCACTACCTGGATGCTGACCACGCTTCCCTGGGTTACGGTATCCACCTGACCTGGCGGAATCCCAAGGTGGCCCGCAACGGCGACAACGGCAAGCGCAAGCGATACGGCCGGCGAATGCCCGACACCGTTCGGATCGGCACGGTCCAGTACCAGCAGCGCCGGGTGGCATCGTTTGAAGAATTCAGCGACATCGTCCGGTACTTTGTGGATGTGGTGTCCACCTACAAAGGTGATTTCGTAGTGTTCCCGGAGTTGTTCACGCTGCAATTGCTGTCCATTGAAAGCCGTGAAGGGACCCCGGCGGAAGCCATCGAAGCGGTGACGGAATATGCCGAACCTTTCCGCAACCTGATGCGGGATCTGGCCCTGAGGCACAACATCAACATTATCGGTGGCTCCACGCCGGTCAAGGAAGAGGACGGCCGGGTTCGCAATGTTGCCTATGTCTTCCTGAGAGACGGACAGGTGTTCTCGCAGCCCAAGATTCACCCCACGCCGAACGAAGCCTATTGGTGGAATATCACCGGTGGCAGCCGTGTCACTGCCATTGAAACCGATTGCGGCCCCATTGGTGTCCTGGTTTGCTACGATGCGGAGTTTCCCGAGCTGACGCGTCATCTGGTGGACCAGGGCATCCAGATCCTGTTCGTGCCATTCTGTACCGATGAGCGCCAGAGTTATCTGAGGGTACGGTACTGTTGTCAGGCCCGTGCGGTGGAAAACCAGCTGTTCGTGGTCATGTCCGGCAATGTCGGCAACCTGCCCAAAGTGCCCAACATGGAGTTGCAGTACGGCCAGAGTTGCATCCTGACACCCTGTGATTTTCCCTTTGCCCGTGATGGCATCGCCGCGGATACCACGCCGAATGTGGAGACCGTCGCCTTTGCCGATCTACGGCCGGAAACACTGCTTACCGCCCGCAACAGCGGCACCGTGAAGAACCTCAAGGATCGCCGCCACGACCTGTACACGGTGAACTGGCGCGGACACTGACCCATTGATGGCTGCTTTCATGACATTACGCCGATGCCTGCTACTGCTTCTGAGCCTGATTGTCATGTTGTCGATGGCGGGAGGCCTGTACGCCCTTGTGGCGTGGGAGACCTGGCGGAAGGCCAACGGCATCAGCAACCTTGAATGGCGATGGGGTGACGTCTCGCTGGCGGGCCTGCGGCTGGACCGATTGTCTGCGACCCAGAGCCGGGAAGGGCAGCGCTATCACCTGGTGGGGAAGCAACTGTCGCTGGCCTGGCGCTGGCACTGGTATGGCCCCATGCCCGAGGCCATTGTGATCGAACAACTGGCACTGACTCTGCCGCAAGGTGTCCATGCCGAGGGCGATCTGACAATCTCAAGGCCCCTGGAACCCGGTGAACGGCTACTCACCACCAACGCCATGAAGATCGAAGGGCGTCTGGCTGAACGGGGCCTTGCTGGCTGGACCATAGGTGAGGGCCGGATAAACCTGACGGTCAGCGGTACAGCCAGCGAGCGGTCTGCAACACTGACCCTCGGTGAACAAAGCCGCGTCGAGTTCGACGATATTGCCGCGCCGGGCAAGGATTCCCGGTTGGATGGCCTGTGGGTCAACCTGGCCGGTGTGACTCTGGTCGGGGAGTATCAGCTTGCCCTCATGGCATTGGAGCGTCTTGCGGTCGAGGGGCCGTTTGAGGCGACCGTCGCCACCATTCACCACCCCCAGTTGCTTCCCCAGCCCTGGCGATTCGATGGGCAGCTGGACGGCACCCTCAGCGAATTGAAGATCGACGGCAGGCTTTCGTCGGACGCCGGCGTCGATGCTGACATGGACATGAACTATCCGTTCGAAGGGATACCGGCGCTTGAGGTGAGCATGAACGCTGCCGGAGCAAGTGGCGGTCGCGCGCTGGCGGATACGTTCACCGCGTGGCCAGCGGCGCTCGAGGTGAGTGACGGCCGCGTCGAGACGGCCCTGAGTGCGCGCTTCCCATCCCAGGGCTTCCGCGTTCAGGGAGATCTTGTTTTCGATAATCTTGATGGATTGTACGACCGGACGGCCTGGACCGGTCTCGACGGCAGGGTGAATCTGAACCTGGACAATGACCACGTAAATGTTCGGACCTCCGACCTGGTATTGGATGCCCTCAATCCTGGCATCGCCTTGCGCGATGCCCGGGTCGCCGGCCTCTATCGCTCGCCGCGGGATCAGATTGCCAACGGTACCCTGGTTCTGGACCAGGCCTCTTCCGAACTTCTGGGTGGTGAGGTTCGGGTCACACCCGGAGAATGGCAACTCGCTGACATGCCGCTGCGGATTTCCCTTGAACTCAGCGGCATTGAGCTGGCGAAACTGATGCAGGTATACCCCGCCGAGGGGTTGGCGGGCAGTGGTTTGCTTCAGGGCGCCATTCCGGTCCGGGTTGGTCCGGAGGGTGTGAGCATTGATGCCGGGCAGGTCCAGGCGGTGGCCCCTGGCGGCACGCTAAAACTGCCAGCCGATCGATTGAAGGGGATGGCCCAGGGTAACCAGGCGATGGCACTGGTGGTTCAGGCCATGGAAAACTTTCACTACTCGGTTCTCAACAGCACGATAGACTACGCTCAGGATGGTACCCTTATGCTGGGATTGCGGTTGGAAGGCAGCAGCCCTGAAGTACGAGATGGTCATCCCATTGTCCTGAATATCAATCTGGAAGAGGACATTCCAGCGTTGCTGACCAGCCTGCAACTGAGTGGCCGGGTCAATGAAGCCGTGACAGAAAAAGTGCGCAACCTGATACGGGAGCGGGACGCGCAACGTCAATCCACCGGGGCGGGAAACAATCAGGAGTAAGGAATATGGTCGCATTTGGGCCGGGCGGTTTGTCCGGAAAAGGTGGTTACACGCTGGTGCTGCTGGCACTGACCCTGGGTATGGCAGCCTGCACGCCTACGGTCAGAATGGAGGCGCCCAAGGAGCCCATCACCGTGAACCTGAACGTCAAGATCCAGCATGAAATCTACGTGAAGGTGGATGAAGAGGTGGATGAACTCTTCGGCGAGAAGGGGTTGTTCTGATGGTCAATTCTGAATCCAGGGAGTCACTCATGAAACGGTTTTCCAAACTCGGTGCGTTTTTCCTCGTGCTTTGCCTGGCACTACCTGCCGCGGCCATGGGGCTGCAAGAGGCCAAAAACCAGCTGGATACCGCCAAACAGCAAGGGCTGGTAGGAGAAACCCCAACGGGTTATCTGGACGTGGTCAAGGCAAGCGGAAACGCCCAGGGAATTGTCGACGCCATCAACCAGGCACGTCGGGATGAATACGCCCGCATTGCGGAGAAACACGATATTCCTGTCACCCAGGTGGAAACGGTGGCTGGCCAGAAAGCACTGGAAAGAACACCATCGGGGCAGTACATCCTGAAGGATGGCCAGTGGGTTAAAAAATAGATGGGCCGATTCCAGGAAATCGGTACAGCGACGATTCCCGGTAACGGGACCCGGTTGCGACTGCTGCAACGCAATGATGAGTTCTCTATCAAGATTGCCGGTACCACCGGTGAGCTGATGAACAGCCGCCTGCATGGCTCGGAGGACGCGCTGGCCACGCTCGCCTGCGAGCGTATCGGCGGCGTGGCTGGGCCCCGGGTATTGATTGGTGGGCTGGGCATGGGGTTCACGTTGGCTGCGGCGTTGTCGGCTCTGGCAGAGGATGCCAGGGTAACCGTGGCGGAGCTCGTACCCGAGGTCGAGGACTGGAACCGGGGACCGCTGGGCGCTGCCGCCGGGTATCCACTGAACGATGCTCGTGCCAGTGTTCATGTGGGCGATGTGGCGGAGTTGCTGAGAGAAGGCGATGGCAACTGGGATGCCATCCTGCTGGATGTGGACAACGGCCCGGAAGGGCTCACCCGCAAGGAGAATAACTGGATTTACTCCCCGGACGGTATTGCAGCTGCCCAGAAGTCCCTTAGCCCCGACGGCGTACTGGCCTATTGGTCCGCCGGCCCGGAGCATGCATTCACCGAAAGGCTGCGCCGCGCGGGCTTCTCCGTAGAGCCGGTTACGGTCAGGGCTTTGCGACCGGGCAAGGGCGCACGCCACGTGATCTGGCTGGCCTGGTAGAGCGGGCCCTCCGAGGGCCTTATTGCTGGATGGTCATTCGAAATACAGGTATGTGTGTTGTATGTTTGTGGATAGAGGGGCGATGCTCCACAGCAAACGCCCCATCCATTCGCTGAAAGACTCAGGAGGTATTGTCATGAAACCCTCAATGAGTTTGACCGGTGAGCACGAAAGCCACAAAGTGGCTGCCGTTTTCGAGACAGAGTCAGATGCCAATGGAACGGCAAAAGCATTGTGCAACGAGACCAGCCTGACCAATGATCAGGTATCCGTGTTGAGCCCCGCGGACCGGCGCCAGGGAAAAGAACTTGAACCTGAAGACCAGGGTATCTGGCAGACGCTTGTGCGTTCCCATGTGGGCCTAAGTGTCGGCGGTGCCGTGTCGGGTTTTGTCGTCTATGTGATACTGAATGCCCTTGGCATTGGCTTTATTTCGCAGAATACGGTGGTTTCAGCGTCTGCGCTCACCGCGCTTGGTTTGATGCTCGGGCTATTGCTCGCAGGGGGCATAACAATCCGCCCGGACCATACACCTTATCTGATGAAGGCACAGTCAGCATTGCGCAAGGGCCATTACGTATTGGCCATTCATGCAGAAAGCACACAACAGATTCAGGAAGCAAAGTCGCTTCTGCGCGCCCGGAATGTTAAAACAGTGCAGACCTTGTGATGTAACCGACCGGGATTCTGTGTATGGAAGATCTGAAGCGTTCGCGGGTAACTATTGTCGCCGTCAGCGCCGTTGTTCTGTTTTTTCTCACCAACTATCTGGCGCGCTTCCTGTTCGGGTTGACAGGGGTGGTGGTTTCCGTGGTGATCGCAGCATTGATTGCGGCCTACATCGGCTGGTCGGTGGCCCGGGTATTGAAACGGGTGCCGACCAGTGAAGAGCGCGGGCGCGTGCTGTGGGCCTATGGCGGCTTTCTCGGCGCACTGTTCGTGGCCTGGGGTGCCTATGTGGGCCTGTCTGCCGGGCTGGATTCCTCGGGAGTACTGTTCCTGCTTAGTCACTACCTGCCGTACCCGGCGCTAGCCCACCTGATGTTGTCAGACCGTATGGCAGCCCGGTTCGTGGGGAAGGCCGGTTAGTCGTCGCCGGCCTCGGCATCCCTCAGGCGTTCCAGGCGTTCGCGCTCTTCCTCTTTCGCGGCATCAATAACCGCCATCAGCTCGTCCACATCCGCGCTTTCCGTGTCGTGCTCGAAACACCCGGTCAGCCGGCTGTCGGGGTGCAGGTCGCCGGACTCATAGAGCGCCCAGATTTCCTTGCCATAATCCGTGTTCAACAGTTCAGGGGCGAAGCGGCCAAAATAACGGCGCATGTTGTCCACGTCCCGTTCCAGCATTCTTTCCGCGCTGTTGTTGCCAGAAGCATTAACCGCCTGCGGCAGGTCGATGATGACCGGGCCAGTGGCATCGACCAGTACATTGAACTCTGACAGGTCGCCATGGATCAGGCCGGCGCTGAGCATGCGCACCACGTCAGCAATGACTTTGCTGTGATAATCCCGGGCCTGCTCCGGCGTGAGTGTGACATCGTCCAGCCGTGGCGCTGCTTTGCCGTCTTCGTCGGCAATCATCTCCATCAGCAGCACGCCATCCACGAACCCAAACGGTTCCGGTACTCGCACGCCAGCGCCTGCCAAACGATAAAGGGCGTCCACCTCGGCGTTCAGCCAAGCGTCTTCCTGTTCCTTTTGCCCGTAGCGGGTTTTCTTGCCCATGGCGCGGGCGCGACGGCTGTTACGAACCTTACGGCCTTCCTGGTATTGAACGGCCTGTTTGAAGCTACGTTTCTGAGCCTCCTTGTACACCTTGGCGCAGCGAACACTGTCACCGCAGCGCACTACGAACACCTGGGCCTCCTTGCCGCTCATCAACTGGTAGAGCACTTCGTCCACCATGCCGTCATCGACAAGGGGCTGCAATCGTTTGGGTATCTTCATAGATCCTTTCGGTCGGCTGGTTGGGCCTGGCGGGTCATCGGATGTCGACCGGCGTGTATGGGGGCATCTTACCTGAAATTGGTAAAAGACCCCTCATATTCGCGGATTTAGTGCGTGGCTTCGCTGGGGGGCTTCTGGTCCATGTTCCTGGCGAGGATCTTGTCGGCATCCAGGGAGGCGATGGGTATCTGGGTGTCGCGGGGAATATCGCCGCTGAGTTGCAGGGCGACGTATCGCATGGCACAGACCCGCAGAAAGGAGGTGAAGTTGCCCAGGTCATGCCCGGCATCGATGGATTCGTGATAAAGCCTGGTGATCATCTGGGGCAGGTTCATGCCGTCCCGGGCGGCGATTTCTGTGAGTGCGTTCCAGAACGCGTTCTCCATGCGAATACTGGTGACCATGCCGTCGATGCGCAGGGAATGGGTGCGGCTGATCCAGAGTTCGGAATCCGCGTGGACGAAGAGTTTACACATGGTGTGGTCCTCGTGAATCCGGGGCTGCATTGGCAGCCCCGTTTCCGTCACTTGTCCAGCAGTTTGAAAAACTGTGCCAGCCACTGCGGATGCGCTGGCCATGCCGGTGCTGTCACCAGATTACCATCGGTGACCGCGGCGTCAACGTCGATGGCGGCGAAGCGGCCTCCCGCCAGCTCCACTTCCGGTTGGCACGCCGGGTAGGCAGAGCATTCGCGGCCTTCGAGCACACCGGCCGCGGCCAGCAGTTGTGCGCCGTGACAAATGGCCGCCACCGGTTTTTCGGTTTCAAAGAAGTGGCGGACCAGTTTCTTGACGTCGTCGTTCAGGCGTAGGTATTCCGGGGCGCGACCACCGGGTACGACAAGCGCGTCATAATCCGCGGGGTTGAGTCCGGCGAAATCGGCGTTCAGGGCGAAACGATGGCCCGGCTTTTCGGTGTAGGTCTGGTCGCCTTCGAAGTCGTGGATGGCCGTGGCCACGGTGTCTCCTGACTTTTTGTCAGGGCAGACCGCATGCACCGTGTGGCCAACGGCCTGAAGTGCCTGAAAGGGCACCATGGTTTCGTAGTCCTCGGTGAAATCACCTGTGATCATCAGTATTTTTTTACCGTTCATACCCGTCTCCTTGTGCTTGTTGGTGGTAGCCTGAATACAGTATCAGCGGGCGAATCGCAGCGGGTATTAGGGGAATACTACAGTGTTATGTTATAACACTATGTTCTGCCGACCTTTTCAATGAACGACACGGGCGATCTATGACTTCACCAATACCCACCAATCTGGTGCTCGGCTTTCTGGGCGTGGGAAAGACCACCGCCATACTGGACCTGCTGAAAAAAAAGCCGGAAGGGGAGGTGTGGGCGGTTCTGGTGAATGAGTTTGGCGAAGTGGGCATTGATGGCGCCTTGCTGGAAACCGAAGGTGCTTTCGTGCGGGAAGTGCCAGGAGGCTGCATGTGTTGCGTGGCCGGGTTACCGATGCAAATCGGACTCAACCAGTTGATTCATAAAGCCCGCCCAGACCGGTTGCTGATTGAACCCACGGGCCTTGGGCATCCCTCCCAGATTATTGAAACCCTGACGGGAGAGCATTATCAGGATGTGCTTCAACTGGGCCCCGTGCTTTGCCTGGTCGACCCGAGAAGGCTTGAGGAGCAAAAGGTTCTGGAAAACGTACAGTTTCAGGATCAGGTTGCGGCAGCTGATATTGTGATCGCCAATAAAACTGACCTTTGCACACCGGAGCAGGTTGACCGGTTTGATCATTGGGTGGCCGAGCTGCAGCCGGAAAAGACGGCTGTTTTCCACACCCGGAAAGGCCGGTTGGAATCCGCCTGGCTCGACGGGGAGACCGCGCTCTCCGAGGTCAGTACGCCCCACGCGCATCATCACCATGCCTCTTCGGAAGCCTCGCCGGTTCCCGATATCCAGGACGAACCGTGGCAGCGGGTCAGCAACCGTGGGCAGGGGCATTTCAGCGTGGGCTGGCGTGTCCATCCAGACACGGTCTTTTCAGAAACCGCTCTGCTGGCATTATCGCTCGATAGCCGTTTTGTCCGGTTCAAGGCTGTGGCTCAAACCAGTGATGGCTGGCGGACGATCAATATGGCGGACGGCGCGCTGTCGGTATCTGAGTGCGAACCACGAGAACTGTCCCGTCTCGAAGTCATTAGCGAGCAAAGCCTGGACGTTGATGAGCTGGATGCCAGCCTGCGTGAATCTATCGAGAAAACGGGCCTGTCATGCTGAAAATTTCCAATGCGGTGGAACTGGGGGACTGGGAGATCGAGCTTACCCAGATCCGGGCCCAGGGCGCCGGTGGCCAAAACGTCAACAAGGTAGCCTCCGCCGTTCACCTGCGCTTCGACGTCCTCAACTCCAGTTTGCCACCGTTCTATAAAGAGCGGTTGATGCGACTGTCCGATCAGCGCATTAGCAAGGAAGGTGTGATTGTCATCAAGGCGCAGAAATTTCGCACCCTGGAGCTGAACAAGGAAGACGCCCTTGAACGCCTGAAAGCCTTGATTCAGGACGCGGTAAAGCAGCAGAAAGCCCGCCGACCCACGCGCCCCACCAAGGGATCACAGCGACGGCGCGTGGACAAAAAGACCCGCAAGGGGAAAACCAAGGCCTTGCGGGGGAAGGTCCCGTTGTAAGTATCGGGCGTGTTCAGTACAGCAAAAAGGTTGCATAGCCGGCACTGATTGCCATGCCTATTACCACCGCCAGGAAGACAGCCACGAGCGGCCAGCGGAACAGAGACTTCAACAGGATCAGTTCTGTCAGGCTGGCGCCTGCACTGCCAATGATCAAAGCCATCACCGCGCCAGCGCTGACACCTTTACCCAATAGGGCCGCTGCCAATGGGATGACCGCCTCGGCACGGATGTAGAGGGGCGCGCCAATAACCGCTGCAATCGGTATGGCAAAGGGGTTGTCGTCGCCTGTATACGCAGCGAGCAGGTCTGCTGGAACAAAACCGTAGATAACACTTCCGACCGCGATACCCACTATCAGGTATGGCAGCACCTTTCTGAAATCCGACCAGGTTTCGTTCCATAAACCGTTGAATTTCCCGGCACGGATATCCCCGAGAAGTGATTCGTAGTAGGACACGACGGGAATAGCGTACCCCTGGCTGCTGTATGTAATGGAACTGCTTGCCCCGGAGCTGCCGCCGGAACAGGAGGGTTCCGTATTCGTGGACCCGGCGTTGCCGGATGCCGCTGAGCAACCACCCTTAACGGTATCGACGTTGAGCAGATATCGCTCGAATCCCAGGCGTTGCAGTACCCATCCGGCAATAACGGAGACCAGCAGGCCGAAGGTAACGAAAATACCGGTTAGCTTCAGGCCAAACGTGACGGACAGCAGCACCACGATGACCGGATTCAATAAGGGGGACGCGAAGAGGAAAACCATCATCGGCCCAAACCCGGCACGGGCACGGATAAGCCCTTTCAGTAAGGGAATTGTGGAACAGCTGCAGAAGGGGGTGATCGCTCCCAGCAGAGCGGCATACAAATAGCTTTTGCCGCGCCGGGCGCTGAGCGCGGCTGCGATCTTCTCTTGCGGCACATAACGTTGCAGCACTCCAACGAGATAGCTGATCAATAGGAACAGGGCTGATAATTCCAGGGCGAGAAAAGCGAACATCCCCAGGGTGTCTTGCATTTCCTGTGACATGGTAACCTCTATATTTCTAGATATATGGAAATATAAATCTAAATTGCGCTTGGCTTTGCTGTCAAGTAAGTTTCTAGAATTATCGAATTAAGAGTGATGGCTATGACAAATGAAGAAGCGGCTATGTGTCTCGCAGAGCTTGGAAATACTCACAGGCTGTCGATTTTCAGGTATCTGGTGAAGGCGGGCCACGACGGCGCGTCCGTCGGCGATGTGCAGCGCCAGCTTGGAATTCCCGGGTCAACTCTTTCTCACCATCTGTCGCGCATGGCCAACGCGGGTCTTATCAAGCAGGTGAAGCACAGCCGTGTTATTACCTGCTTGCCAAATTTCGAACTACTGGAAGCACTGACCGGGTTTCTCAAGGAGGAGTGCTGTGTGGGACATGAATCGGAAAAACCTGCTACAGAGAGCGGAAAGCAGCCTTGATAACGTCTATTTCTCGGGAGCGTCGCTATCGAGCAATCTCGCGCCGGGGCCTTCATCGCCAAGCTCGTCCCAGGGATTGCGTAGCCGGCAGGCGTCGATGGACAGGCAGCCGCAGCCGATGCAGCTTGTGAGTTGATCCCGAAGTCCGACCAGTAACTCTATGCGGTGATTCAGATCGGACTTCCATTGCTCGGAGAGCCGCTGCCAGTCTTGGGATGTCACGGTGCGGTCGGTTGGCAGGGTTGCCAGGGTTTCGCCGATCTCCGACAACGGAATGCCAAGCCGTTGCGCTACTTTGATAACGGCGATCCGACGCAACACGCCCCGATGGAAACGTCGCTGGTTTCCGGCATTGCGCCAGCTGTCGATCAGTCCTTTCTTCTCATAGAAGTGTATGGCTGAGACTGCGACTCCACTGCGCTCAGCAACCTCGCCGACGCTCAGAGCGGTTTTAATTTCTCCGTTTTCTATGCTCACCATAGCCAACTCCAATCGCTGGACTTGTTGACCTCAAGTTTACTTCAGGTTTTAAGCTGCTGTCGAACCTGGCTTGGTGGTGTCGCCCATCGAGAACGCGTTGAAACGGCTGGGGTAGACTACTCGTCCACAACCGTTTCAAATCCGCCATAAATGAGGCGTTTCCCATCGAAGGGCATGGGATTTACATCCGCCTGGATACGGGGGTCTTCCATCACTTTTGGCATGCCCCTGTTCCGGGCCTCGCGTGAGGGCCAGAGTATCCAGGAAAACACCACCGTCTCATCGGGCTTGCACTTCACCGCCATGGGGAACGATGTGACCTCGCCGTCGGGCACATCGTCACCCCAGCATTCCACCAGTTTGAGGGCGCCGTGATCCTTGAACACCACGGCCGCATCGCTGGCGTGTTTGATGTATTGCTCTTTGTTGGCGGTGGGGACCGCCGCTACAAATCCGTCGACATACGTCATGTTGAATCTCCTGGTATCAGTCCTTGGGAGGAAGTTCGCGCGCGGGCCTGACTTCAATGCTGCCAAAGCGCGCAGGGGGGATACGGCTCGCGAGTTGCAGAGCCTCGTTCAGGTCGTTGGCATCCAGCAGGTAGAAGCCCGCCAGTTGTTCCTTGGTTTCGGCAAACGGGCCGTCTGAGATCAGCACCTCGTCGTCCCTGACTCTCACCGTTGTAGCCGTGTCGATGGGCTGCAGAGGTTGGCCGGTTACAAACTTGCCCTGACTGGTGAGCTTCTCCACGCCGGCAATACACTCCTGGTTGAGGTCGTGCCACTCCTGTTCCGTCATGTTGTTGATGATGCTTTCCTGGTAGTACACCAGAGCCACGTACTTCATGTGAATCTCCCTTTTTGCGTGTGGTTATCTGTATGTCGTACGGAAGGTGGCTGAATCGACAGCCCGGGAAAATTTTTTATCACGCGCTGTCGAGAGCCGTCAGCCGTCGGCTCAGGTAGCGTTGTTCCGGCCCCTGTTGCGTGAGGGTCAATGCTCTCTGATAAGCAGTGCGGGCGCCTGCGAGGTCGCCTGAACGGCGAAAGAGATCGGCGCGTGCGGCGTGATAGAGGTAGTAACTCTGGATGGCTTTGTGGCCGGCCAACTGGTCGAGCAGCTTCAGGCCTTCCTCCGGTGTGTCTCGCATGGCCACCGCCACGGCGTGGTTCAGGGCAATGACCGGGGATGGCTGACGTTGATAGAGAGCCTGATATAGCCTGGCGATACGGGCCCAGTCGGTATCCGAAGCGGTGGCGGCCTTGGCGTGGGCGGCGGCGATGGAAGCCTGAAGGGTATAGGGTGCCGCTGGTGTCAGTTCCAGGGCTCGGGCGAGCCAGGCCAGTCCGGAGCGAATCTGCTCCTGGTCCCAGAGGGTACGGTTCTGGTCCTCCAGGGTTATCAGTTCGCCATTCGCGTCCTGGCGCGCATGCTGCCGTGAATCGTGCAGGAGCAACAGCGCCAACAGGCCGAAGACTTCCCCATCCGGCAACAGTTCGGCCAGTAGTTTGGCCAGGCGAATGGCCTCGCCAGCGAGGCTGATGTTGACGACGGTGTTGCCTTCGCTGGAGGAATAACCCTCGTTGAAGATCAGGTAGACGACCTTCAGGACGCTCTGCAGGCGCTGAGGGAGCTCCTTTCGTTCCGGAACTTCGTAGGGAATATTCGCTTCACGTATCTTGCGCTTGGCGCGGACAATTCGTTGCGCTGTGGTGGTGGGTTTCTGCAGCAGGGCGCTGGCGACCTGTTCGGTGGTAAGGCTGCATATCTCGCGCAACGTCAGTGCCAGTTGGGCCTCGATGGCAAGGCTTGGGTGGCAACAGGTGAAAATCAGCCGCAGCAGGTCGTCATCAATGTGGTCGGTGTCCGGCTCTGGGGTGTAGGGCTCGTCCTCGGCGACGCGGGAAAGGTTATCCCGGGCGGTCTGTCGCCGGCGAATGTGGTCAATGCCGCGTCGATGGCCGGTTTTGATCAGCCAAGCCGCAGGATTGTCAGGAATGCCCTGTTCAGGCCACTGTTTCACCGCAGCGGCGAAGGCCTCCTGCATGGACTCCTCGGCCAAGTCAAAGTCGCCAAGCAGGCGAATGAGCGTGGCCTGCACCCGGCGTGACTCGGTTTGGTAAAGCGCGTTGATACGGCTGGCTATGGTCATAGTCGCTACACCTGGTCCCTTGCGGCGATTTTCTGTTTGTTTTGATAACAGTAATCATTGTTTTATCGTGTAATCAAGTGAATGCGATGCAACAAATGGAGAGGGCTATGACCGCATCAGAAGATCGGCTTCGGGTATTTTATGATGGCGCCTGTCCAAGCTGTGTGAGGGATCGCAAATTTTATGAACGGCTGGCGGGCCGAACCGGTGACGCTGTCGAGTGGGTTGATATCACCGGTCGTGACGAAGAGTTGAAACAGCTGGGTATTGACCCGGTTGCAGCACTTCAGGAACTGCATGTTGAAGATGGCCGGGGCAACATTCATCGGGAACTGGATGCCTACATTTTGCTGATGTTGCGGGTGTGGTTGCTGAAGCCACTGGCATGGCTGATTGGCTTACCGGTGATTCGCCCGGCACTCGCAAAGCTTTATCACCGCTGGGTGGGTGAACGGCTGGAGAGGACCGGTCGACTGCCAAAATAACCCGCGAGAATCGACGAATGTCGTGAAGCAGGCTAGGGTTCAATTAAGACATTCCTGGAAGTGACCGGAGCCTGCCAATGCAAATAGCGTATCGCGCCCGAGATCTGGCCGAAGCCCATATCGTCGCCGGCCTCCTGCAGTCCAGAGGCATCGAGTGTCATGTTGGCGGTCATTACCTGCAAGGGGCCATGGGCGAGATAGGTGCCGCGGGATTTACCAATGTCCATGTCGAGGATGAAGATTACGTCCTGGCTCGTACCCTGGTCGCTGAATACGAATCGGCAAATGCCCCGGAGAGTGCGTCTGCCCATGGAGAGGATCGGGCCAACCGTTACGCCACCTGGTTTCTGCTGTTCCTGGCGGTCGTGATGGTGGTGCTCTTTGGCGCGTTGTAGCGACCGGTCGGAGATTGGGGGCTCCCCGGGCTTGCGCCCGGAGAGCGATGCCGGGTGTCAGTGCCCGTACACCCGCATGGAGGTGTTGCGGATAGCAAGATCATCCAATCCCACCGAACCAATGGAGGTGCCTCCCACCAGCACCTGGCCGATGGACATATCGGCTTCAAAGGTGTTGATGTCGATCGCCAGGCTGTCGGTACCCGCCGCATTTGCATCCTTGTAGATGTCCATGTCCACCAGTGTGAACAGTGGCAGAAGTGAAGGGTTGTCCGGATCGTAACCAGCGCCGGTAATCCGCATGTCACGAATCCCCACTGCCATGAAGGGCACATCCAGTTCCAGCTCATCGATGGCGAACCGGGTGGTCAGGTTGAGGGTGTCCGTGTCGGTATCCACGGTTGCCTGGGCCTGGAGTATAAGACCCTCCGCAGAGAAGTTGTCCGCCAACAACGTGCTCTCGCCGCCGTTGCCCCGCAGTTCCCAGGCGCCGGTACGTACGGCGAAGTCCACGGGCCGTGCGGTGATGGGGAATACGTTGATAATGGCATCGCCATCGTCGGCGACATCCAGTTCAATTTTGATGTTGTCGATCAGATCCGTACTGCTGGTGCCGAAAATGGCATCGCGCCCGGAGGTGAATTCCTCGAACATGTCGATGCGATCCGCACCGCCAATGAAGATGTCGCTGATGCCCAGCGTGCCTTCATCGGTGTAGGTGAACTCGTCCATGGTGACCTGGGTTTCGAGTTCAATGGTAACGCCGGCCTGGCCGGTAATCTGGCCCATGTCGGCGTCGTGCAGTGGTTTGAGTTCGGCATACCCGCTCAGGGGTAGGCCCGCGATGGCTAACACTAACGCTGATTGCTTCAGGCTTTTCATTGTTATCATCCTTCCTGGTGTTGTTATGGTGGTTTGCCGGCACCCGAAAGTGCGGCTACCGGCAAACCGGGAGGCCTCTGGGGGCCTCCCTTACTTCCCTCAGAGGTTCGGGGTCAATGTCAGATCAATGCCATTGTCCGGACCGGCGAGGAACTGGTTGAGAACGTCGGTCAGCGGACCGCAGTTCTGCAGGGGAGGCAGTGTGTAGTTGCCAGTCACATCGCCGCCCTCGGACAGCGAGAAGTTGGTGCCTTCTACCGAAGCCAGCTCGATGTTGACCGGATCCGCCGTGCGGCAATCCTTGCCACCACCTACCGGAATTTCCAGGCCGAACAGGCGTACGGTTACCTTCGGTACTTCCACATACAGCGAGGAGTTGGCCGTCAGGTTGCCGTCTATCAGCGTGCCCGTTGTCATGTCAGCCTGTTCGAACGTCACTTTCGCGTTGGCCGTCAAGCTCTTGAACAGCAGCGGGATCTTGAATTGTCCTTGGGTGGGGTCAAGCGCAAGATCTGCTTCGAACATACCGGTTGCCAGCTCCAGTTGCGTTGCAATGCTGCCTGAGAGAGGCAGAGAGCTTCCGGAAGCGTTGATGTCGGTCTGTCCTTCCAGATCCAGAAGCACCTCGAGCACGTCGTCGCTGCCATCGTTACCCTGACCACTCAGGGCCACGGAGACGTCCGGGGTTTCAGGGTCGTCAGAGGCAATGTTGAGCGTCGCACTGCGTCCACCGGCGGCAGACGGCATGAAGCTGATTTCAACGGTACAGCTTCCATCCTGTGCCACGGTTGTGCAGTCGTTGGTTTGGGTGAAATCGCTGCTGTTGGTACCGGCGATCTCAATGGCGTTGATCATCAGCGATGCGTTGCCTTCGTTGGCAATGGTGACCTGTGCGGTGGCAGTTTCACCGAGCATCACCGAGCCAAAGCTGACGTCAGCAGGCGTAACGCTGATTTCCGGAACGGGCGCGAGCACGCTGGTACCTGTCAGCGGTACGTCCACCACAGGGTTCTCGGCGTCGCCGGATTCAATGCTCAGAGTAGCGCTCTGGTCACCTTCGCCATCGGGGATATAGGTGACGTTGACGTCGCAGCTTTCGCCGGCAGCAACAGTGGTACAGCTGTTGGTCTGGGTGAACGCTGCTGCGTCCGCACCACCAAGGCTGATGTTGTTAATGCCAAGTTCTGCCTGGCCGGTGTTGGAAATGGTAACCACCTCTTCCGCGGTGGTGCCGGCCTGCACGTTGCCGAAGTCGATGTTTTCCGGGCTGACCGCGATACGGGGTTCAAACTGCTCGTCGGGAACCACCTGCACGGTCTGCAGAATGTTGTCCTGGCCGGCGTTCTGAACACACTCGGAGGTAAATTCGCCGATGGGCGCAGGCGCAATATCGCCGTTCTCAACACGGGCGATCATGTCGAGTGTAAGGCCACCGATGCTAATGACCGCCTCGCCAACATCATCCTCGGTGAAGGTGATGGCCGGGGAAGTGCCCTGAGCCGGAACGGTAAATTCGCCGGTTTCATCGGGAATGGGCGACTGGGGAATGGTCAGCGGTACCGTCAGGTCAATCTCACGGCTCGGCGTGACAACAATGGTTTCATTGGTGGCGGTGCCTTCAATGGTGGCGGAACCCACCAGCTTGAGGCCCAGCCTGGAATCTTCATTCACCGTTGTCAGGGCATCCACCGTGAACTCTGGTGTGGGTTGCCCCACGGTTGCCTGGGTGGGTACATCGGCACTGATTTGCGCTCGAATGGGCTGTTCGCCAATCAACGGGAACGGGCAGGTGAATTCCAGTTCCAGTGACACCGGTTCGGCAAAGGCATTGCCACCACCGGTCATAAGCGCCGCGGCTGCTATCGCAGTACCGAGCGTGCGGACGCTTTTGTTGGGATTCCTGAGTTTCATGAGTTCGTCCTCTAGGGTTTCAATCTTTGTTGTGTGGGTATGCAGAAATCACCGATGAGGACTGCTGTATCGGTCTTGCAATGTGTCCCTTTATGACTGCGCGGAGGTTACTATCTCCACGCAGTGCCATTAGGCCGTCGCCGAGCGGTTCGGGTCATTGCTAAGGCCGGCAAGGTTTTTGTTCAAAGCGGAGAGAGAGCCGGGGAAATTCCAATTTCGTGACGCCCTTCAAATCCCGAAAATCATTCAGTGCGGGCTATCAGGAGCGAGAGCACTTTGAGGATGAGAGCTATTTACGGTCGCGGGCCTGCCGGCGGACATCACCGGGCGTCTGGCCCGTCCAGGAGCGGTAGGCTTTGGTAAAACCGGCCTGGTCGCTGAACCCCAGCTTCTCAGCAATGGAATCGAGTGGGATGACTGTATCGGTGAGGTACAGAGTGGCAAAGTTCTGACGTATCTCGTTTCTGAGCACTCTGAATGAGGTGCCTGCGGTCGACAGGTGCTGTCGCAGGGTGCGGGGACTCATGTCGAGCCGACGTGCAAGATTGTCCATGGTGCAGGGGCGGCCCGGTTGGCTCATGATCATCTCCCGCACCTGCATGACGGTTTCATCGGCCTGTTCTGACGGTTCCCGCTCTCGTGAGCGGGCGTTGGCCAGGATGAATTCCAGGCCGGTATCGTCGTTGCGAACAGGTCGGCCGGACAAAGGCATGGTGACCTGGCTCGCCGGAGCGTTGAAGCGAAATTCGCAGTCGGCAGCAATGCTGCGCCACTGCTCGGGTTCCAGGGACGAGTCGAAATCGAACTCAAAACAGAAGTGATTGCACACCTGGGATGAAATTCGATGGATGCTGCCCATATATATTTTGGTGAGGCAGGGGCGTAAGTCGCCAAGGCCCCAATTGTCGATCAGTTGTATCCTGAAAGTGGATCCAGTTGAACTGAGGTCCATGTCCATCAGCGGCAGGCCCACGCGCAAGTACTGTACAATCATGCTGATCAGTCGCCGGGGGTTTTCCTGGCCGAGCACGGCGAAGCCAAGTAATCCGTGGGCCGGGAGGTCCAGTTGCTGGCCGAACTGGAAGGCCGCCCTCTCGTCGCCCATCAGCCACTCCGCCTTGCCCAGCAGTTGCCGGACCTGCCCCATGGAAAGACTCGCATCGGGATCGTCCAGCATATCGCTGGAAATGTCGGTATCTCCAAGGATGGCGTGGCGCCGAACGCCCTTGCGCTCCATAAACCGAATAAACTGTCGGGCGTAGCGTGCCGAGATCAGCGGCACTTCGAGCGCCATCGGGCTGGACGTTTCCACCGTTCGTTCCATGAGAGGTAGCCTTATTGAACTGGAACTGTCGCGTTCAGCGCACAGTTGTTTACTCTGTCTTGGCCCAGTATAGGCAGGGTTGCTCGGGTCGATTTTGCTCACCGGTCACGGTTCTGGTGTGATGGCCGGAAATGACAATGAAACATTCGTTAGATTTTGCAGGAGATCGCCCATTGAAAGTGCCCTGTCCGGTGTGTGAAACACGCTCACTGGTGCCGTTCCAGACCATCAAAGGCATACCGTATTATCGTTGTGAAACCTGTGAGGCCACAGTCATGGACTCGTCTTGCTGGCTGGACGAGCGCCGGGAAAGGGATATCTACAACCTTCACGACAATCATCCGGAAGATGAGGGCTATCGCCGCTTTCTTTCGAAGATGACCAGGCCGTTACTCGAAAGGCTGGAAGCGGGTGCACGCGGCCTGGACTTTGGCTGTGGCCCCGGCCCGGCGCTGGCCGGGATACTGCGGGAAGCGGGCATGGACATGTCGCTCTATGATCCCTTCTTTCATCCGGAAACGTCTGTTCTGGACCGCCAGTATGATTTCGTATCCTGCACGGAGGTGGTGGAACACCTTCATCGCCCGGCGGATACGTTCCGTCGGCTGGACAGGCTGCTGAAACCGGGTGGCTGGTTGGGTGTGATGACCTGCTTCCAGACAGACGACCAGTTATTTGCCAACTGGCATTACCGGCGGGACCCAACCCACGTTGTGTTTTATCGGGAGTTCACTATGGCCTGGTTGGCCCGGAGGTATGGGTGGCGCCTGGAGGTTCCGGCCAAGGACGTCGCGCTGTTCCAGAAGATTCAGTGAATCGGGGTAGGGCAGTCCAGTGCAGGGCACTCGACGGGACGGGGTCTGTCGCTGTCGTTCTGGACATTGCCGTCGAAACGCTCTGGATCGATGGCGCTGGCACAGCTCGCTGCGGTCCTTGATGCCGTGGCACAGCCTTGGGTGGCCAGTGCGTGGGCCAGGTTGTTCCAGCCTGCGGCCAGGTTCGGGAATTTGGCGGTCAGTCTCAGGAAATGTTGCGCGGCCAGGTCCACCTGGCCCTGTTGCCAGGCAATGTTTCCCTGCCCCATGATGGCAGCCGGCTGGTCTGGCCAGGCCTGTTCGGCCGTTCGATAGGCTTCAGTGGCAGCGATGGTCCTGCCGGTGGTTTCCAGGTCGTTGGCGGATGTCAGATAGCGCAGGGGCTGCGCCGTTGCAGGTAGTCGGTCGGGCGGCAGGATGACCGCGGCCCAATTGTCTGCGCGGTCCCATGTGGCCATGAACACTTCCAGTGCCTGCTCGTGCCGCTCCTGGGTGCCGGTGTGAAGGATGATGGAGCGGTCGCTGGCGTCGTAACCAATCGCCACGGCAAAATGCCATTGTGGCCACCAATCGAATCGCAGATTCTGCATCACCAGCACCGGGTGGCCAGAGGCTATCTCCTCCAACAGGCTCTTGAGCGAACCGTCCAGCGGGTAGACCAGTAAGCCATGGGATCGGGCGGCGGACACCATTTCAACTTTCAGGCTGCCCTGGCGGGCAGGCAGGTATACCAACTCCTTCAGTACGGCGGGGTTGGTGTTCAGGCCCTGGCTGTTGAGCATCATGGCCAGGGACGCCGGGCCGCACTGGTACAGTTCCTGAGCGTGGAAGGGAACATGGTCCAGCACTTTCCGCTGGTCAACACCGGCCGTGTTCAGGGCAGGGGTATCGGGCCATTGGGGGCGGCTGGCGCAGCCCGCCAGAATCGTTGCCAGTAAGAGACTGACAACGACTCGCAGCAGGTGCAACTGGGTAGGACGGATCACGGAGCTATTGCGCTACCGGATGCAGTTGATGAACGGGAAGATATTGGTGGCGCACAGCATGTCGGTGATGATGAACACCAGCAGGAACAGAACGATGATCCCGACAACGCCCTCGCCAACGGGAGCCTCCGCCAACTGTTGCTCAAACGACGACAACTCCTCCGGCGTCAGGTTCTGTATGCGCTGTTCAACCTGCTCCTGACTAACGCCCATTTCCGCCAGTTTCTCCTTTACCTCATCCCGCTCAAGCATGTTGAGCAGTGACTGGCGGTCCAGATCCGTGCGTTGCTCGGTCAGCAGTTCACCGGTTCCAACCATGCCCGCCGAGGCGGACGATGCCCAAACGGAGCCGAAAGCCATCATGATGGCCATGACAAACGATACGTACCGCAGATGGTTTCTCAGGGTTTGCATTACACTCTCCTGTTATTTTCGTTCAAGAAGCGGTCTTTCCGGTTGCTGCCTGCGATGTAGCCGACGGCTACATCCGACATTCAAGCTGACCTAATAGTAGCACGCGTTTTCGGCGTCCCAGGTTCCTAATGGTGACGGAAACTTAAAATGTGGACAGTCCCGTTGCCTCCATCAGCCTGTATTGCCAATACCGTATCCGGGATTCATCGGCCCAGGCATTGTAAGGCAGGCTCATTACCGGTGTTTCGCCCGGGCCGTGGTTCCATTGCTCATCGAAGAAGCCGGCCGCTTTGCGCACGATCTCTGAGTGCACGTTGGAGCGCACGAGTACGCTGGTTTCAAGGTTCAGGTCGTCAAGGTTGCGGCGGGTGAAGTTGGCCGAGCCGAGCAGCAGTTGAGCGTTGCCGTGGCTGTCGCGCCTGATCAGTAATTTACTGTGGCACTGCTCACCTTCGGTGTTGCACCAACGTACGGTAATGCCGGCGCCATTAAGCTCCATGGCCGACTGCCGGTTGGGTATGCCGCTTTTTTCCATGCCAAAAGCATCGTTGTTGGCGTCTAACAGTATCCGCACTTCGACACCGCGTTCGTGGGCTTCTTTCAGTTCTTCCAGTAACGTTCGGTGCGACAGATAGAACATGGCCAGATCCAGCCTGTCGCCTGCCTTTGCGGTGCCAATGATGTCTCTCGCGGTTGTCCTTATGGCCGATTCTGTGACGACCTGGATGGTATCGAGCGAAGCGATGCCGGCTGCGGCTTGAGGCAGGCTGCTGATCATTTCGTCCACCACCTCGGTGTCTGCACCGGACATCGCCAGAACGGCACGCTCACTGAGCAGCAAATCGGCCACGGCTGGCCCTCCGAATCGCAGGCCGATGTTGCTGTGCCGGCTACTGCCATCGTGGGGGTTGGCAGAGGTCACCAGGGCGTTAAAGCCCTCTGCGTTGTCGGTGATCAGAACCTTGCGGTGGTTGGCCTTGAAGTTGGGGAGGGCCAGGTAACTGCGCAGGGTGACCGGCTGCTCACCGAGTGCGTTCGGCAGCCAGCCCCCGGTCGCGGAGTTGCCCATCCACTGACAACAGAAGCGCCACAGGCCGGACCAGGTGGGGTTGCTGTCACGAAGGCGCTCCAACCTGGTTTCTATTACCGGAATGCCTGCTTGCCTTAGTTGCTGGAAGTAGGGCGAGACCGTACCACCGTATACGGTGTTTATGGGATCGGAAATAACGACAATACGCACATCCGGATTCGCCTTGCGTTGCTTGAGCAGGGCGTCAGTCAACTCCCTTGCCAATGGCCGCTGACGGCTGCCTTCCTCGCGGGTGCCGTTGAAGAGGAACATATCCACCAGAACAAAACGGCGAGCCGCCGAAATCATGTTGAGGGCCTCGTCGAAAATTTCCTGGTCCAGCCGCGGTTCCTCGTTGCCGAAATGCAGGGTCCTGTCGGTGAGAAGCCTGGCATTCGTCAGAGGATGGACTGTGCCCTCGTAACCTATCCCCGGCGGCAGGGGCTTCAATGTGTGGTAAAAACCGGTTGTTGTGATGGTCAGAATAACCAGGCCGATCAGTAACTTCACTGTCATCGTCGTACTTCCTGACGGAAAAGGTCCAAAGACGAAACTATACTGCACCGGAACCTGTGCCGTCCTTACACCCTTGTCATCCTGGGTTAATAATGGTCGCGACGTGATCGTGGTCCCAGGTAAACAAACACTTACAAAAAACGTTCTTCTGGAACTATCGCTGCCGGCGTTCACTTTCTAAACTTGCTGGATCAATCATTTACGATAACGATTCCTGTGAATTCACTGGCTTTTATTGGTTCCCGTCTGTTCAGTCTGCGCCTGCTCATTGTTGTGCTGGCGTTGGCTTGTGTGTTTGTGGGTGACGCGCTGCCACTGCTGGGCTGGTTGGATCGGGTGCTGTTCAGCGCTCTTGGCAACCCTGAGGGTATTGGGGATGCTGTTCGGGTTGTGGATATGACACCGGACGCCTTCGCAATAGCGCTGCAGGCCCGGGGGCTCGTCGAGCCAGAGTGGTCGGCGCTGGCGATTCGTGCCGGGTTGATGGTGTCGACACTCATCCTGGTACTTGCAGTTCCCAGAATGGGTGGAGCGGTCGCGCTGCCGGTGCTGTTACTGATTGCCGGGGCACTGGTGGTTCTGCAAGCAGCGTTCATGTTCTATCAGAGCGCCTGGCTGCCATTGGGTGAAGTGGTGACCCTGCTGATGGTCGGCTATGTCATCATGCTGTTCTGGCTGCAACCGAGGCGGGATATCGTCGCCTTGTCGGAGAATGTCCGCGTAGCCCGCACGCGGCTTGGTCGTCTGCTGCTGCAACAGGGACAGCCCGAAGAGGCGCTGGAGGTGCTGGCTGAATGCCCGCCCACCGAAGATACCTTGGCATTGCAATACGACATCGCCATTCAGCAGGAGCGCAAGCGGCAGTATGACCGCGCGTCAGCCACCTACCAGCAGATTCTTCAGCAGAAGCGAAAGTATCGGGACGTGGAAAAACGCCTGGCGGCACTCGGGAGCCTGACCACCGAGGCAACCGTTGTTTCTCCCGGTGGCTTTGACAGTACCCGAACCCTGGTCATGCCCGAGCAAAGTGTCAGCCGGCCCACCCTGGGCCGCTACGAGATCGAGCGCGAGATAGGGCGGGGCGCCATGGGCGTGGTCTATCTCGGCAAGGACCCCAAGATTGCCCGTACCGTGGCTATCAAGACGCTCAGTTACCAGGCGTTTGAGGACAACGAGCTGCGGGACCTGAAATCACGCTTCTTTCGGGAAGCCGAGGCGGCGGGCCGCCTCAGCCATCCGGCAATTGTCACCGTGTATGATGTCGGGGAAGAGGCCGACCTTGCGTTTATCGCCATGGATTATGCCAAGGGCAGGCCGCTTAGTGAATTTGGCAAGCCGGGGCGGTTACTGCCGTTGGCGAAGGTGCTGGATATCGTCGCCCGGGTGGCGGATGCCCTCGATTACGCGCATCGCCAGAAGATCATTCATCGCGATATCAAACCGGGTAACATCATCTTCAACCCGGACAACGGTGAGATCAAGATTACCGATTTTGGCATAGCCAAGATCTCCGACGACTCCCGGACTCGCACCGGCAGTGTCATGGGCAGCCCACTGTATATGTCCCCTGAGCAGCTCAAGGGCCAGAAAGTGACTGGCGCCACCGATACCTACAGCCTGGGAATCACGCTGTACAAACTGGTGTGCGGGGAAACACCCTATCAGGGTGATACCCTGGCCAACCTGACCTACCAGATTCTGAACAAGCGCCCACGGAGTGTCCGCGAGTTCAACCCGGAACTCCCCAACGGTGTTGTCCGTCTGATTAATAAAGCCATACAACGGGAGCCTGACAAGCGCTTCCTGAGTGCCGCCACCATGGCGGAAGCGTTGCGAAGACAGGCGAGCCGTGAGGCAAGGGAGGAAGCATCGTGATGAATCCCCAGGTGGCTGGCATAACGGATGTAGGGGCGTTGCGTACAGCCAACCAGGACGCTATTGACTGGCGGGTCAGCGAGGATAACCGGCAGGTGCTGCTTGTGGTTGCCGATGGCATGGGCGGTTACCACGGCGGGGAAGTGGCCAGCCGTATAGCCGTAGACACGGTGATGGAAGTGCTGGTGCCCTGGTTGTCGCCGGATGAAGGTGTGCCGGAGGAGCCGGACGACGCCATACAGTTTGCGATCAACCTGGCCAGTGAGCGAATTGCCGATCAAAGGGCTGCCGATGCAGACCTGGCAAAAATGGGGACCACGCTGGTGATGGCGTGGGTGATTGACGGTGAGGCTCACCTTGCCCACCTGGGGGATTCCCGCTGCTATCTCGTTCAAGGGCGAGAGCTGGCATGCCAGACCCGGGATGACACCGTGGTACAGAACATGCTGGATGACGGCAGCATCCGCCCTGATGACGTGCCCCATGTGCCTTTTCGTAATGTGCTGACACGGGCGCTTGGCGCCTCAACGGCCATTGCCAGCTTCCGCCGCGTGCGGATGGCAGCTGGAGATTCCTTACTGCTCTGTTCCGATGGCCTTACGGGGGCTTTGCCGGAGGACCAATGGCTGTCGCTGATGTCTACGTGCGAAACACCCGACGATAAGGTCCGGGCGCTGGTGGATGCGAGCCTGGATAACGAGGCGGCCGACAATGTGTCCGTTGTACTGTTGATTCTTAATTAATGGAGGAGGCCTGTATGGCGTCACTTTCCCAACTGGTGGACAACGTTGTGGTGACCACTTTTGAGCTGGAGCAGCCGGAGATTCATGTCGGCAGGCGTGGCGATAACGATATTCGCATCGACGAGATTTCGGTCAGTGGCCATCATGCGCTGATCGAGGCGGTGCCCAATGCCTATCTGGAGGGTACGGTGGACTATTACATCACCGACCAGAACAGCACCAACGGAACGTTTGTGAACGAACTGCGGATTGACCGACGCCAGCGCCTGAACAGTAACGACCTGGTTCGCATTGGCTGGAACGAATTCCGCTTCATTGACGAAGAGGAAAATGCGCTGGAGAAAACCGCCTACATACTGGATTAGTGGTCCACTGGCAGGCCGTTGAGCACGAGTCGGGAGAACCGACCGAGCAGGGACGTGGCGTTGGGCGCGTCGATCACATTCTCAATCAGAGCCTTGGCATCGAGCCCTTCCTTTTCCAGATCGGGTGCCTGCACCTTGAGGTAGGCCCGCATCACCTCTGCTGAGAATTCCGGGTGGAACTGGATACCCCAGGCGCAGCGGCCCACACGAAAGGCCTGGTGCGGTTCGAACTCGTTTCGGCCCAGGAGAACGGCATTCTCCGGCAACCTGAGTACGGATTGCCGATGCGTCAATTGCGCCGGAAATGTTTGGGGCAACCCCTTAAACAGAGGGTCATCCATCGCAGCGTCCAGCAACTCTACCTGATGGGTGCCGGTTTCCCGGCCACGTGGATGATAACCCGCTTCACCACCCAGAGCGTGGGCCAGCAGCTGATGGCCATAGCAGACCCCCAGAACTGGCACCTCTTCCGTCACTGCCTCAGCCAGCCACGCGGCAGTGCACTCACTCCAGGGCGCCCGGTCGCTGACCATGGCCGGTGATCCCGTCACCACGATCCCGTCCCAATTCCCGGGTTTGCCCGGTAGGTCGTCAACCGTAACATCGACTACGTGAAGGTCGAGCTCCGGATCCAGCCCGGCCAAAAACCAGTTATCGAAATCCCCGAACGACTCCAGAAGGGACGGGTAGGTATTACCTGTTTTGAGTATGACGACCCTGGCCAAGGTGTTGCTCCCGTCAGTCTGCGATGACTGCGTTGTGGTAAACATTCTGGACGTCATCGAGGTCGTTCAGCATGTCCATAAACTTCTCGAACAGCTCAATGTCGTCGCCTTCGACAGTGGTGGTGGTCTGGGGCAGGAACTGGATCTCGTCTACGTCAAACTCCAGGCCTTCAAACGCTTCCTGCAGTGCCTGTCGCGCCTTGGCGTATTCGGTGTGGGGCGCGAACACAGTAATCATACCCTCTTCGTGCTCAATGTCAGTGACATCCACATCCGCCATCATCAGTGCTTCCAGAGCCGCTTCCTCGTCGTCGCCCTTGAAGCCGAGAATGGCGCAGTGATCGAACATATGGCTGACGCTGCCCTGGGTGCCGATCTTGCATTTGGTCTTGGTAAACGCCAGGCGTACGTCGCCGAAGGTACGGTTGGGGTTGTCGGTCAGGCAATCCACGATGGCCATGCAGTTGCCGGGGCCGAATCCTTCATAGCGAGCAGGGGAGAAATCCTCACCAGCGCCACCCCGGGCTTTCTCGATGGCCTTCTCAATGACGTGCGCGGGCACCTGATCTTTCTTGGCACGGTCGATCAGGCCACGCAGGCTGAGGTTTGCATCCGGGTCCGGGCCGCCGGACTTGGCGCACACATAGATTTCGCGGCCGTACTTACTGTAGACCTTGGTTTTGGCGGCGGCCGTTTTGGCCATGGAGTCTTTGCGGTTTTGATAGGCTCTGCCCATTACGCTGCCTCAATTTCATTTTCAAAAGTGCGGATTTTACTCGACTACACAGGCCGGTGACAGCCTTATTTATCGAGGTTGTCGACGGCTCTTCCATGGTACCAAAGTGCCAGGGTTTCAGAACTTTCCGGTCAGGTACCGCAGAATGTGTTCGTGTTACGGTCGGAACATCGCCATTATCACCGAACGCGGAGATTGCCATGAGGTCCGTTCGAACATCGCTCATTGCAGCCGTGAGTTTGCTGCTGTTCACCGGAGCTCCGACAGTGGCAAACAGTGCCGAGCCGGATCAGCAGATGGGCGTGGCTCGGGAGATGATCCAGGTCCTGGAGGCCTATGCCGTCTACAAGATGGGCCAGTACGATCTGGCGTTCGAACGTTACCAGGCGCTTGCCGAAGCGGGGAGTCGGCAGGGTATGTATAACCTGGGCAATATGCACGCAGCCGGGCAAGGCACGGCACAGAGCGATTCGAAGGCTTTCGAGTGGTATCTGAGGGCAGCGGAGGCTGGCGACAAGCTGAGCATGTCCGAAGTGGCAAAGGCCTATGAAGCGGGCATTGGTACCAGGGCAGATCCGCAACTGGCCCGCCACTGGCGGGAGCGTGCCGCAACCGAAGATTGATCATTATCAACCTGCCACAATACCCCCGCCCAGCAACGAGTTCTTCAGTTGCTTACGCCAACTTGGGCACCCTGCGGATGCCCTTACGGATCCCCTGATCAAGAGCGGAGCTGACCAGTTTGCCGGTGAACGGCACGATGTCGTCAAAGGAAATGGTGTACTGGACGCGAGTCCTGCCATTGGCGGCATCGTCGAAGCGGATGCGACCGATATGGTTGCGGATGGGGCTCATGCTGGAAATGGTGTACTCAATAAGCAACCCCGGCTCGAAGGTAATGACGGTCTCTTCAAGGCCGATGGGGCCGATGCCGATCTTGCGGATGGACCCAAGGCCGTTGGGGTCGGCCTGGTCGCTGTCGCGAATGCGCTTCACTGGTGCTCCCAACAGCTTCCCGAAGCGCTCATGATCCGCAAACAGTGCAAACACACGGTTGCGCGGCACATCAAAGGTTTCGTCAATTTCAATCTTGTAGTTCGCCATGTATGAACTCTTCAGAGACGGTTTTCATCAGGGTATCCGGTTATGTGTTACAACAAAAGTGACGTGGTGGCAATGACCGAGCGTTGGCCCAAAAGGGCTGAATGACAGCCGAGCGACAGGTACACTGAGCCTCGTGGTGCATCAGTTATCATACCCCCAATACAGCCCGACAAGGTGCATGGACCCGCATGAACAACGATAACGAACAACCCGCACGCTCAGATCTCGCGACACCACTGAATGGCATCTTTGCGCTCGGGATACTCTATACCCTCTACGTCGCCCACCAGATTGTCCTGCCAATTGTCCTGGCGGTCCTGACCAGCCTTTTGCTGTTTCCCCTTGTCAAAAAAGCCTATGACAAAGCCGGGATTCCAAGGGTGTTGAGCTCTCTGGTATTGATGATCGTGGTGATCGCTGGTCTGGCGGGTGTTGGGGCAGCCGTTGCAACGCCTGCGCTGGAGTGGGCACAGCAGGCACCACAGGGTATCTCTCGACTGCTCATGGGTGAGAGCGGCATAAAAAGCCAGATTGATAAGGTCAACGAATCGGCAAAGAAAGTGGAAGAGTCGATGGACGAACTATCCAAAGACGAGAAGACCACAACCAACACTGTCGTGCTTAAAACCGACTCGTGGCGCAACCAGCTATTAACCAAGGCGCGCAACGGTGCAGCCGGCCTCGCACTTGCGCTGGCCCTGACCTATTTCCTGCTCGTGGGTGGTGACCGCATCATCCTCAACTTTGTGCGACAACTCCCGAAGCGACAGCGCCGCAACGTGCTCCAGATTGCCCGCGATTCCCAGCAACAGATCGCCCAGTATCTGGCGGTACTCAGTCTCAGTAACCTGCTGGTTGGCATCACCACCGGGCTCATCTGCTGGGCAGTGGGTCTTCCGGACCCAGCCGTCTGGGGGCTCGTTGCCGGCTTGGCCAGATTCATCCCGTACCTTGGTGTCATTCTGACCATCATCCTGCTGGCAGTCGTGTCCGCCACCAGCCTCGACACGCTCTGGATGATGGCCATTGCCCCGCTCGGCTATTTGGCTCTTACCTCTACCGTCGGGTTTTTCATAGAGCCCTGGATCCACGGTTTCCGCATGGCGATCAATCCCGTCGTCATCTTCGTGTCCATCTTCTTCTGGGGCTGGTTGTGGGGCCCGGTTGGCGTGTTGCTGGCGGTCCCCCTGATGACCATCATTCAGGTGGTCCTCAAACAAATCCCGAAACTGCGGCCGATTTACAAGGTTATTGCCCGGTAAAAGCGGCCAGGGGGCCCTGACACTGCTGGGAATCTGGCCTATCCTGACCTGATATCCAGCAAAGCAGGAGCAGAACGCCCATGATCCAGAAGACCATGAAAGCCATGCTGCTCACCGGCCACGGTGGCGTCGAGAAACTGGAATACACCGAAGACGTGCCCATCCCCACCCCTGGTGCGGGAGAGGTGCTCGTCCAGGTCACCGCCACCGCCAAGAACAACACCGACCGCAAAGCCCGGGAGGGTCTTTACCCCACCAAGGATAAAGGCGACGTAACCTCCTTCCAGATGGGAGGCTCAGCCACGCTGACGTTCCCAAGAGTTCAAGGCGCGGACGTTGTTGGGCGTATCGTCGCCGTGGGGCAGGGTGTTGAGGATACGCGGATCGGCCAACGAGGCCTGCTGGACTTTAACCTCTACGCGGACGAGCGCCGGGATATCAACCTGACCCCGGACTACTACGGCCACGGCGCCGATGGTGGGTTCGCGGAATATATTGCTGTGCCTTCCGACCAGTTTCACCATGTCGAGAATGCCGGCCTGGCCGATGCCGAACTTGCCGCTATGGGCATGTGCTCCTATCAGACCGCCTTGCACATGCTCACATCCGCACGGGTAAAAGCGGGCGAGCACATCCTTGTGACCGGTGCCAGTGGTGGTGTTGGCACCGCCCTTATCCAGCTTTGCCGCATCATGGGGGCGATTCCCTATGCGCTGAGCCAGCGTGATAAGGCCGACCCTCTGCTCAAGCTGGGCGCCGAAGCCGTGCTGGACCGTTCCGACATGGACAACTTCACGGATCAGGTGCGGTCCGTCACTGGGGGGCGGCCGATAGACGCCGTGATGGACCTGGCCGGTGGCGAGATGACCGATCAGTTTATCGACACCATGATCTTCGACATGAACAGCCGCAATGATTACCCAAGGCTCAGCATCGCTGGCGCCAGCGCCGGAAACGTCAGTGAAATCATGTGGACACGGATTTACCTGTATCAGGTGCAGGTGTTCGGCGTGTCACACGGCACCCGGGAGGAAGCCGAACAACTGGTGGCCTGGATTCGCAGCGGCCAACTGAAGCCGGTGCTGCACGCCGCTTTCAGACTGTCAGAGTTGCACGAAGCCGAACGCTACTTCGTCAACCGCAACAGCAACTACCTGGGCAAAATCGTAATCGTCCCGGATGCCCAATGGGCCGAGCATGGCGCCCCGTTTGCCCTGGAGAAGTCCTAATGCGTCCCGAACTCAAACTGCAACTGATGGACACCCACGCCGGCGGGGATGTGAGCCGGATAGTAACTGGCGGGATCTGCCCGCTTCCGGGGGACACCGTGCGCGCCCAGATGGAATACCTGCGGGACAAGGCAGATGGCCTTCGCACTCTACTACTGGAAGAGCCCTACGGCATCCCGGAAATGTCCGTGGACCTGCTGGTGCCGCCCACAGACCCCGAGGCAGTCGCCGGTTATATCATCATGGAAGTGATGGGATATCCGATTTACTCCGGTTCCAACACCATCTGTACCGCCACGGCCGTTCTGGAGAGTGGCATTGTCGCCAAGCGGGAAGGGTGGCAGAGTTTCGCTCTGGAAGCGCCAGCGGGCCTGGTCCACATTGACGCCCTTGTTCGGGACGGTGTTGTAGAAGCCATTACCTGCGGCGGGCTGCCCAGTTACATCGACACCTACCAGGCCAGCATCCACGTGCCCTCGATCGGTGACGTATCCTACAGCGTGGCCTACAGTGGTGGTTTCTACGCCCTGGTGGACGCGACGAGCCTTGGGTTTTCCCTGACCCTGGATGAAGAACGCAAACTCAGCGAATGCGCCTATCATATAGTAGAGGCTATCCAGGCTGAGCGCGGTTTCTCCCACTACACGCTGGGTGATGTCGGGCCCTTGCCCTTCCTCCATTTCATGGGGCCGGTTGAACAATTGTCGGATCATTCGTATCGCTCCCGGTCGGCCACCTATGTGCATCCCGGCGTTATCTGCCGCAGCACCACCGGCACGGGTACTTCAGCACGGCTTGCGTTAATGAACTACGAGGGCAAAATCAGCCCGGGCGACCGCCTGGAAACCGTCTCCCTGCGTGAAACCGGGTTTATCGGTGAGTTCACAGGCGTGCGCCAGGAAGGGGAACATCAGGTGGTTGAGAATACCATCACCGGCAAGAGCTACGTTCTTAACCGGGCGGATATCATCGTGAACTGCGATGATCCGATGGTGGACTGTGGGGGGCTTACTCACATTCTTTTGTAGCCTGAGGGGGGGCGGGCGGATACGGGGGATGGGGGTATTTTTTCTTCTGGAAAAAGAACTCGCTTTGCTCAGACATCTTTTTCCTTGCCAGAAAAAATACCCCCAACCCCCTATCGACGTGCAGCTCAGGAATATCCAGGTCGAGAAGGCCTTCGCGAACCCTCCGTGGTCAGCTCGGCGCGGGGTGGTATCTGGATTTTTCGCCAGAAAAAGATGTCCGAGCGAAGCGAGTTCTTTTTCAAGAAAAATACAGATGCCACCCCGCAAGCCCGCCCCCAAAACCATCAGGCTACGAAAGAAAAAGCAACTCCCAAAGCGTCAGGCAGTCTGAACCCGAACCCCCGAAACCTGACCAAGGGCAACCTCCGCCACTGTATGCAACTTCTCCAATTGCGACTGGAGCATGGCAATCGGCCGGGTTCCCTCCAGGGTCAGGGTGATATCGAAATGCTCCCCGGCGGATTCCACCGCCATTGTTGCAATCCGGAAACCGCGAATACGGACCACCTGGCAAAGGCGCTCCAGGGCGGCCGCTTCCTGCGACATGCGGCAGTTGATCTTATAGCTCGGTGTTGAGGACTGGCTTTGCGGTTTCATGCAACGTGTTCCTTTTTGTTGGTGCGTCGGGTTTCGTCGATCATTTCGCGGTTGCTGGCGCCGGGTTTGACGATGGGCCAGACGTTCTCCTCACGGCTGATGGCCACATGCAGCAGCATCGGGCCGTTGTAGGCCAGGATGGTTTCGATGCCACGGCGGATCTGGTCAGTGCGGCTGATGTGCAACGCCGGGATGTCGAAGGCGCGGGCCATGGCGACGAAGTCCGGGTTGTCGTCCAGGTTGATCTGGCTTTCACGATTGCCGTAGAACAGTTCCTGTTGCTGGCGCACCATGCCCAGGCACTGGTTGTCCATGACGATCAGTTTTACCGGCAGGTTATAGCGGCGGATAGTGGCCAGTTCCTGGGCGTTCATCATGAACGAGCCATCGCCCGTCACGTTGATCACCGTACTATTGCGGTCGGAAAACTGGGCACCGATGGCAGCGGGCAGGCCAAAGCCCATGGTGCCCAGGCCGCCACTGGTGAGGTGGTGGCGAGGGTGGTCAAAGTCGTAGTGCTGGGCTACCCACATCTGGTGCTGGCCGACGTCACAGGCGATAACGGTATCATCCGGGGCAATTCGGGAGAGCTGGCGAACAAAGGCCGGGCCGGTGATCGGCGCCAAAGGTTCTTCGTTGTCGGCGGCATGGAAGCCGCCGGTGGTGTACCAGGTTCGGCACTGTTTCTGCCAGTCGCCAATGTCCAGCGGCTTGTCCTGTAAGGCGTTGGTCAGTGTTTCGAGAATGTCATTCAGGTCCCCCCGAATAGCCAGCTCGGTCGGGCGCAGTTTGTTGATCTCGGCGGCGTCGGCGTCAATGTGAATCATCTTTGCATTGGGGGCGAAGCCATCCAGGCTGCCGGTGGCGCGGTCATCCAGGCGGGCACCGATAACCAGCAACAGGTCGCATTCATCCACGGCTTTATTGGCCGCCCGGGAGCCGTGCATGCCCAGCATGCCCAGGTTGTAAGGGTTGTGTTTTCCCGGGTTGCCGATACCTTTGAGCGTTACCACCGCTGGCAGAGCGGCGGATTCAGCAAACGTGCGAAAGCGATCTTCAGCGTGTGCCAGGCTGATGCCACCACCGCTGTAGAGTATGGGTTTGCGGGCCGCCCGCAGCATCGTGAGCGCTTCGGCCAGGTCTGGGAAGCTGATCTCCCGTGGCTCGGACCGGGGGAAGGGAGCATCGCTGACATCAGCCAGCAGCAGGTCCTTGGGTATATCAATCCACACCGGCCCCGGCCGCCCACTTTGAGCCAGTTCCATCGCCTCTTCCATGATCGCGGGCAGGCTGTCTGCGTCGTCAACCAGATAGCTGTGTTTAACGATGCCCAGCGTCATGCCCAATACGTCGGTTTCCTGGAAGGCGTCGGTACCGATCAATCCCGAGGGCACCTGGCCGGTGATGACCAGCATGGGGATGGAGTCCCGGTGAGCGTTGGCAACGCCGGTGATCAGGTTGGTGGCGCCGGGGCCTGAGGTGGCAATACATACACCGAGCTTACCGCTTGCGCGGGCGTAACCGTCGGCGGCCAGGGCGCAGGCCTGTTCGTGGCGGCACAGCACGTGTTCCACACCGACATCGTCCACCAGCGCATCGTATAGCGGCATGATGCAGCCGCCCGGATACCCGAAAACCGTGCTGATGCTGTGGCGGTGGAACGCGTCAAGAATGTGCTGTGCGCCGTTCATGGTTGTTATTCCTTTTTCCTGATGCAAAAAAAAGCCCCCGGGACCTTTCGGTGCCGGGGGCTTTCGTGTGTTTGTCGAGTCTGTTTCTATCTCACCCGCTTGTCCACGCAGAAGCCCCCGGACGGTACCACGACCACCAGGACTAGCTTCACAAGGACAACCACTGCGTTGAGATTCATAAAATCAGTATCTGCTCTGAATCTGAGAGAAGTTTATGTGTAGAATCTACCCCACGAAAACAACCGGATGCAACCGTTTTCTGACAGTTTCTAAAACGACTGCCTGGACTGTAAACCGACATCACCCGAATTTAACTGCGAGCGATCAATGACCAAAGCAAAACTGGGATCTATCGGATTGTCCTTTCTGGTACTGGCTTTATTGGTGGTATGGATGGCAACCGGTGACGTCAAGGAAGCGCGGGACGAGGCGCCAGAGGACACACCTGAGGAGTCGGTCAGCGCGCCCTCCGTCCAGGTGGATGTGTTGCGTACAAGGCTTTACGAGCCCGGGTTAATGCTGCAGGGGCAGTTGGAGCCCTGGCGAACCGTGTCAGTTGGCGCTCGGGTAGCCGGCACGGTAGAAGAGCTGATGGTGGAGCAGGGTGACCAGGTTGAGGCGGGGGATGTCCTGCTTCGACTCTCCGAGGATGGGCGACGTACCTCGGTAGAACAATGGCAGTCGCGCATTCGCAAATTGGAAGCCGATTTATCGGCTGCCCAGAAGCTCCGATCCCGGAATCTCACCTCCGAATCCGAAGTGTTGACCCTGCAAAGTGATCTGTCTGCGGCGGGAGCTGAGCTCACTCAGGCACGTCTTGCTGTTGACAACCTGGAGCCACGAGCGCCTTTTGATGGAACGGTGAATCGACGGGATGTCGACCTTGGTGATCTGGTCCAGGTCGGGTCACCACTGTTGGAGCTGGTGCGCGTTGATCGGCTGAAAGCGACGGGGCAAATCCCGCAGCAGTCAGTGAGCGCCGTCGAAGAAGGGCAGGCCGTAACCATTCGCACGTTGGATGGCGACAGCCTGGAAGGCGTGGTGAATTTCGTGGCCAGTGCCGCAGACCCGGACACCCGTAGCTTCCCGGTGGAGGTGTCCATAGACAACCCGGAACGTAAGCGGGTTGCCGGCGGTAGTGCCACGCTGCGCATTGCGCTGCCGGAAGTGGAGGCGATGTTCATTTCGCCGGCCTATCTCAGTCTTGGGGATGATGGCCGGCCCGGTGTTCGCTATGTGGGCGACAATAACGAAGTGGTGTTTACCACGGTCAAACTCCTGAACGTCACCACGGATGGCGCCTGGGTCACTGGCCTGCCGGATGAAATTCGGTTGATTACCCGGGGCGCGGGTTTTGTATCCATCGGGCAGCAGGTACGCCCGGTTGATCGTGATTCGGACCGGGGCTAACCGATATGCGAACCTTGATTTTCGCCGCTCTCGACCGCAGCCGGACCACACTGCTGACACTGGCTTTCCTGATCCTGGGTGGTGTTGCGGCTTTTCAGACCATCCCCAAAGAAGCGAACCCGGACATCACCATTCCCATGATCTATGTGTCAATGACACTGGAGGGAATCAGCCCGGAAGACGGTGAGCGCTTGCTTATCCGGCCCATGGAGCAGGAATTGCGTTCCCTCGAGGGCGTCAAGGAAATGCGTGGTACGGCTTCCGAGGGTCACGCCTCGGTGATGCTGGAATTCGACGCCGGGTTTGATCCGGACATCGCGCTTCAGGATGTGAGGGAAAAGGTTGATACCGCCCGCAGCAAGCTGCCTCAGGAAGCTGACGAACCAAGGGTCAATGAAATTAACGTGGCGCTGTTTCCGGTCATGTCGGTTGGCCTCTCCGGGCCTCTTTCCGAACGCGAGCTGGTCACTATTGCCCGGCGTTTGCAGGATGCCATCGAAGGCATTCCGGAAGTGCTGGAAGTGGACATTGGTGGTGACAGGGAAGACCTCCTGGAGATCGTTGTCGATCCCCAGGTGCTTGAAAGCTATGGCGTCGACTTTGATCAGTTGGCGACGTTGGTCACTCGCAACAATCAATTGGTTGCTGCCGGAAGCCTGGATACCGGTGCCGGTCGCATGACCATGAAGGTTCCGGGCGTTATTGAATCCGTGGAGGATGTTATGGCCATGCCGGTCAAGGTAGGCGGCGACACCGTAGTGACCTTTGGCGACGTGGCTATGCTTCAGCGAACCTTCAAAGACCCGCGAGGGTTCGCCAGGATCAACGGTGAGCCGGCGCTGGTGCTGGAAATCTCCAAGAGGACCGGTGCCAACATCATCGAAACCGTGGAAAAGGTGAAGGCGCTGATTGAACGTGCCGGGCCGCAACTGCCAGACGAGCTCGAGGTTCGCTACATCATGGACCAGTCTGGTGAAGTCCGGGACATCCTTAGTGATCTGCTCAACAATGTGCTGACGGCCATCGTGCTGGTGATCGTCCTGATCATTGCCGCCATGGGTCCCCGTTCTGCGCTTTTGGTGGGGCTTACCATTCCCGGTGCGTTCCTGACCGGTATCCTGGTGATCTGGGGAATGGGTTTTACCCTTAATATTGTGGTTCTGTTTAGCCTCATACTGGTGGCTGGCATGCTGGTGGATGGGGCCATCGTGGTATCGGAGCTTGCCGACAGGAACCTCTCCGAGGGCCAGAACGTAAAGTCTGCATGGGGCGAGGCGGCCAGCCGCATGGCCTGGCCCATCATCGCGTCAACCGCCACCACGCTGGCGGTATTCATCCCCCTGTTGTTCTGGCCGGGCGTGGTCGGCGAGTTCATGAGCTTTTTGCCCACCACCGTTATCATCTGTCTGACCGCCTCGTTGGCCATGGCTCTCGTATTTTTGCCGGTCCTTGGCAGCATCAGTGGCGGAAAACGCCTTCCCCAGTCAGCAATCAGTGGCCGCATGACGGACGTCTATCGTGGCGTTCTCGGGCGATTGTTGGCAAAGCCCGGTTTTACACTTCTTGGAGTGCTTGGCGTCGTTGTGGTCATCTATGCGGCTTATGGCAAGTTCAACCATGGTGTTGAATTTTTCCCAAGCGTGGAGCCGGATTCAGCGCAGGTACATGTCAGGGCCAGAGGCGATCTGTCTGTGCAGGAGCGCGATGCCATCGTTCGACAGGTCGAGCAACGTTTACAGGGAATGCCGGAGGTGAAAGCCCTCTATGCTCGCTCAATGGTCAGTCCCGGAAACCAGATGGCGCCGGACGTCATCGGTGTGCTGCAGTTTCAGTTCACGGACTGGTTTGAGCGCCGGCCAGCGACACAGATACTGGAAGATTTCCGTTCACTCACTGCGGACATTCCCGGCATTGAACTGGAGTTTCGTAAGCAGGAAGGCGGTCCAGCGGACGGCAAGCCCATTGAACTTATGGTCAGCAGTATGAATAGCGACCAACTGGAGCGGCACGTGGCTCTTATCCGGGAACGGATGTCTGGCATCGATGGCTTTGTGGATGTCGAAGACGACCGCAGCCTTCCGGGCATCGAATGGCGCCTGAACGTCGACCGCTCAGCCGCTGCCCGATTTGGCTCAGACGTGCTCAGTGTGGGCAGTGCGGTGCGACTGATTACCAACGGCCTGGTGCTTGCTACCTATCGGCCTGAGGACGTGCGGGACGAAGTCGATATCGCCGTGAGAGTGCCTAATAATTGGCGGGAGCTGGACCAGTTCCAGCGCCAGACGATTAACACCAGCCGCGGGCAGGTGCCGCTCTCAGAGTTTGTTGAGCTGGCTCCCGGAGACAAGACTGGCAGCATTACCCGTGTTGACGGACAGCGCACCATTACGATCAAGTCCGAGATAGAGCCGGGTCGCCGTGCGGACGAACTGCTGATGGAGTTGCAGCAGCAAATGCCTGAAACGCCCGAGGGTGTTTCCGTCCGATTTGCCGGCGAGAATGAGGACCAGGAACAAGCCTCGAATTTCCTGGCATCGGCGTTTCTGGTCGCGATTGCCCTGATGCTGTTGATCCTGGTGACCCAGTTCAATTCGCTCTACCAGACCATGCTCATTCTATCGGCCATTGTGCTTTCCACAGCGGGCGTATTGCTTGGCCTGCTGCTTAACGGGCAGTCGTTCGGAATCGTAATGGTGGGCATGGGCATCATTGCCCTGGCGGGCATCGTGGTGAACAACAACATCATTCTGATCGACACCTACAACCAGATGCGAAAAAGCGGTATGGCGGCATTCGAGGCCGCATTGGAGACCGGATGCCTGCGCCTGCGACCGGTATTGCTGACGGCCATCACCACCATACTCGGGCTGATGCCAATGGTGCTCGGGGTAAATGTGGATCTCCTGACCCCGTCTTTGGGCATCGGTGCTCCGTCCACGCAGTGGTGGACCCAGCTATCCAGTGCTATTGCCGGCGGGTTGGCGTTTGCAACGGTGCTCACGCTGTTGCTGACCCCGGCGCTGCTGGTTTTGGGTGACAAGACCGGCCAACGGGTACGTGGGTTTGTAAACCGATAGCGGTGTGGTTTACAAACCGCGTTGGCCGGGTGGGCCGGGTGGAGGGAGATTAGCGTCGAATGCGGCTTGATAAGTCCCGTGCCGCCTTCGCCATGCTTTCAAGCTTTGGAACCATGGTGAGGTTTTCCTCCGCAGCGCGGTTCATCGTTTCGGATATCTCTGCAACTTCGGTCACGTTACGATTAATTTCCTCGCTGACGCTGGTTTGCTCTTCGGCTGCCGTTGCCACTTGAGTGGTTGCGTCATTCACGCTGCCCATGCGGCGATTGATCTCGCCCAATGTCTGCCTGACCGCCTCCACCGACTGCCCGCTCTCCTGAGTGACAATCTCGCTTGCCTGCATATATTCAGAGGCGTCTCTGGACCCGGTGGCTATGGTGTCGATGATTCGGTCGATCTCCACGGTGGCTTCCTGGGTCTTGGCTGCCAGATTCCTGACTTCGTCCGCGACTACGGCGAACCCTCGGCCCGCCTCTCCAGCGCGGGCTGCCTCTATGGCGGCGTTTAGTGCCAGCAGGTTGGTCTGGTCCGCGATTTCGCGGATGACTTTCATTACGTCGCCAACCTTCTTGCCGTCGGAAGTGAGCTGATTGACGGTTCGCGACGAGGTCTGAATCTGGTCAGCGAGTCGATTCATGCTGTCCACTGCGGCGTGGATCTGCTTGTCAGCTTCGCCCGTCTGGCCGGATGTTTCCTGCACTTGGTTCGCAACTGCCGCGGCGTGTTGTGCGACATCCTGAGCGGTTGCCGACATCTCGTTCATGGCCGTTGCGATCTGGTCAATCCGTTGATGGGCAAGTTCGGATTGGGATGAGACTTTGCCGGCATTGTCCCGGATCATTGAGCCCGTGAGTTCGAGTTCGCGAGCATTTTCTTCCATCAATTCGCCGGTTTCTGAGAGAAAGCCGTGTAGCTTGCGGGCGCTATCAGCCAGTCGACCCAATTCATCCTGACGGATTAGAGTCGCGGGATCAGACAGGTCACCTTCCCCCAGTTTGTGCATTTGGCCAATCAGTGTTTGCGTCGGTCGGACGACGGAACGAACCAGGACAATGACGCAAGCGATCGTTCCCAGAAACACTGCGAGTAGCATCAGGCCACCGACGCGCCAGGTGCTCGTGGTGACGGAGTCGTTCAGGGCCGCGGCCTCGGCCACACCCTGTTTACGAATGAGTGCGGAAGCTTCTTCAATCAGCCTTGATGGTTCCCGATCGATGCCGCTGACGGCCCGATCGCCTTCGCCGTGCTGGTAGCCTGATGCCACAAAGTCGGCGAACCCGGTCCGGTAAGCTTCACCCATCTTCTGGTGGGAGCGCTGGAACTGACTCATCAGTGCGCGGGCCTGATCATCTTCCAGCCTTGGGATAAGACTATCCAGCTTTTTCTGGATGAGGGCTTCCTGTTCCTGGAACTGGGTCCAGTACTTTTTACGCTGACCGGCATCCGAGCCGCGAATCAATACGTTTTTCCATTCCTGGACCTGGGTCTTGAAATCACTGAGGATGTCCTGCGCCTCCAGTGCCCTGACCATTTGTTGGCTGGCCAGCCGGTGATAGTCGTTCTTAGCCTGGAGGGAGTAGTTGAAGTAGTAGCCGGCAACCAGTATGACGACCAAGTTTGCGGCAATGACAACGCTCAGCACACGATTGAGAATGCTTCGGGAATACCAATTCATAACGTAGGGGGCCTGTTTCTAGCTAGAGCTTTCGTTCAGGCGTAGTAAAGCGTGATTCTTTGTTATATGCACTAGGATACGGCGGGTGTCACAAAAGTTTCATATTATCGATCAGGAACAGCAACTGGTGATTTAGAAGGGAGTGAAATACTGTTCCAACAGAGCTTCAAAGGGCAGAGGCCTGCTGTATCGATAACCCTGCAGGTAATCACAGCCCCGCTGGAAAAGCCATTGTTCATGGGCTTCGGTTTCGACGCCCTCAGCGACGACTGAGAGCCCAAGCCCTCGCGCCAGGCCAATGATCGAGAGGGTAATGGCGCAGTCGTCCTCGTCGTCTGGCAGTTGGCTGATGAAGGAACGGTCAATCTTGATCCGCGAGAAGGGCAGACTCTTGAGGCGGGACAGTGAAGAATAGCCGGTTCCGAAGTCGTCTATGGACAGGCTTGCACCGTCGGCGACCAGCTCTTCCAGAATACTGTTCAGTGAGTTGAAATCCCCTTGAATGGAATCCTCGGTTACCTCGAAATGCAACGCGCTGACCGGCACGCCATATTCATGGCAGGTTTCCCTGATCAGGCTGGGCAGTTCCGGTATCGATACCTGCTCTGCCGCCAGGTTGACGGAAATCTCTGGCAGCGTAATGCCCTGGTTGTGGGCCTGTTGCCAGTGTTCGCATACGCGGCGAAGCACGCACTCCCCCAACGCATACATCAGGCCACCGCTTCTGGCTATCCCCAGAAATTCAATGGGTGACAGCCAACCCCGTTGCGGGTGTTGCCAGCGTACCAGGGCTTCCAGCGACTCCAGTTTCATCCCGGCGGCGCTCATGATGGGTTGATAGAACACCTCCAGGGTGTGGTTGCTGATGGCTGCCCGCAACTCGTTTTCCAGAACGAATCGCGAACGGGCCGTTACCTGGATGCTCGAATCAAAGAAGCACGCCTGGTCCCGGCCCCGCTGCTTGGCGTTGTACATGGCGGCTTCGGCGCCACGCAACAGCTCTTCGGTGGTTTGACAGTCTCCGGGCAAGTGGCAGATGCCCAGGCTTGCGCCAACGGTGATGGAGTGGCCAGTGAGGCGGATGGGCCTGTTGATTTCCTGCCTTATACGCGAGGCGGTCAGTTCCAGAGAGTCCCGCATGGTGTGGTTGCGCACCATGAGGGCGTACTCATCGCCTCCAATCCTGGCCAGTAGATCCTTGCCTGGAACAGAGAGCTTTTTCAGGCGGCGGCCGACTTCGGCAATAACGTTGTCACCCACCTGAGGCCCAAGCCCATCGTTGATGGATTTCAGGCGGTCCACGTCAATCCATATCAGCGCCAGGCTACCAAGCCCTCGTCGTTCTATTTTGTCGGCGAGATGGCCGATACGGTCTCGCAGGGATTCGATGTTTGATAGCCCGGTCAGTGAGTCGTAACGGGTAACGTATTCAAGTGCGCGTTGTGAGTGGAGCCAGGCTTCGTGGGTATTGATCAGGCTGATGGTATCGGCAATAGCGATAACGAAGGATATTTCCGGCAGGGTCCAGTCCCGTTGATGGGTTGATTCCAGGCAAATGACGCCACTGAGCCGGGCACCATCAAATACCGGTGCATCAAGCATCGATAGGATCTTCAAGGGTATAAGGTAGCCCGGCGCGAATGCCCGGGTGCGGGGATCGTTCTGGGCGTCCCGGACAGACAGCACGCGTTCGGTTTCCAAGGCCGAGAAGTACTCCGGGTTGCCGGACTGGTACAGGCTGGATTTGTCACCGGTGGCAGCGTCCGTAGTATGAAGCCACTCGGACTCAATGCGGTCACGTTCCTCCGGAAACTGCCAGACACTGACCCGGTCAACGTTGAGCAGCCTCGCGCAGAGCGCCGTCAGGTCTGCGAGTTTTTGCGGGCGCTTCTTGTCGATAAACGCCGGACTGTGGCTGAGTTCCGTCAGTGCCTTGTGAAAGGTCACGAAGGTGTCCGTATCGTGCATAGTCTCTGGCTGTCAGTTTCGAGGACGATAGTAGGTGTACGACAAGGAGCGGCGTTTGGTCGCTTTGCGCCAGCATTTTTCATTTTTCGACTTTCTCATACTGGCACCCGGCCCCGATACTGTCCACTTTGAAGTCATAAGAGTAGGACATGGGTCGTCACCAGCGTTCGGAAGTACCGCAGTTAGTTAGGCTTTATTGTCTGATTGAGTCATTTTAAAGGCGCCTGCGGCGAAATGCCGGTTTCTGGTTTATGCTGGTAGCGAAAAAACAACAAATTTATTGTCTCTCTTGAACTGGGAATATCTTTGCAAAAGGGTCTGACGCAGATTCTGTTCGCCATTATGCTGTTTGCGCTGCCTGCTCTGGTTTCAGCGGAGCCGGCGGTTTGGGACAGTTATGCCAAGCGGTTGGAGCTTCTCAGGTATGTGGAGTATTGGCAGGAACCCGCCGGCGCCGTTCCCCTGGATTCCGTGAGACAGCTTCCCGAAAGGGAGTGGCAGTCAAACGGAAAAGACAGCGTTAGCCTGGGATACGGTGATAAGGTTTACTGGTTCCGGGTAAATGTTCGCAACCCAGGGGCCGCCACGGCTCCCCTGTTCCTGGAAATCGGGTATCCGGTGTTGGACCATATCGAGGTCTATCTGCTCGAAGATGGCGAGCTTGTAAAACGACAGTTATTGGGTGATAAGCAGCCGTTCTACCAGCGCCCAATCTACCACCGCAATTTTCTTGTCCCGCTCTCCCTTTCACGTGACGACGAGCTCTCCATCTATCTTCGAGTGGACACCACCAGTTCCATGCAGGTGCCCCTGACCCTTTGGGATCAGGATGCTTTCTACGTGGCCGAGCAGGCCCGCAGCCTGTTCGAGGGCATTTACTACGGCATTGTGCTGGTGATGATCCTCTACAACTTGTTTGTGTATATGGCGGTTGGCGAGCGGAGCTTCCTGCATTATGTGGGGTACATTTCGGCCATGCCCCTGTTCCTGGCGAGCCTGCATGGCGTTGCTTTCCAGTATCTCTGGCCGGAGGCTACCTGGTGGAATGACCAGGCGATCACCGTGTTCCTCAATCTGGTCGTGCTGTTTGGCGGCACCTTTAGCCTTCACTTTCTCAATGTGACGTCAGCCAACCACCCGTTTCTCAACAGACTGACGGTGGGGATTGTCGTTATGGCTGGTGTGATGGCAACGGCGGGATTGCTGGTTCCGTATCGACTCTTGATCCTGCCGACCATTCTGCTTGCTTTCCTGGGCTGCACGACCATGCTGGTGCTCAGCATTGTGCGCTGGCTGAAAAAGGACCCCGCAGCGAGGTACTACGCGTTGGCCTGGGTGTTTATGCTTTTCGGAGGGATTGTCCTGGCGCTGAGCAAGTTCACCGTGTTGCCACGCAACCTGCTGACGGAGAACGCAACCCAGGTGGGCTCCGCCATGGGCGTCATTCTGTTATCGATGGCGCTGTCAGACCGGCTCAACAGGGAAAAGAAGCGTGCTTTCGAGGCCCAGCAGCGCCTGTTGCTTGAAGAACGCAAAGCCAGGATGGCTCAGGAAAAGTCCCTTCGTATTCAACAGGAAGCCAATACGTTACTTGAACAGAGAGTACAGGAGCGCACCCGGGACCTCGAGTCGCTCAACGATCAGTTGCGCGAACTCAGTGCCACCGACGCGCTCACCGGGCTCAAGAACCGTGGTCACTTTGACCGTACCTTCAGCTCGGCGGTGGTGAAGGCGTATCGATTTAGTCAGCCATTGTCACTGCTGCTTCTGGATATCGATCATTTCAAGAAGTTCAACGACACACATGGTCATCTGGTCGGCGACGATTGCCTGCAGATGGTGGCCAACTGTATCCGCGACTATGTCACGCGCCCACAGGATTTGGCTGCCCGCTACGGCGGCGAAGAGTTTGTGGTTCTGTTGCCGGATACCCCGAAAGAGGGGGCGCTGAGAGTGGCCGAGAAAATCCGGAGCCGGATTGAGGAAACCGGGTTCCGGGTGTCGGATGAAGTCTTGCACCTGACGGTGAGTATTGGTTTGTGTGCCGTCTGTCCCAGCCAGGCGGATGCCACCAAAGACATCTTCAGTTGGGCCGATGGGGCCCTCTACGAGGCCAAGGGGCGTGGGCGGAATCAGGTCGTCGTCTGCGAGCCCCCCTCCGTTCAGGGAGCGGAACCTGTCATGACCTGATGGGCTGGCTGTCTATCCTGGGCCAGTTCATCGTCTCCTCCAGCAAAAACGCCAGTTCCAGCAGTGTCTGCTCACCCCCGTGCTTACCCATCAGCTGAATAGAAACCGGCAGACCCTGCTCAGTGAGGCTGGCTGGCAGCGAAATGGCGGGTGCGCCGGTGGCGTTGGCCAGTGGCGTAAAGCTGACGTATTGGGTCAGGCGGTCGAACAGGGTATCAAAGTCGACCGTGGGGCTCAGGTAGCCGATTTCGGGCGTGGTGTGACCCAGTACCGGAGTGAGAATGGCATCGTAACTGGCCATGGTGCGAGCGTAGTCCTGATACGACCGGTGCAGGCGCCAGAGTGCCGCCGGTAATTTGTAGAACTGCCTCCGGAAGGCTTTGTCCAGCCCAAGGGTTAGCCCGTCCAGCTGTGACTTGTCAAAACTAGGGTGAATCAACCGCTTGCCATTTGCGCGCACACCAAAGGCCAGCATTCCCCAATAGAGCGCAAAATCATCAGGGAAAGATGAGGCAACGGGAACTCCTACCGGTTCCACCTTGTGGCCAAGCTTTTCGAGTAGTTGTGCTGTATTTTCAACGGCTGCGCGGGTCTGACTGTCGGTGGCGTGACCGTTGATGGAGTCGGTCACCAGGCCAATACGGAGTGAGCGTGTGGCGGGGCGCTCTACCTTTCCTATGGCCGGGAGTTTCGGGTTTCGGAAAAAGCGTTCCGCTCCGTGATAGAAGTTGGCGGTATCCCTGACCGTGCGCGTTACCACACCATCACTGACGATATTGATGGGGAGTGTTTTAGCCGCATCGTTGTCGATCAGCCGTCCCCGGGTAGGTTTCAACCCCACCAGCCCACAACAGGCGGCTGGAATGCGGATGGAGCCACCGCCATCGTTGGCGTGTGCGATGGGGATGACACCTGCGGCAACCAGCGCCGCGGAACCTCCTGATGAAGCACCGGTGGAATATTGAAGGTGCCAGGGGTTGCGGCTTGGGGTGTCATGGGCGGGTTCGGTGGTTGCATTGAAGCCGAACTCAGGCAGGGTGCTTTTGCCAAAACACACCAGGCCCTGGGCCAGCAACTGACGGGCGAAAGGGCTGGTTTCGTCGGCCGGGTGGGAATGGATGGCCGCAGTGCCATGGGAGGTGGGGAATCCCTTCACCTCGGTGTTGTCTTTGATCACCGTGGGAACGCCCGCAAAGATGCCAGGCACCGTTTTTGCAGCCGGAGTTTTATTTGCGATCATGCCGGCACCGTCGTCCGGAATGGGGGTAACCAGGCCATGGATAAAGGGTTTGGCTATTCGCGCCCGGGCCAGGGTAGCCTGGAGGACTTCGCCGGCTGATACGTCGCCGTTGTGAATCAGTTCGGCCAGCCCGGTGGCGTCGTGCCGGCCCAGCAGATCGTCACTGAACGTGTGCATTGATTGCGGGTGGGGTTGCAACGGATGTTGGGCGGTCAAAGCAGATACTCCGTGTTGTTTTCGGGACTGTATCCACTGTATATAAAACCTAAACGTGACGATATGTCATATCAGGAAATTGCATCGCGGCGCACGACAAGTAGAGGGGATGTAAGTAAAGGCCCTCGCCGGGCCTTTCGTTAGTTGCGGGCGTCCTTTATTACGTCGTAGGCGTGGCTGATCTCACGGGTGCGCTCTTCTGCCATTTCCCGCATGCTTTCCGGCAGGCCGCGCCCAGCCAGTTTGTCCGGATGATTCTCGCTCATCAGTTTGCGGTAGGCTTTCTTGATCTCGGCGTCGCTGGCGGAGGGCGACACCCCGAGAACCTTATAGGCATCGTCGATCTGGCTGGCGGACGATGGTTGGCCAGACGCACCTGCCTGGCCGGCGTGAGCGCCCCTCAACATGGCTTCCAACTGGTCTACCTGGGCCTCGGGCAGTCCCAGCCCCCGGGCAATACGCACCAGCATCTCATGTTCGGCCGGGTGGACCACACCATCGGCGGCAACGGCAGACACCTGTACCTGAAGGAACATCTGCAGTAATGCGGGCTGGCGGCCACTCACCCGCAGGAAGTGTTGCAGTTCCGCATCCAGGTCGAAGTCATTGGCCTTGCCACGGTTGAAGGCAGCCTTGGCGCGCTCCCGGTGTTCGCCGGAGAGACGAAACCGATCGAACAGGCGTTCCGCCACCTGGATCTCATCGCGAGTGACAACGCCATCGGCTTTACACAGGGCGCCCATCACCGCAAACACGGATTCCAGGAAGTCCGTCTGCACATTGCGCAGTTTTTGCCACAGACGGCTCTTGATGTATCGGGTCAACAGTACGCCTGCCACAGCGCCAATCAGAAGGCCGGGAAAGCGGCCAAACAGGTAGCCGATCAAACCGCCGATAAACAGGCCGAACATGTCAGTGTCCTTTTCAAGTGTTTAAAACTGCGCAAAGTATACGGGTTTCGGCGAAGAATTCGAAAATAACCCGTCGCGATGGAGGAATGTTCATGTCAGAAAGCGTTCTTCATTCACGGCGTCGATTTGTTCCGGACGCAGGTGTTGCTCTGCGTATCGGCGGTAGATACCTGTCTGGACGAACAACTGGAACACCGCCCGGTCGATGTGTCCGTCATTCACCATTCTCTGCATGATGGTCAGGGATTCGGTCAGTGTCTTGCCCTCCTTGTAGGGGCGGTCCACGGCGGTCAGCGCCTCGAAAATATCCGCCACCGCCATGATCCGCTCGGGAATGCCCATGTCGTCTGCGTTCAGCCGGCAGGGGTAACCTTGTCCATCCATGCGTTCATGGTGGGTGCCTGCCAGGTGGGGCACGTTCGCAAGTCTGTCAGGTAGGGGCAGGGCGTCCAGCATGCAGATGGTCTGTACGATGTGGTCGTTGATCCGGAAGCGTTCCTCGGGGGTCAGGGTTCCTTTTGCCACGGTCAGGTTGTGGAGCTCACCCTGATTAACGGCATGTTCTGGAAGTGTCATGTCGAATCCCCACCGGTTCCGTGGGTCGTCTTTGGTGACGGGCGGTTTGTGCGCACCCCAGGGACGAAGGTGGCCGGGTTTGTCTGCCAGCAGAGGTTCTGTAGCAGGTGGCGTCTGCTCCGGTGTGCCAGTCAAAACCTGCTTTTCGTCGCCGGACAATCCCAGCCTGTCACTGAAATGACGCACCCAGGTGCGTTGGCCGATCTGTCGGATGTGCTCTATGTCGTCCTCCGACATGAATTCGCCACCAGTGTTGGCGTTGGCGACTGCGCGAAAGGCTTCCTGCAGCTCTTCCTGTTCCCGATCCCGGTCGGTTTCCGCCTGCTGAGAACTCTCGCCAGCCAGTTGCCTTTTCAGGCACCGAATCTCCGCATCCCGATGCAGAACTTCAAAGCGGGTGCGAATCTCATGGATGCGGTTGTAGATCGTTTCCAGTTTGACGGCCTTGTCCACCACATGCTCGGGGCTGGTGATCTTTCCACAGTCGTGAAGCCACGCTGCCAGGTGGAACTCGTAGCGCTCGTCGTCGTTCATGGTGAAGTTGGCAAAGGGTTCTGCGGGGCTCTGGATAGCTTCATCGACCATCATCTGGGCGAGTTTTGGTACGCGGTCGCAGTGGCCACCCGTATACGGTGACTTGGCATCAATGGCGTTGGCAACCAGGCGAATGATGCCCTCAAGCAACGCCTGCTGGCTTTCAATCAGTTCACGGGTTTCGATCGCAACGGCGGCGGAGCCGGCGATCTCATCGACGAATACGATCAGGTCGTCGCTAAGGTGGGTGTGCTCACCATGCTCCATTTCGATAACGAGGGCCCCAATCAACTGTTTGCGCCGGTTTCTGAGAATGGCGAATACCGGATGGCCGGAAAGGGCGTTACGGAGCGCCCTTATCACGTCGTTGTCGTCGTCCTTGGCGTTGACGCCGGTGATGGTCTCCGGCGGGTGTATGCCACAGTCCACGGCTAGCGAGAGCTCGCTGTTTTGGCGGCTCATCAGGTAGATGGCGCCCCGGGTCTGTCCGAGAATGTGCACGATCTGTTGGAGGATATCCTGCAAAAGACTATCCAGGTCCTGGCCCCGATTGAGTGCGGTGGCAATACTTTGGAAGCTGCGGATCGTACTGGCCATATCGTCCAGGGCGACGCTGAGTTGACGCGCTTCGCGAATATGGGAATCAACGGAAATGGGCGTATCGAAACGAAAACGGGAGAGTGCCCCCACCCGGCGTGTCAGTAATTCCAGCGGCCTGCCCACACGACGGCCCAGGAACCAGCCGATGATCAGCAATAAAAGTGCAATGGCACTTGCAAGGATAGTCTGACGGGTCAGGGCCGCCCAGACATCGGCCAATAGTTCGTCGGCGGGAATGGCCACGGCAATTTTCAGATTCTCCTGATTCAGGGAATCAAGGGGCTCGGTCATGCCGTACCAGTCGCGGTTTTCGGTGGTAAAGCGGTTTACCAATTCACTCGTGGCTTGCATGCCATCGCGTTCCAGGACGGCGTTGATGGCTCCGTCACTCAGCCCCTGTGGCTTTGCTGTGGTGGATGTTGTCCCGCTGTTGGTGGTATCAGGCCCTGTGTAGGCCAGGGGGGAACCCTCGGCATTGACGATGGCAATGCGGGTGCCGGGCGTCTGCCGCAGTTCGGCTAGCTGCGTGCTCAGGTCGGTGACAGTTACGTCGATGCCAAACACGGTGTTGCTGTCCATGCCCTTCGCAATGGCTTGCCGCCGGGAAAGGGTCAAACCGGTTTCACCCGTGGTAAAGAAAACATAGGGCGCGGTCAGTTCCGTCGTACCGGAGGCATTAGCGAGCTCGTACCAGCCACGATCTCTGGGATCAAAGCGGTAGTCGGATGGTGTGCGGCGCTCAAGAAGGGTGCGGTTGGCATCGTAGAAGTGCCACATGGGTTGCGGCCTTCCATCCTCGGCCCTGGTGATGGACTGGAGCAGGTATTGCGCATTGGTGGGTGCGTCAGGAAACTGCATGGCACCGGAGCTGCGTATCTTGCGTAGCAGGAAAAAATCGCCGTTGTCATAGCCAGCGTAAACGGCACTGACGATGTCGCTGCTATCTAGAATGTCGGCGATAACCGGCAGCCTGACCAGGCGTTGTTGCAATGTATCGGCGACGGCCAAAGGGTCATGGCTGAGGACCGCGAGGGCGGTTGACGGCGGGCCAGTGATGGTGCGGATACGGTCATCCACACTGACGGCAAGCTGGCGGGCCGTGGCACTGGCGGCGGTTATCTTGGCACTTTCCATGCCGCGAAAGCTTTGCCCGACCAGTACAATGGTGAGTGCCAGCATGCCGAGGGTGATTGTAGAGGCAATCAGAAAGGCAAGCGATACCTGTGCTGTCTGGCGGTTCCGACGCATGGTTCATCCTTAAACGGTGGTCTGGCGTAGCGAAGAGCATGGGACTGCACTGCCCTAAGGGTAGACGTTAAACTCCCGGTTTTCCTGATCATACGGTGAATGCGTAATGACCATGGATTTGTTCGAGTCATCTTCATCAGAGCCTTGGGTTGAGCCGCTCTGCGACGGGGCAGTTGTCCTTCGCCGTTTTGCCCGGGCCGAGGCCAGCGGATTGCTGGAAGCGATTTCAGGCGTGGCGGAACAGGCTCAGTTTCGGCAAATGCAGACACCCGGTGGCCACACCATGTCGGTGGCGATGACTTGTTGCGGAGACTGGGGCTGGGTGACGGATGCGCAGGGCTACCGGTATCAGCGAACCGATCCGCTTTCGGGGGAACCCTGGCCGTTGATGCCGGCCGTGTTTCGGTCCCTGGCGGTGAAGGCAGCAAGCGCGGGGGGCTACTCGGGGTTCGAACCGGACGCCTGCCTGGTGAACCGCTATGCACCTGGCGCCAAAATGGGGCTCCACCAGGACAAAGACGAGGACGACTTCGGTCAGCCGATCGTTTCTGTGTCCCTGGGCACGCCGGCGATGTTTCAGTTCGGAGGCGCCCGGCGCAGTGACCGGCCACAGCGAGTGCCCCTTGAGCATGGTGATGTTGTGGTCTGGGGCGGCCCGGCGAGGCTCCGCTACCATGGTGTGCTAACGCTCAAGCAGGCACAGCATTCGCTGACGGGCGCCTGCCGTTACAACCTGACGTTTCGCCGTGCGCGGTAATGGTGGGTGATGGCACCCTCAAGCGTGGTGGTTAAACGCTGTAGCAACTCCCCGCTGTGTCGCCAGAAGTGCCAGTAGAGTGGCACTTTCAGCTCATGACCCGGTGCAAGGTTGACCAGGCCCCCATTGTCCAGCCAATGACTGGCCTGGATTTGCGGAATCATGCCGTAGCCCATGCCGGCCCTGGCAAGCTGGACGAAACCTTCGGAGGAGGGGCACAAATGGTAGGGGAAACGGCCGTGGTAGCCACAGCCGGCCATGAATCGGTGCTGTAGCTGGTCGTTGGGGCCAAATACAATAGCCGGAGAGGTGGCGAAAGCTTCTGGTGTGATGCCATCCGGAAAAAACTGGCGAACATACTGTGGGGTCGCCAGCGGCATGTAGGTCATTTCCCCCAGTGCCACGCAACGCCCGCCAGCAATGGGCTGGCTGCTGCTGCACAGACAGGCGGCTACATCGCCATCGCGCATTCGCTTCAGGCCTACGTCCTGGTCCTCAATCACCAGATCGAGCAATAAACCCTCCCGGCTGCAGAACTCCCCAACCACAGCGGCCCACCAGGTGGCCAGGCTGTCGGCGTTGATAGCGATACGCAGGCGGGTGGTGTCCTCGGCAAGGGCGGGGATGGTTTTGCGCAGGTCCCTTTCCAGAAGCTGTACCTGCTGGAAGTGGTTCAGCAGCTTGTTTCCGGCCGGCGTTGCCTGCAGTTCCGGGTGCCGGACCAGAACCGGCTGGCCCAGGCGTACTTCAAGTGACTTGATGCGTTGTGATACGGCGGATTGCGTAAGCCCGAGGTTCTCCCCGGCACGCTCAAACCCACCGTTCTCGATCACCGCGGCAAGTGCCTGCAGAAGCTTGTAATCCAACATAAGAAATATTCATGGGATATAAGGTTTATGATTTTTAAGTATAGCCCTTACCCCTTAAGCTTCCAGCAAATTCGGAGGGAAATATGCTGACAAGTTATCTGACAGGGCTGCTGGTGTGCGGCGGCATCATCATTGCGATTGGCGCTCAAAACGCCTACATCCTGGGGCAGGCGATTCGCCGGGAACATCACTGGTATTGCGCCGGCATTTGCATGACGGCGGATATCTTGCTGTTCACGGCAGGCATGTTCGGCGTTAACGCCGCGTTGATGGCCGTGCCTGAAGCGCTGGACGTGATGCGCTGGTTGGGTGTGGCGTTCCTCAGCTGGCTGGCGTTGCTGGCCTTCGCTCGTGCTGCGAAAGGACGTGATGCCCTGGATGCCAGGAAAGCGGATGTTTCGAGCCTGCGGACCGTGGTGTTGACCACCCTGGCGGTAACGCTGCTGAATCCCCAGGTGTATCTGGATACCTTGTTGCTGATCCCTGCCATCGGCGCGCAACAGGCCAGCCCGCTGGTGTTTGTGGCCGGCGCCAGCAGTGCGTCTGTCATGTGGTTCTGCCTGCTGGCGTTCGGCGGGGCGGCGCTTTCCCCCTGGTTGTCGAGCCCTATGTCCTGGCGGTTCATTGATGGCGCCATTGGTTCCATGATGGCGATCATTGCCTTTCACCTCGCCAGCAACGGCCTGTCCGGACCGGTGGCGTAAACAGGGCCCGGTCTCCGGGCCCGCCGGTTACTTTTCCAGCACCGTTCTGGTATGCTTCGCCGCCTTTAATTCGCAGCTTATGAACGTACCTTAATGAACGTCCCCACGACAGTTACGACGATCACTCCGCCCTAGCGTCCTGTGCTCCCAGGTTTACGTCCTGATTGAACTCCGGTAGTCACATCATGAGGACTACAACCGGTTTTTACGTCCCGAATTTGTCCTCTCTGACTGGATACCAACGATATGGTGAACAAGCTTAAGGCCGACTGGCTTTCCAATATACGCGGCGATTTGCTTGCCGGCATTGTGGTGGCGCTGGCGTTGATTCCCGAAGCCATCGCTTTTTCCATTATCGCCGGTGTGGACCCGAAAGTGGGTCTGTATGCCTCGTTCTGTATTGCTGTGGTGATTGCCTTCGTCGGTGGCCGCCCCGGTATGATCTCCGCCGCGACAGGCGCTATGGCGCTGTTGATGGTGACTCTTGTAAAGGAGCACGGCCTGGAGTATCTGCTTGCAGCTACGCTGCTGACCGGGTTGCTGCAGATCGGCGCTGGCTATCTGAAACTCGGCGGCCTGATGCGCTTTGTGTCCCGTTCCGTGGTGACCGGGTTTGTGAACGCGCTGGCTATCCTGATCTTTATGGCGCAGTTGCCAGAACTGACTAATGTCACCTGGCACGTTTATGCGATGACCGCTGCCGGACTGGGTATCATTTACCTGTTTCCACTGGTGCCGGTCGTCGGCCGCATACTGCCATCGCCGTTGATCTGTATTGTCTCGCTGACCATCGTCGCGATGGTCTACAACATCGATATCCGCACGGTCGGTGATATGGGGCAACTGCCGGATACGCTTCCGATTTTCCTGTGGCCAGACGTGCCGCTGAACCTTGAAACCCTGATGATCATCCTGCCTTACTCCGTCGGTCTGGCCATTGTTGGCCTTCTGGAATCCATGATGACCGCCACCATTGTGGACGACCTCACGGACACAACCAGTGACCGTAACCGGGAGTGCAAAGGGCAGGGCGTTGCCAATATTGGCTCTGGCCTGCTGGGTGGCATGGCTGGTTGCGCGATGATTGGCCAGTCCATTATCAACATCAAATCCGGCGGCCGAACCCGGCTTTCCACGCTGACAGCGGGTGTATTCCTGCTGGTTCTCGTGCTGGTGCTGGACCAGTGGCTGGTACAGATTCCAATGGCGGCCCTCGTAGCCGTGATGATCATGGTGTCCATCGGTACCTTCAGTTGGGCGTCGATCAAGAACCTGAAAGAGCATCCCCTGTCCACCAACATTGTGATGGTGGTGACCGTTATTGTCGTCGTCGCCACGCACAACCTGGCCTTCGGCGTGCTGGCAGGCGTGCTTCTGGCGGCCCTGTTCTTCGCCAACAAGGTGGGCCATTACATGCTGGTGACGTCCGACTTTGACGAAGCGACTGACACCCGCACCTACAACGTTGTCGGACAGGTGTTCTTCAGTTCCTCGGAAAAATTCACGGAATCCTTTGATTTCAAGGAAGCAGTGGATAATGTGGTGATTGACCTGACCCGGGCGCACTTCTGGGACATTACGGCAGTGGGCGCTCTGGACAAGGCCGTTATCAAGTTCCGTCGCGAAGGTGCGGAGGTGGAGATCATCGGCCTGAATGAAGCCAGTGCCACCATTGTTGACCGCTTTGGAGTGCACGATAAACCCGACGCCGTTGACCAGTTGATGGCGCACTGATATGACACAAGCCAAGGAATTCAACGACGTAACCGGTCAGAATAACAACCACAAGGATCACCAAGGCGAGGTTGAAATGCTACGAGTAGTTGCCTGTATCGACGGCTCCCGGGCTGCACCGGCGGTGTGTGATTACGCTGCCTGGGCCAGCAAGCACATGGAAACCCCGATGACTCTGCTGCACGTCCTCGATGAGGAACGCTATCCAACAGAGCCGGACCTGGCTGGCAGCATCGGCTTGGGAAGCCGTGAACAGCTGATGGATGAGCTTGCCGAGCTTGACCGCAAGCGTTCCAAGCTGGCCCTGGAACACGGCCATCACATGCTCGATGAGGCTGAACACCGGGTGAAGGAACAGGGCATTGACGACGTGATCAAGCGCCAGCGCCATGGGGATCTGACGGAATCCCTGCTGGCCCTGGAAAACCAGACCCGTCTGCTGGTCATGGGGCTGCACGGTGAGAGCAGTTCAGACCGTGACGTACATGTGGGCAGCCAACTGGAAACGGTGATTCGTAGTGTCCACCGCCCGATTCTTCTGGTTCCGGACGAGTACGAGCAGCCAAAGAGCGCCATGCTGGCTTTTGACGGCAGCGCCACGGCGTTCAAGGGCGTGGAACTTCTGGCGGGTAGCCCGGTACTGAAAAGCATGCCGATTCATCTGGTGATGATTGGAGCGGACACCAATGACCGCTGGGAACAGCTCAAGAAAGCAGAGAAGATGCTGGGTGACCTTGGCTCCGACATCACCATCGCGATCCGTGGCGGGGATGTAGAGCCAACCCTTCACGCCTACCAGGAAGAACACGACATCGACATCCTGGTAATGGGTGCCTATGGTCATTCACGAATTCGGCAGTTCCTGGTGGGAAGCACCACAACCACCATGCTGAAAACCGCGAAAAAGCCGCTGGTGATCCTGCGCTAATGCTGAACCAGCGGCGCTCTGTTGCCGGGCTGATGTCGGCACGCTACTCTCTGTCAGGGCTGCTAGTGCTGCTAGTGCTGCTAGTGTTGCTGACAGGCTGTGCCGGCAGTTTACCGCCGGCCACTCATTCCGGAGCCGAAACCGCCGTGCTGACTGACGACAGTTTCCTTTCCAGCCAGTCCCGGCAACGGCTGGCTGATGCGAACGGTCAATCCGGTTATTACCTGCTGGATTCTGGTCAGGACGCCTTCCTGTACCGAGCCGCTATGATTGAGGCGGCTGAACACCGTATTGATGCCCAGTACTACATCTGGAATCGTGATGACTCCGGACTGCACCTGGCCGGCCGGCTGTTACTCGCAGCGGACCGTGGTGTTCAGGTCCGGCTGCTGCTGGATGACTTTAACGCCGAGGGGATCGGCGAATTGTTTGCTTCCCTGGATACCCACCCGAATATTCATATTCGCATCTTCAACCCAGCCAGAAACCGCAGTGGCTGGGGCCGATGGGTATCGTTCCTGATGGATTTCCAGCGAATAAACCGCCGAATGCACAACAAGACATTTGTGGTGGACGGGACTGCGGGCATTGTCGGTGGTCGCAACATTGGTGATGAATATTTCGGCTTCGATGAGAGCCGCTATTTCAGGGATCGCGATGTCCTTGCCCTGGGGCCGGTGGTTGAGGGTATGGCGGATAATTTCCAGGCGTACTGGAGCAGCCCCTGGGCTTACCCCGCATCCGATCTATACACATCCATGCCTACTGGCGCGGAGTTGGCCGAGACGCTGGAGGGGCTTCGGCAGCAGGCCATCGCACAACCCCGACTTCCCATCTCTGCCCCCACCGGGGCGGAACAGGGCAGGTCTGAACTGACCAGCGTGTTCAGCCGAATGACGATTGCTCAGGGGGAACTGGTGTTTGACCCTCCCCCTGAACATATGGACGCGCCATCCGAGACACCCAAACGCAGCGCACTGGCGTTGCAACGCCTGGCGCAGACAGCCACCCGGGAAATCCTGATCGAGTCCGCCTACCTCATTCTTGCCAGGGAACAGTTGCAGGCCCTGGGGGCCAGCGAGCGCCCGCAACTGGAGGTTGCCGCGCTGACCAACTCACTGGCTTCCAATGATCTGGTCACCAACCATGCCGGTTATGCCCGCTGGCGTCCCTACATGCTGGAGCAGGGCATAGACATCTACGAACTCAAGCCCGATGCCGAGGCCTGCCGGCAATGGCTGAGTGACGACGCCTTCTGCGCCACGGGCGAGGTCAGCCTGCACTCCAAATCAGTGGTTTTTGATCGCAGCACCCTGGTGGTGGGGTCCTTCAACGTTAACCTCCGCTCCATCTACCTCAACGGTGAAACCGTATTGATTATCCACAGTGCCGACCTGGCAGAGCGTGTGGCGGAGGATGTACGGCTGACCATGGCGCCCGGCAATAGCTGGGAGGTGGCTCTGGACGAGGACGGAGATCTCCAGTGGCGCAGCGGTGAGGCGGTATATGGCAGTGAGCCGACCGTCCATTGGTGGCGCCGGGCGAAGTCCGGGTTCTTGTCGTGGTTGCCTATCGAGAAGTACCTTTAGTCTGGGCTTTGCCCGGGGTGTCAGGCAGCGCTCCCTGCTGCCACGCCCGACGCCCAGGCCCATTGAAAATTATGCCCACCAAGATGGCCCGTCACATCCACCACTTCGCCAATAAAATACAGGTCTGGTCTGTCCATTACCGCCATGGTTTTTGATGACAGCTGGCGGGTATCCACGCCACCCAGGGTTACTTCGGCCGTTCGATAGCCTTCGGTGCCGGCAGGTTTGATGGTCCATTGATCCAGGGCGCGGGCCACCTGTTCTATGTCGCTGTTCTTATAGCCCTGCAGTGGGCCGGCCCAGCCGTGAACGTCGTTCAGGGCCTGGGCGAAGCGTTTGGGCAGGTGTTGCGCAAGGTACTGGGCCACCGTGGATTGCGGTTTTGATTTCCGTAGGTCGTGCAGGTCCTGTTCTACGTTGGTGGCGGGCAGCATGTTGACGCTCAGGCTGTCGCCGGGGTGCCAGAAGCTGGAAATCTGCAGCATCGAAGGGCCACTGAGCCCGCGGTGGGTGACCAGCATCGGTTCGCGGAAATGTTCGTTGTTGCAATGCACATCCACAGGGCAACTGACGCCGGATAGGGGCGCCAACTGTTCCTTCAGCTCCGGGTGCAGGGTGAAGGGCACCAACCCTGCCCGGGTGGGCAGTACGGCAAGCCCGAACTGTTTCGCAATATCGTAGCCAAAGCCGGTTGCGCCCATGGTGGGGATGGACAGCCCACCGCAGGCGATGACCAGGGATTCGCAGGTCAGGGTACCGCTGCTGGTTTGTAGCTGATAGCCGTGATCGACACCGCTGATTGTTTTAACGCTTGTCTTGAGCCGCACTTCCGCGCCAGCCCATTCGCATTCGGTGAGCAGCATATTGAGTATTTCCTTGCTGCTGTCCTTGCAGAATAGCTGCCCGGCGGCCTTCTCCTCGTGCTCGATGCCGTGGCGTTCCACCAGATCCAGGAAATGCTGGGGGGTGTAGCGTTTCAGGGCGGAGATGCAGTAGTGGGGATTGTCCGAGAGGAAGTTCGCCGGCGTGCTGTTGAGGTTGGTGAAGTTGCAACGGCCACCGCCGGACATAAGGATCTTCTTGCCGGGTTTGTTGGCGTGGTCGATCACCAGCACGCTACGGCCGCGGTAGCCTGCAGTTAGAGCGCACATCAGGCCTGCGGCGCCGGCGCCTATGATGATGACGTCGTAGCTCGCCGTGTTCATCTGATGTTGTCCCGCTGCAGGCCTACGGAGTTCCGGCACGGGTTGAGGGCGGTCAGGGATACGCGGTGAATGCGTCCCTGTACGCTCGACAAAAACATCCCTGTTTTTGACGATCCCTGACAGCTCTCAACCCGCGCCTTGCCAAACATCTGTGCTTGTACCGCCCCGCATGTATTAGTTGGGCGCAGTATACATTTTTGCGGAGACGTTAGGGCAGTTGCACGGAACCTTCCATATAAAACGCCGCCTGGCCCCCAATGGCGACGCGGTCGCCCTTCAGTTCACATCGCAGAACGCCGCCCCTTGCAGACACCTGGTGTGCCAACAGATGATTCTTGCCGAGTTTTTCGGCCCAATAGGGCACCAGAATACTGTGGATTGAGCCGGTGACCGGGTCTTCATCAATGCCGCCGCCGGGGGCGAAGTAACGGCTGACGAAGTCGCAGTCATTGCCAGGCGCAGTGATGATGACGCCCAGATTACCAAGTTCCTTGAGCTTGCGGATGTCCGGCTGCGCAGTTTTTACTGCCGCTTCGTCTCCGAGGACGATGAGGTAATTGGTGTCTTTGGGGACAAAGAACGAAGTGTTCGGGCAGCCTTCCAGGGCTTCCAGAATCAGGCTGGGTGTCGGGCGTTCCTCAAAGCCCAGATTGGGGAAATCCAGCTCCAGCCAGCCGTCGTCGGTCTGTTTCACTCCCAGGGGCCCGCTTTTGGACTGGAATCGGATTTGCCCCTTTTTCCAGTCGAGCTTGTTGAATAGGACCCAGGCGCTGGCGAGGGTGGCGTGACCGCATAGCGGCACTTCAATGCCTGGGGTGAACCAGCGTATGTGGAAGTCTTCGTCCGCTTCCTTGGGTAAGGGCACCAGAAAGGCTGTTTCCGAGAGGTTATTTTCCAGTGCCAGTTTCTGCATGGCGTCGTCCGGCAGCCACTCTTCAAGCGGCATGACGGCCGCGGGATTGCCGCTAAAAACCTGACTGGCGAAGGCGTCGACCTGATATATCGGTAGTGTTTTCATTCCCTTTCCTTTCGCGAGATTCGATGGATGATAGCCAGAGTCACCATTCTCCGTTTATGCAGACAACCATAACAGATTCAGATATTGTGATTTTGGACCGGTACAGGCCTTTCTATGTGACATCTGTACTGGTGAGAATCTGTTCGATCTGTACTGCAGCCATTCTGGATTGATCTGGCAGGATGAAGCGATGGGCATTCTCTATAATCAGGTAGCAGACCAGTTACACGCATTGATTCGTGATGGGGTTTATCGCGAAGGTGAGCGGTTGCCTGGTGTTCGGGCGCTCAGTCGCCAGTTTGGCGTGAGCGTGTCAACGGTGCTTCAAGCACACCAGACGCTGGAGGCCCGAGGCTACCTCGAAGCGCGAGAGCGCAGCGGCTATTTTGTGCATCTGCCCAGGCGGGATACACCAGAACCGGTGATGCAGAAGCACAAAGCCAAGCCGGTGCCGGTGAGTGCCCGTGACATGGCGCTTGATCTTTGTGCTGACGAAGAGAAGCGCATGGTGCCTCTGGCCGCTGCTGTGCCACATCCCGATTTTTTGCCCGTGCGGCAGATCCAGCATGCCACCCTCTGGGCTGCGCGGCGTGGGCTGGAAACATTAGACTATGCCTTTCCCGGCAAGATCGAGTATCGCCGTCAGGTGGCCCAGCGAATGGCCGCGTTGGGGATTATTACCACGCCCGACGACATTCTTGCCACCAACGGCGCCCAGGAAGCCATTATTCTTGCCCTGCAGGCGGTCACTTCGCCTGGGGATATCGTGGTTGTCGAGTCACCATCGTTCCCGGGCATCCTCCAGGCGCTGGACGTGGTTGGGCTCCGGGTCATTGAAGTGCCGACGCATCCTTCGGAAGGGCTGAGCCTGGAGGGATTGGAGCTGGCGCTGGAACAGTGGCCGGTGAAGGCATGCGTGGTGGTCCCCAATCACAGCAATCCCATGGGCGCGACGATGTCTGATCTTCGCAAGCAGCAGATGGTAAGGATGCTGGAAGCGGTGGGCGTTCCTTTGATTGAGGACGACATCTACGGCGATCTCTATTACGGCATGAATCGACCCAGACCGGCAAAGGTCTTTGATCGCACCGGCAATGTTATCTATTGCAACTCCTTCTCCAAGACCATTTCTCCGGGTTTACGGCTGGGATGGATGATGCCGGGAAAATACCTCGCCGAAGCACGGCAGCAGAAGTATTTCAGTAATCTGGGTACGGCGAGTGTGCCCCAGATTGCCGTAGCGCATTTCCTGGAGCAGGGCGGTTACGACCGATACCTGCGTTCAGCCCGGCAGCGTTACCGCGAGGCAACGGACCGTATGCGTGCGGCAGTAGGACGCTCCTTCCCGGAAGGTACGGCTGTCAGCCGTCCCCAGGGCGGTTTCGTGCTGTGGGTTCAGCTTCCGGGCACAGTGTCCGGTACAGAGGTGTTTCGCCGGGCGCGGGAGGAGAATATCAACGTGGCTCCGGGCCTGATGTTCTCCACCACCGACAAGTACGAAAACTGCCTGCGATTGAATGGTGCCAATCCCTGGAGTGAGCGGGTTGAGCAGGCCATTGCGCGCCTCGGTGCCATCGTAACGGCTGTGGCGGCTGAGTCCCGGGCCTGACTCGGGCCTATTTTTTCCGCAGGCTCATCGGATCCAGCAGGCCGATGGCAACCGCAATGCCCGTAACATCCGGCACGCGCTCCACACCTAGCCGTTTCATTACGCGCGCCCTGTACAAGTCAATTGTCTTCACGCCGATGCCCAGTTGCTCCGCTATTTCCCTGCTGGTGTATCCTTGTGCCAATGGCATGAATACATCCCGTTCCCGCCGTGTGAGAGAAGCGACAAGCGTGTCAGTGTGCTGGTCTCCACGTTGTTGACTATTGGTTTTCTGATGTTCCTGAAGGGCCTGCTGGACGCTATCCAGAAGAAGTTGTTCGTTGAATGGCTTCTCGATGAAATCAAAAGCCCCGGATTTGAAGGCGCGGACCACGATGGGCACATCCGCGTGTCCAGAGAGAAAGATGATGGGAAGTTGCGAGCCCCGTTTTTGAAGCTCTTCCTGAACGTTCAGGCCGCCGAGGCCAGGCATCCGTATGTCGAGGACCACGCAGCCGGTATGCTCCGGATTAACGGCGTTCAGAAATTGCCGGCCATCTGCATAAGGCTGCACGTGTAGGCCAACGGACTCCAGCAGCCACTGGGTGGACTCCAGCATGCCGGCATCATCGTCTACAACATAAACGGTATGGGCTGAATCACTCATCCTGGTCTGTCTCCCTAGGGTTGCCGGATTCATTCTTTTTGCAGTGGGGAGGAGGGAAGCGGCATATCAGTGTCAGGCCGCCACCGTCGGCTGGTTGTGCGTCCAGAAAGCCGCCATATCCCTCAATAATGGAGCGGCTCATGGAAAGTCCAAGGCCAAGTCCTTGAGGTTTGCTGGTATAGAAGGGCGTGAACATGTGTCGCAGGCCTTCCTCGTCAAGGCCCGTTCCGTGGTCAGTCACCTTGATCAGGGTCTCCTGCGCCGGTGTTATGCAGGTTTCAATCTTAATGTGAGATGGGGCGTTGTTATCCTGCCGGGCTTCGGTATTGGCGTCGATACCGTTGCGAATCAGGTTGATCAACACCTGCTCGAGTAAGACCGGGTCGGCAGTGAGTACGGGGTTGAGCGGCGTTAGGTTCTCCTGGATGACAACATTATGTTTGTCTGCATCCCATTGGCATAGTCGCTTGACGTTGGTTACCGCGTCATTGATGTTAACCGGCGCTGTGCGTTGCTGCCCCTTACGTAGAAAGGCCCGCAGTCGCTTGATGACTTCCGAGGCGCGGTTGGCGTGATGAGTGATTCGCTGCAGACCATCGTCCACCCGCTCGAGGTTCTCCGGGTACTCCAGGGCCAGTTTCAGATAACGCTGGCTTGCACTGGCAAAGTTAACGATCGACGCCAGTGGCTGGTTCATCTCGTGGGCGATACTGGATGCCAGTTCGCCCAGTGTCGCCAAGCGGGCAGTGTGGGCGAGTTCTTCGGCCAGTCGGCGGTTGTTTTCTTCCGACTTTACCCTTGCGGTAATGTCTCGTGAGACGCTGACGGCCTCGATCACTGCTCCGGTGTAGGTTTCCCTGATCGCCCGGCTGGCGATTTCAAACCATCGCTTGCTGCCGTCCCGGTGGGTGATCTCTATGGTCATGGTGGCGTAGCCTTCGTCCCGAAGCCGGTTACGGGCTTCCTCCATTTCGGCGCTGAAGGCATTGCTTCGGAATACCTCTTCAAGAGGTTTGCCCCTAAGTTCCTCAGGCCAGTACCCCAGCAGCCTCCAGGATGCCGGCGTGGCATCAATGAACCTGCCATCCGGTGCATGCCGGGAAATAAGGTCTGTAGTGTTTTCGGTAATCAATCGGTAAAGCCGGCTGGATCGGGTTGCCTCGTCCAGTTTCCGAATGTTGTCTGTGACATCCCGTCCCCGTGCCAGAATCTGGCGAGAGTCCTGGTCGGGAATGAACGTCCACGACAGGGTGGCCGAATGCAGACGACTCTCCACGCCTTCAATAGCGCGCCCCTGGGTAAGGCAGGCATTGATCAGAGCTGAGAAATTGACTGGTAGCAGTCTGATCGGGTTGTCGGTTCCGGTCTCCGCACACAGATCTTTCGCTGCCTGATTCAAGCCTAGCAGCTGGCCGTCGGAATCGAGTATAAGCCCTGCTTCAGGGTCGGAACTTGGCAGCTGGAAGGTTGTGATAGTGCTTCCTTGGTTATTTTTCATTTTAATATAGTAAATACACTATAATACATTGGTGTAATTTCTAGTAGTGTTGCTATAAAATAGTATCTCTATACCAGATATTGTAGCCCTTTTGGTAGACTTCTTTAATGCACCATAAGAATAATGACGCTTACAGGACCATACAATGACATCAATTTTTGATCAGGGCCTCGAGCCAGTCAGCGCCAATCACTCTGTCCTTTCCCCCATCGACTTTATTGAGCGTACCGCCAGTGTCTACCCGGACTATCCGGCAGTCATACACGGAGCCATTCGCTATACCTGGGGACAGACCTATGAACGGTGTCGCCGACTGGCCTCTGCGCTTTCCAGCAGGGGCATCGGTCGTGGCGACACGGTGGCGGCGATACTGCCCAATATTCCGGCGATGGTGGAATGTCACTTTGGCGTTCCGATGATTGGGGCTGTGCTCAACACTCTTAACGTGCGACTGGATGCTGAGGCCATTGCTTTTATGCTTGAGCACGCTGAAGCCAAAGTGGTGGTGGCCGATCGGGAGTTCGGTAGTGTGGTTCGCGATGCAATCAGTCGTCTGGACTCAAAGCCATTGGTCATTGACATTGACGATCCCGAATACGGTGAGGGTATCCAGGTGAGCGATCTGGATTACGAAGCGTTCCTTCAGGAAGGCGACCCGGAGTTCCAGTGGAACCTGCCTGAAAACGAATGGGATGCAATTTCACTGAACTATACATCAGGTACCACCGGGAACCCGAAAGGTGTGGTTTACCACCATCGTGGCGCTTATCTGAACAGTCTTGGCAATCAGGCCGTGTGGTCAATGGGCCAGCACCCCGTCTACCTGTGGACGCTTCCCATGTTCCACTGCAACGGCTGGTGTTTCCCCTGGACCGTCACGGCGATGGCAGGCACCCATGTGTGTCTACGGCGGGTGGACCCGGAGAAAATCCTCCAGCTGATTCGCGATCATCAGGTGACTCACATGTGCGGTGCGCCAATTGTGCTCAACGCTCTGTTGAATGTGCCAGAGTCTGCAAAAGCCGGAATTGATCACGAGGTGAAGGCGATGACAGCCGGTGCAGCCCCTCCTGCACAGGTTATCGGTGCCATTGAGGAAATGGGGATTGCGATTACCCATGTATATGGTCTCACCGAGGTATACGGCCCAGTGACAGTGTGTGCGTGGAAATCCGAGTGGGATGAGAAAACGCTGGATGAACGGGCCACGATCAAAGCACGTCAGGGCGTTCGTTATCAGACGCTGGCAGGCACGATGGTGGGCGAGCCAAGCACCATGGAGCCAGTACCTAAAGACGGTAAAACCATTGGCGAGATATTCCTGCGCGGTAACACCGTAATGAAGGGCTATCTGAAAAACCCCAAGGCCACTGAGGAAGCCTTTCGCGGCGGTTGGTTCCACACCGGCGATCTGGCTGTGTGGCACGAGGACGGTTATATGGAGATCAAGGATCGTCTGAAGGACATCATCATTTCGGGGGGCGAAAATATTTCTACCATTGAGGTGGAAGACGCTCTGTATCGCCATCCGTCGGTATTGGAGGCAGCGGTGGTTGCGCGTCCAGACGCCAAATGGGGCGAGACCCCTTGTGCGTTTATCACCTTGAAGCCGGAAGCCAGCGAAGTGAGCGAGGAGGATCTGATCGACTTCTGCCGTGAACGATTGGCTCGCTTCAAGGTGCCCAAGACGATCGTATTTAGTGACCTGCCAAAAACCTCAACCGGCAAGATCCAGAAATTCGTGCTGCGAGACCAGGCAAAAGAACTGGATTGATCTGGTGGTGTTATAGCCCGGCGACCGGGTTTGGAAACCGTTAACACAAAAACAACATGAGGTGCGGATGATTCCGCACCAGGAGACTTTTTATGCAAGTTTACCACCGTAAAAATGGGGAAGAGCAGCCATATTGGCCGGCTGGTCCATTCAAGATTCGACTGCCGTTTGTTCACTACCGTTGGGAGTTTGCCGAAATGGTGCAGGCGCTGATCATGTTCGTGGTCAGCCTTGCGATGATTCCGCTTCTGGAGAAGTACCTCGGTGTGCCCTACGACGTTGCGCTTGCCTACGTGGTGATTTGCGGCATCGGTTTCATGTTGCCAGCGTTACTCGGTGTTCCACTGATACCGGGCTGGATCACGCCGGGCATCCCTGTGGTGCTTCTCTTCCTGGGTGACTACGAGCCGGGTCCGGAGGCAATTAAAGCGTTGTTTGCGCTACAGTTCCTGGTGTTCATTATTTTCCTGGTGCTGGGGGTTACCCGCTTGGGGAGCAAGCTGGTGGAGCTGATTCCCCGTTCCATGAAGGGCGGCATTATTATTGGTGCCGGTATTGCCGCATTGATGGGCGAAATCGAAGCAGGTGGACGACTGGCTGAAACCCCCATTTCCCTGATTGTGGGCGGTCTGGTCTGTCTGTATCTGATGTTTTCGGTATCTTTCAAAGGGTTCGTCGACACCAGCAACATTGCCCGCAAGATTGCGAACTACGGAATGGTCCCGGGAATGGTCGTCGCCATCCTGGTGGGTTTTGCCACTGGTGAGTATGCCGTTCCAGACGTGGAGTGGGGCATTACCAAGCCGGCGTTTGACGAGCTGTGGAACTATCTGCCGTTTGCTGTCGGGTTTCCCGATGCCGAAGTGTTCATGTACGCCATTCCGACAGCGGTGATCGCCTATGTCATTGCCTTTGGTGACATCGTAGTTGGGCAGTCGTTGATGAACCGGGTGGATCACCTGCGAAAGGATGAGGAGATTGATAACAGCATTGATCGTGTACATCTCGTGACGGCTATCCGCAACGGTGGGCACGCTTTCTTTGCGCCATACCCCGGTCTTGCCGGCCCTATCTGGACGGCGGTTACCGCTACCATGGCTGAGCGTTATAAATATGGCCGTAACGCCATGGATTCCATCTACAGCGGTGGTGGTACGTTCTGGGTTACTGGTTTCATTGCCTTGTTTGTGTTGCCGTTGGTGAGCTTCTTCCAGCCAGTATTGCCGATTGCCTTGTCGTTGACTCTGCTTCTGACTGGCTACATCTGCCTAATGGTGGGGCTTGAGCAATTGGAGAACAACACTGAACGTGGTATCGCCGGTACCATGGGGGTGGTTCTGGCAGTCTATGGAGCGGGTTGGGGACTGGCCACCGGTGCCGTGCTGTATTTTCTTATCGAGCGCACCAAGCTGCTTGGATTTACCGCCGACCCGGAAGCGCCGGGTGTTAAGGCAACTGAAGAACATTAAGCCAGCAGCGTCTGATCTGCTTGAACGCACTTTACCCTTATGTGTCCTTGGAGGCATCGGCTTGGCCATGCCTCCTTTTTTGTTTGACAAGTTGTCATATAGTGACAACTTGTCGCTTTTTTGTAGTTGTCGCCTTCCTTCCGTGTTGAATTCGGGTTTAAACTGAAGTTTCTGATCAATTTTCGTACGCGACGTTGCCGCTGTACGGTGAATGCCGCTTCATAATCACAATAACCCGGAGGCAGTCATGACCATCAGCTCCACGCCCGAAGGCGTTTCGGTTGCACCCCGACACATGCACTTCGATATTGCCGACGACCTCAAAACCCTGTGGCACGGCAATGACACCTTCCGCACGGCGTTCTTCAATGCGCTTTCGCTCCAGTTCCCCGATGGCGAGCAGCAGTTTATCAATGCGGTTCGGCTCTACCGGGACAAGGTGGACGATTCCAAGCTTAAGGAAGAGATTCGCGGGTTTATTGGCCAGGAGGCGCTGCATAGCCGGGAGCACAAGCACTACAACGAAGCGTTGAAGGCTCGTGGGTACAACATCGATGCCATTGATGAGCGATTCCGCAGGCATATGGCGTGGGTAGGCAACCTGCCGCCCAGTCGCCAACTGGCCGGAACCTGCGGCGCCGAGCATTATACCGCGGTGCTGGCGAATGCCATTCTCCGTCACCCGGAATGGATGGAAGGGGCCACACCGGACATGGAAAAGCTGTGGCGCTGGCACGCCATCGAGGAAACTGAGCACAAATCGGTGGCTTTCGACGTCTATCGACACTGCGTTGGCAATGAGCGTCTTCGCCGGATTGTATTCCTGTTTGTGACCTGGAATTTCTTCAAGTACACCTTCCTGAACACCTGCAGTCTGTTGAAAACCGACGGCAAGTTGTGGAGCCTCGGCACGTGGATCGGTGGTATTAACTTTCTATGGGGTAAACCGGGGGTGTTGCGCAAGTGCATGCCGGACTTCCTGGCCTATTTCCGCAAGGGGTTTCATCCGTGGCAACAGGATAACCGTGAACTGATCGAGAAAAACCTCAATGAACTTGAACTGAAGCCATCCGCTCGCTAGCAGGGTGCTGAAATATTGACCGCTTTGTGTAAGACTGGGCCTGCCAAAAACAATGACAATAAAGGGAAGCAACCGGCTGGAATAGCTTCCCATAGCTGGAGGCCCCATGCGCGTTGGTCTTATCGTTGATTCCGCCTGCGATCTGCCCTATGAGTTCAGTCGCAAGCACGATCTGTTTGTTCTGCCGGTCACGGCCGTTATTGATGGCCAGACCTACATCGACGAGCACGACCCGGTCAGGACCCAGGAATTCTACCAGAGCGGCCTATTACAGAAGGGCCACCACGCCGAAACGCACGCCTTCTCCGCCGAACAGATCCACGACCTGTTCATGGAAAAAATTGTCACGGAATTTGACGTTGCCATCTGCGAAACGGTCACCCGGTCTCGCAGCCTGATTTTCCAGAATGCCACGGAAGCCATGAACAGTGTGATGGGGCACTATCATGAGGCCCGCCACGCCGCCGGGCGGGAGGGCAAATTCTCCATGCGGGTGATCGACAGCAAACAGATCTTTGCCGGCCAGGGGCTGCTGGCGGCTCACACCCTTCGCCTGATTGAGCAGAAGCTTTCGAAAAACGCCTTACGCAATGAAGTCGACACGTTCACCGACAGAATCTACACCTGCGTGATTCCCCGGGATTTGCACTATATCCGCGAACGGGCCCGTCGGCGTGGAGACAAGAGCGTGTCGGCACTGGTGGCGTTTCTCGGCAAGGCACTGAACATCACCCCGGTCATTTTTGGTCAGGGCGCTGAAGGACAACCGGTTGCCAAAACCCGGAGTTTCGACGTGGCAGTGGAAAAAGTGATGAACTATGCCACCGCGAGGGTCGAGGCAGGACTGTTGACGCCCTATGTCAGCCTTTCCTGCGGCCTGACCTGGACTGAAATCGAGGACCTTCCAGGATTGAATCGCCTGCGTGACGCCTGTGAGAAAAACGGTGTTGAGCTGTTGCTCTCCCAGATGGGCATTACCAGCAGCATCTACATCGGCCCCGGCAGCCTGTGCCTGGCGCTTGCCGCAGAACCCCACGAATTCAGCGATTTCCAGTAGCCGGGACTATCGGGCGCCCAGGCACCACCTCCCGTTTCTTGGCTCACTCGCACACCAAAGGCTGTATCTTCGGCAAACGCAGCCGGTCGGGCTTCGTGTTAGCCTCATATCGTTCTCAATTCAGAAGCCCACTTCCAGACAGCACCGGACCCCGATTATGACCAAAGGTAAAACGGATCTCGCCAATGCGTTGCTCGAGCAACACGTAAAACACGAACTGGCTTCCCTGAAAGGGGCCAAGTTGCGGCGCTTTCTCGAAACCGAAGTGGATGAACTGTTTGACTACGCCGGGGCCATCACCCTGAACCGGCTGACCTCGGCGGAACAGGTTATGGGCGTGATCCAGCGCATTGTGATCAACATGGAACTGGATGCCGGTATCCCGGAACTGGCGGCCGAAATGGCTACGGAGGTATTGAACGCGCCGGTCCAGCGCACGTCCCGGTTACGGGATATTATCACCCGAGAGCAGGCCACCGGGTTCCTCGAAGAGGCCCTTGAACTACGTCAGCAGCGTGAGCGGGTGATCAGCGAGATCATGGCTCACCCGGTCTATCAGGAGCTGGTTTCAAACGTGGTGTATCAGGGCGTGGTGAACTACCTCTATGAGGACAACCTGATTACCAAGAGTGTTCCTGGTGTCGGTTCGATGATGAAGTTTGGCAAGCGCATGGCCAACAGGGCGGTTCCGGGCCTGGACGAGACCTTTGAGCGCCGTTTCAAGGCCTGGTTGTCCGACAGCCTGCCGGGGTTGATCAGCCGGAGTGAACAGTTCCTGAACAAGGCGCTGAGCGACGAGGAGCTGCGCGACAGCGTGATGGCCGTATGGGTGTCACTGGAAGACCGCACCATCGAAGAGTTGCACGAGGGGCTTGGAGACATACAGCTCCAGGAGTTTGTGGTTCTGGGGTATGAGTTCTGGCTGCAGTTCCGACAGACGGCCTATTTTGAGGGGTGTGCCAGGGCCGTGGTGGAGCACCTGTTTACCCTGTATGGCGACAAGCCGGTAATTGAGCTGTTGGCTGCCGTTGGGGTCGATCGCGATGTAGTCATGGCGGAGGTGGATGCCTACGCACTTCCTGTGATAGACGTGCTGCGGGAGGAGGGGTATCTTGAGGCCCTGACCCGTCGTCGTCTTGCGCCATTCTATAAGTCGGCCGCGGCGAAAAAACTTCTGCAGCAGGAGAGCTGAGCACTCCTGCGTTCGCGTGGGATGTTTGGCAATGCTGGTACCAACGGAGCTGTTCTGGGCCTATCTGGTGGCCATCTCGCTACTGACTGTCACGCCAGGGGTGGACACCCTGCTGGTGATGCGGAACGCCGGGCGCGGTGGATTGAAACATGGTTTGCGGGATGGCTGTGTCACCAGCGTGGGCATCTGCTGTGGGTTGTTTATTCACGCCACCCTGTCCGCTCTGGGTATTTCGGTGCTGCTGGTAGAGACGGCCTGGGCGTTTACCGCGGTCAAATGGGCAGGTGCCTGCTACCTGATCTGGCTGGGGCTGAGTTCGTTGCGTCAGGCCATGGCCCGGGGCCCCGCAAACGCCGATGAATCCTCGATATCGAGCGCCGAACCGCCATTGATGAAACCGGTATCAATCTGGGTGGCGTTTCGAGAAGGCCTGCTGTCCAACGTGCTGAATCCGAAAACGGCGCTGTTCTATATGGCGTTGCTTCCTCAGTTTATCGATCCCGCCGGGAATGCATTCCAGCAATCGCTGTTCCTTGCGGCGGTTCACTTTGTGCTGGCGATGGCCTGGCAATGTGGGCTGGCGTTGGTGGTGGTCAAATCAAGAAGGCTTGGCGTGGGGCAGGGCGTAAAGCGCATGCTGAACGCGCTGACTGGTGGCTTCTTCGTCGCTATCGGGGCAAAACTGGCGACGCAGTGAAGTGGTGATGTATGAAAAAGGGGAGCCGAGGCTCCCCTTTTTGATGGTAATACGCTGAACGCAGCTATTACTTTTCGAGGTACTGCAGCTTGTCCGGCTTGCCGTCCCACTCTTCGGCTTCTGGCAGCGGGTCTTTCTTTTCGGTGATGTTGGGCCACTTGCCTGCCAGGTCGGCGTTGAGCTCCACAAACTGGACCTGATCCGCCGGCAGCTCGTCTTCCGAGAAAATGGCCTCAGCGGGGCACTCCGGCTCACACAGGGCGCAATCGATGCATTCGTCCGGATCGATTACCAGAAAGTTCGGGCCTTCGTAGAAGCAGTCAACCGGGCATACTTCCACGCAGTCCGTGTATTTGCACTTGATGCAGTTATCAGTAACGACAAACGTCATAGTCAGTTTCCTGGTCCAGTAGTCAATCTCATCAGTGTAATAATAATTGCGCGATATTGTATTGAGCGGCCTGCCCTGTCGCAAGCGCTGAGGCGCACTATCGTTATTACACAGATCAATTCTGCCGCTGAGTTCCGCTATTTCCCCAGCAGTTCTTTCAATTCGTACAGTCGGTTAAGGGCATCCCGCGGAGTCAGTCCGTCCACGTCCAGGTCGGCCAGGCATTCTTCCACTTTGCTGGGCTCCAGGCTGGCGAACATGTCTGCCTGCATAACCGGCTCGCTAACGCGGGCGGTGCGTGGCTGTTTTTCAGGTTCAGCCGGCGCCACGGCGGTATGATCGGCTGCCGGCCTGGCTGGTGCCGCACCGCCTTCAAGGTGGGACAACTGCTCCTTGGCATTGCGAATCACGTCCTGGGGCACGCCAGCCAGCTTCGCCACCTGCAAACCATAGCTCTGGCTCGCCGGGCCGTCATGAACGTTGTGCAGGAACACGATGGTGTCGTCGTGCTCGGTGGCTGTCAGGTGAACATTAACGGCGTGCTCAAGATCGTCGGCCAGTTGCGTGAGCTCGAAATAGTGAGTGGCAAACAGGGTGTAGCAGCGAATGTGTTTGGCCAGGTGTTCCGCTGTCGCCCACGCCAGGGACAGGCCGTCGAAGGTGCTGGTGCCGCGCCCAACCTCGTCCATCAGCACCAGGCTGTATTCCGTGGCGTTGTGAAGGATATTGGCGGTCTCAGTCATTTCCACCATAAAGGTTGAGCGGCCGCCGGCGATGTCGTCTGACGACCCCATGCGGGTGAAAATACGATCCAGTGGCCCGATGACCACGCGGTTGGCGGGCACATAGCTGCCGGTGTAAGCCAGCAGGGCAATCAGTGCTGCCTGGCGCATGTAGGTGGACTTACCGCCCATGTTGGGGCCGGTGATCACCAGCATGCGCCGTTGCTGGTCCATCAGCAGATCATTGGGCACGTAGGGATCGCTCAGCAGTTGTTCCACCACCGGGTGGCGGCCTTCTTCGATATCGAAGCCGGGCGTGTCACTGAATTCCGGGGCATTGAAGCGAAGGCTGGTGGCCCGCTCGGCAAAGTTGCTGAGCACATCCAGCTCCGCCAGGGCCTGAGCCGCGTCCTGCAGGGGCGCGAGTTCGGCGGCGACAGTTTCCAGCACCTCGTCGTACAGGGCTTTCTCCCGTGCCAGCGAGCGGCTCTTGGCGCTAAGGGCCTTGTCTTCGAATTCTTTCAGTTCCGGGGTGATAAAGCGTTCGGCGTTTTTCAGGGTCTGGCGGCGGATGTAATCCACTGGCGCCTGCCCGGACTGGGCGCGGGTAATTTCGATGTAGTAGCCGTGTACCCGGTTATAACCCACTTTCAGCGTGCTGATCCCGGTACGCTCGCGCTCACGAGTCTCAACGTCCAGGAGGAACTGGCCTGCGTTCTCGCTGATGTTACGCAGCTCGTCGAGCTCTTCGTCAAAGCCTTCGCGGATAACACCACCATCCCGGATGACCACCGGCGGGTTGTCGATGATGGCTCGTTCCAGCAGGTCCGATAGTTCGGGGTACTCGCTGATCGTTGTGGCGAGTCTGACGACGTGGTGGGAATTGACCGGTGTCAGTGCGTTCTGTAAATCCGGCAGGCTTAGAAAAGCATCCCGCAGCCGTGCCAGATCCCTTGGGCGCGCTGAACGCAGCGCCACGCGGGCCAAAATCCGCTCGATATCACCGATGCTTTTCAACAGGTCATGAACCGGCTCATAGTGAAAGCCGTCCAGAAGTGCTGAAACCGCCTGCTGGCGTTGTTCCACCACGGTAATGTCCCGTAAGGGCCGGTTAAGCCATCGTCTTAGCTGGCGCCCACCCATGGCGGTCGCCGTCCGGTCCATCACCCAGGCCAGGGTGTGCTGGGTGCCGCCCATGAGGTTAGTGTCGATTTCCAGGTTACGGCGGCTGGTGGCGTCCAGGATTACCGCTTCCTCGCGCCGTTCACGGCTGAGTTTGCGAATGTGGGGCAGGGCGGTGCGCTGGGTTTCTTTGGCGTACTGCAGCAGGCATCCGGCGGCACAGATGGCCAGCGTGAGGTCTTCGCAGCCAAAACCGGTCAGGTCGCGGACCTGCAGTTGCTGGGTAATCACGCGGCGGGCGGTGTCGGACTCAAACAGCCATGGGCCCTGGCGACGGATACCGGTATAGCCGTCCAGTACGTCCTGATAAGGAAAGTCCTCACTGATCAGGATCTCCGCTGGGCGCAGGCGCTGGAGCTCCCCTTGCAGGCCCTCGAGATCGTCCAGTTCAGACACGGTAAACCGTCCGCTGGAGATGTCGAGGGAGGCAAAACCAAACTGCTCCCGGTGGCTGTAGATGGCGACCAGAAGGTTATCCCGGCGGTCCTCAAGGAACGCATCGTCGCTCAGCGTGCCCGGCGTCACAATGCGAACCACCTTGCGCTCTACCGGCCCCTTGCTGGTCGCCGGGTCGCCAATCTGCTCGCAAATGGCGATGGATTGACCAGCACGAACCAGACGTGCAATGTAGCCTTCAGCGGAATGGTAAGGAATGCCCGCCATGGGAATCGGGCTGCCCCCCGACTGCCCCCGGGCTGTCAGGGTGATATCCATCAGCTCGGCAGCTTTCTTGGCATCCTCGTAGAACAGCTCGTAAAAGTCCCCCATGCGGTAGAACACCAGTTCATTGGGGTGTTCACCCTTGATCTTGAGGTATTGCCTCATCATCGGGGTGTGGTGGGACAGATCGGTCTGGGCTGCTGACATGAACGGTTCCGGATCCATTGGCTTTATGTGAAGGCAGGGATTGTAAGAAAATAACCGCCATGATGAAACGAAGGAGATCATTATGCCACTGACTGACGAGGCATTGGCGGAAGCCGGCACGCAATTGGCTGACGTATTAATGCAACGCGAGCTTACGATAGCCACTGCCGAAAGTTGCACTGGCGGCTGGGTTGCCAAGGTGCTGACCGACCGCGCGGGCTCTTCTTCCTACGTTCTGGCGGGACTGGTGACCTACAGCAACGATGCAAAAAGGGGCTTGCTGGGTGTGACTGAACCGTCGCTGGGGGAGCACGGCGCAGTTAGCGAACCGGTGGTACGGGAAATGGTTGCTGGTGCCCTGGCGGCCACGGGTGCGGATGTGGCTGTTGCGATCAGTGGCGTGGCGGGCCCTGGTGGCGGCAGTGACGACAAGCCGGTAGGCACGGTGTGGTTTGCCTGGGGGCGCTCTCCGGCTGACACCGAAGCGGTGGTTGAGCAGTTCCAGGGCGACCGTGATCAGGTTCGGCGCCAGGCGGTTCTTTATGTGTTACAGGGAGTTAGGGGCTTTCTGGAAAAGGCCTGAAACGGAGGGGTTGGTCTTGCCTTCGTGTTGTGTTTTAATACTGTTCAAATATACAGGAGTCTGGTTTTCCGGGTTCCGCAGTCCATGATTTTGGCCGCCGGGCTCCCGTCCCGATAACGGCATTGGCGACAGAGGGTTTGCAACGATGGAAGACAACCGCAAGAAAGCACTGGGCGCAGCACTGAGCCAGATCGAACGCCAGTTCGGCAAGGGCGCTGTCATGAAGATGGGCGACCAGCCCAGGGAAGCGATCCCTGCGGTATCCACCGGTTCCCTGGGCCTGGATGTGGCGCTGGGAATAGGCGGTCTGCCTTATGGTCGTATCTGTGAGATCTACGGCCCGGAAAGCTCTGGTAAAACCACGCTGACCCTGCAGGTGATTGCCGAGGCCCAGAAGGCTGGAAAAACCTGTGCGTTTGTGGATGCGGAGCATGCCCTGGACCCGGTCTATGCCGAAAAACTGGGCGTGAACGTGGATGAACTCCTGGTATCCCAGCCGGACACCGGTGAGCAGGCGCTGGAAATCTCTGACATGCTGGTACGCTCCAACGCTGTTGACGTCATCATCGTGGACTCCGTGGCAGCGCTGACGCCCAAGGCCGAAATTGAAGGTGAGATGGGGGACAGCCATGTTGGTCTCCAGGCCCGCCTGATGTCCCAGGCGCTGCGTAAGCTGACGGGTAACGTCAAGCATGCCAACTGCCTGCTGATCTTTATCAACCAGATCCGCATGAAAATTGGTGTGATGTTCGGCAGCCCCGAAACCACCACCGGCGGCAACGCCCTGAAATTCTACTCATCCGTTCGCCTGGACATTCGCCGCATCGGTGCTGTTAAAGATGGCGATGAAGTGGTGGGCAACGAAACCCGAGTGAAAGTGGTCAAGAACAAGGTATCTCCGCCGTTCAAGCAGGCCGAGTTCCAGATCATGTACGGCAAGGGCATCTACCACATGGCCGAAGTGCTCGATATGGGTGTGAAGGAAGGCTTCGTGGACAAGTCCGGCGCCTGGTACGCCTACAAGGGCGACAAGATCGGCCAGGGCAAGGCCAATGCCTGCAAGTTTTTGGAAGAGAACCTTGAGATCGCCAATGAGATCGAAGCGGCGGTGCGTGACAAGCTGATGCCCAAGCCGGCCAAGAAAGAAGAAGCGGCAAAGGAAGAGGCAACAGCAGACGCGAACGGTGAGCTTCTCTAAGCTCTGTTATTAGTTCCTGCGTTATCGGGGAGATAGTATGGATGCGAAGAAAAAACTACTGGTTGTCGCCCATGCACCCTCCCCGAATACCCTTAAACTAAGGCAAGCCGTAGAGCAGGGCGCAAAACACGAAGACATCGAAAATGTCGAGGTCACGGTGCTCCCTCCGCTGGAAGCAGGCCCGGAAGATATTCTGGCCTGTGATGCCATCATCCTCGGTACCACTGAAAACCTTGGTTACATGAGTGGTGCGTTAAAGGATTTTTTTGACCGCAGTTACTACCCCTGCCTTGAGAAAACCCAGGGTTTGCCCTTCACCTTCTACATCCGCGCCGGTCTCGACGGTACCGGCACCCATCGCGCTATCGATTCCATCACCACGGGCCTGCGTTGGCGGCTGGTGCAGGAGCCATTGCTCTGTCATGGCGACTATCGGGACGAATTCGAGGATCAGTGCCGGGAACTGGGGCTCTACATGGCCGCCAGCCTGGATGCCGGGCTGTTCTAGGAAGCTTTAGCTGGCGTAGCGGTTGTACAGGCCTTCAATGCGGGAAAGGGCATTGTCCACGGTTCGTGAATACCCCTTTTTGTCGAAACAGTAGCTGAACTGGATGCTTACCCGGTAGCCGGTCTGATAGGGCTGGCAACTGATCACCCGGGCGGCGACACGGGATTCGCAGATGTACTTGCCATGAAAGTCCATATAGAGACGGGCGCCAGACTCTACTGGCCTTGGGCAAAGCACCGCCATGCCATAGCGATTCAGGTCCAGGCAGGTGACAGCGGTTGAATTCTTCCCTCGACCAAAGAAGCCACGCTCCTGCAGCTGTACCTTCAGGCACATGGCAGGGTAGCGGTCCTTGATTCTGCGGTCTGCGGAATCACTCATCATACGTTGGCATCCGTTGCGTATCTTGTGATTATTATTGGCCCGTTCTTCCACCGGGACGTTGAAGTCTAGTGCCCACGATGGTGACTGAAAAATGACCAAGCGAAGAACTGTGACCGGGTTATCAAAATGGGGCTGCAGTGTGCCGACAGCAAAATCATGCCCCTAATGACATGGTGTTCAGGCCTGGGTGCTGACCAGTCGCCCCCTGCGGTCTTCGGTGGGAGCGGCCTTGCCGGTTTTCGGGTTCAGTAATCGCGGGCTGCGCCTGGACCGCTTCTTGCGGCGGTCTGGCCCCTCAAAAGCCACCTGTGCCCGGCGTCGGTCGGGCTGTACACGTCGGTCGCCCTGCGGTTTTTCCGGCGACGGTGACGCCTGTTGCGGCTGCGGTGCGGTAAAGGGTTTGCGTTTTCGCAGTGACTCCAGCACCGTCAACGGTTGTGACTGATTCCGATAAATATCCATTGAATGAGTGTCCTGCCCTTAGGTTGAGGCCTCTGTCATTATGCCCGATTGATCAATTTATCGACAAGTTGGGCTAAATCTTTAGCGAGAGCGCGACAGGGCCGGCCCCAGATTCTACAATGAGCGGCCATAACCAAAATGCTTTCATACCGTTACAGGACCGAACCTTGAAGTCACTGTCCCTGAACCAGCTCTACAAAGCCTGTGTTTTAAAAGATCTACCGTTCAAGACCACGCGACAGCTCGAGCCCCTGGCGGAAATTGTTGGCCAGAATCGGGCCCAGGCAGCGGTGCGTTTTGCGCTTGCCATGCCTCATGGCGGTTACAACGTCTATGCCGTGGGCCGTAACGGCTTAGGCAAGCGCACGATGATGCTCCGTTATCTGGAGCATCACGTGGACACTGAGAATCAGAGCCACGACTGGTGTTATGTCGCCAACTTCGAGGAACCACGAATTCCCCGTGTTCTTCAGTTGCCCGCCGGTAAGGGCACCGAGCTCAAACAGGATATGGAAAAGTTGATGGGGCGTCTGATGAAGATGATCCCCCAGACGTTCGACAGCGACAGTTTCCTTGAGCGTGCTGAGCAGCTGAAAAACGGGTATGCCAAGAAGCAGGAAGATGAACTGGAGAAGGTGGCAGCCCAGGCCAAGCGAAAGAAGGTCAGCCTGAATATTACGACACCCGGCGGCTATCGGCTGGTGGCGATGAATGGCGAGGAACCCCATACCGCTGAATCCTTCCAGGCGTTGACAGAAGCTCAGCGGGACAAGTTCGAGAATGACATCAACAAGCTCGAGAAAAAGCTGCGTCAGGCCCTACGCAAACTGGCGGATTGGGAGCAGGAATACGCCGAAAGCCAGCAGGCGCTCAACGAGGAAACACTGGAAAGCATCTCCGGCCACCAGATCGACGAGTTGATCGAGAAATACAGGGATATGCCGGAGGTGGTTTCGTACTTCGAGGAAGTGCGTAAGGATCTGTCCGAGAGCCTGGAAATTTTTCTGGAAGACAATGAAGAGCAGGCGGCCATCGCCTATGCGTCGCTGGATAAAAAAATGCCCCGGCGCTATCTGGTCAATGTGCTGGTTCACCAGAAAACCGACGAAGTGCCGGTTGTGGTCGAGGACAATCCCACCTACCACAACCTGTTTGGCTACGTGGAAAGCGTAACCTTCAAGGGTTCGGTGTTTACCGACTTCTCGCTCATACGCCCTGGCAGTATTCACCGTGCCAACGGGGGGTATCTGCTGATGGATGCGATCAAGGTGCTTGAGCAGCCATTTGTCTGGGACGGGCTGAAGCGTGCCTTGCGATCCAAGTCCATCCAGATCAACTCGCTGGAACGGGAGCTGACCCTGTCAGGCACGATTTCATTGGAACCCGAAGCCATTCCGCTGGACGTAAAGATCGTACTGTTTGGCGATCGGGAAACCTGGATGCTGTTGCAGGAATACGACCCCGAGTTCGCTGAGCTGTTTCGGGTCACCGCAGACTTTGAAAACGAGATGATGCGTACCGACGAGAGCCAGCTCCTGTACGCCAAGTTCATCGCCAGCCTGGTGAACGAAAAGAAGCTGCTGCATTGCAGCAACAAAGCCGTGGCACGTGTGATTGAGCACAGTTCGCGCATGGCAGAACATCAGGATCGGCTGTCGCTGCACGCAGCGGATATCGCCAATCTGCTGAGGGAGTCTGATTACTGGGCGAGACAGGCGGGGGCAAAGCTGATCCAGAACTCCCATGTGGATCAGGCATTGGAGAGCGCCCAATATCGCAGCAGCCGTATCCGTGATCAGTTTTACGACTCCATCCGCGATGGCACCACGCTGGTGTCCACAACGGGCACCTGTGTTGGGCAGGTGAACGCGTTGTCAGTGCTCTCTACCGGCGGATTCGAGTTTGGTTTGTCCAACCGTATCACCGCTACCTGCTATTATGGAGATGGCGGTGTGATGGATATCGAACGGGACGTCAAGCTGGGAGGTAATATTCACTCGAAAGGGGTGATGATCCTCAGTTCCTGGCTGTCTGCCCATTTTGCCGTTACGGATCCCATGCATCTGTCGGCCAGCCTGACCTTCGAACAGAACTACGGCGAAGTGGACGGTGACAGTGCTTCGCTGGCGGAACTCTGTGCCCTGGTGTCTGCGTTGTCCGGCCTGCCTGTCAGGCAGGACCTGGCGATCACCGGGTCGGTGAACCAGTTCGGAGAGGTTCAGCCCATTGGTGGCGTGAACGAGAAGGTTGAAGGCTTTTTCAGCACTTGCAGGCTGACCGGGGAACTCACTGGCACCCAGGGGGTGATCGTACCCTCCACCAACGTCCAGAACCTGATGCTTGAGCAGGAGGTTGTCCAGGCTGTTCGCAATGGACAGTTTGCCGTGCATGCGGTCAGCCGTGCCGAGGAAGCAATTACGCTGTTGCTCGGTAAACCGGCAGGCAAGGCTGATGACAAAGGCAGGTACCCTAAGCAGAGCGTTTTTGGCATTATCCAGCAACGTCTGGAAAAAATGCGCGAGCATGAGCGTCAGGAGCATGCCCGGGACGACCACAAAGATCCGTCGATTCACTGAGAGCCATCAGCCGGTTTCACAAGTGTGATCGGCGGTCATTGAAAGGAGAGACAAGGCACATGACTGATACCCAGCAAACGGTCTACGTAGTTGAGGACGATGAGGCGGTTCGTGATTCTCTTGAACTGCTGCTGAAATCCGATGGCAAGCCGGTCAAGACTTATGACAATGCCAACGCATTCCTCAAGGATTACTCCGAAAAAATGGCCGGCTGTATCGTACTGGATATCCGCATGCCGGGCATGGATGGTATGGAACTCCAGAAGAAACTGAATGAAAAGCACTCCATCCTGCCAATTATCTTCGTCACCGGGCACGGTGATGTCCCCATGGCCGTGGATGCCATGAAAGAGGGCGCGGTCGATTTCATTCAGAAACCCTATCGTGAAGAGGCCCTGCTCCAGAAAATCGAAGCCGCCCTGGAACAGGACAAGGAGCAGCGCAAAACTCTCGGTGAGAAGCAGGAAATCCTGCGCCGCGTGAAAAGCCTGACGCCCCGGGAACATGAAATCATGGACCGGATGATTGCCGGGCAGGCGAACAAGGTCATTGCCATCGAACTGGAGATCAGCCAGCGTACCGTGGAAATTCATCGCTCACGGGTGATGCATAAGATGGGCACGCATTCACTGGCACACCTGGTCCGTATGGTTCTGTCCGTAAAGGACCTTATCGACGCGCGCTGATTTGGCCGGCATCATGCATTCATCATCGTAACCGGCCGTACTTCTATGACAGATGCTGTCCTTGAGACAACAGACGTAACGGTTCTGCTCGTTGACGACAACCCGCAGAACCTCAAGGTTCTCTATGAGACCCTGAAAGACAAGGGTTATCGCCTGCTCATTGCCAACGATGGTGAAAAGGCGCTGGACCTTGCTCATCGCCATCAGCCGGAAGTGATCCTTCTCGACATCATGATGCCGGAACTTGACGGCTATCAGGTGTGTGAACGCCTCAAGGCAGACCCGGTTACGTCAGACAGCGCCGTGGTGTTTCTCTCCGCTCTGGATGATCTGCAGGCGAAAGTCCGGGGATTTTCCCTGGGAGGCGCTGACTACATCTCCAAGCCGTTCCAGGCCCAGGAGGTGATTGCCCGGGTGAAAACCCATGCCAGGGTAATCCGCCTTGAGCGGGCGCTTCAGGCCCGTAATCGCCAGCTTGAAAACGATCAGGCCCGCATACTCAATTCCATCAGCGAAGGTATTTACGGTCTCGACGCCAGGGGTACCATCGTGTTCGCCAATCCGGCGGCGGCGCTGATCATGCGCAGGCCTGTTGAAGAGTTGATTGGTGAGGGTTTTTTCGATCTCCATTTCCGCACCGCCGGCCACGGATGTGAGTCACTCCCTATCTATGCCACCTGTACCAAGGGTGTTGCGGAGAACCAGCGCGATATTGAGATGTTACGCGCAGATGGTTCACCGTTTCCGGTGGAGTATCGTGCGACACCGAAACTGGATGGTGATGAACTGCATGGCGCGGTTGTGGTCTTCCGTGACATCACTGCTGAGCTTGAAAGTGAGCGGGCGCTGGACGACGCCCGGCACATGGTTCAGGAGCAGCGTGAGCAGTTGGCCCACTTCTCCCGCCTGACCACCATGGGGGAGATGGCGGCCGGTGTGGCACATGAGGTTAACCAGCCACTGACGGCTATCACCAACTATGCCCGCGTTGCCAAGCGCGTGTTAGCCAAGGAAGCGCCGGACCACGAGTTGCTTGAGGAAACGCTGGAGAAGATCGAAGCCCAGTCACACCGCGCCAGTGAGGTGATCCGACGCATCCGGCGGTTTATGAAGAAGCCGGCTGCCGGAAAGGATGTGTTGTCGATTGCGGCGCTGTTGGAAGATACCCGCCAGTTCGCAGAAGTGGATATCCGCAACAACGAGGGCGGCGTCGAGATTTCGGTGGCCAATGACGTGCCGGATGTCCTTGCGGACCCGATTCAGGTACAGCAGGTTGCGTTGAACCTGATTCGTAATGCCTTGGAGTCCACTCGCAGCGCCCAATCGGAAAAGCCTGTGGAGGTAACCGTGGCGATGTCAGGCACTGGCTGTGTCCGTGTGGCGGTCACCGATCATGGTGTTGGCCTGCAGGACGATGCGGAAGAAAAGCTGTTCCTGCCGTTTTATACCACCAAGGAAGAAGGCATGGGGATTGGCTTGCCCATGTGTCGATCCCTGATCCAGGCCCAGGGCGGTGATATCGGGTTTGAGCGGCCCGAGCACGGTGGTGCGTGTTTCTTCTTTACCCTGCCGGTCGCCGGTGCCGTGGGTTCGCCCTGTGCGTCCACTGACGGCTCCGGAGAGCCGACAGAGTAACCTCTCTCCCCACTTAACTTTCCCAATGTATCTGGCCGCTCAGGTGGGGTGCGTTTCCGGACGCATTCAGTAGCTGATAAACCCAGCCGTCTTGCCCCACCTGCCAGTTGAGTTGTGCGGTTCCGGGAAGGAACAGCGGCTTCTTGAACTGGCAGGAGACGGATATCGCGTCCGGGCGCCAGCCGCTTTGCTGTTCCAGTAGTGCCAGCACTCGGGCCTTGCTCCACATGCCGTGGGCAATCGCCCGGGGGAAACCGAAGGCCTTTGCGGTCAGCGCGTGAAGGTGTATCGGGTTTCTGTCACCGGATACCCCCGCGTATTGCCGGCCAATGGATTCCGCGGCACTGATGTCGGTGGTCTCAGGGTAGTGGGGCAGTTCGGGAGGTTTATCGCCCGAGGCCTTTTTGCTTTTATCCGGCTGCCGGAACAGGTTGGTGCTCGTCTCTTCCCACACCAGCCTCCCTGCGGACCAGGCTTCGGTGACCAGATCGAACTCCAGGCCCCTCGACGTATTGTTCTGACCGTCCAGCCGTGCGGTGATGTCCAGCGTTTCCCCGGTGCCGATGGCTCGGTGCTGCGTGATGTTGTTGCGAAGGTGAACGAGCCCAAGCAGGGGCAGTGGGAAGTCTTTCTCGGTCAGCAGTTTCAGATGCAACGGAAACGCCAGGATGTGGGGCCAGGTGATGGGCACGTTAGCCTGTGTATCGAAGCCACATACCTTCCGGTAGCGTTTCAGGTTATCGTTGGCCGTACTGACACCGATTAATCGGGTGGACAGGCCGGGGATCCTGAGTTCGTCGCCGGATGGCTTGGTTTTCGGGAGTAGGGCCTTGCTGTAAAGCGACCATAGGCCGGGCGGGTGACGGTGGTAGATTGAAGTATCTGTCATATTGCTATCTCTCCTGGTACACCTGTGCGTCTGTGGCCTGATATGCTCTAATATAAGACTAAGGTCTCAGAGTCTGGCAAACCCGGCCAGTATGAGCATTGACCTGGCTTGCCAGCAAGGTTGTCCGGCCGGCCAAGCCGATTAATAAACAACTATAAAGCGGGATTTTATGCAGGAACTTCGCGATGCGGGTGTGATGTTGCGCCTGATTTATCAGGCCATGAAACGCAAAGGGATTGATACAGATGCCATTTTTGCCCGGCTGGGAGTGGATGAAGACTATGTCTACACCGAGCAGCTAAGAACACCTCACAGTGCCCAGTTGTATTTCTGGCAGGTGGTTGAGGATGTGTCGGGTGACTCCGACGCCGGCCTCCACCTGGGTCAGTTGTTACCGGCCTACAAGGGGCAGGTACTGGAATATCTGTTTCTGAGTAGCCCCACGTTTGGCGAGGGCCTGCGGCGGGCTCAGAACTATCAGCGCCTGTTGAGCGATGCTGCCAATACCGACTTCTTCATCGAGGGCGACGAGGCTTGCATGGTTCTGGATGCCGCTTCCAGCGAAGTCAGCCGTCTGCGGCACTTCAACGAATGTTTCGTGCAGGGCCTGATTACCTTTTTCAGATCGATCACCGATGACAGCTTCTATCCGTCGCGCATCGAGTTTGAGCATCAGCGTGAGCATGGCCAGGAGCATGTGATCGACGTGCTTGGCTGCGATGTCATATTTGGCGCCAAGGAAAACCGGCTGTATTTCCCTGCCACCCTGCTGTCCCATGCTTCACCCCATGCGGAACCGGAGTTGCTGGACCTCCATGAGCGGTTTGCCAGTGAGCAGGTGGCCCGTCTTGAGAAGAAAGACATCGTCGGACAGGTCGAGCGGATTGTTGCGGAACTGCTGGACAGCGGCGAGGTTACTCTGGATGCCGTGGCCGAGCGTCTTGGCATTAAGCCCCGAACCCTGCGTACCCGCCTGACTGAAGCAGAAACCAGCTTCAACCAGGTGCTGGCGGATTTCCGTTATCGCCTGGCGCGGCAGTTGCTGGCAACCACCGACGAATCCATTGACGAAATCGTTTATCTCACCGGCTTCTCGGAACCCAGTACTTTCTACCGGGCGTTCAAGCGTTGGTCGAGCATGACGCCTATCGAATACCGAAAGACCGCACAGGGAAAGGATGCCATGGTTGATGCCATGTAAGAGCCTTCTGAAAACCGAACTTTTTTCATGAAAAACGTTGACATGCAGGGCGGCCTCTTTATAATGCGCCCTCGTTGTCACCGAGCAGTCACACCCTTGATTGCGCCCGAGGTGGCGGCTCACGCGGAGCGGTAGTTCAGCTGGTTAGAATACCGGCCTGTCACGCCGGGGGTCGCGGGTTCGAGTCCCGTCCGCTCCGCCATTTTCCCTTCTTTGATTACCTCTTTTTGTTGTCATTCCCGATTCATCTCTCTGTAATATTGTCCATGCTATCGTTCTCCTGTTTGAAACTTGGGAGACGAACAATGTCCGATTACGAAGAAGAGCTGATGGATTGTCAGTTTGAAGACTATGATGATGACGATACTCTGGACGATGCCACTGAGTTGTAGTGGTGCTTTCAGGTTTTTAGAGAATACCTTTGGCAGCCTGCTCCGCCAGGTACTGTTTTCGATGTTCCCCCGGGCTGGTGTTGAACCAGCGACGCCACGCCTTATGAAATGCTGCCGGATTGGCAAAGCCCAATAGCCACGCAATTTCTGACAGCGATACCCGTGTTTCCCGTATGTACTCGATAGCCAGCTCCTTGCGGGTGTCGTCCACCAGTTCCCGAAATCCGGTGTTCTCCTCTGCCAATTGTCTTTGAAGTGTCCAGGGCGCGACGCCGAGCTTATGGGCGACGGTCATCAGGGTCGGAGTGCCGCCCTGTAGCAGGGGTGGGAGCTGGTCTTTCACCCGGTCAGCCGTGCTCCACCCGGCGCGGATACGTGACAGTTCCAGTGCGCACTGCCCTGACAGTGACTCGAACATGGCGGCCTGCGCCTGTAGCGAAGCGGCTTCCGCTATTCCCGGGGCCAGTCTGAGGCTGTTGCCTTCGGCACCGAACTTCACCGGGCACCCGAACCACTGTTCAAACACATCGTCGTAACCCTGGGAAGGGTACTCAATGCAGACCCGTTCAACGACCCGGTCGTGGCCGGTAATGAGCCTCAGGAATTGGGCCCAGGCTGCAAGGACCGAATCCACCACGAAGTAATTAAACACGTTGTAGGGTTTGATGGAGTAAAAATGCGCTTCACGGCCCTTGCCGGCTGTCCAGGGAACACCCCTGCTGTTGCGGCTGTTGAGTAGGGAATAATGAATCAGCGTGCTGATGGCTTCGCCAGCTGTGGCGGCAGATTGGGCGGCAAGCCCTGCGATACCCGCGTCCACGGGGCGAGACAGCTGGCCCATCGTCAGGCCGAGCGCGGGGTTGCCGGTGAGGGCGATAGCCGCCTGACCCATTCTCATGAACCGGGGGATGCTGATCCGGGCCGCAGGCGCTCCCAGTGCCTGTTCGTCCAGCCCAAACCGGCTCAGCAGGTCTGTGGGGTCCCGGCCTTCGGCCAGAAGTGCGCGGGCCATGACGGCGACGTACAGCACGCTGATATCGCCGAGGGGGTTTTTGTGTCTGGTGCTCGCTTTCATGATGCAGGTATTGTCCGACAAGTCGTTACAGGATATCAAACTGTTGTTTCGGGATATTGTTTGGGAAGGGTCGGATGGCTAATTTAGAGCCCATATCACTGCATTGCCGATCCAATAACAGGAGAGAGATCATGACCGAATCGACACCGGGCGTTAAACGTTACCCCAATTTGCTGGAGCCGTTGGATCTCGGGTTCACGCGTCTTCGCAATCGTACACTGATGGGGTCCATGCATACTGGCCTGGAAGAGGCGAAGAATGGTTTTGATCGGCTTGCCGCTTTCTACGCCGAACGTGCCCGTGGCGGTGCGGGTTTGATTGTGACTGGTGGTATTTCCCCGAATGTGGAAGGTGCGGTGTTCCAGCACGCGGCCAAGATGAACACCCAGGAAGAAGCGGACAAGCATCAGGTGATCACCCGCGCGGTGCATGAGGCCGACGGCAAGATCTGTATGCAGATTCTCCATGCCGGTCGCTACGCTTATCATCCGGAGCTGGTGGCCCCGTCCGCGATTCAGGCGCCCATCAACCCGATGAAGCCTAGAGAGCTGGACGAAGCGGGTATCGAAAAGCAGATTGAGGATTACGTCAACTGCGCGGCGCTCGCGCGGGAAGCCGGGTACGACGGCGTGGAGATCATGGGTTCGGAAGGTTACTTCATCAACCAGTTCATCGTGGCACATACAAACCATCGTACTGATCAGTGGGGTGGCGGCTACGAGAACCGCATTCGACTGCCGATCGAGATTGTTCGCCGGGTTCGCGAGCGCGTGGGCAGCGATTTCATCCTTATTTACCGTTTGTCGATGCTGGATCTTATCGAAGATGGCAGTACCTGGGATGAAGTGGTGCAATTGGCGAAAGAAATCGAGAAAGCCGGCGCAACCATTATCAACACCGGCATCGGCTGGCATGAAGCCCGTGTACCGACCATTGCTACCTCTGTGCCTCGAGGCGCGTTTACCAAGGTAACGGCGCGCCTGAAAGACGAGGTCAGCATTCCCCTGGTGACCACCAACCGCATCAACATGCCGGATGTTGCCGAGAAGATCCTCGCGGAAGGCGATGCTGATATGGTGTCCATGGCCCGTCCGTTCCTGGCGGATGCGGACCTTGTTCTGAAGGCTGCCGAAGACCGCGCGGATGAAATCAACACCTGCATCGGTTGCAACCAGGCCTGCCTGGATCATACCTTCAGCGGCAAGCTGACCTCTTGTCTGGTCAACCCCCGTGCCTGTCACGAAACTGAGCTGACCTACGTCAAAACCGCCGAGCCCAAAACGATCGCGGTGGTTGGTGCCGGCCCCGCAGGCCTGGCGTTTGCGACGGTAGCGGCGGAGCGTGGTCATAAAGTAACGCTGTTTGACGCCGGTAGCGAAGTGGGTGGTCAGTTCAACGTGGCCAAGCGGATACCGGGTAAGGAGGAGTTCTACGAAACCCTGCGTTATTTCCGGGTCATGCTGGACAAACACGGGGTGGACGTACGCCTGAACACCCGTGTGGATGTCGATGCCCTCAAGGCTGGTGGATACGACCATGTGGTGCTGGCCAGCGGCGTCAGCCCGCGCACGCCAGAGATTGAGGGAGTGGATCACCCCAGTGTCATTGGTTACCTGGATGCGCTGTTGGGTCGCAAGCCCGTAGGGCAGAAAGTGGCGGTGATTGGTGCCGGTGGCATCGGTTTCGACGTCTCGGAATTCATCGTCCACAAGGGCACCTCGGCGGCACTGGACCCCGAGCACTTCATGCGTGAATGGGGAGTGGACCTGAGCGTTGGTCATCGTGGCGGTATTCAGGGCATGGAGCCGGAGGTGCCGGAGCCGGCCCGCGAGGTGTACCTGTTGCAGCGCAAGGCATCGAAAGTCGGTAAAAACCTGGGCAAGACCACAGGCTGGATTCACCGCACTTCACTGAAGAATCGCCAGGTGCAGATGGTTCCGGGCGTGAGCTACCGCAAGATTGATGATGACGGGCTGCACATAACGGTGACCCCGAAAGGTGCCGAGCAGGGAGAGGATAGGGTATTACCGGTGGATACCATTGTTGTGTGTGCCGGCCAGGAGCCTTTGCGTGAGTTACAGAGTGGGCTTGAAGCCGCTGGAATGAAGGTGCACTTGATCGGTGGCGCCGACGTGGCCGCGGAACTGGATGCCAAGCGCGCGATCAATCAGGGCAGCCGCCTGGCAGCGGAGCTCTGAGTGCCACGGGCGTGCGGGCCCTGATCACAAAACGTTGCAGTTTTACTCTACCTTCAGAGGTTTGACCCGCTAGACTATTATCCGGAAGTCTGTCAGTTTGAAGCCGGCCCCGCGCACTGTGCAGGGCCGGTTTCTGGTGTCTGACGAAAAAACGGAACACTTTTGGTGTGTTTGTCGTGTAGCGGTCGGGTTTTTGGAGAGTGGGGAGTTAGCAATGGGGTCTGCCGACCAGGCAAGCGATGGTTATTCGGCGGTGTTTTTCATGGACGGCAGCGACGTGTCGCGCCAGATGCGTGCGTCTGAGTTCGGAGCCTTTCTTGATGGCTACGTTGGCCTGTCCGACCTGGCAGATACCGATGTAAAGGCCGTTTACGTATTGCTTGGCAGCGACCTTCTGGTGCGTTCGCTGGTTTTCTTCCGAATCTATTTTGATGAGGAAGGCAGGGCTGACAGCCATTGGAACTTGCCCGTAGAAAAACTGGCCCGCAAAGGTGCCAAGGGCCCGGATATGGGTGCTGGTCCGATTCGATTGGTGTGTCGCAGTCAATGCCCGAAGTCTGCCAGTGCCGAGGATTTCTGGGATCCTGATATGACCCCGGGAAGCAACCACTTCCAGGCCATTCGGCGCGCCGTGGATGCGAACACACTGAGGTTCCGCAAGGTGGAGCCCACGCCGGAAGAGGATATTCCTGTGTTGGGTGCCGAGTCCCGTTCCCAGGAAGAACCTGAGGTTTCCGCAGACCGGGTGCGGCTTGCCCGTGTTATCCGGGAACAGCGGCTTCGCATCAAAACCCTGCAAAGTGTTCATCGCGATGCGCTGTCTGATCTGCAGCGTGAAAACCGCCATGAGATGCAGGCCCTGCGTAATGAAACCGCCGAACTCCAGCAGAAGTATGAGCGCCAGAAACTCAGCAATGAACAGCTGAAAAAACGCCTTGCTGAGCGCAATGAGCAGTACCTGATGATGCAGGAGCAGATCGCCAGTGGTGAGGCCCGTAATGAGCGCGAGGGTGCTACGGCGGATGCCGAGGTGGTGTTGCTGCGAGAGCAACTGGAGCGCCGTCAGCGCGAACTGGAATTGAGGGACGAAAAGATCGTGGTGCTGGAGCAGGAAAACTATGACTTGCGACACCAGCCGCCAACCGAAAATTCAGTCATGGATCATCTGCAAAACCATTCGGTCTTCCTGGTGGCCTACCACGCCGGGGTAGGTCATATTACCCTGCCTTACGATGATATCGAGAGCTATTTCCGCAACCCTGTGGCCTACGCTGCTGAGCGTTGCGGGCTCAATGAGCCGGCCTATCGGCAATGGCTTGATCACTATGAACACCCGGTCTGCCATCATAAGCTTACCAACGGTAAACCCTGTGGTGAGCCCGTCATGCGCATCAGTCAGCCGGCTGAGTTTCGGGCAGAGGTGGATGATCGCTGCGAACAGCACCGGCCGAAGGACTCCAACTAACCTGCCTCTAGCGATTTCCTGCGGGATCTTTTTTCAGAATCGGGCCGTATTTCGTTACTATGGGTGCTGATACGCCCCCGGGTGATGAATCAGCTCCGCCCCGGCCCAACCCAGACACCCACAGGAAGCTACATGGATCAATTCAGAAACATTGGCGTGATTGGCCGCATGGGCAGCGTAAAGGTGGTCGAATCGCTGCGTCAGCTCAAACAGTATCTGGTGAGCAATAACTATCACGTGATCATTGAGGAAGACACCGCCAGCATGCTGCCTGGTCATGGTCTTCAGGTGGCCAGCAAGAAGCTGCTGGGTGAAATTTGTGACCTGGTTATTGTGGTGGGTGGTGATGGCAGTCTGCTGGGCGCTGCCCGGGAACTGGCCAAATCCAAGATTCCGCTGCTGGGTGTGAACCGTGGTCGTCTTGGTTTCCTGACCGATATTTCTCCGTCTGACCTGGAGGAACGGCTGGGCAAGGTCCTGCAGGGGAAATACATCGAAGAGACCCGTTTCCTGCTGGATGGGCACGTGGAGCGCAATGGCCAGCCGCTGGGCTTTGGAACCGCCCTGAATGACGTGGTGCTGCATCCCGGCAAATCGACCCGGATGATCGGGTTCGACCTCTACATCGACGGACATTTCGTATACAGCCAACGCTCGGATGGGCTTATCGTGGCTACGCCGACCGGGTCGACCGCCTATTCGTTATCGGCGGGCGGGCCGATCATGCATCCGAAACTCGATGCCGTCGTGCTGGTGCCCATGTTCCCGCACACGTTGAGCAGTCGCCCGATCGTGGTGGACGGCAAGAGCGAGATCAAGCTGGTGATCGGTGAAACAAACGAAACCTATCCGCAGATCAGTTTCGACGGGCAGATGAACATTGCCTGTGCCCCCGGCGACATCATCCGAATCACCAAGAAACCCTTCAAGATTCGCCTGATTCACCCCGCGGATCATAATTTTTACGCCACATGCCGGGACAAGCTGGGCTGGGCCAGTGAGATTGCAGCGAGCTAACAACATGCCAGGACAGGAAAGATCCGCGAGCCGCGGTTACGACATTATCGGCGATATTCACGGATGCGCTCATACCCTGGTGCGGCTACTGGACCAGATGGGCTATCGCAAGGTTAACGGTGTCTATGAACACCCCCGGCGCCAGGCCATATTCATTGGTGACATCATTGACCGCGGACCTCGTATCCGTGAGGCACTGCATCTGGTCAGGGACATGGTCGAGCACGGTTCCGCCCGCATCGTAATGGGAAATCACGAGTACAACGCCCTGGGCTACTGCACCCGTGCCCGCCCCGGCAGTGGCAAGACGTTCCTGCGGGAGCACAATGCCCGGCACGACCGGTTGATCCGAGAAACCCTCGAACAGTTCGAGCATTACCCCCACGAATGGAACGAGTTTCTGGAGTGGTTCTACACCATTCCCCTGTTTATCGATGAGCCGGATTTCCGGGCAGTACATGCGTGTTGGGACAGCGACCTGATCACCAAATTCAAGGAAAATCAGGGAGGTGCCTGTATCGATGACGAGTTCCTCCATGCGTCGGCGGCGATTGAGTCCTTCGCCGGCCAGGTCATGGATACCTTGCTGCGCGGCACGGATCTTCGCTTGCCGCCGGGCGTGAAGATTACCGGTAAAGACGGCTACGTCAGGGAGTTTTTCCGCACCAAGTTCTGGGCTGATAACCCGAAAACCTACGCCGACGTGGTGTTCCAGCCCGACCCCTTGCCGGAGGACGTCGCCTGCCGTGAGCTGACGGACGCTGAGCGAGGCCAGCTGATCAGCTATCCCGCTTCAGCGCCACCGGTGTTCGTGGGCCATTACTGGATGGAAGGCGAGCCGGCACCACTGAAACACAATGTGGCCTGCATCGACTTCAGTGCGGTCAAATACGGCAAGCTAGTGGCCTATCGCCTGGATGGCGAACGTACCCTGTCCCGTGACAAGTTCGTTTGGGTGGATGTGGAGAGGCCGGAGCAGCCGGACTATCCCACCAGCGAAGACAGCGTGGCGAGGTAACCTGTGTATCGCGTGAAACAAATTGATACCGACACAAACCTGGCTGGTTTCAGTCGTTGGCTGAAAGAGCAGGGGGTGGAGCACCGGATCACCGAGGAGGGTGGGTCACAGGTGCTGTGGCTGGAGAACCCTGAGCATACGGAGCCGGTGTTACAGGCCCTTGAGCGCTTCCTGAAGGAACCCGAGGTGCAGGACGCTGTCAATACGACAGCGCAATCGCCGGTGTTTGTCGGGGGGCGTTGGCAGCCGTCGCCACGCCACGCACCCATGGTGCTCGCCATGATTGCCCTGGCCGTATTGATGGCTTGGGTGACGGCCATGGGACAGAATCAGCTATCCACCCTGTTGATGTTCGTCGATCCGCGTTTCTATGATGTTGGTACCATGGCGGATCGAATCCAGGCGCTGTCTTCTACCTTGGCTGGTGGGCAGGTCTGGCGCCTGATCACGCCGGATTTCCTGCATTTCAGCTGGACCCATATCATCTTTAATTCCGTCATGTTGTGGTTCCTGGGCAGTCAGGTTGAGTGGTTCGATGGCCGTGCGCGGTTACTTGCCCTGTTCGTAGTGACCAGCCTGCTGTCCAACGGATTGCAGTACATCGTGAGTGGGCCTCTGTTTGGCGGTCTGTCTGGCGTTGTGTACGGCATTCTGGGTTATTGCTGGTTGAGCCAGCGACGCGTGCCCCGTTTCCAGTTCCCGCCTGCACTGGTGACGTTTGCCGTGGCCTGGATGGTGATTGGCTTTACGCCATTTACCGAAATGGTGGGGTTGGGGCAGATGGCAAATGAAGCCCACCTGGGAGGCTTTGTGGCTGGCCTTGCCCTGGCGGCCATTTTGCCGGTACCAAAAAAAGCCCCGCGAAACCGCGGGGCATGAAAAGAGCGTATAGCTCCTGATGAGAGAGACCAAATGAATACGACCTTCGTCATTTGGTGAGTTAATGATAATCATTATCGTTTATTGTTGTCAACGGGTTTCCTCACATTTTTTGCTAGCAAATGATTGGAGAACGAAATGACCTACGAAGAGCTGATCAAACGGCTGGACCCCGCTGTTTATCAGAGCCTCAAGCGCGCCCTTGAGCTGGGCAAGTGGCCGGATGGTCGTAAACTGAGTGACGAGCAGCGGTCGATCTGCATGGAGGCCGTTATTTATTACGAAGACCACCACAACACACCGATGGAAGAGCGGGTTGGTTACCTTGACCGCGGCGAAAAGGCGGGGACTGCGTGCGATCCCAGCGTGTCGCGCACAGCAGGGAAATCGTCAAACGGTACCGCTGGCTCAGATCAGTACTTTGAGGTGAAGTCTTGACCGCATTGGTTGATGTGACCGGTCGCCTGCGCAAGATGCCTGCAGAGGCCGGTGATCCGGTCAGCTATACCATCCGGGTGGGCGATACCCTCATCCCCCTTAATGAGATGGTCGGGTACACGTTGCAGTTTGATTTCGATGGCGTGATACGCTGCATCAACTGTGATCGTAAGACCAACAAGAGTTTCAGCCAGGGTTACTGCTATCCCTGTTTTCGCAAGTTGGCCGCCTGTGACAGCTGCATCATGAGCCCGGAAAAATGCCATTACCATGAGGGCACCTGCCGTGAGCCGGAGTGGGGAGAGACTCACTGCATGATTGAGCATGTGGTGTATCTGGCTAATTCGTCCGGTCTCAAGGTGGGCATAACCCGTGGTTCTCAGGTGCCAACTCGCTGGATAGACCAGGGTGCCGTCGATGCCATCCCGATGGTCAGGGTGGCTACCCGCCAGTTAGCGGGCTTTGTGGAAGTCGCTTGCAAGAAATACGTTGCGGACCGAACCAACTGGCGGGCCATGCTTAAAGGCGACGTGCCGGAGCTGGATCTGGTTGAAGAGCGTCGCCGCATGCTGGAGCTGGTCGCCGACGATTTGTCGGAATTGCGCGCCGCCCACGGTGAGAACAGTATCCGGGCTGTCGATGAAGACGGGGTGGCTCTGAGATATCCGGTCGAGGTATGGCCCCGGACGGTAAAAACTCATAATCTGGACAAGTCGCCCTCGGCGGACGGCGTGCTCCAGGGGATCAAGGGCCAATACCTGATCCTGGATACCGGTGTTATCAATATCCGTAAATACACCGGTTATGAAGTCCGCTTCCGGGTCTTCCCAAACCACTGAGCCCGGCCCAACGAATTCTGGAGAAAGTGAATGCGTACCAGTCAGCCACAGACCATTTTCCTCAAGGATTACCGCGTGCCCGCCTTTCTGGTGGACCATGTGGATCTGCGTTTTGAACTGTTTGAAGATGGGGCCAGGGTTCACTGTACCCTGGCCATGCGCCGGAATCCCGACAGCGATTCCTCGGACAAGAGCCTTGAACTTGACGGCGACAGCCTGACCACACTTGAATCGGTGAGCCTGGATGGCAACCCCCTGGAGGGCAGCGCCTACGAGGACCGTGACGACAAACTCACCCTTCATGAAGTGCCGGATCAGTTTAATCTGGGGGTCGTGACCTGGATCGAACCCCAGAACAACACGCGCCTGGAAGGCCTGTACAAATCGTCGGGTATGTTCTGTACTCAGTGTGAAGCCGAAGGCTTCCGCTGCATTACATACTTTCCTGACCGGCCCGATGTGATGGCCCGTTTCCGCACCCGTGTTGAGGCGGGTAAAACCCGTTATCCCATCCTGCTGTCCAACGGCAACGATGTTGAAAAGGGCGATCTGGCCGACGGCAGGCATTTTGTCACCTGGGAAGACCCATTCCCGAAGCCTTGCTACCTGTTTGCTCTGGTGGCCGGTGACCTCCTGGAGAAGCGGGACACCTTTAAGACAATGTCAGGTCGTGACATTGACCTGCGCATGTACGTTGAACCCCGCAACGCCGAGAAGTGCGACCACGCCATGGACTCCCTGAAACGCGCCATGCGCTGGGACGAGGAGGTGTATGGCCGCGAGTATGATCTGGATATTTTCATGATCGTCGCAGTGGACGACTTCAACATGGGCGCCATGGAGAACAAGGGGCTGAACATTTTCAACTCCTCGTGCGTACTGGCCAGCCAGGAAACCGCGACGGACATGGCGTTCCAGCGCATCGAGTCGATCGTGGCCCACGAGTATTTCCACAACTGGTCCGGTAATCGCGTGACCTGTCGCGACTGGTTCCAGCTTAGCCTGAAAGAAGGCTTCACGGTGTTTCGGGATTCCTGTTTTTCTGCCGATGTGGGTTCGCCCACTGTGAAGCGGATTGAGGATGCGACCATGCTTCGTACCGCTCAGTTCGCCGAGGATGCGGGGCCAATGGCGCACCCGGTTCGTCCGGAATCCTATATGGAGATCACGAACTTCTACACGCTGACCATCTACGAGAAAGGTTCGGAAGTGGTGGGCATGATCCATACGCTGCTGGGGCCCGATCTGTTCCGCAAGGGCAGTGACCTGTACTTTGAGCGGCATGACGGTCAGGCGGTGACAACAGACGACTTTGTCCGCGCCATGGAGGATGCCAGTGGTCGTGACCTGTCGCAGTTCCGTCTCTGGTACGAGCAGTCTGGCACGCCAGAGCTGACAGTGCGGGATGAGTTTGATGACGCTGCTGGCATCTATCGCCTGACCATCAAACAGTCGATTCCGGATACACCGGGACAGACCGATAAGAAGCCGCAGCACATCCCATTTGCCATCGGCCTTCTGGGTGCCGAGGGTGAGTCGTTGCCACTGAAGCTGGCTGCAGATGATGCCGATGCGCCAACGGACCGGGTCCTGGAGTTGACCGACGCCAGTCATACCTTCGAGTTCCACGGCTTGTCGGAGCGGCCAGTGCCTTCATTGTTGCGGGGGTTCTCGGCGCCGGTGCGGGTGTTCTACCCGTGGACACGGGAGCAGCTCACCTTCCTGATGAGCCATGACTCGGACGGTTTCAATCGCTGGGACGCGGGACAGCGCCTGGCGGTGGACGTCATCAACTCACTGGTGTCGTCCACCGATGGGAACGTGGACGCCGGCCTGGTTGAGGCGTATCGCAGCCTGTTGGCGGACTCGTCTCTGGATCAGGCGCTGGTTGCCAAAATGCTGCAACTGCCATCCGAAGCCTATCTGATCGAACTGGCTGATCAGCCCAACGTACCTGCCATCCACAGAGCCCGTGAACGCGTGCTTGCGCATCTGGCGAGATCGCTAAGGGACGAGCTTCTGGCCTGCTATCACCGCAACACCCTGAGCGGTCACTACGAGGTGACGCCGGAGGCCGTAGCGCGTCGAAGCTTGCGGAATACCGCCCTGGCCTGGCTCCTGCACATCGATGATGAAGAGGGCCGGACGCTGGCGACAAGCCAGTTTAACGAGGCCGATAACATGACGGATCGTATGGGAGCCCTTCGTGCCCTGGTGAACTCCGGTTACGAAAAAGAGCAGGAGCAGGCACTCGCAGACTTCTACCAGCAGTGGAAGGACGACCCCCAGGTGGTTGAGCAATGGTTCGCGGTGCAGTCGGGCAGTACCCGCACCGGAGGCTTGCGCAAAGTCCATGAACTGATGGAGCACCCGGCGTTCGACTGGAAGAACCCCAACAAGATCCGCTCGGTGATCGGGGTGTTTGCCGGCCAGAATCTCCCTGCCTTTCACGCAGAGGATGGAGCCGGTTATCAGTTCCTGGCGGAGCAGGTGCGAAAACTGGATGACAGTAACCCACAGATTGCGGCCAGGCTGGTGTCTCCGCTGACCCGCTGGCGCAAATTCGCGCCGGTTCACGGCGAGCAGATGAAATCGGCGCTGGAGACCGTTCGTGACAAGTCTGGATTGTCGCGGGATGTCTACGAGGTGGTTCACAAGAGCCTTGCCGGCCAATAGGGAAGCGAGATCGCTGGGGTATCCGTCTGCCGCAACGCGGGGCCTGTCACAGGCGGATACAAAATCGCACTTTCGGTCGATAGACAATATCGGCCAATCGGCTACTCTGTCAGGAGCCGATATTCCATGACAACACAATAAGAAAAGCCTTCTACAGGGCTTTCAGACAGGTTTAAGGTTAAAAAATGACATACAAGAACAATGTGATTTTGGGCAGTCTGTTTGCTCTTTCGGTTTTTGCCATGCCAGCCAATTCCGCCGTTTCCAGTAGTGAAGCCGCTCGACTGGGTCAGGATCTTACCCCGTTTGGCTCCGTGAAAGCCGGCAACGAGGCAGGCACCATTCCCGCGTGGACGGGTGGCCTCACCGAAGCCCCTACCGGATATGAGGGTAGTGGTCAGCACCATATCAACCCTTTCCCGGACGATGAGGTGTTATTCACCATCAGCGCGTCCAACATGGATCAGTATGACGAGTACCTGACCGACGGCCTCCGTGCCATGCTCGACACCTATCCGACGACCTTCCGTATTCCGGTCTACAAAAGCCGTCGCACACACGCGGTGCCGGATTGGGTTGCTGAAAACACCAGGGAAAATGCCGTAGATGCTGAGGTAGTGGGTAAAGGCGAGGGGATCGATGGCGCCTTTGCCGGTTATCCTTTCCCCATCCTGCACGGTAATAATGAGCAAAAAGCCTGGCAGGTAGTCTGGAATCACCTGACTCGCTGGCGTGGCGTTTCCGTAACCCGCCGTTCAAGCGAAGTGGCAGTGCAGCCGGATGGCGACTACTCCCTTGTGACCTCTCAGCAGGAAGCCTTCTTCAATTACTACAACCCTGAGGGTAGTGAAGAAGAACTCGATAACGTTATTTTCTATTATTTGTCGTTTACCCAGTCGCCACCTCGTCTTGCCGGTGGTGCCATCCTGATTCATGAAACTCTGAACCAGATTATCAACCCGCGTAATGGTTGGGGTTACAACGCCGGCCAGCGCCGTGTTCGTCGTGCACCCAACCTGGGCTATGACTCTCCGATTGCAGCCGCAGACAATCTGCGAACAGCCGATGACACCGATATCTTTAACGGTGCCCTGGACCGCTACAATTGGGAATATGAGGGTATGCGGGAGATCTACGTTCCCTACAACAATTACCGCATCGGTGAGCAGGGCACGCCTTACTCCGAAATCCTGGGTATTTCCCACCTGAATCCGGACCTTACCCGTTGGGAGCTCCATCGGGTGCATGTTGTGGAAGCGACCCTGAAGGAAGGGGAGCGCCATATTTACGGCAAGCGTCGCTTCTATGTGGATGCCGATAGCTGGAACACCTTGCTGCTGGACCAGTACGATGGCCGCGGTGAGCTCTGGCGCGTGACCATGGGTCTGGCGAAAAACTATTATGAATTGCCTGGCGTATGGACAGTGCTGGATGTGTACCATGACCTTCAGGCTCGTCGTTATCACGTGCTGGGCCTGGATACCGAAGAGGGTTCCACCCGTAAGTTTACCAACGACGTGCCCAACCGACGGTATTTCTCGCCGGCTTCCCTGCGTCGCAGGAGTGTGCGTTAACGTCTTGACTCGTTGTTGGAACACGATTTTCGCCAGAGACGGATGGCGACGGATATACCGGTGGTCGGAAGGTCACCGGTATATTCATAGTATTGGCCGGTGCGACCGGCAAAATCAGAGTGACACAGTTCAACACAACATATAGGCAATCTGAATGGCTACAAGGTTGATGTGCAAGACTCTGGGAGCGGCCTGTCTTGGACTATCCATGGCATTGTCCGCGCCCACGGTGTTTGCGCTTGCAGATATCATCGAAACCCCATCCCGGCCAACTGCGCTTGCGCCAGAGCATCTGCTCAATGATGTCGACACGGCGGGCGAACGAATCGTGGCAGCCGGTGTGCGTGGTCATATCATTTTTTCCGATGATGATGGTGAAAGTTGGGTGCAGGGTGAAGTTCCGGTATCCGTCACATTGACCGGCGTGGATTTTGGCACTGAACAGCATGGCTGGGCCGTTGGGCACAGTGGCGTTGTTCTCCATTCAGACGATGCGGGCGAAAACTGGGAGCTCCAGCTCACCGGTGTCCGGGCTGCTGAATTGGCGATTGAAAGTCGCCAGGAGCAGATCGACGAAATGGAGCAGAAACTGGAAGAAGCCCCGGAGGACGAGAAAGACGACCTCGATTGGGCGTTGGGCGATCTGTATTTCTCGCTGGAAAACCTGCAGGCGGATCTTGAAATCGGCCCGGTGAACCCGTTTCTGGATGTCTGGTTCGAAAATGAGAACCACGGTTTCGTTGTTGGTGCCTATGGCATGTTTTTGCGCACGACGGACGGCGGAAAGACCTGGAAAGACTGGGCGCCGAAGCTTGAGAATCCCAGCAGTTTTCACCTGAACAGCATTGGCCAGATCACTGGCGGTGGCCTGGTGATCGTCGGAGAGGCTGGGCAGATTTTCGTGTCCGTCGATGGCGGTGACAGCTGGGAGAGACGTGAGAGCCCCTATGAAGGCTCCCTGTTCGGAGCAATCGGAACCGGTAATGTGAATGAGATACTCGCATTCGGTTTGCGTGGGAACATCTTCTTTTCATCCGACCTGGGCAGAAGCTGGAAAGTGGTGCCCAGTGAGTCGGACGCAACCCTCAATGATGGCACGGTGTCCGAAGACGGCCGTATCACGTTGGTTGGCAATGGTGGCGCAGTGCTAATGAGCACCAACGGTGGAGATACCTTCCGTCCCTACTTCCGGGATGATCGGGAAGGGGTGATGGATATTGTCCCCGTATCGGGAACCAATCTGCTGATTGTGGGCGAGGGTGGCGTGAAGCACACCGACGCCCGCGGCAAGAATCTTCAATAACGCCCTGATGCGGCACCAACAGATAGAAAATTAGAGGGGCTTTTGAATGTCGAACCCGAAGCACGACAAGGGCGAGCATTACCTGACTACACCGAAGGCAGAACCGTTCCTGGAACGGCTGATCTTCAACAATCGGGCCATCATCCTGATTGCCTTTTTCTTCCTGACGCTGTTCCTTGGCTACAACGCGGTCAAGATTGAGCCGGATGCCAGTTTCGAGCGGATGATTCCGTTGGAGCATCCCTACATCGTCAATATGCTTGAGCACCGGGACGATCTGGAGAACCTGGGTAACTTTGTGCGTATCGCCGTGGAAGTGGAAGAGGGCGATATCTTCACAGCCGAGTATATGGAAACCCTGAAGCAGATCACCGATGAGGTGTTCTATCTCAACGGGGTGGACCGTTCCGGATTGAAATCACTCTGGACCTCCAACGTTCGCTGGGTTGAGGTGACTGAGCAAGGGTTCCAGGGCGGCACCGTGATCCCGGACGGTTACGATGGCTCCCGGGCCACCCTTGAACAGCTGCGTCAGAACGTACTCCGTTCGAACGAAGTAGGGCGCCTGATTTCCGACAACTTCCGTTCTACCATCGTGTACGCGCCGCTTTATGAGAACAACCCTGAAACTGGCGAGCCGCTGGACTACGGTGAGTTCTCGCGCCAGTTGGAAGAAAAGATCCGGGACAAGTACGAGGCGCAGAATCCGAACATTGAAATTCACATCGTCGGTTTCGCCAAGAAAGTGGGCGACCTCATTGAGGGTATTGGTTCCATTGCCTGGTTTGCGGGCATCACCATTGTCCTGACGACCCTGTTGCTGTTCGGGTACTCACGTTGCATTACCGGAACATTGGTTCCGGTGTTCACCTCCATCATCGCGGTGTTCCTGCAACTGGGCACATTGAGGCTGTTGGGGTATGGCCTGGACCCTTACTCGGTTCTGGTTCCGTTCCTCGTATTTGCCATCGGCATCAGTCATGGCGTTCAGATTGTGAATGCCATGGCGGTGGAAGCGGCGAAAGGGTTTGATTCCGTTACCGCGGCCCGCCTTGCGTTCCGGGCGCTCTATATCCCGGGCATGCTGGCTCTGATTTCAGATGCCTTCGGCTTCCTGACTCTGTTCTTCATCGAGATCGATGTTATCCGGGATCTGGCCGTTGCCGCCGGCATCGGTGTGGCGTTCGTCATTCTGACCAACCTGGTATTGCACGTATTGATCATGTCGTACCTTGGTATCTCCAAGGGCGGTGTTCGTCATGTGCAGAATCATGGTGAAAAGCAGGATCGCAAGTGGCGCGTCATGTCTTACTTCGCACATCCCGGTGTGGCACCGATTTCTCTGTTGATAGCGGTTATTGGCCTGGGGCTTGGCCTTTATTACAAGCAAGGCCTGAAAGTCGGTGACCTTGATCAGGGTGCGCCGGAGCTGCGGGCCGATTCCCGCTACAACAAGGACAATGCCTACATCATCGACAACTACTCAACGAGTGCCGATGTGTTGGTCGTGATGGTGAAAACCGAGGAAGAGCAGTGTACCCAGTACAACGTTCTCCGCGCCATGGACAACCTTCAGTGGGAGCTTCAGAACACGCCTGGCGTGCAGTCCTCGGCGTCTTTGGCCGATGTGTCCAAGATTGTTACCAAGGCACTGAACGAGGGTAACTGGAAGTGGTATGAGATTTCCCGCAACCAGACCATTATCAATGCCTCGATCCGTGAGGCGCCGGCAGGCCTGATCAATACCAATTGTGATCTGACACCGGTGCTTGTTTTCCTTGAGGATCACAAGGCAGAAACGCTGGAAACAGTCACCGAACGCGTTGAGGAGTTCGCCAGCAACAATAACAACGACGAATACACGTTCATGCTGGCCGCCGGTAATGCGGGCGTCGAAGCTGCCACGAACGATGTCATCTCAAGTGCGAAGAACATGATGTTGATCTTCGTCTACGGTGTGGTCGCGTCATTGTGCCTGCTGACGTTCCGTTCTATCCGTGCGGTTCTGTGTATTCTGATCCCACTGGGCCTGACGTCGATCCTGGCGGAGGCGATCATGGCGGTATCAGGCATTGGTATCAAGGTAGCGACGTTGCCGGTTATTGCGCTGGGCGTGGGTATTGGTGTCGACTACGGTATCTATATCTACAGCAAGCTCGAGAAGTTCCTGTTGGAGGGCAAGACACTCCAGGAAGCATACTTCGAGACCCTGAGATCTACTGGTAAGGCGGTTATCTTTACCGGTGTCACACTGGGTATCGGTGTGGTTACCTGGATCTTCTCGCCGATCAAGTTCCAGGCGGATATGGGGTTGTTGCTGTTCTTCATGTTCATCTGGAACATGGTGGGCTCTATCTGGCTGCTGCCGGCCCTGGCGCGTTTCCTCCTGCGCCCGGATCGAATGGTTGCCAAGGCCCGCGCGAACAAATAAGATTCGCGACCGCTTGATCAAAAAAGCCCGCTCTGCGGGCTTTTTTGTTTTTTTGCTCAAGTGGTTAGCGAGCTAACCCTTGCTTTATTTATATCGCAAAGTGGTCTATGTTTTAAGGCGAAAGTGAGGAGTGTCCGTTTCGTTACGCGGGCCCAAAAAAGCAATAATGAACAGATAAGGGAAAAGTCATGGCACTGAAACAGAAATTTTCCGCACTTGCAGTTGCAGCAGCGGTCAGCCTTGGAACCGCCTCGACAGCGGTTACCGCGCAGGAGCAGAAATTTGTCACCATCGGTACCGGGGGCGTAACCGGTGTGTACTATCCGGCTGGTGGTGCGATTTGTCGCCTGGTTAACATGGATCGTAAGGAACATGGTATTCGCTGCTCTGTAGAGAGCACCGGTGGTTCGGTCTATAACCTGAACGCGATTCGCCAGGGTGAGCTGGACCTGGCGGTAGCCCAGTCTGACTGGCAGTACCACGCCTACAACGGCACCAGCCAGTTCGAGGAAGACGGAAAGAACGAGAAGCTGCGTGCTGTATTCTCGCTGCACCCCGAGCCATTCACGGTGGTTGCCAGCAAGGGGTCTGGTATCAAGACGTTTGAAGATCTTGCAGGCAAGCGCGTGTCCGTCGGTAACCCCGGTTCCGGCCAGCGCGCCACAGCAGAAGTGCTGATGGACGAAATGGGCTGGACCATGGACAAGTTCTCGCTTCCGGCGGAACTGAAGGCTGCGGAGCAATCCCAGGCTCTGTGTGATGGCAATATTGATGCATTCTTCTACACCGTTGGGCACCCCTCCGGTGCGATCAAGGAAGCGACCACGTCCTGTGACAGTGTGATCGTCAGCGTCAATAACGAAGCGACCAAGAAGCTGGTTGCAGACAACCCATACTACCGTGAAGCGGTGATCCCGGGTGGTATGTATCGTGGTTCTGACGATGACGTGACCACGTTTGGTGTGGCGGCAACGTTTGTCTCGTCTACCGAGGTATCTGAGGACGTAGTGTACGAAGTGGTCAAGGCTGTATTCGAGAACTTTGACAGCTTCAAGCGCCTGCACCCTGCGTTTGCCAACCTGAAGAAAGAAGAAATGGTATCCGACGCGTTGAGTGCACCTCTGCACCCGGGCGCGGCGAAGTACTACAAAGAAGCCGGCCTGATCGACTGATCCTGTAACCGGTAAAACGACACCGCGGGCAGGCCTGCCCGCGGTGTTCTGATCTCCGACCCGCTATATTCTTACAGGACCCAGCTATGACCAATAGCGAACCGAGAGCCGGGGATACCATCGACAGCAAGAAGGTTGCAGAGGTTCTCCAAACCGAGACCGGTGGAAGGGCTGCGACCGGTACGGCTGCAAAGATTCTCTTTGTTGTCCCTCTGCTCTGGTCCCTCTTTCAGCTATGGATAGCGTCACCGCTCCCCTACATTGTTGAGTTCGGTGTTTTTAACTCGACGGAAGCAAGATCCATTCATCTCGCCTTTGCAGCGTTCCTCGCGTTTGCGGCTTATCCCATGATTCGTGGCAGGAATGTTGACCACGTACCGGTTTACGACTGGATTCTTGCCCTGGCTGCCGCTTTTGCAGCCTCTTATCTGTACCTGTTTTATGACCAGCTTGCGACGCGTCCGGGCTCGCCGATTACCCAGGACCTGATCATTGCACTTGGTGGTCTGGTACTGCTTCTGGAAGCAACTCGCCGCGCACTGGGGCTGCCGCTGACCATCGTTGCTGGTGTGTTCCTTATTTACGCGCTGGCCGGCCCCTATATGCCGGATGTGATTTCCCACAAGGGGGCCAGTCTGAGCAAGCTGTCTTCCCATATGTGGCTGGGTACGGAAGGCGTGTTTGGTGTCGCCCTTGGCGTGTCCACCAGTTTTGTCTTCCTGTTTGTGTTATTCGGTGCGCTGCTGGAACGGGCAGGGGCGGGCAACTACTTTATCCAGGTTGCCTACGCCATGCTCGGGCACATGCGCGGCGGTCCCGCCAAGGCCGCGGTGGTATCCAGTGGTCTGAGCGGTGTGATTTCAGGTTCGTCCATCGCCAACGTGGTGACAACCGGCACCTTTACCATCCCCCTGATGAAGCGGGTTGGTTTCCCCGCTACCAAGGCGGGTGCTGTTGAGGTAGCTGCATCCACTAACGGTCAGTTGACGCCTCCCATTATGGGCGCGGCAGCCTTCCTGATGGTTGAGTACGTGGGCATTTCCTACCTGGAAGTGATCAAACACGCCATCCTGCCAGCGCTGATCTCCTACGTGGCGTTGATTTACATCGTTCACCTTGAGGCCTGTAAGCTCAAGATGAAGGGTATTGAACGTCCGAATCGCCCGACTCTCGCGCAGCGTATGCTGAACTGGGTTGTGATCCTGATTGGCCTGAGTGCTCTCACGTTCATCGTGTATTACGGCATTGGATGGTTGAAGGTGGTTCTGGGCGAAGCCGCTGTGTGGGTTCTCGGGCCGCTTCTGCTGTTCATTTACATCGGGCTGGTCTGGTACTCCACCCGCTTTCCGGAACTGGCTCAGGACGATCCTGAATCCTCAATGGATACACTGCCTGACGTGGGGCCAACGGTTAAGACCGGCCTGTACTTCCTGTTGCCAGTGGTGGTCCTGGTCTGGTGCCTGACTGTTGAGCGGTTTTCGCCCCAGCTATCAGCATTCTGGGCCACGGTGTTTATGATTTTCATCGTGATCACTCAGCAGCCACTGAAAGCGTTTTTCCGCAAAAAAGGTCACTTCCTTGCGGAAACAAAAACCGGCCTCGTTGACCTCACCCTCTCGCTGGTAACTGGCGCGAGGAATATGGTTGGTATCGGTGTGGCGACTGCCACCGCCGGCATTGTGGTGGGCACGGTGACGCTGACAGGCATTGGCCTGGTGATGACCCAGTTTGTGGAGTTCATCTCCGGCGGCAACCTGTTGCTGATGCTGGTTTTCACAGCGATTATCAGTCTGATTCTGGGTATGGGGCTTCCTACGACCGCCAACTACATCGTGGTTTCCACCCTGATGGCCCCGGTTATCGTGACACTGGGTGCCCAGAACGGCTTGTTGGTGCCTTTGATTGCTGTCCACCTGTTCGTGTTCTATTTCGGCATACTGGCGGATGATACGCCGCCCGTGGGGCTGGCCGCCTACGCGGCGGCGGCTATATCAGGGGCGGACCCGATACGAACGGGTGTGCAGGGCTTCACGTACGATATTCGGACAGCGATTCTGCCCTTCATGTTCATCTTCAACACCCAGTTGTTGTTGATTGGCCTGACGGGTTGGGTGGATTTGCTGGTGACGGTTGCCAGTGCGGTGACGGCCATGCTGGTCTTCTCGGCGGCCACTCAGGGTTACTGGTTTACCAAGAGCTACAAGTGGGAGTCGGCTCTGCTGCTGCTGATCACGTTTACCCTGTTCCGTCCAGGTTATTGGTGGGACATGGTCTACCCGGCAACGCAGGACAGGCCGGGTACCGAAGTGATTGAGCATATTGAAAATGTGCCCGCAGGCGAGTCCCTGGTAGTGCAGGCATCGGGCATGTCCCTGAGTGGTGACGAGGTTTCCACTTATCTCAGTCTGGAGCTACCCGCAGCGGAATCCCCGGAGGCGAGACTGGCGAGCGCTGGCCTTGAGCTGTCGCGTCAGGACGACACGATGGTGGTGGATTTCGTTGGCTATGGTAGCCAGGCAGAGAACGCCGGCGTCAGCTTCGGCTGGACCATTGATGCCGTGCAGGTTGAGAATGAGCGCCCGCCGAAGGAACTTATGTTCATTCCCGCGCTTATACTGCTTGGTCTTGTCGCGTTCGGCCAATTGCGGCGACGCACACCCGAAGAGGCCAGCGCCTACGGCTGACTCTTTTCCCCTTAAAAGCCCGGCATTAACCTGCCGGGCTTTTTTCTGTTAAACTCCTGCGCGCAACGGTCCGCGGTTTGTATCGCGGCCAACCGTCAACATGTGGTCTTTGGTACGGATCACCTCTGAGTCCCTAGGAGCCTACTATGCCTGTTGTTACCCTGCCGGATGGCAGTCACCGCAGTTTTGCCGAATCTGTTACCGTTCACGATGTTGCCGCAGACATCGGTGCCGGGCTTGCCAAGGCCGCCATTGCCGGCCGTGTAAATGGCCAACTGGTCGATACCAGCTTCCCGATTGAAGAAGACGCTGAGCTTGCCATTGTCACCGAGCGTGATGAAGACGGCGTCGACATTATCCGCCACTCCACCGCACATCTCCTGGCCATGGCGGTCAAGGAACTGTTTCCTTCCGCTCAGGTGACTATTGGTCCGGTTGTGGACAACGGGTTCTATTACGATTTCAAATTCGATCGGCCGTTCACCAATGAAGATCTGAGCCGGATCGAAAAGCGCATGGAAGAGCTGGCCAAGCAGGATATTCCGGTGTCCCGATCGGTCATGTCCCGTGACGAAGCTGTCCGTCTGTTTGATGAGATGGGCGAGGAATACAAGGTTCGAATCATTGAGGATATTCCCGGTGAGGAAGATCTGTCCTTCTACCGCCAGGGTGACTTTATCGATCTGTGTCGTGGCCCTCACGTGCCCAACACCGGCAAGCTCAAGGCCTTCAAGCTGACCAAGGTTGCCGGCGCCTACTGGCGCGGTGATACCAGCAACGAGCAGTTGCAGAGGGTGTATGGCACTGCCTGGGGCAACAAGAAAGACCTGAAGGCCTATCTGCATCGCCTGGAAGAGGCCGAGAAGCGCGACCACCGCAAGATCGGCAAGAAATTGAGCCTGTTCCACATGCAGGAAGAGGCCCCGGGCATGGTGTTCTGGCATCCGGATGGCTGGTCCCTGTATCAGGAGATCGAGCAGTACATGCGCCGCAAGCAGCATGAGCATGGTTACCAGGAGATCAAGACGCCGCAGGTGGTTTCCAGGGCGCTTTGGGAAAAGTCAGGGCACTGGGACAAGTTCAAGGACGACATGTTTACCACGGAGTCCGAGAAGCACGATTACGCCATCAAGCCGATGAACTGTCCTTGCCATGTGCAGGTTTTCAACCAGGGCCTGAAAAGCTACAAGGACCTGCCTCTGCGTCTGGCCGAGTTCGGTTCCTGTCACCGTAACGAGGCGTCTGGTGCCTTGCATGGTTTGATGCGGGTTCGCGGATTTACCCAGGACGATGCCCACATATTCTGCGAAGAGGATGCCATTCAGCAGGAAGTGTCTGACTTTATCGGCATGCTCCACGAGATTTATGCGGATTTCGGGTTTACGGAGATTCTTTACAAGCTCTCAACCCGTCCTGAAAAGCGGGTTGGCTCGGACGAAGTCTGGGACAAAGCGGAAGCCGCGCTGGAAGAAGCATTGAACCGGGAAGGCGTTGATTGGGAGCTTTTGCCGGGTGAGGGCGCCTTTTATGGCCCGAAAATCGAGTTTTCGCTGAAAGACTGCATCGGACGGGTGTGGCAATGTGGTACCATTCAGGTCGATTTTTCCATGCCGGGACGGCTGGGTGCCCAATATGTGGCAGATAACTCCGAGCGCAAGACGCCGGTGATGTTGCACAGGGCGGTTCTTGGTTCGTTCGAGCGCTTTATTGGTATCCTCATCGAGGAATACGAGGGCGCTTTCCCGACATGGCTTGCGCCAACGCAGATCGCGGTGCTGAATATTACCGACAATCAGCGGGATTATTGCCAGAATCTTGCGAAAAAGTGGGATTCCCTTGGCTATAGGGTTAATGCTGACTTGAGAAACGAGAAGATCGGCTTTAAAATCCGCGAGCATACTATTAACAAAGTTCCCTTCCTTGTTGTTATCGGCGACAAAGAAGTTGAAAACAACGCCGTTGCGGTGAGAACCCGCAAGGGTGAGGATCTGGGAACTTTATCGCTGGAAGCGTTTGAGCAGCTGATGGCTGACGAAATCAATCGCAAAGGCAGAACCAAAACGGAGATCTGATTATTAAACAGCGAGCGAATCGGGGGCGCACTCCAAAAGCGCCGATCAACGAGAACATTGACGCAACTGAAGTCCGTCTGATCGATGCCGAAGGCAATCAGGTCGGTGTCGTACCGATTGAAGATGCACTCAAGCAGGCTGAAGAAGCGTCTCTTGACCTGGTTCAGGTTACGGATTCCGATCCGATCGTCTGTAAGATAATGGACTACGGCAAGAAAATCTTCGATGAGAAGAAGGCCAAAGCGGCTGCCAAGAAAAAGCAGAAGCAGACGCAGGTCAAAGAGCTTAAGTTCCGGCCAGGAACTGAAGAAGGGGATTATCAGGTCAAACTACGCAACCTGGTACGTTTCCTTGAAAACGGGGACCGCGGCAAAATCACTATCCGCTTCCGTGGGCGTGAGATGGCACACCAGGAAATTGGTATGAAGCTCATGAACAGGATCGAAGTGGATATTGAAGAGCTTGCCCAGGTAGAACAGCGGCCGAAAATGGAAGGCCGCCAGATGACCATGGTAGTGGCCCCCCGTAAAAAGAAGTGAACCTGATCCGGTGCTGATCCCCCGCGGTCGCGGGGGATTTGTCGTTCAGGGGCACATTGATATCACTTAAAAACAGAATGCGGAGTTTTAAAAATGCCCAAGATGAAAACCAAAAGCGGGGCCACCAAGCGGTTCAAGAAGACCGCTACTGGCTTTAAGCATAAGCAGTCCTTCACCAGTCATATCTTGACCAAGAAGAGCCCGAAGCGTAAGCGTCAGCTCCGTGGTACCAAGTTGATTGCCAAGTCCGATGTGGCTTCAATCAAACGTATGACGGCGTGCTGATTCAGCCGCTAGCCATTTCTTTTTAGGTTTAAAGGTAGAAGGATTAACGTATGCCTCGCGTAAAACGTGGTGTGGTTGCACGCCGTCGTCATAAAAAGATTCTCAGTCAGGCCAAGGGTTATTACGGAGCGCGTAGCCGCGTCTTCCGCGTAGCCAAACAGGCGGTTATCAAGGCCGGTCAGTACGCTTACCGTGACCGTCGTAACCGTAAGCGCTCGTTCCGCGCACTGTGGATTGCCCGTATCAATGCTGGCGCCCGTGCCAACGGCCTGTCTTACAGCCGTCTGATTGCTGGCCTGAAGAAGGCCAATGTTGAGATCGACCGTAAAGTTCTGGCCGACCTGGCCATGAACGAGCAGCAGGCGTTTACCGCTGTTGTTGAGAAGGCCAAAGCGTCTCTGTGATCGCTTAGCTCTTTCATCGGTTAACCGATCGATTCAGGCGTCTCCATGGGTTCATGAAGACGCCTTCTGATAGGGGAAGGGCGCGCTCTTCCCCTATTTTTGTTTAGAGTGATTCCATTTCTGGATTGGAGCAGGGTCAATGGAAAACCTGGATCAACTCGTTCAGGACGGCCTGGCGGCGGTTGAAAGTGCCGACAGTTTGCAGGCACTGGATCAGATTCGTGTTGAATACCTTGGCAAGAAGGGTGTGATCACCCAGCAGGCGAAGACACTGGGTAAGCTGTCTGCGGAAGAACGTCCCGCCGCCGGCCAGAAGATCAACGACGCCAAGGGGCAGGTGGAGCAGGCTATCAACGCCCGCCGTACAGACCTTGAGCGCGCCGCCATCGAGCAAAAACTCGCCAGTGAATCCATTGATGTGACGCTTCCCGGGCGAGGCCAGGATCTGGGTGGTTTGCATCCGGTTACCCGCACCCTTCAGCGTATTGAGCAATTTTTCTCCCGCGCGGGCTATACCGTGGAGCAGGGGCCGGAAATCGAAGACGACTATCACAACTTCGAAGCTCTCAACATTCCCGGCCACCATCCGGCCCGTGCCATGCATGACACGTTTTACTTCAATCCCGGCACATTGCTGCGAACCCACACCTCACCGGTTCAGATTCGCACCATGGAAGATGGCAAGCCACCTTTTCGGATGATTTGCCCCGGCCGCGTCTACCGCTGCGACTCGGATATGACCCACACTCCCATGTTTCACCAGGTGGAAGGGTTGTTGGTCGAGAAAGACGTGAGCTTTGCGGACTTGAAGAGCACCGTTGAGGAATTCCTGCGGGTATTCTTCGAGCGCGACCTGGAAGTGCGATTCCGCCCGTCCTATTTCCCGTTCACGGAGCCGTCCGCCGAGGTGGATATCGAATGGGGGCGCGAAGAGGATGGCAGCATCAAATGGCTGGAAGTGATGGGCTGCGGCATGGTTCACCCCAAAGTATTCGAGCATTGCGGTATCGATGCCGAGGAATATCGTGGCTTTGCGTTTGGTCTGGGCGTAGAGCGCCTTGCCATGCTTCGCTATGGCGTGAATGACCTGCGCATGTTCTTTGAGAACGACCTCCGCTTTCTGCGGCAGTTCCGTTGAACACGCCATCAAGGTAAACGAACTAACAGGCAACACCGCATCAGGACAAGGCAGATACCATGAAATTCAGTGAACAGTGGCTACGCGAATGGGTCAATCCGGCGAATGATACCCAGGCATTGATGGATCAGATCACCATGGCGGGTCTGGAAGTTGACGGATTTGAGCCGGTAGCCGGCAAGTTCAGTGGCATTGTTGTGGGTGAGGTTGTGTCGGTATCGCCTCATCCCGATGCGGATAAGCTTCGGGTTTGTCAGGTCAGTGATGGTGCTCAAACGGTACAGGTGGTTTGCGGTGCGCCCAACGTGCGCGACGGCCTGAAGGTGCCGTTTGCCGTCGTCGGAGCGGTGTTGCCGGGCGACTTCAAGATCAAGAAGGCCAAGCTGCGTGGGCAACCTTCGGAAGGAATGCTGTGCTCAGAGTCAGAGCTTGGCCTTTCGGACAGCCATGACGGCCTGATGGAGTTGCCGGACGATGCGCCGGTAGGCCAGGAGCTGAGTGAGTTTCTCAAGTTGAACGACGTCACCATCGATGTGGATCTGACGCCGAATCGCAGTGATTGCCTGTCGATCAAAGGGATCGCCCGGGAAGTCGGGGTACTGAACAGCCTTGTGGTTGAGGGGCCGGAAATTCTCCCCGTGGAAGCAGTGCACTCAGAGGTGCCTGACATCGCCGTGAAAGACCCCGAAGGCTGCCCCCGGTATCTGGGGAGAATCCTGCGCAACGTGGACCTTAGCATTGAATCCCCACTGTGGATGCAGGAAAAGCTTCGCCGCTCCGGGATCCGCTCTATCGACGCTGCGGTGGATGTTACCAACTATGTGATGCTTGAACTGGGTCAGCCCCTACACGCCTTTGACCGTGAGGAAATAGAGGGTGGCATTGTTGTGCGCCGGGCAATGCAGGGTGAAAAGTTGGTATTGCTGGATGGACAGGAAGTGGAACTGACCCCGGATACCCTGGTTATCGCGGATCACGCCAAGCCGATAGCGATTGCCGGTGTGATGGGTGGCGAGCATTCCGGAGTGAGTGAGCGAACCCGCGACCTGATCCTTGAGGCTGCCTATTTTGATCCGATTACTCTGGCGGGTAAGGCGCGCCACTATGGCCTTCACACGGACGCTTCACATAGGTTCGAGCGTGGCGTGGACTACGAGCTTGCCCGCGATGCCATGGAGCGTGCAACGGCATTGTTGATGTCCATCGTGGGTGGCGAGCCTGGGGATATTGTCGAGGTTGTCAGCAAGCAGGACTTGCCTGAAGACCGCACGGTGGACCTTCGGGAGACACGTGTTGCCGACGTGTTGGGGCTGGAGATCGACCGCACTACGGTGGAAGAAATTCTGACCCGTCTGGGCCTTCATATCGATAAGCTGCTGAAGGATGGCTGGCGGGTACACGTGCCGAGTTTCCGCCCGGATATCAGTATCGAAGAGGATCTGATCGAAGAAATTGGACGGATATACGGTTACAACAACCTGCCGGTCACGGAACCCACGGGATCACTCGGCCTTCGCCCGCAGGAAGAGGCCGTCCGCCCGGTATCGGCTATCCAGAACTATTTCGTGACGTGTGGATACCAGGAAGCGATTACCTACAGCTTTGTAGACCCGAAGGTTCAGGGCCTGATTGATCCAGAGCGGGAAGGCATTGCGCTGGCAAACCCGATTTCGTCGGATCTGTCTGTCATGCGCACGAGCCTCTGGAGCGGACTGCTGAAAACCGTGGCTTACAATCAGAACCGTCAGCAACCTCGAATTCGGCTGTTCGAAACCGGGCTCCGTTTCGTGAAAGACGGCGACCGGATTGATCAGCAGCCCATGCTCGCTGGGGTGATCGCAGGTGGGCAATTGCCAGAGAATTGGGCAAACGGTCGCAGAAACGCCGATTTCTTTGACGTAAAAGGAGAGCTGGAGAGTCTGTTCCAGCTCCTTGGTATCGAGGTTCAGTTCCTTGCCAGTCAGCATCCCGCATTGCACCCGGGCCAGACGGCGGAGTTGATGCGGGACGGAGAACATGTAGGCTGGCTGGGCACATTGCACCCACAAGTGCAGAAAAAACTGGAACTTAATGGCACGATTCTGATGTTTGAGCTATTCTTGAATTCGGTCGTTTCTGGATATGTGCCTAATTTCAAAGATATTTCAAAATTCCCAGAAGTTCGGCGGGATTTGGCTATTATTATCGGAAGCGACGTGGGGTTTGCAGACGTCGAGCGTGTAGCGAAAAAGCACGCCGGGGAGCACCTCACGGCTTTGCGTGCGTTTGATGTTTATGAAGGTGAAAGCCTGGGTGAAGGCAACCGAAGCCTCGCTCTCAGCCTGTTCTGGCAGCATCCCGAGCGCACACTAAATGAAGAAGAGGTGCATTCGCTCTTCAACGGTGTGATTGACGCACTGCGCGAAGAGTTGGGGGCAACACTGAGGAGTTAGCAGATGGCGGCTTTGACGAAAGCGGAGATGGCAGAGCGGTTGTACGAGGAGTTGGGTCTCAACAAACGTGAAGCCAAGGAAATGGTGGAAGCTTTTTTCGACGAGATCAGAGGCGCTCTCAGCCACAACGAACAGGTGAAGTTGTCGGGATTTGGTAACTTTGATCTGCGTGACAAGAAACAGCGGCCGGGACGGAACCCGAAGACCGGTGAGGAAATTCCGATCAGTGCACGGCGTGTTGTTACGTTCCGCCCGGGACAAAAACTAAAACAGAAAGTAGAAGCGTATGCTGGAACCCAGTCATAACAACGAATTACCCACGATACCGGGGAAGCGTTATTTCACCATTGGTGAAGTTGCCGAACTTTGTGCTGTAAAAGCGCACGTGCTCAGATACTGGGAGCAAGAGTTCCCTCAGCTTTCTCCGGTCAAGCGCCGTGGCAACCGCCGCTACTATCAGCGTGCCGATGTCATTACCATCCGCCAGATCCGCAGCCTGTTGTATGATCAGGGCTACACCATTGGCGGGGCCAAGCAGAAGCTCAGCAGCCACGAGGTGAAAGACGATACCTCCCAGTACAAGCAGCTGATCCGGCAGATGATTACCGAACTGGAAGATGTTCTCGACGTGCTCAATACGCCGGTGAAGTGAGACGTTTTTGAAGCTGAAAGCCGAAGGTTCGCCTTCGGCTTTTTTGTTGGTGGCAGTCGCCGAAATGAACAAATAGGTCGTATAGTTGACCGACACTCACACCGGAGAATAACAGCATGATTGGATACGTAACGATTGGCGTCAGTGATATGTCCCGAGCCAAGGCCTTTTACTCGGAACTGTTGGGAGATATCGGCGCTAGGGTCCTTCTGGATATGGGCCGCATTGCGTTTATTGGGGAGAGTATGAAGGCGCCGATGCTGGCCGTGTGCACTCCCTACGATGGCGAACCCAATCAGCCGGGCAATGGCAATATGGTCGCCATTCACCCAGGGTCCAAGGAGGCGGTAGATGCCCACTACAAGCGAGCGTTGGAGTTGGGTGCGAGCTGTGACGGCGAGCCTGGCCAGCGGATCCCTGATCAGTTCTATGGCGCCTACGTGAGAGACCTGGACGGTAACAAGCTGGCCTTCTTCCACTTTGGCTAGCAGTCGTCTGTGAAAACAACAAAGCCCGGGCCTTTCGGCCCGGGCTTTGTGTAGGGAATTTGGTCGGGACGGTAGGATTTGAACCTACGACCCCTTGCACCCCATGCAAGTGCGCTACCAAGCTGCGCTACGCCCCGAAATTGCCAGTGGCCAGAGAGAAACTTGAGAGATATCTCAGTGGCTTAGCGGGAGCGAAGTCTACACCAGCCTCGGATAAAAATAAACATCCAATCGCCGAATTCTTCGGGCATTTCTATCGCAGTTTGGTTTCTCGAAGCTGACGAATAAACTCCGGCGGATCGAAGCTGTCCGGGGTAGCGTTCGGCCAGTAGGTATCAAACACTCTTTCACCGGTCTCTCCTTCCAGAAGGGCACCCGGCTCCAGAAAGGGAAACAGGTCCATATAGGAATGGGTTTCCGTCTTGGAGGTGCGGCGGATGATGTGTTCCGGCCCAAGTTCGGAGGGGTGCTTGAGCCCTGACGCCTCAAGCAGGTTCATCAAGGCTTCCAGGGTGTTCTTGTGATAGTTGTAAACACGCTGGCTCTTATCCTGAACATCAAGCTTTTGGCTTCGCCTTGGGTCTTGGGTTGCAACACCGCTGGGGCATTTTCCTGTATGGCAACTGAGCGCCTGTATGCAGCCGAGAGAGAACATGTAGCCCCTTGCCGCGTTACACCAGTCTGCCCCCAGGGCCAGGGTCCGGGCTATGTTGAATGCTGAGGTGATCTTGCCCGCAGCGCCAATGGCAATGTGTTCGCGCAGGTTGGTGCCCACGAGTGTGTTGTGTACCAGCAACAGGGCCTCCGTCATGGGTGTTCCAATACGGTTGATGAACTCCAGAGGAGCCGCGCCGGTGCCGCCTTCACCGCCATCCACAACGATGAAATCGGGTGTTTTTCCTGTCTCCAGCATGGCCTTGACGATGGCGAACCACTCCCAGGGATGGCCTATAGCCAGTTTGAAGCCCACCGGTTTGCCGCCCGATAGCTCACGGAGTTTCTCCAGAAACTCGAGAAATTCCCTGGGTGTAGAGAACGCTGAATGGCTTGCCGGGGAAACGACATCCTTGCCAGCTTCGACGCCGCGGGCCTCGGCAATTTCCGGTGTCACTTTCTCGCCGGGAAGAATGCCCCCATGTCCAGGTTTGGCACCCTGGGATAGTTTGACCTCTATCATTTTTACCTGGTCGAGAGTGGCATTGCGGGCGAACCTCTCTTCGTTGAAAGTGCCGTCTTCGTTGCGACATCCGAAGTATCCGGAACCAATTTCCCAGACCAGATCTCCGCCCGGTTCCCGGTGATAGCGGGATATGGAGCCTTCGCCGGTATCGTGATAGAAGTTCCCCATTTTTGCGCCAGCATTGAGGCTCAGGATGGCATTGGCCGACAACGAGCCAAAACTCATCGCCGAGATGTTGAAGACGCTGGCGTTATAGGGCTTGGCGCACTGTTTGCCAATCACGATCCGGAAGTCAGCGTCTTTCAGTGCAGAAGGCTGGAGGGAATGGTTGATCCACTCAAAACCCTCGTCATACATACCTAACTGTGAGCCGAAAGGGCGCTTGTCGAGTACGTTCTTGGCTCGCTGGTAAACGATGGTGCGCTGTTCACGTGAAAAGGGGCGTTCGTCGGTGTCGGACTGGATGAAGTACTGGCGTATTTCCGGGCCAATCGATTCAAGAAAATATCGAAAATGGGCGAGGATGGGGTAATTTCGGCTAACAGTGCGTTTACGCTGAAGCAGATCCCATGTGCCGGTTGCCGCCAATCCCCCGAGCAGGACGGGGACGACATAAAACCAGCCCCCCCAGATGGTACTGGCCAGTAGAGAAACGATAAAGCCGGTCAGGCTCAGCGCATAAAGCGTATATCGGAAGGGGAAGGTTTCGGTTTTAGCCATAAACTCCTCTGAGTGGATGTGTAGTATGTTTGCAGAATATTAACAGTATAAGTGCGGGAGATACGTTCCCGTATGGCAAGACGGATCAAGGAGTAATTTGTACGAACACTGAAATATTGGTCTAAGATTGTTTTCAGGGCGTAAGTTGTCCGTTCTTTGATGTTTTGAACTCAAAGCAATAAGATGGCGAGCTTGTAACGTTTGCATCCGAATATTGAAAAGATTTTCACCAACAGGAGGCTCAAAACGTGGGCGACGTTGTAAAAGACGAGTACCAAACGGATTACGTCGCAGGCCAGGATAATATTAATCCGTTTGGCCTGGACCTACACGCGCCAGTTTTTCCGATTACGGCAATAATCGTTGTTGCGTTTGTAATCGGGACGCTGATTTTCCCGGGAGAGGCGAAGGAGCTCCTCGACGGCGCCAAATGGTGGACCATCGCACAATTTGACTGGTTTTTCCTGATCAGTGCCAACATTTTTGTCGTTGTCTCCCTTGCTCTTATATTCATGCCCGTTGGCAAAATCCGCATCGGCGGGATGGACGCCAAGCCAGAATTTTCGACGATGTCGTGGTTTGCCATGCTCTTTGCAGCAGGTATGGGTATCGGTCTCATGTTCTGGGCCGTCGCCGAGCCAGTCGCCTACTACACAGGCTGGTATGAAACGCCGCTCGGCGTTGAGGCCAATACGGCCGAGGGCGCGCGGTTGGCCATGGGTGCGACCATGTATCACTGGGGTCTGCATCCCTGGGCAATCTACGCGATTGTGGCTCTGTCTCTGGCGTTTTTCGCCTACAACAAGAACATGCCGCTGACCATTCGCTCTGCGTTCTTCCCACTGCTCCGTGATAGGGTTTGGGGCTGGCCCGGTCATATCATTGATATCCTGGCGGTGGTGGCAACCATTTTTGGTCTCGCCACGTCTCTTGGTTTTGGTGCGCAACAGGCTGCTTCCGGCCTGGATTACCTGTTCGGGATTTCGTCAGGTATCAATGTGCAGATGGCGATCATTACCGGCGTGACGGCCGTAGCCCTGATTTCGGTGCTGCGTGGTCTCGACGGTGGTGTAAAGATTCTGAGTAACCTCAACATGTCGCTGGCCGGTATTTTGTTGTTTTTCATCATCTTCGCCGGTCCGACCATGACCATCTTTGAAACCATCTGGGTAACCTCATCGAGTTACGTTGGTAACGCCCTGACACTGAGCAATCCGTTTGGTCGCGAAGACCAGGCCTGGTTCCACGGCTGGACAGTCTTCTACTGGGCCTGGTGGATTTCCTGGTCACCGTTCGTTGGTATGTTTATCGCCCGCGTGTCCAAGGGTCGTACGGTTCGTGAGTTCGTGACAGCGGTGCTGATCGTACCAACCGTTATTACCGTGGTCTGGATGAGCGCATTTGGTGGTTCCGCACTGGAGCAGATCCAGGACGGTGTTGGTGCTCTGGCTGAGAATGGCTTGACGGATGTGTCCCTGGCAATGTTCCAGATGTTCGCTAACCTACCGTTCGTTGCCATCTCATCCTTCGTGGGTATCGTGCTGGTGCTGGTGTTCTTCGTGACATCTTCTGATTCCGGTTCGTTGGTCGTCGACAGCATTACCGCGGGTGGTAAAACCGACGCGCCGACAGCTCAGCGTGTGTTCTGGGTGGTAATGGAAGGTGCCATTGCCGCAGCACTGATTTTCGGTGGCGGTGAAGACGCACTGGGCGCTATCCAGGCGGCTGCCATTACGGCAGGACTGCCGTTTACAGCAGTATTGCTGGTCATGACCTGGGGGCTGCTGAAAGGCCTCACCCATGAGCGCAAGCTGCTGATTGCCGAAGGTAAGCTCTGAGAAGTGTGAGAAAGTAAAAAAACCGGGGTTCGCCCCGGTTTTTTTGTGCCTGCTATTTGAAGGTCAGGTTTTGGACGTGAAGGTATCCATGGCGAATGCGGCTCTTTCTTCCGGGGTGAAGTGCGTCCTTCGGAGGGCTTCGATCTGCCTCAGGCGCGGCAACAGACCGCGACCATTAGCCATCTGGATGGCCAGGCCGGGGCGGGCGTTCAGCTCAAGCAGCAAAGGCCCTTCGTTTGCGTCCACGACCAGATCGACACCCATATATCCCAGCCCGGTTGCCTCGTAGCATCGTGATGCCATTACCAGCATTTCCTGCCAGTCATCAATCACCAGGTTCTCCAGGGCGAGGCCTGTATCGGGATGCAGGGTGATCGGTCGATTGAACTGTACCGCATTCAGGCTGTGGCCATTGGCGATATTGAGTCCAACACCTACGGCACCCTGGTGTAGATTAGCCTTGCCATCTGAAGCGGTTGTAGCCAGCCGAAGCATTGCCATCACGGGGTAGCCCTGAAAAACGACGATGCGGATATCCGGTACACCCTGGAAGGAATACTTGGCGAGTGATGGAATCGATTCCACCAGGTTCTCGACAATGGCGACGTCGGGCGTGCCGGCCAGCGAGTAGAGCCCGGCAAGAATGTTGGACAGGTGGCGCTCAAGGTGGCTCGAGGATACCCGCGAGCCCGAGGCCTTGACGTAATCGTTATCGTCCCGGCCGGTAATCACGGTAATCCCTTTACCTCCGGAACCCTTGGCCGGTTTGATGGCAAAGCCGTCCAGGTCCTCTGCCATTTCCCGGAAATGGGAGATTTCGTGTTGCTGACGCACCACCTGCAGCAGCCTGGGGGTGCGAACATCGTATTCGGCAACCACCAGCTTGGTTTTGAGTTTGTTGTCCACCAAGGGGTATGAAGAACGGCTATTGTACCGCGCAATGTAGTCCACATTGCGCCGGTTCATGTTCAGCATGCCCAGTTGGTTCAGCTTGAAGGGCGAAATCCAGCCCATCAGTTATACGCCTTCATCGGATAAAAACGACGGAGCTCTGTGAGCTTGTAGCCCGTGTACTGTCCCATCAGCAGGATCAGCCCCAAAACCACGAAATGAAGTTCCGGGAAATTAAACGTCAGGTGGCTCGCCAGGGGCGCGCTCATAATCAGAAATGCGCAGACTGCCACAAACAAACTACCGGCTCCCTGAACAAACACCTCCCGGGCGCCTTCCTCTTCCCAGAGTATGGACATGCGCTCTATCGTCCAGGCGATAATCACCATGGGGAAGAAGGTAACCGTCATCCCCGTGTTGAAGCCCATTTGATAACCCGCAATGCTCAGCCCGGCCGTGATAAAGATCACGAGAATGATCAGCGCGGATATTCGCGAGACCAGCAGCAGGTTAAGGCTCGACAGGTAGCCACGCATGAGCAGGCCAATGGCCACCACGGAAATAAAGGCTATCAGCCCCGGAATCAGTGTCGTCTGCACAAAGGCCACGGCGATCAGTATCGGCATGAACGTGCCGGACGTTCGTATGCCGACGACAATTCGCATAAAGGCCACCACGAGCGCCCCAAGGGGAAGCAGCAGAAGCATTCTGAACATGCTTTGCTCTTCAATGGGGAGCTGGTAAAGACTCAGGAAGCCGAGGCCATTCTCGCTGGACTGAGCCTGCGCCAATTGCAGTGCCGGGATGGTTTGCCGAAGCATGGAAAAGCTAACGTCTGAATTGTCACCGCCGACAATATCCAGCAGGGAAGCTGCAGCCTGTCGCCACAGCAAGACATGTTCCGGAAGCCCCTGTTCCGCTGTGCGGGGGTTGAAGGTCAGCCATCGGGAACCGTCATAGATCTGCAGGAATGGACGAAGTTGCTGGCGTCGCCTGGCATCTTCCAGGGCCAGGCCGTCTGCCGTTCGAGCGGGAATGCCTGCATGATTGAGCATCCGGGTCAGCAGATCAATGTAGTTTGCTTCGGACACGAGCAGGGTGGTGTTCTGGGCGCCCTGGTCCGGTTGGAGCAGTTTAATCAGTTCCCGGGTCATGCTCTCAGGCGTGCTGGAGCGTTCAGCGGCCTGTTGCAACAACTCTTCCACGGCTGTTGCCTGAGGTTCTTCCCAGAAGACCGGTTCAGGTTTGGGCGGTCGTTTGGGCTGGCTGCCCAGGGCTCTGTCATCAGGTATCAGTTGAACCTTGAAGTAGAGCGTCTGGGGGCCGCTAACGTTGCGCTTTGACCACTCAGCCCGGCGTTCACCGGAGTCATCCACGATGGAAAAACCGTAACCGGGAGATGCAGCCTGCTCCGAAATAATGCGGAATTGGGGTGGCTGATCGGGGATGTTCAGGCTGGCGAGTACGGGTTCTCCGGTGCCATCGAAGTCCACTCGGGCCTCAACCATCCAGACCGGCTTTTGCTCCCCCGTAAACCAGGGAATGCCGAGCTCGACGTGCCGCCAAGTGGCTATCGAAATTCCAGCCGCAATAAGAAGGAGGATGGCGAAAAAAAACGGAATGCGTGAGCGGCTACTCAAGGTTGGTCCCCATTTTCTTCGGCTGGCAGTTTGTCGGGCAGTTCGGTGGCGAACTCCTTGCCCACATCAATCAACATGACGTCCCTCAAAATGTTGCGGCCAACCAGCACCGTGTGTGAGAGGTGCTCTCGGTTGGTCAGTGTAAACTCAGCCTGTTGCCGGTGGTTGCCAATCATGAACTGCAACTCCACCACCACACGGCGTTCCGATTCATCGGTGCTGGACTGGATAATCCTGACCCGGCGTGAGATTTCCCGTTCCAGCGTTACCATGTCTTCGGAGTCAGGTACCGGCACGTCAAACCTTACCCAGTTGTTCCCATCCCGTTCAAACCGCGTGATGTTTCGGGCATCCAATGAAGAGGTTTCGGCCCCGCTGTCAATGCGAGCATCGTAAATCAGGCCGGGGCCAGCAAGGTAGAATTTCTCCAACTCTCCAACAACAACCTTGCCCTTGAGTCGGTCGGCCCTTCCATCGCTTTTGGAACCAGACTGCCCCGCTGTGCAGGCCTGCTGTTTGGGGGTGGGAGGGCAGGCGGGTTTTTCGACCTGTTCGGTGATGGCGTCGAGGATGGTTTTCGTGGATTCCTCATTCAGCCGGGTCAGCGCCTGGAAATTCTCATCCGTCCGGTTCTCAAGGCGAACGACCTGTTCACCCTGATTAATAACGGAGGTATTCAGCGCGTCAAGATCCTGCTTCGGCACCATAAAGTAACGATCCGCAGTGCAGCCGGTGATGAGTGATACCACAAGGCCGGCCGCGGCCAACTTTCCAAACTCTGAACGTATAGACAAGATCCGAAACCCCTGAATCCACGACTTTGATACTTTAATTACAGAGTGCTGCAAGGATAATTCGGGTGTGCTAGAACAGCCACTTGTAATCACAGGCCGGCAGTATACAACAACATAACTGTTGAGTCGGTTTACAGATCATTAACGGCGGGTATTATTTTTTCCCGGATGTCCGGGAAAGGAAGTGGTTTTGAGCAAGAACTTCTTCGGAACGAAGGTATTCCTGCACCACAGGGGAGCAGTTCAGGTAAAACAGCAGCAGTTCTCTCTGGACATCCTGATCCTGAATGCGGGAAGCGAAGTGAATCAGATCGCGGATGGATTCGTCCCCATTGTTCTGAAAGGTTCTGCCGTAGCGCCCCTTCAGGATGCCAGTCAGTCTTTCCAGGTGGAATTCCCCAGTGTGGGTCATATGGGGAAGAATGCGAAAACCACCGTGGCTGGCTTGAGCGCCAGGCCTACGGTATTCACGGCCTTCCACGTCCGAACACCCGGAATGGGAGAATTCAGATCCCAATTTTCTCCATAGCTCTTTGAGCATGTTGAATTCCTGTCCCTTATACTGCTCCTGGACCTTGGCACCCGGCAGCAAACCAGCCATTCTGTCGGCAAACAGGCCACATTCACCGTTTTAGATGATATTACGTTCCGAGTCCAGAGCCGGATGCCTTGGGTCGGGAAATTTGCCAATTGGTCCACTAGAACCAGTGAATGGCAAACCTTTGACGTGAGTCCGAACAAAAAGGTTCCACGAATACGGTAAACTGTTGTTCTATCGTAATGTTTGAGTCAGTCATTTAGAGGAGATCGGGGTGCCCGAGGCAATCATCGATATAGTGGGGCGTAGGCCGGAAACCGTCACTTTGCTGATTATGTTGGTGCTAGCGCTGTGCTGTCTGGTGTTTTCAATGGTTAAGGGGGGCCGTGCCAGATCCGCACTCCGGGAGCTTGAGTACACGCGGGCGATGGACGAACAGCGCCTCCATCAGCTTGAAGCTGCTCTCGAAAACGGCAAAACCGAGGCAGAGCAGGCGAGCCGGGACACCGAACACTGGCGACAGCGTGCGGCAACGCTGGAAAATCGGGTGGCCGGGCTGGAATCCGAAAGTAAGGCGCGGCTGGATCGCATAGAACAACTCGAAACCGAGAGGAAGTCCCAGCAGCAGCGAGCCGATGAGCTCTCCCGCGAGCTTGGCGACGCCAGGGTTGCCCAGCGCGAGCAGGAAGTAACGCTGGACAAGGAGCGCCGTGCAACCACGGAGAAACTGGAGTTACTGGAACGAAATCGTGATGCGTTGAAACAGGAGTTCGAAAATCTTGCGAATCGTATTTTCGAGCAGAAGAGCGAGCGCTTCAGCCAGCAGACCCGCACCAGCATCGACACCCTGCTGAACCCATTCCGGGATCAACTCCAGGATTTCCGTAAACGGGTAGAGGATGTCTATACCACCGAAACTCGGGATCGACAGGCATTAAGGAGTGAGATCAAATCCCTGCAGGAACTGAACCGCCAGATCACCGAAGAAGCTTCCAACCTCACGAAGGCGCTTAAAGGAGACAAGAAAATCCAGGGCAACTGGGGCGAGCTGATTCTGGAGCGCGTCCTCGAGCGCTCCGGTTTGCGCAAGGGTATTGAGTATGAAACCCAGGGCAGCTACCGAGATGATGACAACCAGTTGCTGCGCCCCGATGTCATCGTTCATTTGCCGGACAGCCGAAACCTGGTGGTGGATTCGAAGGTGTCCCTGCTGGCCTACCAGCAGTGGGCAACGGAAGAGGATGAGACTGCCAGGGAAGAAGCTCTTCGCCAGCACGTTGAGGCGGTGCGTAATCATATTCGCGCCCTGAGCGAGAAAGATTACAGCCAGCTTCACGGCCTGCACTCTCCGGATTTCGTGTTTCTTTTCATGCCCATTGAACCGGCGTTTGTGGCTGCATTTCAGCAGGACGAGAACCTATTCGCAGAAGCATTCGAGCGAAAGATTATTGTGGTTACACCGACGACATTGCTTGCGACCTTGCGAACCATTGAAAATATCTGGCGATACGAGCGTCAAAGCCAGAATGCGCGTAGGATTGCCGACCGTGCCAGTGCGGTGTACGACAAGCTTCGGGTTTTTGTAGAAGCGATGGAAAAGCTGGGCAGCCAGTTGCACACCGCGCAGGGAACCTATGATTCGGCGATGAATACGCTCACCCGTGGTCGCGGCAACCTTATCTCGCAAGCCAATCGCTTTGTGGAGTTGGGCGTTCGTGTTAAAAAAGAACTCCCGAAAGCGATTTTGGATCAAGCCGAAGTGGACGCCGATGGTGTGGATGACACCAGCGATCCGGTCGGGCCCACGGTGGACGAAGACGCCGCCCGGGATAATCAGCAGGAGTAAACAAGATGGTGAAGATAACCCGAGTCGGGCGTCGTTCAGTCAGTGGTTTTATGTTGGCATCCCTACTGATGGCCGGTCAGGTTAGTGCCCTTGAGCCTGAACACGAGACCCGTCGATTAATGCTTGCCACTGAAGAGGCCGTTTCCTCAGAGAGCTGGGGTGAAGCGGGTGAGTACCTGAACCGTCTCCAGCAACTGGAGGGAGAGAAACCGGCGAACTATTTCTATTTTCGCGGCCGCGTGATGCTGGAATCTGATCACTACAATGAGGCACAAGCAGCGTTGGAAAAGTACGTCAGTCTGGCGGGCAGTGAAGGCGAGCACTACACCGATGCGCTCAAACTGATAACCAATGTCGAAAAAGCCCGCCAGCAAGAGGGCGCAAGTGCCAAGAAAAATGGCTCTATTGATCCGGAGCCAGTGGCCATTATCGAGCCTGCAAGCGAGCAGTCACTGGGGAAACTCCGGGAACTCTATCTGGCGGATTCGAACGCCGACGCGCTGGTGATTCATGCCAATACGCTCCTGGACGTTGCTGGTTGGCGTGAAGATCAGAGGATCGTAAGGCTGGACCGTCCTGCCGATGTGTCGTACAGGATTGAGAGGCTGAACGACACTATCAGTATCCAGGAGTCCCGACGTGAGTCCGGTGGTCGTGTTGTCAAAACGACCGAGTCCATGGGCGTTTTCGGAGTCAATCCTCAGATTGAATGGAATTGCGAGAGTTCAACCGCCAGTTGCTGGATTTACGACCCACGAGATGGCTCGCGGTTGATGAAACTCAGCCCGGATCGCGAACGGGCCGAGGAAATTGCCCGCACCCTTGGCCGGCTGATTCGCACCATGCAGAGCCCCAGTCAATCCTGAAGCTGACCCCGTTCGCCTTCGCGGTAAGCACCGGGAGTGACTCCTGTCCACTTCTTGAAGGCGCGGTGAAACGTTGAGGGTTCGGTGAATCCGACCCGAAACGCAATGTCATTGATCGGCAGGTCTGGCCGGGACAGGTAATAGATGGCCATGTCCCGGCGTAGTAGGTCCTTGATCTCCTGGAAGGAGGTGTTTTCCTGCTTCAGCCGTCGGCGAAGAGTCTGGGGGCTGGTGTGAAGCTCTGTGGCAATCCATTCGAAGTCGGGCAGGGATCTCGCAAAATCCCGGCCAATCAGCGCGCGGATACGTCCGGTGAAGGTGTTGCTTTCGTCCGGGCGTGACAGCAGGTCGGCCGGTGAGGTTTTCAGGAACTGCCGCATTTCCGGCTTGTCGCGTATCACCGGAGCCTGCAGAAAACGCTTGTCGAACGTCAGGGCGGTTTCGCTGGCTTCGAACGACAGTGGGCAATGGAAGATATGCCGGTATTCGTCGCCATGGGGCGGCCTGGGGTAACTGAATTCCGCCTTAAGCAGCTCCACCGGTTGCCCGATCAACCAACTGCCAAGACGATGCCAGATGACCAGTATGCTTTCCCGGAAAAAATGCATCGGGTCGTGGATATCCCCTTCGATCACCGTTACCAGCCGGGCAGTCCTGTCGTCCACTTCCAGTTTCATGGTGACCATGGGCTCGAACAGGCGGCAAAAATCAAACGCCTGGCGATAGACCGCCTCAAGATTGGGGCAGTCGATAACCAGCGCGCACATGGTGGCGAACGTGCCGGTGCGGCAGCGGCGTGGCCCCAACCCCATGAACTCATCGTCCATTGCGTTCCAGGCAGCCTGCATCAGCCGGCTGTACTGGGTGCTGCTCACCCGGGCCATTTCGATCTTCAGCAGGTCCGGTGAAATTCCGGCCTCGCGCAGCATTGTATGGGTATCAATCCCCGCTCTTTCGGCCCCAACCAATGCGGCTTCCACGAAGTGCCTGGAAACGGTGAGTTCCGACATATCATCCTTTATCCTTATTGAACGAAGCCCATCATAAAACCCCTTGGGTACAATGCAACCATCACTCTCGCGCCGCACTGGAAGAAATAGCCAATTGGAATGATGGAACCGGCAGTTGGCCCCGCGGGGAAAACAGGGCAGCATCAGGGTTGTCCAAAAATAGAGAAGGAGGTTTGCATGCCCGGCCCACTGAGCAACCTGAAGGTTCTGGATTTCAGTACATTGCTGCCAGGCCCCTACGCTACCATGCTGCTGGCGGATATGGGCGCGGATGTATTGCGGGTGGAGGCCCCTGGCCGCCTGGACCTGACCCGAGTGATGCCGCCGCTGGAAGATGGCGTCAGTACGTCCCACACCTTCCTCAATCGGGGTAAGCGCTCCCTTGGGCTGGATTTGAAGCAAGAGGACAGTGCCGACCTGGTCAAGCAGCTGGTGACAGAGTACGACGTGGTGGTTGAACAGTTTCGACCCGGCGTTATGGACCGGCTTGGGATTGGTTATGAAACCCTCAAGGCCATCAACCCCAATCTTATTTACTGCGCGATTACCGGTTACGGTCAGACTGGCCCCTACAAGGATCGGGCAGGGCATGATATCAACTACCTTTCACTGGCCGGAGTTTCCAGCCATTGCGGTCGCCGGGAAGCTGGGCCACCACCGATGGGTATCCAGGTTGCCGATGTGGCAGGCGGCTCACATCATGCCGTTATGGGGATACTGGCGGCTGTGATTCACCGCCAGCAAACAGGAGAGGGGCAGTTTATCGATATCAGCATGACCGACGCCGCCTTTGCCCTCAATACGATGGCCGGTGCTGCAGCCTTGGCGGGAGGGCAGGAACAGAAGCCGGAAAGCTCCATGCTCAACGGCGGCACCTTCTACGACTACTACCAGACCAGCGACGGCCGATGGTTGTCTGTGGGTAGCCTGGAGCCCCAGTTTTCCGACCGGCTTTGTGATGCCCTGGGTATCCCCGACATGAAGAGCTTTGCCTTGAGCCAGAACCCTGAGCACCAGCAGGCCATCCGGGAGGCGTTGAAGTCCAACATTGCACAAAAAACGTTGGCACAATGGCAGGACGTATTTGCGAACGTTGATGCGTGCGTGGAGCCGGTGCTGACCATTACCGAGGCAGCCGAACATCCTCAGCTGAAAGCGCGCGGCATGGTTATTGATGTGGCAAAAGGTAACGGGGGGGGCCAAAAGCAGATCGGCCACCCGATAAAATTCAGTGCCACGCCCTGTGAGAGCCGTTATATCGGCCGGACACTGGGGGCCGACAACGGCGATTTCTGAGACGCCCAGACAAAAACTGAATCGTTCGTCAGTCCTTAGCTAAATAACGGGTTGTCTGCTAATTTGTGATAGTGAGTCATCTTTGGCTTACCCATAACAATCACAATGGACGAATCACTATGAAATCGCTTCGCAAACCTTTCAGGAGCGCAGACAAAAGCGCGTTGAAAGCGGCCGGGGTAGCGCTGGCCAGCAGCTTTCTGATTGCAGGATGTTTCGACGGAAGCAGTTCTTCTTCCGACTCCGATAGCTCGGTGAACGAACAGCTTTTCCCGGCGGACGGTACATTTGAGGCAACTATAAGGAGGACTACGAACGGAGTTCCGCACGTGAAAGCGGACAATCTCGCATCTGCGGCGTTTGGTGCGGGCTACGCTCAAACTCAGGACAACGTATGCCTGCTTGCAGAGGCCATTGTCAAAGCCAGAAGTGAGCGTGCGAAATATTTTGGCCCTGGGCCGGACGACATTAACGTTATCAACGACTTCAGCTACAAAGCACAGAAGATTCTCAGCGGGGCAGAAGAGGAATATCCCAATCTGAGTGCGGAAACCCGTGCCATGATTGAGGGCTTCGCGGCTGGTTATAATCAATACGTGAACGAAACCGCTCCAGGAGACTTGCCGAGCGAGTGTCGTGATCAACCCTGGGTGAAGGAAATTACTCCGGTAGACCTGTTCGCTCACTATCGCATCGTTGGCCAGTATGCCAGTGGCGCACTGTTTGCCACGGGAGCCGTATTTGTTGCTGTACCCGATGGCGAGTCGCCTCTGCCGACGCCGGTTGCAAGCGTAACTGGCACTGAGGGCAAAGAACAGGAGAGTGACCTGAAGCGTATGGTGGCGAACGCTCACATAGGCGCCTCAAGCCAGACCGATTTTCAGGATATCGGCCTTGGCAGTAATGCGTGGGGCATTGGTGGCGATATGTCGGAGCAGGGCAAGGGTGCTTTGCTGGCCAATCCACATTTCCCCTACACGGGACATCGTAGGCTTTACCAGGTTCAGTTGACCGTGCCTGGGTATCTGAACACCAACGGCGCAGGTTTGTTGGGGACGGCCATCCCATTGATCAACTTCAATGAGAATCTGGCCTGGTCTCATACTGTAACCACCAGTCGCCGGTTCACGCTTTACGAACTCACGCTCAAGGACGGTGACAACTTCACCTACATAAAGGATGGTGAGGAAAAACCGATCACCTCTGAGACCTATCAGATTGAGGTAAACACTGGAGGGCCGGCACCGTTGGTGCTGGAGAAAACCTTCTACTTCTCTGAGTATGGCCCGATGCTGGCAGCGGACGCTGTCACTGGCGGGGCTCTCCCGGCCTGGGGAGCCAACGGAACGGCATATACCTACCGCGATGCCAATGCCGGTACGGAAAAACTGCTGGATACCTGGTTGCAGATGAGCAGAGCATCCAACCTGGATGAGTTTCAGGCCGTCTTTGAAAACTGCGGAACAACGTTCTGGACCAACACCACCTATGCTGACGATCAGGGTAACGCCTATTACATTGACAGCAGTTCGGTGCCAAATCTCTCGGGTGCCGCGCTTGCGGTGGTGGACTTCAAGCGTTCGGTGAATGCCGGGTACAACCAGTTGTTCAACAATGGCTTGACCCTGCTGGATGGCAGTAAGTCCCGTGATGACTGGGTTGAAGGGGAGTGTGACGGTCTCGTACCGTTCGAGCAGCGTCCCCAGATGGTCCGTACGGATTGGGTTCAGAACTCCAATGACAGCTATTGGTCGACCAACCCGGATCAGTTCCTGACGGGCTTCTCGCCGCTCTTTGGCTCTGAGGAAACGCCGCTTAACCCGCGGACTCGCATCGGGATCTCAATGCTGAAGAATCCTATGGATGCCGGTTTTGCGGATCGAGCACCGGCGGGGCAGGATGGAAAGTTCGGGGCTATTGATCTCATCGAAGTAATCTACAACAACCGTACCTGGTACACGGATATGTTCCTGACAGAGCTCAGGTCTCGATGCACAACGATCGGAGCGACCCCCGTTAACCTGTCCGCCGGAGGTGCACGCACCGTCGATACGGCATGTGACGTGCTGCAGAGCTGGGACGGTGTTTACAACACCGACAGTATCGGTGCTCATGTCTTCAGAGTGTTTATCGCCAATTACCGGGATGACTTCGGGACGGATCTGACTGTGCCGTTCGACGCAGCCGATCCTATCGCGACACCGTCGACTCCCTCGGCAGCGAATGCTGGAACCGCTGACGATACGATGTTGATTGCGCTGGCGGATGGTCTGGAAGCGCTTGATTCTGTCAATATTGCCTACGACTCACCTCTGGGAGACGTTCAGTACTACCAGCCCACAGGTGGTGTTCCACCAGGCGGCGCACCAACAACTCTCGGTAACCCGTTTCCGTGGCATGGCGGGGATGGCTCCATTGACGGTGCTTTTAACGCTATTGGAGTAGTGACGAGCCAAGTAGCTGAGGACACTGTCTTTCCGCGGATCGCTCCAGAAGTCATCTCCAATACGGCAGGCCTCTCCGACCAGTCGGGTGAAGGATGGCAGATGGCTAGAGGCACAAGCTGGCACTTCGGTTTGGAGTTTACTGACCAGGGGCCGGTAGCATACGGGCTGACCAGCTATTCCCAGTCTTCCGATGCGGACTCGACCCACTTCAATGACCAAAGCCTGCGGTATTCTGAAGAGGATTATCGCCAGTTCTGGTTTAACGAGGCGGACATCGAGGCCAACCTCTTGGCCAATGGAGAAATAACAATCACCAATTGATGGTGATTGCAAAGAAAGGTAGGTCGTACGAGCGCGGGCAGAGTGACTTTGCCCGCGCTTTTTTTGCGTCCATAGAAACCAGCGAACAAAAAAGGGGTGGCTTACGCCACCCCTTCCTATATCGACTGAAGTTCTCAGTCTTGTTGTACGATCTCAGTGATATCGGGATCCAGCCCAGCGTCAGGAACAACCGCTGTTCCCATTGCACCTATCACTGTGGCGGTCTGGGAGACCATCTCAGTGAACACTCTTACATCCAGCTCCCCACCCTGAGGCAGAACAGGAGTGCTGTGAGTACCGGCGAGATAGCGGGTGATAGCGGCGTTATCCAGCGGAATGGGTGTTCCGCTACCAGTAACGGCCGTTGCTCCGAGAAGCTCAGCAAACGGTTCAGTACCGGACAGATACGCGTCAAAAGCCTGACCCAAAGGGTTTGCCAGAGGATCATTCGGGATGACCTGATCTCCGTTTACCTGTGACAGCAACACCGCACTACCAGAAGCGTTCAGGCTGGCCGCGAAGTTAATCGGGTCCGCGGAGTCCAGTGCGGCCTGGAAGACGTTGAAGAACGTTTCCAGGTCTGCGTCACCTTGCTCAAGACCTGCCGCGGCCTGGAGTCCACCCAGAATCTGGGGGGCAAAGGCCGGAGAGTTCTCAAGCAATCTGACGATGCCAGCGCCCGGAGTGAGAAGCTGTGCGGCAACGATGTCGTCGTCCGGGTTGCTGCTTTCATTGGCAACTGCAACAAACGGTGCGCCTACAATGGTACCCAGAGAGTGACCTGTGAAGTAGACGCTACTTGCGTCGAGGTCTGCGCCAGCGGTGCCATCAAAGTCTAATCCGCCGAGGGAAGCGCGAACGTTCAGCAAGTCCACAATGGCCTGACGGTTTTTGTCACGGGAATTCGTGAAGTTGGTCAGGTTGATGAACAGGCTTCCAGATTCACCCGAGGTAGCGGTCATTGCCGTTGGCATATTCGCAGCGTTCGCGGTGAAGTCGAAGTGGCGTTCGTTCTCGGTCTTGGCAATACCGGGAACCGTGGAGCCGGCGTTTGCTACGGTGTTCTCAAACGAGCGCAAAGAACGAATGGCTGCGTCCAGAAGCGGTGCCTGAGCTGCTGGGGCGCCAAAGTCTTCGGTTGAACCGCCTGCAACAACTGCGGTTACAACAGTACTAGCGGTCGCAGCATCTACGCTGAGTGCCCCGGCCGTAAAGCCTACCGCGATCTGACCCGCGATCACTGCATCGATATTGGCTTCTGAGGGTGCCAGAGAGGCAGGTAGTCCACCTTCCTGACCTGAGGTCAATAGCTGCTCGGCCAAGCCTTCCTGCTCAGCTGTACTGAACGGAGTAACACCATGGAGTGGCTGGTCAATAACGACAACGGCTACCTGAGAGTTATGAGCCAATGCACTACCGAAGGTTAGCGCAGAGCTTCGGTCGGTCGTAATGCCGTGCATATACATGACGGTTTCCAGCGGTGTGCTGCCATCATAGCCGGCCGGGTAGAAGACCATGATCGGGACTGTGACTTCCTGGGTTTCAGCCGGGAATGGGAAACGATAGTTAACAACCTGGCTGACGGTCGGATCCGATTGGGCCAGTGAAACGCCTAGCTGATCTCCGGCAGCTGCAGCTAGAGCTGCATTAGCGGTCCAGCTCTGGGTGTTAATGACGGATCCTTCTGCATCAGAGGAGCCGGTTGGTACGGCGAGGTAATAGGGTAGGTCGATAGTTCCCTGAACCAGATTCACCTGCCCGAAGTCCACAAACTGGCTGGCCACGGCAGAAACCTGGGTTACGTCTTGCGGAGCGCCGAAGCTGGCTGTAGAGCTTTGATCACTGGGTGTCGGCAGAAGATTAGCTGTGGTAAAGGCGCCAACGAGTGCATCGGCCTGACCGTCCGCGGTTGCATCTGCGGCTGCAACGGCATTGTTGCCGATGGTGTTGAGCGCGAAGAAATCGGTTTCGCCTGCTTCGCGGGCGTCAGAGACGGCACCGAAGCGCACCGAGCCAAGGATGGTTTCCTTTAAGAAGGCCTTTGGGTCGGCGATGTACTGAAGAACACGCTGATCGTTGGATGTCGTGAAGCTATAAGAGATCGCGATATCGTCTTCAGTCAGGGCGTTGCCTGGGCGAGCCTGGTTCGGAACGCCGAAGAAGTTGGCAGCGACTTTTTCCCAGAAGCCATCCACGATTCTGCGGACCGGGGCCAACGCGGTGGGGTTGCCTAGAACTGCGTTAGGATCCGATACGTCTGTATAAAGTGGGGATTTGATGATTGGATCGCCATTAACGTCCAATACTTCATTTGTCACTACGACGAGGTAGCGCTTGAACGGGTTAAGAGGCTTGGTTGGGTTGATTCGAATGGCTGAGTCGCCGTCCAGAGTCACGACTTCAGCAACGTAATCCGGAGATTGCGCGAGGCTTCCCAGATAAGCACCTGCCTGCGCCTGGTCGCGGCCACTCAGGTCCTGAGGCGCAGCGCCGGCGGCAACTTGTGCGGTGATGGCCAAAGGAATAGTGGGTGATTCACCTGCGCCGAGACCTTGCACGGGGTCGCCGCCTGCGTACTGGAGTTCAATCAGGAAAACGTTCTGGTTCGGGTTTGGAATCAGGCTGGTTGGATCGGTCGGATCCGCAAAAATAAAGGCCCTTGAATCCACGGAGTCCGCATCAATCTGTCCGTTGAACTGAACCACTGGCGGCGCAACCGTTGATGCGCCGCTGAGTTGATTTAACGCAGTTGTCACGGGCGGCGAGGAGTCAGCAACGCTAAAGGAGCCATCGGCTTCGCTGATGGTGGTAGCCGGGTTGTCTGAACGGAATATCAGGTCATTTGGTATGGGAAGGTCACCTGTGACCGGATTGAATAGTGGCCAGGTTTTCCCGTCAAAGTTGGGGTTACTAATCTTATAATCGGGATCCGCATTACTGGACCCGGAACCGGCGCTGTCAAAGCAGCCTGTCAGTCCAAGGGAAGAAGCCACGGCAAGACTTATTAGAGTTTTCTTGAACATGGGTGGAACCTTTTCCTGTTGTTGTGTCGTTATGTTCGGCAGCTGACGGGGCCGGTCTGGCCCGGTAAACCCGTTGTCAGTGGCCTGGTTTGCTTAGCTGTTGTCTGAAATTCTGGCCAGCGCTCTGTGCCTGATTTCTGTAACTCTGACTATAGCGGCAGTAAAGCAACAGTTGATCGCTCTAAAGTGTGATTCTGATCATTGGGAGCCTACCCGCACGGTCGGAGTTCGGCTTCATTGAAAAATAGTTGGCCCCGAGACTTTTGTCGAGTCTTTCGGGGCTGGGGTAGCCAGCCTAGCTGAAGCTTGAGAAATCCGGTTTCCGCTTTTCAGTGAAGGCCTTGATGGCTTCGGCATTTTCCGGTGACTTCAGGCGTTCTGCGAAGAGTTTGCCTTCGGCCAGCATGGCGGTTTTCAGCGTATCGCCGCTGGCCCGGTTCAGCAATTCACGGGTGGCACGGACGGCCGCCGGGGGCTGGGCTGCAAGCCGTGCGCAGGCTTCCAGAGCCGTGGTTTCAGTTTGTGACGGTTCGCACACCTGGTTGATCAGCCCCAGGCGCTGAGCATCTTCGGCTGTAAATGCGCCGCCCAGCATCAACAACTCCGCAGCGCGTACCCGGCCGAGCCAGGATGGCAGCAATAGGCTGGAGCCGCCTTCCGGGCACAGGCCTAGGTTGGCAAAAGGCATCTGGAAGCGGGTGTTGTTGCCGGCAAACACCAAATCGCAATGCAGCAGCATGGTGGTGCCGATGCCCACGGCGGGGCCATTCACTGAGGCTACGATCGGTTTGTTGGTGGTGGCCATCAGGAACAGGAACCGGCCTACAGGGGTGTCTTCAAACTCGCCGGGCAGGCCCGCGGCAAAATCGCTCAAGTCGTTCCCGGCTGTGAAGCACTCATCGCTCCCGGTGTACAGAATACAGCGAATGTCGCTGTCGTCGCGGGCCTGTTCAATCGCATCACCGAGGGCGGTGTACATATCATGGGTGAGGGCGTTTTTGCGGTCCAGGCGGTTAATCCTGACGGTTAGGATATGGTTCTTTTTTTCAGTTAGGACGAGGTCGGTCACGATGTCTCCTGCTGTTTTTATATCGAAGATACCAGCAATGTTACATTTTTTCGTGGCCGTTTAGGCAAGTTTGTCGTTAGAAACCTTCGCGCCGGGTTTGGTCCCTCGGTTTTGGATTTTCTGGTAAACTTCGCGCTTCCTTTATTAGACACGTTTAAAACCCCTACTAGACAAACCAGACCTGATGAGACGCCTATGACCACCGTAATCCGCCAGGACGACCTGATCGAGAGCGTAGCGGACGCGCTGCAGTTCATCTCCTATTACCATCCGAAAGACTTTATTCAGGCTGTACACGAGGCCTATAAAAAGGAAGAGTCCCAGGCGGCCAAGGATGCCATGGCGCAGATTCTGATTAACTCCCGCATGTGCGCTCAGGGCAAGCGGCCACTGTGCCAGGACACTGGCATCGTTACGGTGTTTGTGACGGTCGGTATGGATGTGCAATGGGATGCCGACATGGCGCTGGACGATATTATCAATGAGGGCGTTCGCCGGGCCTACATGCACCCGGACAACGTGCTGCGTGCCTCTATCCTGGCCGATCCGGACGGCAAGCGCACCAATACCAAGGACAACACACCTGCCATCATCCACTACAAGATTGTGCCGGGTAATACCGTGGATGTGCATGTGGCTGCGAAAGGCGGCGGTTCCGAGGCCAAGTCAAAATTCGCCATGCTGAACCCATCGGATTCCGTGGTGGACTGGGTGCTGAAAATGGTGCCGCAGATGGGTGCTGGCTGGTGTCCGCCGGGCATGTTGGGTATTGGCGTAGGCGGCACTGCTGAAAAAGCAATGGAGCTGGCCAAGGAGTCGCTGCTGGACCCGATTGATATCCATGACCTGCAGGCCCGTGGTGCCTCCAACCGTTCCGAGGAGCTGCGTCTGGAACTGTTCGACAAGGTGAATGAGCTGGGTATTGGTGCCCAGGGGCTCGGCGGCCTGACCACGGTTCTGGATGTGAAGGTGAAAGACTACCCGACCCATGCTGCCAACAAGCCGGTGGCGATCATTCCCAACTGCGCGGCCACCCGTCACGCACACTTCGTTCTGGACGGCTCCGGCCCTTCATTGCAAACCCCGCCGAGCCTGGACGACTGGCCGGAAATTACCTGGGAAGTGGGTGACAGCGTTCGCCGCGTGAACCTGGATACGGTTACACCGGAAGACGTGAAAGACTGGAAACCGGGCGAAACCGTGCTGCTCTCCGGCAAGATGCTGACCGGCCGTGATGCTGCCCACAAGAAAATGGTGGACATGATCGAGCGCGGTGAGGAGCTGCCGGTGGACCTGAAAGGCCGCTTCATCTATTACGTCGGCCCGGTCGACCCGGTGCGCGAGGAAGTGGTTGGTCCCGCGGGCCCCACCACCGCCACCCGCATGGACAAGTTCACCCGCACCATGCTGGAGAAAACCGGCCTTACCGGCATGATCGGCAAGGCTGAGCGCGGCCAGGTGGCCATTGATGCCATCCGCGAGTTCGGTGCTGTCTATCTGATGGCCGTTGGTGGTTCTGCCTATCTGGTGTCCAAGGCCATCAAACACGCGGAAGTGGTTGCCTTCGAAGAGCTGGGGATGGAAGCCATCTACGAATTTGAGGTGGAAGACATGCCGGTGACGGTCGCGGTGGATTCCAAGGGCTCCTCTGTTCACCAGACCGGCCCTGCCGAATGGCACGAGAAGATTATCACCGCCAAGGCGGTGTGATCCTCACGAGAACTCAGGAAGAACAACTGATACTCAGGTGCTTCCCCCAGTCCGGGGGAGGCGCTGAGTATTGTTCGAACCCCGGCTGTTCATCGAACGGCTTCTTCAAGACCTCCAGTAACTCCTTCATAGGCTCGTAGTCGCCGTTCTGGGCTTCCAGGATCACCTGCTGCGCAAGATAGTTCCTTAGAATGTACTTAGGGTTCACCTTCCGCATCTGGTATTCCCGCTCGTCATGGGCGCGGGTTTCGGATTGCAGGCGCTGTTCATACCGCCCGAGCCATTCATCCGCCACACTGCGGTCCACAAACAGGTCGCGGACCGGTGATGAGCCTTTCGATGTGAGGTTGGATAGCCCCCGGAAAAACAGCGTGTAGTCCACATGGTGCTCGTGCAGCATGCTGAAGGTGTCCATTATCAGGCTGAGGTCGGATTCGTCTTCCTGGGCCAGCCCCAGCTTATCCCGCATGTTTTGCAGGAAGCGTTCGTTGTAGGCAAGCTCGTAACGCCGCAGCCCCCGTCTTACGTCGTCCTCGTTCATGATCGGAAGCAGCGCGTTCGCAAGATACTGGCAGTTCACAAACCCGACATTGGGTTGGCGATTGTACGCGTAGCGTCCGCCCTGGTCGGTATGATTGCAGATGTAACCGGCGTCGAAATCGTCCAGGAAGGCATAGGGGCCGTAGTCAAAGGTGTCCCCGATAATCGACATATTGTCGCTGTTCATCACCCCATGGCAGAACCCCACGGCCTGCCAGTCGGCAATCATCCGCGCCGTGCGCTCGACCACCTCGACATACCAGCGTTGATAGCGTTCGTCCTCCGGGAGGTCGATCAGGTGAGGGAAGTGCAGCGCAATCACATGCTCAATCAGCGTTTTCAGGGCCTGTTTGCCCTCATGATGCGCTGCGAACTCAAAATGCCCGAATCGGATGTGCGTCTGGGCCACTCGCACCAACGCCGCCGCCGTCTCAATCGACTCACGCCGCACCGGGTCTTTCGCGCTCACCATGAACAATGCCCGAGTGGTGGGAATTCCCAGCGCTGCCATCGCCTCGCTGCACAGGTACTCGCGGATCGTGGAGCGCAGAACGGCCTTGCCGTCCCCGAACCGGGAATAGGGCGTTGTCCCAGCCCCCTTCAGGTGCCAGTCCCAGCGTCGCCCATCAGGGCCCACCGTCTCCCATAACAGTAGCCCACGGCCGTCGCCCAGGTCCGGGTTATACATTCCGAACTGGTGCCCGGTGTATTTCATCGCCACCGGGTCCATTCCTTCCAGCAATTCCGTCCCGGCACCAATGCCGGTCCAGTCCTCGGGGTTCTGCGTGTGAAAACCCATCTCCCCGGCCAGGTCGTGGTTAAAACACACCATCCGGGCATCCTTCAACGGCGTGGGCGGCACCCGGGTGTAAAAACTGTCCGGAAGCTCAAGATAACGATGTTCGACTTTAAACGGGTTGCTGCTCATAGCGTCAGTGTCCCAGATAACTCCAATCTCCCACAAACCAAATAACCACTGCCTATACTCCAATTGGTACAAAACCTGCAAAACTCAAAACAAACCAACAGGGAAGCCGTCAACCGTGTCCTCACCCGAATTGACCAATACCATCCGTACATTGATCAAACAGGAATCTCTTCCCGATTCCTACGCCGACACCGTCAAAAAGACCATCCTACCCCTGGCCCAGCACCTGCACAGTCTCAAACAGGCCCGAAACGAGCCCATCGTCATTGGCATCCACGGCGCTCAGGGTACTGGAAAATCCACGCTGACCCTGTTCCTCCGGGAACTGCTGACCAATCATTATCGAATCCCCACGGCCAGTTTTTCCCTCGACGACCTCTATCTCACCCGTGCAGAGCGGGAGCAGCGAGCAAACGAAATCCACCCGCTGTTCATTACCCGGGGCGTTCCCGGCACCCACGACCTGGCATTGGGGCAGCACGTTGTTGACCAACTGAAAGCCGCCCACCGGGACACGGAAACCGCCATTCCAGCGTTTGATAAGTCCCGGGATGACCGTTACCCGAAAGCACAGTGGCCTGTTTTCAAGGGCAGGGCCGACATCATCCTGGTGGAGGGCTGGTGCGTGGGAGCCGTTCCAGCGGGTAGCGAAGAGGAATTGATGGAGCCAGTCAACGAACTGGAGCGGTCCGAGGACCCTGAGGGCCTGTGGCGTCGAAACGTGAATAGCTGCCTGAAAGGTCAGTATGGTCGGTTTTTCAGCCAGCTCGACAGCCTGATCATGCTGCGTGCTCCCTCCATGGAGTGCGTGCTGACATGGCGCACCCTACAGGAGCAGAAGTTAAGGGATCGTTCTCGGGCTGCACCAAAAGAGAGCGCGTCTGATCAAAAGGCCGGGAATGAGTTACGCATCATGAGCAATGAGGAAATTGCCCGATTCATCATGCACTACGAACGGATCACCCGCGCCAGCCTGCAAGAAATGCCCGCCCGCGCCGATTGCGTGATCAATGTCGGTGAAGACCACAGTTTCGGTGAACCGCTGATCCGTCAGCGCCAATAGAGGACATTGCCATGGCCAAACCCAGACTGCTCCTGTTTTCCGACCTGGACGGCACACTTCTGGACCACGACAGTTACGACTGGTCGCCCGCGAAGCCAGCGCTTGAGCGGCTGGCGGCGGCGGACATCCCGGTGGTGCTCAATTCCAGTAAAACCGCAGGAGAGATACAGGCCGTGCGGGAGCAACTGGGAAACACGGCGCCTTTCATTGTTGAAAATGGCGCTGCCGTTATTGTCCCCGCGAACTGTTTTGGACCGGGCCCTGAGCAAGTGCAGAGTTTTGGGGCATCCCGGGATGAGGTGTTAACCCTGCTGAAGGAATGTCGGGCTGAGGGTTTTCAGTTCCGCAGTTTTGCGGATATGAGCCCGGCGGAGCTGGCCGGGCACGCCAACCTCTCTGAATCCGAAGCCGAACTGGCGAAAGACCGCGCCGGCACAGAGCCATTGCTGTGGGAAGGAGACGAGGATTCGCTGGCCAAATTTCGCGAGAAATTGGATGAACACGACTGCCGTCTGGTGCAGGGCGGGCGCTTTCTCCATGCCATGGGCACTTTTGATAAAGCCGATGGGGTCCGTTTTTTGCTGGGTAAATACAGGGAACACTTTGAGCAGGACCGGCTGATTGCCATTGCACTGGGCGACAGTCCCAACGACCAACACATGCTGGAGGAAGCCGATATCGCGGTTATCGTTCGGGGCGTCCACTCAGAGAGCGTATCCCTGCCATCCCAGAGCCGGGCAATACGGTCCATTAAGGCCGGTCCGGCGGGGTGGAACGAATGCGTGCTGAATCTTCTGATTGAGTACGGTTACTGAAACCGGGTACTAACCACAGGAGAGCCGCCATGGGCGACTTTTACCAGAACGGCATCATCACAACCCTTCATAACCTGTGCCGACGGCCGGTGGAAGAGCTGGAGCGGGAACTTATGGGGTTCCGCAAAGAGCGACCGATGTCGCTGGTGCTGCCATCCCTGTACTCAGAGCTTGAAGGCCCGGCCCTTAAGAACATTGTGAAAGAACTCGCCAAAGTGCCGTACCTCGAGCAGATCGTCATCGGCCTTGATCGCGCCAACGAGGAGGAATATCGGCACGCCCTGGCGTATTTCTCCGAACTGCCCCAGCATGTGCGTGTGCTCTGGAACGACGGCCCACGGCTGAAAGCGCTGGATTTGCAACTGCGCGAGCAGAACCTGGCACCCACAGAAATGGGTAAGGGGAGGAACGTCTGGTATTGCTTTGGTTACGTGCTTGCCTCCGGCAAGAGCAAATCGGTTGCCCTCCACGACTGCGACATCCTGACCTATTCCCGTGACCTGGTGGCAAGGCTGATCTACCCGGTGGCCAATCCCGGTTTCAATTACATGTTCTGCAAAGGCTACTACGCCCGGGTAGCGGATGGCGCAATGAACGGCCGTGTTAGTCGGTTGCTGGTCACACCCCTGATTCGTGCGCTGAAGAAAGTGTGCGGCCCTAGCGACTTCCTGGACTATCTCGACAGCTACCGGTATCCGCTGGCGGGGGAATTCTCGTTCCGGACCGACGTCATTAACGACTTGCGCATACCCAGCGACTGGGGGCTGGAAGTGGGCGTGCTCTCGGAGATGAAGCGCAACTATGCCACCAACCGCCTTTGCCAGGTGGACATCGCGGATACCTACGATCATAAGCATCAGGAATTATCGCCGGAGGACGCCAGCCGCGGCCTGTCCAAAATGAGCACCGACATCAGCAAGGCCCTGTTCCGCAAGCTGGCCACCAATGGCGAAATCTTCTCCAACGAAAAGTTCCGCACCATCAAGGCGGCCTACTTCCGCATTGCCCTGGACTTTGTTGAAACCTACCAGAGCGATGCGGTGATCAACGGATTGAGCTTTGACCGGCATAAGGAAGAGAAAGCGGTGGAGTTGTTTGCCCAGAATGTCATGCGGGCAGGGGCCTACTTTCTGGACAACCCCATGGACACACCGTTTATTCCGAGCTGGAATCGCGTCACCAGTGCCATTCCGGATATCAAGCAACAGCTTCTCGAGGCCGTAGAGCTGGACAACGAGGAGTATCGGTAGCATGAGCAATACCCTGCATCACAAGCTCGCCACGATGCTGGATGTGGTTTACCCGGAAGCGGATACGGGCGTCCTCGCGGATCAACTGCTCGAAACCATGGGGCTGGCGTGGGATACGTCGGCGCCCCCGGCCCACCAGAATAACTGGGACGAATCTGATGTCATGCTGATCACATACGCGGACACCGTCCAGCGCAAGGGTGAGAAGCCACTTCAGACCCTGAACCGGTTTCTCGACGACTGCCTGAATGACACCGTGTCCGCCGTGCATATCCTGCCGTTTTTCCCCTACAGCTCGGACGACGGTTTTTCCGTTATGGATTATCTGGCGGTCAATGAATCCCATGGCGACTGGACAGACATCGAGCGAATAGCTGACGACTACAAACTGATGGCGGACCTGGTGATCAACCACATGTCGGCCCGCAGCAGGTGGTTCGAGAACTTCCGGAAACGGATCGATCCTGGCAAGGATTACTTCTTCGAGGCCAGGCCAACAGACGACCTGAGCGCTGTGGTCCGGCCCCGCACATCCCCGTTGCTTAACGCTGTACAGACAGAGGATGGCGAGCGTTACGTCTGGTGCACCTTCAGTGAAGACCAGGTGGACCTGAATTTTGCAAACCCCCAGGTGCTGAACGAATTTGTGGGCATCATCCGCTACTATCTCGAGCGGGGCGTGATCATTTTCCGGCTCGACGCGGTGGCTTTTCTATGGAAAGAGGTGGGTACGCCGTCCATCCATCTGCAGCAAACCCACGAACTGATCAAGATTCTGCGCCTGTTGATTGAACACCACACCCCCGAGAGCGTTGTCATTACGGAAACCAACGTTCCCAACCGCGAGAATCTGACCTACTTCGGCAACGCCAACGAAGCCCACGTGATCTACAACTTTTCGTTGCCGCCGCTGCTGATCAACACTCTGGTCACTGGCAACTGCCGCCACCTGAAAACCTGGCTGATGAGCATGCCGCCGGCGCAGATGGGCACCACCTATCTCAACTTCATTGCCTCCCATGATGGCGTGGGCCTGCGCCCAACAGACGGCCTGTTGACGGAAGAAGAAAAGCTGCGACTGATCAACACCATGGAATCTTTCGGCGGTAAAGTCTCCTATCGGCGTACGCCAGATGGCAAGGATCAGCCCTATGAAATGAACGTGGCGTTGTTTGATGCCTTAAAGGGAACAGCGGAGAGAGGCTCTGACCATTGGCAGTTGCACCGCTTTATCTGCGCTCATACCGTTATGCTGGCCCTGGAAGGGATTCCTGCGTTCTACATCCACAGCCTGCTGGGCACTGAGAACGACCATGAGCGGGTTAAGAACACCGGTCGCCTGCGTTCCATCAACCGCGGGCAGTGGAACCTGGACACTTTGGAAGCTGAGCTGGCGGACCCGCTGAGCCATCATCACAACGTGTTCACCGAGCTCAAGCGCCTGATTGCCATTCGCCGCAAGCAGCCCGCCTTCCACCCCAATGCTACCCAGTTCACCCTCCATCTCGGTTTGCAGCTGTTCGGCTTTTGGCGCCAGAGCATGCGCCGTGACCAGTCGATCTTCTGCATTCACAACATCACCGATGAGGTCCAGCAGGTGTCCCTTGGCGACATTAACCTGATAGGAACCGACCAATGGCAGGACCTGATCTCTGGCCTGAAGATTGACGACCTGTCTGGCAGCCTGACTCTCAAGCCCTATCAAAGTGTGTGGTTGTCGAACCGGGAATGATGGCAGAATGCGCGGATGCCATCGACAGCCCAGCCCCGCATTCTATTATTGTCCGCCTACGACGCCGGCAGCCATCAACGCTGGCGTGAACAACTGGTGGCCAGCCAGCCCGATTTCGATTGGGAGGTGCTGGCGCTCCCGCCCCGCTTTTTTCGCTGGCGGATTCGCGGCAATGCACTGACCTGGCTACAGGAGCCGGCGCTAAAGGCCCACTATGATCTCCTGGTGGTGACCTCCATGGTGGATCTGGCGTCCCTGAAGGGATTCCATCCTCATCTGGCGCGTACGCCTACGATTCTCTACATGCATGAGAACCAGTTTGCCTACCCGGATTCCGGCCGGCAGCATTCCAGTGCCGAGCCCAAAATCGTTAATCTCTACAGCGCCGTTGCCGCGGATAAAGTGCTGTTCAACAGCGCGTGGAACCGGGACAGCTTTCTGGATGGCGCCCGACGTTTCCTGGAAATGATGCCGGACGGGCTCCCCGATGGCCTGCTGGAGGGTATCGGCAGGAAATCCCAGGTCGTTCCCGTGCCGATCGAAGACCGCCTGTTTGTTGAAAGAGAGAAGCCGATCAACGCACAGTGCCCCCATCTCCTATGGAATCACCGCTGGGAATACGACAAGGCGCCAGACCGGTTGTCTCTGTTGCTGGATTCGCTTGCCGACGCCGGTCAGGACTTCCGGTTGAGTGTGGTAGGGGAGCAGTTTCGCAATGAGCCCGAGGCATTCGGTGGTATACGTGAGCGACACCGGGAGCGCATAGTGAACTGGGGATACCTGCAGAGCAGGGCGGATTACGACCGGTTGCTGGGCGAAGCTGATGTGGCTATCTCCACCGCTCTTCATGATTTCCAGGGGCTGTCGGTATTGGAGGCGATGGCATCTGGCTGCCTGGCATTGGCGCCGGACCGGCTGGCCTACCCGGAATATGTACCAGCGGCGCAACGCTATGCCAGTCACGTGGATAATCCAGCGGCGGAGGCTGACGCCGCAGCCGGTCTACTAAGCCGCTTAATACATCAACCACCGGAGATTTGTAGACCCGGAGATTGGCGGCTCAGTGAACTGCAAATGAAATATTACAAAGTGATCAGTGCAACCCTGGGCCAGCAGACGGTATCCTGAGCCTGACCCAAAACACGGAGTAAGCGCAGATGATGAGAGCCATCAAAGTCAGTGGCGACACACTGAGCTGGGAAGCGTATGAAGCGCCTTCCGAGGTGCCCGAAAATCATGTGGCTATTGATATTGCGTGGACCGCCATCAACCGTGCGGATCTGATGCAGAAAGCCGGTGTGTATCCGCCACCGCCCGGGGCGTCGGACATCCTGGGCCTCGAAGTCAGCGGGACTATTTCCAGGGTGGGAGAGGGTGTTCATAACCTCAAACCCGGTGATGAAGTCTGCGCACTGCTTACGGGCGGTGGTTATGCCACCCATGTGGTGGTGCCTGCGGTTCAGGTGTTGCCCGTTCCAAAGGGTTACAGCCTGAAAGAGGCAGCGGCCATTCCTGAAGTGTTTGCGACCGCCTGGCTGAATCTCTATCACGAAGCTGCACTCAAGCCTGGTGAGAAAGTGCTGGTCCACGCAGCGGCCAGTGGCCTTGGTACGGCCGTGATTCAATTGGCAACGGCTCTCGGCAATCCGGTGTTTGCCACGGCCGGCGACAACGACAAACTCGAGATCTGCAGAAGGCTGGGCGCCAGCGGTGTCTGGAATCGCAAGGACGGTTCGTTCGTCGATGCCATCAAATCCTGGGGCGGGGTGGACATGGTGCTGGACCCCGTTGGCGGAAACTACATCGCCGAAGACCAGAAAGTATTGAATATGGATGGCCGAATCATACTCATTGGCCTGATGGGCGGTCGTATGGCGGAAGTCGATCTGGGGTTGATGTTGATGAAACGCCATCGCCTGATCGGTTCAACCCTTCGGTCCCGGCCCGTGGCGGACAAGGGTGACGTCATGAGTGCCCTGTATAAGCATGTCTGGCCACTGCTCAGTGCCCGGCAGATTGATCCGGTGATTGATAGTGCCTGGCCTATCGAGAAGGCGGGGGAAGCCATGGCCTATGTGGCGGAGAATCGAAACATCGGGAAAGTCTTGTTGCAGGTTGCCGGGTAAACCTCCTTCCCTGGAGGTTTTCCGGATCAATCGGCGATGTGTACCAACTGCTTGCCGAAGTTTTTCCCTTTCAGCATACCCTTGAAGGCTTCCGGTGCGTTTTCCAGGCCTTCCGCGATGGTCTCACGGTATTTGAGTTCGCCAGAAGCAACACGGTCCGCCAGGATATTGGTGATTTCCTGATGTTTGTCCTGCCACTCTGTGACCAGGAAGAAGCGGTGGTCCGGCACCGGGTCCAGCGCCTTGAGTACGTGGAAAGGTGTTTCCACTGCCCCCATATCCTCGGCATTGTAAGCGGACACGAAGCCGCAGATAGGTACCCGAGCGCCAGGGTTGAGTAACGGCGCCACGGCACGGGTCACGGCACCGCCCACGTTTTCGAAGTAGATGTCGATGCCGTCGGGGCAGGCGGCCTTGAGGTCGGCTTCGAGATTGCCGGCCTTATAATCCACGCAGGCATCAAAACCCAACTCTTCCACCACATACCGGCATTTCTCCGGGCCTCCGGCCACGCCGACGGTACGGCAACCTTCTTTCCTGGCAGTTTGACCAACCACCGTGCCCACCGGGCCAGACGCGGCGGACACTACAACGGTCTCACCGGATGTCGGCTTGCCCACGTACATCAGGCCGCAATAGCCGGTGCGTCCGGGCATCCCGGCAACGCCAAGGTAGGCCTGCAGGGGCACGTTGTCCTTCGGTTCAATCTTGTAGACCATCTCCGCATTGGCAGGGAACACTACATACTCCTGCCAGCCCGAGTAACAGGTCACCAGGTCACCCACTTTGAGGTTGTCTGACCGGGACTCGACGATCCGTGCGACGCTTTCGCCAACGATGACCTCATCAAGGCCAATAGGATCCATGTAGCCCTTGGCATCGTTCATGCGGGGGCGCATGTAAGGGTCCAGCGACAGCCATAGCACTTTGGCCAGGACCTCACCTTCTTTCAGTTCGCGGACTGGCCGCTCTTCAAGGGCCAGGTCACCCTCCTGAATTTCGCCCTGCGGGCGCTGCTTGAGAATCACCGCTCGATTGGTATGGTTGGTCACAAATCATCTCCGGTTGCATAATGAAACCAGATTAGGGTGCAGCAGATTCGTTTTGAGGTCAACATCCCGGCTTTGCGAAGCCGGGGTTACATTCTCCTGCCTGATCGTTATAATCACCCAAGCTCAGGACGAGCTGTTTGTTGAACGACGCCAATTTCAGACATCTTCAGGGACCGAAGACATGCCCCAGGCAACCGGACTGCAGTTCACGGCCACCCTTGGCCAACTCCCCAAAGACCTGTTCGTGGTCGCCCGTTTCGAGCTGACCGAGCACCTTTCCAGGCTGTGCCATTGCAAGCTGGAACTGGCCAGTACCTCGCCCGACATCGCCCCCGAAGACGTGCTGGAACAGCCCGTGGAACTGGTGATGTGGCAGGACGGTGTACCGCTGCGGCGCTTTACCGGCGTGATCAACGAATTTGTCCGGGGCGACTCCGGCCACCGCCGCACCCGTTACGACGTCATCGTTCAGCCACCCCTGTGGCGCCTCGACCTGATGCACAACAGCCGCATCTTCCAGATCCAGGCCACCGACGCCATCGTGCGCACCCTGCTGGAAGAGCGGGGCCTTATCGATACCGTGTTTGATTTGAAACGCACCCCCGAAGAACGGGAATACTGCGTCCAGCACCGGGAAAGCGACCTGGCCTTTGTCGAACGGCTGGCCGCCGAAGAAGGCTGGCACTACCGCTATTACCACGGCGATGTGGAAGGCAACGACCAACCCGCCCTCATCATCGCCGACCACCACGGCGACGCCCCCCGGCTCGAACCGGTGGAATACAACGCCAAGGCTGGCGGCAGCACCCGCCAGAGTACCGTCTTCCAGTTCCGCTACCGGGAACGGGTGAAAGCCGCCTCTGTGGCCATGAAGGACTACACCTTCAAGAACCCCGCCTATGCATTGATGCACGAACACCAGGCCGACAAACTCGACGGCCAGCGGGAAGACTATCAGCACTACGATTACCCCGGCCGCTTCAAAGCGGATGCCAGCGGCCAGCCCTTTACCGAAAGCCGTCTCGATGCCCTCAGGAACGACGCCGCCATCGCCGATGGCCAGAGCAATCGCCCCGACTTCACCGTAGGTGCCAAAGTCGAACTCACCGACCACGACAACCCACGCCTGAACCGGGAATGGCTGTTCACCAGCATCACCCATACCGGAGAACAACCCCAGGCTCTGGAAGAGGATGGCAACAACGGCGCCACCACCTACCACAACGCCTTCAACGCCATCCCTGCGGACCGCACCTGGCGGCCCCAGGTCGAACATCGCCCGTTGATGGACGGCCCCCAGGTTGCCATTGTCACCGGCCCCAAAGGCGAAGAGATCCACTGCGACGAACACGGGCGCGTCAAAGTGCGATTCCCGTGGGATCGCTACAGTAAAAACGATGAACACAGCAGCGCCTGGCTCAGGGTCAGCCAGGGCTGGGCCGGTGGCCAGTATGGTTTCATGGCCCTGCCAAGAATCGGCAACGAAGTCATCGTCAGCTTCCTGGACGGCGACCCGGACCAGCCGATCATTACCGGAAGAACCTACCACGCCACCAACACGCCGCCGTACGCGCTGCCGGAGCACAAGACCCGCACCACCCTCAAAACCCAGACCCACAAGGGTGAGGGCAGCAACGAACTGCGGTTCGAAGACGAAGCGGACAAGGAACAGATCTATGTCCACGCCCAGAAAGACCTGGACCTGCTGACGGAGAACAATCGCACCGAGGTTGTTAAGAACGAAAGCCACCGAACGGTGGACAACAACGAGTTCAGCAATATCAAGGGCAGCGACCACTGCACTGTGGACGGTGAGAAGCGACAGACAGTCGGCGGCGACTGCAGTCAGAACATCGGTGGCACTTTCCACCAGAAATCCGCCCAGGGCACGCTAAGTGAAGCGGGCACCGAAGTTCACCACAAGGCAGGCGCCAAAGTGGTGCTGGACGCGGGTGCAGAACTCACCATCTCCGCCGGTGGCAGCCTGCTGAAACTGGACCCGAGCGGCGTGACCCTGGCAGGGCCCGGTATCAAGATCAACTCTGGTGGGGCACCGGGCAGTGGTTCCGGGCAAGGTGTGGTGATGGCGGAAATGCCCCAGAACCTGGAGGGGCTGGTCCATCAGGCCATTGAGCCAGCAGCGCTGCCCGAAGTGCCCCTCACCGCACCACAGTTCAACAACCTGATGTCGGATGCACCTTTCTGTGAAGAGTGCGTGAAGTGTCGAGATGGGGTGTGTGATGTCTGAATCGCAAGGTTTTTGCACACGTCTTGACGATGTTCGTCAGCAGGCTGGGCCCGAAAGCGCCATCTATCTTGTACTGAGTGGCACCAGTGCTTCGAAGCCTGTTCGTCATTTTTACGCCATGGATGGCTTGACCGCCCTTCCGCTGTTTCAGGGCACTCAATACGCGGGGTGGCACGAAGTCATGCCATTCCTGGCACAGGTAACGGAAACAAGCGCATTCCTGGGCTGGATCGACGAATCCGACAGTGCCGACTGGGGCTGGGGATTAGTGAGTAACGCCACGCTGGAGGAGGTGTTCAGCCACATCCGCAGCCTGACCAAGATTCTCCTGCCAGACCGACAAGAGGTGTTCTTTCGCTATTGGGACGCACGGTATTTTGGCGCGATTCTGGAAAGCGTTGATGAGACATGCCGCGCCCAATTGATGGGGCCGATAGCAACCGTGGTGTTGCCTGGAGGCGAGGTCATTGAGCACCCGGGTGCCCCGGATACCGCCAAACCTGTAGAAGAGTTTCCATGGTTTGTTCTGCCCGCCGAAGCTCTGAAGAAAATTGCAGCCCTGTGCTGGGGGCAGCTGGTGGACAATACGGTTTCGGCGCTTGGCAAGAAAAAGCAGACGCCCCTGGTTCGGTATCCTGGGCCCATCGCCCGCCAGAAAGTTGAACGTCATTTACGGCGGTTGACCAGCGGTGACGCCATCACCGAACTGTCTCCGGAACACGTGCAAACCATACACGAAGCTCTGATGCGTGAGGCATTGCAGGGCGCACACTGATTGAGGATGAATCAATGATCGAGTCACGGACGGCTCTTCAGGCTTCAGAACAGACATCCGGCGCACTTCCGGATATCAATGCCATTACCCGGGAGCTTCGGGAATCCCTTTCCAATTCCTACGATGACTGGCGTGACGGCTGGTTCTCATCGATCTTCATGGGGCATGAGCAGGTTCTGGAGGTCAATGGTGAGAACAACCGTGAGGACGTCAGTGAAAACGAGATTGTCTCGTCCACCGTTGCGCCTTGCGAGGAAACCCGAAAAATCAAGATTGCCCACTTCCATGAGAACGTGAGCAAGACTCCGATACCGTCCACGCGTTTCCAGATTCAGGAAAATACCGGATGGATATTCGATAGCTGGGACGCGATTCACAGCGGCACCACGGATGAAAATGGCCTTGCGGAAGTGCCGGTCACTCCCGGAAAGGAATACCGGGTGGTGATGTCTCCTGATGTCTCCCAGGCGGAGATGGATGCGCTCTATCAAACCTACGAGAGCTTCGTAGACCGTTGCTGCGCTCTGCTGGAAAGCACCTGGAACAACGGCGCCCGCCAGGAATGGGACAGTTATCTGTCAATGAGCTCCACGGAACAGTCGCTGGCCGTTTACGGCCGTCTTCAGGAAGGCATCGCGGATGGCTTTACCGCCGTGTTGGATGATATCCGTCGTATCTACGACGTAATCTGCGGTTTGTTGGATTACGACTTCAGCAACCTGCCAGACGATCTTCAGGAACAGATGGAGACGCTGAAAAAAGCCGACGATGCCTATCTCAAGGCGTGCCTTGTGGCTAACGACGAGATCTTCCTGTTCCTGGTGATGTACACCGTCCGTCAGTATTTCAGGCTTCTGTCACCCACTCAGGTAGCTGAAGTCTCGGGCGAGCTGGTTGGGCAGATCCTGTTCGACGTAGTGGTTGGGCTGATCATCACCGGAGGTGCCGGCCTGGCAGCCAAGTATGGTGTTCGTATTGGCAGCAAAGCGGTTGCTGGTGCGATGAACGTGGCGGATGGCGCACGCACCAACAAAAATATTCTCGGGGAATTTCTTGGCCAGTTCGCCAGGGAGTTCCAGGATTTCATGGAGGATATCGGTACCAATCACCGCGCCATCCAGGTGGCCGGCGGTAGCCGCCTGAACCCGTCCAGCACCCAGCCCGGTCCGGACGTTCGAAACCGCAATGCGATGTATCAGCAGATTGCTGACGATGACGAGGTTGTGAACTTGCAGGCTGGAGGCCGTGATCATGCTGCCGCCAGTGAGGCCAGCAAGGCTCTGGTCCGGGATGATCCATCACCCTCTGAAACCGATCAGGGCCGGGTCACGCAGGACAATGAATCCACGGAAAGCGTGGAAGACCCGATCAGCACGGTTACTGGTGAAGAGGTGCTTGAGCTGACGGATGCGCGCCTCAGCGGCCCGTTGCCCTTTGAATTCAAGCGGGTGTATCGCTCCGGCAGCAGTGATCGGCGCCTGGATATGGGTTACGGCTGGCGCCATAGCCTGAACCATGGCCTGAGCTTTGACGGCAACAGCATCACCTGGCATGACCACGAAGGTAAGAATACCCGTCTTCCTGAGCTGGATAGCACCCCCTTTGGCACCAACTCTCAGACCGGCATGGCCGCCTGGAAAGACGGCGAGCAGATTGTTGCCTGCGCCGGGGAGAAAGCACCACGCTACCACTTCCGCCGGGAGGGGGATCGTGGTGTGCTGGTGCAGATTTCCGATCGATACGGCAACAAACTGCAGGTTGGCTATGACCTCCACGGCCAATTGGAGCGAGTGGTCAGTGATGCTGGAGACGCCCTCGCATTCGAATTTGACGGCCCTTATCTCAAAGCGGTCAACCGCCTGCGACGTAAGCTGACCGACACCGGTTACCAGTGGCAGGCGCTGAGGACCGAGCGCCGATACAGCTACGATGACGGTGATGACCTGATCGCGGCTGAAGATGCGATCGGTGGTATCGAACGCTACGGTTATGACAACCACATGCTGACCAGCCGTCAGCTTGCTGGCGGATACAGCTTCTATCTGGAATGGGACGAAGCCTCGCCCAAAGGGCGTTGCATTCACCAATGGGGCGACAGTGCCCAGATTGATACCCGGTTTGAGTGGGACGACGATAACCACAGCTGCACCGTCAGCTACGTCGACGGGAGCAAGGAGATTTGGCGATACGACGGTGCAGCGCAACTGCAGGAAAAGATCGACCCGGACGGTGCCAAACACATCAGCGAGTACGATGAAAAAGGCCGCCTGCAGGCCACCGTTGACCCCATGGGCGCCCGCACCGAGTACCAATACGACAGCAACGGACGCCTGCAGGGTAAAACCGGCCCCGACGGCCAGCCTGTTCTCTTCACCTATCGCAAAGGGCGGATCGCGGAAATCCACCGCAGCGGCCAGACCTGGGCGTTCGACTATACCCAGCACGGTGACCTCGCCCGCGAAACCGATCCAAAGGGACGGGTTACCCGCTACAGCTACAACCCCGAGGGCCAGCTAACTCAGGTAAACCTGCCCGATGGCCGAACCCACAAATGGGGCTGGAACAACCACGGCCAACTGATCGAGGAAACCACCCCCACCGGTGCTTTCTACCAATACCGGTACGATGAATTTGGCCAGTTATTGGCCAAGAAAGACGCCCGTGGCGCCATTACCCGTTATCAATACGATGGCCTGGGGCGGGTGACGGACGAAATTCTCTCTGGCAACCGGCGCCGACAGTACCACTACAACCACTACAACAAAGTAACGCGTTTTGTTGACGAGAAGGGCCGGGAAACCTGCTACGAATACGGCAACAACCTCCACCTGCTGACCCGACGCATTAACCCGGACGGCAGCGAATTGCGCTACCGGTATGATCACCACCGTTTCCTGCTCACCCACATCGAGAACGAACGTGGTGAAGAGTATCGCATCGACTATTACCCGAATGGTCTGGTCAAACAGGAAACGGCTTTCGACGGTCACAGGACGGCTTACCAGTACGACCTGAACGGTCACCTGATCGAAAAAGCTGAGTACGGCACGTCCACAGACGTACTGCAGACCACGGCCTACGAGCGGGATGAGCTCGGTCAACTACTGAAAAAAGTGCTGCCAGACGGCCGTGAAATCCAGTACGGCTATAACGCCGACGGTAAGCTGACCGCTGTGGATGACGGGCGCTGGCCATTGGCCTTTGAGTACGATGAATTCGGCCTACTGAAAACGGAGCACCAGGGTTGGGCGACCCTTCGTTACCAATACGAAGAGATGGACCGCTTGCGCGGCATGGTGCTCCCGGACGGTCAGTCGCTGACCTACCAGCATGATAAAGCTGGCCTTCTGTCTGGCATCGACCTCAACGGAAAACCACTAACCCGCCATCGCATGGCTTCCACCGGCGAGGAAATCGAACGCCAACAGGGCGACCTGTTGAGTGCCTATGTCTACGACGAAGAAGGCCGTCTGACCCAGCACCGGGTGCACCAGGGCCGCATCAAGGACATCGCTGCCCAGCGGGATTACCAGTACGATCCAAACGGCAACCTAAAGGCCATTCAGGACAGCCGCAAAGGCCTGCGGGAATACGTTTACGATCCCATGGACAGGCTGGTTGGCGTGCGAGGTGACCTCTACGAACAACTGATCCACGACCCAGCCGGCAACCTGCTGGAACAAAGCCAAAGCCCGGCCAGTGGAAACACCGCCAACGTACGCGGCAATCGGCTCACCATGCACGGTGACTGCCACTACGAATACGACGAATTCGGCAACCTGACTGAAGAACGCCGTGGTAGGGACCAGAGACTGGTCACCCGGTACACCTACGACTGCGAACACCGCCTGAGCAGCGTCACCAAACCGGATGGAGGCACCTGGCACTACGAATACGACGCCTTCGGCCGCCGCATCGCCAAAACCAACGGCCTGACACGAACCGAATTCCTCTGGCAGGGCGACCGCCTGATCGCCGAGGAAACCGGCGACCAGTACCGCACTTACGTCTACGAGCCAGATACCTTTAAACCCCTGGCACTGGTAGACGGCTGCGGCCCCGAACAGGCCAGCATTTACTATTACCACCTGGACCACCTGGGCACCCCCCAGGAGATTACCAACGCCGAGGGTGGCCTCGTCTGGTCGGTGACTTACCGCGCCTACGGCAACGTCGTCCGCGCTCTGGTCAACGAAATCGACAACCCGATCCGCTTCCAGGGCCAATACCACGACCCGGAAACCGGCCTGCACTACAACCGACACCGGTACTACAACCCCAACACCGGGCGCTTCCTAACCCCGGACCCGATTGGGCTTGCGGGTGGGTTGAATAACTACCAGTATGTTCCGAATCCTACGGGGTGGGTGGATCCGTTGGGGTTAACCTCGGTAAAAGGGGATTGTCCGGGAGTACAGGGGAGTTACAGCCCGATTGTTCCTGGTGGTGGACTCATGAGCCATGAAAAGGCTGGCGGTCATCTATTGGAGCGGCATGTTGGGCAATCAGAGCAACAGTTGTTGTCAAGAGTAGAGCAAAATAGACGAATCAGCGGTGCATCGTCTTTTCTGGATCGTCCTGCTGCAGAAAGAGCAGTTAGTCAGGCGCTAGAGGTAAATGACAGCGGCATCGAAAGATTTCTTAGTGGTGATGAACGACGGCTTGTTATTAATCATTCGCTGGAAGAGACTGTCGGTATTTCAGTGAGACGAGGCGACGCGGCTGCTGGCATTGCTAGTAATGTAAGGGTCGTATTGGAGCGTGATCCGAAAATGTCTATAGGTTACAGAATCGTTACAGGGTTCCCCACATTATGAGTGAGCTTGGATTTGAAGATCTTGAGCAGATACTAGGCGGCTATTTTCATCAAGATTGGATGGATGAATTTTCCTCTGAGAAAGAGGCGATAGAGTATATCTTGAAGAATGAGTCGCGTCGGAAAATTGTTTCTGCTAAAGAAGCTATAGAAGAGGTACTAAATAAAGATATGTCAGAGGAGGAATATAAAGATAAGCTTTTTGCACTGGGAAATGAGTATGAATATGAGTTCGATGGATATAGCAGTAGAGAGTGGTTGGAGTTTTTGCTAGTTTCATTTGATATCAAGTGAGTGGTGATGGATTCGGTTCTGCAATGGAAGTATGTCACCTGATATGCACCGAGAATGCCTGCTAGTGTGAGCATATACGACTCCTGCATCTTGCCAGTTGGATTGGCAACTGGAAGCCATTTTTGGCCCGCGTAGGGGCTTTGGTTTACAGATGTCGATTAGGTAATTTTTATGATGGCGGCGGACATAGAGAATGCTGTGTTCATTTATATCAAAGAAGTGGATAGTTCGTTGTTAAATGAGGTAGTACTATCATCTGATTTTAGATTCTTGAATTCAGCTCCTGTCAGTGTCGAGCCGAAGCAGGAGGCTGAGCAGATGAAAATACACTACGATTCAGTTCTGAATGCGGGATTTGAGAATTGGGGATTCGAATCAACAATTGAGAAACTTAGTATTTCCGAAAGTGAAAACATTCAGTTTATTGGTTTCAAAGGAGCTGGCTATTCAGCCAAGCTTTATTTTGAGGGCATACCGGAAAAGGTGATTGGTGTAATCGTAACTCGGCGTCCTTCAGTTTCACCCGCAATAGACCAATCTGGAAAGGCATTGTAGTCGACCTCACTCCACACACTGCACCTTATCCCCATCTTCCACCACCAGATACCTAGCCGGCAAATCCGGCAGTGAGGTTGTAATCAACTCCTCCAGCCTGCCAGACGCCCGCAACTCACTGAGCCCTTCGTTGAATTTCTCCAGATACCGTTCACTTTCTGGCACCAGTTTGGACAGGATCAGGTACAAGTAATCCGATTGCAGCGGAGTGGTGTGGAAGGTGATTTTGTCGCTGAGGCCGAGCTCTTTCAGCATGCCCATGCCCACGGCGGGCTCCATTGGAAACAGGTCGATTCGGCCGGCCGCAAGTTTGCGGAAGTTGGATTCGTCGGAGGTGGTGACATCGGCACTGATGGTGCCGGCGGCGACGGCTTCCTCGAATTCCTCGCCGTAGTTGTAGTCCTGGGTCAGCCCTATGCGATAGCTTTCCAGGTCTTTTACGTCTTCCCAGTCGAAATCCATGCTGGTGCGATGAAACAGGGCGTAGTTATGGGCGACGATAGGGTCGCTGAAGTGGAAATGCTTTAGTAATTTCCTTCGACAGGTCCAGGCGACTGATCCGTCCCACCGGCCTTTTTCCGCCAGAAGGCGAGCGCGGGACCAAGGGAAAAAGCCATAGGATACGGGAATGTCTTTCTTGGCGAAGGCCAGGGTGACGATTTGGGAAATGACCCCGTAATGAGGTGGTGTGTTTTCCATGTAGGGAGGCCAGTGCCCATTGGTGAGCCTGATGGTCGGAGCCGCTTCGTTGGCTTGAAGCGGCGAGGCGAGGGCGCAGGCAATCAGCGCACTGGTAAGGGTAGTGTAGAGGTGACTCAATAGCTGCCTGATCAACCGAATGAGTCGTCGATCGTGCTTGGGCGATCCCTGCTTAAACATCTGTCCATCCACCAAAGCAGGTGCTGGCCGGATGGCGGGGGTGGTTCACAACACCGCCATCGATCGGTCGCACTAAAAGTTGATGATAGTCAAAGAGTAGCAGTCGCTCAGATCATTACAACCAGTCGGTTTTGGGGGTGCCTAGCGGTGATTGCCCCTCAGGGCTTTTACCTTTTCTTCCAGCACTTCCGCATTGGCCTCCTGCGCGGGTACCGGCTCGCCGGCAATGAGTTCAATCCGCGACCAGAAGCGCTTGGGAAGATGTTTCAACGCAGGCCCGCCGCAGTGGCTGAAGAAGCTGCCCCACAGGCCTCGCAGGGCCATGGGAACGACCGGTACCGGGCGTCGCTCCAGGATGATATCCACGCCGCTGCGGAAGGTGGCTACCTCACCGTCGGAGGTCAGGCGGCCCTCGGGAAAGATGCAGACGACATGGCCGGCGTCCAGTTCTTCGTCAATGCGCTCGAAGGCGGCGTCGTAGATCTCCGGCACCCGATTGCGGGAGCCAATGGGAATGGTTTTGGCAAGCCTGAAAATCGCGCCGAGTACCGGCGTTTTAAAGATCTGGTAGTCCATCACGAATCGGACCGGCCGCCTGATCGCGCCGGCAATCACGAGGGCGTCCATGTAGGTGACGTGGTTGCAGACCAGCAGTGCCGGTCCTTCCTCGGGAATGCGATTCAGGCCTTCGTGGTGTACCCGGTAAATAGTGTGGGAAAGCACCCAGACAATAAACCGAAGGGCGAATTCGGGCACCTGCTGGTACACAAAGCCCGCCACAATCAGGTTCATGATGGCCAGTATCAGGAAGAACTCGGGGATGCTGAGGCCGATCACGCCCAGCATCATCACGCCCATGATGGCGCTGACCACCATGAACAGGGCGTTGAACACGTTCAGTGCCGCAATAACACGGGCGCGCCGTTCCTCCGGGGTTTCCCGTTGCACAAACGCGTAGAGGGGCACGATAAACAGGCCACCAAAAAAGCCGATTCCCAGCAGGTCGATGGCCACTTGCCGGTGCTGGCTGTCGCTGATCATCATCCACCAGTCGGTTGGTACCGGGTTGGCGGGCATGTTGAAGTAGAGGTCGAGTCCGAACAGGCTGATGCCGAGGGAGCCGATGGGCACAATACCCAGTTCTATCCGATGGCCGGAAAGCCGTTCGCAGGCGACAGAGCCTAACGCAATGCCGATGGTGAAGATGGCCAGCAGCAGGGTGACCACGGTTTCATCACCCATAAGGTCGGTCTGGGCAAAGCTGGGGAACTGGGTGAGGTAGGCGGCGCCGAGGAACCAGAACCAGGAAATGGCCATAATGCACAGCAACACCGAGTGATTTTCCGCGGCCAGGCGCATCAGATGCCAGGTTTCCCGCAGTGGGTTCAGGCGTATGGTCATGTCGGGATTGGTGGTGCCGGTCACCGGGACTTGCCGCGCTGCCAGGTAGCCGATGACGGCCAGGGCGAGGACCCCGATTGCTGCGAGTTTCTCCGGTTGGTCGCTGCCCATAAGCAGGCCAGCGGCGAGTGTGCCCACAAGAATAGCCACGAAGGTACCCATTTCCACCAGCGCGTTTCCGCCCACCAGCTCATCGTCCCGAAGCACCTGGGGCAGGATGGCGTACTTCACCGGGCCGAAGAAGGTGGATTGCACGCCCATCAGGAACAACAACAGCAGCAGTGATTCGTACCAGCCGACCCAGAGCCCGGCGGCGGCCAGCGCCATAATGGCGATCTCCGCGAGTTTTACCCAGCGAATCACACGGGACTTTTCATACTTGTCCGCCAGTTGGCCAGCGATACCCGAAAACAGGAAAAAAGGCAGGATAAACAGCAACGCTGCGATGTTGACCACCACATCAATGGGCAGGCCCAGCAGGCCACCAGCCGTGTAAGTAATCAGCAACAGCAGGATGTTGCGGAACAGGTTGTCGTTAAATGCGCCTGAGAACTGGGTCAGGAAGAACGGCAGGAAGCGTCGCTCTGAAAGCAGCCGGAACTGGCTGTGGTCGTCCATGATAGTGATCCATCATCTCGTTGTTGATGGGGAATATTCTGCCACAAACGGGTTACTGAAACAGGGCTCTGGTTGCATGAGCTTTACGCTTCGTACGGGTGTTTCAAAGATTTTCAGTATTTAACGTTTGTGGTGAGCAGGCTGGTAATTTTCGGGGTAACCTGAAGATAACCGTTTTGGAAATCACTGTTTATGAGTCGGCCCAAATCCATGTCTGCCAGGGAACCCATCAGGGAGCGTCGTCCGCAATTCTGGCAGGTGGCCAAGCGCTGTTGCCAGATCGCCGCCACGGTTGATGTGGCGTTCTTCTTTCTTTTCCATCTTCTTGGTTCACCGATATTGGCGTGGGTGAACGTGGTAAGCGTCACCATGTACGTGGTGGCCTACCGGGCATTGGCCAGGAAGCAGAATGGCTTGGCCATGAGCTTGATCTGGGCGGAAGTGATTATCCACGCTGGGTTGGGCGTTTTGCTTATCGGCTGGGAGAGCGGCTTTCACTATTTCCTGCTGATGTTCATTCCGGCGCTGTTCGTTAGCATGGCGTTGCGAACGGCGGTGATCTTTCTGGTGGCGCTGTGGAGCTATTACATCACTCTTTATCTGGTGATGTGGGTTATCGAGCCGCTACAGCCCATTGCCCCTGGCGCCTTGCTCGCGGTTTATCTGTTTAACCTGAGTGTGGTGTTCGCCATGTTCAGTTACCTGTCGTTTTTCTACCTCACCATGGTGACCACGGCAAACCGAAAACTGCGGCGGATGGCGACAACCGATTCTTTGACCGCCCTATTCAACCGGCGCCAAATGACCGAGCTTGCGGAAAAGGAACTGGCGCGCTTCCAGAGGACAGGGCGCCCGGTTGCGTTCCTGGTGCTTGATATTGATCACTTCAAGGCCATCAATGACCGGCACGGACATGAGGTTGGTGATCGGGTATTGATTGAAGTCGCCAACCTTATCAAGGCCCAGTTGCGTACTCAGGACTTGATCTCCCGCTGGGGTGGTGAGGAGTTTCTCGCGGTGCTTCCAGATACTGGCCTGGATAGCGCCCAGGCCAGTGCGGAGCGTATGCGCAAGGCGCTTCTGGCCCATGACTGGCTGGCGACGACCGGCGAATCCATCGATCTGACCATCAGTGCAGGCGTCAGTGAGTTGCGCCCGGGCGACAATCTGAATTCCGCCATCAGTCGTGCGGATCGAGCACTCTATCGCAGCAAGGAGGGCGGCAGGAATCGTGTGGAACTGGAGACGATATAGCCAACGGCAGTTCAGCGCTGATCAGGCACTCCAGGCCAGGTACTCGGAACCACAAACACCCGGGAGGTCTCACTCCAGTAACCGTCCTCTGGCGACCGCTCCAGCACTGCAAACAGGCGGGGGACACCGGCCGATCGAACGACGGCCAATGCGTCTTCGGTGCTCTGTGGATCGGGGGTCTCTTGTTGGCGCCAGGGGCCGAGCCAGTGAGGTTTAACCAGCGGAATCCATCGTTTCCCGTCGGCGGCCGTTAGGTTTCCCGTCGCATTCATTTCGTCCAGATCGCTGATATAGAGCCAGTCACCACGCAGGTGTCCCACCGGGATGCACTCCGGTGGCGATAGGGGCGTATCCAGGGGATAGAACAGATACCCCGGCATGAAAATTCGTGGACGAACGGGTGTTTGGATGTCCAGAGACGCCAGAAGGTTGCGGGTCTCGGGTCTTGCTGTGAGTTGGCTCTGGTGGTCGGTCAGACGTTGGGTTTTGAGATCCAGACGGTCCCGAGTATTAGGCCCGTACCAGAGTGGCCTCGCCTGACCGTCATCCTGATGGCCGAGGTAAAACTTCACGGCAATTTCGTGGTGTTCGACCACGTTATCGGCAGGGTTGCGGACCAGGAAATCGAGTTCGCCCAGTGTAATGCCGTTGCTGCGGACCGGCTGGTTCTTGAGCATAACCTCCCAGCCCAGGAGGTCCTGCATCAGGCATTCGTACAGGCGCTCGAAATAGTGCCCAAGCCGTCGCGCCGGTGGTTCCGTGAGTACCTCCGGGCCAAGTTCGGGCGCACTGTCCCATACCTTCAGGCGCTCTTCAGCATCATCCGGCAGGTAAGTTTCCGGGGCAAAACCCATGGGAGAACTGATAAGCTGGGGAGCATGACACATCCACGCCAAGTGGCGCACGGCTGGAACTCGGTATTGGAGATGGGCTGTGGTTTCAGGGCGTCGGTTCATTCTGGCAGGATACCCTAAACCATTGATTTGATCAGTCCCCGTCATAGGCCTCGGGGCAACGTATCAGGAGAGGCGATATGCAGTACCTTCACACAATGATCCGGGTCAGCAACCTGGAAAAAACCCTGCACTTTTTCTGCGAGCTACTGGGCATGGTGGAAATCAGTCGCAAGAGCAGTGAAAAGGGGCGCTTTACGTTGGTTTTCCTTGCGGCTGCCGAGGATGAGGCGCGGGCCAGGGAAGAGCGGGCTCCGATGATAGAACTCACCTATAACTGGGACCCGGAAGAATACACTGGTGGTCGCAATTTCGGGCATCTGGCGTATCGGGTGGACGACATCTATGCATTATGTAGTCACCTTCAGGCCAACGGCGTTACCATCAATCGACCCCCGCGCGACGGCCGCATGGCGTTTATCCGGTCGCCGGACGGCATCTCCATTGAACTGCTCCAGAAGGGCGAGTCACTACCGGCGAAGGAGCCCTGGGCCAGTATGGAAAACACCGGCACCTGGTAAGCCGGCGCCTGGTAAGAAGGTGTGAAGGTTTGCACGTTAGAACCGGTTTAATCGTCACTGGCAGGACAGGTTGGCGGTTTTTGGGGTAAAATTCGCGAAAATTCAAGACAAGGACGACCCATGCTCGCAGTGATTCTTTCTGGTGGTTCCGGCACCCGTCTCTGGCCGTTGTCCCGTGAAGCCTATCCCAAGCAGTTTCTGCCGGTGGTGTCTGACGATTCCCTGCTGGCGGAAACGATCGATCGTGGCCTGGCACTGGATGACAAAGCCCGGGTGTTGGCCATCACCAATGAAGAGCACCGGTTTGTGGTCGCGGCCCATTTGCAGGCTCAGGCACCGGAGCGTACCGCCGGGATCATCCTCGAGCCGGTCGGTCGCAATACGGCCCCGGCCATTGCCCTCGCGGCCCTCGCGGCTGCTGAAGAAAACCCGGAAGAGCTGCTTCTGGTGATGCCTTCGGACCACGTATTGAAGAATCAGGATGTTTTCCGCCAGGCGGTGAGTCAGGGCGCTGAAGCCGCCCGTTCCGGCAAACTGGTTACCTTCGGTATTGTGCCCAGCGCGCCTCACACAGGTTACGGCTACATCAAGGCCGGCGCGGCCCACGAAGGGTACAACGATGTAGCGGCCTTTGTGGAAAAACCGGACGAAGACACCGCCCGCCAGTATCTGAAAGAGGGTGATTATTTCTGGAACAGCGGCATGTTCCTGTTTCGCGCTGATCGCTACCTTGAAGAACTGGAAAGCCAGCAGCCCGAGATGATGAAAGCCTGCCGAGCTGCCTGGAAGGAGCGCAACGCTGACATGGATTTCACTCGCGTGGGTGCCGAGAACTTCAGGGCTTGCCCGGACGATTCCATCGACTATGCGGTGATGGAAAAGACTCACGATGCGGTGGTGGTGCCCCTGGATGCCGGGTGGTCGGATGTGGGCTCCTGGTCCGCGCTTTGGGATATCCAGCCCCACGATGAGAACAACAACGTGTGCCGGGGAGATGTGATTACCGAAGACGTTTCCGGCTCCTACATTCACTCAGAGGGCCGTCTGATTGCGGCGCTGGGTATTACGGATCACGTCATCGTTGAAACGGATGATGTGGTATTGGTGGCCGATCGTGGTCGGGTTCAGGATGTGAAGAAGCTGGTTGCCCAGGTCAAGGCTCAGGGCCGCCATGAACACCGCTTCCATAAGAAGGTCCACCGCCCCTGGGGTACCTATGAAGGTATCGCCATGGGGGAACGTTTCCAGGTCAAGCGCATTACGGTTAAGCCGGGCGCGTCGCTGTCACTGCAGAAACATCATCATCGTGCCGAGCACTGGGTGGTGGTGAAGGGAACGGCCACGGTCAACCGCGGCGACGATGTGTTGTTGCTGACCGAGGACCAGTCCACCTACATTCCGTTGGGTGTGACCCATCGGCTGACCAACCCTGGCGTTATTCCCCTGGAACTGATTGAAGTGCAGACGGGTAGCTACCTGGGTGAAGACGACATTGTGCGTTTCGAGGACACCTACAACCGGGTCTGATCGATCTACATGAAACGGCATCAGGATGATGCCCGACAACACAAGGAGAAGTGAATGGAAGACTGGCAAGGATGCCTGAGCCCCCTCTGTCAAACCGCACTGCAACGGGCACGTGACAGCGTTGCCCAGCGAGGTGGTTATGCCATCACCGTTGAGGATTTCCTGTTGGCGCTGCTGGATGGTGAACCTGCCATCTGCGGATTCCTGCGCAGCCGCGGTGTTGATCTTGACGAACTGACCCGCACCATCCAATGTGAGCAACCCATCGTGACCGAAGTGGGCGGAGAGGGCCAGTTGTCCTCACAGCTCATGTACTGGTTTTCTTCTGCCCGCGAACTGAGCAATGCCCCCTGGCTGGACTGGCCCATCCTGTTGTCGGTGCTGACTCGTAACGCCGAACGCCTGCAGGAGAAAGCCTACGTTGCGGTGTTGGAACTGGTCGACCGGTGGCCCGCTGCGGACGAACAGCAGCAAGTCGCCGAAACCTCCGACAAAGGCGATACGCCCGTTGTGATTACCGACCTGGACTGGCTGGAGCTGGCGGAAGATGTATCGATTACCCTGGTCTCGGTTCCAAGAGCGCTGGTGTGGGTGAGAGGGGCAAGGGGTACCGGTAAAACCAGTTGGCTACAGGCACTATTGCCGTTCCTGTATTGTGGTTTTATAAGGTTGGACCTTCGCAATGAGGCGGAAATCATGGCCAGCGAGAATCCCGCCATTCCGTCCAAAGGCATCGACTGCAAGGATTATCCCGCGCTGGTTCTGGATAACGTTTCTCCGGTGGACCTGGCTGCAATGATGGCGCCCGAGCTCAGCGTGGCCCGCAGTCTGGTTACCGGATATCCGGGCCCCGTGGTCATGCTGGGGCCAGACTCACCGGAAGCAGAGGCTGCCGTTGGGCAATTGGAGCGTTGCCTGGGGCGGGATTTTGATATCTTTGACATGCCCGGCACGAGTACCGGCCAGAAGGTTGCCATCCTGACGGCTCATCAACCAGCGATTGAAAAGCGCTGGAACATAGAGTTGTCCCAGGCGCTTATCCGCTATGCCGCCTCAAGCCGGAGTCGGCTGGTCGGGTCTCCTGGCGGTATGATCCAGTGGGTGGAGCGCGCAGCCGCCCGATTGAACCTGTTTGCCGAACGAGGCCCTATTGAGGGTATGGCGCTCGCTGGCAGGACCGATACGCTGCGGCGACAGTCACTGGTGGCAATGGCCAGGCAACAACCGACAGAGGCACTGGAGCGATCCCTTGAAAGCCTGGCCGTTGAGCGTGCGGCGGCGGAGGTGGCGTGGCATGAGCGAAAAGCAGAGGGTACGCTCAGGACCCTGAAAATCGATGACCTTCGCCATGAACTCGAACGCTGGGTTGCAGCCCGCCCCGGGCCGGTTCACTATGTGGTCCATTGTGATCAACCGGCAGGAGAAACAGAAGGTGCGGGATCTCGAAATCTACATTCGTGACCTGGAGTCGTCAGCGGTATCGAGCTGGCTTGCCAGTCATCTGGACGACATTGAGCTTAGGGATGACGCGCTGGGTGACAGGGCGGTGAAAGGATCAGCTCATTATCGGGCGCATAGAGTCCGCGTTAATCTGTACCCCGGTGCAGGTGGCAAGCGATACACCTCTGTGATCCTGGAGGGTGAGGATCTGCCCTGGGTGTCCGACCTCGATTGCGCCCGGAGTGCCTGGCGCGCCATGGATACCGAGATTCGCTGCAGCCCCGGTGACTGGAAAGAAGGGGAGCCCGTGGAGGATGAGAAATGGTGGCGGCTGGATCAGCGCGGAGAGCAACTGGCGGTCTGGAACTGAGTTTTTCACAGCAATAAAAAAGGGGGCAGCCGGTTGGCTGCCCCCTTTTTTGTGATGCACGTTCTCGTGGATCAGTCGCTCAGAATGGACACGTTGTCCGCCTGAAGGCCCTTGTCCGCTTCGACAACGCTGAACCGGACCAGTTGGCCCTGGCGCAATACCCGGCGGCCACGGCCACGAATGGCGCGGAAGTGTACAAAGACTTCATCGCCGCTATCGCGAACGATAAACCCGAAGCCTTTCTTGACGTTGAACCACTTGACGGTGCCTTCCTCATTGCCTTCAGGGGTGCTGTCGTCGTAGTCATCGTCATCCTCGTAATCCGGTTGGGATTGCTGCTTGCGCGGGGCCGGCTGGCGAGGTGCCGTGCTGGCGCGAGGCGCTTGCTGCTTCACGGCTGAGGGTTTCTTGGCTGCCAGAGCGACGGTAACGAAGCCTGCCAGGCCGAAAAGGACAACCGCAATAATATAGGCTGCGATGCCCTGGGCGCTGCCCAATACAAACGTGGTACTGGTTGCTTCCTCGCTAGTGCCGGCCTGAGACAGAATCTGGAAGAGTTCCGGGGTGAAAGTCACCAACAGAAAACCGAGGATAAAAGGTGACGGAATCGCGACCAGGAGAGCAAGGACGATCGCTTTTGCTGGGTTTTGCATGGACTGAAGTTTCTCCATTCATCTAACGCTAACGATAAAGAGCCGGATATCGGGTAAAATCGGGTCTCCGGCGGTGAAAACCGCTGGGGCCAGCAGGACATAAACGGGTCTTGCAGGTTCCCCGGCGGGCAAAAGCGGGATGATACCAGATAACGGGGAGCGCTGACCAAGCGGCGTGTCCGCCGACACCAAATTGATCACACAATACCTTGATGGGAATCCTTCCCGGAGAACCAAAAACCTTATGAGCGACAAAGATCTGCAAGCCCGGCTGGACGAACTGGAAACGCGTCTGGCATTCCAGGACGACATCATTCATACCCTGAGCGAGCAGGTGGCCCGTCAGGAGCTGGATATCCGGGAACTCTGGGAGGCGAAGAAGCAGCTGAACACTCAGCTCAAGGAAGTGTCGTCATCGAACATCAGAAAGGAGGAGGACGAAACGCCTCCTCCCCACTACTGATCAGGCCAGCAGTTCCACAAGTACCTGCTCGTAAATCTCTGACAGGGTGTCCAGGTCTGCGGCTTTCACGCACTCATTGACTTTGTGGATGGTGGCGTTGATGGGGCCAAGTTCCAGAACCTGGGCGCCGGTCGGAGCGATAAAGCGTCCATCCGACGTACCGCCCGAGGTAGACAGCTCGGTTTCCCTGCCGGTAACGGAGCGGATGGCACTTTGTGCCGCCGAAACCAACGATCCACTATCGGTCAGGAATGGCCGGCCGCTCAGATGCCATTGCAGGTCATACTTCAACTCGTGGCGGTCGAGAATGGCAACCACTCTTTCTTCCAGGCTTTCCGCTGTGTTTTCCGTGCAGTAGCGGAAATTGAAGTGAACCAGGCACTCGCCGGGGATGATGTTGCTCCCGGTGCCAGCTTCGATCCTGGTGATCTGGAAGGTGGTTGGCGGGAAGAAATCATTGCCATTGTCCCAGAATTCCTTCGCGAGGGCGTCCAGAGCCGGGGCAACGGTATGAACCGGGTTTTCCGCCAGGTGCGGGTAGGCCACGTGCCCCTGTGTGCCCTGTACTGTGAGATAGCCATGGAGCGAGCCCCGGCGGCCGTTCTTGATGACATCGCCCACCTCACGGGTGCTGGACGGTTCACCAATCAGGCACCAGTCGATTTTTTCATTCCGGGCTTCCAGGGTTTCCACCACTTTCACGGTGCCGTCCTGGGCCGGACCTTCCTCGTCACTGGTGATCAGCAAGGCAATAGAGCCCCGATGATCGGGATGGTTTGTCACAAACCGCTCGCAGGCTGTGACAAAGGCCGCCAGGCTGCCTTTCATGTCAGCTGCGCCCCGGCCATGAAGAAAGCCATCGTCAATCACCGCCTCGAACGGCGGATGACGCCAGTTTTTCTCCGGACCGGTGGGCACAACATCTGTATGGCCTGCAAACGCCAGCAGGGGGCCTTCCGAACCCTTGCGGGCCCAAAGGTTGTCGGTTTCGCCAAAGCGCAGGGCCTCGCCCTTGAAGCCAAGGGCAGAGAGCCGCGACATCATCAGTTCCTGACAGCCGGCGTCGTCCGGGGTAACGGATGGCCGGCGGATCAGGTCAACGGCGAGCTTGAGGGTCGGGGAAAGCTCTGCGGAATTAGTTGTTTGCATGCAGTTCTTCGTTCAGCTCGATGGCGGACTTGTTGGTCTTGCATTCAACCGCGCCAGTCTGGCTGTTACGGCGGAACAGAAGATCCGGCTTGTTGGCCAAATCCCGTGCCTTGATGACTTCAACCAGTTCGTTGTTGTCGTCCAGCAGGGCTACCTTGGTGCCGGCGGTAAGGTACAGGCCCGCTTCGACTTTGCAGCGGTCACCCAGGGGAATGCCGATTCCGGCATTGGCGCCGATCAGGCAGTTCTCACCAACGGAAATGATGATGTTGCCACCGCCAGACAGGGTGCCCATGGTGGAGCAGCCGCCGCCGAGGTCCGAGCCCTGGCCGATCATCACGCCGGCGGAGATGCGGCCTTCGATCATGCTGGTGCCTTCGGTGCCGGCATTGAAGTTGATAAAGCCTTCATGCATCACGGTGGTGCCTTCACCCACATAGGCGCCCAGGCGAACACGGGCAGTGTCGGCGATGCGCACGCCTTTTGGTACCACGTAATCCGTCATCTGTGGGAACTTGTCGACGGACTTCACTTCCAGGGTGCGGCCTTCGAGGCGCGCCTTGAGCTGGCGCTCTGGCAGCTCGTTAAGGTCGATGGCGCCTTCGCTGGTCCAGGCCAGGTTTGGCAGCAGGCCGAAAATGCCGTCCAGTTTCAGCTCATGGGGTCTGGCCTGGCGACTGGAGATCAGGTGTAGCTTGAGGTAGACCTCTGGCGTGCTGGAGGCAGTGTCGTCGGTGTCCAGTAGGGTCACCACGACCGGGCGCCGGCTCTCGGCAGCTTTGCCCGCCAGGGCGGATTGTTCCATCTGGCCCAGCTGTCGTAATCCGTCCGAGAGCGCCTTGAGCTGATCGGGCGTCACCGATACCGCCTGATTGCCTCCCTGGTAATCCAGAACGTTTTGAGCCACTTCGATGAGGCCGTTATCGGGGGTGATGACCGGCTGCTGGTAAAACACTTCCAGCCACTCGCCCTGATTGTTCTGGGTGCCGATACCAATTCCGAATGCAAAACTCATTGATGTGCTCCTGGTTCTCAGTGTTTGAATCGTTCGGCCCACTCATCGGCACTAAAGCCGACGCTGACCGTGTTGCCGTGCTCAACCACGGGCCGCTTGATGATGGACGGATTGTCGAGCATCAGGTCGTGGGCGGATTGGGCGCTAATATTATCACGAACCTCGTCCGGAAGTTTGCGCCACGTGGTGCCGCGACGGTTCAGTAACACCTCCCAGCCGGCCGCCTGCTCCCATTGGCTGAGCCGGTCAGTGTCCAGCCCGTCCTTCTTGAAGTCGTGGAATTCGTAGTCGATGCCGGCGTCGTCCAGCCATTTTCGGGCTTTCTTGACGGTGTCGCAATTTCGGATGCCGTAGAGTTTCATGTCCTGTTTGCCTTTACAAAAGTCACAATGCGTTTGGCCGCTTCCACGCATTCTTCAACCGGCGCCACCAGGGCCATTCTTACCCGGTTTTTGCCAGGATTATGGCCATCGACAGTGCGAGAGAGGTAGCGCCCGGGGAGCACGTGCACATTCTGCTGGGCCGACAGTTCCCGCGCGAACGTTTCGTCGTCCATCGGGGTTTCCGGCCAGAGGTAGAACCCGGCATCGGGAAAGTCCACGTTCATCACTTCCCGCAGGATGGGTACCACCGCCTCAAACTTGGCGCGGTAGGCCGCCCGGTTCTCTTGCACGTGGTCTTCATCGCTCCAGGCGGCAATGCTCGCCAGCTGGTTGTGTATGGGCATGGCGCAGCCATGGTAGGTGCGGTATTTGAGATAGCCTTTGAGGATATCGGCATCGCCGGCCACGAAACCGGACCGCAGGCCCGGCAAGTTGCTCCGCTTCGACAGGCTGTGGAACACGATACAGCGGGCGAAATCGTTGCGGCCAATAGCGGCACAGGTTTGCAGCAATCCTTCCGGCGGCTGGCCTTCGTCGGGGTAGAGCTCGGAATAGCATTCGTCGGACGCGACGATGAAGTCATGCCTGTCCGCCAATTCGATGACCCGCACCAACGTCTCCCGGGGAATTACCGAACCGCTGGGGTTGCCCGGTGAGCACAGGAACAGGACCTGGCAGTCTTTCCATACGGATTCCGAAACCTTGTCAAAGTCCGGTATGAAATGGCTGTCTGCGTCGCAGGCGAGGTAATGGGGTGTTGCGCCAGCGAGGAACGCGGCGCCTTCGTAGACCTGGTAAAACGGGTTGGGGCTGACCACGGTGGCGCTCTGGCTGGATTCCACCACCGATTGCACCAGCGAGAAGATGCCTTCGCGAGTGCCATTCACCGGAACGATATGGTGCTCAGGCGTCAGTGATCCGGGTGTCAGTTCAAAGCGGCGGGTGGCCCAGCGCGCGATGGCCTGACGCAGTTCGTCGGTGCCTTTCGTTGTAGGGTAATTGGCGAGTTTGTCCAGATTATCCGAGATCACCTGTTTGACGAATTCCGGAGACGGATGCTTGGGCTCACCAATGCCCAGGGAAATCGACGTCAGGTCCTTGGGAACGCTGATGCCGGACTTGAGTTTGGTCAATTTCTCGAACGGGTAGGGGTGTAGCCTGTCCAGGTCGGGGTTCATTGGGTGTCATCCAGCATTTGGCAAAGATCCTGCTGCAGGGCCTGGCAGACTGCGGGGTCGCTGATCTGCTCGCCGTGCTCGTCGGTTACAAAGAATACGTCTTCCACCCGTTCACCCAGCGTCGCAATCTTGGCGTTGGTTAGCCGCACGCGATGCTCCAACAATACCTGTCCAACGCGGGCCAGCAACCCCGGGCGGTCCGGTGTGATCACTTCCATCACCGTGCGCTGGTTGATGGTGTCATTGGAGAAGGTCACTTCCGTGGGGAAGGCAAAGTGCTTCAGCTGTCTGGGAGTGCGGCGGTGGATGATGTCAGGGTAATCTTCCGGGTCATCCAGTTCCTCAATCAGGCGCATGCGAACCCGATCCTTGCGGGCCGGGTCAATGCCCAGGGGTTTGCCTTTCTCGTCCAGAACAATGTAGGAACTGATGGAGAAGGGGCCTTCGCTTGAGCTGATGCGAGCATCGACGATGTTGAGGTTAAGTTGTTCCAGCACCGCCGTGGTGGCCGCGAACAGGTCAATACGGTCACTCATATAAATGATGATCTGGGAGTAGCCGTCAGTAGGGCCGCCCCGGGTGTCACGAATCAGCACCAGCGGGTCGGGATCATCGCCATGGCGGATGATGGCAGCGGTCTGCCAGGCAATGTCTACCGTGGAATCCTGCAGGAAGTAGTCTTCGTCCAGAGTTTCCCAGATTCCGTCGATCTGTTCGTCCGTCATATTCTGGGCGTGGAGAATCTCCCGTGCCTCGGACTGAGTGGCGCGCACCCATTCCTGACGGTCTACCGGCGTTTCCGAGCCGCGTCTGAGTGCCCGCTTGGTCTCGATGTAAAGCTGACGCAACAGCGAGGCGCGCCAGGTGTTCCAAAGCTTTGGGTTGGTGGCGCTGATATCGCACACCGTCAGCACGTAAAGGTAGTCCAGGTGCACCTGGCTGGGCACGGCGCGGGCAAAGCCGTGAATGATGTCCGGGTCGGAGATGTCCTTGCGCTGGGCGGTCATCGACATCAGCAAATGATTTTCCACCAGCCAGGAGGCCAGTTGGGTGTCCCGCTCGCTGAGGTGATGGCGTTCGCAGAAGCTCTCGACATCAATTGCGCCCAGCTCTGAGTGATCGCCACCCCGGCCTTTGGCCACATCATGATAGAGGCCCGCAATATACAGGGTTTCGAGTTTTGGTAGCCTGTGAATCAGTCGGGATGCCAACGGGTATTCATTGCGGGCGTCGGCGCTGTCCAGCCGCACCATGTTGCGGATCACCCGCATGGTGTGGGCGTCCACGGTGTAGATGTGGAACAGGTCGTGCTGCATCTGGCCGATGATCTGGCCAAATTCGGGGAGGTAGCGGCCCAGCACGTTGTATTTCTTCATAGCCGACAGGGTCTGGTCGAGGGCGTGGGGCGTCCGCAGCAGTTCCATGAACAGGGATGTAACGGCCAGATCCGAGCGGAAAGCGTCGTCAATCAGGTGGCGGTGCGCCCGCAGTGAGCGGATGGTGGTGGCGCGGATGCCCTTGATCTCCGGATGCTGCGCCATCAGAACGAATATTTCCATGATGGCATAGGGCGCGTAGGCGAAGACCTGATTGTTGACGGCTTCAATGTAGTAGTTGCGAATCTGGAAGCGCTTGTTCAGGGGCAGGATGTCGTCGTCACTTCCGGCGCCGAGGATGGCCTCGTCGTAGTACTGAAGAATAACGTCGGTCAGCTCCGCCAGGGCCAGCACGGTGCGGTAGTAGGACTGCATCATCAACTCGACGCCCAGCCGCTTGCCCTCATCCTTGTAACCCAACATCTGGGCGAGTGCCCGTTGATGGTCAAACAGGAGGCGATTCTCGTTGCGGTCGGCAATCAGCTGCAGGCCGAAGCGAAGTCGCCACAGGAAGGTTTCGCCCTGCAATAGTATCCGGTGCTCTTCTTCGGTCAGGATGCTGAAGCGTGTCAGATCCGCGATATTCTGCAGGCCGAAATGTCGCTTGGTAATCCAGCCGATGGTCTGTATATCCCGCAGCGCGCCTGGAGAGCCTTTTACATTGGGCTCAAGGTTGTATTCTGTGTCCCCGTATTTCGCGTGGCGCTGCTTTTGCTCTTCCCGTTTGGCGATGAAGTAATCGCGGTCAGAGCTGATGGCGTCTGAATAAACCTGATGACTGAGTTCGTCACGTAAGTTATCCGGGCCGGCGATGGTGCGGGTTTCCAACAGGTTGGTGAGGATCGTGACGTCTTCTCTGGCGGCATCCATGCTTTCCTGGATGCTGCGGACGCTGTGGCCGATATCCAGCTTCAGGTCCCACAGGAGTGTTATGAAAGCGCCAAGGTCTTCCTGCCAGTTCTCTTCTATACCGCTCCGGGTGAGGATCAACAGATCAATATCGGAGTGAGGGTGAAGCTCTCCCCGGCCATAGCCGCCGACTGCAACGAGAGAGATATCGGCAGAGGCGGCAAAGGCGTAGCGGTTCCAGATCAGGGCAAGAACGGTATCCAGGGTTCCGGACCGGGAATGGACCAGTGCGCGAACATCAGCTCCCTGCCGGAACGCTTCTGCGTCTGCGTTGTAGCGTTCCTTCAACAGCTCCCGGGCTGCTACAACAGGTGAGATGTCGTTGCTTATCCTGGATTCCAGTTCGCTGAGGTCCACCTAGAATGACTCTTCCGTGCGCTTGGTCAGTACTTCGTAGCCGTCCGATGTCACCAGGATAGTGTGCTCCCATTGCGCGGAGAGCTTATGATCCTTGGTCACCACGGTCCAGCCATCCGGCAGCAGCTTGGTGTGGTACTTTCCCTGGTTAATCATCGGTTCGATGGTAAAGGTCATGCCTTCCTGCAGTTCCATCCCGGTGCCGGGCTTGCCGTAGTGCATCACCTGAGGGTCTTCGTGAAACACCTTTCCAATGCCGTGGCCGCAATAGTCCCGTACCACAGAATAGCGATGCTTCTCAGCATGCTGCTGGATCACGTGACCAATGTCGCCCAGCCGGGCGCCAGGCTTTACCAGTTCAATGCCTTTATACAGACACTCCTGGGTGATCTGGATCAGGCGTTCGCTGCCGGGCTTGGGCTTGCCGACGATGAACATCTTGCTGGTATCACCGTGCCATCCGTCTTTGATTACCGTGACGTCGATATTGACGATGTCACCGTCCTTCAGCACCTTTTTCTCGTTCGGGATGCCGTGGCAGACCACATGATTCACTGAGGTGCATACCGATTTCGGGAAACCCTTGTAGTTCAGCGGCGCCGGAATGGTCTTTTGCTCGTCCACCATATAAGCGTGGCAAATACTGTCGAGCTTCTCGGTTGTTACGCCCGGTTTGACGTGTTCGCCAATCATCTCAAGAACTTCGGCCGCCAGGCGGCCAGCGACACGCATCTTCTCGATTTCTTCCGGAGTCTTGATCGATACCTGCATTGGGGTTCCCGTTGATTTGGATCAAACACGCATTTTAAGGGGGAGTGTTGCCCGGTACAAGGAAGAGGCGGTTTTGCCGTGCTTTCCGGGACACAAATTAATGGAATCCGGCGGGCGATTTATGGTATAAACGCGCCCGCTGGAAACAAATCCGGCAAATTCGCACACACGTCGGCACGTTGTCCCAGGGTGCCTGCTCATGTTGTCTCTATATAAAGGCGACGGAGCCAGGTTGGGGCAATCGGACGTGTGGAGGACTAACCCGAAGCTAAAAAGGTAAATATCATGGCTCAGGTAAATATGCGTGACCTGCTGAAAGCAGGCGCCCACTTCGGTCACCAGACTCGTTACTGGAACCCGAAAATGTCGAAGTTCATCTTCGGCGCTCGCAACAAGATTCATATCATCAACCTTGAGCAGACTGTTCCTGCCATGAACGATGCGTTGAACTTCGTTCATAACCTCGCGGGCAACAAGAACAAGATCCTGTTCGTTGGCACCAAGCGTGCGGCGGCCAAGATCATCAAGGAAGAAGCACTGCGCTCCAGTCAGCCATACGTGAACCATCGCTGGTTGGGCGGCATGCTGACCAACTACAAGACCATTCGCCAGTCAATCCGTCGCTATCGCGACCTGGAAGCACAGAGCCAGGACGGTACGTTCGACAAGCTGACCAAGAAAGAAGCTCTGGATCGTACCCGCGAAATGGACCGTCTTGAGCGTTCAATCGGCGGTATCAAGGACATGGGTGGCCTGCCGGACGCCATGTTCGTGATCGATGTTGACCACGAGCGTATCGCCATCAAGGAAGCCAACAAGCTGGGCATTCCTGTGATCGGCGTTGTTGATACCAACAGCGACCCTGACGGCGTTGATTACGTGATTCCGGGCAACGACGATGCCATCCGCGCGATCCAGATTTACGTGCAGGCCGTTGCTGAAACCTGCATCGAAGCGGCCCAGTCTGCCGGTGCCGGCGCTGACGAGTTTGTAGAAGTCAGCGAAGACGCGGAAGGTGCTGCTCCCGCTGCGGAGTAATAGTTCCTTCGCGAACAGGTTGTAGGGTGTGCCCGTGGTTTACCTCCGGGCACACCGGTCCAGAATTCGGAACAGTTAAGAGGAATGAACATGGCTGCAATTACTGCTGCAATGGTCAAAGAGCTTCGTGAGCGCACCGGCCTTGGCATGATGGAATGCAAAAAGGCATTGGTGGAAGCTGGCGGAAGCGTTGATGCCGCAATTGAAGAGCTGCGTAAGTCTTCCGGCCTGAAGGCTGCCAAGAAGGCGGGTCGTACCGCTGCTGAAGGTGTTTCCCTGATCAAGGTGTCTGACGACAACACTGTCGCTTACATCCTGGAAGTGAACTCCGAGACTGATTTTGTTGCTCGTGATGACAACTTCATGAATTTCGCCAACGACGTTCTGAATGTTGCGTTTGAGAACAGCAGAACAGACGTTGCCGAACTGATGGAAGGCGATCTGGAAGCCAAGCGTGAAGCGCTGGTTCAGAAGATCGGCGAGAACATCACCGTTCGTCGTATCGTACGGGTGGAAGGCCCGGTTGTGGGTGCTTACGTTCACAGCACCAACAAGATTGCGTCTGTTGTGGCCCTCACCGCAGGCAGCGCTGAAGTTGCTCGGGACGTTGCCATGCACGTTGCCGCTGTTAACCCGCGGGTTGGCAAGCCGGAAGACATGCCGGCCGACGAGCTTGAGAAAGAAAAAGCGGTCATCAAGGCCCAGCCTGATATGGAAGGCAAGCCTGCTGAAATCGTCGAAAAGATGATGGGTGGCCGGATCAAGAAATTCCTGGCGGAGAACAGCCTGGTCGAGCAGCCGTTCGTCAAGAATCCTGACCAAAGCGTGGGTCAGCTGATTAAGGACAACGGCGGTGAGCTGGTTAGCTTTGTTCGCCTGGAAGTCGGTGAAGGTATCGAGAAGGAAGAAGTGGATTTTGCGGCAGAGGTCGCTGCGGCGGCAGGTACCGGCAAGTCCTGATCCTTCTGACAGGTGCCAGGGCGATGTCCGGGGCACCTTCCAAGTCTGCCACGTTAGCCGGAATTTTCCGGTTCTCGTGGCGGGCTTGTATCTGAGATACCCCTTTTTATTGAGGAGTATGTCAGATACAAGCCTGAGAAGCTTGTCCTGCCAGGCACCAAGCCAGACACATAGAAGGGGATCCTCATGCCGAAGTCGTCCAATACCCAGCCCAGATACAAACGCGTCCTGCTCAAACTCAGTGGTGAAGCCTTGATGGGCGAGCACGATTTTGGCATTGATCCAAAAGTGCTTGATCGGATGGCATTGGATATTGGTTCGCTCATTGGCATTGGTGTTCAGGTCGGCCTGGTCGTTGGCGGCGGCAATCTGTTCCGCGGTGCGGCGTTGAACGCCGCTGGCATGGACAGGGTGACCGGCGACCATATGGGCATGCTGGCAACGGTCATGAATGGACTGGCCATGCGTGACGCCCTGGAGCGATCCAATATCCGTACCCGGGTTATGTCCGCCATCCCTATGAGTGGTATTGTTGAGCATTATGATCGCCGCCGGGCGGTACGCGACCTGAAAGACGGCGATGTGGTGATTTTCTGTGCAGGCACCGGTAACCCGTTCTTTACGACCGACTCAGCCGCTTGTTTGCGGGGGATCGAAATTGAAGCGGATGCCGTGCTGAAGGCAACCAAGGTTGATGGCGTTTATTCCGCCGATCCCTACAAGGATCCGACTGCGGAAAAATACGATCGTCTCACCTATGACGAAGTGCTGGACAAAAAGCTGGGCGTGATGGATCTGACCGCTATATGCCTTGCGCGAGATCATGGCATGCCTCTCCGGGTCTTCGACATGAACCGCTCTGGCGCGTTGACCCGTATCGTGACCGGAGAGTCGGAAGGCACACTGATTGAATAATCTGATTGAGACATTTTGTACAACGAATCCGAGGACGCTGCAGTGATTGACGATATTAAAGCTGATGCTGAAAAGAAGATGAAGAAAAGCCTTGAATCCCTGAGCTGGGCTTTCAACAAGATTCGTACCGGGCGAGCACATCCGTCCATCCTGGACAGCGTAACCGTGGATTACTACGGCCAGGAGACACCGCTCAAGCAGGTGGCGAGCGTGAACGTTGAGGATAACCGTACGTTGGCTGTGTCGCCTTGGGAAAAGCCGCTGTTACCGAAGATCGAAAAAGCGATCATGATGTCGGATCTGGGTCTGAACCCGTCCAACAACGGTGAGGTTATTCGAATTCCCATGCCGATGCTGACCGAGGAAACCCGTAAGGAAATGGTCAAGCAGGCCAGGGCTGATGCGGAGCACGGCAAGGTTTCCGTCCGCAACGCGCGTCGTGATGCCAACAGCACGCTGAAAGAGCTGCTGAAGGAAAAAGACATCAACGAAGACGAAGAGCGTTACGGTGAGGAAGAAATCCAGAAGTTGACTGACCGTTATATCGCTGAGATCGAGAAGCAGCTCAAGGCCAAGGAAGAGGACCTGATGGCTGTCTGATCAGCCGGTCCAATTCAGCACAATGATCAGCCGGTGCCATTGCAGTTGTCCGGTATCGGCTGAACAGGGGATTGCATGACGGAAAGTGTATCCGCAGAGATTCCGGTTTCGGCTGGTAGCCGGCCCCGGCATGTGGCCATTATCATGGATGGTAACAATCGCTGGGCCAAAGCCCGGCGACTGAAAGGTGTCGCCGGCCACAAGGCCGGCGTGAAAGCAGTGAGATCAGTGGTTGAAACCTGTGCCCGGGAAGGGGTGGAGGTACTTACCCTGTTTGCGTTTTCCAGCGAGAACTGGCGCCGTCCCGAGGATGAAGTGTCGGCCCTGATGCGCCTGTTCCTGTTTGCGTTGGAGCGGGAAGTCAAAAAGTTGCACCGCAACGACATCTGCCTGCGCATTATCGGCGATCGCTCCGCGTTTAGTACAAACCTGCAGGAACATATGGAGCGCGCCGAGGCGCTTACTCGCGACAATACCCGGATGACGCTGGTTATCGCCGCTAATTATGGCGGGCATTGGGATATCACCCAAGCCAGTCGTAAAGTGGCTGAGAAGGTCCGTTCTGGAGAGCTGGCGCCCTCCGACATCACCGATGACCTTATTCAGCAACATCTGTCTATTGGTGACTTGCCCATGCCGGACCTGATGATTCGTACGGCTGGCGAGCAACGCATCAGCAACTTCATGCTCTGGCACCTGGCCTATACCGAACTGTATTTTTCTCCCGTTTACTGGCCCGATTTCCAGGCGCAGGAAATGGGGCAGGCGTTGCAGGCATATGCGGGTCGGAAACGCCGTTTTGGTCAGACAGACGACCAGATAGCCAGCGTTTCGTCAGAACAATAACGACAAGATAGCGAACGATATCGTGCTTAAAACCCGTATTATTACCGCGCTTATCCTGGCCCCCATCGCGATTGGCGGAATTTTCTTCCTGCCGCCCCTGGGGTTCGCCCTGTTTACCGGGGCCATTATTACCGTTGGTGCCTGGGAGTGGGCCAACATGTCCGGCCTGACTGCGCCCGCGGCCCGTGTTGTATATGCCCTTGTGGTCGCGGCGGTGCTGTACGGACTGCTGAACGTTCCGGCAGTTGCGGTGCTTTGGCTGGCATTGTTCTGGTGGGTACTGAGTTTCCTGCTGGTAAGAAACTACCCCGGCGGTTCAGAGCGCTGGGGCGGCGTGCCTGCCCGTGCCCTGATGGGCCTGTTGGTGCTGGTTCCCGCGTGGGTAGGGCTTAACCATCTTCGCACTGGCGGCTTTCAGTTCGGCGACAGTGCCAATAACCTCCTACTGATTCTTTATGTTTTCTGCGTGGTCTGGGTCGCGGATATCGGCGCCTATTTTGCCGGCCGTGCGTTTGGCAAAGCGAAGCTTGCACCCAGGGTCAGTCCGGGAAAATCCTGGGCGGGTGTCTGGGGTGGTCTGGTGGCGGTCGCGATCTTCGCAATTGTGATCAGTGTGCTGGCCTCAGCCACCACCATGCAGTTGCTGCTTCTGGTTGTTGCCAGCCTGATTACCGGTGCCGTTTCCGTGCTTGGCGATCTGCTGGAAAGCATGCTGAAACGTTTCAGGGGTATTAAGGATAGCAGTCAGCTATTGCCGGGCCATGGCGGTATCATGGACAGAATCGACAGCCTGACGGCTGCCATCCCGGTGTTCGCCCTGATCATCACGCTGATGGGTTGGTTGACGACGGGGCAATGGTGACTATTGTGAAACGTCGTGTTTCGATACTTGGTGCGACGGGCTCCATTGGCCTGAGTACACTCGATGTGATTCGTCGCCACCCGGACCGGTTTTCGGTTTCAGCGCTAACCGCCAGTACCAGTGTCGACAGCATGGTGGAACTCTGCCATGAGTTTCGTCCGAGGTATGCGGTCATGGCCGATGAAAATGCGGCTGAAGCGTTGTCCCGTGCGTTAAGTGATTTGCCTGCCGTCCTGGTTCTCGGCGGCTCGGAAGCGTTATGCCAGGTTGCGGGCGATGATGATTCCGATACGGTTATGGCGGCGATCGTTGGAGCCGTGGGATTACCGCCTACGCTTGCTGCAGTGAGGGCGGGTAAGCGCGTTTTGCTTGCCAACAAGGAAGCACTGGTTATGTCGGGCAAGCTGTTTATGGATGCCGTTCTGGCGTCGGGTGCAGACGTTCTGCCGATCGACAGTGAACATAACGCCATCTTCCAATGTATGCCGCCGGACAAGATCCGGGATACCCGTGGTGCGGGTATTACTCGCATTCTGCTTACTGCCTCCGGTGGGCCGTTTCGTACTCACTCGGCCGAATCCCTGCGCAATGTGCTGCCTGCCGAGGCCTGCAATCACCCCAACTGGTCGATGGGGCAGAAGATCTCAGTCGATTCCGCGACCTTGATGAACAAGGGGCTGGAGCTGATAGAAGCATGCTGGCTGTTCAATACCACGCCGGAAATGATTGAAGTGCATGTCCACCCGGAGAGCATCATTCATTCGATGGTTGAGTACGCCGATGGGTCCGTTCTGGCGCAGCTTGGTAGTCCCGACATGCGCACACCCATTGCTAACGGTCTCGCGTGGCCCGAAAGAATTGAAGCCGGTGTTGCTCCGCTGGATCTGTTTCGCATCGGGCAGTTTCACTTTGAGCGCCCGGACCTGGAGCGCTTTCCGTGCCTGAGGTTAGCAGCGGAGGCGTTCCACGAGGGTGGAACGGCACCAGCGGTAATGAATGCTGCGAACGAAGAGGCTGTGTCGGCCTTTCTTTCCGGTAACCTGTGTTTTGCGGATATCCCCCTTATCATAGAGCGTACGTTGGCAGCCACCGAGGTTGTACCGGCAGACAGTTTCGATACCATCTTCGCGAAGGATGCCGAGGGCAGGGCTGTCGCACGGGAACAGATACAGGCGCTGGCTGTCTGAACCATGCGAGTCCTGAGAGGCGGTTCTATCATCACCAACAGAGAGCATTATGCAGATCGTTGAAACCGTATTGGCGTTGATACTCACGCTGGGCATTCTGGTGACGCTCCATGAAGCTGGTCACTTTTGGGTGGCTCGCCGCTGCGGTGTCAAGGTTTTGCGGTTTTCTGTTGGTTTCGGGAAGCCTCTGTTTTCGTGGTACGACCGGCAGGGCACCGAGTTTGCGGTTGCGGCGATCCCTCTCGGTGGCTACGTGAAAATGCTGGATGAGCGGGAAGGGCCGGTGCCCGAAGAGCTCAAGGATCAGGCGTTCAATGCCAAGCCCCCATCGAAACGTATCGCTATTGCTGCCGCTGGGCCCATAGCGAATTTCCTGTTTGCCATTGCTGCCTACTGGCTGCTCAGCGTGGTTGGTTTCACCACGGTTGCGCCCATTGTAGGCGACGTCAGTCAGGGGAGTGTCGCGGAACGGGTCGGGCTCACCAGCGGCATGGAAATCCACCAGGTCGACGGCCGTCGTGTGACATCCTGGCGCGACGTGAACATGCGCTTGCTTGAGCGCACGGGTGAGTTTGGTGAGGTAACCATCGATGTCTCGCAGAACGGTAACCGCGGGACTCTGCGGGGAGCTCTGGATGGCTGGAGTCTAAGTGAGGACACGCCGAACCCGTTGAATGAGTTTGGTGTGACGCCCTGGCGGCCCGACGTACCGGCAGTGCTGGGGGAGATATCACCGGGTGGCCGGGCTGAGGCCGGCGGGTTGAAATCCGGCGACCGAGTGGTTGAGGTGGACGGCAAGCCAGTAGCGGACTGGTTCGAACTGGTGGCTTTCATACGCGAGGCGCCCGAAAAGCCCCTGGAGCTAACGGTCGAACGCGATGGCCGCATGGAACAAATCCGTGTGACGCCCGCGGAAAGAACGGCAGACGATGGCAGTGTTACCGGTTTTGTGGGTGCGGGTGTCAGCGAGGTGACCTGGCCTGATCACGTACTCAGGGATGTCAGTTATGGTCCCCTGGCAGCGATTCCCAACGCGGTTTCCGAAACCTGGGGTGACACTCGATTGACCCTGGTCGCGATCAAAAAAATGGTGACCGGATTGCTTTCTCCCACTAACCTTAGTGGCCCGATTACCATTGCCAGGATAGCGGAAGCCAGTGTAAGTTCCGGTTTCGAAGACTTTATTCGTTTTCTTGCCTACCTCAGTGTCAGTCTTGGGGTGCTGAACCTTCTGCCAATACCGGTTCTTGATGGTGGGCATATTGTCTATTACACCATTGAAGCCATCCGCCGGAAGCCTCTATCAGAGCAGGCCCAGGCGTTCGGACTGCGTATTGGAATGGCAATGATCCTTACATTAATGGTGTTCGCACTTTACAACGACCTGATGCGGTTGTGAGAATTGCGAACTCCTTACGCGCATCAACAGGCGAAATTATTGAATGAGACGTTCTCTTCTGGGTATAGCTGTAGGCTTGGTAGTCGCCACCTCAACCATAAAACCGGCACTGGCTGATGAATTCACCGTATCCGATATCGAGGTAGAAGGCCTTCAGCGGGTATCCGCAGGGACGGTATTTTCCGCATTTCCCGTTTCGATCGGGGAGCCGGTCGATGAGGTGGAGCTGTCCGATGCGATCAAAGACCTGTTTCGCACCGGCCTGTTTACCGATATCAAAGCCAGCCGTGATGGTGGTGTGCTGATCCTTACGGTTCAGGAGCGACCTTCAATCACGTCCATAGACATTGAAGGCAACAAGAACATCGAAACCCCCATGCTGATGGATGCGCTATCCGGAGCGGGTCTCCAGGAGGGGCAGGTATTTCGCAGGGCGACCCTTGAGCGACTGGAGCTTGAGATTCTCCGGTCCTACATCAGTCAGGGTCGTTACAACGCGCGGGTGAAGGCCACCGCCGAGGACCTTCCCCGCAATCGCGTTGCCATCAAGCTGGACATTAACGAAGGTACGGTTGCGGCTATCCAGCACATCAATATTGTGGGTAACGACGCGTTTGACGACGAGCGGCTGCTGGATCTGTTTGAGCTCCAGACCACCAGTTGGTGGAATTCCATCACCAGTGCTGACAAGTATGCCCGGGAGCGCCTGAGCGGCGACCTGGAGTCACTGCGGTCCTTCTACCTTGACCGCGGCTACATCGACTTTACGGTTGAGTCCAGCCAGGTCTCGATATCCCCCGACAAGAAACAGGTGTTTATTGCCATCTCGTTGAACGAGGGGCCTCAATACACGGTGTCAGACGTCAACCTGCGCGGTGAGCTGATCGTACCTGAGGAAGAGCTGCGGGAGCTTATTCCCATTGAAGAGGGCGACGTGTTCTCTCGTTCCCGGATGACGGCGATTTCGGAAGCGCTTTCCCGTCGTCTTGGCCGCGAAGGTTATGCGTTTGCAAACGTGAATGCGGTGCCGGAGCCTGCCGATGACAATACAGCGTCAGTAACCTTCTTCGTGGAGCCTGGTAAGCGGGCGTATGTCCGGCGCATCAATTTTGATGGCAACGTCTCCACCCGGGACGATGTGTTGCGCCAGGAAATGACCCAGATGGAAGGTGGCGTCGCCTCCACCGACCGGATCGAATTCTCGAAAACAAAGTTGGAGCGGCTTGGCTTCTTCGAAACCGTCGATGTGGAGACGGTTCCTGTGCCCGGTACGGATGATTTGGTGGACGTTAACTATTCCGTGGCGGAACAGGCAACCGGCAGTCTGTCGGCGTCTGTCGGCTTCTCGCAGGCCTCCGGGGTAATCCTGGGCGCTAACGTGTCCGAGAACAACTTCTTTGGCAGCGGCAAGCGTGTCTCCTTTGGTGTCAACGTCAGTGACTCCATCAAGAGTGCCAATTTTTCCTACCAAGACCCATACTACACCGTGGATGGCGTCAGCCGTGGTTTCAGCGTGTTTGCCCGTGAAACCGACTTTGAAGAACAGGATATTTCCTCTTACCTGCTGGATGAGTACGGCGGCCGCCTCACCTTCGGTTATCCTACGGACAACATTACCCGCCTTAATTTCGGGCTTGGTTATACGTTGTCCAAGGTGAAGGAGGGTGCATTCACCTCAGAAGAGGTCAAAACCTTCATTGATGAAGAAGGCAACGATTTCAACAATTATTTCCTGTTCGGTTCGTGGCGGCGCAGCACACTAAATAGGGGTGTTCTTCCAACGGACGGCTATAGCCTGTCGTTATCCGCTGATGTAGCGGTGCCCGGCAGCGACCTGACATTCTATAAGCTGAATCAGAAAACCGAGTTCTACCAGCCACTGAATGATAATCAGACCTGGGTATTCAGGGCGCGTTCGGAGATTGGTTACGGGGACGGTTACAACGGCCGAAGCGTGATGCCGTTCTACGAGCACTTCTACGCCGGTGGCTATGGTTCGGTGCGCGGATATGAGGCAAACTCTCTCGGCCCACTTGCTACCAATGCGCCGAACGACTTCTCTGATCCGGACCCCTTCGGTGGTAGCTTGTTGACGGAAGGCAGCCTGGAACTGATTTTCCCCACACCGTTTGCTGGGGATACCCGTTCCATGAGAACCGCGTTCTTCGTGGATGCGGGGCAGGTTTTTGATGCCGATAGGAATTTTGATCCGGCCCTGGATGAAATTCGCCTGTCGGCCGGTGTAGGATTCCAGTGGATCACGGCAGTAGGACCGCTGGCGTTCAGTCTTGCCAAACCCTTGAACGACAAGAGCGGTGATGACACTCAGGTGTTCCAGTTCTCCCTCGGCCAGACCTTCTGATCGTCAGGGCCGGAGGGGGTGCGAAAGACAATGATAAACAGGAGAAATAACATGTTCCGATATTCCGTTGCAGCGATTCTGTCAATGCTGCTGATCGCATTCCCGGCTGCTGCCGAAACCAGAATAGGTGTGGTTGACCTTCGCCAGGCCTTGTTCTCGTCCAGCGATGCGCGCGCGTTCAGCGAGACACTACAGAAAGATTTCGCTGGAGAGGAAGCCAAGGTTCGTGAAGCCCAGGAGGCCGCCCGCAAGCTCAAGGAGCGGCTTGAGAAAGACGGTGCCATGATGAATGAGTCCGAGCGCCAACAGATGGCTGCTGAGTTCCAGGAGAAAGTTAAGGAATTCAATTTCCTCAAGCAGCGCCTGGACTCCACTGTGGCCAATCGCAAGCAACAGTTCCTCGAAGAAGCCCGCCCGGAGGTAGACGCAGCGGTTAAGGAGCTCCTGGAAGAGAACAATCTGGACATGATCCTGCCCAGCGAGGCGGTGGTGTATGTCAAGCCTGAAATGAATCTGACAGAAGAGTTGCTAGAGAAACTGGACCGCTGATACGGAGGGCCGGATAATGGCCCGCCCGGATAAACCTTGTGGAGCTGACAATGACAAAGCGTTCGTACCGGCTGGGCGACATTGCTTCTGAGCTTGGCGCGGAGCTCAAGGGCAATCCCGATACGGAAATCAACGGGCTTGCGACGCTTCAGGCGGCTTCTCCGGGCCAGATAGCCTTCCTGGCCAACCCGTCGTACGGTCGCTACCTGACGGAGACCAGCGCTTCAGCGGTTATACTCTCGCAATCGACTGCGGACCAGTGTCCTACCAACGTCCTGTTACTGGATAACCCCTACCTCGGCTATGCTCGCCTGAGCCATTGGTTTGACCCGGCGCCGGTTCCAGAGCCTGGTATTCACCCGTCGGCCGTTGTGGCGTCTTCCGCGAGGGTCTCGGATACGGCCTGCATCGGCCCTCAGGCTGTTATTGAGGCTGAGGCTGTCGTGGGCGAAAACGTTGTCGTGGGCGCCGGCTGTGTTATTGGAGCCCGGTGTCAGATTGGCGAGCAGACTATACTGCGTCCACGGGTAACCCTGGCCCACGATATCGTTATGGGGATGCGTTGCCATATCCTCAGTGGTGCGGTCATCGGTTCCGATGGTTTCGGGTTTGCTAATGAGAAAGGAGCCTGGCATCGAATAGCCCAGCTTGGCCGGGTCATTCTGGGGGACGATGTTGAAGTGGGTGCGAACACCACAATTGATCGGGGAGCCTTGGACGACACGATCATTGGCGATGGCGTGAAGCTCGATAACCTGATTCAGATTGCGCACAACGTCAGTATTGGTGATCACAGTGCCATGGCGGCGATGGTGGGTATCGCGGGTAGCACACGTATTGGCAGCCACTGTGTTTTTGGCGGCCAATCGGGTGTGGCAGGGCACCTTACGATTGCGGATCACGTCCACCTGACCGGCATGACGCTGGTTTCTGGTGACATTCGGGAGCCCGGCGTGTATTCGTCTGGAACCAGCGCCGACAGCAACCGGCAATGGCGTAAAAATGCTGTGCGTTTCCGTCAGCTTGATGCCTTGGCGCGTCGGCTTAAAGAACTGGAAAAGAAAATGGAAGGCTGAGGCCGCTACTGATGATGTATATCGACGAGATCATGGAATACCTGCCCCATCGCTACCCGTTTTTGCTGGTTGATCGGGTAACAGAGCTGGAAAAAGGACAATTCATCAAGGGCTATAAGAATATCTCCCTTAATGAGCCTTTTTTTACCGGCCACTTTCCCAATAACCCCATTATGCCGGGCGTGCTGATCATCGAAGCCATGGCGCAGCTTTCAGGTATTCTCGGCTTTGTGACGGTTGGCCGGAAACCCTCAGACGGCGTGGTACAATACCTGGCTGGTTCCAGTAAAGCGCGTTTCAAGCGCCCCGTGGTGCCGGGGGACAGGCTGTGCATGGAGTCACAGGTTATTTCCGGAAAGCGTGGAATCTATAAATTCGAGTGCCGCGCACTGGTTGATGATGAAGTCGTCTGTGTGGCAGAAATATTGACCGCTGAGAGAGAAGTTTGATGGCGACAAAAGAATGGTCGGGAGTCCATCCTCAGGCGATTGTGGACCCCTCTGCCAAGCTTGCCGACAACGTAACGGTTGGCCCATGGAGCTACATCGGCCCGAACGTTGAGATCGGAGAGGGGACTGAAGTGATGTCCCACGTGGTCATCAAGGGCCCAACGAGAATCGGCCGCAATAACCGCATATTTCAGTTTTCCAGTGTCGGGGAAGAATGCCAGGACAAAAAATACGCGGGTGAGCCAACCACGCTGGTTATCGGTGATGACAATATCATCCGTGAGAACTGCACCATTCATCGGGGCACGGTTCAGGATCGTGGTGAAACCGGTATCGGCAATGGCAATCTGCTCATGGCCTACGTGCATGTGGCGCATGACTGCATTATTGGCAATAACACCATCCTGGCCAATTGTGCGACATTGGCCGGCCATGTGTCCGTTGGTGACTTCGCGATACTGGGTGGCGGCACCATGGTTCATCAGTTCTGTCATATTGGAACCCACAGCATGAGTGCTGGTGGAAGTATTGTGCTGAAAGACATCCCTGCGTACATCATGGCAAGCGGGCAATCTGCACAGCCGTTTGGCATGAACGTGGAAGGCTTGCGCCGCCGTGGTTTCAGCAAGGAGGTGTTGTTGGCACTCCGTCGTGCTTACAAGGTTATCTATCGTCAGGGCCTGACTACGGAACAAGCCGTTGAAGAGCTCGAAAAAGCCTACTCCGATATTCCCGAAGTTACGCCCCTGATCGATTCCCTTCGTGGTGCACACCGCGGCATCATCCGCTAACCAGGGAGTGAATGCCCCGGTGACGGACCATCACGAAAACTCTGTAGCCAGCACCCGCAAAGTGACTTTCGCCATCGTGGCCGGAGAGGCGTCAGGAGATATCCTCGGCGCCGGTCTGATCCGTTCCCTGCGGCTCAGGTATCCGAACGCGCGGTTTGTCGGTATTGGTGGCGATGAAATGATCGCGGAAGGCTTCCACTCTCTCGTTCCTATGGAACGGCTGTCAGTGATGGGGCTCGTCGAAGTGCTCGGGCGAATACGGGAGCTGTTCGATATTCGCGCACGGCTGATGAACTACCTGCTGGCGACACCGCCGGACGTCGTCATTGGTATCGACTCCCCGGACTTTACCCTGGGTATTGAGCGCAGGTGTCGTGATGCCGGTATTCCGACCGCCCATTATGTTAGCCCGTCCGTCTGGGCCTGGCGGCAAAAGCGGATCTTCACGATCGCCAAATCCGTCAACCTTATGCTTACCCTGTTCCCGTTTGAGGCCCGTTTCTACGAAGAGCACGGCGTGCCCGTGGCCTTTGTAGGGCACCCCCTGGCGGACCGCATTCCAATGATGCCTGATACAGTTGGTGCCCGTCAGTCCCTGGGGCTTCTGGAAGATGCGCCGGTGCTGGCCATTCTTCCGGGGAGTCGGGGCGGGGAAGTGGAGCGCCTGGGTACTCTTTTTCTGGAGGCCGCCCGTTGGATCCAGGGCAGGCGTCCGGATTTGCAACTGGTGATTCCTTGCGTAAACCGGGATCGGGAAAAGCAGGTTCAGGCACTGGTGGAAGCCCTGGACGTGAAACTGGCGGTGACCATTGTGCGAGGCCGTTCGAGAGAGGTGATGGCATCGTCCGACGTGGTATTGCTTGCGTCCGGAACCGCCACTCTGGAAGCCATGTTGCTGAAGAAGCCCATGGTGGTGGGTTACCGGTTGAGTCGTGTCAGCTATGCATTGGTCTCAAGGCTGGTCAAGGTGCCTTATGTGGCCTTGCCAAACCTGCTGGCCAAGGAACAACTGGTTCCGGAACTATTGCAGGATGATGCTTCGTCCGAGTCTCTCGGAGAAGCCGTGCTTGAGCGCCTTGAAAATGAATCCGAACGCGCCCGGTTGACAGCCGCTTTTTCACAATTGCATGAACAGTTGCGACAGGGGGCTGACGAGCAGTCTGCTGCAGCCATCTCCGCATTAATAGAAGGCGGAGCAGTATGAGTAAGCGCCCCTTGCCGCCGTTTGAGTGCCAATATCAGGGGCGACTATTGGCCGGTGTGGACGAGGTGGGACGCGGGCCGCTGGTTGGGGCTGTGGTGACGGCCGCGGTTATCCTGAACCCGGAAAAGCCAATACCGGGCCTGGCGGATTCGAAAAAGCTGACGGACAAGCGCCGTGAGGCTCTTTACGAACAGATCATTGAGCGTGCAGTATCCTGGAGCCTGGGGCGCTGTGAGGCCGATGAGATTGACAGGCTGAACATCTTCCAGGCAACCATGGTGGCTATGGAGCGTGCCGTGGCGGGCCTGCATGTCGAGCCGGAATATGTACTGGTGGACGGTAACCGCTGCCCCAAATGGCGTTGGACCTCTGAGCCAGTGGTGAAGGGCGACAGCCGGGTGGAGGCCATCAGTGCGGCGTCCATTGTCGCCAAGGTGACTCGTGACAGGGAGATGGCTGTGCTCCATGAGGAATTCCCTGAGTACGGCTTTGCAGGCCACAAGGGTTATCCGACGCCCGTACACCTCGAAGCGCTTGGCAGATTGGGTGCAACCGCTCACCATCGTCGCTCATTCCGCCCGGTTCAGGAAGCGATTGATGCCGTGGGTTTGTACAGCCGCGCCGCGGATCAGGAACTGCAATATCCTGGCGACTTGTTTGAAAATATCGATTGACAGGTTCCGGTCGAATCCTTAGTATACGCGCACGTTGATCGGGGGAAGCCCCGGTAAACAACCAGTTTGATGCGGGGTGGAGCAGTCTGGTAGCTCGTCGGGCTCATAACCCGAAGGTCGTAGGTTCGAATCCTGCCCCCGCTACCACTTATAAAAAGCCGGTCTTTGACCGGCTTTTTTTGTGCCTGTTCAGTCTACTTCAGGATTTAGTTCCGCCCTGCATATTTTTCGACCCTTTTGCAACTCCTATCCAGTCGGCTTTCCTTAAATCTAATACTTTCGTACCAAAAATAACCGCCATTTATCGCCTTTCGGGCAAAAAATTGCCCGGTTAATCAGTATCCTCAGTTGTTTCATTACGGTTATCTGTCGAAAAATTGACAAAATCGTAACTTGGGAAATGACACCATTCACATCGATACTTGCCCACGTTTTATACAATTTAACAAATTCGGCAATTTATTGGTGTGAAATACATATGAAACGCGTCATCAAAGTGTCACAGGCATGGATTGCCGCGTTGTTTTTAGGATTGGTCCTCACAGGCTGTGGGGGCGGTTCTTCTGGTAGCTCAGAGAGCACTGCAGGTACAGGCGATAGCACGGGGGTTGGCTCAGGTGGTTCCGAGGGCAATCCACCACCGAGCGGTGGTGGCGAGGGAGTGGTTGACCGCTCGGCGTCGCTCAGCTGGAATGCGCCCACCGATCGTGAAAACGGCGATGATCTAAGTCCGTACGATTTGGAGCGCTACGTTATCAGGTACGGAACGGATAGGAATAACCTCGACAAACAAGTTCAAGTCGACAATGTCGGAGGCTTGGAAACGATGAGCTATGACGTTGAGAACTTGTCGGCGGGCACCTGGTACTTCACGATTCAGGTGGAAGATGTTGATGGCCTGATGAGCGCGCCATCGGCGCCGGTCAGCAAAACCATCTAGTTCAGACAACGGATCTCTGACATGAAGTGTATGCTCGGCCTTGCTGTTACCCCAATGGATGCGCAATCGGCAGTTTGAGGGTAAAGGCCGACCCTTCCCCGGGTCGGGAGCGAAGGGTTATTTCACCGCGATGCTTTTCGACCACAACGTTCACGAACGACAGCCCGAGCCCGGTGCCATGATTGCCAGACAGCTCGCTGCTTTTCTGGCGCTGATAGCGATCAAACAGATAGGGGATTTCTTCCGGAGCAATGCCTTCCCCCTCGTCGCTTACAGTCAGGCACGCCTGGTGGCCGGCCTGAAAAACCTGAATATTGACGATCGATCCGGATGGGCTGTACTGCACGGCGTTGGTCAGAAGGTTGATCACGGCACGTTCAAGCAGTTCCGCATTTCCTTTCAGCCATAAATCCTCTGTTCCCTGAAGTAACAGCTGAATGCCTTTCTCGGCAGCCTGCTCGCTGACGCTGTCGCGGGCGTTCTCAACAATGGCTAAAAACTCGCATTCGTAAAAGCGGGTTTCGGTTAACTGTTCGGCCCTGGCAAGCTGCACGAATTCTTCAGCAAGATGATAACTGCGCTTCGCTAGCCGACCCAATTGGTCGAGCTGTTCCGGCTCGATATGGCCACGATTCCGCTTGAGCTGTTCGATCAGTGCAAGTTGTGAAACCAGGGGCGAGCGAACATCGTGAGAAATGAAGTCGATGGCCTCCCGGTGCTGGCGCTGTTGTTCCCTGAGTTCCGAGATATCCGATATGTTGGCGATAATGCCGTTCTGATCGCTGTCAGGCAGTGAAAACGGCGCGAAGTGAATCAGGAAATCCTTATCGCGAATCCGTAGGTCCACTGTGCGGCTCTGAGCCAGCGTGAGGGTTTCCGAGACGGTTTCATGCCAGGGCGGATTGTCTCGTGGGTCATGTCCCTCCAGAAGTCTGGCCAGGGGCAGGCCGCTGAGGCTTGGCATGGGTTCACGAAACCATTCTTCAATGTGGCCGTTGGCAAAGCGGATAACGCCTAACTCGTCGGTTACGATAATGCCGTCCGGCATGCGTTCGAAGCTGCGCCTGATAAACCTCTGCATCTGACTCATGCGCTCGGTCGCCAGGCGTACTCGCTCGATTCGAGCGGAGATGTTTTCCCTTGGCCCCGTTTTACGCACCGGCTCCTGGGTGCTGGACAGCGGCAAACGGCGGAGGTAGCGCTGGATGGCCTCCCGGCTCAGGTCGTTGGGCAGCTTGAGCCCGATTTTGTAGGTAACGCCATTGCGTATCAGGCTGACCCAGCTTTGGCCATCAATGTGATGCCATTGGCCCGGGGTGTCCAGTGGCGGGATATCATCGGCGGCCAGACCAGAAGACGTCATCACGTCATCACCTTCAGCTAACAGCCAGCCCTCTGGTTGAAGCAGGGCCTGGAAATGGCTGAGCAGTTGCGGTGGGTGCCTCAGTGACGGCTCTTCGAGGGTCATGGTGGGCCCGCGGGCAAGCTCGTCAAGCTGCCGGTTGAGGAAGCTGTTGGTCATGGCCAGCCGTAGTGCGCTGGATACGGGCAGCGCCAGCAGGGGAATTACGATGGCGTGGGAGATCGGTAGCCAGAGCTTGGCTCCGACCAACAGTAGCGCATGCAGGAGAGCCAATAAGCCGAGGCTCGTCAAACAGAGCAAAATGCTACGTGCCGGTCGCATGCGGGGTAGGGTGAACGACAATAGAGCGATGATAAAAACGGCGAGACCAATCGCAATAGGCTTCGATACCCGTGATATCAGTTCGTCTTTCACCAATGCGGAATAACTGTTGGCGTGGAACTCAACGCCGGACATGGGCTGATTGAGGCCCGAAAACGGGGTGGGCAGGATGTCGCCAAAACCCGGTGCGGTTGCACCCACAAACACGGTTTGCCCTTTGAAAGCATCCTTTGCGAATTGCCCATCAAGCACCTTGGTATAGGAGTGGGAAGGCAGCGTCCCGGCACCGCCAGCCATTGGAATGGCGCGGTAGTGCTGTCTGACGTTTGTGTAGGGCGGCACACTGGATATTTCCGGGCCCGGTGACGGTGTATCAGAGGCCGCCAGTGCCAGGCTGGGCCATAGCTGATCGCCCAGGCCATTGAACAGATAAAGTCCTCGCGCCAAGCCGTCTTCGTCAAGCTCCACGTGGGCGTGCCCAAGCGTTGCAGCTGCGGACGCCAACGCAGGGGCGGGAAGTTGTTCGCTGATCAGGTAGTGCCGGGAGGGCGGTGACAGATGAAGCGGCAGGATGACGTTGCCGTGTTTCTGCATGGCGTTGGCCATTGCCTGGTCTGCCGGCGATGGTTCGGGGAACAGGATGTCGAAGACAATCGTTTTGGCGCCGGCCTGATGGAGTTTCTCAATGAGCTGTGCATGGGTTGTCCGTGGCCAGGGCCAGCGCCCCAGGCGATCCATGCTCAGTTCGTCAATGGCGATAACAACGACGTCATCGGCCGGTTCTGCGGGTGTTGCGGTGATAAGGGTGTCGTAAAGCCAGAAGTCCAGGCGCTCCGGAGCAGAGGTCGTCTGGAGCAGTAGCAAAAATGTCAGTAGTGGCAGGCCCAGCGTCCAAGGTGTTGTTTTAATGGGAAACCAGTTCCGGGTCATGGGGCCTGCTGTCGGGTATCAGGAAATTGTGGGTTATTCCAGAAACAATTCCCTCCCTGGTCCCCACCGGCTTTCGAGCGGACCGTCAGAGAGGGCTTTCAGGCGAACAAAATACCGTCTTCCGGGAATGAGGCGCAAGGCCGCAGTGGTATCCGACAGCGTAGCCTCTTTGATGATGTTGTTAAATCCCGGTTCTTCAGACAGCTGCAGGCGATAATCGGTTGCAGTATCCACCTTCTGCCAGAATACCCTTACCTGGCTATCGACGTAGTTGACACTGATGATGCGAACCGGTGGCAAGGTCCCGTTCACGACCAGCGAGCGTGCCTCACTCGTGGCCACAGAATTGCCGCCGGCCTCGGTGACCACCCGCCAGTAGTATTGTCCCGGTGTCAGTGGTCGAGAAGGCAGCGCGCTTTCATCCGGCGCCCACTCGCTGGTGGCAATCGTGTTTCCAAAGTCTTTGTCCTCCGCAATTTCCACCCGGGCGACTTCGTTTTCGCCGCGCAACTGCCATCGGAACTCGGGCATGTCGTCGTTAACGGTCGCGCCTGGTTCCGGTTGTTCCAGTGCGGCAGTCCGGGCCTGTAGGTCGACTTCGAAAGACATGACGCCGGGCATGCCTGCCATGCCACGATTGTCGATGGCGGCAAGGTGAATCTCGTAGCGGCCATTGTCCAGCAGGTTAATATCGAAATCATTGTCGCTGACTTCGCTGCTGTTAATCCAGCGGCCGGACTCGGCATCAAAGATATCCACGCGATGGCTGTTGGCTCCGTTGGGCGTCCAGCTCAACTGTGCAGGAAGTTGCTTCAACTGCTGCGGCAGGGGGTTAATCTCCGGAGCTGGGGGCAGGCGGCGGATGCTCATTCTGCCCACACCTGCGGTTGAAACGCTGGCGCTATAACCAGCTGGAATCCGGCGTGTTTGCCCCGGCGGGCCAAACGATACCTCGCCCTCGGTAACCCGTAGATCGGTCATGCCGGGCGCAGTCCTGAGGGTAAACATGGTGCCCCTGACTGCCGCCACCGCGGAGGGAGTTTCGATCTCAAAACGTGAACCGCCCTCGATCACGGGTTTCACCTGGGTTTCAATTTCGCCCTGATTGAGGCGCAGGCGGGTGTCCACCATGCCGGACTTCCCATACTGCGTCAGGCGATTGAAGGCGAGGCGGGAATGCGGTGATATCCGCACTACAGAGCCGTCAGCAAGTTCGATGGTTGCCGTGCCAGCCTGTGACCGGATTTCATCACCCACCCGAATCAGGGAATCGCTGGTCAGGGGGCGTTTGGTGCCGTCACTACCGGAAATCAGTTGCACCGACCCGGTCACCGAGTTGACCCGCGCAGGGTTGGGTTGGCGCTGAAGCCAGGCAAGGGGAATTCTCAGGTTGTCTCCACTGCCCACCTTGGCGGGGTTATCGATGCCGTTATGCTGTAGCAGGCGAATGGCGGGAATACCCTTGGACAACAATGCGTCAGCGATCTCCGCAAAATGTTCACCGGGTCGTACCGTATAGATCCACTCCGGCGTCGCATTGGATTCAGGGGTAGCAGTGGCCGCCTGGGAACCCCGGGTGACCGAAAGTTCCGCCTGTACTGGCAACGCCGCCAGGGAGCTGATTAGGAGCAGCAAACCGATGAGTGTTCGCAGGGTGACGCATTGACTCATGTCAGGCTTGTTCCATGACCGGTACGTTCTCATCCGGGCCAGAGGCTTTCATGGCCTCAAGACGATAGCCGCGCTGGTAAATGGTCTTGATGCGGAAGCCGTTTTCGGGATTAAGGCCCAGTCTGCGGCGAAGCCGGCTCATGTGCGTGTCCACGGTACGGGTATTGATGTCTTTCGCCAGTCCCCATACTCGCTCAAGCAGCATCTCGCGGGTCAGTAGGCGGCCCTGGTTCTGGAACAGGAACAGGGTCAGGTCAAAATCCTTGTCGGTCAGCGTCAGCACGTTGCCGTGAAGCGCAATGGTCCGAAGCTGGGTATTGATCTCGAAAGGGCCGTACTGCAACGATTCTTTTTCGGTATCGGGGCTGGTGCGACGTGCCAATGCATTGATGCGCGCCACCAGTTCTGCCTCGCGAGCGGGTTTGGCGAGGTAGTCGTCAGCACCAGCATCCAGCGCACGTACGATGTCCGTCTCGCTGTCGCGCTGGGTGAGAAACACCACCGGAATCTGCCAGTTCAACTGCGCACGTACGCTTTCCAGAACCTCAATCCCGGTCATGTCGGGTATTTGCCAATCCATCACCAGCAGATCATAGCTGCGGTGAAGGACCGCGCTCAGGAATGCCTGGCCTGACGGAAAACTGTCGCAGTGGTGCCCGCGCTCGGACAACACAGACTGAATGTGCTGAGCCTGTTCATGTTCGTCCTCAAGCAGGGCAATTCGCATCAAACGTCTCCCGACATCAAATTTGTCATATTCAGGCTTCCCGGCCGACGGCGGGGAATGGGTATTGAATTCAGCTTCATATTATTACAAATCCGCAATTTCGCTTCAGTGTCGTTATGTAGTGTTGCGTAAACGGATCGCAGGCTTTCCGTTGTCGTCATCCAGTGTTTGTCGGCAGCCGGGGAAATTACTGCAGCCCCAGAACCAGCCTTTTTTGCCTTGTCTGCGCACCAGGGGCGAAAAACAGTGCGGGCAGGGAATGGGTTTCTCTCCCGTGCCATCCGCCGGAGACTGGTCCTCAATGGGCCGTGTGCCTTTGCAGTCAGGAAAGCGGGTGCAGGCATGGAAGGCACCAAACTTGCCCTCGCGCTGGCGCATGGGAGCGCGGCACTTGGGGCAGTGCGGCTGCCCCTCGCTTGGTGGGGCAGTCTTGGCTTCCTGCTCTGGGGTATTGATGAACCCGCGTATCTGTTCTTTCAGGTCTGCAATAAACTGCTTGGGATTGCCCTCGCCGCGGCGAATACTTTCCAGGGTGGCTTCCCAGATGGCCGTCATATCCGGCTTGCTGACGGATTCCGGCAATGAATCAATCAACGCTTTTCCCTTCGGCGTTGACCGGATGTGGCGCTTGTCCCGGTATAGATAGTCGCGCCGGAACAGGGTATCAATGATCGCCGCCCGCGTGGCCTCAGTGCCCAGCCCATCGGTCTCACGCAGGGTTTTCCGAAGTTCTGGATCGCTGACAAAGCGAGCGATATTGGTCATCGCTGACAGCAGCGTCGCGTCGGTGAAATATTGGGGTGGCTGGGTTTTGCGCTCGGCGATGTCCATCGAGTCACAGAGTATGGGGTCACCTTTCTCCAGGCGAGGGAGGGGCGCTTTGGCGGCCTCCTGTCGGCTTTCCCGCTGGCGAATCTCCAGGGTTTTCCAGCCCGGCTGAAGAACCGCGGTTTCCGTTGCCCTGAACGCGTGTTCGCCAATCCCGACAGTTAATTTGCCATCCCGGTGAATGGCGTCGGCGCTGAACTGCATCAGGTAATACCGGCTGATCAGTTCGTAAATGTTTCTCTCAGCTTCGCTCAGACGTCCATTGGGCGCCTTTCTGGCCGTCGGGATGATAGCGTGGTGGGCATCCACCTTCTTGTCGTTCCAGGCTTCGGTGCGGCGGTTGAGGTCCGTTGCCTCGCAGGCTGTCGCCAGTTCGCCGGCGACATTGCCAATGGCCTGCACCACACTCTGACGCTGGTCAAAATGACCTTCCGGCAGATAACGGCAGTCCGAACGGGGATAGGTAATCAACTGGTGGCGTTCGTACAGGTTTTGTGCGGTGTCCAGCACGTCTTTCGCGCCCATGCGGAACAGTCGCCCCGCCTCGATCTGCAAGGCTGAGAGTGAGAATGGGAGAGGCGGCGTTTCGTTCCTGTCGCGGAAACGGGATTCCGTAACTTTGCCGGGCCGTCCTTCTACGGCCTCGGCGATCTGTCTGGCGACATCGCTGTCCAACAAACGGTCTTCTTCGTCCAGGTATTCCCGGTAGGCTTCCGAGGGCTGCCAGCGTGCCGTAAACGATTGCTGGTCCGATTCCTCATCTATCGCGTGGCACGTCGCCTGAACGCGGAAAAAAGGTTTCGGCTGGAAGTTCTCAATGGTGTTGTCCCGCTCCACCACCAATCCCAGCACCGGGGTTTGTACACGGCCGACGGAATATACGCCCTGCTGGCCCTGCTGCTGGTAGGACAGGGTATAGAAACGAGTAAGATTAATGCCGTAGAGCCAGTCCGCCCGCTGGCGGGCGAGGGCGGAATGGGACAGGCGGCGAAACTCACGATTGTCCTTGGGAGCCTGGATGGCCTTTGCCACGGCCGCCGGAGTCAGGTCGTTGATCAGGATTCTCTGCACCGGACAGGTGGCACCGGTGTAGCGGATGACTTCGTCCACCAGCAGTTGGCCTTCCCGGTCCGGATCGCCGGCATGGACAATGGTCTCCGCCCTGCGGACCAGAGACTCCAATACCTTGAGCTGCTGGCGTACGCTGTCTTTAGGCATCACCTCCCAACGCCCGGGAAACAGGGGTAAATCTTCCTGTCGCCATTTTTTCCAGCGCGGGTCGTACTGGCCGGGTTCCGCCGGTTCCAATAGATGGCCGATACACCAGCTAACGGTGCTGGCGTTGCTTCCTTCGCCGCAACGAATCCATCCGTTCCCCTTCTGATGGGGAGCGGGGAGGGCAGCAGCAATTGCCCGGCCCAGGCTTGGTTTTTCAGCAATGTACAGGCGCATAAGTCGGAAGCAGTTTTCGGGTGGGGATGGAAGATGGCGCTTTGTCTGTATCCTGTCAAGGTAACACAGCGTTTGGTGTAGTAGACTGTTCCATAACACATTCAATCAGGAGCAGGCCTGTTTATGTCCACACAACAAGCCATTGAGCAAAAGCTGACAAGCGCTTTCGACAGCCAACACCTCATGGTTGAAAACGAGAGCCACAAACATAACGTGCCGCCGAACTCTGAAACCCATTTCAAGGTGACTCTGGTGTCTTCAGAGTTCGAGGGGCAGGGTAAGGTCAAGCGGCACCAAGCCATCTACAAAATACTGGCGGACGAAATGGCCGGTGGCGTCCACGCCCTGGCGCTGCATGTGTATTCACCACAGGAGTGGGAGAGTTCCGGCCAGGCTGCGCCTGATTCTCCCAATTGCATGGGCGGCTCCAAGAACGATCCGGCCTTTGCATCCGGAGGTGGCCAGTGAGCCAGTTCTTCCAGATTCACCCGGAAACGCCCCAGAAACGACTGATCAACCAGGCCGTGGATATTCTCCGCAAGGGAGGCGTTATTGTATATCCGACGGATTCCGCCTACGCCATTGGCTGCCACCTCGGTGACAAGCAGGCAGCGGACCGGATAAAGCGCATTCGCCGCCTGGATGACAAGCACAACTTCACCCTGATGTGCCGGGACTTGTCGGATATCGGTGTGTTCGCGAAGGTCGACAACACCCAGTATCGGCTGCTCAAGAACTTCACGCCGGGGGCTTACACATTCATTCTGGACGCCACCAGTGAAGTACCACGCCGTCTGTTACACCCCAAGCGTAAAACCATTGGCATGCGGGTGCCAGACAACGCGATTGTGCAGGCGCTGCTGGCGGAACTGGGCGAACCCATCATGAGCAGTACTCTGATATTGCCGGGTGACGAGGACCCGATGACCGACCCTTATGACATCCGGGAAACTCTGGAACACGAGCTGGATCTGATCATCGATGGTGGTTTTTGCGGCCTGGAGGCGACCACCGTGGTGAACATGACTGGGGATGCACCGGAGGTGACTCGCGTCGGTAAAGGGGACCCAGAGCCCTTCCGGATTTAGCGGAATCAGGCCCGGGTGTTGAGGCTCAGGGCGAAATTTTTGCGGTCTGCGTAGTTGGTCGCCTGATCGGTATTAATGGTTCTGCGCAGGCTGTCGTAGCGGTGCGCCAGGTCCTGCAGGCCGTTGAATTGTTGGTTATCGCTGACCAGGGTGTCCAGCAGTGAATTGTTCACGCCGTATGCCTTGTTCAGTTTGAGCGCGTTGTCCACAAAATGCAGGGTGGGCTCGCTGGCGCTGAGCCGGCTGAATGCCTCCCCGAACGGCTTGCTGTTGTTCAGGTCCTGTTCGATACGGCTACGGCTTTCCTCTGGGATGCCACCACCAACGCTGATCTTGCCTTCGTCGTTCTTCGAAACTTCCACACTGGTTGCCGGGTTGAGTTTGTATTCGGCAAGTTTATGCCGCAGCGTTTCTCGCATATAGGCAAGGTCCTGCCCGACGGTTTGTTTGTATTCCGCCATCTGCAATCGGGTGGACTTGGGGCGGCCGGTATCGAAGCTCGCCCGTTCCGACAGGGTGAACCGGTCATCGGTTGCGGAGCCCGGTGCCTCCGGAGCAGCGGGCTTTGCCGGCGCATTGCCTGGCGCCGCCGGCTGTTTCTTTTCCATGGCCTGCTGGAACTGGGTGCTGGCTTTGATCAGCGATGTGAGTAGCGACATGGCGTTGGTTCCCTCCCATGGCCAATGAGAAAATGTTGACGGTTTTGGTGTCTAGGGGAGGTGTAAGCATAAAGCGGGCCATCGCGACTTACTGCAGTGCACTTCTTAATACCCTGAATAGTTGGCAGGAGGGGCGGCCGCGAGACCGGCCCTCCCTTGGTAAGATCACCCGGATTTATAACGCTTTTCGCAACTCGCCATAATCTCCACTCGTTCTCAGCACGAGGGTGATGTTGTTGTCGTTCCTGTTTCGGAAAAACCAGCCATGGTTGCCGGTGAATGCAGCCACAAGTTCGCCTTCATCTTCCGGAACGCCCCGGCCTTTTTTGTAAGAGATGGATTGGCCACCGCCGTCACCGTGAGTGTCGAAATTGATTGGGCCGCCTTCAGAAACCCAGGAAAATCGGGCTGTCGCACCTTCTTCCATGGTGAGTTTGAACTCAGTGCCTTCTCCCGGCGTGAGAACCACGCGCACTTCATCCTGCCACTGCGACTCTGCAGGTGTCGGTTCTGATGCAGGCTCTTTCTCGGCAGGCGCGAGCTCAGGCTCGGGAGCCGATGCTGTTTCCTGAACAGGTTTGGTAGTTTCTGCTGCTTTTTGTTCCGCTGAAGGCTGCACAGCAACCATCTGGGCAGCCTCGTCAGCAGCTGCTTCTTCAGCAAGCTGCTCCTTGATCTCGCCCATTTCAGTCAGGCCCAAAAGGCGACCTGCGCCGGTTGGGTCCAGGGCGTATTCAGCGGGCATGACCACGGTTACCAGCAGAAACAGCGCCACAATAGCGGCAATGATGGTGGATCGAACCAGTTTGGCAGTGCTGGGCAGTTCTTCACGGTTGGGTATATCGGTGTTGTACATAAAAAATCTCCAGAATCAGGCGACAAAGTAACCGGTGAGCTGATAGCCAAAGAGCAGAAAACCTGCACTCATCATGGCCACGTTGGCGGTGTAGGCATGGCGGAAAAAGCCGTCGGTTTTTCGCCAGAAGCTGATGGCAATCAGGATCATGGCCAGGGCGATTAACTGTCCGATTTCCACGCCCACATTGAAGGCAAGGAGGTTCGGAATCAGGCCGTCCTGTGAGATGTCGTATTCGATGATCTTGGTGGACAGACCAAAGCCATGGAAGAACCCGAAAATCAACGTGGCGGCCTTGGTGTTGGGCTGGAAGCCAAACCACCGCTGATAGGCACCGATGTTGTCCAGTGCCTTGTAGACGATGGACAGACCGATAATCGCATCAATGATGTAGCTGTTGATGCCCACGTTGAAGTACACCCCCAGCAGCATTGTGGTGGAATGCCCCAGGGCAAACAGGCTCACGTAGATCGCGATGTGCTTCATCTGGTAGAGGAAGAAAATGACACCCAGCAGGAACAGCAGGTGGTCATAGCCGGTGACCATGTGTTTGGCCCCCAGATAGATGAACGAAATAAGGTTTATCCCGGTAATTTCCTGGATGTACCCCTTGTCGCCCTGGGCGACGGCATGGGCGAGTACATCGGTACTCAGGCCCAGCAAGCCCAAAGTCAGAAATATCCAGAGTAGACGATTGCCTGTGCCCATTGAGGACACACCACGGCATCGGCCAGGCAAGTTTGACAACATAAAGACTCCAATCGAATGTGTTTTTTCGGGCCGCGCAAGCGGCAAGAATCAAGCGGAAAGGAGAGCTTTTGGAGGGCGTTCAAGCCGATAGCGCAAACTGCGGGGAGAACCTCCGGCAAAGGGCACGGGCTGCCGGAGAACGGTCAGGCTTTGGGAAACAAACGGAACCCTGAGCTGATCTACGGTCTCGTGGGTATGATTGCCAGCATCATGATGAAGTGACGCCGCCTCTGGCTCTTCGTCAAAATCGTGGGTGTGTCCATTGCCTGGGTGGCCGTCATGCAGTGATTCCCAATCGCCAGCCAGCTCAGCCACACCGTGAGAGAATGACTCGCCAATCACCGACAGTGACAGACCCGCCAATGCAAACAGCATGACGAGCGTCGGAAGCAGTTTTCTCTGGTGGATGGCCGAAATCATCAATCTAATGCGTCGAATCTGTGGTTGGATTTCAAGGGAGATAGAGGATAACATCCCCCCATGGGGGATAGGAATTAAACATGGTAAATAATCACACGCATCAATCTCACCCGAATATTATCAAACGCCTGAAGAGGGCTAACGGCCATCTTGAAAGCGTGATTGGTATGATTGATCAGGGAAAACCCTGCCTGGAACTGGCCCAACAGCTTCACGCCGTGGAAAAGGCCATTCAACAGGCCAAGCGAGTGTTGGTTCAGGATCATATAGAGCACTGCCTCGATGATGCCATCGGACCTCTGGCACCGGATCAGCAACGCCGAGTGGACGAATTTAAGGCCATTGCCCGGTATCTGTGATCCTGTCAGTAACCAATTCCCGGATTCAGTCACACCGTAGCGGTTCAATCTTTACATGTACCAGCGACTGACACTGGTTCTGAATGCGGTTTTTGTAAGCGGTGGGTGACCCGTGATTGGAATCCTGAAACACCAAACCTATCGTCATCTGTTTTTGGCCCAGGTGGTCGCCTTGCTCGGCACAGGGCTGGCAACCGTGGCCTTGAGTCTATTGGCGTTCGATCTGGCTGGAGATAAAGCGGGGCAGGTACTTGGCACGGCGATGGCCATCAAAATGGTTGCCTATGTGCTGATTGCACCGCTGGCCTCGGCGCTTGCCGAGAGTGTGCCCCGACGGTTGATGCTGGTATCGCTGGATCTGGTGCGGGCTGCCGTTGCACTTGCCTTGCCTTTTGTGACGGAAGTCTGGGAGGTGTATGTACTGATCGCCGTGCTGCAATCTGCATCTGCGGCCTTTACGCCGACGTTCCAGTCCACCATCCCGGACACCTTACCCAACGAGGACGACTATACGCGGGCGCTGTCCCTTTCCCGTCTGGCCTACGATCTTGAAAACCTGATCAGCCCGGCTCTGGCCGGCATGCTGTTGTTGGTCACCAGTTGGCAAGGGCTGTTTTCCGGCACGGTGGTTGGCTTCATCGCATCCGCGTTGCTCGTCGTATCGGTGGCTCTGCCTTCTGGCTCTGCACCGGAGAAGCGCCGGAGTATTCACGAGCGTGCCCGCCGTGGGTTTCGTATTTTTATGGCCACACCGCGCCTTCGGGGGCTGATCGCGCTGAATGTGGTGGTCAGCATGGCCGGCTCCATGGTGATCGTGAACACCGTAGTGATCGTGCAAGGTGGTTTTGGCCTGACCGATCAGCACACGGCTATGGCTTTTGCGGCATTCGGCGCGGGTTCCATGCTGGCGGCACTGGCGTTGCCCGCGCTGCTCAAACGCTGGAAGGACCGTCCGGTGATGCTGGCAGGGGCTTGGGTGTTGCTCGGCGGTTTGGGCGCGGCGTGGTTTGCCGACAGCCTCTACAAGCTGATGCCAGTCTGGGCGCTGCTTGGTGTCGGATTCTCAGCGGTTCAGACACCCATAGGTCGTTTGCTCACCCAGTCTTCTCATGGCGAAGACCGCCCAGCACTGTTTGCCGCCCAGTTTTCGCTGTCTCACGCCGGCTGGCTGGTCGCCTATCCGCTGGCGGGATGGCTTGGCTCATCTGCCGGCATTCAGCCAACGCTGATTGTGTTGGCGGTTCTGGGGCTTGTCTTCCTGATTGCAGCCAGCCGACTGTGGCCCGCCGATGATCCATTGGTGATTGCCCATAGCCATCATGACCTGCCACGCGACCACCCGCACAGAACGGAATCGGGAGCGGAGCATTCCCACCGGTATGTGATTGATGAACTGCATCCGCGGTGGCCGGGTTAAATGACTTCGTCGCCTTTAGGCGTCAAGCTGATGGAAATGTGCCCTAAGATCAACTCCAACTCGATTCAGGAATCCTCCTGAATAAGAGCAACGAGGTCATGCCGAATTTCTTCTCTACTCAGATCGGGCCGCATTAAGAGGCGGGGGTTACCTTCGCGATCAAATACATAAATCGCGCTGCTGTGTGACACCGCATAATTTCCATCAGCGGCAGGTTCGTCATAACCGAAGGTTGTTCTATATCGTTTTGCCAGTTCACGAAGCTGGGGTTCTTTTCCAGTGAGTCCTACAATATTGTCGCCGAAGAAATCCACGTATTTTGCGAGACGCTCAGGCGTGTCACGTTTCGGATCGACACTCACGAACAAAGTGAGTACTTCATCCTGAAGCTCGGGGTCCAGGCCACTGGTTGCCTGATTGAGTTTTTGCAGGGCGGTCGGGCAAACATCGGGGCACGAGGTGAACCCGAAAAACAGCATTCTCACGCGGCCACTGTAATCATCGCCAGATACCGACTCGCCCCGGCTATTGATCAGGTCGAATTCCAGCTCAGGCATCAAGCCACTGATGTTTTTACCGTTCCAGTCTTCCGCGTCATTGCCAAGGCAACCAGTCAGCAATAGGGATGCTATCAGCGTTAAGGTCGCCGATATGATTTTGTTGCGCTGTCGCCAGAAGCGAGTTCTCATGACGCTGTTTCCTCAAGTTGTTTGGATTGATTGGTATATTTTCCGTCCTGATGCATGGCTCGCCGGAGCATCAGAAGAATGCCAAGGATGCTCATCATGGCCGGAGGGATATAGGTCAGCATGCCGCCCAGAAGCTGGTCGACTTCCGGGTCCAGCGGCCAGGCCCTGCCACAGACTTCGTAAACGTCGTAGACCATGTCACGTGAGAACACGATCCACGCTCCAAGAAACATCTGAAGCACACCTGCGGCAGCCAGAACCAACATGCGTCTGCCATACCCCAGCGATGAGGTGATCGCAGGCGGTCGCGGGTCGAAGATCAACCACCAGAACAGCAGGCCATCCAGTAACATGCTCCAGTTCATGACCCAGTACAGGTCCCGGCTGAGCATGGCGTCGAAATGGATTGATGGCCACAGCCAGAAATAAATGAGCCCGACAAACAGGAATAGGGCGATGAAGGGTTGTTGCAGGACCTGATAAACCCAACCCAAAGGCCGGAGCGTGCGCTTCCAGCCCGGGCTGATTTTTTCAAACCAGAACCGCATGACCGGCAAGGGATTGGAAAGCGCGATCAGGATAGGCCCGATGTGATGAAGGATCAGATGCTGGCCCCGATGGACGAAGAACATGTATTGCGCGTAGTAATCGAAGCGGGTCTGCATCACCGCATAACAGATCAGCACCCCCAGGGTGAAAGCAAAAATCCGCAGCGCGCCAGGCCGATCCTGATCCGGCATCCGAAGCAGACCGATGCCATAGAACCCCATCACGAGCATGTAGCTCAGCACGGTCAGCGGCGAGAAATCGTAGGGTAGAAGGTAGTCAAGCAGTGACATAGCGTTGCCGGTTTTGTTGTTATTCCAGTGACTCTACCTTGGATGTCACCAGGTCGTACAGTTCTTGAGGCCCCAGCCGGCTCAAGGAGTCTCCGTTGACGTAGAATGTTGGAGTTCCGGAAATTTTAACCGCTTTAACGTCCGCAGCATCCTGTTGAATAATGCCGTTTATTTCAGGCGAGGTCATACTGGCCCGAGCGGCTTCTACATCCAGCCCGGCTGACTCCGCCGCATCCCATGCTGCGGTGACATCGGGATCGTCATTCCACTGGGGCTGGGCTTCCATGACAGCGTCAAGCACCGGCTCGTAGATCCCCTGTTCGCGGGCGGTTTCCAGAATTCTGACGGCCTCTTCCGAGCCTTTGTGAAATAGCACGTAGCGCAATACCAGGCGCACTTTGTCCGGGTATGCCGCCATAATCTGTTTCACATAAGGGTACATGGCGCGACAGCCTTCGCAGGATGGGTCGAAGAACTCGACAATGGTTACCGGCGCGTCCTCAGGGCCAATAACGGGAGAGTAATCCCTCACCAGTGGCGTTTTTTCAACAACAGCGGGCTCATTAGTGCCCTGAGAGCGATCGTAAATAACAAAAGCACCAGCGAAGACAACCAGACAAAAAAGAACGAGGCTTGTGACCAGGGTTCGGGTACGCACGTAAGATCTTCCTATTTTAGATGGGTTTAACGAGTGTCAGGTTTTCCGGTATTCGGTAGTAGCCGATTGGGGACCTACCTTAGATAAAGCATCATTTCAATAAGTTACACTAGGGACTGCACGATAATCGTCACGACGGCCGCCGCCAAGGCCTGATGTCGTTTAACTTTGTCTCGCATGGGTTTCTTCTGTCTTGGTGATTCAATAATCAATTCGATGTTGCATTTTGGGGAACTTTTCGCAGTAAGGTTCGCCAACGAAGCTGGCGATACCGATAGAAAGTCTGAGCGTATAACCACATCACGAACGTGAGAACGCCCGCTTTGATTTCTACCTCGTCCAGATAGGTGCAGGCCTGATTTCCGTTAGGTGTAACTCGAATGATGTGGTCCCAGACGGGGACCAGCCCTCCGCCTTCTCTGGTGGAAAGAATTCGCGCGTCGTCGTCGATCCTTTCAAACGTCAGTGAATGCTTCCACGCAGGAATGCAGCCAAAGAACAGTAAGCGTGCAACCTCTGTGTCGCCATTTCGCCATTGTTGCGGAAAATCCTCGGCTCTTCTAAAGCCCAGAAGCCCCCTGCAAACAAACAGCAGGGTACTGCTTTTTCTGACTAACGCCCAGACATGATCAGCCGGCGCTGGAAAGGTTGTTGTTAGTCTTAACCTCACGCTCACATTCCTTGTCAGTGAGTCTGCGCCCCGCAATGGGCAGTGTTCGGGCATTGATCATCACCGCGCTCCCATTGGATGGTTGTATGCTGGATGCCAAAGTGCTCGTTCAGCATGTCAGCGGCCTCGCTGATGATCCGGTCGTCACTCTCGGGGTCCGGTTTCACCAAGTGAACGGTTAGTGCATTTTCAGTGGTACTCAGTGCCCAGATGTGAAGGTGATGGGCCGATTGAACACCAGGTAAATTCTCCAGGCGTTCGTGGACGGCCGAAGGATCAATGCCCTTGGGAACAGCATCGACGGCCAGTTTTACGGAATCTTTCAGCAACTGCCAGGTGCCCATAAAGATCACAACGGCAATAATGAGGCTGACGATGGGGTCAATCCAGGCCAGGTTGGTGAACATCAGTACCGTACCGGAGATTACCACGCCCACTGACACTGCAGTATCTGCGGCCATATGTAGAAAGGCGCCGCGGATATTGATGTCGCCTTTTTGCCCTTTGAGGAAAAGCATCATGGTGGCGCCGTTGATCAGCACACCAATGCCAGCCACGATCACCACCGTCAAGCCAGCGACATCAGCAGGCTCCGTCAGGCGCTGAATAGCTTCCCAGGTGATGCCACCAACAGCGGCGATCAGAATCAAGGCGTTGAAAAGTGCCGCCAGGATGGTGGTTTTCTTCAGACCATAGGTTTTGCCGTATGTTGCGGCTTTACTGGCGAGCCAACTCGCCACCCAGGCCAGAATCAGACCCATCACATCGCTGAGGTTGTGGCCAGCGTCGGCCAGCAGCGCCAGAGAGCCGGAAATAATCCCATACACCGCTTCGATGACGACAAACAGCGTATTGAGTATGACCGCAATCGCAAATGAGCGGTTATGAGTGTCGAAATGATGGCTATGGTCGTGACTGTGGTCGTGCATGTCTGCCTCTATCAACAAGGATTTGTACACAGTTATGAGCCCTGTAGTAGCTACAGGGTCAAATATTTGCGGTCGGTTTTTCTCTTGCTTGGGGAGAAAACCTACCGTTCGTGGGTTTCCTTTAGTACGCGTGCTAAATCCTCAGGTAACGGCATGGGCGCGAATGCGCTGACGTTTGCGCGCCCTGTGTTCCCAGCCGGAACCCAGATGCGGGAGAAGAGTAAGGCAGCGATCGCTCGAGTAAACTGCCCAACGACTTCGCGAGCATCTCTCGTCCGCCAACCCAGTTTGAGCATCCGTATATGAGTTGCGGCGTGCGCCAGAGCGTATTTCTGGCTGAGGATATGGGCGCGTTCAAGATGGGTGAAGGCAGACTGGATATCGCCCCGTTTTTCTGCCTCGTGGGCAGCCTGAAGTTCCGCACGAAAGAAGCGTTTCAATTCACTGTGCATTGATTCCTCCTCCTACTCCCTTCCGTAGTTGCCCATTTTTGAGCGCGAGTCTTCCACTTGTTCGTCGGGACTTTTTTGGGTTCTAAAGCTAGTGGCCGAAATCATGATCACGCCCAGGACTATGAAGACGTCGGCAAGATTGAACGCCGGCCAGTGCCAGGATTGCCAATGAAAATCCAGGTAATCGACAACGTAGCCTCGGAAAACTCGGTCGATGACATTTCCGAATGCACCGCCAAGTACCATCGCATAGGCCAGGGCTTCTGTTCGCTTATGGCTGTCCCGAATCAATTTGACCAGAACAGCCGAGACGACAACGGCTATCGCAATAAAAAAATATCGCTGCCAGCCCCCGCCATCGGCGAAGAGACTAAAGGCAGCGCCTTTATTCCATACGTGCACCCAATTAAAGAAAGGAGTGATCTCAACCGATTGCCCGTAAGCCATGGATTGCTGGACGAGCCATTTAATAAGCTGGTCGGCCAGCGCTACCAGTGTGGAAAAGCCGAGAAAGATAAACGTAGAAAAACTAGCACGGTGTTCAGACATCGAATTATCCTTTTAGTGCAAGGATGCGCTTGGCACCAATGAATACAATGCCTCCCACAACGCCGCCAATAACCAGATCCGGATAGTTTGATCCGGTCCAGGCAACAAGAAGCCCCGCAAGGATAACTCCCAGATTGATAACCACATCATTGGCCGAAAAGATCCAGCTGGCTTTCATGTGAGCACCGCCTTCACGGTGTTTTGCGATCAGAAGAAGGCAGCTGATGTTGGCAACGAGAGCAAGAGAGGCGATGGTCATCATCATTGACGACTGGGGATCACTGCCGAACAGAAAACGCCTGCCAACCTCAACCAGTACACCGACGGCAAGGATAAGCTGGAGAATGCCAGCCACATGCGCAGCTCTGACCTGCATTTTGATGCCGTGCCCAACGGCGTAAAGAGCAAGACCGTAGACGGCAGCGTCGGCAAGCATGTCTAGCGAGTCTGCAATTAGGCCAGCAGACTGCGCGATCAGGCCCATCGTCATCTCGACCAGAAACATCAGGCCGTTGATTGCCAGCAGTATCCATAAAGTGCCGGATTCCTCAGTCTCGTTGGCATGAGACGATTCAGCCGCCCTGACGGACTCAGGGCTGGCGTCTTCTGTCTTCTGCAAGGAAGCGCCCAGATCCAGGGTTTCCAGTTTGCTGGTAATAGGTTCGACTTCGCCTTGATGGATAATTTCCAGCTTTCGATTCGATAGGTCGAATGAGAGTGACTGAATGTTGTCAAAACCCGTGAGCGCCATTCGAATCATTCGCTCTTCTGAGGGGCAATCCATTTTTGGCACGCTGTAGGTGCTGAGCTGGCTGTCTGTTTCGGCGGTGACGGGTCTCTGAAGCTCATTGTTTACGACAGAATCTTCGCTGCCGCACTGTCCATCGCAGGGTTTGCTCATTTTCGCGGCTCCGGTTCTCACACAAGTTCCGTTATTTAAAACCCTGTAGTCACTACAGGGTCAACGTTAAGTTGTTAGTTTTTGACGACACTGGTGAACCCACGGCGATTCGACGACTTGCGGTTCAACCCTGTAGTAACTAACGGGTTGAACTGGAGTACATCAAAAGGAGCTTGAGCAACGATGAGACAGAGCAACAAGAGCGTACTTATCCTTGGTAGCTACGGAGCTGCAGGGGCGGCTATTGCAACGCTCTTGGGGCAACGGATCGACGGCAACATTGTCTTGGCAGGCCGGTCGCTGGAAAAAGGGCGTGAACGGGCGGAACAATTAGATCGCCCGGGGAATACCGGGCAGAGCTGGCATCAAATTAACAAGGTGGTGTCCGGTTTAGCGGGGGCCACCACAGGGAGCGAACAGAAGAATTTAGTGAATGACCTGGCGTCAGACGGAAAGCGCTTCCGTGCCCACGACGCGATGTACGAAGACAGCCGCTTATATTCAAGTTCAATTCAGTGTCAAAGGGTATAATAAAAGGTTTTTGTTTTAGATTGTTGAAATACAAAGAAAAAATTTAAAAATGTAACAACTCTGCAATAAGTGCAAAGCACCATCTACTCAGCATTTGAAAGACTTCAAGTGTCATTTTGAATCTATCTAATCTGAAGAGGTGTCCATGAAAAAGTGTCTATCAATGTTGGTGTTTGGTGGGGTTGCAGTAACTTCAATGAATGCACTAGCGGCGGAAGGTCCTATCCTGTACGGCAAAGCCAATGTTTCGTATGAAAACCAGGACGACGGTAATAGCGATACCTGGAAGCTCCAGAGTAATGCGTCCCGTCTGGGGGTAAAAGGGGCGCTCAATACCGACCTCGAAGGCTTGGAGGCGATCTACAAGGCAGAATTTGAAATATCGATTGATGATGGAGATAAGGATGGCCAGACTTTCTCGCAGCGTAATATTTACGGTGGCTTCAAGCAGGCGAACCTCGGTGCACTGATTGCGGGAAAATTTGACACACCTTTAAAGTCAGCGCAGGGCAAGGTTGACCAGTTCAACGACCTACAGGCGGATATAAAAAATATCATGGCTGGTGAAAATCGGACCAGCAACATTGTTCAATACAGTTCTCCACGTCTGTTTGATGCTGTGGGCGTTAGTGTTGCCGTCATCCCGGGTGAAGAGCAGTCAGCTGGGGCAGAGAACGACGGACCTGCGGATGCAGTTTCCAGCTCTTTTACGTTTGAGAATGACCATTTCTACGGAAGTATTGCCTACGATTCTGAGATTGAAGATTCACTGGAAGCCGATTCAAGTGGCGATAGTCGTCTCAATATCCTGCGAACCGTAGGGAAGGTCCGATTAAGCAACTTCGAGATCGGCGCAGTTTACCAGTTGGCAGAAGAAAGCGATGGCCCTGGAGAAGATACGTCTTATCTGGTTGGCGGTGCCGTTAACCTTGAGCGTTGGAAGATCAAGGCGCAGTACGGACTGACAGAAGCCGAGACAACAAACGAGGAGCTAACCCTGGTGGCCTTGGGGCTCGATTATAAACTGGCTAGCAAGAGTAAGGTTTATGCTTACGTGTCTCAGGTGGAGGCGGACTTGGCTGACTCTGAGGACTCCACATTTGGTGTGGGCTTCGAGCATAAGTTTTCCATGTAGGGTCGAGCGTGATCGCTGAATACAGGGAGACCGACGTATCTGAAATCTTTTCCGGATTTCAAGTTCATTTAAGGTTCGTGTGAGAGCCTACTTGTGAGTTAACTAAGGTTATTTAATGGCGGGAATGCTTCATTCCCGCCTTTTTTTTGACCTTTAGTCCGTTGTTCTAGCTGGTTTTAAGATTTACGCCACGATCCGTACGAATCGGATATCACAAACAATCAAGAAAGAAACTGGAGGGGATTACATTGAAACGCAACATTCTGGCCACTGCGATTGCAGGGATGACAACACTGTCGGGAAGTTGGGCCGCGACGGCAGCGGAGATTGAATTCCACGGTGATATGGATAACCGCTTTCAGGCTTACACCAATCAAAGAGACTGGTTTTCTGGTGGTAACTCAGGTGGCGGTACGCTGAAAGATGACGAGCCGACCGAGAGCTTCGGCGAGGTCAAATATCGCTTCTGGGCGAAGGCAACTTCTGACGACAAGAAAGTTACCGGTGTATTCGCGACGGAGATTGGTGGCATCCGCTACGGTGAGGGGTCGGGTGGCGACTATTCCGGTGATGGTGTGAACATCGAAACACGGTGGGCTTATGTGGATTTCTTGGTGCCCAACACGCTAGACCAGCGCGTATCGCTGGGCTTGCAGCCAGTGTCAGTGAACCGACATGTCTGGACTGAAACCGCCACAGCCGCTGTTTGGAAAGGCTCACTGGGCTCTGGATTTGACTATCAGTTGTTATGGGGGCGAGGTGACTCTTCCAATGAGAGCGGCGTCGACTCAGAACAGGACGAAGGCTGGGATGGCGCGGACAACTTCGCGATCAACCTGAACAAGCGTTACTCACCGAACCTGAGCGCGGGCCTATTCTATCTCTATCAGATGAATGATCAAATTGCTGAGGGAGTAGGTACGGTAAATAGCAGGGAGTATGAACTGAAGAGTATCGCTGATAACTCCAAATATTCCGTTTCCAGCTTTGGGGTGGAGATGGATTATGGTCAAGAGACGTCGCTAGGCCGCATGTTCGTGAAGGGTACGGTGATTGGCCAAAGCGGAACAATAGAAGGTGTAAATTTCGTCCCATTGAATGGTGCTACGAATCCCAATACGAACTATGACCTTTCGACCTTTCTGGGACGCGGCGAGCTCGGGCTGCAATTTGGACCAAACCAACTGACGTACACCGTGCTCTACGCATCGGGCGATGGCAATGAGCAAGACGGGGACTTCGACGCCTTCATCGCCACGGATGTCGACTTCAGCGACAGTATGATTTTTCAGGAAAACATGACGAGCGATGACTACTTCGCCGAAACGCCCTATATCCTCGACAAAGGGTATTTCATGAACAAGCTACAGCTCGATCATAAAGTAGCGGCCAATATTACGGTCAGCGGAATGATTGTCTACAACCGCTTGGCTGAGGACATTGCACTTGCCGATGGATCGTCCTCAAAAGATCTCGGACTGGAATTTGGCTCCAAGGTCTCGTACTTCCCATACCCTTCGCTTGAGCTGTCGGCAGAAGCTGCATACCTGGCATCAGGCGATGCCATGGATGCGCTGGAGGAAACTGCCTTACAGGACGGCAAAAGCGATCAGGACATTGTTCATGTTGCCGGTCGGGTAAGGTACAAGTTCTAACAAGAACGGGGTGGTGGGAGCGCCACCCCGCTTTTGTTATACGAAATGAATCCGCATTAAGTGACTTTTTCCTATGATGACTCGTTCTGCAGTATTTGTGTTCCTGATGCTACTACTAGCTGGTGCGGTACAGGCGGTTGAGCGTGAGCATCCAGCAAAGGCAAAGGTCACTCAGGTAGATCGTGATCAAAAAGTGCTTTCCCTCACAGTCGACGATGCCACTGTTGAGGTAGGTGATTTATTTGTTGTGTTGCGGGAGCCTGATCATGCAGGCATCCCGGAGAAAAACCTTGCAGTCATCGGTATCGAGAGTATCGGAAAGGATCAGGCGGTAGGGAAAGTGCTGTTTGGAACGATGCCCTCCGTTGGCGCTGTATCGAAACGCTTTTACGGTATCCCGGCAGTGTTTACTGACAGAGCCGGCGACCCCAGGGCGGTAACGCCGGCGTTGAAAGCCCGATTTCCTGATCTTTTGTGGCGGGACGAGCCAGAGGCGTCAAACGATGTGCCATTGGTGCGCTTTCAAGTTACCGGGAGAGGTCAAGCCGTTGCGACCTACAATAACACCTGGTTGGTCGGCATCGTACAGACCGATGCTGAAGAACGTCGGGTAGGTTCAGTTGAGGAGGAGGTTTTAGCGTCTCCATTTGCCAGACTGCCCATCAACGCAAAGTCGTTGTCCGCGTTTCGTTCTGGCAGCGATTACTATTTTGCGGCGGAGCATGGAAACAAACTCAGCTTTTTCCTTGTTGATTCCAGCGGGGCTGTTCAGAGCCTGGCGTCCATTGAGGTGCCCCGTCGGGAGAAAGTTATCCGAATGGACTGGTACGTTTCAGAGAACTCATATTACCTCATTTTAAATCAGTGGAATGGCCGTCGCGTTTCAAGTTCTTTGATCCAGTTGGCCGAGGGGGAGGCCGAAGCCATCGGTTTCATTCCCTTAATTTTGGGATTGCAGGATTTGGATGCTAACGGTCGCCGGGAAACTATTCTCGGGCAGTCTTTCTACTCAGAGCAGGGGTTTGGTTCAGAGGTTTATGAGATATTAATCTCACCGAACGGGCCTGACCTTGATAAGGCCGATCATGAAAAGTTAAGCCGATACACGCCGGTGTTTCGGGTAATCGGTGCCGTTGTTCAGAACAAACCGGGACCTTTGAATATGGTGACCGTCTCCCAAGGGAAGGTTTCATTTTTCCCTGCTGGCACTGAGGGCCCACATCTGGACTATGAGATTGGAAAACGGGTGTCAGGCACGAGTATGACTTACGACGTGTCGCCTGAGTTGGTGTTTAGTCCGAGGCAAACACTATTTTTGCCGAACCTGCTCGTACGCTCCGGTGGGGACGCAGTTAATATCGGGATTCCACAGGAATCCAGTGCAGCCGAAGATATGATAGGTGTTTATGATACTCGAGTTGATTGGTTGACGCTGAGATCCGGGAAATCTCCCAAAACTCAGTCAACAAGTCTTCTAACGTCGGCTCCGGTGTCCCCCGTATCAGGCAATACAGAGTTATTCTTTATGTCGCCGGATGAAAACTCAGTTCAAAGTGACAGTTTTGACGTTGAGACGTTGGTGTATCGGGCTGCTATGCCTACTGGTCGCTGACGAAAGCTGGATAAGTTGCCCTTGTAGTCGTCAAATGCTTCTGGGAAGCTCGATTAGAACCCGAAGACCACCTTTGGGTGATATAGAAAAATGCATGGCGCCACCGTAGTCATTGATGATTTCCTCAACGATTGATAGGCCAAGGCCATAGCCAGGGGTTTTTTCGTCCAGTCTTTTCTGGCGCTTGGTAAGATCGGCGAGTTGGTGTGACGCTACTCCGGGGCCGTCATCTTCAACAAGAATGGTCAAAGTGTCATCGTGAAGTTTCAAGTGTAGATGAACTTCCTGAGAGCACCATTTGCTTGCGTTATCAAGCACATTACCCAAGATCTCATTAAAATCACGCTCATCAATTGGCCAGACAAGCTCTCTGGGTAATGTTTCTTGAAGATGGATCTGTTTGTAAGGATAGATTCGACTGACTACGTCCACCAGTGCCAGAGTTCTCTCAATGATCGGTGTCGCCTTTCCAATGTACTGACCGGACATTTCGGTTTTTCTCATTTGAGTGTCGATCAGCTCGTGCATTTCAGACAGTTGAGACTTAATTTGACTCACGATTGTGGTGGGAATGGCTTCGTCATTGATCATGGAGTTTATGACGGCAAGGGGGGTTTTTAAGCTATGAGAAATATCTGCGGCTAGGTGGCGTGAACGGGTAAGTTTTTTGTCGTACGACTCTAATAGACGATTAAGATGTTTGACAAGTTCATTGAATTCTTCAGGTACGTTCTCATCCAGTCTATTACGCTCACCCTTTTTAAGCGACGTTAATTGGGAACTCATCATTTTTAAGGGTTTTAGTGCGATAGTTACCCCAATAAATATGATCATTGATATCGTAACGAGAATTGCAAAAGATATTATCCATATAAGAACGTGAATTTTGTCAAGCGTGTTTGGTGAGTAGGAGCTTTTTTCAATTATAGTAACGCTTAGTTTATCTTGTCTGTTATTAAATATTTTGTAGTAGCCAAGGATTGAGCGATCATCATCCGATATGTGAAAAATTCCAGGCTTTTTGAACGATTCTACCACCTGTAATTTCGGTTTAATGTTCTCGCTTGTAAAACTCCGACCTTGACTGTCTTCGATGTGAACAGAATATTGAGACAATGAAAAATTTCTGAGAGAGGATTTTGTAATTTCTTCTTTATCATTTGTTAACATCTTTGAGAGTCGGTTAGCTGCAGCCTCTAGCTGCTGCCTGTGAAGCTCGTCATGGATATAGTCGATTAAAAGGGTGTGTGAGAAGAATATTAGCCCGGTACACGCGAAACCCGTTAGTGTCAGGAAAGTAAGCAGTTTCCGTTTTATTGAAGGGCGTTGTTGTTTTCTGGGCATGTTGTCTGCCAAGCAGGTGGTTAGAATTTGTTATCGACTAAATCTAGGCCTAAAAAAGCCGCACTACAAAAGTAGTGCGGCAAGACGGAATGGTGGAGACCATTCACGATGCAACTGGTTTTGAAACGTCATTTATCGGAAGAATTTTCTTCTTAAATCCACAGGCGCTTAGTGCGAAACTTGTTCTAATGACTAAACTGATCTTTTGAAAACTGGTCCAATTCAGAGAGATTGATACCTCCCGATTTGATCATCTCGTGATAGATATCGTCCTTATTCGATAGCATCAATTTCCGGCGAGCCTCCATGCCCACTTCAGATGCGGCTGCCTGTGTCATTACTCTATGCTGCCTCTTCATGTCCTGAATGCCGCTTTCGGAGAGCATGTTTTGTGCCAGCCTACCGTTATTAGCCTCAGAGGCATGGAGACTTCCTGCCGTCAAGGTTAATGCGAGAGATGTGAGCAAGAGATGTTTTCTCATAGAGTCACCTTTAAGTTGAATGGTCTGCATCCCGATGGAAACAGATGAACTTTAACTCAGCTTGAAAAAATAAAATTAGATGATGAAAAGGGCTCAGTTAGAAGAGCGGTTGCGATGGGGCGTTAATACAAAGGTATTAAGGGGGCTTTTTTTCAATTTCGTTTCAAGTTCATCTGCTATCAATGGCGAGTCGTTGTTCTGGCGGAAAGTGCGAGATCAATGAACAACTTACCGGTAGTGGCCGACAACTGAAGCGCATTAGCTGTCTGTTTGTTCAGGGCCAAATACCGGTCAGATGACATACAACGAAAGCTCATGGAGACTGATTTACAATGCAAACTAATAAACTCAGGTTAGCGATGAGAGCAACACTAGCGCTTGCGGTTACGGGTCTGCTGGCCCCGTCTGTTCATGCGCAATCTGCAACTGAACTTCAGACACAGATTAATGATTTGCAGCGCCAATTGGATGACATGTCGGAAAGTAAGGGGTCGGAAGGTTGGATGGTGCCTGGCACCAACACCACTGTAACAATCGGTGGCTATGTCAAGCTGGACATGATCTATGATTTTGATCAGGACATGGGTGACAGCCTGTTCGTAGCAGGCCTTGATACTGCTAATAGCGATAGCGACCCTTCATTTCGAGCCCATGCTCGACAATCACGGGTTCGCATTAAGACAACCACGCCAACAGAAGTGGGTGATGTCAAAACGACCGTTGAAGGTGACTTCTACGGTGGTGGCGGTAATGAAATTTTCTCCAACTCCAGAGGGCTGCGTCTTCGTCACGCCTATGGTGAGCTGAACGGCCTGCTCGCCGGTCAAACCTGGAGTAACTTCATGCAATTTACCGCCTATCCGTCCACGGTTGATTTCGACGGTCCAGTAGGTGTTTCTTTTATTCGTCAGGCACAGTTGCGCTACACCATGCCTCTTGGCGGCGGTGCTAATTTTTCCGTTTCTGCTGAGAATCCGGAAACAACGGGTTTTGACGGCTCCCGCGATAATGCGCCGGATCTGACTGCCAAGTACAAGTGGGCCGGCAGTGCTGGTGGCATTGAAGTTGCCGGTCTGGCACGTTCGCTTCAGACTGACTCTGCAGCTGCTACGGGCGACGATAACGCCTTTGGTTATGGCGTTTTGATCGCTGGTCGGCTAAACCTGACCGACGCCACCACGGTCATGGCAGGGGCGATCTTTGGTGACGGCGTGGGTCGTTACATCTACAGTTCCTTCAGCAATAATGACAGCAGCGCTAGCCGCACTGGTATTGGTGAAGCATACATCGACGCCAACGGCGATCTTGAAACCATTGAGGCATACGGTGCCAACGTTGCTATCAGTCAGCAGTGGACGCCGAAGTTCTCCTCTGGTCTGTCCTATGGGCGCGTAGAGGGCGATCAGCCAGCAGATCTGTTCCCGAACTCCTTTGAAACCCTGCAAAGCGTTCACTTCAGCAACTTCTACAAAGTTGCTGACCCGGTAACGCTGGGATTGGAGCTTTCCTTCGCAGACAAAGAGTTGGCCAATGGAGAATCTGCTGATAACACTCGCCTGCAACTGGCTGCGCAGTTCGATTTTTAATCGTTCATAGTGTTGCTTCACATAATTGGACCCAACGACGGGCTGAAATAGGCCCGTCGTTTTTTATCTGCGCTCCCTCCGATGCGCTGGACGATGCCCTCCTCTTTTGTCTCTTTCTTTCACCTCTTTTTGGCGTATACCCCGCCATAGTTTCGTTGAACTCCGTACGAGTTTAGGTTTGATGGCGCCGAATTCAGACTGATTTAAAGGTCTGTCTGTAGGGTCGTCCTGGCATTTACGGCGAAAACGCTGATTCATGTATCTCAGTCAAATAGCCAGGATGATATTGAATGAACAAACGACTGTTGTTGTGGGTGCTGATAGTACCCGGAGTCTTGAACGTCATGCCTTCGGCGGCGGCCACCGCCGGGGAGAGCGTTTCACTCAAGGAGTACCAGCAAGCCAAGGCCAGGCAGGCTGTCTCTTTAAATGAGGCAATGGTAATGGCATTTGAGAATAGCCCGATATTGGCTTTGAGGCGGGCTGCGGTGTCCATGCAGGAAGCTGAGCTCGATCATGCCAGCCGCTGGGCGCCCAGCAACCCGGAGCTTGAGATGAGTGGCCGCGACAATCCAGATCAGGCGGATCAGTCACTGAATTACGAGGTTCGGGTTACTCAGGAAGTCTGGATGGGCAATCGGGGCGATCTCGGTCAGTCGCGTGCTCAGAGCACTCTCACTTCTCAACAGCAGGAACTTGAATACCTGAAGGTGGCGACCAAGGCCCGAGTGCGGTCAGCCTACTTCAAAATACTGCTTGCACAGAAAGAGCTGGAAACGGCAACCCGCACCGTTGAGCTGATGCACCGAACCAAAGAGCTGGTCGAGGTGTCCGTTGAGCGGGGCAAACAGACCCGGATTGAGCTCAATACCGCCGTCATTGGCTTGGCAAGAGCTAAGAACCAAAAGGCCGAAGCGGCGCAGAAGCTTAGGCAGTCAAAAATTGACCTGACGGAAGTTCTTGGGGTGTCCCCCTCCGATGCGGTAGGGGTCGCGGGAGAGCTCAATGTAGCTCGTGCCAACTTGCCACCAACTAATCGGCTTGTCGCGATGGCTCAGCGCCAGAGAGGGGATCTGAAGGCGGCAGCAGCCAGAATTGCTGCAAATGAGTCCGGTCTGGAACTGGCCAAGAGTCTAAGTATTCCGAACCTGAAAGTGTTCGGGTTCTACGAACGGGAGGAAAGATCCAACCTTTTTGGTGCGGGTGTGTCGATGCCTCTGACTGTGTTTCATGATTATTCCGGTGAAAAAAGGAAGGCCTCGGCTCAGTTGAAAATCTCCGAGCTTGAGGCCGAGGCGCTGCGTTTGGCGACTGAACGCCAGGTCGTATCTGCTGTAGCTCAGTACGAATCCGCCGTACGCAGATTGCGCCAGATGAACGAGTCGATTCTCGAGCGTTCGGAGGAAACGCTGCAACTTATGCAGAAAGCTCTTCAAGCGGGAAAAGTCGATGCTTCCGATGTCCTGTCCGCTCAGGACAATCTTTTGTCGGTGAGGAAGGAATACGTCCAAGTGCAACACGACTATATCGACGCCGTCCGGGCGTTGGAAGTAAGCACCGGCGGTGCCCTTTCAATGTCATCCGGTTCCTGATGACAAGAAAATTAATGGTTGAACGTTCTCTTTTATCGAAGGTGTTTAGATGATTCGAAATCTGCAGATATTGTTTGTCGCGATCAGTTTTCTGGTCTATCAGCCACTGGCGTACGGCGCCGAAGAAGCCGAAGGAGGGCAGCACCAAAAGGGTGAGGCTGGGCACTCGGCTGAAGGCAGTGAGGCCCGCGAAGTTCATCTGACTCCAGAGCAGAGGGAGTTGCTCTCCGTGCAGACTGTAACGGTGCCCCGAGGCCGTGCTGACAATATCGTCACTGCGCCAGCTGAAGTTCACTATGTTCCGGATCGCGTCGCTGAGGTAGGGCCGCTATTGCAGGGAAAGCTTACGAGACTGGCTGTTGATCTGGGGGAACAGGTTGAAAAAGGCCAGTTGTTGGCCGCGTTGAACAGCGTTGAGTTGGCCCGCATTCGTTCCCGCCTGAACTCGTTGAAAGCTCGGAAAGAAGCCGCGACTGCGGAGTATCAGCGAGAAAAGCAATTGCGGAGTGAAAGCTTCACCAGCGAAGAAGAGTTCTTGGACGCCAAGGCCGCTTATCTTGAGATTACAGCGGAGTACGATTCGATTCGTGAGCAACTGGCGGTTTTTGGCTGTGATTCGTCAGGCGCAGATAGCAGTCTCGCACAGTACGCGCTCCGTTCTCCTATCCAGGGGCGCATTGAGCGCATGGATGCCCGGTTGGGCCAAACCTTAAGCTCTTCAGATACGCCTTTTACCGTAGCTGATACCTCTGTGGTGTGGGTGATGTTGCAAGTTGCCGAAACTGACATTGGCAGGGTATCCGTCGGAGATGAAGTTCAGGTCTTCTCAAAGTCGGTTGCAGACCGCTTTCACACCGGGGAAGTGTCCTGGATCTCAAATGAGCTTGACGAGGAAACCCGCACCATTCCGGTTCGCGTTGTACTCGAATCCCCCAACGGCGACCTTCGTCCAAATACCTATGCCAAAGCGAGAGTCATGACTCAATCGGCGGCATCACTGCCCCTAGTTCCACACGATGCCGTGCAAACCATCGATGACGAGTCCGTTGTATTTGTTCCGGGTAATGAAGGGGGAGCCTACAAGGCGGTTCCAGTCACTCTTGGTAAGGAGGCTAACGACTGGATAGAGATTAAGTCCGGCATCAGCGCAAACACGGAAGTGGTTTCAGTGGGCGCTTTTGATCTGATGTCGGCCATTACCGCCAGTGGCCGCAGCGCCGCTCACGGACACTAATACTCGGGGGGAGCATGATCAACGCAATTGTGAATTATGCGCTGAACAATCGTCTGATGACGCTTGTCTTTGCTATCGCCGTGATCGTTGCCGGCGTATTTTCATTTCAAAAACTGCCGGTGGATGCGTTTCCGGACGCGACACCGACCATGGTTCAGGTATTCACTACCAGTCCTGGATTGTCGCCGGTTGATATCGAAACGCTGATTTCCTATCCCGTTGAGATCAGCATGTATGGTATTCCCAAGTTAGAAAAAGTGCAGAGCACGTCGATTTTCGGACTTTCGCGGGTGACCATCTATTTCGAAGATGGCACCGATATCTACTTCGCCAGGCGGCTAGTTAACGAACGGCTATCCGAGGCCAAGCGACAGATTCCCGAAGGGATGGGGGAACCCGAACTCGGGCCCATCGCAAGCGGTCTTGGGCGCATCCTGATGTATTCCCTGGAAGCTGAGGATAAAGATCAATACAGCCTGCAGGAAATTCGCACGATTCAGGACTGGATTGTCAAACCCCAGCTCAGGACCGTGCCGGGCGTAACCGGTGTGCTTTCTATCGGTGGCGAGGTAAAGCAGTACCAGGTCAATATCGATGCGCAGAAGCTTCAGGCAAGGAACCTGACGGTGTCCGATGTTCGCGGTGCCCTCACCCAGAATAATCGTAACGTCGGCGCCTCATTCATTACTCGAGGAGGTGAAGAGTACATTGTCCGTGGTTACGGCTGGGTCAACTCCGGTACCGCAGGCATCAAAGATATCCGGAACATCATTGTGTCCAAGAGTGAGGGAGAATCTCCTATTTACGTCAAGGATGTGGCGGAGGTAGGCCTTGGACCGGCAATTCGCCGTGGCGCAGAGGTGTCCTCAGGTGAGGAGTCCGTGGGCGGCTACGTGATGAAATTGATTGGCACCAACACCAGTAAGGTTCTAGAGGATGTCAACGCAAAAATCGATGATCTGAACAAGTCACTTCCCGAAGGGCTGAAAATAGAAGCGTATTACTCTCAGGCAGACTTGGTGGGCAAGGCTATAGGCACTGTCGAGAAAGCGCTGCTTGAAGGCTCGGTTCTGGTGCTGGTTTTTCTCTATCTGTTCCTAGGAAATATTCGTTCCACACTGATCGTGGTGGCGACGTTGCCGTTGTCTGTACTCTTTGCGTTCATTGCTATGCGCATGTCGGGCCTGTCGGCCAACCTGATGAGTCTGGGGGGGCTGGCTATCGGCATCGGCATGATGGTGGACGGCGCTGTCGTGATGATAGAGAACATCTTCCGACACCTTGAGGAGCGATCCGATGAAAAGATCAGCGTTCTGAGGCTTGTAGGTGAGTCAGCCCGGGAAGTGGCCCGTCCGATCGTGTTTGCGATTGGCATTATTATCATCGTTTTTCTTCCGTTGTTTACGCTACAGGGCGTTGAGGGCAAGCTGTTTTCGCCCATGGCCTACACCATCAGCTTTGCGTTGATCGGTGCGCTGTTACTCGCATTGACGTTGGTGCCTGTTCTGGCCTCCCTGTCATTCAAGATGGGCGGGCGTCACAAAGAGCCGAAGCTGGTTCTGTTCCTGAACCGGCTATACAAGCCGGTAGTGAATACTGTCGTCAAAGCCCCTAAGATTGTGATGGGCGTTGCCGTCATTGCTTTTGCCGGCAGTCTTCTGCTGTTTCCCTATCTCGGGAGCGAATTTGTGCCCACGCTCAGGGAAGGCACGTTCCAGATTCGATCGACATTGCCTCCTGGAGCCAGTCTTGAATCCGCCATCAAATATGGCAAAAGGATTCAGTCCGTTGTAGACGAATTTCCAGAGGTCACCGGCACCTATGCCAGGATCGGTCGTGCCGAGGTCGGTGGTGATCCTGAACCTGTGAACGTTGTTGCGACGCTTGTCAATCTGAAGCCCCTGGATCAGTGGCGAGAGGACGTGAGCTACGAGGATCTCCAAAGCAGGATTGCGGATGCTTTGGATGAGCGGGTTCCCGGGCTTGCCAACAATCTGTCCCAACCGATTCAGCTCAGAACCGACGAACTCCTGTCAGGCGTTCAGGCGCAACTGGTTGCCAGCATTTTCGGCGACGACCTGGACGAGTTGGGCCGGATCGGCAGAGAAGTGGCGGCACTGGCGCAAGAGGTGCCGGGTGCAACGGACGTCCGCGCTCAGCAGAGTGCGGGTAAAAAACAGATCGTTATTCGCCCCGACCGTGAAGTGCTGGCGCAGTTCGGCATCAGCGTCGATAACCTGATGAGTACGGTTGAAACCGGTATAGGTGGTAAAGGCGCCGGGCTGGTCTTCGACGGTGTCCGTCGATTTGAGATTTTCGCCCGGCTGCAAGAGTCCTATCGCGGGTCCATCGATGAAATCAGAAAGCTTCCCCTCAGGGGCAACAGTGGCGAGCTTATCCCGCTTTCACGGGTGGCCGATGTTGAAATGTACGCAGGCCCCAAGAAAATTTCACGCTCCAATGCCAGTCGCCGTCAGTACGTGCAGATGAACGTGCGTGGTCGCGATATGGGTGGTGTTGTTCAGGATTTGCGCAAGCGGATCGAGGAGCAAGTGGATATGCCGCCGGGGTATTTCGTGGAGTTCGGCGGTCAGTTTGAGAACCAGGAAAGGGCCATGGCGCGGCTAGCGATCGTTGTGCCCATTACTCTGGCGCTTATTTTCCTGCTTCTCTTTTCTGCATTCAGTAGTCTTCGCTATGCGGCGCTGATCTTCATGAATGTGCCCTTTGCGGTTACTGGTGGCATTGTCGCGTTGTTTGTGACGGGGCTTTACCTCTCCGTGCCCGCTGCTGTGGGGTTCATTGCGGTGTTTGGCGTAGCCGTACTGAACGGTGTGGTAATGGTGAGCTACATCAATCAGTTGCGGGACGAAGGCTACGAAGTCATTGAAGCAGTCAAGCTGGGCGCTCAACGCCGTTTGCGGCCGGTTCTGATGACAGCCTCTGTGGCTATTCTGGGGCTGATTCCCCTGCTGCTGGCAGATGGCATTGGCTCTAATGTCCAACGGCCACTGGCAACGGTTGTGGTTGGCGGTCTGATCACGTCAACGCTGCTGACGTTGGTAGTGTTGCCCAGCGTGTATCAGTGGTTTGCATCCGAACGTCGTGACGTTGAAGTCTGATAGTCAGGAGGCGGTTTATGTATGAAATAAAAGCGTATGTCAGAGAAGTGATGGCAGAGCATGTGGTTGATGCTCTGGCCAAAGTTAAGGGGGTGGCAAGCATTGCTGTCGTGTCTCTCAACGAATTTGGTCATCTGGTTGGCGATGAATCGCCTCTGGAGAAAGTGCAGATGGTCAAGCTGGAAGTAGATGTAGCGACCGATGCTGTTGCCGATGAAGTTGTGGACATCATTGTGCGAACGAGCAGGACCCGGGATGGGCACCCGGGGGATGGCAAGGTACTTGTATCCCGCCTGGTCCAGGCCGTTCGTATTGAAGACGGTGCGACCGACGAAAGCGCACTCCAACCCACTTCAATCTAGCCCCTTCCTGGAATGAGACGGTGGCATCGCGGCGATTGGTCGCGAGCTGCCGTTCTTAGCCTCATTGAGAAGCGTTACAAAGAGTTTTTAGCGACTCATATCTGAACTGTTTTTCCGAATTCAAGCTCATTTCAAAGTTTGCACTTATTATCTCGATCTTTTCCTACCTCGTCATAGGCGCCTTACACCTATGATTTTTGGCTATTAATCGCTTCGGGAGAAAGACGATGAAGGCAAGCAAGCACTCGCCTCGGGCGTTGCTGTGTTCAGTACTATTATCCATTCCTCTGTTAGGTCAAGCGGAGACTGTTAATTGGGCGAATTGGCTCAATGGCCAGATAAGCAAGCACCCGGAGGTACTGGCAGCGACAGAGCAGGCGGCAGCGCGGAAAGAGGACGCTGAGGCAAGCGAACAACCGCTGTATAACCCGGAATTGTCCGTGGGAGCAGACAGAACGGGCAGTGAGAATAACTTTGAGGCAGGACTGTCACAAACGATCGATTGGTCTGATCAACAGGGCGTATTAAAGGAGAAGGCAAAGCTGATCAGGCTTTCTGCGCAAGCTGGCTTGAGCGAAGCAGTTCTGACACAAACGTCTGAATCATTGTTTGCGCTTGTCGAGTGGCGCGCTACTACGCTGTTTGAGGAAATTGCTGAATCCCAACAGCAGCGCCTGGATGCCTTGCTGGACCAGGTTGAACAGCGCCAGCAGGCAGGTGATCTGGGGCGTGCCGACGCAGAGCTTCTGTTTTTAAATCTATCCCGTCAGTTGAGCGAAGTCGCCCAGGCAAAGGCCGCAGTTGATCGGGCAGAAACTCAGGTTAGAGAACGTCTGCCGGACTGGAGGTTTCAGGATGGGGGAATCCCTGAGTATATATGGTCAGCGCTGGAGTCCCAGATTGGTGAGGCTGATCTGCTGGCACACCCGTCAATTGCAGCCGCTCGAGCCGAGTGGCAGGTGCTGAAAAGTGAGGCAGAGGTTGCCAGACGCAAAGCCACAGCATCGCCGACAGTAGGGCTGAGCGGAGGGCGTGACGGCGGCGAGAACGTGGTTGGCCTGACATTCTCGATCCCTCTGAACGTCCGTAATAACTACAGCGCTGAAATCCGGGCTGCGAATCGACGGGCTCTGGAGGCCGAAGCGCGGTTTCAGGCGCTCTACCGGAAACAACAATACGACCTGGCAGGCGCTCGCGCTTCCTGGAAGCGATACGACAAGCAACTCCGTCGATGGAAAGAACTATCCCAGGGGCGTGTACAGCGAAGTGCCGATTTGCTTGAGAAGCAGTGGCAGGTCGGCGACCTCTCCACCTCTGAGTATCTCCAGGCGCTGGGCCAGCGCGCGGAGAGCCTGAAAACCGGTATTGAACTGGAAAAGCTGGCGCAGCTGGGCCTGATTGAGCTATTGAGCCAGTCTGGCGAACTGACCACCCCCTTCCAATAATATTCTGGAAACTGGATATTCATCATGAAAAAAACTCTGATTTCAGTATTTGTTTTGACGCTGTTTATAGCTCCCCCTTCATTGGTGCAGGCAGAGGAAGATGCTCATAACGAGGCGGGCCATGATCATGCCGCCGGTGGCGACAATCATCGAGAAGGCACCGGTGAAGAGGATGAGTATGAGGGCGGGCATGCTGAAGAACGTGAGCATGAAGAGGAAGAAGGTCATGGCCACGAAGAGGAGAGCGATGGTGGTCATGAAGAAGCAGCTACCGCAAGCATCAATGCCAAACAGAAAGAGCTCGCCGGCATTGAGGTAGCAACCCTCGAGAGCAAGCGCGTTGACTATGAAATCTACGCTCCCGGTGAGCTGCTGACCAACGGCTATACCAGCTATCACGTGTCCCCCCGGGTTGCCTCGGTGGTGTTGAGACGTCACGTGGAGTTGGGTGAGCACGTAACCAAAGGTCAGCAACTGGTAACCCTGTTCAGTGAGACGGTGGCACAAGCGCAGGCTGATTACAGGAAAGCTTTTCCTGAATGGGAGCGAATCAGCGGGCTGGGTCGTTCCGTGGTCGGTGATCAACGGTTCAATACCGCGAAAGCCAATATTGAAGGGGCGAGGGCGACTCTGCTTGCTTATGGGCTAAACGATGATGACATTGGTGCGTTGAAGGCCAGCGGCGTAGGTAGTCTCGGTGAATACACGCTCAGGGCTCGCGTGGATGGCGCAGTGCTGACCGATGAGTTTGAGCAAGGACAAAGAGTTGAGGCAGGCCAACCGCTGGTGACTTTGGCTAATGAAAGCGAACTTTGGGTAGAGGCTCACCTGCCAGCAAACTCCGACATTGTCCTTAAGCAAGGGGCAGAAGCGGAAGTAAGAGTCGCAGGTCGTGTAGCTGTGGCAACGGTATCCCAGGAAGCTCATACCATTGACGCTGTGACCCGCACGCGGATTGTTCGGTTGGAGCTGGACAATCCTGAAGATCGTTTCCATCCCGGAATGTTTGCAGATGTGTATTTCCTTTTTAAAACCACGGAGCCGGTGCTTGCGGTGCCGGAGAGTGCGTTGATGCGAGGCGCCGATGGCGACTGGACGGTTTATGTGGAAGAGGCTGAAGCGGAGTATGAGCCTGTGGAAGTGGAACTGGGTCGCTCAATTGGCGGACTCCGTGAAATTTTCGGCCTGACTGCGGGCCAACGGATCGTTTCGCGGGGCGCGTTTTTTGTGGCCTCTGAAATTGCCAAAGGCGGCTTTGACCCACACAACCACTGATTCCGGGAGCCATTATGTTCAACCGAGTTGTCGACTGGGCGGTTCAGAACCGCCTGTTGGTTCTTATTGCGCTTGCAGTGCTTATCGCCACGGCCGCGTTTCAGATACCAAAACTGAACCTTGATGCTTTCCCCGACGTTACAAACGTCCAGGTTGCTGTTAATACAGAGGCGCCCGGACTTGCGGCTGAGGAAGTCGAGCAGCTGATCACCTATCCCATTGAAGCGGTGATGTATGCGTTGCCGAATGTTGAGGAGGTTCGGTCCATCTCCAAAACCGGGTTGTCTGGTGTCACCGTGGTCTTTAAAGAGGGCACGGATATCTATTTCGCGCGCCAACTGGTTTTCGAGCGGTTGCAGGCCGCGCGGGAGCTGATTCCGGACGGGGTCGGGGTGCCTGAAATGGGCCCGAATACGTCCGGTCTCGGCCAGGTCTACCAGTACTTGCTAATAGCTGACCCGGATTCTGGGTACGACGCAATGGAATTACGCAGCTTGCACGACTGGCTGGTCAAGCTGTTGCTGATACCCGCCGAAGGGGTAACAGAGATTCTGTCGTTTGGCGGGGAGGTCCGTCAATACCAGGTCAACCTGAACCCGGCGCGAATGCTGTCCTATGACTTATCACAGAACGACGTCATGGACGCCCTGGAGAACAACAACTCCAATGTTGGGGGCTGGTATATGGGCCGCGGACAGGAGCAGTTGGTTATTCGCGGTATGGGCTGGCTGGGTAATGGCGAGCAGGGGCTGGAGCAGATCCGTCAAGTGCCCGTTAAAACCAGTGATGGCATTACAGTGACGGTGAGCGATGTCGCCCAAGTAGCGCTGGGCACTGAAGTTCGCCAGGGTGCGGTGACCATGACCCGGAAGGATGAAGACGGTCAAGTTGAACAACTGGGTGAAGTGGTTTCTGGCATTGTACTCAAACGAATGGGGGCCAATACAAAAGCCACCATCGACGGCATCGAGGCCCGCATTGATCGCATAAATCAGGCGCTTCCGAGTGGGGTTCGTTTTGAGCCCTATTACAACCAGGCGGATCTGGTGACCAAGGCCGTAGAGACGGTGACCAATGCGCTTCTGTTGGCTTTTGTGTTCATTGCGATCGTGCTTGCCCTGTGTCTGATGAATCTTCGGGCAACAACGCTCGTGCTGCTTTCTATACCGATTTCAATCGGTATTGCGCTGATGATCATGGCCTGGTTCGGCCTCTCGGCCAACTTGATGTCTCTGGGCGGCATTGCTGTGGCAATTGGCATGCTGGTGGACGGCTCTGTTGTTATGGTCGAGAACATGTTCAAACATCTGACGCATCCCGATGCTGAGCATGACGCCCATCGGGATGAATTGGTTGAAAACGACCCCGATCCGTTGGACGCGTCACACGATGATCATGGCATTGCGCTTAGACTCCAGGAAGCCGGCCGGGAAGTGGCGCGCCCCATCTTTTTCGCGACGGCGATTATTCTGGTCGTTTTCATGCCTCTGTTCAGTTTTGAAGGTGTGGAAGCCAAGCTTTTCCAGCCAATGGCGATCAGCATCATGCTGGCCATTGTGTCCGCTGTGATCGTCGCTCTCATCGTTGTGCCTGCGTTGGCTTCTTTTGTGTTTCGCAAGGGTATTCGGGAGAGGGAAAGCTTCGTTCTAAAACCTCTTGAGAAGCTCTATCGCAAGGGCCTTGACTGGTCGCTGAAACACACCAGATCTGTTGTCGGTGCTGCCGCTGTTCTTGTGGTGCTGGCGGCCCTGGTCGTGCCTCGACTCGGCACTGAGTTTGTCCCTGAGCTGGAAGAAGGAACGATCAACCTCCGGGTGACGCTTGCCCCTTCATCAAGCCTTGATACGGCGCTTGAAGTTGCGCCAAAACTGGAAGCCATGTTGATGGAATTTCCAGAAGTGACTTATGCTCTGTCCCGGGCTGGTCGAGCAGAAATAGGCGGCGACCCAGAGCCCGTTAACAATATAGAGATCTATATTGGCTTGAAACCAACTTCGGAATGGACCAGCGCCAGCAATCGCTATGAATTGCAGGCCCTGTTTGAGGAGAAGCTCGAACAGCACCCGGGGCTACTGTTTAACTTTTCTCAGCCTATTGCGACTCGGGTTGATGAATTGTTGTCTGGTGTTCGTGCGCAGTTGGCCATCAAACTCTTTGGCCCGGATCTCGATGTATTGGCGGAGAAAGGCCAACAGATCGAAGCGGCGGTCCGAACAGTTCAGGGAACACGAGACGTGGCCATGGAGCAGATTGCTGGTGAAGCGCAGTTGGTGGTTCAGCCTGACCGTCAGGCACTCTCCCGGTACGGACTCGCCGTGTCTGATGTGATGAGTGTCGTCCGGGATGGACTGGGTGGTGCCGCCGCTGGCCAGATCATCAACGGAAATGAGCGGTATGATATCTATGTGCGTCTGGCCAAACGTTTCCGGGAAGACCGGGATGCCATTGCCGATCTCAGGTTACAGGCGCCGTCCGGAGCCTGGGTGAGACTCGGTGATGTGGCCGATGTGTCTATTGAGTCCGGCCCGCCTCAGGTGCGTCGCGATGACGTGCAGCGCCGTGTGGTCATTCAGTCCAATGTGCAGGGTCGTGACATGGGCAGTGTGGTTGCCGATATTCAGGATACCATCGCGTCAGAAGTGAACCTTCCCCCCGGCTATTCGGTTGATATTGGTGGTCAGTTCGAAAACCAGCAGCGAGCACAGGAGCGGTTGACCATTGTGGTACCTGTATCTCTGGGCCTGATCGCGCTGTTGCTGTACTTTGCTTTCAGTTCGGTCGGTCAAGCATTGTTGATTCTGGTCAACGTGCCGCTTGCCGTTATTGGTGGCGTCTTTTCACTCTGGATCTCCGGTCAGTATCTTTCAGTGCCCAGTTCCGTTGGATTTATCACGCTGTTCGGTGTGGCGGTGCTTAACGGGGTCGTTATGGTCGAAAGCATCAATCAGCGAATACAGGATGGGTTAAGCGTGGATGCCGCGGTGTTTGAAGGTGCCGTCTCCCGTTTGCGCCCTGTCTTGATGACAGCAATAACCTCGGCACTCGGTTTGATACCGATGCTATTGTCGACGGGCGTGGGTGCGGAAATCCAGAAGCCACTGGCCAGCGTGATTGTAGGTGGTCTCGTGACTGCGACTTTCCTAACGCTTTTTGTTTTACCGGCTCTATTCACGCGCTTCTCAAGGGCTAAACTCGATGATATGCAACGGTAGAAGAGAGGTGGAAATACACAGTTTTGATCGCGAGCAGGGGAGGGTAATCCCTCCGTCATAGCGGGGCGGAGGAATTATGGTTGTGCTCTACTCTGGGAAAGGAAGCACAACTGTAATTCTGGCGCCCCCTGTTTCTGAGGGGCCAATGTTCATCCGTCCGAAATTGTCTTCTAGTATTTCGGACACGATGGACAGTCCCAATCCAAATCCAGAAACGGTTTCGTCAAGCCGGGAACCTCTATCCATCACTTTTGAGGCCGCTTCTGGAGTAATCCCAGGGCCGTCGTCTGCAACTTCTATCGTTAGCCCGGAATCGGTCTGGCTTATTGAAACGTCAATCTCAGCCTGACTCCACTTCCCGCCGTTTTCGAGCAGGTTACCGAATAACTCTGATAGGTCCTGACGCTCCATGGGCCAACTGAAGTTATTCGGCAAGGATGTATTAATACGGAAACTCTTATCGGGAAAGATTTTTTCCATGACAGAAATGACGTTGTTCGCTATTTCAATCGGCAAACATGTTTGCCCCATCTGCCTGCCGGAGATATCTGCCTTGCTCATGCGGTAGTTCAAGGACCGGCTTAGATCCTTTAGGTTGGAGGTCATGAACTCTATGTCGTCGCGGGACGGAGGTAATGAACCAGTGTCTGACAAGATTGCGAGATTGGCAGAGATCGAGGTCTTGACCATGTGAGAAAGATCGGAATTGAGGCGGCGATGGCGGTCAAGGCGACGACTTGCTAGTTCAAGTAGGTTATTGAACTGTTTGATCAGCGGACTGAACTCCTCTGGTGCGTCAGGATTCAAACGAGGTTGTTTGCCAGATTGCAGTCTCCTCATGTCTTCCTTGATGTGTTCGATCGGTTTCAAAGCGAGGTAAGTAGTGGTGCCTACCAGAGCCAAGAGAACAACAAGTAATAATGCGGAGGCAGCCAGCAAGGTCAGGTGAGCCCCACTGGATCGCTCAGCTAGTCCGCTTTCCATTTCCAGGATGGTGACTGACGAAAGCGGACTATCAATTCCGACACCTCGTTTCAATCCAAGAAGGCCATCTGCACCTTGGGATATTTCTACAAAGCCCGCCGGCTTTCTTGAAACCATGCGCAACGTTGTTTGATCTATGTTGCTACTGGCAATGATGCTTCCGTCTTTCATTTCGACGACGAGGGCGTGCTCCAGTAGCAATTGGAATCGATCAATCATGCTGCCAATCTCGTCGGGCGTCGGAACTTCGTTTTCAATGATGGTTTGAAAACTCTCCACCTCCTTGTCAAGGCGATGTTTTCTGGACTCGTTCGAAAGCTGCTCTATTACATAAGTGTGCGAGAAAAAAATTAGTAGAAAATACAAGAGGCTGAAAACGATGCCATATTGGAGTGCAGTTTTTCGGATGCTTTTCTGCGCTGTCATGGTATTAGTTATGGTCGATTGAGCGGGAGGAGCTAGCTGAGGGCTAGAGAGGCGACTGAGCTTGAAAGCATAGATGGGATTGATGCGTGTCGCAACTCACCTGACGCTGGAGGGGTTGTGCTTTGGTCGTTCGTTTAGTCTTGTCAAAATCTGCCTGAATAGCTGTGGGCCTGTAGTTTACGGAATGTGAAAATCTTTAAAATACGTCCACATTCAAATGTGTTTAAGGTTTCGATGTTCTACTAACTGCGTGAGGCGATTGAATTTCGTTGGTTGAATAGAATGACATATCGGAGCTGTTTATGAAAAAAGTGTCTGTAATTTTAATAGCATCTTTTCTAGGAACCGGGGCTTCCATAGCCCTCGCAGGCAGCAATGGCGGACAAGCAGATAGGTATAATGAGGCAAGAAGCTACCCTGATAAGAGCATCGATGAACGGTCCTCCGACTATCGTTCTGAAGAAAGCGAGACGGTCAAGAAGTTGAAGGAAGAGCATCGAGTAATCAAGGAGCTAGTTGCTGATCTATTGAAGAAACAGTAATTTTTTGGTTTTCTGCGAGTCAGGTGAGAGTTACTGACGTGACTCGCAGTATAAATTTTTTAGTGGGTCTCTCTCGCGAAATAGTAACCTTGCCCTCTCAACGTTTTTATTCTTTTTTTCCCAAGTATTTTCCTAAGCCTCGCAATATATACCTGAACAACATTTCGCGTTGGGCATCTTTCGATATTGTAAAGTGATTCAACAAGATCATCCTGGGAAAAGACTCTGTCAGGAGATCGAAGGAAGCATTGAAGAAGGCGATACTCTGTTGCGGTTAGCCTGAATTCTTTATGATCAGGGGTTGTTAGCGTTCTGTAGGTTGAACTTAGAAGAAACCCATCAACCGCTATCTTATCAGTTGTTCGCCCGTCTTTTCTTCTTATGATGGCGCTAAGTCGAGCTTTCAGTTCATCAAATTCGAACGGTTTTGGAAGATAGTCGTCTGCCCCGGCATTCAAGCCTTCAACTCTCTCTGTCCAGTTGGACCTGGCAGTTAGAATCAGGATGGCTTCATCTTTGCCGTTGCTTCTCCATTTTTGCATCAAAGAAAGCCCGTTCTCGTCGGGCAGTCCTATATCCAGAATGATCGCCTGATAACTGCTTGTCTCTACGAAGAAATTTGCCTCTTTTCCGTTTTGGGCAACATCTACAGTAAAGTTTTCCTTCGCAAGCCAAACGGAGATTTTTTCTGCGAGTACCGCGTTGTCTTCGACAATTAGAACCTTCATCTATAAGCGCCGTCTCTGGATGTTGGAAAATTGTGGCTGTCGCCCTTCTCGAGAGCAAATCAAAATTAGCTAAGAGATCGGACTTCAAGCGACCCGCTATAACAACAGACGAAGCTGAATCTAGCTTGAAAAAGGCATTACTGTGAGGAAAGTTTTCTATACAAACACTATCCACATGTGATCGCTTAACCACATACCAGGTGGCCGGGTCAACGATTGATCACCGGCACCGCCCTGGGAAGGTCAACTATCACGGACAACCCACTTTTCGGAGCAGGTGAGAAGTGGAGGGTTCCACTGTAGCGTTCGACAATTTCTCGAACAATCGCCAGCCCAAGGCCATGGCCTGGGGTCTGCTCGTCCAGCCGCAATCCCCGTTGACCCAGCTTGCTGATTTCTGCCTCGTGGACGCCTGCCCCATCGTCTGTCACGCAGATCTTCAATGTTCCGGAATTCTGAACAAGTGACAGCTCTACACATCGTTCTGACCATTTGCCTGCGTTGTCCAGGAGATTGCCCATGATTTCATTCAGGTCGTGTTCCTCAATCGGCCAGCGGGCTTCCTCCGGCAGAGAACTCGACAGTTCAAAGGACTTTTCCGGGTATAGCCGCCCCAGCATCCAAAGTAGATCCCGCGCCTGTTTCAGAGGGTAAGCGCTTTTTCCAACCTGTGGTCCTGCAAAGCGACTTCGGCGCATCTCGGCTTCAAGCTGTTTGTCGATGTCATTGAGTCTCGCGGTCATCTGAAGGCGGAGATCGTTGGAGAGTGGACGGCTGGTGTCCTCAAGAACCTGCCGGACGGCCGCAATCGGGGTCTTGACGCTGTGAGAGAGATTCGCCAGCGCATCCCTTGACCGTTCCAGTCGTTGATCAAGCGAATCGAGTAATTGGTTGAGCTGCTGGACTAGTGGTCGAAACTCCTCAGGCGTCTGAACATGAATCCGAGAAACCTTGCCATCTTGAAGTCGCTTTAGCGTAGCCTTTAGCTCGACGACAGGGCGCATGGACAAATTGATACCGAACCAGATCACAACGACCAGGAGCAGAATCAGCAGAATAGAGACGATGGCCGTCCACGCGTGCAACTCTGCCTGGCTGCGTTTCAGTGCGCCGAGATCCTCGGACACGATCACTACAATCGGCGTATCGTCCATCTGGAACGATTTTCGGTACGCAAGAATGTTCTTGGGTCCTTCGACTGTATCTCCGTTCTGCACACGAAGGGTTCCATCCTCCGCTGATTCAATCAACGACGTTAACACCGGCGCCCACGAATCCGGGGAAATGATAGTCTTGGACGGAGAATGTATGGCGAAGGCGTGGTGAAAGACTTCCTGAAAGTAGTCACCGGTCTGGAGGCTATCCAATTGACCGCCAGAATCACGAATCTGGTGCTCCAGAAAGGCGACCTCATCTTTGAGACGTGTCTCGACGAACTCCCGGGACATTCGGTCCAGTAAGAGGCCGTGAACCAGCCATGCAAGCCCCATTAACGCAATGCCGGCAGGCAGTAGCAATAAAAGCAACGTGCCTTTGACAGATCTCGGCTTACTAAACAGCGTCATTGAACAGATATCCCTGGCCGCGACGGGTTGCAATGGTGTCGTTGCCAACCAGTTTCCGCAATCGGCGAATGTAAGCTTCGATCACGTTCTCATTCGGAGTGTCGTTCAAGTTGTAAAGCTGTTCCATTAGCTGCTCTTTCGAGAAAACATGGCCGGGACGGCTCATCAGACAGCGCAGCAGGCGAAATTCGGTGCCGGTGAGGCTGTGTTCCTTGCCGTCGTCGGACTTCAAGCTCTGACGATTCTCATCCAATTCGTAGCGTCCGGCTTTTACCATTGAATGAATACGCCCTTCGCTTCGGCGCACAATGGCGTTGAGCCGGGCGATCAACTCCTCGGTCTGAAAGGGTTTTGCCAAGTAATCGTCTGCCCCCGCTTTGAGGCCTTCAACTTTGTCATGCCAGTCGCCCCTTGCTGTGAGAATGAGCACCGGAAAGGCGATCTGATGTTTTCGCCACTTCCTTAATACGTCTAATCCGTTGCCGTCAGGCAGGCCAAGATCAAGAACGGCGGCCCGATAATCCTCCTGCTCGCCCAGGATCGCGGCTTCTCTGGCTGTATAGGTTGTATCAACGCTGAACCCCGCCTTTTCAAGCTGTCCACTTAGTCCGTCAGCCAGCAAACGGTCATCTTCAACGAGCAGTAATCGCATCACGACGTTCCTTCTTTGAACCAGGCTGTGAGCCAAATTTGAAACGAGTGTCGCCGATCAACCTGAATTCAGCCTGAACGACCAATTAGTTCGATATTTTCAGCAAGAATTCAGGTTAATGCGCGATGGTGTGTTTCGTATTTTGGCATCCCTCTTTGTTCAGAGCTAACCGACGCCGGAATTTCCGGCCACTTTATTAATGGAGAAAACAATATGAACGCATCCAAGTTGATTGTTGCAGCCGCTGCCATGTCGATGTCGGCAGTGACCCTCGCCGCCGGTGCTCATGGCGGCGGCCATGGCGCCAGCAGCGGCGAACCGGGTAAAGCCTCGGAGGCCTCTCGCACTATCACAGTGGAAATGTACGACAACTACTACGAGCCGGAAGAAATCAGTGTTGAGACCGGTGAAACCGTGCGTTTTGTGGTCAAGAACGAGGGTAGCCTGGTCCACGAGTTCAACATTGGTACCCCTTCCATGCATGAAGGCCATCAGAAAGAAATGATGATGATGGTAGAACACGGCGTGATCCAGGGCGGCAAGCTCAATCAGGATATGATGAATATGGACATGGGCAACGGTAAAACCATGAAGCATGACGACCCGAACAGCGTGTTGCTGGAACCAGGGCAGAGCAAGGAGGTTGTCTGGAAGTTTACCGAAGAAAGCGACATTGAGTTTGCCTGCAACGTGCCAGGCCACTACCAGGCCGGCATGTACGGTGACGTTAACTTTGAGTAAACCGGCGTACTGACAACCCCGCGAATGCACGGGTTGGGACTGTGTCCCAGCCCTGCTTCAACGAAGTGCAGTTTGGAGTAAGAAAAAGATGAAAACACGCCTACTGACAGGACTTTTAAGCCTGCTGATGCCAGCCATGGTTATGGCCGGTGAGTACGACCTGACGGTCGACCGGGTAAAAATTGATACTGGCGATTTCGTGAAAGAAGGCATTGGATACAATGGCGCATCTCCGGGACCGGTGATGCGCTTCAAAGAAGGCGAAAACGTAAAGATCAACGTGACCAATAACCTGGACGAGATGACGTCCATTCACTGGCACGGCCTGATCCTTCCTTTTGATCAGGACGGTGTGCCTGGTATCAGCTTTCCAGGCATCAAGCCGGGTGAAACCTTCACCTACGAATTTCCTATTCAGCAGGCAGGCACCTACTGGTTTCACAGCCACTCCGGTTTTCAGGAGCCGGATGGCGCCTACGGTTCCATCGTTATCGAACCCGAGGGACGTGAACCGTTCCGCTACGATCGTGAATACGTGGTGCAGTTGACTGACAAGCACCCCCATTCCGGTGACCGCATCATGCGCAACCTGAAAATGATGCCGGATTACTACAATCGCGAGCAGCAAACCGTTGGCGAGTTTTTCTCGGACGTGTCAAAAAATGGCCTGATGAACACCGTCAGTGACCGTATGGCCTGGGGTGGCATGCGGATGATGAAAGCGGACGTTGAGGATCTCCAAGGCTTTACGGGCTTGATCAACGGCAAAGGACCAAGCCAAAACTGGACAGGGATCTTCGAGCCGGGCGAACGCATTCGGCTGCGTTTTATCAACTCTTCGGCGATGACTTACTTTGATATCCGGATCCCCGGTCTGGACATGACGGTTGTGCAGGCTGATGGCAACAACGTTCAGCCGGTTAGTGTGGACGAGTTCCGGATCGGTGTGGCGGAAACCTACGATGTGATCGTCCGTCCGAAAGATGAGCAGGCCTACACCATCTTCGCAGAATCCATGGGGCGTTCGGGCTATGCCAGAGCGACACTGGCCCCAGAAGAGGGTATGGAAGCGGCCGTGCCGCAACTGCGCGAACCGGCGCGCCTGACTATGGCAGACATGAGCGGTATGGCCGGCATGGACCACGGCAGCATGGCTGGCATGGATCATGGCGACATGGATATGAATAGCTCAGAAGGGATGTCTGGAATGGATCATTCTTCGATGGAGGGAATGGACCACTCGAATATGAAAGGAATGGATCATTCCAACATGGAAGGCATGGATCACTCTGGCATGTCCGGCATGGATCACGGTTCCATGGCGATGGGTAAAAAAGAAGGTCCAAGTGATCCCTTCTACGCCAAGGGTAGTGGCCTCGTACCTACAGCAGCCAATGGCGGCAAGTTCCTGTCCTACGCTGACCTCAAGGCCCAAGATCCACTGTATGAAGACCGCGAACCGACTCGAGAAATAGAGCTTCGTTTGACCGGCAATATGGAGCGGTACACCTGGAGTATCAATGGCGTTAAGTACGAAGATGCCGATCCGATCCGCCTGAAATACGGTGAGCGGGTCCGCTTCAAGTTTGTCAACGAAACCATGATGACTCACCCCATGCACCTGCACGGCATGTGGTCCATCCTTGATGTTGGCGCAGGCCAGTGGAACCCGATCAAGCACACGATTAGCGTGAACCCAGGCACTACGGTGTACATGGAAACCGAGGTTGATGAGCCAGGCCAATGGGCGTTCCACTGCCACCTCTCTTACCACGCGGCCGCTGGTATGTTCCGTAAGGTGATTGTTGAAGGTGGGCCAGAGTCGACGCAGGCAAAAACAGGCGCGGCTGCTGAAGAAGGAGGTGAGGCATGAGTTGTATTCGATCACTTGTTGCGGTCAGTTTCTTTGCCTCTATCGGATTCTCAACGGCGGTGACAGCTCAGGAAATGATCTCCGACACCACCGCTCGTAAACAGCCGCTCACAACCTGGGGTGTTCAATTCGAGGAGTTTGAATACCGCTACAGCGACGATAACGAGGAACTTGGAGTCTGGAACGCGGACGCCTTCTATGGCACCGACGAGTTCAAAGTCCGGCTGCTCACAACCGGGGAATACGAGATAGAGGAGCAGGCCTACGAAATACTGGAAAACCAGCTGGTCGGCCAGATCCCCATCTCCAAGTTCTTCGACGCCAAAGCGGGCGTGCGTTTCGATACGCCCGAGGGGCCGGACCGTACATATGCCGTTCTCGGTGTAGCCGGGCTGGCGCCCCAATGGTTTGAGATCGATGCAAACCTGTATGTCAGTAAGGATGGCGATACGTCAGCCGAACTGGATGCCGAGTACGAGCTGCTTCTCACCAACTACTGGATTCTGGCGGCAACGCTGGATGCCACGGTTGCGTTTAGCGAGGACCGGGAAATTGGCGTTGGTAAAGGACTGGTTTCTACCGAAACCGGACTCAGGTTGAGCTATGATCTGATCGACCGTGCGTTCTCGCCTTATGTGGGCGTGGTGCATGAGCGCAAATACGGCGATAGTGCCGACTTTGCCGAAGCGGACGGCGGCAGTACAGCAGATTGGTTTGCTGTGATTGGCGCGCGCATCGCATTCTGATCAGGTACTTAGGGGCTAAAGATATTTCTTTGGCCCGTTTTTCTCGACATTGATGCAAGTGAGATCTACCCAAGCCAGCATTGGCTATTTATTGAGTATCAAACGCCGTTCAAAACAACAGGAGGTTGTATGAGCAGCACGCACGACAGAACCACGCGCTATCAGGAAGGCAGTCTTACACTTCCGGGAACTGTTATGCTGGGCACCGGTGTCATGATTGGCGCCGGTATCTTTGCCCTTACCGGGCAGATGGCGCAGATGACCGGCGTTCTTTTCCCGTTGGCGTTTCTGGCCGCGGCGGTAATCGTAAGCTTCAGTGCCTATTCCTACATCAAAATTTCCAATGCCTACCCGTCAGCCGGGGGCATCGGCATGTACCTGCACAAAGCCTATGGCAATCGGTTACCGACGGCTTTCAATGCTTTGCTGATGTATTTCTCGATGGTGATTGCCCAGAGCTTTCTTGCGCGAACCTTCGGTTCTTACACCATGCAACTGTTCGGTGGCGATGAAAGTGGCCGCATGGTGCCCATTCTTGGCGTCTCACTAATTCTGGCCGCGTTTCTGATCAATCTGTTGGGCAACCGAATGATTCAGGGCGTGGCTTCCTTTATAGGTATCCTGAAGATCGGAGGCATTCTGGTTTTCGGGCTGGTGGGTATCTGGATTGCCGACAGTGTTTCTGTTGATTTCTCTAGCCCCGGTGAGGCTGGAACCTTTGGCAATTTCCTGGGGGCAACGGCCCTTGGCATTCTGGCCTTCAAAGGTTTTACCACCATCACCAACAGCGGCTCGGAAGTCATAGACCCCAAGAGAAACGTGGGGCGAGCGATTATTATTTCCATCGCAGCCTGCGTGGTGATCTACACCCTGGTCGGTTTCGCCGTTGCCAGTAACCTGTCCCTGGCGGAAATCATCAAGACGCAGGACTACTCTCTGGCGGCCGCTGCGCGTCCCGCATTGGGCGACTACGGCGTCTGGTTTACCGTCGCCATTGCCATGATGGCCACCGCCGGTGGCATTCTGGCCAGTATTTTCGCCGTCTCACGCATGTTGGCCATGCTGACTGAAATGAAGCTGGTCCCCCACAGTCATTTCGGCATGCCCGGTAGCATCCAGAAGCACACGCTGGTTTATACCGTGGTGCTTGGGCTTATCCTCACGGCGTTCTTCGACCTGTCCCGAATTGCAGCGCTGGGCATCATTTTTTACCTGATCATGGACATTGCTATCCATTGGGGCGTTCTGCGCTATTTACGGGAGGATGTGAAGGCCAATGTGTGGGTGCCCACGGTGGCAATTGTTCTGGATTTGCTCGCTCTTGGTGGCTTCGTTTGGGTCAAACTGAATACTGACCCGTTTGTTATTGGCGTGGCGGTTGTCACCATGATTGTTATCGCAGTGGCCGAGCAACTGTTCCTGAAAAAGGCCACAGAAGCCGAAGAAGCGGGACACAAAGAATCTCATGCTCATCATCACTAATCACCAGAACTCGATAGGGAGGGATCGGCCATGACGGCTGAGCACACGGTCAAAGATCCTGTTTGCGGCATGTCGGTGAATCCACACTCGGCGGAACATCGCAGCGAGCATGGCGGGAAAACCTGGTATTTCTGTTCTTCGGGGTGCAAATCGAAGTTTGACGGCGACCCGGGACACTACCTCAGTGGAGAACAGAAACAGGACGAACCCGTGGCTCCGGGCACCATGTACACCTGCCCGATGCATCCGGAAATTCGCCAGCAGGGCCCCGGAGATTGCCCTATCTGTGGTATGGCCCTGGAGCCCGAGCAGGTAAGTCTGGATGACGGGCCCTCGGCAGAGCTCAAAGACATGACCCGTCGATTTTGGATTGGCCTGGTGCTGGCCCTGCCGGTATTGGTGCTGGAAATGGGCGGACATCTCACCGGCCTTGACCAGATCGTTGCCCCACAAATGTCCAACTGGATTCAACTGGTGTTGGCGACGCCAGTAGTGGCCTGGTGTGGCTGGCCTTTCTTTGTCAGAGGCTGGAAGTCCGTCGTCAGCCGCAATCTGAACATGTTCACGCTCATTGCCATTGGTACTGGCGTGGCGCTGATCTACAGCCTGGTGGCGACACTGGCGCCCCAGATTTTCCCCGACGCCTTTCGGCAGGAAGACGGTTCTGTCGCCGTCTACTTCGAGGCGGCTGCGGTCATCGTGGTGCTGGTTCTGTTAGGCCAGGTGCTTGAACTGCGGGCCCGGGAGAAAACCTCGGGCGCGATCAAGGCGCTGCTGGATCTGGCACCGGCGACGGCCCGAAAGCTGGATGACCAGGGCGACGAGTCCGATGTGTCGCTGGATCAGGTCAAGGTGGGTGATCGCCTGCGAGTGCGCCCGGGGGACAAGGTGCCGCTGGACGGTGAGTTACTTGAAGGCAGCTCCAACGTGGATGAGTCCATGGTGACCGGTGAGCCTCTTGCAGTCAGCAAAAAGTCTGGCGACCAAGTGATTGGCGGCAGTATAAACCAACAGGGCAGCTTTATCATGCGGGCCGACAAGGTTGGCCGGGACACCATGCTTTCCCAAATCGTGCAGATGGTGGCCAGCGCCCAACGCAGCCGCGCACCGATCCAGGGGCTTGCCGATAAGGTGGCGAGCTGGTTTGTGCCCACCGTGATCCTAATTGCCATTGTTGCCTTTATAGCCTGGTCATTCCTTGGGCCGACACCGCCCATGGCGTTCGGGCTGATTGCGGCGGTCAGTGTTCTGATCATTGCCTGCCCTTGCGCACTGGGTCTGGCAACGCCCATGTCGATCATGGTAGGTGTTGGCCGCGGCGCCCAAAGTGGTGTGCTGATCCGCGATGCGGAAGCCCTTGAACGCATGGAAAAGGTAGATACGGTGGTAGTGGATAAGACCGGCACGTTGACGGAGGGGCAGCCACAAATCACCCGAATTGTTACAGCGAATGGGTACGATGACGATGCTTTGATGCGTTTTGCGGGCGGACTCGAGAAAGGCAGTGAGCATCCACTGGCCCACGCCATTCTGGACAAAGCCAAGGGCATGGAGCTGAAGCTGCCGGATGCGGAAGACTTCGACTCTCCCAACGGTAAAGGGGTAACCGGAAAAATCGACGGCAAGCGGGTGCTGCTTGGCAATCGCCTTTTGATGGAATCGGACAATGTCGACACCACGAGATTTGACGGCGAAGCCGATCAGCTCCGCAAAGATGGTGCCACCGTGATATTTGCCGCCGTCGATGGAAAAATTGCTGGGTTGTTGGCCATTGCCGATCCGGTTAAGGAAACCACCGAGGCCGCCATTTTGGCCCTGCAAGAAGATGGCATTCGAGTGGTCATGCTGACTGGCGATAACCGCACCTCAGCCGAGGCGGTTGCCCGCAAATTGCATATTGATGAAGTGGAAGCGGAAGTGCTGCCGGAAGACAAGGGCAAGATTGTCCAGCGCCTGAAAGACGAAGGCCGCGTTGTGGTGATGGCGGGAGACGGTGTAAACGACGCGCCCGCATTGGCAACTGCGGATGTCGGGGTGGCTATGGGTACGGGCACCGATGTGGCCATCGAAAGCGCGGGAATTACCCTGCTGCGTGGCGACCTTATGGGTATCGTCGAAGCGCGCCGGTTGTCCCTGGCGACCATGCGCAATATACGGCAGAATCTCTTTTTTGCTTTCGTGTACAACTCCGCTGGCGTTCCGATAGCAGCGGGTGTTCTTTATCCGTTTTTTGGCTTGCTGCTTTCTCCAATTTTCGCGGCGGCTGCCATGTCGCTGTCGTCGGTTAGCGTGATCGTGAACGCATTGCGGTTGAGGGTAGTACGGTTGGCGCCAAAACGGTGACACTTCAATGTTCGGGTAACGAGCGATAACCGACCACCGCCATTTGAACGGGGGTCGGTTATTTATTGCAACTAAATTATCCGCTTCAGTTTATGAGTATTTATGGCTCATGTCGCTTGCATGCTTTTCAGTGCTCTGCGATCTAACCTGGCTTATTTTTTCGTTTTTCTTAATATGCTCCATGCAAGTTTCAACCTTTTTATCCTCAACCATTTTATTAGGATAAGTGCGAGCCTCGTTAATACGGTCCGCTAAACCTGAATTGGCTGAGGTCATAGTTGAAAACAAAGCTGCGATTGCTGCGATCACCATTAGTTTTTTCATGACATTCCCCTTTTGACCATAAAACCAGTTTAGTATTTCAGCCTGATTTCAGGTTCGTATGGTTAAATTTCTCATGTCTCCATGAGTTAACTTGGCCGCAGGGTTCACCCTGCGGTATTTTTCTCTGCTTCTTCCAGTGCTCTATGGTACGCCCGGCCTTTGTCAGTGGTAGTCATCTCCAGGCGTGCCTCGAATCCAGGTTCGGACATGCCATAGCGAGTCATCTGTTTGTGTAAGCGTTTCATTTCGTCATTGTTGAGAATGTTTTCGAAGGAGCGCTTATCTTTAGACTGATCGTGTGTGGCTTTCATATCTTCATCTGATGACATGTTGCCAGCAAATGTATATGTTGAGAGAGCGATTGTTGCGGTAAATAAAAGTATGTTCTTCATAATCGACACCTCCTATTTGGTTGTCGATTATATTTAATCACTAGTTTCTGAAATGGTCCTGAAAACGATCAAATTAAAGTTGATTTAAATATATGAGGAGGATTTATAACGTTCGTGAATTATGCTGCGCTACCTCAGACTCGGCGAGCCAACCACCAACCGACGACCATCGACAGCAATAACGCCACGAGAGGCCAGGTTATACCGCTTATTGACGCAAAGGCTGGGCCCGGACAATAACCTGATAGACCCCAGCCTATCCCAAACACAGCGGCACCAATCAATAAACGGGTATCAATATCACGACGTGTGGGCACGATAAACGTTTCTGCGAAAAGAGGGCCCTGACGACGGAACACCAATCGGTAGCCGATAAACGTTGTTATCACCGCTCCGCCCATAACAAATATGAGCGTTGGGTCCCAGTTACCAAAGACGTCGAGAAACCCCTGAACACGATGGGGGTCAGTCATACCGCCGATAGCCAGACCCAGGCCAAACAACAAACCAGCCAGGTAACCAAAAATCAGTTTCATAAAGAGTGTCCTGTCATGAGTCTGACGACGTAGACGGTTACAACACCCGTCAGGAGGAAAACCAGCGTTGCCAGCATGGATCTGGGGGATAGCCTGGCGATACCACAAACACCATGCCCACTGGTGCAACCGTTGCCGATACCAGACCCCAAGCCCACCAGCAAACCAGCCACGACCATCAGCGGCACGCCACCGATGGGCGCGCCGACCACGGCTTCCGGATTGCCCGCCACATTTCCAAGCGAGCCGTTCAGGACAACCAACAACAGAGGCCCGCTGATAAGGCCCAGCACAAATGCCAGTCGCCAGGCAGACTCCGCAGTAAACCGATCAAAGATCAGACCAGATACCATCCCACTGATGCCTGCAATACGTCCCAATGTGACCATAAGCATCACTGCGGACAAGCCTATTAAAAGACCTCCGAAGGCACCTTGAATAAAAGAGCTCCAGTCCATTTCTATACCTCTTCAAATGCCACAATTTGCCCAGCGGACAGTGTGTCGTCTCCACGTAACGGAGGCATACCACGAGATTGTTGCAACCTATAATCTCAATTATTTAATATAACCGTTAGGTCTATCGTTATAACATAAAGCCTGATACGTTGAAATCCTATCTATTCTCTTTGCAACGAGGGTGACGCCATGCAACATCCGTTGGTCACGCATTTCTTTGACGAGCCTACAAACACATTCAGCTACATCGTTCAGGATCCTGATAGCTTCGCCTGCGCGATCATCGATTCTGTGCTGGATTTCGACTATGCCGCGGGCCGGACCGATGTCCGCTCCGCTGACAAAATTATTGAGTACGTTCAAAGCAATGACCTGAGTGTGGAATGGGTTTTAGAAACCCACGTGCACGCTGATCACCTGTCTGCTGCACCCTACCTCCATGAACGTCTCGGCGGAAAAACAGGCATTGGTGAAAAGATCGCTGTCGTTCAGGAGGTGTTTGGCAAAGCTTTCAATGCCGGAACAGATTTTGCGCGGGATGGTAGCCAATTCGATCGACTGTTCAGGGAAGGCGATGTGTTTCAGGTTGGGAAGCTTAAAGTACGTGTACTTCACACGCCGGGACATACTCCGGCTTGCCTGACGTACGTCATCGGAGATGCTGCCTTCGTCGGCGACACACTCTTTGCGCCGGATGCCGGGACCGCCCGTTGCGATTTTCCAGGGGGCGACGCCCATACCCTTTACCACTCCATTCAGAAAGTTCTGGCGCTTCCCGGAGAAACCCGCGTTTTCCTTTGCCATGACTACAAAGCAGCGGGGCGCGATGAGTTTATTCATGAGACGACCGTCGCCGAGCAGCGTTCCAGCAACATCCATGTGGGCAACGATATTAGTGAAGACGAGTTTGTTGTTTTTCGCTCAGAGCGTGACGCCAAGCTCGGAATGCCCCGACTGATACTACCGGCCGTTCAGGTCAACATGAGGGCGGGGAAAATGCCCCCCTCCGAGGATAACGGACAGGTGTACCTGAAAATTCCGATCAACCGGTTTTAAACAAAGGTCTGGATGGGCGCAAATGGTTGGCGAGACCACTAAAGCGAAAACTCTGACGGCCGTGGAAGGTTGACGGTGAAGCGAATTGCGGCGTATTTGCCAATTGTTGATTGGCTGAAAGGTTATCGTGGAGATACATTGCTAAGCGATGGCCTTGCGGCGGTTATCGTCACACTCATGCTTGTTCCTCAGGCCCTGGCCTATGCCCTGTTGGCAGGGCTTCCGCCTGAAGTTGGGTTGTATGCAAGTATGATCCCGCTGGTGGTCTACGCTTTATTCGGCACCAGTGCGACGCTGGCAGTTGGTCCTGTCGCAGTGGCGTCACTGATGACAGCCTCTGCGTTAGGAGGCGTTGCTGTTACAGGATCGCCCGAATACGTTGGTGCCGCTCTTGTACTGGCTACGCTGTCGGGGCTGATTCTGTTCGCCATGGGCGTCTTGCGACTTGGTTTTATCGCAAATTTTCTGAGCCACCCCGTGATCTCAGGGTTTGTCACCGCTTCCGGAATTCTTATTGCGGGCAGTCAGCTTGGCCATGTTCTCGGTATACAGGGTGGTGGTCACAATCTGATCGAAATGGGTGCAAACCTGATCAGCCAGTTTGGCTCCTTCAACCTGATCACGTTTGCTATTGGAGCCGGCACTCTCCTGTACCTGTTTCTGTGTCGCCAATATCTGAAAAATGCACTGGTCGGGCTCGGTCTGGCGCCCCGGGGGGCAGATATCGTTGCGAAAGCCGCCCCCGTGTCAGCGGTTATTGTGACAACAGCAGCGGCCTGGCACTTTAACTTGGGGAGTGCCGGAGTCAATCTGGTGGGGCAAGTTCCAAGCGGACTACCGGAGATCCGTTTACCTTCCATGGACCCCAGCATATGGGCGGCTCTGGTCCCCGCAGCCGTTCTGATCAGCTTGGTTGGATTTGTAGAATCAGTGTCCATTGCCCAGACCCTTGCAGCCAAAAGGCGCCAGAGGATCGATCCCAATTCTGAGCTGATTGCTATGGGGTTGGCGAACATAGGTTCCGGCGTAAGCGGGGGCTCTCCAGTCTCAGGTGGTTTTTCACGCTCGGTTGTGAATTATGAAGCCGGAGCCCGGACGCCACTTGCGGGTATGTTTACCGCAGTCGGGATTGCACTTGCCACACTAACACTCACCGGCATACTCGCTTTCCTTCCAAAGGCGACACTTGCCGCCACAATCATGATTGCAGTGAGCACCCTGATTGACGTAAAAGCCATTGGACGCACCTTTCATTACTCAAAAGCGGACTTCGCCGCGATGCTGGCAACCATTGTGCTTACGCTGATTCAGGGCGTTGAAGCCGGAATCCTGGTCGGTGTGGGTCTATCGATAGGGATTTATCTGTATCGCACCAGTCGTCCGCACAGTGCAATTGTTGGCCGGGTGCCGGGTACCGAGCATTTCAGAAACGTAGAGCGCCACACGGTTGAAACGGACGAGAAATCCGTCGTCCTGCGAGTTGATGAAAGTCTTTATTTCGCCAACGCACGCTATCTGGAAGAGACCGTCATGGCGCTGACGTCTCAACAACCGAAGATGAAAAATCTGGTTCTGGCTTGTCAGGCGGTAAATACCATTGACGCTTCAGCACTTGAGAGCCTGGAGGCAATAAATGGCCGGCTCAAGGCTATGGATATACGCCTGCATATGTGTGAGGTGAAAGGCCCTGTGATGGACGGTCTACGCCGCACTCATTTCTGTGAGGAACTCACGGGGCAGGTTTTCCTCAGCACGTATGACGCCTGGAAAACACTCTGTCTATCCTGAAGCAAGTTCAAAATGGTGCAGAACGAAGGAGCCTCTTATTAACTCATGGGGGCCAGTTTTCTTGCTATTGGCTCTCCTCAGTAATCCTTGTGTTCGCGGAAAACGCGCTGCTGACCATTGGCGCTGAAAGCGATGACCTGATAATCCTCTTTCCGGCCGGTTTCCATGCCGGGGCTGCCCTGGACCATGCCGGGCACAGAGAGACCGAGGGTGTTGAACTGCGGGTTTTCGAGGTAAGCGACGATATCATCTGCCGGCACATGGCCCTCAATCACCAGATCGCCAATCAATGCGGTGTGGCACGACGCCATTTCGCGGGGCACGCCATGAGTCTGCTTGATTTGATTGAGGTTGTCGGTTTCAACAATGTCGGTCTCAAAGCCATTGGCCGCAAGATGCTCAGCCCAGGACTGACAGCAACCGCAATTGGGGTTCTTGTAGATGGTGATGGCTGTGCCAGCCTCTGCAGTGGATGCGACTGCGGCTGATGGCTCGGCAGACTCACCAGCCTGGATTGCCAGTGTGTTAGCGCCTGCAACGAGAACGACAGCGGCTACACCTGTAAACAGGGCAAGTTTCTTGGTTTTCATGGTAATCCTCGATGTGATTCGGTCATCGGCGATGCAAGGCCCGGGGCGGGCACATTGGCTTCCCCGGGCAATGGGTTTTGGTTTAGGCGTCCTGGTCCTTCTCGCCGCCGTTCATGTTCATTTCATCGCCGCCATGGCTCTGCATCATTTTCATGCAGGCTTCCGTCATCGCTTTGCGATCTTCCGAAGACATGTCGGACATCCTGCCCATCATGCCACCCATTCCGTGCATGCCTTTGGAGGACATCATTCCATTCTCCTCGGAGTCAGGGTCCATCATGCCGTTGCCTTCGGCATGGGCGAAGACAGAGAAGAAAGCAACACTACCCGCGAAAATGGCAGCGGTGATTGAAAGCTTGATATTTGAATTGCGCATTTGGTTTGCTCCAGTTAAAGACTCGTGACGAATAGGTGTGAACACGAGGCTTTCTTGTAAGAATTAACGTTAATGACATTGCCGCAATGGGCAAAAGTCCGGGTTAAGACTCAGGAGCGAAATTGTGGAGGGGGTGTGATAGAAACCAGGAAAGGATCTTGGTAGTCGTTCTCAAGGGCGCTTAAAACCGGCTGGGAACCGGCATCAATCAAGCCGCTGGGGCCTGTTGGCAAAAGACCGATACTGACACCACAGCTGTTCAGCCCGTTGGCGGCCTGACAGGCCATGTCTGAACCTGTGAAACAACTGACTCTGCCATCAGAGGCAGAGTCGCTGGTTCCGGTTGCATCGGACATCATGGAACTGCAATCCATCATCATGGGCGCATCCGCCTGATCGCCGGCCATTTCGGAAATCGCCAACGCCGGCCCGCTTATCACCATAATCAGTGATAGCAACAGAGACATAATTCGGCGGTTTGTTGCGGTCATCCTGATTTCTAGCACCACACTGTGAACATTAGTGGCTGTGACACCCAGTAAATCGTTTAGTTCACCGGATGCTAGCAGTTTTTATTTCAACGACACCGCTACATTCTGTGATCGTATCGTCCGGACCCTTTTCCAATTCCGCCTTGTAGCGCCATACTTCAGTGGGTTGGCCGGGGAGTATGCCAACAGAGTCGGGAGTGGCGCGCAGGCTCAGTTCCACATCGTAGTTTTCCAGGTCCAGGCCAAACATGTCCGGCAGCCAGAAGCGCTAGGCCTTCAGAAAAGCTCTTGACCTTAAAGTGTACTTCAAGGTTATTGTTAGCCCTGTGCTTCCAAGATTACGCCTGAGGTGCGTGGATGAAAACGTTCAATATCGGTGAGCTCTCCGAAAAAAGTGGTGTTGCCAGCCATGCAATCCGCTTCTACGAGCGGGAGAATCTCATGCCCGAGCCTGCGCGCACTTCGTCCAACTATCGCCGTTACCCGGAGGATGCGATTGCCCGGTTGCAATTCATTATTCACGCCAAGCAATGGGGCTTCACCCTGGATGAGATTCGCGAACTGCTGATGCTTCAGGATGCCAATGGTGATCGAGCCGATGCCAAACGCATCGCCAGAAAGCAACTGGAGAAGATTCGACATCAGATCCAGAGTCTATCCCGCATTGAGGCGGTCCTGTCGGATTCTCTGGAGGCATGTTCCGGCGAGGGGCCGATGGACGACTGTCCGATTGTCGAAGCTATTGCCCAGAGAGGGTAATGTCATGGCCCACTCCACTAAAATCCAGGCAACAAAAGACTTGACCTTAAAGCCAACTCTAAGGATACCGTCTTGGCGAATGGAAGTAACACAGCGTAAGCCGCCGCGAACCCATGTAATGGTGATCAACCGTCGGGGCGGGTTAGTGATACGCACCAAGTCTTGATATGCGCACATTTTTGTCAAAGCATTTTTAGAATCATCAATATAGGTCACTCCACTTGCCACGCTCAATAACGCCTAAAGCCATTGTTAACCTGCTGTTGCTGATCATGGTAATACAGCCGGTGCTGGCATTTGGGCAATTTACGGCAGACGCAACGGAACATCCTGCCCGTTTCAGCCAATTGGCGACGATGGATTGTTGCAACGCTGGTTTAGCCTCAAATAACGGGCGTTCAGAACAGAATATGGCTTGTGGCGATATGACATCGGTGGATTGTGCTATCGCTGCCAATCAGGGCAACTGCGGTACGATGTTATGTGCACTGGTTTCTGAAAAAGCAGTCGCGCCGGTGCAATCTCTGTCAGACCCCGCCCATCGTCGTCCCCATGAAGGCTATCTCAGCATCATCCTCGATACCCTCACACCACCCCCCAATTCCTCAAAAGCCTGAACTGAGTCTTTAATTTGCACGTTCAGTCGGCCCTGTGGGCGGCGAACGTGCGCTCATAAGCTTTAAACGAGGAAACATCAATGCGCATTGCCTTGGTGGCGATAGTAATCGCTATCGGCTTTGGTCTTGGCTGGCTGACCAGTCAACAAACCATGCCGATGTCTGAGTCAGCCGGTTCTGGTAACCCTGCTGAGGAATCATCTGATAGTAAGCCCTTGTACTGGGTGGCACCCATGGACGCCAACTATCGCCGTGACAAGCCCGGCCAGTCTCCCATGGGTATGGACCTGGTGCCGGTATACGCCGAGGAAAACAGCGGACGGGACGACGGCGGGGTGACGATAAGCGCAGCCGTCCGGGCCAATCTGGGCGTTAGAACCCAGGCGGTGTCCCGGGGTGCGGTTTCTGTTCCGGTTCGAACCGTGGGCTACGTCACCGATGATGAAGACCAACTGATCCACGTTCACAGCCGCATTGCCGGCTGGGTTGAGGTACTGCACGTACGCTCACTGGGGGAAACGGTCAACCGTGGTGAGCCGCTGTACGAGATCTATTCACCGGAGCTGGTAAACGCCCAGCAGGAATTTCTGATGTCTGAGCGCATGAGCCGGGGTTCGCAGTCGGGGGCAGCTGGCGGCAAACTGCGTGCGCTTGGCATGACCGACGCCCAGATCGCCAACCTGAAAAAAACCGGAAAGATCCGCGAGCGCATCACCGTGTTTGCCCCCGGCTCTGGCTATGTGGCCGCCTTGCCCGCCCGTGCCGGTATGTACGTGCGCCCGGATACCGAAATCATGGCCATCGGCAGCCGCGATACGGTGTGGGTGATCGCCGAGTTTTTCGAACGTCAGTCCGGGCTGGTGATGACCGGCCAGGCCGTTGAATTCGCCACGCCATCCATGCCGGGCACCCGTTGGGAAGCCACCATCGATTACGTCTATCCAGAGCTGGATGCGAAGACGCGGACTCTGCGGGCTCGGGTGCGCGTCCCCAATCCAGATGGCCAGCTGCGCCCCAATATGTTCGTGACTCTCACCATGGACGCTCCCATCGGTGGGGACTTGCTCACCATCCCGCGCCCGGCGCTTATCCAGCGAAGTGACAGTCAGCACGTGCTACTGGCCGAAGACGACGGCTATTTTCGTCCGGTGCCCGTCAAGACCGGCCAGGAAGCAGGCGACAGGGTGGTTATTCGCGAGGGGCTGACGGAAGGGCAGCAGGTGGTGGTGTCCGCCCAGTTCCTGATTGATTCAGAAACTAGCCTTGAGGCCGCTATGTTGCGCCTGGAACCGGAGGAGCAAAACAACGCCAGCATGGCCGATAACGGTATGAATTCGATGTCCGGTATGGACACCAACGAGGCCGCGGGCCCGATCCAGAGCCGGGGTGTGATTACCGAGATCAACACTGAAAAACGCAAGGTAACGCTGAATCACGAGCCCATTCCGGCGCTGAACTGGCCGAGCATGACCATGGGATTTTCAGTTGCGCCCGAAGTAACGCTGGATGGCCTGAGCAAGGATGACACGGTGGTCTTCACCCTGACGCCCGCTGGCAAGGGCCAGCAGGTGACTTCGATCACCAGACCGGACTCAGCTCATGATTAACCGTATTATCCAGTGGTCACTCCATAACCGTTTTTTTGTGCTGCTCGCCACCCTCATCCTGACGGGGTGGGGATTGTATTCCGTCAAGGAAACGCCCATTGACGCCATCCCGGACCTGTCGGATGTGCAGGTGATCGTCAAAACTCCCTATCCGGGCCAGGCACCCCAGGTGGTGGAAGACCAGGTGACCTATCCCCTGACCACCGCCATGCTGTCGGTACCGGGCGCCAAGACGGTTCGGGGGTATTCCTTCTTCGGCGATTCCTTCGTTTACGTGATTTTTGATGACGACACCGACCTGTACTGGGCCCGCTCCCGGGTACTGGAGTACCTGAGCCAGGTGGCCGGAGAATTGCCCGATGCCGCCAAACCAGAGCTGGGGCCGGATGCGACGGGCGTTGGCTGGGTATACTCCTACGCCCTGGTAGACCGCACGGGCCAGCATGACTTGTCGGAACTGCGGGCTATTCAGGACTGGTTCCTGAAATTTGAACTGCAAACCGTGCCCGGTGTGTCCGAGGTGGCCAGCGTTGGCGGCATGGTGAAACAGTATCAGGTCGTGGTGAACCCAGACCGACTGCGCGCCCACAACATCACGTTGCAGCGTATTCATGCCGCCATCAACAGCGCCAACCAGGAAACCGGCGCCTCCGTGGTGGAGATGGCCGAGGCGGAATACATGGTCAGGGTTACCGGCTATCTGCAGAACGAGGATGATCTGCGCCAGGTACCGCTGGGTGTTAATGACAATGGCAAGCCCCTGTTGCTGAAGGATGTGGCAGATATCCAGTTAGGACCCCAGATACGTCGGGGTATCGCCGAACTGAATGGAGAAGGCGAGGTGGCTGGTGGCATCGTGGTGATGCGCTTCGGCGAAAACGCACTGGAAACCATTCAGGGGGTCAAACAACGTCTTGAGGAGATTAAGGCCAGCCTCCCGGATGGGGTAGAGGTCGTGCCCACCTACGATCGCTCGACCCTGATCAACAACGCCGTGGACAACCTGTATGGAAAGCTGCTGCAGGAATTCCTGGTGGTCATCCTGATCTGCGCGGTGTTTCTGTTTCACCTTCGCTCCTCGCTGGTGGTCATCGTCAGCCTGCCCGTGGGTATCCTTGCGGCATTCGTGGTGATGCATGCCCAGGGCATCAACGCCAATATCATGTCCCTCGGGGGTATTGCCATTGCCATCGGTGCCATGGTGGACGGGGCCATCGTGATGGTGGAGAACGTCCATAAACACATGGAGCGAACCCCGCTGACACCGCAAAACCGATGGGCCGTGATGTCGCGGGCCGCGGGTGAGGTGGGGCCGGCGCTGTTTTTCTCACTGATGATCATCACCGTGAGCTTTCTGCCGGTCTTCACCCTGGAGGCTCAGGAGGGCAAGCTCTTCGCGCCCCTGGCGTTCACCAAAACATACGCCATGGCGGCAGCAGCGGGGCTGGCCATCACTCTCGTTCCAGTGCTGATGGGCTATTTCATCCGTGGCAGGGTATTGCCAGAGCATCGAAATCCCATCAACCGGATGCTGATCGCCCTGTACCGGCCGATTATCGGCTGGGCTTTGCGACGGCCGGCATTGATGCTTGCCGGAGGCCTGGTGGTGTTGATCATCGGCTTCTGGCCGGCCAACAAGCTGGGCAGTGAATTTATGCCACCCCTGGACGAGGGGGATCTGATGTATATGCCCACCACCTATCCCGGTATCTCCATTGGCAAGGCCCGGCAGATTCTGCAACAGACCGACAAGCTGATCGCCAGTATTCCGGAAGTGGAAACGGTATTCGGCAAAATCGGCCGCGCCGAGACGGCCACCGATCCGGCCCCGCTGACCATGATTGAGACCTTTATCCAGTTCAAACCACGGGACCAGTGGCGACCCGGCGTGACCCCGGAGTCCCTGCGCCGCGAACTGGACAAAACCGTCAGACTTCCGGGCCTTACCAACGCCTGGGTCATGCCCATTAAAACCCGTATCGACATGCTATCCACGGGCATCAAGACCCCGGTGGGCATCAAGGTGGCCGGCCCTGACCTGGCGGTAATCCAGGGTATAGGGGAAGAGCTCGAAAGGGTGTTGACTGACATACCCGGCACAGCCTCTGCGTTTTCCGAGCGGGTGGCCGGCGGACGCTACATCAAGGTGGATATACAGCGCGAGGCTGCCGCCCGTTTCGGGCTGAATATCGCAGACATTCAATCGGTCGTACGTACCGCGATTGGCGGCATGAACGTGGCCAGTACGGTGGAGGGTCTGGAGCGCTATCCCATCAACCTGCGTTATCCCCAGGGTTACCGGGATTCGGTGGAGCAGATGCGCCTGCTGCCGATGGTGACACCCAACGGCCAGCGTATCGCGCTGGCGGATGTGGCGGATATCCGGATCGACAAGGGGCCGCCCATGATCAAGTCGGAAAACGCCCGTATCAATGGCTGGACTCTGGTGGATATCGAGGGCCGGGATCTGGGCAGTTGGGTAAGGGAAGCGCAGTCCGTGGTGCAGAAACAGATCGATCTGCCCGCCGGCTACTCCCTGGCCTGGTCCGGCCAATATGAGTATATGCAGCGTGCCAAGGAACGCCTGACGCTGGTGGTTCCGCTGACCCTGGCGATCATCATCATTCTGTTGTACCTGAACTTCCGCAACCTGACCGAGGTGGGCATTATCCTCGGCACCCTGCCATTCGGCATGATCGGCGGCATCTGGCTGATGTATCTGCTGGGTTACAACCTGTCCGTGGCTGTGGCCGTCGGTTTTATTGCCCTGGCCGGAGTCGCGGTAGAAATCGGTGTACTGATGCTGGTGTACCTGAACCAGTCCCTGCACAACGCTTTGGAGACCGTTGAACATCAGCCCGGGAAACTGTCGGCGGATGCCCTGCGCCAGGCCATCAGCCACGGGGCTGCGCAACGGGTGCGTCCGATCATGATGACCTTCGCGGCCATTGTAGCTGGCCTGGTGCCGATCATGCTGGGCAGTGGCACCGGCTCGGAAGTGATGCAACGCATCGCCGGTCCGATGATCGGTGGCATGGTGACCACGTTGATCCTGACCCTGCTGCTGATTCCGGTGATTTTCTATCTCTGGCAGCGCGCCCGTTTGAAAAAGCTTGCCCAAAAAGGAGCGATCCAATGATTCGACGCCTTGGAACTCAGGCAACTCTGGCGGCATTCATCGCACTTTCGATGCCGGCTGTGGCAGAAACCCGTGAAACGTTGGAGCAATGGATTGCGGAGGCGCTGGCCAACAACGCCTCCCTGAGTGCGCAGCAGGCCGCAATCGAGGCAGCGGAGGCGGACGTGGAAGGTTCAGATACCTGGGCTGACCCTGTCGTCAAGTACGGCATTGCACCCGAAACGCTTGAAGGTCCCAATATGGTCGGGCACCGATTTGAAGTCAGTCAAAAACTGCCGTGGCCGGATCAGCTATCGGCGTCCCGTGGCGCATCGGAGGCGGGCGTGCGTGCGGCAAGACAGGACACCCTGTGGCAGACACGGAAACTGACTGCTTCCGTTAAGGAGGCCTATGCCCGCTTGTGGTATTCGGACCGGGCCATTGAGTTGCATCACGAAACCCGCGCCCTAGTGGAGCAATTAGCGGACATAACCCGGCAAAGACTGGAATACGGCGAAGGCACCCAGAGCGAGTTGCTCAGGATAGAAACGGAACTGGACACTCTGGATGCGCAACTGGTTGAGCTTCAGGCTGAACAGGGTCGCCTCTCCGCCAGCCTGATTCCTTTGTTGGGGCGTCGCCCGAAACCATCCGACCTGGTGCTGCCCGTGCCTTCCCGCTTGCCAATGGTGGCGGAAATCCCTTTAGCAACTGATCATCCGCTGGTCCGGGCCGCGGAGGCACGAACCGCAAAAGCACGGGCCCGGCTGTATGCAGCGGAAGCCGACCGCAGACCCACATTTTCAGCCAGTGCAGGCTACAACAGCCTGTGGGCTGACGAAAGCAAGCGCTGGACGGTGGGCGTGGGCGTTCAGATTCCGTTCAGCGGGCAACGACAGAACAGTGCCGTTCGGAGAGCGGCGGCTGAAGTCTCTCAGCGACAGTGGCAAACCACTCAAGCCCACCGCGATTTGCTGGCGTCAATTGGTGATGTGAAGGCGTCCGTTCAGGCTGGCTACGGCCGCCTTGAAATTCTTGACCAGCGACATCTTCCCAACCAGCGTGCCCATTGGGAAGCCAGCCTGAACGAGCTGGCCAGCGGCACTGGCAGACTGGAAAACGCCATCAACAGCGCAAGACAGCTCACTGGCGTAAAGCTCACTCGGGAAGCGGTCATTCGCGACCTATTTAATGCCTGGGCAAGATACGAAGCCCTGCAACCAACGCAAGCCATCAGCGTGTCAAAATAGAAGGGGATTCACCATGAAACGATTACTGGCAATGCTATTCACACTGATCCTGTTACCCGGAGTTGCGCTAGCGGCCCCCGAGAGTGGGTTCTGGGAAGCCTGCAACTCCATGATGTCCGGTATGGGCTGGATGATGCTGCCCATGATGATTATGCCGCTACTGCTGATCACGCTACTGGTGTTGGGCATCCTGGCACTGATCAAATACTTGCGAAACCGGTAGCGACGAAACGATTCACTTTGAAGAAGGAGATCAGGTAAGCGGCCATGTCCCCGACATGGCCACTCCGCCTACGGACGGCGAAACGCAGTGCCTACGCCTGGAATATTTCCCATCAGGCGTTTCTGATGCATCCCCACCCAAACGAATATTTCATCGAATAGTCCGGGAAGCGGGACTTCAGGCAGGAACAATCTGTTTTGATTGTAATGCGAATTATTATCAGTAAAATGCGCAATCAAATTTAATAACACGTGCTGGAGAATCCAATGTCAAAGTCCGAAGTTTCAACGCCGCTGCGCCGCCATCGACTGTCTTTTGCCATAGCTATGCTCCCGGTGTCGTTTCTGGCTGTTGGCTCGGCGTCCGCTTTGGCACAGGAGCAGGCTGATGCGCCCACTCAGCTACCCGGCCTCAATGTTACCGCTGACTGGCTTGGTCCACCGACCGAAGAGTCCGAGAAGACCTATACCGGGGCCCGAACGGTGGTGGAGGAAGATCAGCTCCAGGCGACCGGAGCGCTGAATCTGAACGACGCCCTGCGCCCGGTTCCGGGGCTCACGGTGCTTGATGAAACTGGCACGGGCATCCTTCCCAACATCGGTGTGCGTGGTCTGAACCCGCTGCGCAGTGAACGGCTTCAGATTCTTCTGGACGGTTACCCGATTGCCATCGGCCCCTACAGCAACGTGGGCGTGTCGCTTTTCCCGGTTACACTTCCGAGCCTGGAAGTCGTGGATATTGTCCGGGGTGGCGCCTCCGTTCACTACGGCCCCAACAACGTGGGCGGCGTGGTGAATTTCGTCACCAAACCGATTCCGGCGGAAACCTCCCAGACCCTTCGTGAGCGGGTGACCATTGCGGAAGAAACCGGCAATGTCTTTACCGATACCTATTACCGTGTTGGCGGCCGGGCGACCGACAAGCTCGACCTGCAGTTCCAGGCCAACGTCCAGCGCGGCGACGGATTTCGCGATCACTCCGATACCGAAGTGGATAACCTGATCCTGGGCGCCCGCTATTACCTGAACGACCAGCATGAACTGGCCACCCAGCTGCAATACTATCGCGTCGAGGCCGAACTGCCCGGTGCCCTGACACCGCAAGCCTATGAAGAGGATCGCACCCAGAGCCAGCGCCCACATGACGGATATGAAGCGGACATGAGCCGCGCGACCTTCACCTGGACATACACTCCGGCCGATAACGTGGAATTCCAATGGCGCAACTTTGTGCACGATGCCGACCGCACCTTCTACTTCGGCCAAAACCTCAGCGGCACCGGCCACTGGGCGGACCCGGGGCTGGATTCCACCCATGTCGCGGATTCACCACGATTGTTCACCGTATTGGGCACGGAACCACGGCTTGCTATTCGCCACGGCCGCCACGACATTACCGTGGGTGCACGATTTGTCAGCGAGGACGTGGAGTTCGACGTTAATCGCCTGGAATTTTCCTCCGGTAACCGTTCCGTGGCGCGCGACTGGCACCTGGACACCCGGGCTATGGCATTTTACATCAGTGATACTGTGTCGTTCCTGGATGACCGCCTGACGGTGACACCGGGCCTGCGCTATGAAGATGTCGACATGGACTTCCGTGACAACCTGACTGGTAACACCGAGGAAAACAACGCGGATGAGCTGTTGCCGGGCCTGACCGTAGGCTATCAGGCGTCTGATGACCTGTTTGTCTTTGCCAACAGCCAGCGCTCTCTGGTGCCGGTACAGATTGCCCAGACCACCCGTGACGGTGCAGTTGCCAATGAAACAGCGTGGAACCACGAGCTGGGCGCGCGCCTGCAGGTCACCCCCGAGCTGCTGTCTTCAGCGACCTTGTTCCGCATCGATTATGAGGATCAGATCCAATTTAACAGCTCGACCAGTCGTTTCGAGAACCTGGGAGAAACTCGCCACCAGGGGGTCGAATTGTCGAACCGCTGGGCCCTCAACAGTCAGTGGGAACTGGGCCTTGGCTATACCTTCCTCGACACCGAGCAGTTGACCGGTGACAACGAGGGCAACGAACTTCCCAACGCACCGACCCATAAAGTCAGTGCGGAGGCGCTGTACAGTTACCAGGCCTGGGACGCCAGCCTGAACTGGGTTTACGTCAGCGAAAGCTACAGCGATGCGGACAACACCGAAGAAGAAACCAGCAATGGCAGTGCCGGTGAGTTGCCGGACTACCATCTGGTCACAACCAGAGTCGGTCGCGATTTTGCGGTTGGCGGTGATCGTGTGCTGAACCTGGGCCTGGCCGTCAACAACCTGCTGGATGAGGATTACTACTTCCGGGGCGTGGACGTCAGCCCGGTCGGCCGTGTGCCCCAGCCGGGCCGAAGCTTTATTCTTGAGGCACAGCTCGACTTCTGATGGCCTGCTTACGGAACCGGATCGCAAAGATCCTGCTCGTTGTTTTGCTATCGCCTGCGTCAGGATGGGCGCAGGGTGAGACTATCCGGTTGACGGATGACCGCGGGGAAACCCTGCGGTTGTCCGTACCGGCGGCCCGGCCCGCTGCGATTTCGACCTTTGGGGCGGATGTCGCATTGGCGCTGGATACACCGCCGGTTGCGGTCACCGACTACGGGCTTCAGGGCGTGCCCGATTACCTGGCCTCACGGTTAGACGGGGTGACGGGGCTCGGCCCCCGACATCAGCCCAACCTGGAGGTACTGTCGTCGGTCCGGCCGGATCTTGTCATCGCCATTCGCCGTTATACCGAGAAAGACGGTGACCAGATTGAAGCCATCGCCCCGATGCTGGCCCTGGACCTGATCACGGTCCAGGACAGCTTGCGGGGCGTAGAGTTGGCGGGGCAGGCGCTGGGGGCACCGGCGAAAGCCAGCGCACTCAACACCCGCTTTCGTGATCGCGTTCAATTACTCGCGGACCGCAACAAACCAAAGCCTGCCGAGACGGTGGCGCTGCTGACCAGCGGTAGTGAAACCCCCTTCGTTTATTACGATCATTTTCTGCCAACGGCGTTGCTGGAACGTCTGGGCTTCGACAATGTCGGTGGCCAGCCGCCGAATCCGGACAGTGGCATCCCACTAGGCTACCGGATCAGTCTCGAAGCCTTGCTGGAGCTGAATCCAGACACCATTCTGCTGTTGCCCACCAGCCGACAGCGCGCGTTCACGATGAACCCCATCTGGCCCTATCTCAAAGCCGTGCGTACTGACCAGGTTTACGAAGTGCCGCATTACTGGAAAGAAGGTGCTGGTCCGATTGCCCGGGAGCGTATCCTGGACGACATACAGCGACTGCTGCTGACGTCGGAACCCGACAAATGACGGGAGACGATTCAGCCATACGCCCCATGGGCCTTTACGGAGCAACGGTACTTCTCCTCGTGCTGTTGTTCTTCGTTGGTCTGATGGCAGGCTCCCGATGGGTGTCACCGACCTTGTTGCTGTCAGCCATCGACGGCAGCAGCGACTTGCTGACGCGCATCACCGTGCTGGAACTGCGGCTGCCGCGCAACCTGCTCGGTATCCTTGGTGGTGCGGCCCTCGGGGTGGCGGGTGCCGTCATGCAGGGCGTTACCCGGAATTCGCTGGCATCCCCCGGCCTCACCGGCGTGATTGCTTCTGCTGCCCTGGCGGTGGTGTCGCTTCGAACCCTGAGTTCGCCGGGCGCACTGTGGCTGCCGCTGATGGCTCTTGCCGGGGGGCTGCTCGGTGGTGCTCTGACGTTTGCCATTGCTGGCCGCCGTCAGCTTCAGCCCGAGCGTGTGGTACTCGCCGGCATCGCCGTCACGTCGCTGGCTACTGCACTCACCACCGGCCTTCTGCTGGTATCGGGGGCGGAGGCGGCGGAACTGTATTACTGGCTGGCGGGCAGCCTGATGGGACGGGGCTGGCTCCAGCTTCAAATGGTGCTGCCCTGGCTGCTGCTTCCGCTCGGTGCCCTGATTGTGATGCAGAGACCCTTCCGCTTACTGCAACTTGATGATGATCTGGCGCTGGCCATGGGGTTGTCGGTCGGCCGCTGGCGACTGCTATTTTTGCTGCTGGCCTTATTGCTGGCCGCCGCGCTGGTCGCCTTCACCGGCCCGATCGTGTTTATTGGACTGGTGGCGCCGCACATTGCCAGGCGGCTGGCCGGCAACCAGATCCAGCACTGGCTGCCCCTGAGTGCTCTGTTTGGAGGGTTGTTGTTGCTGGCGGCGGATATCCTGGCTCGGCAACTGGCCTTTCCCCAGGAGCTACCCGTCGGTATGCTGACGGCCCTTATTGGGGCCCCCTGGCTGATCTATCTGCTTAACTCGCGAACCTCACCCCGGAGCGCATAACGTGACCCATCCGTCTACGACCACGCCTCGGGCAGACCGCCGTGGAATGCAGATTCCAGGCGCCGGCCCCGTTGCCCGGCTGCTTCTGGCTGGCGGGCTCAGTCTGGTTGTTGTCATCGTCGCGGGCGTCCAGCTGGGGGCGGTGGACCTGACGTGGTCCCAGGTGTGGGCCGGGCTGACCGGTGACAGCACTCAACACGTGCAGCGAGTGGTCTTCGAATTACGGTTGCCCCGCACGCTGACCGGCGCCCTCATTGGTATTCACTTTGCCCTGTCAGGGTGGCTGTTACAGTTGCTTAGCCGCAATCCGTTGGCAGAAGCCGGCATTCTCGGCATCTCCGCCGGCGCCAGCCTGGTGGCGGTCGTCGCTTTTATTATCGGAGACTGGTTGGTGTCCAGTGCCGATCCTTACAACAATACGTCGTTTGCCCTTCAATATTTGCCCCTGTTTGCCATGGCAGGCGGGCTGGTAACGGCGCTTGCGGTGTACTTCCTGGGCATGCGGCATGGCCAGCTGTCGCCGGTCAAAATGACGCTGACCGGTGCGGTCATTGCCGGTATGTTGCATGCACTGACCACCGGTGCGCTGGCGTTCTGGGGCCACGCCCATACTGAACTGGTGGCCCAGTGGCTGGCTGGCTCACTGTACGGCGCCGAATGGCAGCACCTCCGCACGTTGCTGCCATGGACGGTTATTGGTCTGGTCGGTGTCGGCGTGCTAGTGCGTCCCCTGGAAGTCATGCAGCTTGACGATCAACACGTTCGCACTCTGGGCCTGGGCCTGAACCGCTGGCGCGCCTTTGCGCTGCTGATTGCCACCTTGCTGGCGGCCAGTGCCGTGGGAGTGGTGGGGCCGGTTGGCTTCATTGGTTTGCTGATTCCACACATCAGCCGACGGCTGGCGGGGGCCAACCTTCCGGTCCAACTGGTGTTGTGTGTACTATTGGGAGCGGTGCTGGCGGTATTGGCGGATTTACTCGGCCGGACGCTGTTTACGCCCTACGAAGTGCCCGTGGGTGTGGTTTCCGCCGTCATTGGTGTACCGTTCTTTCTTTATCTGTTATCGCGTCAACCCTGAGGCCGGGATTCTCCATGCTACGAACCGAGCAGCTCTCTCTTGCCTATGGCTCCAAGCCGGTCGTGGACAACGTCTCGCTGGCCATTCCCGAGGGTGGGATTACCTGCCTGCTGGGCCCCAACGGTTCTGGTAAAAGTACCTTGCTGAAAAGCTTCGCGGGCCTGCTGCCGGCCCGGACCGGTCAGGTCTACCTGGACGACCAGCCGGTTGACCAATGGCACCGGGGCAAACTGGCCCTCAGGCTCGCCATGCTGCCCCAGAAACCGATCGTTCCCGATGGCATTCGGGTTCAGGATCTGGTGGCGTTGGGGCGTTTCCCACACCGCAAATGGTGGCAGCGCAACCTCACCACCGACGACAACGCTACCCTCGATGCCATGGCAATGACGGGGGTTTCGGATTTGGCGGAGCGGCCGGTGGAAGCGCTGTCCGGAGGGCAACAGCAGCGGGTATGGATCGCCATGGCTCTGGCCCAGGAAACCGACATTCTGCTGCTGGACGAACCCACCACGTTTCTGGACTGGGGCTACCAGCTGGAAGTACTGGAATTGCTGTCCAAGCTAAATCGTGAGCACGGACTGACGGTGGTGATGTCATTGCATGACCTGAATCAGGCCGCACAGTTTGCCGACCGGATTGCGGTTCTGGCGGACGGCCAGCTCGACACCATCGGTAGCCCCGGAGAGGTTATTACCGAGCCCCTGATCAACCGGGTCTTTCGGGTGCATACACACGTCACAACGGGGCGGGACGGCCGACCATTCTGTTCCGGATTTGCCGAGTCTTTCCGGGACAGCGGGACACCGAACCATCACGGTCTGATCCACGGGATGGCTGAGCATCAGACCACTTAATCCGGCTGCCACCTCCCGACCCGGTTGTCGGCAAAATTCACGCTCCACACTGCTCCATCATGGCCAACGGCAACTGCCATCGCCGTGTGGCCGGGGTTGCTGGGCGTCGTTCCGAATGCGGTGAGATAGTCGCCCTGAGCCGTGAATTTCTGGATCCGGTCATTGTAGAAGTCGGCCACAAAGACCTCACCGTTGGGCCCCAGGGCGATGGAGGTTGTGGTTGTGAACCAGCCCTTGAACGGCCCGTAAAGGCCGATGGCGAAGGGGCCTCCCCACTTGCGCAGAAAGTCGCCCCCGGTATTGAAGACCTGAACTCGATTACCGTAACCGTCTGCTACGTAGAGGACCGAATCCTCTCCGAGCGCCACATCGGTAGGATAGGTAAATTCCCCGGCACCCCTGCCTGTCACACCGGTTGTTCCCCACTGTTGTACGAAAGAGCCATCCGCCCGCAAATGCTGTACACGATGGTTATAAAAGTCCGCCACGAACAGATCACCGTTATCCGCTACGGCAACACCGCCGGGCGCATTAAACTGGCCAGGCCCCTTGCCGGAGCTGCCAATGATCCTCAGCGGCTCGCCAGTCAGGCTGAACACCTGAATCCGGTCGTTCATGTACTCCGGCACGTAAAGTTTGTCGTTGTGAATGGTCAGGTTCATGGGGCGCCCGAGCTCACCGATCCCATCGCCGGGTGTACCGAATTCACGCTTGAAGTGCCCTTGGTGATCGAAAACCTGGATACGCCCGTTGCGGGCATCGGACACGAACACTTCGGTGTCTGTTACCGCAACCCCGGTGGGGTCGTTGAATTGCCCCGGGCCACTGCCTTTTTCGCCCCAGGTAAGCGTCAGCGAGTAGGGCGGTTCCTGGTTCCAGTTGATGGCTCCGCCCACGCAGCCAAGCAGGGTGAGAGCTGCCACCAGCCCGAGCGTAGTGTAGGCCAGCCATTGTCCAACCTTTTTCATGATGTCCTCAATCCCTAGAAATTGCGGCGAAAGCCAACGCGTACAATGTAATCGTCCTGAATGGCATCACCATTGGGATCTTCGGCCACCGGCAGTTGTACCGTGCCCTCGACGACCCAACGCCGGGTGATGTATTGCACGCCCGGCGCCAGCAGCCATTGGGTACCGCCGGAATTGGCATCGGTACCACTGCCAATCTCGTTGCGTTCGCGGTGAACGAAACTGGATTCGAGTAGTGCATAGGTAAAGCCTGGTGTGCCGGAGATGCCTTCAAGGCTGAGCGGCCAGATCCGGTATTGCAGTGAGGCGTCGAGACGGGTCTCGTCGCCGTGGGCGAAGCCGTCGTGGCGCCCGTTTTCTCGGTAAAGTAACTGCGCGTCCATTTGGTGCTGCAGCGTCTGATAGGTGGCCACCACGCCGCCAAACCCATCCCAGGCTCCGTCACCAACCTGCAATGGACGTGGCAGTTCGCCGAAACGATCGCGGTCGTCACTGTCCCCGGTTGGTGCAGTGAGCCCGAAAATCGGCGCGATCCGGAAGGTGCCGCCGGTGAAGTCGTCCTGGTAAGCCGTGTAGCGCCCGAACAGCGAGACGTCGCCGATGCCACCGGTATCGCGCTCAATCCGGCCCATGGGCGTGGTGACGTCCAGTGCCTTGTTGAAAAAGTAAGGGACAACGCCGAACACCGCCAGCTTCGGGGTAATGCCATAACCCAGGACACTGCCCAGAGCCTGGACCGAAACCTCGCGATCCATAGGCCCATCATCGGAACGCTCTCGTAAGACCAGTTGCTCCCGCCAGATGGTTTCACCCTGCGGCACGGGCAGAGCCGTGTTAAAGGTGTTGGGTGCGGCTTGTGCCGAAGGCACACCGGTCAGTACCAGGGCTCCGACCAGCAGGGACAAGCCGATTGACTGGTTGTTATTTCGCATCGCTGCCTCCTGTTTCGCCGTCGGCCTCTGAGTAGGAGCGCAGCGTGAAGCCGGCCTCTTCAACAGCCTGACGTGCCCGCTCCTCCGAGAGCGTCTTGCCCTCCTCAAGGGTGACATTCACAGTACTTTTCCCAACGTCCACCTCCACGCCGGTGACGCCATCCACTTTATTCAGACGTTTCTCGATGCCATAGGCACAGAAGGGACAGGCCAGGCCGTCCACGCCCAATACGTAGCTTTTGTCGGCGGCCAGCGCGGCAACGCTGAAGATCAAGGCCGCTAAAACCAAGAAATATTTCTTTAACATGACGCGTCCCTCTGGTGAGATGAAGCTGTGTTTCAAGGGTAGACTCCGTACCAAGATACGGCGTTAAGGAATTACTCTGTCTTGTTCATGATGCTTGTGGAATAGCCCTCAGTTTGCTCCAGCGCATCAAATATGGAACAGCACTGCAACGGACCTTGACCGGGACAACGGTCCACAAGTGCCGCAAGTCTCTGGCGGATTTGTCGTAACTGGTCAATCACCCACCGCGTCAGCCACTTTGCCAATGGTCATGTCTGTCATGGCAGAACCCCCACCCAGTAGATTCGAATAATAAGAGTAGTGCCCGTACCACGGTACGGGGTCAAGAGTGCTGAACATTCCATAGGAGTGCAGGGCTTGACTCCGTAGCCGACTACGGAAGTATTTTGAAGATAGCCAGCAAAGTCATGAAAGGAACCGTCGTAATGTCAGAGTTGAAATCAGAGTCCAAATCCGGTCGCGGGTCTTTAGTCGCAGGCGGGATCGCAGCAGTGCTCGCATCGGCCTGCTGTCTTGGCCCCCTGGTCCTGATCGCCCTTGGTGTTTCCGGTGCCTGGATCGGCAACCTGGCTGCTCTGGAGCCTTACCGGCCGTGGTTCATTGGTGCTGCTCTGGTGGCGATGGTCTTTGCCTGGCGTCGGATATACCGGCCTGCACAGGATTGCCAGCCGGGCGAGGTCTGCGCAGTACCGCAAGTGCGCACCGCTTACAAGATCACTTTCTGGATCGTCGCGTTGCTCGTACTGATCGCGTTGGCATTCCCTTTCGTCTTACCGCTATTTTACTGAGAGGCCATACATCATGAAAAAGTCCCTGATCACTGCCGTACTGTTTACGCTGTTCAGCATGCCTGCCTTGGCGTCGCAAAAGACGGTGACCTTGTCGGTTCCCGGAATGACTTGTTCGGCTTGCCCGATCACCGTCAAAGCCGCTCTCAAGAGGGTCGATGGGGTGAGTTCTGTGCAGGTCCGTTATGAGGAGCGTGATGCGACGGTTACTTTCGACGATGAAAAAACCTCCGTTGAAGCAATAACTGAGGCCACGACCAACGCGGGCTACCCGTCCACACTGATGCAGTCCGGGGCGAAGCAGGAGTAGTGTTTATGAGTGATAACGATCTGCACATTGCCGTGATTGGCAGTGGCGGTAGTGCCATGGCCGCCGCTTTGAAGTCGGCGGAACGCGGAGCCCGGGTGACGCTGATCGAACGCGGCACCATCGGTGGCACTTGCGTCAATGTCGGCTGCGTGCCCTCGAAGATCATGATCCGCGCCGCTCACGTGGCCCACATGCGTCGCGCCAGTCCGTTCGACGAGGGCATTGCCGCGGTCGAGCCTTCTATTCACCGGCCCCGGTTACTGGCCCAGCAACAGGCCCGGGTCGATGAGCTTCGTCACGCGAAATATGAGGGGATTCTCGAAGACAATCCGGCGATCACTGTCCTGCAGGGTGAGGCCCGTTTTACCGACGCCAATACGCTGACAGTGACTGGAACCGACGGCACGGAACGCGAGGTACGCTTTGACAGAGCGTTCATTGGTACCGGTGCGGGGCCTACCATTCCCCCGGTTCCGGGCCTGTCCGATACGCCGTACTGGACGTCCACCACGGCACTGGCCAGCGACACCATTCCGGAACGGCTGGTTGTCATCGGGGCGTCCGTCGTGGCAGTGGAGCTGGCACAGGCGTTTGCCCGGCTGGGCAGCGAGGTGACCATCCTGGCGCGTAGCCGGCTGTTTTCCCGTGAGGACCCGGCTGTTGGCGAGGCCATTGAAACCGCGTTCCAGGCCGAGGGTATCAAGGTTCTGAATGACACGCAGGCGAGCCAGATCCGCTATACCAATGAGGAGTTCGTGCTCGCCACAAACGTGGGAGAGCTGCGCGCCGATCGGCTGCTGGTGGCCGTGGGACGCACACCGAACACAGACAGACTGAACCTGGAGGCTATCGGCGTCGAGACTGCCCGCGGGGCGATTTTAGTTGATGACGGTCTGCGTACCACCGTGCCCGACATCTATGCTGCTGGGGACTGCACCGACCAGCCGCAGTTTGTCTATGTCGCCGCCGCGGGTGGCAGTCGAGCAGCAGTCAATATGACCGGTGGTGATGCACGGCTCGATCTCAGTGCCATGCCGGAGGTGGTCTTTACCGAGCCACAGATTGCGACCGTCGGTTTATCCGAGGCCGACGCCGAGGCAAGTGGCTACGTCACCGACAGCCGTACCCTGACCCTCGACAACGTGCCACGGGCCCTGGTCAACTTTGATACCGGAGGCTTCATTAAAATGGTCGCGGAACGTGAAAGCGGGCGGTTACTGGGTGTGCAGTCCGTGGCGGGTGAGGCCGGCGAACTGATCCAGACCGCGGTGATGGCGCTTCGTGCGCGCATGACTGTCAACGAGATTGCCGATGAGCTGTTCCCGTACCTGACGATGGTAGAAGGTTTGAAGCTGTGCGCTCAAACGTTTACCAAGGATGTCAAGCAACTATCCTGCTGCGCGGGATAAGGCAAGGCAACCCTTGGATAGCATGGGCAAATGCTCTATTAGTGACCTTGTTTGATGACGTAAACTGATGCCGTAGTCAACTACGGAGTAAGCCCGCATGGTGAATAAAGTAAATCCACTGACCATCGGTGGGCTGGCCAAGGCGGCCGGTGTCCATGTCGAGACCATTCGCTATTACCAGCGGCGGGGCCTGTTGTCGGAACCCCAGCGTCCTCCCGGTGGGATCAGACGCTATGGTTCTGCCGATATCGATCGATTGACGTTCGTGAAATCGGCGCAGAACCTGGGCTTCAGTCTCGATGAGATTATCGACCTGCTTCGGCTGGAAGATGGTGCCCACTGCCAGGAAGCCAGTGTCCTGGCCGAGCACAAACTGCAGTCTGTACGTGGAAAGATCAAAAAGCTGGTGAGGATTGAGAGTGTTCTGAGCGATATGGTCGCTCGATGTCATGAGCAAAAAGGGGACATCGCGTGCCCTCTCATTGCGTCATTGCACACCGGAATCAGCAAAGTCCCAGAGGCAGATCTCTAACCATATGATTTTATTGCTGGCATGGTACCCCCGGCAGGTTCCACACCAATATCTAATTTGTGCTCAGAATGTCTCAGCTGGTAACTAAGATACTGTAATAAAACAAAAAGTATTGCTAGATGAGTTTTTGGTGGTATCGTTTATAGACACATTTACCCATCTTGCGACAGGTGTTTTGAGGGGTAGGATGAAGGGTAGATTGAAGTGTGGAGCTAAACGATGCCAAAAAAAGTGCCTGAAATGGGGCCTGCCCAAGTTCGCAACCTCCGCCATGGGGTAGTGAAAAAGGACAGTAAAACGCGAAAAGCCGGAGAGCCTTGTGTTGCTTATCACAGGGTGGGTGGGGTAGACGGTCTAGTTTTGCAATGTCGTCCGCCAGCGGCTGGACAGGAAATCGGCTCACGCTCTTGGCTTCTGGTCACGACGGTGGGCCTCCGTCGTCGCGAGATTGGCCTGGGAGGCTATCCCGATGTGAGCCTAGGAGAGGCGCGAGAGCAGGCCCGCCAGAAAAAGGAGGAAATCCGCAATGGCGTAGATCCTGTTGAGCAGAATCAAGAGCGAAAGGCCAGAGACCGTGAGCGTCAGCGGAAACAAGTCACCTTCGGAGAGCTCGCGGAGGAATATTACAAGATTAAAGAGGTGACTTTTCGCGGCAAGAACCCGCAGCGGCAGCGAAACCGCTTACGGAAGTCGATTGATCGATGTCTGGGGGAGATTGGTGATACCCAAATCGGCGACCTCATCGTTGAGGACATCGTACGAGTTCTGAATCCGCTTTGGACCACCCAAACACCAACGGCCACCAGAATTCGTCAGACTATCGCCCAAGTCTGGAAGCTGGCGGCATCTCGTAACTTGGTTTCCGGGAAGAATCCTGCAGATTGGGACGACAATCTGGATGGCTGGCTGCCACCGGCAAAGCGTATCCACCACACGAGGCATAAGCCTGCGATGCGGCATCATGACTTGCCTGAGTTTATGAAGTTCCTGCTGGAGCGAGACACGACGCCCTCCCGTGCATTGGAATTTCAAATACTGACTATCGCTAGACCGACAGAGGTTCAATTTGCTGAATGGCCGGAAATCAATCTCGACGAGGGAACTTGGACGATTCCAGGCTCGAAAATGAAGAATAGGAACCCGAATGAGCTCCACGTGGTGCCTTTGGTGCCAAGGGCAATAGAAATCCTCCGGAGCATGCCTCGGTCCGGACGATACGTATTTCCGGGTTACAAAGAAAAAGCGCAGATCAGCGAGAACGCGCTGAACAACACTGTGAAGGCAGTTCATCAAGAGTCTTTGAAGGCTGGCGGCAAAGGATTTATGGACCCTCGGTATAACAAGATCGCGTGTGCACATGGAATGAGAAGCTGTTTCAAAAATTTTGCCGCGGCCAAGACAGATTTTGATGATGTGGTCTCCGAGCTCAGTTTGGCGCATCTGGACAGCGATGAGACCCGCGCAGCGTATCTGAGCGAACAGATCTTGGATCGTCGCCTGCAATTGCTCAACGCCTACGCCAGGTATGCATACACAGGAAAGTTGCCACGGAAACGACGGCAAGAGGATTATTAACATAAATCCTGAGTTTCTGCAGTTTTCTAGCAATTACACGCGCCAACCGACCCTTGTTACCGATTAACTTATTGAGTACCAATTAATCGTAATGAGGTACATAACGTGTTTTACAGCATCAAAGAAGTCAGCAATCGTTACGGCGTTTCTCCCAAGTCCATCTGGCGTTGGATTCGTGAAGGGCGCTTTCCGAAACCGGTCAAGCTCGCTCCCAAGACTGCTCGGTGGCGAGAGACTGACCTGCAAGCCTATGAAGAGGGCCTTGGCAGTTAAGGGCTCTGCATCAACATCGTGGCTAATGGCGGGTTCTGTTCGTTTCGAACCCGCCACACAATACCGCTCTTTTCATTGCATCATGATTCTTCCGGCCCCCGGTGGCTCTGCTTTTCCGGAACAGCGGGTGTGTTGGTGGAAAGCGATCACAATGTTTTCTCTCTTGCTCAGCGCGACGCTTCAGTGCCATCTTCTCCCGTTTAATTTGGTCCTGGTGCAGTTGCTGTTTCAGTTGGCGTAGTACCGCTTTGGCGTTCGATGCATGGCGAAGCTGGCGCGCCAAATTCTTGGTTGCGTCCATATTGCCTGCATAGGCACCCCTGGCAAGCGCCAGCAGGTAAGAGAAGCTCTTGGTATTCTGAATTCCGGTTTTCATGCGCTTGCTCCCCAGGATTTTGTTTGTTGATACTGGCAGCGTCATTTGATCGACACTTCAAAGACTACTGAGGAATGATGGCCACGAGCCTTTCGAAATATGATCAATTGTGGCAACGTCAGAAAATTCTGAGGTTTCCGGTGCCTCTGCTGTACTGAGGGATGTATGAAGAATGGAACCATGGTGACGCTCCCGCCCCTTGACGTGTTTTTTCTGCCTCATGTTTCGGATTTTCTTAAAATCGCGCTCGGCGATTCGGGCTCCTTCCCTAGGCTGGTGGAGACAATGGCGAACACTGCCGGGGTCAAAGCACCGCACCGTACCACTTTGAAGAAAGCTGAAAGCGAACCCGTAACACGGGGCGCCGCGATGAAAATTCAACGCGTCTGGCAAGCAAGTATTCCCGACAAGCAGTTCCTGGAATCAATCGAAGCTGCAGTGGAGCCCTGGAACGGCCTCCAATTGAAGAACAATGGTTCCTCGTGGGTAGCTGCACTGGCGGGTGCTGACAAGTCGAAAATTGGCTCGGCCCTCAAGGGATCCAGGGTTGCCAGCTTCCTTGAGAAGCGGATGGCCCAAGAGAAGTCTTTTCTCGACTGGGTCAAACAGGAGACCTGCCGACAGCCGAATAAACAGCATGACCCCGCCGTCTGGATTCGACGGGGTCAAGAGTTCTTGAGGGAGTACACTCTCATAGATCCGGAACTCATCTCGTTGATCGCCGAGATCGACCACACAGCCAGAGATCCAGAAAGCGCAGAGTGGCGCAGCGGAAAGAGCATACTGAACTTGGTTAACCACCAACTGCGAGTTGATTTCTACTACACGCTGCTCTGTGAGTTGGCTTTGGATGTGGCCGACTATCTTGTTGTGCAAGGGGCGTATGAGGCGCACAAACAACAGTTGGTCGATCAGGGATTTGTGGGAGATATTGCTCCCCGATCATCGGCTCTGGAAGCTCTGTCTGAACAGGACAGACCCTTAATTCGGCTATTTGAGGTTTGGAAATATCGATTGTCTGCGCTTAATGGTTGCGACTTTAGCTACAGACGAATGGCCAGCTACCTGCCGTTGCCTGGTGACTCAGCTGGAGAGGAGTTTGTTTCTCCTGCAGGGTACACACTGGCAATGCTCAAGTATCGCAAACTGAAACGATGGCGGAGTGGCACTATCCCCGATTTATCGGATTTGGAAACATTCATTGCCAGGCTCTGTGCCGGCCACGACTCAGACCATTATCTGGCGTGGATGAAAGCCCAGGCTGCACTGGCATGGGGGCGATTGATCGATGAAGAAGAAGCGACCCTTTCCTCAATTTTCAGTGCGCATCCAGATCTTCAACGTTTCAACGCGATCGGGTTCTACAGCAAATACTGGAGCCACTATCAGAAACAGGCCGCCGACATTTCAGCGGCCTGATCTTGCATAGTTACTTACCCTTGGAAGGGGCGTTACCTCGGCCTCCTCCAGATGGCCGGCCGGTTGTGCTTGGCCAGTTGCCGCCCGGATGACCGTTGGAGGGACGAGAGCTACCTTTACCTTTTGACATGGGAATCTACTCCAGTTCTTGAGTGCGTTTTAAGGGTTTTCATCGTCAGGCACTACTGTTTAGTTAGATGCCAGCCTGTTTGGTAGGGGCATTCATATACCCGCAAATGAATGTGGTTCTCGCGGCCAATGATCTCTGCCCGGGCCTCCGCTCCCGCCTTGGTTGAATACAATCCCTTGGTTTCTCCGACGCTATCAGTGCAGAACTCGCAGGGCTTACTCGGTGTGTATCGCTCCTTGGGGGTTAGGTGCCAGTGCTGGCATCGCTGGCATTGGTAATACGTGAAATCCTGGCCGTAGAACAAGCTCGCGTGGTCGGAAGAACTCCACGCTTCATATTCAGATTCGTAGGCTGCCAGCGGTTCACCAGTTCGTTTGCTGACGCAACTGTCGAATGTCAGTCTCATTGGATACTCCAGTTCAGATTGTGGATTCGCATTTACCAGGCAATGAGCTCTCTCATCACCTATCGCGATCATCGGAAATCTGAACCGGTGCCGGGAGGGGGCTCGGCATGTGAAATTTTCCAAAGCTCCCCACCCGCATAGTCGGACGATCGTTCATCGACGATTTCTTGACCTCGTTTTCGTCACTCGTGAAACCACTCGGCGCCCTCCGCGTGTCCGGTCTTGGACCAGGCCCAGGTGACCGAACCAATGCCGATCTTTGTCCAATGCCGTAATCATGAGTCGCATGGAACGGGTGTAATCAGACATGGTTGTAGGGGCAAAGCCCTCATTGTCGAACCAGGCTTCCTTGAGGTACTTCATGTGTTTAAGCTTAATCTGGTTGCAGTATCGAACGGTCGGAAACTGCGCCTCAATAGCATCCGCCATCGTTTGAATGCGCTTAATCGTCCGACTTTTGGTCGCACCAGAAGTACCCTTCGACGATTCGGAAGTTCCCTCTTTCCATTTGATGCGCTTTGTGATTTCCCGGATATTCATCAGTAGCCCCCGATGTAAGAAGAGGTCACTTGGGGACGACCATGCCCCAGCAAGCGAGCGACCGTTTCACGGGCGATGCGATCCAGTACCCGATCCCCAATAGGGCCGCGGAGTGGGCTGGGCCCGCGCACGATTTCTTCGTAGACGTCCTGCGCGAATCCACAGCGCAATTCCCGGATGGAAGGAATCCCGCACTTTTTAAGGATTCTCCTGCAGCGCCCGAGTTCCCGTCGGTAAAAGCTGATCACATTGTCCGTTTTCGACAGCAGGCATTTGGAGCCTGCCGGCCGAACGGAGATAGCGAATTCGAGCGTCTCTCGCTGAAACTCACCAGCCTTAATTGTCCGGCTCCCACAACGGCGGCCGCCTTTTGTTCCCTCCAGAATAGCCGCGGACCCTGTTGCAGTTACCTCTCGCATCATGCGGTCTAGGTCCTGCAGGAAGGCCTCATTCGGTCGCATTCCCCAGGCACGCGATAGCAAAACCACGGCAGCTCCACGTTCATTGCCAGAGGCAATCATTCGATCTGCCGCCGTCTGCGTGTCCGCCTTGTCTGCCTCAATCTGGGTTTTTCGTACATTGGATCTGGCCACGCCCAGCGCTTTGCGAGCGGACAAGTGCAACTTCTCATTTCGACGCATCGCGTACAGACAGGTGTTCACCGTCGAGATGAGATTGTGTGCATATGACACTGAAATCATGTTGTCGCGCCTGCCATCGGTCCACTCGTAAGCGTCATACAGGCGGTGACGCAGGTAATTGCCATATGCCTCCACGAGCTCCAGATCAATATCAAGGGCGTCCCGGACGCCATGTTGCCGGCAGAATTCGACGAAAAGTCTGATCCGAATTCCGTGAGTTCGGCGCGTCCCGTAGTGGTCGTTCGGGCCAAAGAGGGCATTTAACGCCTGCAAGAAGGCGAACAACAACTGCTTGCCATAGCCGTAATTGCGCTTTTTGTCTCGCGGTGTTTTTCGTTTCTGTTTCATTGCTAAATTACCTGTTACTAAAAAGTTGAGAATGAATGCAGCTGATGCGAGGCAAACCCTGCGGCTGTTTGAGTGCCTGGTCTCCTCGCTGACACTCCGCCCCGTCGCCGCAGTCAGATACAGAACCATCGGAAATCTCCTCTGATCGGTGGAAGTGTCGTCGTGCCGCTGCAGGCACAGGTTTTGTCCATTGCGAACCGTGGGTAACAAATCAGCCAATGCTGTTTGTTGGGGTAGCGGAGTTGTCACGCGGTCAGCGTGACGATGCAAAAGAGGGGCGCCTGAAACGTGGATCAGGCTTAAGGGCGAACAGGTCGAATCGAGCATGCCGGTGGTGACGCACCAGGGGAACGATTCCGCTCGAATCTGGTTTTAGTCAGGGTTTTCGACCAGTTCTAGTCCGTTGAAAGGCTTGAAGGCATTGGAAATGCTGGGGTTCCCAGCTCCAGGTCAGGTCATCTCTCTAACGTGCGGTATTCGCTCGTAGAGGTGAGGCATTGCCCAAGTTGGGCGGTTTAGTTAGCAAACAGAAAGTTTGCTGAGGTGCAAAAAAAGCACGCTGGATTGGGGGCTTTGCCCCCTGGGCTACCGGTCGAAGTTCGACGGTAAAGCGCTTGCTGTTTACATAACCGTGCCAGCTACACGGCCAGGCATTGCCTGGAAAGAGCAACCATTATCGAAAATGAGCCCAGGGTTGTCCACTCGTCAAAACGCTCATTTTCTCAAATAACACCGGGTTGCGGGGGGCAGGGCAGGGAGCGGTGCTTGGGTTTAATTAGGATCAAGGTAAAGGGGAGCAGGTCAGGTTTACCGCTAGTGTACCTGTGGTGAACCCCAAGCTGAATTCAGCAAAATGTATGGGCGCTTGTCTTGAATTCGCCGAGGGCTTAGGTGCACTCCAGGTACAGTGTGGGTACACCACCGGTACACTGATTCCTGATAACGTCACTTCACTTCGATCGGTAGATACTCATGTCCAGACACCATGCTCCAATCGACCTATGACGTCCTTAACTTTCTGTATGTTCTCTGGAGAGTTCATGTATTCAGAGGGCACTTCGTGGCCGATCGCCCGCAATGGTTGATTCAGCCAAGCGAGCGCAGCCTTCCGGTCACCCTCGAATAGCTCCACTGCTTCGGCGAATACATCTTCGCGGAGCGCCTCAACGGTTTTCTTTTGGTTATCCACCTCTTCGCTCCCAATGGTCGTGGTCCGTAGAGGGAAACTCAGGCCGATTACGGCGTCAGCGATTCCAGATAGGCTGTGATCTGGCCAGTCTCTATCGTACCCCCTGTTCAACGATTAGCGAAGGGTGGTTGGTCATTGCCTAAGTGGCAAGTGCTGCAGGACTTGGAAAACGTCCGGGGATGACGCAGTATGAAACCATCTATAAAAGGTACATAACTCACCGGTTTCCCATCGTGGGCCGAATCGGTCAAGTGGTAATAGCGTTCAACCGGAGGAAACTGTGCTCGATTTCTTGGAATCCTGGATTGACGATCTCAACGATTCTTATTCCGCTGATCGTCAATCCTGTTCGAGATTCCAGCGACCGTTTCATGGGTTCTACTCTCCTGAGCTACTCGATGCTTCCTTTTACGTCGTCGTGGACAAGCTGCCTCTGCCTGACCTCCCGGAGCTGAGGGAGGCCGGCCTGGGCGATTTCCTCGACAACCAAAATCAGTATGAAGGGATCACTTACAAAGATACCTACTACCTCGTTCCAAAAGTAGCGGATGACTTCAGCATCCATTTTCATGAGCTCGTACATGTCATCCAGTGGCGAGAGCTCGGAGCTCAGGCCTTCATCCAACGATATATCGAAGAAATCCGGAAGTTCGGTTATGGCAGGCAGGCGCCGCTTGAGCGGATGGCTTACGGCCTCCAGGATCAGTTTGATGATGATGTGGAACCATTTGATGTAGAGCAAAAGGTAGTTGCGACGCTCTGAATGCCGATACAAATCCGATGAGAACAACAAGACGGACCTGACTAATAATGCCTTTCCTTTCGCTCCTTGATGACCGGGCCAGGCCTAAGGGCTCACGTGATCCTTTAGGATTTGAGCTGGTGTGGACCCATTTCGGCCGAAAGGTGGTCGGCAACCTGACAACCATTACCGGCTCTATTGAAACCTTCACGGTAGCGCTGCTTGGCTTTTACTGGGCCCACCAACTGCATGAAAATGCGAATAAAGACACCCGTGAGCGGCTGATTCGAGATACCTTTCTTCGTTACGAACAGCTGGCGGCTTACCTTCGCTACCAGTCCGGTAGCAAGGAAATTATGGGTATCACCCGTGTTCAGAAAAACATGAACTCCCGGTCCGATCACTTGGACATTGGGTTGAAGGCTCAGATCTTGAGTAATCAGGCGAGCTATGGAATGTGGGGCTTGTACAGTTCGGCTCTCAGAGATTCGGGCCTGGTCGAAGGGAGTGAGCGAAAGCCGACGGTGGAAGGAGATAATCTCGCGAAAATAATCTCCGAGGACCTGGACGCAAAAGAGTTCATTTCGTTGTTTAGGGAAGACTCCCACCTCACCAGAGCGGTTTGCGATCGATTGGCACCTCAGTTTTGGCGGGCGATACGAAAAGATGAGGTCCGACGAAAACTTACCGATGTACTGCTTCGCGGACGCCAGAACAGCAATGCCCCTGTTCAGGAAGAACTGTTTAGTGTCACCGAGCAACTGATTGGACAGGGGCAACTAACTGCGGGCTTTGCCAGGAATATCGATCAGATCCAATCGTCTGCACCACCGGAATTGAAAGACTCCTTGAGCGACATTCAGCAGGTGGAGCGTGTCCTGGTCGCTGCCAATAACCTGTTTTACTACCTACTAAGGCATGACCACAGCTCATTGACGGCTGTGGTGGGAAAAATTGAAGAAATGGATTACCAGTACGACCACCTCCCTGAAGCTCTACCTCATGGGATGAACCGCCGGGAGGCACTTCGCCAGATCAACGATAATTTGAAAGTAGGTGACCATCGTAGCGCTGTGCAGGCAGTCATCAAATTGAATGCCGATGTGATGAAAGCGCGCGGGGGAGCTCCATGGGTCAGTTGCGAAAATGGCGAGATCCTCAACGTCAAAGTAAAGTCAGAAACAGCCAGCCTGAAGTCTCAAGAGGCTCTCCTCAACAACTGGGACTACGACTACTTCCTGGGTTCGTACCTTCGAATTGCGAAAGCCAACTTGGGGGAGCGCAATGGATAACGCTCAGATCTCCCAGTACTTCGAAGACAGCCTGAAGGGCCGACAGGTAAAAGCAGCAGTCTTCACCACGTATACATTCGACCCGCAGTTCTTTGAGCTGGACGTTATTCCACTTTTACTGCCCGAGAACAGCTCCTTTTCGATTGATGAGCGAGTAAAGCAGTTTCAGGTGCGGGAGGCTTTGAGAGAGGCCGAACTTCCGATTGATGTCTTTTACGATCACGACATCTTCCGTATCAGTGGTGAGAGCTCACCCGGGATGGAATACGGCTGCCATGGGGTATCGGAAGGCAACCGTGCGTTTCACGCAAAGCTGGGCTTCCTGCTGGTAGCGAATGGTGCCGGGCAAGCCGATTCCTTATTGATTTCCGCCGGCTCCAATAACCTTACCCGCGCAGGCTGGTGGGATAACGTCGAGTGTCAACATTGGGAAGAAGTTGGGCAAGTGGGCGGAGATGGTGACTTTCTCCACCACCTCAAACAGGATTTTGAGTACCTGCAAGGCAAAAGCATTGTTCAGTCTGAAGGTAACGCTCTCGCCAAAATCCAGGGATTTCTGAAAACCTGCGTTGCTGATCCTGAAGCAAAACCAGTGCACTATTTCGGGCTATCCCATCCCCCGCGTTTTATCGACTTCCTTTCAGGCAAAATCGAGCGTTTCGATGAGCCGGCTGAGCTGGAAATTATTTCACCGTTTTTCGCGGATGATGCAAAGAATCGCCTACATGAGACATTCAAGCATCTCGGGGTCGGCAGTGTCCGTCTCCTGTTGCCGCGTGATGACAGCGGGGAAGCGCTCTGTAACCTCGATTACCTGACCAATGTCGATAGTGCTGAGAATATCGCCTGGGCCAACTGGCTCAATAGTGAAGCGGAACCTTTGGGTGTAGGCAAGGAGCCTCACAGAGAACTACACGCCAAGGTCTTCAACTTCATTGGGCGTGAAACTGCCTACATCTTTGTTGGATCCGTGAATTTCACCCATAAGGCGCTCTATGAAAATGTCGAGGCCGGCTTTCTGGTGCCAACGGATCCGAAGCCACTGCTGGAAACGATCTCAGATGATCTGCCGGAGGTAAGCCAACGTCGCCTTGAACCCGCCCCTGGTAATCCAGAGCAAGAGTCTCAAGGTCAAATGCCCCGGATTTCCCTCGCGTTTGACTGGTTGGATAGAACGCTGAGTGGATGTGTGGGGTCTGACAGCCCGGTCGAAATTGACCTGATCGGACCAGACGGTGAAGAAAATCCGGTGATCCAGGGCTGGCGGTTGAGCAAAACCTTTAGCCATTTTGAGGGGGATACTCAAGATCTGGAAAGGTCTCTTGGTAACGGGTCACTGATTCTGGTTCGCGGTCGGATTTTCGATTCTGACGCACTAATTGCTCCCCATCGTGTGTTGCTCCAGCAGACACACTGGTCACATAAACCCCAGCCAGAACTGGCCACACTCTCCCCGCAACAGATATTGGCCATCTATGCAGGGATGTCTCCGGACCGTCGACAGTTATTGCTCACGGATGCGAGGGTTAAACGCCTTTTTGAATTGGGAGAGCGGGGCGAAACGAGCCTGACCGACGAAGCACAACTGGAAAACGTGTTCTTCTCGGAATACGCCGAACTGTTCCACGCGTTTCGTATGCTGAGGCGCGATTTAACGGATGAGAAAACATCCCCGGAGAAGCAGGACTATTATCTCACCGGTACCGGTGTCGACAGCTTGCCAACCTTGATTGCTCGCGCTGAAGCAGTCGTCAGTTCGCAAGAAGTGGACGATGAGCCTCTGCACCCGGTTAGCGCCTATCTATTGTTGCTCAGCGCCAAGGAAATTTATCAGGCGGAAGAGCTTGTCTCTCGTCCTCATGTCCGCGAACAGTCTCAACGGGTGGATAAGCTGCTCAGGCAAATCCGCGAGACTAAATTGATCAAGCTTTCTGATGAACGGGAAACCGATCGGGACCGTTTCTTTGAATGGTTCGAACATCAATTTCTGGAACAGTATCGGGTCACGGAAGCTGAGGTGAATGGATGAAGCCATACCCCATCCTGGACCTGGACACTGCTCGAAACATTCTCGACTTTAGTGGCGGCAGAAAGGAGCTGGCATCGCTCGGGGAAGTGCAGCTGAGAGGCGCTGTAGCCCTCTATAACATGATCAATACGGAAGACATTGGGCTTGGCTACCTTGCCGATGAAGTCGGAATGGGCAAGACCTACATAGCGCTTGGTGTCGTAGCGCTGATGCGCTATTTCAACCCTTCTCTTCGGGTGCTCTATATCTGCCCCAGTGCCAACGTTCAGGACAAATGGCTGCGGGAGCATGGCAGCTTTATTGATCGGAACGTCTGCACCGCCAGCTATCGTGTGCGCACTCCAGAGGGTAAACCCGCTGCCCCTGTGGCCAAATGCGATAGCCTGGAAGACCTCATCCGCACAGCAGCTTCCGGCTTTTATGCTGACTTTTTTGTCCGCAACGGGAGTTTCAGCTTCGGCCTGAAAAAGGCCGGTAGTGAGTACGACGAAGAAGCAATTAAAAGTTGGAAGGCGCAGCGCAAGAAACTGCAGAGTATGGTTCCCGCTTTCCGTCTCCCAAATGGAGACCCCACTCATCGTGGAGTAAAAGACGAGTTCGCTCGCGCATTGAATTACGTTCTGCCCACCTTTGATCTGGTGGTTATCGACGAGAGCCATAATTTCAAACACAATTTCGAGAGCAGTGACCGAAACCGCGTGCTTTCACAGGTCATGGGTTTCTATCAAAGTCAAAGCGAGCAGGGCGGTCCTTACCAGCGTCGCGTACGCAATGCTTTGCTGCTCTCCGCCACTCCTTACGATCGCAATCTGGAACAGCTACGTAACCAGCTTGCTCTGGTAGGGAAGGATGGCTTACTAAGTAACGCCCAGTCCGTAACGGACAAAGAGGAAATTGCGCGATTCATGGTACGTCGCCTCAACCGGTTGAAAATAGGCGACCGGGAATACACTCGCAACATGTACCGTGTGGAATGGCGTGACGGCCCAAAGGCCGCGATTGAGCTGGCAACGGACGAGCAGAAGCTGGTAACGGCCCTGGTTCAGAAAAAAGTCGGCGATGCACTTGGCCACAAGCATGGCTCGCCGTCATTTCAAATGGGCATGCTCGCATCCTTCGAGAGCTATGGTGAAACCACCCGCTCCCCTCGGGTGGAGTTCGATAGTGAAGATCCGGATGACAGAGGGCGCGATGCCCAGGACCGGAATGTGGTCGGTGCCATTGTCGACAGCTATGTGAATGCAGATCTCGGGCGGTCACTGCCACACCCTAAAATGGACACCGTTGCAAAGCAGTTAGCCAATGCGGTTTTTCAAGAGAACCGCAAACAGCTTGTATTTGTGCGCCGGGTAAAAAGCGTCAAAGAACTGAAGCAGAAACTCGATGAATGCTATGACGATTGGTTGATCAATTATCTGAAGTCACGCCTGAAAGACTTCCCCAAAGCATGGGGCTCTTTGCAAGGGGTGATTGAAGAGTACCGTGAAGTCAGCCGATACAGGGATGAACGCATAGATGAAGGTGTCTCAGAAGAGAGCGACACCGGAGAGGCTGAACTTCGGCAGCCACCCAAGAACGACAATCTCTTCAACTGGTTCTTCCGCGGTGAGTCGCCTGAGCTCAGAAACCAGAATAATCGGACAAATTTGGTCACGCCCTACCAAGTGAAACAGAGCCTTTCTTTGCCCAAACGGCTGGCGAGCCCGCTGTTGGACATCAATTGGGTTCAACTCATCTGTTTCTACAGTGGGGTGGACCTACGCCGGACGATCGAGCAATGCTTGGCTGCCGCCACTGAAGCGTCCCTTGCCGAACTCGGACAGGTTCAGCCACAGGAATACCTCCGTAAATTCAGGCTGTCGCAACTGTTCTTTCTTAATTCTTGGGTCGACCAGCTTGGATTTAGTACTTTTACGCCACTGCGAGACCATCTCCGAGCCTCCCTCAGTCAGCAGAAGTCGCAAGAGGACGGGACTCCACTTACCCCTCCAGATGTTCGAGAACAGCTCTGTTTGCCAAGTTTGTTCTCTGAACTGGAAGCCAACGATGAGCTGAAGGGGCAAATTCTTCCAAGCCTTGGAAAGCTGCTTGGCCTGCTGACTGAAACACCAGCTCACGTTATCCCTGAGAACACACAAGAGCTGCTGCGGACTATAGATATCCACTCCGCACTTGTATCGACGGCACTGCGCACGGGCCACGGCATGATTGATCTATACGTGTCGCGCCTGAGGCAGGGAGAAGGTGATCTCAGCAGCAACGTACTCACTGGCTGGATTAAAGACTTCGTACTGGAGCTATCGCGGCAGTCCCGAAGTCCCGGATTCTCCACCTATCGTGAGTTAAAAGGGCTGGCGGATGAGCTGCCGGCAATACTGAAAGCCAACCTCCCGGGTATTTTCGACTTGGGTGTCAATGAATATCGTCGTTACCTGAGTAATCAGCTCAGTCCGATTGCCCCGGTCATTGGCGCCACGGGTGAGACCAATGCGCCCGGACAACGCTCAGCCCAAGCCCGAAAGTTCCGTATGCCAGGGTATCCGCGGGTGCTTGTGAGCACGAACGTGTTTCAGGAAGGCGAAGACCTGCACCTGTTCTGTGACAGCGTTGTCCACTACGGCGTATCAGGCTCGCCAGTAAGCATCGAACAGAAGAACGGTCGGGTTGACCGTGTTGGCTCGCTGGCGCAGCGGCGGCTCACCAATGGAAGCTACGATAATCCTGACGATGATGACTTAATACAGGTGAGCTTTCCTCATGTGAAAGAGAGCATTGAGCGGGTTCAGATTCGTCGCCTCTCGGAAAGCATCAACCGGTACATGGCTTCGCTTCATGAGATCGGAAACACCGTTGCTTCGGACAAAGAGGAGATAGGGGAAGCGGAAATTGCAGATCGCACCCGAATAGAACCGCAAATAAAAGATTTCCTGGAGAGTCCATTTGATCCGGCAGATCCGAGGTCTGATCTGGAGCACCTGGGTTTTCTCAAACAGCAGATCAGGGAGACCCAAGAGCAGGTGCAGGCGAACGTCGATCAGGCGAAGCGACTGATTGCGTCATCGCTCGGTGTTAGTGAGGACGCTCGGTTCCCGTTGAACGTTAACCTGAAGGTCAGCGACCTGGTCGGACAGGTATCCGATGTGGCAGAAGTCCGTCTGACGACAGCTAGGGCCTCAGGGGAGATCCTTGCCCGAATTGTGGTTGATCACAAAGACGGTCGTGGAATGCAAGTCCAGGTGAGTACCCATGGTGAACTGGCCACGTTGATGCACCAACAATCCTGGACCACGCTCCATAGAACATTTGCCTACCAAACTGCCAAAAACGTTTGGCGATTGGCCTACGATGCAGAAATGCTGGTGGGAGATGAGATTGTAACCGTTGAGAGAGATATGACGGCTCTGCTTGACCGGTTTCATGAAAGTCATGATCCGCAGGAAGACCAACTGCCCGGCTCTGTCGTTTTTCGACATCTGGAACGACTGCGGCAAAATCAGAATATCCAGGTAGGTGAGCAGACCCTGAAAGTGGAGGTGGTCGATTCCGGACGAACAATGGGGCTCCGGTTTTGGTTCGCAGAGGGTGAGATGCAGCGTTCTCAGACAGTTCTCCTGTCGGAGTGCGGCGGGCAGTGTATTTTTATAAGCTCAGCAGTGCCCTCGGACGTTGTGAGTGCACTGGCTGTTGAGAAAATTGTAGAGCTGACCTGGGAGCGGAATCGTTCTACCGACGTGGTCGAGTTCATGCTTAATGACAGCCAAGAGATTGTCGGCCGCTGCGTGCATCCGGTTGATAGCCTGCACTGGCGGGAGTTTGTCTACTGTGCTCATGTGCTGGCGGTGGAGAGTGACCGGCTGGAGTACCTGGTTTGTGAGGCGGATCAGTTTTGATACTCATCTCTGAAACCCAGGCACAAAGCTGATTAGCGCTCCGCTTCGGAGAACTAGGTGAGATAAACAACTGATGTTTATGTCTCTTTCTGCTACTTTTACCAGCTGACAACATTAGAGAGCGTGGCCGAAGCCTGAGCCCATCGGCTTGGCCACTTGCCAGCCCTGTCGCAACGATGGGGAGGACGGAACCAAGTATTCGCAGCGAGTATTTAATGAGCACCAATATCGAGCAGATCAAATCCCTGTTGCTTTCCTTGTTACCCAAGGATGGATCAACCGTCGGCAACATGAGCCTCAAAGACCAGATTCGCAACGACCATCAACTTGCTATCAGCGATGAGGATTTTGACGCGGCTCGAAACCAGCTCCTCGATGAGGGGACTATTGGGAAAGGGCGTGGACGCGGGGGTGCAACCTACCTACACCAGCCTGCGGCAGGCGAGCAAGCGATGCCTGATGGTTTTGAGTTACAAGCTCAGCAAGCGCCGTCACAGGAAGATCTCGTCTATTCCAGTCAGAAGCCAGCCTCACCGAAAGCGCCTCGCCAGCCGGCAAAGAAAAAGGGGGAGCACAGTCAGGTGTTGTCGTACCGATACGACGAGAAGCGGAAGAACAATCCTCACGTTGGCATGGTGGATACACATTCCGACGGAGAGGAGCAAAAAGCGACCTGGCAGTATGACCCGCACCTCTCACCAGAGCTGCAATTCGATTCAACCAGGTCTCAAGTCGAAGACCTGATTGAGGATGTGCTACACGCCCGAGAGGTCGAAGCAAAACAGGCGAAAGATGACCTGTTGATGTGGCTGGATCATGCCCTAGCCGCTGACAACGAGTCTGCTATCCGAGAAGTGGTGACCAATCTCCGGAAGAGAGTAGCTGGTAAGGAATTTCTGGAGCGGGAGCGAGGCGATCTGTCTGAGCTCAAGCGTATGCAGGCTCCCTATCTGAATTGGACTGGTAAAGCCGAGCGCACCAGTTTCGAGGTGGATACCGTTTCGCTTCATGTTCATGAGCGGATTGACCCGGCCACTATTTTGGCGGCAGTTCAAAAACGCATTAAAGACTCGAAGGGAAAGTCCTCACCAGCTCTTCAACCTGACTTGTTTCACGCTCCGTTTGAGAACTTGCCGCTGAGGGATGCAATAGATTTTTACAAGCATGAGCGAGACTGGGCTAACCGTATGATTGCGGGGGATTCGTTACTGGTCATGAATTCTCTGCTAGAGAAAGAGGGAATGGGCGGCAATGTCCAAATGGTATTTATTGATCCACCCTATGGAATAAAGTATGGGTCTAATTTTCAGCCATTTGTCAACAAGAAGGATGTGAAAGACCGAAGAGATGAAGATTTAACCCAAGAGCCCGAAATGATTAAAGCTTTTCGCGATACGTGGGAGCTTGGGCTCCATTCATATTTGAGCTATCTGAGGGATCGACTTCTTTTGGCGCGTGAGTTGCTGGCTGAATCTGGGAGTATATTTGTCCAAATTTCTGACGAGAACATCCATCATGTTCGAGAATTAATGGACGAAATTTTTGGGGTTAATAATTTTATATCTGAAATATATTTCCGAAAAAAAACTATGCCATTGGGCGCTAAGTTTTTAGAGTCAATGGGCGATTACTTGGTTTGGTATGGTAAAGACAAGGATAAAACAAAATATCGTCAGTTATTCCAAGAACAATCTCTTGATGGGGATGCGCATTGGGTCGATATTCAGCTGCCAGATGGCTCAAGAAGGAAGAAAACAACGGCTGAGAGACGAGGAACAGATCCGCTGCCGTCTGGGAGCAAAGTATATTCTGAAGTATCCCTTTATCCTCCATCTTTTTCTCCGAAAGATGTGTTTCCATTTGATTTCCAGGGAAGGGTTTATAGGCCAAAGCCAGGTGCGTCCTGGATTTCTAATGAGAGGGCGATGAATAGGCTAAAAAAGGCTAATCGAATTGGTGTTCAAGGAGAGAAAAACCTTAGATATTGTTACTTTCTAGAGGATTATCCGCTTAAAAAGTTATCGTCTGCGTGGCTGGATACTGTCGGCGATCGAGAGGGGCAGTATGTCGTGAGAACGTCTCCAACGGTAATTGAGCGCTGTATTTTGATGACAACTGATCCGGGCGACTTAGTCTTGGATCCGACATGTGGCTCGGGTACATCTGCGTTCGCTTCAGAAAAGTGGGGGCGCCGGTGGATTACGTGTGACACTTCTAGAGTTGCTATCACTTTAGCAAAGCAACGAATGATTACGTCAAGCTTTCCTTATTTTGAGTTAAAGTTCCCGCAGGAAGGCCTAAGCGGGGGATTCATATATAAGACTCAACCTAAGATAGGTTTGAAATCGTTCGCAAATAACGCTGAGATTGACGAAATATATGATAGGCATCAGAAAAAAATGCAAGCCAGTTTGGCTGATTTAAACAAAGCACTAATTGATGCTGGTGCGGAGTTTATGGTCCAGGTTGGCGCACGTGCTGGAAAAACAGTTCGGTTCTCACCTGATAACAAGAAATCAGAGGCGTTAGAAACAGGCGAGAACGTTAGCGCAAATCAACTTCTCTCTTGGGAGGTTCCTTATCAGTTACCCGAAATTTGGCCAGAATCTGTAAAGGGCCAATTTGAGAAGTATCAAGAGCTGCGCGCCATCTTGAGAGAAGAAATAGATGCCAGCATCGCATCGCATGCCGGACAAGAGACACTCTATGACGACCCTCGGGTTAGCAAAAATAAACTAAGAATCACCGGCCCATTTACAGTTGAAGCGGTACCATTCGCCACAGTGTTGGGTCTAGGCGACATTGAGAAGCCTGAGAGGGCTGATGTGGCTATTGCACGATCCGGCGCAAATTCTCGTCATTCGTTGTGGAGGGATGAACTGCTCAGGACTGGGATTCGAGGTAAGTCCGGACAGAAACTGAAGCTCCAAGATTTGGAAGTATTACCTCAGTCTAAATATATTCATGCAATTGGAACGCTGGCGGATACGGGGGAGCGAGTCGCTGTAAGTTTTGGGCCTGAATATGCCGCTCTAGAGCAAAGGCAAGTTGAAATCGCTATGCGTGATGCAGGTGATTTATTCCCATTGCCTAAAATGCTGGTATTTTGTGCTTTTAATTTTGATCCAGAGGCTGCGAAAGATATAGACAATATAAGGGGTATTCACGCCTTAAAAGTTCAGATGAATACCGATTTGCTCACAACTGATCTTAAGAAAGGTCGTGCAAGTAACGAATCTTTTTGGCTGATGGGACAGCCAGACGTTCAACTGCATGAGCTAAAGGGCGGTAAGCTTCAGGTTGAGGTCCACGGCTTCGATTATTTCGATACTAAAACCGGTGAGCTTAAATCTGGTGGGAAGAAAAATATCGCTATGTGGCAGCTCGATACGGATTACGACAACCGTTCACTCTATGCCCGTCAGGTTTTCTTTCCCATGGCTGGTAAGAAAGATGGCTGGTACAAGCTAAAGAAAGATATTCGTGCGGAACTCAATGAAGATCTGTTGGACCAGTTCCATGGCACCAAATCTATTCCTTTCGAGCCAGGTGATAATCGCTGCATCGCGGTCAAGATTGTCGACGACAGGGGTATTGAGTCACTGAAAGTCATCAGGCTGGATTGAGGAGGGGATTATGGCCGATAAACCGAATTCCCTGGTGATCAATTCACCTTATGACAAGCCCAACAAATTCTGGTCTCAGGATGATAATGGTCGGGTTGCTGGGGTAGTTGAGGGTCGCAGGCCTGCCGCCTACGAGCTTTACGACCCCCGTAACAACACCAGACGGGTAGAGGAACTGGAAACGGTCAACCGGATCCGCCAGCGAGTAGATGAGTGGCGCGATGCCGGTTGGCCAGGTGTAACTAGCGTATCCCGGGAGTTGCTCAACCACTGGTACTCCAGAGGTGAGTGGGATCCTGACTCAAAACGCTGGAACGGTGGTCCGAGACCATACCCGTTTTACTATTGTCAGCTTGAAGCCATCGAGTCTTTGATCTGGTGGTTGGAGGCTCCGGAAGAGTACCGCCAAGGTATTTTCCTGCAAGGCGATGGCGGGCCATGGGAGCGTATCTGCAACAAGATGGCCACCGGGTCTGGTAAGACTTCCCTGATGGCGCTGATCATTACCTGGCAAACCCTCAATGCCGTCACCTATCCGAAAGACAAGCGTTACTCCAAAGCCATTTTCGTGGTGGCCCCTGGCCTGACGGTTAAAAGTCGACTGCAGGTTCTGAACCCAGGCAACGAAAACAACGTCTACGACGAGTTTGTGTTGTGCCCTAACGAAGCAATGCGCCAAAAGCTGAACCAGGTAGCGTTGGTGATTGAGAACTGGCATAGCCTGATGCCCCTGAAGGAACAAACTCGCTCAGTGGTGAAGAAAGGCAAGGAAAGCGATGAAGCTTTCACCCGTCGGGTACTTGGCAAGCTGGCTTCCTTTAAAGACATCCTGGTCATCAACGATGAAGCTCATCACGCCTACCGTCAGAAAGCTGAAGTAAAGGTCAGTAAGAAAGAAGCGGAGGAAATGGGGATCGACCTGGAGGAAGCAACGCGATGGATTGAGGGGCTCGACCGCATCCATAAAACCCGCCGTATTCGTCGCTGCTTCGACGTAACGGCAACGCCGTTTTCTCCGACAGGCAAAAAGAATACTGAGAAAGGGCTCTTCGAGTGGATTATCTCGGATTTTGGGTTGAACGATGCGATTGAGGCGGGGTTGGTAAAAACGCCTCGAATCGTGGTCCGGGATGATGCATTGCCTGATGCGAAGACCTATGCCAGCAAGCTCTACCATCTGTATCGTGATGATGCCGTAAAGCAGGACCTAGCCAGGAAGGCTCAGCCCACCGATCCGCTTCCGGATCTGGTCCAGAAAGCCTATGCGATTCTTGCCTATGACTGGCGGGAGACGGCGAAGAGCTGGGAAGAAAACGGTCATACCATTCCGCCAGTGCTGCTGACTGTCTGTAACCGGACGGAAACTGCTTCTCGTATTGAGCATTTTTTTAACAGCGGTGATTGCCTGATTTCCGGTACCCAGAACCCAAAGGCTACCTTACGGGTGGACTCAAAGGTTCTGGAAAAAGCAGAGCGTGGTGAGAGCATCACGAAGGATAAAGATTACGTTGCTCGGCTTGAGGAAATTATAGAGGCATCCGGTTTGCCCACAGACAAGAAAGAGGCCCTGCTGGCGGAGAAGCAAGAGGACCAGCTACGGGCCCTGGTCGACACCGTAGGGAAGCGCGGCAAGCCTGGACAGAACCTTGAGAACGTGATTTCGGTGGCCATGCTGTCCGAAGGTTGGGATGCCGCCAATGTAACTCACATCATGGGCCTGAGAGCGTTTAGTAGCCAGCTTCTTTGTGAGCAGGTGATTGGTCGAGGCCTACGCCGTGTCGCTCACGACATGGACGAAAGCGGTAAGTTTATTCCGGAGTACGTAAATGTGTTCGGCGTGCCGCTTTCGATATTCCAGGAAGTCGGTGAGGGTGGCGAAACACCTCCGCCGCCGAAACCGAGTGTGCGTGTTGAAGTGGAGCCAGGCAGAAACCACTTCGAAATACGCTGGCCCAATATTGACCGCGTTCAGACCGTTCTCAAGCCTGAATTGAAGATGGATTGGCGCGCGGTGGAGCCTTTGACGCTGGATCCCGCTCAGACTCCGCTCAACGCTGAGATTGCCCCCGCGTTGACGGGCATTCCAAACCTCGCGCAGGTCTCTCAGATCGACCTTGAGAAGGCCGTAGAAGACTTCCGCTTGCAGCACCTGATCTTTCGGGCCGCACGAAAACTGTTCTTGAGTAGTAACGACGGTTTTGAAGGAGATAAACAGTATCTGGCGGTGCAGCTGATTCGAATTGTTGAGCAATTTCTGGAGTCAGACAAACTCGATATCCCAAGCCTATGGCATCAGGACCCGGTGCGTCGCAGATTGTTGTTTGCTCTGAATATGGACAACGTAGTTACCCATGTGAATCGCTTCGTGAGCAAGCAGAACGTTGAGCGCCTGGAGGCATTGTTCGATGAGCACCAACCGATTGGCGCGACCTCACAAATGCGCCCATGGCTGACTACCAAACCCTGCCGCCCTACAGAACGGTCACAAATTAGCCATGTAGTGTATGACAGTACCTGGGAGAAACCGGTGGCGGACATCTGCGAGAAGGATGAGTCGATTCACGCCTGGGCAAAGAACGATCATCTGGGTTTCAAAGTACGATACCTGTGGAATGGCTCATCCCGTAACTTTGTTCCGGACTATCTCATTCGGTTGAAAAGTGGACAGACTCTGGTACTGGAGGTGAAAGGCCAGGATTCAGAGCAGAATCGGGCCAAGCGTGCAGCGATGGACACATGGATCAAAGCGGTCAACGAGCAGGGAGGATTTGGTTCCTGGTGCTTTGATACTGTGTTCGATCCTAGCCAGGTTCGGGATGTTATCGGTGCTCATGCCAAGCAGTCTGTTTCTGCTTGATATTAATGGATACAAAGGGATAGGAAAGGCAGTACGCATGGAATTGTTCACGCGTGGTAAAAGACGGCTTGTGGGGAGCCAAGATATACCGGGAGAGCTCTGGTGTTCGGTATCCTCAATGATTCACCTGCCTCCCATGTTGATTTCTTCATGGACAGAGCTCCTCAAGAAGCATGGACTGCTCGATAAAGCCAAACAACCTGCGCCAAAAAAGTTAATCGGTGGTTTGACTGAGAAGGACTCTAAAGATCATTTGACGTGGCGATTCACTGGCTCGTCAGCAAGGGTATCGATGCTAATGCTCGATCCAAAAGGGAAGTTAGATGATATCTCTGACGCTTTCTATCAAACGTTTTCTGGCAACCGCGTTTTTATCGCTGATATCCCCGCAGGTGCAGGGGCGTCCATCCTCACGGTACTGACAACTCTGGCAGAGCTTCGCAAGCAAGAACGGATTCCGAGGAACCCTCTTACAGTGGTAATCCTTGCTGGAGAGCTTTCAGAGTTTTCCAGAGGTTACGCGAACTCGATGCTGCATAGTGTCAAAAAAGATTTGGCAGATCAGGCTATCACCATTGAGCTTCACATACTGCCTTGGAATGCTTTGGATGCCTTCTCGACGTCGAACTTGGTTCGAAAAATGACCCTCCACTCTCAAAACGCAGCTGCCCGAATGGTTATTTTGGCCAACTTTTCCGGCTTTCTGAATTCGAGTGGTAATTGGAAGAAAGCCAAACCACAGTTCGAGGAGATTTTCAGGCACAGCACCGATGAAATCTTTAGTACAGCTATTTGGATCGAGCCAGGGAAAAACGACGTCACTAGCGAGTCCGGCTTTTTTGGAAAAGTAACGAAATGGTTCAAGGACAGCTTCTCTGTTTTCTTCGGTAGTGGCAAGAACTTGGACGATGTTGAGTTTGTTTCCTCAACGAGTCAGTTTAAGCATCCGCTGAAAGACCATGAAGTTCGTTCGAACCTAACTGTTGTTCGATTCGATTTGCCGAGAGTAGGTGGTGCGGAATGAGGGCTCAGACTCTGGCACTGCGGGCAATCAACCAGTATCGACGGAGAGACACTCTAGCCTATGTTGGGCTGCGATATTTTCTAAATAATCGGTGTGCCCGCAGAGATCGGTGGGCGAATGAGATAGCGACGCATTTGGTTCGGACTCGAAGCAACGCACCTTACTTCGGATCTCAGCATTTCAAGGAGGTTGATGACGAGGGGGAAGTTCTGCACAGACGAATAGATATACCTTCCCCCACAGAGATGTACGCCGAAGCTGCTCTGATCAACCGGTGTGCTGTGGAAGCGCCCTTTCAAGCCCGGTCTTGTGTGTATAGCTATCGCCTTCCTCAAAATGGTTCGGAAGACGGCATATTCGAGCCGTACTTCAATGGATTTCGGGAGCGACATCGATCAATTGCAGCGGCGAGCCACGGTGACGACGTCGACTTTCTCTTGTACACAGATATCAAAAAATTCTACCCATCAATAAAGATAGATAGGGCACTGCAAGTATGGAAGAAACGCAGTGAGCTGGCGGGCCTTGAGCCGGGTTGGATTGAGCTAGGGGAAAGGATAATCCATGACCATGGCTTGATCTCAGAGCGTTCGGGGACGCAGGGGATTTTGACTGGGCCTGCCTTCAGCCACTTCGTCGCAAACTTGGTGATGGATGAAATCGACCAGAAGATGGAGTCAGAATTTCCGGGTCACTATTGGCGTTACGTGGATGACGTTGTAATAGCTGGTACGAAGGGCAGAACCGCGGATGGAAGGCATCGCCTCTCTGAATTGATGGGTGAACTTGAACTCGAACTTCATACCGGGGATAAAGACTTTAGGGTTTCAGCCTCGACTTGGTTAGAAGGAGAGAATGATTTCTCAAATTCAGACAGCGGTCTTTGGATGGAGCTTGTCTCGAATATAAAAAAGCTGCTCCTTTACAAGCCCGGACTGAAAGCTGAGCTTCATCGGGCTTTTTCAGACAATGGAATTCGCCTCCCCCTCTTGGATTACGAAAGCGCCATTGCCGAGTCATCTTTTGTTGAACGGACATACGACTGGGCTCGTCGATATAGCTGGGCAAGAAGGCGGATTCAGGAAATCTCGGTAGCATCCCTGGTACGCCAAGCATTGCTGGCACGGAGTAATTATACCGAGGCTCTCGATAGCCATTTGGAACACGTGCCCGCAAGTGGCTTTGGACGAAAACGGGCTATCCCAAAGCTTCGTTATTTTGCCGGCAGACTGATTTACCTTCTGCCGGACGACCAGCTGCTAGCAATGGCTGGAAAGCTGGAAGAGCACCCAGAGTTATTTCTCATCTCTCGGGTCAGCAGAGCAATCGCCACAAGAGATGTGACCGAGGTTTTGAATCTGGGAACGAATGCCGTCAATGCAGCAGCTCAAGTACTCCGGACCGGGAGGTACCAAATAAGTTGCAGTGCTGAACGATTAGGCAAGGTGCAAAGTCAAGGCGCGGCGATGCTAGTTATAAATGGACTCAGGCTTGATGGGATTGATGGCCATCGGGCTCCAATCAATGATTTTGCAGAGTGGAAATCTGGCTCCGACTTAATGAGTAGTGAGGAGCCATTCGTACAGGAGCTAGCCTGTTTACACGGAGCTTATCCAGATTCACGACACACCGAAATGCTCGATACGGCATTTGATAGGGATGAACAGCTCGCCTTTGACGTCATCACACAGTTGCAGGAGTCGAGCTATTTTTGAGGATTAAATATTCCGTAAAGAAGATGTTAACCTCTTTGTACATTGATCCGACCGCTGGTTGCAACTGATATTGGGTGTGTTGAAATTGGTGCTCAGGGTCGACAGGGATGCCCTGCGGGATCCCTCTAACAGATACTTTGACAAAGGATCCCGTCTACCGACCTTATTTGGTTGCGTAGATCTAAAGACATCTGGGCCTACTGCAATGTTTGTTTTCGCCAGTTATCAATAGCCGATTTCAGTCGGTTTTTAGCAACAGGGGCTTGCCATTCGGTCCAGAAATCGACCGTTCCACTATTGGGCTTGTTTAATGGCTCGTCCACTCTTATCCGTGTTGGCAAAAGACTTGCGTCGCCCACGACCAAGGCTTCGCCAGTATCCAAAGTGGGAAGAATATCACTGAAGCCACCGAGGCTGTCGGGAAGCAATCTCTTCACAACTTGTTGGTCTTCGGCGTTGGTCAATCGCATAGAGATGAAATTGCTGCACTGACTGATCAACGTTTTGTTTACTTCAGAAGGGCGCTGGCTGATTACTACTAACCCGAGACCGTACTTTCGGCCTTCCTTAGCGATTTTCTCGAAAATGTCGAGAGAAACGTTATCTGCAGAAGATGCTTGTCCCCGTTGCGGCATATAGACATGAGCTTCGTCACATAGGATGGCAAGTGGGTGTCGGTCATCGGGAGGCGTCCATTGCTGAATCGAAAAAGCCATTCGAGCAACGAGCGAAACCACAAGCGGTAATACGTCCGAAGGAACCTCTGAAAAATCCACAATCGTTACGCCGCCTGACGCTGTCTCAGACGCGGCACCCATTAACGTTTCGGTTAGTAGTTGCAACCAATCAAACTCCAGCGTCGCGGGACCGCCTTGGAACATGAAGCCAAGTCGACGGTCAGAGGTTTTATTTTCTAGCCGCGAGATCATTCTGGAAAGTTTGCCGTGGAAATCGCCCTGTTTGGTAGTTCCAGCTTTGGCACCCGGGATCATCTCTTCATTGATTTCCCGCAGACTATCCAGAAACTCCTCTAGCCCAAACGGAACGGGGCTATCGATCGTGAAATTGGCAAGAACATCATCCTTGCCTTTGCCTAGGAGATAACGCTGCTTTGAAGCATTGATCTCCCGGGCCATTATCATTGCCTGATTGGGGGCGTTCTGATCAGTCCGATCGACAAAAAGCGATGTCAAAGCCTCATAGCTAAGCAGCCAATAGGGCAGGTGGATTACACCGTCTTTCAGCCCCCTAGATCGCTCAATATCCTCAGGTCCCGCGATTCGTAGATGCTGAATCCGATCTCCTTTGAGAGGTTTATATTCCCCGTGCACATCGAAAACGATTCCGTTCACAGTGGCGAGAGTAGACATCTGTTCCAGGATTTTTGCAGTTGTCCACGATTTTCCAGAACCTGTGCTCCCTCCAATGAATGCATGCCTCTGAAAGAATTTGTTACCGTTCAGAAAAGCCTCTGCATTTTCATCAAGTGTATAGGTGCCCAGTTTTAGTGAGCTGCCATCAGCAGCGACACTAGCGAGCGTCCTCATGAAATTGGTTAGTTCTTGCCCCTCCAGTGCGAAGCACAAAGCATCGATCTCGGGGACGCTCTCCAGTGTTCTGCGGAAGACGTTGCGTTTTTCTCCTTCACGATCAAACATTGTTCCGATGAGCGCGATTTTACAGAGATTTAGTTCCTGAGCTTCGTCAGTATCCTCATCCAACCCCGGAAGACGCTTACGAGTGACGTTTGTAATTGAACCAATCATGTGTCTTCCGGGCTTACTCTGCAGTGCGACCAGTCGGTTTACCTGAAGTCTTCGAAGGTGGTCGGCATCTTTGACCTCCACGGTCACTGTCCCTGTGTCAACAGCCAAGACCGTGCCCAATGCATCCTCAGCCGTGTATTCGAATAAAGACATCCTGTGTCACCTCATATAATAATTGTGTTGAAGCCATCAAGGCTCCAAAGGTTCTCTTGGACCGTGATCGGTTCTTCGGTAAGTGAACTGTAGACGATTGACTCATTATCCGAGGCACCGCGCTCAATGGCGATGTAATTTTTAATATCACCCTGGAGCAGGAATTCTCGGGCGGATTGAGTTAAGTCCCGGGTTATGACCGTAATTGGAATGCGGTCGCTTGTGCACCGGTCTTTTAACTTCGGTTGAATATGTTCGTCGTTAAATCCAAAGCCCACGCAGAGATAGCTCTTTTCTTGCATTATTGCTCTGTCAGCTTCTTGGATTACTGTTCTGAAGGGTTCACCATGGGTCAGCCGATATTTCTCAATGCCCGGTGTCACTATCTTTGGGATGTGCTCGGCTGGTATTGATCTGCTTCGAGTAAGACCAATGGTTGTCTTGTCGGGCCCGTCAAACCAGTCAATAGAGCCATGAACTTTCCAAATGTTGGCCTGTTTGTCAGTTCTGACCCGGCCCTTTGGAGACATGGTTCTCAGAGCGCCGAAGGAGAACCCCGTGAAGTGATGCAGTTTAATTTGCTCACAGGCATATTCTGCCAGACAGTCGTAATTGGTTGTTATTATCGATATCTCGTTAATGTCACTTCTTACGATCTGTCTAAGAAGATCGCTGAGAGCGAAGCGATTTTTGTCTGCCACACCCTCCAAAAATACTTTCTCATCTGCTGGGCATATCAGTTCCCAGGTACTTTCTACTACGCGAGATGTTATGGCGGTACTGAGTCGTGCTCTGTGTAACGCTTCCTCAAGTCCTGTGCCCTGTTCCAGGAGTTCGCAGAACAGAGACCATCCCTCTATCTCTTCGCCACTCAAATCGTCCGTTTTTACGGTAGCGATGAGGTGAGTGCCGAGCTGGCCCATGCCAGGTATCCCATAAGCAGCTGATGCACCGCTACCCAGCACGATGGCGGGGCCTTTTGCGAAATAATCTTGAACTTGTTTCTTGAAATCGAAGTCAGACATGAACGTCCCTGTATTCCGCAACTCTCTTGTGTGCTTTGGGCTGCATTTTCTGTGACTGCGGCTTTGCGGGGGGCAGTTCCGCAGCTATAGCTTCAGACAGAGTGAGAGTCAGCATATACCAGGGAGGGTGGTTTTTGAAATCTAAGAGGGACTTAGGTGAGAGGTGGCAAACGTAAATGCCCATCCTCGCCTTTTAGTCTTAGGAGGATGGGCTCTCGTCTCAGTGTAGGATTCTTCCGGAACCGATCTGGACCTGCTGGCTGGAAGAGTAGTCAACGGTCGCGTAGAACTTATTGGGCTCCTCAGAGTTCTGGAAAAGATCGAGCGTAATCCAGTCCTCTCCCCGTCGCATCTGGACGGTGAGATTGATCTCTTCGCAATCAAACTCTTTGGTGAGCGTGGCTGCCAGGTTCTGGGTCTTTTTCATGAAATCCATGTTGAATCCCTCCGATCAGAACCAGACGTTCTTTTTGATGGTGCCCAGCTGGTCCGCAGCGCTGGCGGTCGCGGGTGTTAGCTGTGACAGGGAGCTGTCACCGGTAGTGCCATCGCTGTAGTTCTGGAGAGTATCGCCAATTACCAGCCTGGTGCCATCCGTGCAGGACACTTTCAGTTCCGCCGTGCTCAGCTCGAAATTGTCGAGAGTCTCCGCCAGTGTATTCGCCTGTTTCAGCAGGTCGGTAATTTGTTCAATCAAGTGTTTCATCATTTTGGAGTATCCTCTGCTTGCCTGTTGAATTGGTCACGTCATTCGAGACCTATTTCGACGTTACCCCATTTCGTCGTTCTAGCAAGCAAATAGATTTTGGCCGGACCGTGTGCTTGAATATCAGGCAAAACAGAGAGATATCGCCCCCATTGAAAAACGGCGATCGCCAAGTCATAAAATTTATGTGGCTGGGGGTGAAAGGTTTTGGCTAAAAATTGATCGTTTTGGGGTTGAGGGGTAGGTTGGTGGGTTAGCTGTATTTTGAGCTGTAACTATATGATTTTAATGCTGTGGTGGTACCCCCGGCAGGAGCCGAAACCTTGATTTAAGGCTATGTTTTATATGGCGTGGCTGTTGATTGAGGTTTCCGAGTACCCTCAAAAGTACCCGCAAAATCACGCGCTGCATTGCCAAAACCATCAATGGAGACGTGACCTATGAATAAGCATTCAGCCAAACTTGATGACCTCAGAGCACGCGTTCTAGATACTGAGTCGCTGCTTTTCTTCATGCGTGACCGTGAAAACTTGCAGCAGATGTTAAATCACGGCTCTCCGGAAGACCCAATACAGGCCATGCTGGACAGCGCTTATAATTCAATCTCTGACGCGAATGAATTGTGCCAGGCTTTGCTAGAGGCCAGGGACGAGGATTTCCTGGCAGAGTATAAAGAAGCTGCTATTGAAGCAATCAATCATGCCAAGTCGTTCAAATTCGAAGACCTGGATAATGAAGACCTGACGGCAGGGTTTCAGAAAGCGCTGCCTGAGAGCGAAAGGACGGGCGGCACGATGAATGCCCGATTGAAAGATCAAAATGATGAGCTGGAAAAGGTCGGCGCCGCCAGCACTGTCGTATCCGAGCTTATGCAACGAATTTTGGTAGAGCGTACGCTGCAAGGCTGCCCCGATTGGATGGAATCAGATTATGTCCTCGGTGGTCTCGTTCAGGCAAGTGAAGTTCTGGGTGAACGTGTATGCCAACTTGCGAGCGAAAACGGACGCGAAAACGAGGGGGCAGGCCATGAATGAAGAGGAGCTAAATCCACTTGATGCGCTGTGTATGCTGCACAGCCAAACAGACGCCATGCTTCTGATGATGATGGTTTATGTTGCAGCGGAGCGCGATGGCGGGGAGCAAATCAATTCTAATGCCCTCGAAAACTATCTCGGACAGATGAAGGCCAACATGGAGCTTGCTCAGCGGGAGACAATGAAACTAGTTGGGATGAAAATAACTGAAAGGTAACCTGAGAGCGTGAGCCCCGGCCGGTCCGGGGCTTATGATTTACTGCGAGGTTGTCTGACAATCTTGGGTCGCGGTTGTAGGTTTTGATGCGCACAATTCAGGCGTGGCGGGCGCTGGTGGTAACTCATACAACAACCATCCTCTGGCTTTTTCTACATGCAACGAGGCCTGGCGATCCACGACACCCTTCACGGCCTGCGTTTCGTGAGTACCTTTCCAGTCCATTGAAAACCGCGTAAACGCTTATGATCTGCTACGAGATTGGTAGACAAGATTTATTTGCTGCCGGAGGCCTGGACGCCCGCAACTCAAGCAGAGCGACATGCTGTGTTGTTGTGCGCACCTTTGATCCCCCCGCGTAGGGGGTGCGCACTTTGCTGCGCACAGATCAGAATTCAATGGCCTGAAAGTGACCAGGCTTTCTAACATAGCCGGAATTAGATTGGCGGGCTGTGGTGTGTGCTAGTTTCAGAGGGTAGCAATAAGGTTTTGAGCCTGAATTGTTTCCGGCTAGTGGTTTGCGAGGTGTGAGGGGCTTTCTGATGAAAATTGCATTGTACGCAATCACCGCTTTTGTCGGCGCTTTGGTTGCCTTGTGGTTGAGCGGGTCTGTTCTTTATGAGGGACGGCGGATGGTCATCATGGATGGCGTTTACTTCGATGTTGGTTTGGCTGGTGGCACCTTGGTCCCCGCTCTGTATCTTCTCGCACACCTTTACACTGGTTGGCTATTTTTCCGAAATGTCAGCTTTCAGGCACTTTCTTTTCTTCTGGCAGTTTTGGCCAATGTGACCGCTTGCCTGTCGGGGGTCGTCATTGCCTACTTTTTTTACGATGCTTCAATATTGATGAGATGGGCTGCCGGTTTCGCCGTCATAGGGATGCTCGGCATACAGGCTTGGTATATATCGAGAATTTTCCCAGTCTCGGCAACCTCCGACTGATGCTTTTATGCTCATAGAAATGCTCGGCATCCCTGCCTTTTTATGGACTCGCAAAACTCCGTTGTCCCGCGTGGAGCGGGGCTCATCCGTGAGCGAATGGGGCGGGGCGTTGCCAGGTTGCTGCATGGCCCGGGCGGGGAAGTTCGGGTCGATCTACTCAAATGTCACAGGGTTAAGCTCTTGTTTATAGGCCCTGATTCTTTTTAACTGGTGAGGCGCTATACATGCCCGAAAATTTGCCGTTCACCGCGTGGCTGCTCTGGCCTCGCGGTATGGCTCATTCGACAGGGACCCACGCGTAATGCGCCGGAACGAGTTGGTTTGAAGGCGAATTTATGGATAGCCGTGATTCTGGTATCAAATGGGTGGTTGTAGGCTGCGTCATTTTCTCTTTATGGATAGGTGTTTTTAGGGATCAAGTTGGTGTTGGCAGCGCTGTTGTGATTACTCTCTTCATTTTGATAGTTGGCTACTTCGCCAAGATGGAATAAAGCGCCTCCTTGCGCTCTGAGTTCCTTTTTATGGACTCCGAAAACTCCCTCTACTCTCGTTTCTCGCCCGTGAGCAATACGTAAGGATTCATGGTCTCACCGTTGAGTATCAGGCCTGCGCCTTCAACTGAGCGTTCCACTTGCCCGGACGGATAGTGAAACAGAATGCCGGCCATGTCGTTCATTGACTTGGCAAAGGCTGCGTCTGCCTCTCCCTGGCTCACCTGGTTCATGGTTCCGACTGCCTCACTGAAGAACCGGGTGCCGGCCGGTCCAGAGTAGCCGTAGAAACCCTGAATGCCTGACGTGAGCTCCCGAATACCTATGAAGCCACCGAGCATGTAGGACAGCTGCTCTCTGGCCAGGACGTTCGCCATCTCTTCTGGATCCTCCAGGTCGTCACCCCCAAAGCCCCTAATGGCGCCGGACACGTAGTAACCGAGAATCGCGGGCACCGTGTAGAGCAGGAGGAAATCTGTCGCGAATCTTCCGGCGTCTGAAAGGTTCTCAAACTTGTTCAGGCGATACCGTTCGGCCATCAGGTTCCAAGTGGTGACGAAGTAGCTGATGAAGTTGGTGAACAGCTTCAGTGCCGGGTGGCCTCGTTGAATCTGGGCCAGGTCTTTAATCTGGCCGCCGCCCTGGGCATCGATCACCGACTGGTCAGCCATTGAGATGGCGTCTGCCTCGTTCGCTCCCTCGCTCTGGGCCTTCTCGTAAGCGCCAAGCCAGGTCGGGATATCAACAGCCATCTGCATGCGGGTGATGAACCAAAAATAAGAATCTTCGATCCAAGAAAGTTTTCCGCGTCCCCGCATCTGGTTGCGGATGTCGTTTATCTCCCGGCTCTGAGTGAACACCCGGTCTTTCATGTACGGGGATACCTGAAAGATCCAGTTGGCGGTGTTCTCCATCTTTGCCGCATCGCCAAGCCATCGCTTGAGGCCACGGCCAACCCATTTGGGCCCGATTCGCACGATGGAGTTTGTGATGCCGAGTGGCTGCATTGCAGCTGTTCCGATATTCCAGCCCATTGATGCGATAGTGACGCCGTTTCTCAGGTGTTTGAGCGCTTTTTCATGGGCGTGAATGGCCGGCACGTCCCCGGCTGCGATATCGTCAACGGCAGCCTTCATGGTCCGGTACACGTTGTTGCCATAAGAGTTGTAGATCGATTCCTGTACAGACTTCGATTGCAGCAGGCGGTTCACGTCCAATAGCGCTTCATGGTGGGTCAGGTCGTGGATGACCTCATTGAAGTGCTCGAAGATGACGCCGAAATCCAGGCGCACCGGCAGAACTACTCCCTCAACCCGGGACTTGGTGAAGCCTCTCTTTGTCGTGGCCGCCGTGAACGCTCCCTGCATCGTCTTCTCTGCCATCTCCTTCACCCGGTCGGAGTACGCCTTTTCGCTTTGCCGCTCGTCGTAGGTTAGAGGGAAGTAGCCGCCAGCATAGGTGCCATAGGGCGTTTGAATCGGCTGGGCTGGTACTTTCTCGGGGGCGATTCCCTTCACCCGCTTCTCTTTCGCTTCGATGTCTGGCCAGAGACTGTTCACCAGATCCAAAACGCCTTGCACGAACTCCCAATCTCGCTTCTCAAGCCGGTTTATGGCGGCCCGCATCTGCTCCTCGGTCCATCCTTTGCGCTGTTGATACCCGGCAACGAGCTTTTGCCAGTTGTCGGCGGTACCGGCATTCAGAGCCATCATCAGAAGCCCTTGTTTGCTCAGGCTGTAGTCGAGTTCTGGGATGTACTCTTTGCGATAGAAGCGCGACAGCTCGCCCGGGTTGTACTTCTTGAACTGCTTGGCCAGTGCTTCGTTGAAGATTCGCGTTCGCTCGGTTTCCAGGTCGCCGGCTTCGTTCAATGGCCGCATCACCAACTGCCAGAGAGTGCCCCCATCTTTTCCGCCATCCATTTCACGTATCAGGCTGGAAAGGCGCCGGTGTGAAGCAAGGTAATTACCCACCATGTAGCCGGCCTCCTGGAAGGGCAGGCGTGTCTCGACCTCTGCTTTCGCTTTACGGTTGGCGTTCTGGTTGATGCCTTCCACGGCCTGGCGACGGGCCTCTTCCAGTTCCCGCTTCTGTCGGTCTTTGAGCAGACGGCCTTTCAAGTTCGCAACATGGGCAATGTTTCGGATGGAGTCATAAACGCCCTGCAGTTCTTCCATCGTGAGTTCCCGATAGTTGACCCGTTGCGAGCGCTCAAGGACTTCTTCGGGAATATCGAGTGGCAGGTCGTTCGCTTGCTGCTCATCCGCCCATGCTCGAAGAGATTGGCGACGGTCCAGCTGGCGGACCGACACCCTGCGGAATTCGTGCTGGTCAATAATCGCGTCAATCTGTTCGAGGTAACCGCCTCCAGCCTTTGCAATGCGCTCTCGTGTGCTTTTCCGGTTGAAGCCTTTGGCGTACTGGTAGACCTTCTCTGATGCCTCCTGAGCTTGTCTGGCCTCTCGGTAAAGGTAGTGGTTCAATAGTTGGCGCTGCTTCGCTCTGTAGGAGCTTTCGAAGTCCTGCCGAACGGCGGCCTCAAACGCTTCTCGTCCGGCCTTCGCCTCAGCACGACGGTATAGGTCAGGTCTGATGTCCTTGGCACGTGTGCCGGCGATAACGGAGCCGGCGGTCTCTTTCAGCATCCTGGCGGGCGTGAGAGGGCGTCCGGTTCGGTTGCCCAAACTGTGCAACTTCTTCAGTTCAGTAAGTAACAGCTCCGCCTGCTTCTCGTTATGGATGGCTTCAACTGTTTCCTGTGAAGCTTCACCGCTGAGACTGAGATCCGGATAGGCGGCTTTCATTGCGGCGTCTGCTCTGGCCTGCGCCTCGTCAGCAATCGGCTGGGTCTGGATAACGGCTCTCACAAGTTCATCACCTGAGCCAAAGCCCAGTACCTCGGCCAAGATATCCGGGTGCACTCCAGTTTCTTTCCTGGTGTAGATGTAGGTGCCTTTCATCGCCTTCAGCTGCTTCCATACGTCGCTGTCAGCTGGGTAAATCTCCGATAAGGCCTGACGGCTTAGTTTCATGGCGCGTAGAGGCTCGGGAAGGGCGCTACCGTCCGGTAGGACGCCCTTTTGAAGGATAGCGCGGGCGATATAAGGCATTTCCTCGTTCATCGCCTTGAGGGCTTTCTCTCGCTCTCGTTTGGTCTCCTGTTTCCACCAGCGCTGATTAACCTTATCCAAGTCCGCCATTTGCTGGCGGGTCAACGTCTCCTCAGCGTCGTTTCGTGCCCGGGTGACTAAATCCTGGTAGCGGGCTCGCTCCTGTTCAGTCCAGTTCAACGCTTCAATATCGGACAGGCTGGCGGAATAGGCAGCACCCTCGCGGGCCTGAGCTATGGCTTCATCCGTTGCCAGCATACGATCCATTACCTGGCGCACTTCACCCGATAGCTGAACATTGAGACGGCTGATTCTTCGATAGATCGAAAGTAGCCAGGCGCGGAAGCGTGAGAATATGGATTGCAGTTCAGGAGTGGGGGCCTTGCCTTCCATTAGGTAGGCTTCGAAGCCTCGGGCGAATTGCTCGTGTTGGTCGGTCGCTATCGCATCCCGGTCAGACACTTTCAGCCAATCCAGTAGGCTCTCATATTGGGCTTTTACCCGGTCGCTGGCGTTTTCCCGGCTCGACAGGTCACCCAAGACCTCGAGGAAGAAGTGGCCTGACTCATGGAGGAACGTAGACAAGTTGGCGTTTTCCAGAAGTTCAATCTGAAAGCGCTTGTCGTTGCGGTTGATTCGGATACGGCCCCGATTCTTTCCGCTGGTCTCGTCACCCTCTGAGTCCTGGGAGAGCACCGTGTCCGTATCGGTCGAGGCCTGACTGTCCAAACTTCGTAGGGCAGCCTTGATAGAATCGTTGTCCATCTCCGTAACGGAAAGGCCGAGGCGTTCAAGTTCAATTTCAAGTTTTTTCAGGTCCGTGGCGCGTTCAGTACCGGGAGTAGTCGTCCCCGTTTGTTCATCAGCATGTGAGCTTTCAGTGGTGGCGCTCTGCAGTTCCTCGCGGAGCGCATCCAGTAATGGATTCAGTGCGTCCAGATTATCGGCTTTCAGCGTTTCTGGAAGCTCGCGTGTAATGTCGAGATTGTAAGAGCGAAACAGCTCGTAAGGATCCAGGCTTTCGCTTTCGGCCTGAGTCTCGAAAAATGCCCGGTAGAGCGTGGCGTTGCGCTCAGCGGTGCGGCGCTCCATGCCGGTAGCGGTCAGTGCCTGGGTAACTTCCTGAAAAACTCGGTCACCGGAGGCCAGCAGTTCATCCTTCTGCGCACTCAGTACATCGTCCAGCGCCGGCCGCGCTTCCTCGCTCATCCAGGCCTCAGCCTCTGCCGGGCTCATGCCGAGCGGTTGCGTTCTGGCGAGTTCAATAAAGTCTTCTGCCAGCTCCAGGGGCGCAATGATTGAGGCGAAGTCCTCCATGGATACCGCGATATCAGAGCCGGTGGCGAGCCCTTCGGCGTACTGATTGCCGACAGAGTCCATTCGTCCGGCGTATTCATCAGGATCCATGTCACGGGATTGGAACAGCTCTCGGAAGTCTTCAGCGCCGATGAACACCTCTTTCGCTGGTGCCTGCTCGTTCAGCTTGGCTATCAGTTCCTTCAGGGCCTGGGTGTCGCGCTTCTGTAGCTTGGTCTGGTTCACCGCGTCTTTCACTTCGGTGAGATAGGCCCGGTCTCGCTTTGCCGTCCTGTAGTCCAGGGCCTTGCGGGTGAAACTCTCAACTATTCTGCGGCCGCCGAAGACAGCAACTTCAGGCGTAGAAGTGGCAGCACCAGCAATCATTTCAATGGCGACTTCAGCGCCATCCACTTCACCATCCGCCAGCAGCTGGCCAAGGGCCTCACCACCGCCCTCAAAGGCTGACTGAACCGGAACCTGGGCCATGACGTTCAGCAATTCTCGTTGCGGCCCTGTTAGCGCTCTGGAGCCGATGGCAGCTGGCGCCAACAGCTTACCGGCTACTCCGAAGCTCAGCAGATCCATGGCGGCTACGCCTCCTGCCTTCAGAACGGCCTCGCCCCCAATTTCTTCCATCAGGTCAGAATCAGCGAAGGCCGCCAGCAGTACATCGGTGTCGGTAACGTCTACTCCGGCTTTCTGCAGTCGGCTGAGGATTTCCAGGCTGCGCTCTGTCTCGAACCCAATGGCAGCGGCACCAACGCCACCGGTAGCGGCGCCCATGGCGAGCATCGGCAAGGAGAGGGCAGTAGCCCGGGTTGCTTCCTGAAGGATGATTTCAGGATTGTTGAAGATTGCGCTGGTGACACCAGTGAAGCCCTCAGCTTCTGTCAGGCGCGGGTTTCTCGGCAGTCCCTGGCGCTCTGTCTCGGTCTCTACCGTCGCTTGTGCGGCCTCTGTGGCTGATTGCTCGCGGTATCCAAGAAGCTCTTGGCGCTTGTCCTCCGACTGTCTGAGGAAGTAATCGACATTGGAGTGAATGCCGAGCTCCCGGACTCGCTCGTCTCTTTGGGCCCACTCGCGGGCCTTTTCCCGGCCCTGAGTCTGGAGGATTTCCTCAGCTTGCTCGAGCACCGGAATCACCGGAGCATTGGCCGCGGCTTTCTGCGAGGTGAAGGCAGACCGAATGCTGAGAAGGGCATCGCGTACAGGAGTGACTAGATTTCGCTCCAGAGCGGTTTGTTCGTAGTAGTCACGGTTTTGGATGGCGTCATCAAGAGCCTTAATGTTGGCAAGGTCATCTCGGGACAGATCCAGGTTGTACTTTTCTGTGAGCCATTCCTGGCCAGGGTGAGAGAGTGCAGCCACCTGGGCGCCGGTCTCGCGCTGCCTGGCTCGAAACTCCACCTCCTGCTTGTGACCTTTGACGATTTCGGGGTTCAGTCCGGTGGCTCTGGAAAGGCCGATTACCTCAGCAATCTCATCAGGCGGGCTACTCATTGCGCGTTTCAGTGCGCGGTTTAGTAGCACGTTCCTTTGCTGTTCAACCTTCTTGATTGACGCCTCGTAAGGGTTGGGTGGCGCCAGCGGTCGGCGTCTCTCCGGTGTTGCTGACTTATCATTTCCTATCGTTTTCTGGTCGATCTGGTCTGCAATCTCGTTGTATGGATTCACCATTGAAGCCTCCCGGCCAGCTGCTTCAGGAAAAGCGGTTGTAGAATTGCTGCATGTCATCGTCACCAAGCGCGCTGTTGCCCCGGTTGGCGTTCAAGTCGTTCAGCGTCTCGTATGCGGCCTCTATGGGTTTGCCTTGCCTGGCCAGTTCCTCTACAACGTCCTGTAGAACAAAGCTTAGGTGAGGCATTCCAATTGGCGTTGTGCCTTGAACAACCTCATCAAGGCTGTGCACTTCTACTGCCGGCAAGCATTCCCGCTGGTTAACCGTCTCCACGTGTCTCTTGATCTCAACTTCGGGAAAGCCTCGAGCACGCAGCACTTCAGCAACCCTCACGAGGGCAGGAATTCGCTTCTCGTTGTAAATCGGCCCTAGTGGATCCGGCATAGTCGGAAGGTGTTTCTTGGAGGTTACCCAGCCGGGTTCTTGCGGTTCTTCGCCCTGTTCGAACGTTTCCCCTCGTGGCGCTTTCCAGGGGTGGTAGAGGTAAACCTTGGTGTTGGGGAATTCGGAAGGGTGATCTACCCAGCCATCACCGGTGGGTTCTGTGCCTTCCTCGAAGCTTTTCCCAAGTGGGGGAGGGGCAAGCTCTGGGTGGAATTTTGTTACCCGCATTGGTGTTTCTCCTCTGCTTGAAGCTGACGCTGTTTTTCGAGGTGGTCCAGTTCGATGAGTTTGCCGGCTGCGGCGAGGTCACCGTGGTCTGCAGCGCTACGGAGCATTGCGTAATAGGTCTTGAGGGCTTTCTTGGAGGGCTTGGCGTTGGTGGCGCCTTTTGTGCGTGCCATATCGATACCTCAAAGCGAAATGGTTAACGCATCCTTGCGTTTTGCTGTGTCTTTGTCTGACAATCTTTGGCCTGTTAATTTTGTCGGACTGTTCTACAATTATAACATTTTTGCTTTGATATATGTGTGGATAAACAGTGTTTATTCACTGAGGGTATTGGGCTTTCTGCTCATAGGTCGCTGAAGGCTGTCAGAGCCCTGGCAGACAGGCCTTTACCAAGTAGAAGCCTTATTCATTTCCTGAGCGCAGTCGGAAGTTTGCCGGTATCGTCTTCCTGTAAGTGACCTTCAAAACGTTCGAGCACGCAGCCGCATTTTCGACCCGCGCGCGCTTTCCCTTCGGTCATAAAGGCTTAATAGAAACTTCTGTGGGTGGCTTATGTAGGTGTGGTGTAAAAACGACACCTGAGACATTGAAAAATGGGGTCCACAGGTAGCAAAAACGACACCTGTGGCCTTTAAAACAGGCCTGATTTTTCTGCAATGGTGTAAAAACGACACCTGTGAATGTGCCAGAGGTGTCGAAAATACACCGGTAACTTTTTTATGCAGCCTCGTTTTCACCACGGGAAGCGTTCTCCCAATCGTTCGTCGGTGCTCGGTTTCTCCAGCAAGGCATCCACGTAAGGCGCCATGTTCGGGTTTTGGATTCCGTCCTGGAACTGAACAGGCTCTCGTCGATCTTGACGATGAAGCCGGCCTCTTCCAGTTCCTTGAATGCGCGCATGGCTGTTTTTCGGGAACAGGGGATCTTGGCCTCAGCTTCTCGCACTCCGTAGTCTACGGGCCCCTGAGCGTCCCAATGAGACTGCATCAGAACCATGAGTGTTTTGGCCTGGGGTGAGAGGCCCAAGTAGGGCCTCGACTGGATCAAGCGGCGCTGTATAGCGATAACACCGCCAGCCTTGTCGAAGGGCAGCTTTTCGCCCTTATTTCGGCTCCGGCCCATACCTTACCCCGCGTAATCCGCCAGCAAACGGAAGGCTTTCCGGCGCGAATCCCTGTGAAGCACGTAAACACAGAACGCCACCGGTTTACCGTCTCGGTCTTGGCCCTTTCGTTCTTCGGTGTCGATCTGAAGCCCCTTGTCTCGCAATGCGGAAACAAGCTGAGGGACGCCATTACAACCAACGCTGTCGAATAGCTGGCGGACTGAGCGGGGCCCCGTCAGCAGCTCCCTCAGAGCTCTGTATTGGCGCGGCGAGTGCAGGCGATTTGTGATAGTCTGATTGCGTGCTTTGGAAGTGACTGTGGAGCCCCTGTCCGGATTGCGGCCGGCGGGGGCTTTTTGTTGGTCGGTCATGCGCGGCCCCCCTTTTCCCGATCCGATAGAATCGCTCTTCTTTCCAGGAAACCAATTAGCTCTAGAAGCGCTATCGCTTTGCACCCGGCCACACGCTCTTCAGTGAGGTCGCCGGTTGTGATGGCGCACTCAACGTCAATTGCGGTCATGTTGGCGACTTTTGGTACATGGCTGAGCGCCAGATAAGGGTGTTCGTCTTTGAAGAACCAGCCAGGCTGAAAGCGGTTGCTTGGTCTCATGCCGTCGCCTCCGCTCGCTCGTCCATCCATTGTTGAATGTCACGCTCGCGCCAGGCGATGGCACGGCCAATCTTGAGGGGTTTCGGGAATAGGCCCTTGCTCATCCAGAAGTAGATTGTTGAACGGCGAAAGCCGGTCACGTTCTCAACTTCTCGATACCGTAAAAGGCGGTCTACGTTTGATGCGGGGCGGTTTGCTTCGGTCATTGCTGATTAACCTCATCCAGTGTTGTACACGGGAATCAGTAAATCAGCAGGGGATTGCTTCCATAATGGACGGCTAGTGAAGGGCTATCTGTCCATCAGTCAGAGAAAAGCTCGCCCATTATTTTGTCGGATCGGTCGCGTGCTCCGGTGAGATGGAGGTAGGGCTTCCATTCGCTGCCCTGTATATTTGCTAGATCCAATAGTTCGCGGAACCTTTTCAGACCGTTATAGGAAAGCAAAAACCCGGCCCCTGGTACGTGAAAATTTGTTTGAAACCATTGAAGTCGATCTCTTATTTCTTCGGGCTTGGGGCTTGAATTTGTTAGGCCGCGAAATGCGAACTGAATAAATCCACCAAACAGGAGGCTAAAATCCGAGTTTGTGGCGCTCCCGCTATTTAGGCGGTTCACAAAAGGCTTCCATGCATGCCTGTATAGACTCTCGGCTGTTCTGAAAGGCGCGCCTCTGAACAAATTTTTGTCGAATGGCTCTTTTTTCGGATGTAAAGACACCTCTGCCTCAAAATCATTTATCGCTGCATGGAAAGCGGTGTTTTCGGAGGTGAGCGAAAAACCAGGGAGTCCTGCTCCGATCCAATAGAACACGGAGCAGATGAGATAGCCGTCGCGATGTTGACAGGCTTCGCTGTTCTCACGTTTTTCACTTCTGGTCAATGGCGAGCCGGTTCTGAGTGCCCTTGCGAGGCGTTTCCTATCTTCTCTGTTGAGATTAAGCGATCGAAAGCTGTCAGGGCTATTCTCGATCCAGTCGATGAGAGGCTCCATATTTCCACGACGAAACTCTACAAGCATTTTGAATCTTTTAGGCAGAAGGTCCTCGATTCGATTGTTCATTGCTTCACCGCTTTGAACGACACAACTGAGCCGCCCTTTTTCAGATTGTCCAAGTAATCCGCCCATTGCTGCATCATGGCTTTCCGTTCGTCCAGCCTGGCGGACCGGTTGTAGGCGGCGGCAACCTGGTTGCGCTGACGGTGTGCCAGTTGCAGTTCAATGACCTCTGGAGGCCAGCCCATCTCATGAAGGAGCGTTGAAGCCGTGGCTCTGAAGCCATGCCCTACCATCGTGTCACTGTCATAGCCCATGCTTCGCAGGGCGGTGTTGATGGTGTTATCGGAGAGGGGACGGCCCGGCTTGATGGATTCGAAAACGTACGGCCTGTGACCGGTGAGTTTCTCAAGGGGTTTCAGAATCTCGATGGCCTGGCGGGGTAGGGGGATTTTATGGTCTGGCACTTGTCCGGCCCGCTTGGCTTTCATCGTGCCTTTCATTCTTTCGCCGGGAACAATCCACATGCCGGCCTTCAGATCGATCTCGGGCCAAACGGCCTTCCTGAGCTCGCCAGGGCGCAAGAACAGCATCGGGGCAAGCTGGAGGGCAGCGCAGGTTGCCGGTTGTCCTGAATAGGCCTCCATGGCTCTGAGAAGGCCTCCGAGTTCTTCCGGCTTCGTGATGGCAGATCTATTCTTTGCGGGTACCGCTTTCAGAAGTCCCCGCAAATCGGCGGCGGGGTCGCGGGTGGCTCTGCCTTCGGATATGGCGAAACGGTAAATCTGGCTGACTCTCTGGCGCATCCTGTGTGCGGTTTCGTGTTTGCCTTTGGTTTCGATCTTGCGCAGTACCTGCAGAACTAGGGGAGGTTCAATATCTGTGACCGGCATACTGCCAAGGTGTGGGTAGATCCACTTGGTCAGGCGGTTGCGGGTAACGTCTATGGTGCTGTCGTTGAGTTGGCCTTTCTGGAGCTTGAGCCAGTCCTCCGCCACGGCCTTGAAGGTATTGCTGGCTGCTGAAAGGTTCTTGGCACCTTCTGAGCGTCGATGTGTCACGGGGTCTTTCTTCTGCGCTACCAGCTTGCGGGCTGCGTCTCGTCCATCCCGGGCCTCCTTGAGTGAAACCTCTGGATAACTGCCCAGGCTTAGGGTCTTTTCCTTTCCGCCAAACCGGTAGCGGAACCACCATACTTTTGATTCAGGTTTGATGACTAGAGTTAGGCCGCCACCGTCGGCGAGTTTCCGCCTTTTCTGGCCTTCGGATTTTGCAGCCTTCACCATGCTGTCGGTCAGCTTATTGATTTCTCTCGCCATACGCGCCACCTGTGCATCATTGCGGGTACCGTTGGTCGATGAGTGACCAAGTACCCTCAACAGTACCCTCAATTTGTGGGTACGTCTAGTATTGTGCAGTGGTGTATATTGTGTGCTATGGTTGATCTTGAAGTCTTGCAGTGCGGGGCTTTCAGGATATTTTGTGGGGCGGGGTAGGCGCTGATTTGGTACCCCCGGCAGGACTCGAACCTGCTACCTTCCCCTTAGGAGGGGGACGCTCTATCCAGATGAGCTACGGGGGCTGATCGTCAGAAGGCGGGTATGATAGCGGGCTGAGTGATGTGTCTCAAGGGCTTGCGGGAATACTTCCGGAATAGAAGGAGATCGCTATGACAGAAATTCGGTTGAAGCGTGCCTATGATGAATCGGCCCGTTCTGATGGTCCGAGGCTGTTGGTTGACCGGGTTTGGCCGAGAGGCGTTGCCAAGGAAAAGGCCTGTCTGGCCGAGTGGTTGAAGGAATTGGCCCCATCCACTGAATTGCGTAAGTGGTTTGGCCATGACCCGGCCCGATGGGACGGGTTTCGTGAAAAGTACCTGCAGGAACTGGCATCGTCCGATCGTGCGGACCTGCGCACTCTGGCATCCTACGTTGATAAGCACGAACGAATCACGCTGGTATTTGCAGCCAAAGATACAGATCATAATAATGCGGTAGCGTTGAAACAGTTTATTGAGGCGAGCGAGCTACCGGTTTGATCGGGCACAGGGGATACCAGGCGCATTGAAGACAGCAGCACAGCACACTTCCAAGACACCGCCCCAGCCGTTGCGTTTAAGCGTTATTGTGCCTGTTTGGCAGGAAGCCGCCACCATTCGCGACACCCTGGATCATCTGCAGCCGCTCAGAGCGGCGGGCCATGAAGTCATTGTGGTGGACGGTGGCAGTGATGATGGAACAGCCAGGCTGGCGCAGGGTCATTGTGACCGTGTCATCCAGTGTGGCCGTGGAAGGGCGCCGCAAATGAACGCCGGCGCACAAGCAGCCCGTGGCGATGTCCTTCTGTTCCTGCACGCTGATACCCGTTTACCGGATTCTACGCTGGCGGCACTGGAGCAATTTAATGCCAGCCGTAAGGCATGGGGGCGGTTTGATGTGCGTCTCAGCGGCAAGAGAGTGCTGTACCGGGTGATCGCCTGGTTCATGAATCAACGCTCCTGGCTGACGGGTATCGCCACTGGCGACCAGGCTCTGTTCGTGCGTCGGCCGGTGTTCGAGGCCTTGCGTGGCTTTGAAGAGATGCCGTTGATGGAGGATGTGGAACTATCGTCTCGCCTGAGGCTGGTGTCACGACCTTTCCGTATTACCGATCCCGTGGTCACGGATAGCCGGCGCTGGGAACAGCAAGGTGCCTGGCGTACCATCCTGCTGATGTGGCGATTGCGCTGGCGCTATTGGCGCGGCGACTCGCCGGAAACCCTTGTTACCCTCTACCGATCGGATGTTCGTAATGCCCGTCAATCCTGATGCTTCAGTGCTGGTTATGCAGTTTTCCAAGTGGCCGGAGGCGGGCAGGGTGAAAACCCGTCTGATGCCGGCACTGGGCGCCGAGGGGGCAATGGCGGCACACGTCAGGCTCAGTCTGGCTGTGCTCGATAATCTGGTGGCCAGTGGTTATACCGTCCAGTTCCTGTGGGACCGGGCGCTGGAGAATGTGCCCACGGGTGCTGCTCCTGTACTGGAACGGCTTGACGTTCACGGGGTTGCTCAGGCTGTACAGGAGGGCGACATCCTTGGGGAACGCATGTCACAGGCACTGGACGCAGGGTTGTGTGGCTTTGGCAAGGCGATGATTGTGGGCAGTGATTGCCCCTCCGTGGATGCGGACTACGTGCGAACGGCCGTGGCTGCGCTGGACGAGGTGGACGTGGTACTGGGGCCGTCGGAGGACGGCGGCTATGTTCTCATCGGTGCTCGCCGGGTCATCCCAGGCATGCTGGCCGACGTGGCCTGGGGAACGGAAAACGCGTTGTCGCAAACCTGTGACCGCCTTACGCAAGCGGGTCTGTCGTTCAGGTTACTTCCGCAACGATGGGACGTGGATGAACCCGAAGACTGGCACCGGTTCACGGGCCAGTCCTCAGGTTGAGAGCTGATCAGGCGTCGGGAACAGCACTGCGTTGCAGCAACAGCTCAACCACGCTGGCGTTGTTTTTTGCCTCGGCAGCAGTGAACACCTGCAGTGCGTGTTCACGGTCAATGACTTGCTCTTGCAAAGTATTAACCAGGGCTTCCCGGCTCACGCGTTGTATCGCCTTGGCCAGTTTCTCCCTTGATTTGAAGTCGGTCGCGCCGCGGTCGATTTCACGCCAGTAACGCTCCGAAATCTCACCAAGTTGCCGATCCTGTTCCATCAACTGGCTGATGACAGCCTGTTTCTCTCGCGCCAGGTCCTGCTCCGAGAGGTTGGATAACGTGTCCTTGAAAGCCTTGGAAAATTCCCGCACCGCTTGGTCGATCTGGTCGCCACTGGCTTCCGGGGATTGCACCACGAAGCCCAGTGCGGGGGTCTCCAGCATTTCGAACGGGGTAGCGTAAACGATATAGCCAAGCTGGCGATTGGTGCGGAGCTCTTCATAGAACGGGCTGCTGATAATCTGCCCCAGCAGGCGGAACACGGCGCGTTCCTCAAAGCCGGTGTTATCGCCCTGTACATAGAGGGTATAGCCGGTGTCCGGATGGTCTACCTCCAGCGGTAACAGGGTTTCACCTTCCGGTAAGGCCCGAACGCGGCTGCGCTCGACCGTTGTCAGCTCACTGTCGTCCAGCACCATGGCATGGATACGATTGGTGAGGTTAAGGGCGGACGCTTGTGTCATATTGCCGTGTGCCAGCATCACCGGGTCGACCTGGGCCAGGAACGCCTCGGCGAAGGATTTGAGTTCATCCAGCGTGACTTCCCGGGCGGCCTTAAGCTTCTCTTCTGTACTCCAGGCGCCCTCGATCAGCAGGCTCTGAATGCGTTCAGAGGTCTGCTGCACAGGCCGTTCTTTGGCCTTGTTTAGCAGTCCATCGATCATGTTTTGCCGGGCAATGCGGAAGCGTTGCTCGGTGAGTGTGGGGTCCGCTACCTGGGTCAGGATGCGGGCCATCAGGGTGTGGAGTTTGTCACTGTAACCGCCGACGCGGACGGTTATGCCCCGAAGGTGGGGGTAGATGCTGTAGTCGAGTCCCGCCAGCTGGGCGGGATAGGCCCATGCGTTCACGTTGGTGTTGATGGCATCCACCAACAGCGACGACAGCACATTGCTGCGAGCGGATGCCCGTGTCGCCGGGGTTCGCAGGCTTAGGTACACATTGGCCTTGGGCGTCTCGAACCGGGTGTCCCGGGCGTACCAGACCTCCATGCCACTGACGGTCCCCATGGAAACGGGCTGCTCCATGGTGGCGCCGTCGATCATGTCGAGTTCTTCGGGAATAAAAGGGTTTTCGAGCGGCAGGGCCAGCCTGGACACCATGGGGTTGTCGTCCCGTTGCCGAATGTCCCGGATGGCGAGGGGCTTCAGTTTCCAGGCGGCGTCGTACCACTGGGTCAGGTTGGGGTCTTCAAGGTTCGGTTCTGTTTCCAGGACGGACACCAGCACGTTATCCGGAGTAAGCCGGTTCAGAATGTTCCGGTATTTATCGGGTGCATAGCTTTCCATCATCCATGGCGCCTGGAGTACGTCCTCTGGCGCCACATGCCGCATCTGTCGCGACAGATGCATCACTTCTTGTACCGGTTGGCTCTTCTCACGGAAACGGAAATCGATCTGTGCCAGTTGTTTCATTTCTTCGAAACGAGTGCGGGAAATGCCTTCCTCGCGCACCTTGTCGATGTAGGCAAAGGTCAGTTCCAGAATGGTTTCCTGATTTTCAAGGCCCTCCGGGGTCAGCGCCATGTTCAGTTCCAGGGTGGCTTCCTGGCCGGTATCCATGCCGCTACCTGCGGACAGGCTTTCCACCAGGCCAGCCTTCTTAAGAACGTCAAACAGGCTGCCCGGGCCTTCGTGGCCAAGCAGGCTGGCAACGTAGTTGGCCGGCTTGTCGCGGTAGTGGTCTTCCTGAGACGGGATGGGGAAGGTGAGCGTCAGGTTGCGGATATCCTTCAGCGCATCCGCATGCACGCGGGCGGGCAGGGTGCCTGGGCTGAACAGTGGCTCGTCGTGGACCTTCGCGTTCAGGTTGCGGTTTTCGATGCGGTCGAAGCGGCCTCGTACCATGGCCTCGAGCTGATCCAGCGATTGTGGGCCGTAGACGGCAAGCGTCATCAGGTTGGATGAGTAATGGGCTTTCCAGAAGTCGATCAGGTCCGGGCGCAAGGGGCGCTCTTCGGTGTTTTCCAGGGTGGTCAGGTTACCGACGGCAAACTGGTGGAACGCGTGGTCGGGATTGCTGACGGCCTTTTTTACGGAGTAGAAGCGACGGCTGTCGTCTTTCTGTTTCGAGCTGTACTCCGAGTGCACGGCGCGGCGTTCGCGATCCACCAGTTCTGGCGTGAACAGCGGTGCTGAAAATTGCTCGGCGAAGCGATCCAGGGCTTCCTTCAGATGCTCGGCCTGTACGTCGAAGAAGTAGTTGGTGTCCTGGAATGCGGTGAATGCGTTGTGACTGCCACCATGGCTTTTGATGAACTGCTGGTACTCGCCAGGGTCAGGGTATTTTTCCGTGCCCAGGAACAGCATGTGTTCAAGGAAGTGAGAGAGGCCTTCGCGGTTGGCGGGGTCATCGCCACTGCCGACGGCAACGTTCATGGATGCTGCGGCTTTGTCGGAGCCCGGCGCGGAAATCAGAAGCACCCGAAGTTGGTTGTCCAACTGCACATAACGGTACAGGTTGGCGTCATTCGGGCTTTTTGTGGGCGACTGGCTCGCCAGGGCAACCGAACTGAAGGCCAATACCAGCGCCAGGAGAAATCCTTGCTTCAGGCCAAGGAAACCTTGGGCAAATCCATGGATGCCAGGGTGCATACAGTCTCTCTTTGCTTTGAAACGTTAATGAATCAGGGCGTTACGGGTACTTTCCGGTTGTTGATCCAGGGTTTTCTTCGCCAGGCTGGCGGCTGCATCGGCATCGAGTTGGCCAGAGGCGATGCGCTCAAGAACTGTCCCCATCACCGCAACGGACTGGCGATAATCCGCGAATTCGGCCTGGAAGGCGTGGTCAATGGCCTGATACACCGCCTGGATTTTCTGTTCCCGGGTGCCGGCGTCGGCGGCTGTGTCGTTGATGGCCTTCAGGCAGGCACGTGCAATGGCAATGTAGCGTTCAGCGTTGGGATCGTCTTTGTGCATGTTCCGGGTTCCGAAGTGCGGGAAATGTAGAGAGTGTGTAGAGAGTATAGAGACAGAAACTGCCGTTGAAGGTTCCGATTATGTCACCGCAACCGTCAGGTTTCATTTCCTTCCGGTAATGGTAAGGATTTGCGGGCAGCCTGCCCACCTTGTGCTAGTCTCAATTTCAGCGTACCGGTAAACCGAAAAGGTTCCGGCGTGTATTGCATGCATGAACTAGAGTAAACGCTCTAATTAAAACAAGAGCTTACAGAGTAAATACTCTAAAAAAGTTCGATACATGAGTGTTGCAATTAAGTACAATGCCGGCGTGCTTCGGCGGTATAAGACTTTGGTCTAATACTGCCGATGACAACAAAGGAAAAAGACAACAACTGAGCAACAAGCAGGGTGGACTATCAATGAATTACTTTCTGACGGGTGGCACCGGATTTATCGGCCGTTTTCTCGTTGAAAAACTGCTGGCTCGCGGTGGCACAGTGCATGTACTGGTGCGCGAGCAATCACAGGAAAAACTGGACACGTTGAGGGAGCGCTGGGGCGCGGATGAGTCCAGGGTGAAAGCAGTGATCGGCGACCTTACCAGCTCGAACCTGGGCATCGATGCCAAGACGATGAAATCGCTCAAGGGTAACATTGATCATTTCTTCCACCTTGCTGCAGTGTATGACATGGGGGCGGACGAAAAGTCCCAGCAGGCCACGAACATCGAGGGCACCCACAGTGCCGTCAATGCGGCAGCCGCTATGGAAGCCGGTTGCTTCCACCATGTTTCCTCCATCGCGGCGGCTGGCCTGTTCAAGGGCACCTTCCGCGAGGACATGTTCGAGGAGGCGGAAAAGCTCGACCATCCCTACCTGCTGACCAAGCACGAATCTGAAAAGGTGGTTCGCGAGAGTTGCACCGTTCCGTTCCGGATTTACCGCCCTGGTATGGTGGTTGGCCACTCAAAGACCGGTGAGATGGACAAGGTCGACGGGCCCTATTACTTCTTCAAGATGATCCAGAAGATCCGCCACGCACTGCCCCAGTGGGTGCCGACGATCGGCATCGAGGGCGGGCGCCTGAACATCGTGCCGGTGGATTTCGTGGTGAACGCCATGGACCACATCGCGCACCTGAAAGGCGAGGACGGTAACTGCTTCCACCTGGTGGATTCTGATCCGTACAAAGTGGGCGAGATTCTCAATATTTTCTCCGAAGCCGGTCATGCTCCCCGTATGGCGATGCGGATCGACTCGCGCATGTTCGGGTTTGTGCCGCCGTTTATCCGCCAGAGCCTGAAGAATCTGCCGCCCGTTAAGCGTCTGACTACCGCATTGCTGGACGACATGGGCATTCCGCCTTCGGTGTTGTCGTTTATCAATTATCCCACACGGTTTGACGCCCGTGAGACAGAAAGAGTCCTCAAGGACACGGGTATCGTCGTGCCGCGCCTGGAAAGCTATGCAGCGGTTCTGTGGGACTTCTGGGAGCGTAACCTGGACCCTGATCTGTTCAAGGACCGCACCCTGCGTGGCACCGTGGAAGGAAAGGTCTGTGTGATCACCGGTGGTACCTCCGGTATCGGTCTGGCGACAGCCGAAAAGCTGGCGGATGCCGGCGCTATCCTGGTGATTGGCGCGCGCAAGAAAGAGCGCCTGATGGAAGTGGCTGCTGAACTGGAAGCCCGTGGCGGCAACGTCCATGCCTACCAATGTGACTTTGCCGATATGGATGACTGTGACCGGTTCGTGAAAACGGTGCTGGACAATCACGGCCATGTGGACGTATTGGTCAATAACGCAGGCCGTTCCATCCGTCGCTCACTGGCGCTCTCGTTCGACCGTTTCCACGATTTCGAGCGTACCATGCAGCTGAACTACTTCGGCTCCGTTCGCCTGATCATGGGTTTTGCTCCGGCTATGTTGGAGCGCCGTCGCGGCCACGTGGTCAATATTTCGTCCATCGGTGTATTGACCAACGCGCCCCGTTTCTCAGCCTACGTCGCGTCCAAGTCAGCGCTGGATACCTTCAGCCGTTGTGCGGCGGCGGAGTGGTCGGATCGCAACGTGACCTTCACCACCATCAACATGCCGTTGGTGAAAACGCCGATGATCGCGCCCACCAAAATCTACGACTCGGTGCCCACGCTGACACCGGACGAAGCGGCGGAAATGGTGGCAGACGCCATCGTGTACCGTCCCAAGCGCATCGCCACGCGTCTGGGCATTTTTGCCCAGGTCATGCAGGCGCTGGCGCCGAAGATGGGCGAGATCGTGATGAACACGGGTTACCGCATGTTCCCGGACTCTCCGGCCGCTGCCGGCAGCCGTTCCGGCGAGAAGCCGAAGGTGTCCTCCGAGCAGGTGGCCTTTGCGGCGATCATGCGGGGTATTTACTGGTAGTATTGCCCTTGGAGATCAAAAAACCCCGCTTCGCGCGGGGTTTTTTGTGGCTGTCTATCAAGGCGCCTCTTCTGTGTCGTCCGGTATGGGCGGCGGTGGGAAGCCACCGATTTCGCGCCAGCGGTTGACGATGCCACAGAACAGATCTGCGGTTTTCTCTGCGTCATAGGCGGCCGAGTGCGCTTCCTTGTTGCTGAACGGAATGCCCGCCAGCTTGCAGGCTTGCGCCAGTACGGTATGGCCGTAGGCCAGGCCAGCTAGCGTTGCCGTGTCGAAGGTGGAAAACGGATGAAACGGGTTGCGGCGGATGTCTGAACGCAGGGCAGCGGCGAACACAAAGTTGTGGTCGAAGGTTGCGTTGTGGCCAACGAGCACGGCTCGTTTGCAATCGTGGGCTTTGACCGCCTTGCGGATGGGCCCGAAAATTTCGCTCATGCCTTCTCGTTCCGGAACGGCTTCCCGCTCCGGGTTCCACGGGTCGATACCGGTGAAGTCCAGCGCAGACTGCTCCAGGTTGGCGCCCTCGAATGGGTCGATCTGCTGAACGTGGGTTTCAGCCCGCTTCAACCAGCCGTCCTCATCCATTGTCAGTATGACCGCAGCGATCTCCAGCAGGGCGTCCTTCTCAGGATTGAAGCCGCCGGTTTCCACATCCACCACAACCGGCAGGAAACCACGGAAGCGGCGGGACATGGGATGCGGTTCTTTATGTTCTTCAGTCACTTAAACTCCTGGAGTCTCTGGCCAGGGTTGCCGGCCTGGTAAACAAATGATTGATAAGGAACGATTAACAGGGAACGGTTGGTCGGCTGATGTTCAGACAAGCCGCCATCTCAGGCTTTCGCCGGCCTTCAAAGGCACGATGGTACCGTCAGCCAGGGGCAGTTCGTCGGGCATCTCCCAGGATTCTTTCACCAGCGTGATGGTATCGCTGTTTCTGGGTAGGCCATAGAAATCGGCGCCATTAAAGCTGGCAAAGGCTTCCAATTTGTCCAGCACGCCCAGGTCTTCGAAAATCTCCGCATACAGGGGCATGGCGCTGAACGCCGAATAGCAGCCGGCGCAGCCACAGGCGGTTTCTTTCTTGTCTTTCGAGTGCGGCGCAGAATCCGTTCCCAGGAAGAAGCGGCGGTCTCCGCTGACCACTGCATCCCTTAACGCCTGTTGGTGCCGGTTGCGTTTGAGGATGGGCAGACAATACAGGTGAGGGCGAATGCCGCCGACCAGCATGTGGTTGCGGTTGTACATCAGATGTTGCGGCGTGATGGTGGCGCCCAGATTGTCACCGTCATGGTCACGTACGAATTCAGCCGAATCGGCGGTGGTAATGTGCTCCAGAACCACCCGTAAATCCGGAAACGCCTCCATGGTCGGCGCCAGTACGCGCTTGAGGAAAATTTTCTCCCGGTCGAAGATGTCGATCTCTGCATCGGTGACTTCGCCGTGGACCAGCAACAGCATGCCGCAGTCACTCATGGCCTCCAGTACCGGATAGATGTTGCGGATGTCGGTCACACCGGATGCGGAGTTGGTGGTGGCGCCAGCCGGATACAGTTTGGCGGCAACCACGCCCGCAGCCTTGGCATCCCTGATTTGTGCAGGCGTAGTGGTTTCTGTGAGGTACAGCGTCATCAGCGGGTCGAACTCGGTGTCGCCGGCTGCGGCCAGTATCCTGCTACGGTAAGCCATGGCCTGTTCTGCCTCCGTCACCGGTGGCGCCAGGTTTGGCATGATGATGGCGCGGCCAAAGCAACGGGCGGTGGCGGGTACGACGTCTTTGAGAATGTCGCCGTCCCGCACGTGGAGGTGCCAGTCGTCAGGACGGGTGATGATCAGTTGTTCGGTCATTTACGGTTCCGGGATCTGCTGGGGCCCGTCAAACGTGAACCCCTGAAAGAAAAAATCTGGCGAAATTATATCAGAAGCCGACAGCGATTGTTTTGGCGGGCGTCCTAAAGAAAGACTGACTTCGGCCGTTACGAGGGTAGTGAATCTTTTCTGACGGATGGATGGTATGGCACGAATTTCCGCCTTCCTGCGTGGTGCAGTGGTTTCCAGTGCGATCGGTGCACTGACGGCAGGCTCTGTTGCGGTGCAGGCCGCCACCTTTGGCGCGGGTATCGAGAACAGCCAGTGGTACCTGTCGGAGTCCGTATTCGAGTGTACCTTAGTGCATCAGGTTCCGGGCTACGGCCGTGCCGTATTCCGCCACAAGGCGGGTGAGTCGCTGTCCTTCTTTCTGGAGTCGGAAACGCCGCTTATGCGTCCTGGTCAGGCTCAGTTGGTGATGGAAGCGCCGTCCTGGCGCCCGGGAACCGCCCCCCGTCCCCTTGGTCGGGTTAACGTAGACGACAGTCGTCGGCCGCTGATGCTTGAGTCACGTCTGGCCATGGTGCTTGTCCAGAGCCTGCTGGAGGGGATGGACCCAACGGTTACGCGTGAGTCCTGGTACGACGGCAGCCCGGTTCGGGTGAAAGTGTCCAACATTAACTTTGCGGGCCAGTTCTCCGGTTATCGAAGCTGCACCGCTGGCCTGTTGCCGGTCAACTACGATCAGATCAAGCGGTCCCGCATTTCCTTTGCGTCAGGCAGCACCAGCCTGTCTGAAGCTGACCGTCGGTTTCTCGACAACATTGTGATTTACATCCAGGCAGATTCCACGGTGGAAAGGGTGTTCGTGGATGGGCATACCGACAGCAGCGGTAGCCGTATCGACAATCGCGCGTTGTCCGAAGAGCGGGCCAATGCGGTGGCGGATTACCTGATCGGGCAGGGCATTGATGCTGATCTCGTGACCACCAGGGCCCATGCGGACCAGTACCCGGTATCACGCCGCGCGGCAGACAACCGGCGCACCACAATTCGCCTTCAGCGGGAAGGCGAACGGCCGGACCTGCAGCAAGCCAATGGCTACGAGGCTGCAACGCCAAATACCTGACATTGCGTGCGGCAATCTCAGTGGATGGCGTTGAGTACCTCAAGGTGAGCGTTGACACTCTCGGCCAGCGCCCTCAAATGATAGCCACCCTCCAGGGTCGAGATAATACGGTCGTTGGCATGGTCGCTGGCCACGCTGGTGATCATTTCCGTCAACCAGCGGTAATCCTCTACTTCCAGGTTCAGCTCCGCCATTGGGTCCAGTCGGTGGCCGTCAAAGCCGGCGGAGACTAGCACCAGTTGCGGGCGGAAGTCCTGCAGCCGTTTCAGCCACGCTGCTTCCACGATCTTCCGGTACTCGTCTGCCGGAGTGCCTGCCTGGATGGGCGTATTGATGATGTTTTCTGCCTGGCGATGCACGTGGGAATGCGGGTAGAACGGATGCTGGAAACTGGAACACATCAGGATGCGTTCATCACCGCCCACGATATCCACCGTGCCGTTGCCCTGGTGTACGTCGAAATCAATAATCGCTACCCGCTCTAACTGGTGAAAGTTCAACGCCCGCATGGCGGCCAGCGCGATGTTGTTGTAGAAACAGAAACCCATTGATTTACTGCGTTCGGCATGGTGCCCGGGTGGCCTGGCGCACACAAACGCGTTGGTAAGCTGGCTGCTGAGCACCATATCGACTGCTTCAATGCTGGCACCAGCGGCAAGTCGGGCGGCTCTCAGGGTGTCAGGCATCATGGCGGTATCGGGGTCGGTATACACCCGTCCCCTGGTGGGCTGCATCAGATCAAGTTGGTTCAGATAGCGTTCGGGGTGCACGGTCTGCAACTGGTCCCGGGTGGCTTCGTCAGGTCGCACCCAGTCGAGATCTTGCCCCAGGCCGGTGTCGGCCAGGTAACTGGTGATGGCTGCCAGTCGCTCGGGGCACTCAGGGTGCTCCGCCCCCATATTGTGTTTCATGCAGTCGTCGTGAGAGAAGAATCCCGTTGTCATACTGGTCCCGAACACTCTGGTTGTGCTTGTATTTTGTCCAATATTATCAGGGATAGACCGGGCTTTCTGCGTTTCTTTGGTCTTATGGCGGAGATAGCCGTTTTACATCGTCAGGCAAGCGCCTAAGATAAGGTGTACACACGCCCGGTCGACTCGAATCAAGGAGTGAAACTTGAGCACCCGTTATCTGGAAAGCCTTTTCAACCCGTCTTCTATTGTGGTGATCGGCGCCTCGGAACGGGCAGACAACCTCGGTGGCATGGTTCTGCGGAACCTACTCGGTGGTGGTTATCCCGGCCAGTTGATGGTGGTCAACCAGAACGATTACGACAACGTCCACGGCGTACCCTGCGTCAAGAAAGTATCCCGCATGGGGTTTAGCCCCGATCTGGCGATTATCTGTACCCCTCCGGATACCGTGCCGAAGATGATCAAGCGACTGGGCGAGGCAGGCGTCCGCACGGCTATTGTGATGACAGGTGGCATGTCCAGGAGCCACAGTAAAACCGGTCAGCCATTAATGTATTCGGTTCGCGATGCTGCGCGGGAGACCGGCATACGCGTGCTTGGTCCCAATACCATTGGGCTGATGGTGCCAGCCCGCAGCCTGAACGCCACCTATGCCCACATGGGCGCCATTCCCGGTAAGGTGGCGTTCGTGGGCCAGTCCGGCACCATCGCCAGTTCGGTAATCGACTGGGCGTTCGCCCGGGGTGTGGGTTTCTCTTACTTCCTGACACTGGGCGATGGGATGGATATCGATCACGACGACCTGATTGATTATCTGGCCCAGGACAGCCAGACCCGAGCAATATTGCTGCACATTGAGAATATTCCCAATCCACGCCGCTTCATGTCCGCCGTACGTGTGGCTTCCCGCACCAAGCCGGTGATTGCCGTGAAAAGCGGCCGTGTGCCGGAATCGGAATGGTTCCCCCACGAGCTGCCCGCAGGGCTGACCCAGAGTGACCCCATATACGATGCCATGTTGCAGCGTGCTGGTGTGCTGCGAGTGGATGGGTTGGGGCAGATGTTTGATGCGCTGGAAACGCTGACACGAATGCGTCCCCTGCGGCGGGAAACACTGGCCATTATGGCCAACGGCGTTGGCCCTGGGGTACTGGCGGTAGACCGGTTGGCGTATCTGGGTGGTGAACTGGCAAAGCTGTCGGGCAAGTCGATCGATTCACTGGCGGAACTGCTGCCACCGTACTGGACCCGAAAGAATCCTATCGACCTCGGTTACGCCGCCTCACCGGAGCTCTACGCCAAAGCAATCAAGATTCTTGCCAAAGACCCGGAAGTGGCCAACGTTCTCGTGATGTACGCGCCCAGCCTGACCGAGGACAGCCTGCGGATTGCCGATGCGGTGGTTCAGGCTACCAAGGGCACGCGCTTGAACGTCTTCACCTGCTGGTTGGGGCAAAGTACGGTGCTGGATGCCCGCGATGAGTTTTATCGGGCGGGCTTACCGTCGTTCTTCAACCCTGAGAAGGCCGTTATGGCGTTCATGCAGCACGTGCGACACCAACGCGTGCAACGGTTGCTGACCGAAACGCCGGAGTCCTTTACCGACCATCTGGCCGACCATACCCAAACACGGCGTATCGTCGTGAATGCCATTCGCTCCGGTCGGGCGCATCTGTCCAACCAGGAAGCCCGCGACGTGATCCGGAATTACGGCATTAATGCCGTCGAGACCATGTATTGCGACGATATGGAGGAAGTGCTGGAGGTCTTCGCCGTGGAGCGTCGTCCGGTGGACATCACGCTGATCCATGAACAGGCCTGTCATCCGCTTGTGGAACTCAGCCCCGGACAGCGCCGTTACAAGGGCACGGTTCAGAAACTGAACAGTGAGGGGGCGATTATGGATTCCTGTCGCTTCCTGATGGACGAATACCAGAAACATTACCCTGACAGCGGTTTTCTGGGTTTTGCGGTGCAACGTTCCTACCAGCACGTCGGTGGCATCGAGTTCAGTGTGGGGATCACCCGGGACAAGTTGTTTGGGCCGCTGGTAGTCTGCGGCGCCTCGGGGGCGCATATCAACGTAATGACGGATCGACAGATTGCGTTGCCGCCGTTGAATATGGTGCTGGCCAGGGAGCTATTGCGGCGTACCTACATGTACAAGTTGCTGAAAGAACACAGCCTGAAGCCCGAGGAGGACATTCGCGCGGTCTCGGAAACCCTGGTGACTCTGTCCCAGATTGTGATCGATATTCCGGAGATTCGCGGGCTGGAGATCTCACCGCTGTTGTTCAACGACCAGGGCACGGTTGCGGTGAACGTGGCGATCGACCTGGCGGACAAGCCGGGGCGGCCGATTATCCAGCCGTACCCCAGGGAGCTGGAGGAGTGGATCGTGCTGCCGAAGTCCGGGCGCCGTGTCATCATTCGCCCGGTGCTGGCGGAAGACGAACCGGCACACCGTGCGTTTCATGAACTCCAGTCCCCGGAGTCCATCCGTTACCGTTTTTTCCAGTACCGCAAGCACTTCTCCCGTGAAGACGTGGCCCAAATGGTGCAAATCGACTACGACCGGGAAATGGTCTTTATTGCCAATGCGCCAAGGGAGGACGGCGAGGGGGAGGAGACCCTGGGAACGGTGCGAACCTGGACCGATGCCGACAACCTGCGCTGTGAGTTCGCGGTGATGGTGCACGACAGGATGAAAGGCGAGGGACTGGGTGTGGCCCTGATGCAGAAGATGATCGACTATTGCCGTGCCAAGGGCACGGTGGAGATGGTGGGTGATGTGTTACCGGACAATCGTCCGATGCTGCAACTGGCTGAGCATCTGGGCTTCGAGATCCACTACAACACGGAAGAGGAAGTAATGGACCTCACGCTGGTACTGAACGAGCCGGAGAAGGATTGGCAGCGGGAACGCCTGGAACAGACGTCCCACTGAATCGTTACGTTCAGCTTTCTTCCACAATGGCGGAACGGTCTTCGCCGCCCAGGGCTTCCAGCAGGCCAGGAATCAGCCTGGCCAACTCCAGGGTCATCAGTGAAAATGCGGCGTCGAAGCGTGCTGCGGCGTCATCCGCATCCACATCGTCCAGCTTTTCCTGCAGGGTGTCGCCGAATTTCAGGCGACGGATGCCCAGTTCCTCGTCCAGCACGAATGACAGGTTGTCGTCCCAGGTGACAGACAGCTTGGTCACCTGCATGCCGGCGTCCAGATGACTGCGGATTTCATCACCCTGAAGATCCAGGCCTTTGCAGCGCACCACGCCACCGTCTTCGGATGTGTCTTTCAGTTCGCACTCGGTGCCCAGCTCGATGCTCACGGGTAGATCAATGGACTCGTTCAACCAGCCGGTGAAGGTGAAGGCGGGTGCCTGCTCCACGGCTGGCGGGCGAACGGGCAGGGAACCCAGGCTTTTGCGAAGTGTTGAGGCGAGATCTTCCGCCTGTTTGGAGGAGCCCGCGTCAACAACCAGTACACCGTCTGCCGGTGCCAGATAGGCGTAGCAGCGACGGTTCTTGGAAAATGCCCGGGGCAGCATTTCCAGCGTCACTTCTTCTTTCAGTTCGTCCTTTTCCTTGCGTCGCACCTTTCGGTGTTGTTCCGCTTCAATCATTTCAGCCTTCTCGTCCACCAGTTCCTTGATGACGGAGGCGGGCAGCAGCTTCTCTTCCTTGCGCAGGGCAATCAGGTGATAGCCGCCGGCGCTATGAACCAGCAGATCGCTGTGCTTACCCATGGGCGATACCCAGCCCTGGCGTGAGGTTTCCTGGGGACCACAGGGTTTGAAGGCGTCTTCCTGGAGTTTTTCTTCCAGGGCTTCGGCGGTTATTTCGAATGGCTTGGTAAAACGGAATACGCGGGCATTACGAAACCACATGGTCCGGATCCTTGTTGGTTATTCGATGATGGTGAGAGTCTGAAAAGGGTGGGGATGATACGGCCACGGGTCCGTGGCCGTAAAGTGACAATGCTGAAAACCTCATCTTGGGCAGTTAGAGATTCATAATCTCCACCATCACGGTCTTGATGATGAACCCCACCACGCCAGCACCGAGTATGGTGAACAAAATGATGGTGCCAAACCGCCCGGCCTGGGACTTTTTGGCCAGATCCCACACGATGAATCCCATCCAGACGATCAGGCCTGTGAGAAAGACCAGCATGGCGAGCTGGGAAAAAACGGCTTCACTCATTAATGTCTCCGGATTCAGTGAACGGTTTACGGCTTATCCCGTAAGAATACCCAGCTGTCCGCATCGGACTGCTCTTCGCTGAACCGGTAACCTTCCAGGTCAAAGCCTTTCAGGTCACTGGCCTGGGTGATGTTGTTCTGGATGGCGTAGCGACACATCAGGCCCCGGGCCTTTTTGGCGTAAAAACTGATCATCTTGTACTGGCCGTTTTTCCAGTCCTTGAACTGCGGTGTAACCAGGCGACCTTCAAGGTCCTTTTTGCGAACGCTCTTGAAGTATTCGTTAGAGGCCAGGTTTACCAGCACGCCATCATCAGCCTTCAACAAGCGGTTAAGCTCATCGGTGACCTTGCTGCCCCAGAAAGCGTACAGATCTTTGCCCCGGCGGTTCTCGAACTTGGTACCCATCTCCAGACGATAAGGTTGCATCAGGTCCAGCGGCTTGAGCACACCGTAGAGGCCGGACAGAATTCTCAGCCGCTTCTGGGCAATCTCGAATTCTTTCTCACTGAAGCTTTCCGCATCCAGGCCGGTGTAAACATCGCCCTTGAAGGCAAGCACCGCCTGGCGGGCGTTATCCGGTGTGAAGGGGGTGTGCCAGGTGCGAAAGCGTTCAGCATTGAGCTGACCGAGCTTGTCGCTGATCCCCATCAGGTCACTGATGTCATGGGGTTCCAGGTCTTTAAGCTGGTCTATCAGTTCACAGGCATCGTCGAGAAAGTCCGGCTGGGTTGTCTTTTGGGTCGCCAGCGGGCTCTCGTAGTCCAGTGTCTTGGCGGGGGATATCACCATCAACATGTCGGGCTGTCCTCATCGAAGAAAATTCATTAACTGGTCACTGGTGAACGGCCAGTCCAGTTCTTCACCGGTATCGTTACGGCGCAACACCGGAATCCGGGTGCCATAGCGTTCAACCAGTTTTTCGGACTGGGCAATGTCCACGGCGTCCACGGGCACCGGCTCCGGCATGGGCGTTCTGACCAATAGGGCTTCCGCCAGTTCGCACAGGTGGCATTGGGACGTGGTGTAGAAAATCAGTTCCATTATTTCGGCTGTGCGTCTATCTGTTGGCCATTCACGTCGTGGCTGTCCTTACCCATCAGGTACAGATACACCGGCATCAATTCCTCCGGTGCCGGATTCTGGTCCGGGTTCTCAGCCGGGTACGCGGTGGCTCTCATATTGGTACGGGTGGCGCCGGGGTTAAGACTGTTCACGCGGACGTTGTGGCGGTCGTCATCCAGCTCCTCTGCCAGCATCTGGCTCAGGCCTTCGATGGCAAATTTGGAAACGGCGTAGGCGCCCCAGTAGGGTTTGGCCCGGCGTCCGACGCCGGAGGCGGTGAAAATCACCGACGCATCGTCGGATTTGCGCAGTAACGGAATCATCGCCCGGCTCAGCAGGAAAGGCGCGGTGGCATTGACATGCATGACCTTGTTCCAGATTTCCGGATCGTACAGTTCGATCGGGCTGCGAGTGCCCAGAATGGCTGCGTTGTGGAGAAGCCCGTCGATCCGGTCGAAGTTGTCTTCAATGGTCATGGCCAGCTCTTCATACTCCTTCACCGCAGCGCCTTCAAAATTCAGCGGTACGATGGCTGGTTTGGGATGACCGGCCGCTTCGATCTCATCGTAGACGGATTCCAGTTTGGAGACGGTGCGGCCGACGAGAATGACGGTAGCGCCGTGAGCCGCATAGGCCTTTGCTGCAGCCCTTCCTATCCCGCTGCCGGCACCGGTCACCATGATGATGCGTTCTTTCAGTAGGTCGGCCGGTGCTTGATAGTCCTGCATTCTGAGTCTCCATTTGGGAAATGCTGAAATAGTGCTGCCATCGGCGCTATTGTAACAGTTTTGCCAGGTCGCTGACGGTGTCCGCAATAAGGTCGGCTTGCCACAGGTCAACGGTTTCCGGCTGCTCGATATAACCGTACCGAACCGCAATGGTTGTCATCCCGGCGTTGCGACCGGCCTCGATATCGCGCTCATGGTCGCCCACGTATACGCCCGTTGTCGGTTCGACGCCCACTTCCTTGCAGGCAAGAAACAGAGCTTCTGGATGCGGCTTGCGGTGGGTGACATGGTCGGGGCAGACCACCGCTGCACAGCGGTTTGCAAGTCCCAGGGCTTCCACCAGCGGGACGGCGAAGCGAACCGGCTTGTTGGTGACAATGCCCCAGGGGATACCCCGTGCTTCGAGGCTTTTCAGTAGGTTGTCCATGCCCTCGAACAGAGTGGTTTCCACGGCAACGCCGGCCTCGTAAAGGTCGAGAAATGCGGTGTGTTTTTCCAGATAGTCGGGATGGTCCGGGTCGAGCCCGAAGCCAATCTTGATCATGGCCCGGGCCCCGTTGGAGACAGAGCGCCGTATATGCGGTGCGGGCAGGCCTGGTAAACCGTGAGAGAGTCGCAGCTCATTCAGGCAACGAATAAAGTCCGGTGCGGTATCGATCAACGTACCGTCCAGGTCAAACAGGACGGTCGACGGGGTTGCTGGCATGGCTGACTCTGGGGGTGTGGCGTTCACGACGGCGTACTGTCCTCTCGTGTGTCCATGGCGTGCATCATGTAGTTCACGTCCACATCCCGCCCCAAGCGGTAGGCTTTGGTAATCGGATTATAGGTCATGCCGGTCAGGTCGCGGATGTCCAGGCCAGCGTGGCGGAGATGGTCGGACATCTCGGACGGCCGGATAAACTTGCGCCACTCATGGGTGCCCTTGGGCAGCAGGCGGAGCATATATTCCGCGCCGACGATGGCGAACAGGAAGGATTTTGGATTGCGGTTGATGGTAGACACGAACAGATGCCCGCCCGGTTTGAGCATGGTGGCGCAGGCGCTGATCACCGACGCCGGGTCGGGCACATGCTCAAGCATCTCCAGGCAAGTCACCACATCGTATTGGCCCGCGTGTTCCGGGTCTTGCGCCAGCTCTTCTACAGTGATCTGACGGTAGTCCACCTCAATGCCGCTTTCCATACCATGGAGTCTGGCGACGGATAGCGGTGCTTCTCCCATATCAATGCCGGTGACATGGGCACCGCGCAGTGCCATGCCCTCGGAGAGCAGGCCACCGCCGCAACCGACATCCAGCGCCCGCTTACCGGCCAGGGGCGCGCGTTCATCGATGTAGTTGAGTCGCAAGGGATTGATGTCGTGCAGAGGCTGGAATTCGCTGGTGGGGTCCCACCAGCGGCTGGCCAGTGCCTCGAACTTGGCGATTTCGTTCTGGTCTACGTTGTGGTTACTCATATGCCGTTCTGCCTGGTCGCTGAGAGTGTGCGCGTCAACTGGTTTGCTGTTCGCGAATACGGTCGGCCCAGCCCTGGACGCGTAGCATCAGGTCCGGGACGTCAATGCGGGTGAGTTTGCCTTCCTGCACCTGGGGTACGCCGTTGATCCAGCTATGGCTTACCTGGCGGCCATGGTTGCTGTAAACCAGATGGGAGGCGGGATCATACACCGGCTGCAGGAACGGGTCGCCGAGATCCACGGCGATAATGTCCGCCAGTTTGCCAGCGGCCAACGATCCCAACTCATGATCGCGCCCAAGAGCTCTGGCGCCCTGGATGGTCGCCATAGCCAGTGCCTCGTGGGCGGACAGTGCCGAGGCGTCGTCTGCGACCACCTTGGCCAGCATGGCGGCGGTGTTAAGCTCGCCGAACAGGTCCAGGTCATTGTTACTGGCCGCGCCATCCGTGCCAATGGCGACATTGACGCCGGCCTTGCGGAATGTTTGCACCGGGCTCAGGCCGCTGGCCAGTTTCAGGTTGGATTCCGGGCAGTGGATAACGTGGGCACCGGTCGCCTGGAGCAGCGCTATGTCTGACTCATCAATCTGCGTCATGTGCACGCACTGGGTGTTGGTCCCGAGTACTTTCAGCTCCGCCAGGCGGGCAGTAGGGCGCTTGCCGGACTTTTCCATGGCGTCCGCAACTTCGAAGGCGGTTTCATGCAGGTGAATCTGGATCGGGGCACCCGTCGCCTCCGATAGCGCTACGGCTTTTCTCAGTGGCTCGTCGGATACGGTGTAGGGCGCATGGGGGCCAATGGCCGGCATGATGAAGGCGTTGTCCTGCCACTGTTTTATGAACGCTTCGCCTTTGGACAGGTATTCATCCGGCCCGCTCCCCCAGGGTGTGGGGAAGTCCAGCAGCGGAAAGCAGATCTGTGCGCGCATGCCGGCGTCGTGCGCAAGCTGGGCAACGATTTCCGGGAAGAAGTACATATCGGAAAACGTGGTGGTACCGGTGCGCAGCATTTCCGCCATGGCAAGCTGGGTGCCATCGGCAATGAATGCTTCGCTGACAAACGTGCCTTCGGCGGGCCAGATATGGTCGTTAAGCCAGGTCATCAGGGGCAGGTCATCGGCCAAGCCACGGAACAGTGACATGGCGGCGTGGCCGTGCATATTGATGAGGCCGGGCAGCACCACATGGCTGGGAAGGTCGATCACTTCCTTGGCACGGAAGCGGGCATCCGCCTCGTCCTGCGATACGATGGCGGCAATCCTGTCACCCTGGACGAGAACCGCCTGATGTTCCAGAACCACATCGGCGGGCTCGATGGGAATCAGCCAGCGTGCGTTGATGCGAATGTCCGCTGCGGTAATGGTATCTGCCGTCATTAACCCTACCTTTGTACGTGCAGCCTGGAACGGAGCCACGCTGTCTTGAAATGTAGCCCGAAAGTATAGCGACCGGCCCGGTTGAGAACTACCCTGGGGGCTGAGTTTACCGTATTAACACAGGTATACTGCCGTTTTGTAACCCTCAGGAGTTAATGAATGAGTCGCGCCCCTGTTTCATCTGGTGACCGTGCTATCGGCACCGTAGCCATTCGCTGGCATGGCGGAAGTCTTGAATTGTTGGATCAGCGGCTGCTGCCGGACCAGGAACACTGGATCACGCTGGAGGGCTCCGCCGGGGTGGCTCAGAGTATCCGCAATATGGTGGTGCGTGGGGCGCCGGCGATCGGAATCAGCGCCGCGTACGGTGTTGCCCTTGCAGCCCGGCACGCTGGTGGCGGTGACTGGAAAGCGGAGATCAAGCAGGCCATTCGCGAACTGGCGGCCTCCCGGCCAACGGCGGTGAACCTGTTCTGGGCGCTGCAGAAAATGGAGCAGGTGTTCTCAGAATGTCACTCCCTGGAGGAGGCGGTAAAGCGCCTCTCCGAAACGGCGGTTCAAATCCATAAGGACGACCTGTCCGCCAATCTGGCAATGGCGGACTATGCACTGGCCCACATGGATGCCAGCAAACCGTTTTCGGTTCTGACCCACTGCAATACCGGGGCGCTTGCCACCGGCGGCTACGGCACAGCGCTGGGAGTGATCCGGCGGCTGCATGAGAAAAAGCTTTTGAAGGATGTGTTTGCCGATGAGACCCGGCCGTGGCTTCAGGGTAGCCGATTGACCGCCTGGGAACTGGCAAGGGATGGGATTCCGGTGACGCTCAACGCAGATGGGGCGGCGGCGTCGATACTTGCGGCGGGTCATGTGCGTTGGGTGATTGTCGGCGCGGACCGAATTACGGCCAACGGTGATGTGGCCAACAAGATTGGCACCTATAGCCTGGCGGTCCTGGCCCGGCATCATAAAGTCGGTTTTATGGTGGTGGCACCGTCCAGTACGGTGGATATGGCCCTCGCATCGGGGAAGGACATCCCGATTGAAGAACGCGAGGGGGAGGAGCTCAGGCAGGTTCGGGGCGTTCAGATCGCCCCCGCTGGCGTGAAGGTGTTTAACCCGGTGTTCGATGTGACGCCGGCCAGTCTGATCGACGTCATCGTCACTGAGAAGGGTGTGGTCAGCACCCCGAACCTGACCGGTATGGCGGGATTGTTTAGCTGAAACCCTTTACTGGCCTGACTTGCCGCTCAGCGTATCCGCCTGGGCGGTGATCTGCTTGGGGGCCAGGATGGACGCCATGCGCTGATCCAGCTCAAGCATATCCGCCATGATGTTACCGCCTTCGCGGATAATGAAATCCAGTTCGTCGTCTGCGCTGTCTGGTTCCGCCGCCTGCTCGTCCTGCCAGTCGTCCAGCGCATCCAGGCTTTCGAAGGCTTCTTCACCGTGTATGGCGCGGCGTGCGTTGGCGATGGTCAACCGGGTGCTCTCAATCTGTGACTGATATTCCTTGCGCTTTTCAAGGTTCAGGCTGACGTATTCCTGTTCGCGTTGTTGCTTCAGGAATTCGATTTCCTTCTGCAGCAAGCTGAACTCCGGGTTTTCCTCAAATCGGGTATCGTGGCGCTTCCGGAGTTCATCGATAACACCGCTGAAGTCGAAGTAGCGCGCATGTGGCACGGCTTCAATCTGGTCCCAGGGCAGGGCGTGGTCCAGCGCATCCTCGCCGATACGGGTCTTGTCCACGCGCGACGGAATTTCTATGTCCGGAATCACGCCTTTGTGCTGGGTCGAGCCGCCGGACACCCGGTAGAACTTGCTCTGGGTGATCTTCAGCTGGCCGTGATTCAGCGGCCGAACAGCCTGTACCGTGCCTTTTCCGAAGGTTTGGGAGCCGACCACAAGGCCCCGGCCATAATCCTGGATGGCACCGGCAAAAATCTCCGAGGCGGAGGCACTCATTCGGTTGACCAGCACCACCAGCGGCCCGTCATAGGCAACGGATGGGTCCTCGTCGTTGAGTACCTGTACGTCGTTGTTGGAGTTGCGAATCTGTACCGTGGGGCCTTCCTCGATGAACAGGCCGACCAGGTCGTTGGCTTCATGAAGTGCGCCGCCGCCGTTATTGCGGAGGTCCATCACCACGCCATCGACGCCATCTGCCTTCAACTCGTCGATCAGTTTGCGAACATCCCGGGTGGTGCTCTTGTAGTTGGGATCGCCATCCTGCATCGCCTTGAAGTCGGCGTAGAAGGTGGGAATGTTAATGACGCCGATGCTGTAAGTGGTATTGCCGCGTTCGAACTCGATGACTTCCTTGCTGGCGCTTTGTTCCTCCAGCTTCACTTTGTCCCGCTCAATGGCGATGGTTTCAGTGACGGTTTCATCCGGGGCATCGGCGGGAATGACTTCCAGGGTCACCGTGGATTCGCGGGGGCCGCGAATCAGATCCACAACCTCGTCGAGGCGCCAGCCGATGACGTTGACGGGCTTTTCCTCGTCGTCCTGTTTGACCGACACGATACGGTCTGCCGGCTCAAGCTGGCCTTGCTTTGAGGCAGGCCCACCCGGTACCAGGCGAACCACCTTGGTGTATTCGTTGTCTGATTGCAGCACTGCGCCGATGCCCTCGAGGGACAGGCTCATGTTGATATTGAAATTCTCGGACGTGCGCGGTGAAAAGTAGGAGGTATGCGGGTCCCACATGCCCGCGAAGGCGTTCATGTAAGCCTGAAACGCGTCCTCGCTACGTGCCTGGTAGGCGCGCTTCAACTGGCCTTCATAGCGCCGTTGCAGAGCCTCCTTGATGGATTCGTCATCGGAATCGTTGAGACGTTGTGCCAGGACGGCGTTCTTGATTCTTTTTACCCACAGGTCGTCCAGTGCTTCCCTGTCGGCGGCCCAATCGGCATCGGAGCGGTCCAGCAGGATGCGTTCGTCGGCACTGAAGTCGAGCTTGTCGATGCCGTTGTCGATCAGGTCGAGAGCGAACTCGAGGCGTTCAATGATGCGTTGCTGAACCAGGTTGTAGATATCAAAACCCGGTTGCAGTTGACCGGTTTTGAGCGCCGATCCGAGCCCAAGCCGAATCGCACTGAGCTTGTCGATGTCTTTCTGTGTCAGGTAGACGCGCTGGCCATCCAGGTAGTCAAGATAAGCGTCAAACACATCCCCAGACAGCGAGTCGTTGATGCTCAAATCGCGGAAGTGGGTGAACTGCAATTGGCGGGCAATCAATATGTTGGCGCGGGCCTGCTCCACCGTTGGAGACACCGGCTGGTAGACCTTGTCGGTATCCAGCTTGGCCGATACAGGCACAGCGAGTGCGAGCGTGAGAGCCAGGGCAAAGGTTTTTTTGCCGGGCATGACTCCACCCATGGTCGTGCTGTAACGGGTGACAAATCGTTCCGCGATGCTCATAAGCTTTGTTACCTGACGGTGTGGACGATACCGTGCGCTGCGGAGAGGGACCCATGATGAGCGGCCGCTGGCAGTTGATTAAGCGCTTTTTGGGTATCGCTGGATTGGCTCATGGTTTTATTGTAGGCAAGCACAGAACCGGTTGCCATAGTGGGGAAGTTTCGATACGTGACAATCTGTCCATGAAGTCGTCAGATTTGTGAACGCGGGGGCCGGCGGAAAGCCAGCGAGAAACCTTTGGTGACCCCCTTGCCGGAGCGCGCAGGTGCAGCTCCGGCAAGGGATGGGGTTGATTACTCGAAGACCGCGTTGCGTTCTGCCTTGTCCAGCAACAGACGGGGTGGGTTGAATCGCTCACCAAAGCGCTCGGCCAGGACTTTTGCCCGTTCTGCAAAGGCTCTGACACCGTATTGGTTGATGAACTGGATGGCACCGCCGGTCCAGGGGGCAAAGCCAATACCGAATATACTGCCGATGTTGGCGTCTTCAACGGTCCGGAGTACGCCTTCTTCCAGGCAGCGTACGGTTTCGATGGCCTGGATGAACAGGATGCGGTCTTTCAGCTCCTGGAGGTCCGTGTTCCGGGCTTTTTCCCGATCGACAAACAGTGTGTCCAGTTCCGGCCAGAGGTGCTTTTTCCCAGATTGCGGATACTCGTAGAAGCCGGCACCGGCGGCCTTGCCCTTGCGGTCGTGGCTGCCGACCATCCGGTCGATGACGGCTTCCGCCGGGTGCGCGTTCCAGGTTTGACCGGCCGCTTCCGTGTCTTTTTTGCTCTGGTCGCGGATATGTTGCATAAGGGTCATGCTGACTTCATCAGAAATCGCCAGCGGGCCGACCGGCATGCCGGCCAATACGCCTGCGTTTTCGATGCTGGACGGATGGATACCTTCACCCAGCATGGCGATTCCTTCATTGACGAAGGTGCCAAACACCCGTGAGGTGAAGAACCCGCGGCTGTCGTTGACCACAATGGGGATCTTGCCGATCTGCTGGACGTAATCAAAGGCGCGGGCGAGGGTGTCGTCAGATGTTTTCTCACCCACGATGATTTCCACCAGTTGCATCTTGTCCACCGGCGAAAAGAAGTGCAGCCCAATGAATTTTTCGGGCCGAGCCGAGGCCTTGGCCAATTGGGTAATGGGAATGGTGGAGGTGTTGGACGCAAAGAGACCGTTCCCGGCCAGTTTCGCTTCCGCTTCCTGGGTTACTTTTGCTTTCAGGTTGCTGTCTTCAAAAACGGCCTCGATGACCAGATCGCATCCTTCCAGGTCGTCCGCGGAACCAGTGGCCTTAATGCGGTTCAATATCTCGGCTTTCTGTTCTTCCGTCATGCGCCCACGGCTGACTTTTTTCGCCAGCAGTTTCTCGGAATAGGCCTTGCCTTTTTCAGCGTTTTCCGTGGAAACGTCCTTGAGGACCACATCCAGGCCTCGGGTTGCGGTGGAGTAGGCGATGCCCGCGCCCATCATGCCGGCGCCAAGGACGCCCACTTTGCGGAAGGTTTCCTTCTCAACACCCTGCGGGCGGCTTTCGCCGGCGTTGACCGCGTTAAGCTGAAACCAGAAAGTGCCGGTCATGTTCTTGGCGACCTGACCAATAACCAGTTCCGCGAAATAGCGGGTTTCGATCAGGCTGCCATTGTCGAAGTCCACTTGGGCACCTTCCACGGCGGCGGACAGGATACGCTCCGGGGCGGGGTAGCAGCCTTTGGTTTTCTGCTTGAGCATTGCCGGCGCAATAGCCAGTTTCTGGGCCATGGCGGGGTGGTGAGGCGCGCCGCCAGGAAACTTGAAGCCTTTCTGGTCCCAAGGCTGCTGGCTCTTTGGATTGGCGTCGATAAAGGCCCGTGCCTTGGCCATCATGTCGTCGGTGGACGAGGCCAGTTCATTAACAATGCCGGCCTTAAGCGCCGCTTTTGGGTTTACCTTTTTGCCTTCCATCAGGAAGGGGAAGGCCGCTTCCAAACCGATCATACGGGGCAGGCGTTGAGTGCCGCCGCCACCGGGCAACAGTCCAAGGGTGACTTCCGGAAGGCCCAGTTGAATCTTGTCTTCGTCCAGAACAACCCGGTGATGGCACGCCAGGCAGATTTCCAGACCGCCACCGAGGGCAGAGCCATTGATGGCTGCCACGATGGGTTTGCCGCTGGTTTCGAGGACGCGCATCTCGGCTTTCATGCCGTTGACCATGTCTTCAAAGGCACCGGCGTCCTCCCGGGTTACTTTGTACAGCTCTTTCAGGTCACCGCCGGCAAAGAAGGTTTTCTTGGCGGAGGTGACAATAATGCCGCGGATATTGTCGAGATCGCTTTTAACCTTGCCCACTGTCTCCGTCAGTGCCGCTCGAAAATCGGCGTTCATGGTGTTGGCGGACTGGCCGGGCATGTCGATGGTCAGGGTCAGGATCTGGTCTGAACCCAGGTCGTAGTGAATGGCGCTCATAGTTGGTTCTCCTCTCAGAATCAGTCGTCGGCTCAGACGCGCTCAATGATGGTGGCAATACCCATTCCGCCACCCACACACAGGGTGGCCAGGCCGTAGCGCAGTTCTCTCCGCTCCAGTTCGTCGAGCAGGGTGCCCAGGATCATAGCGCCAGTGGCCCCCAGTGGGTGGCCCATGGCGATAGCACCGCCGTTCACGTTCACTTTTTCGTCCGGAACCGACAACTCCCTCTGGAAGCGCATCACCACGGAGGCAAACGCTTCGTTTACTTCGAACAAGTCGATCTGGTCGACTGTCATGCCGGCTTTTTCCAGCGCCTTGCGAGCCGCCGGGGCAGGGCCGGTCAGCATGATAGTGGGGTCGGTGCTGGTGACCGCTGTGGCCAGGATACGTGCTCGGGGTTTGAGCCCCATGGCCTTGCCCTTGGCTTCGCTGCCAATAAGGAGCGCCGTGGCGCCATCCACAATACCGGAGGAGTTGCCGGCATGATGTACGTGATTGATTTTCTCCACGTAGTGGTATTTTTCCCGGGCGACGCCGTCGAAGCCCATTTCACCCATCATCTGGAACGAGGGCTTGAGGCTGGACAGGGATTCCACCGTGGTGTTGCCGCGTACATGTTCGTCACGATCCAGGATCATCACGCCATTCTGGTCGGTAACCGGAACGATGGACTTTGAAAAATAGCCTTTTTCCCAGGCGTTGGCGGCCTTTTGTTGTGACTTCACCGCAAACCCGTCTACATCCTCCCGGCTAAAGCCTTCCAGTGTCGCAATCAGGTCCGCGCCGATGCCCTGTGGCATAAAGCCAGTGTGCAGGTTGGTGGCCGGGTCCGTGGCCCAGGCACCGCCATCGGAACCCATGGGGACACGGGACATGCCTTCAACACCGCCGGCAACCACCAGGTCTTCCCACCCGGAACGAACCTTCATCGCCGCCAGGTTGACGGCCTCAAGGCCGGATGCACAGAAGCGGTTCAGGGTGACACCGGCTACAACTTCGTCCCAGTCCGCGGCCAGGGCGGCGGTTTTGGCAATATCCGCACCCTGGTCGCCAACCGCCGTCACGCAGCCCATAACGATGTCGTCCACCTGGGCGGTGTCCAGGCTGTTTCTCTCCTGTAGCGCCTTGAGAACGGTGGTCAGCAGGGTAATGGGTTTAACGCTGTGCAGGGCACCGTCTTTCTTGCCGCGCCCCCGGGGCGTACGAACCGCATCGAAGATATAGGCTTCGGTGGTCATTTCCTGTCCTCTGTTGGTCGTTGACTCAGTAATAGCATCGCGAAGGGTAACCATAGCGGGTCCTGACGGGTAAGCGTAATGACGAGCACTGCCAATCGAATTGGCGAAACTGCTCAATCCGGTCATGACAATTTCAGGGTAGGGTTCTATGGTGTAGACAGGTACCCATCACAAGCAGGAGCAAGGCGATGTCCCTGAGAGATGCCATCGATAACTTTTACGAGCCGCTGGTTGCGGAAGCCATTGATGAAACAAGAGGGGATGGTGACAGCCAGGACTACCTGACCGACGTGATGTGTGTGGCGCTGAATCGGCTACCAGCCAAATATTACCGCCACAGCATCGATATGATGTTCTACCTCGCCGACGGCGAACTCGAAACCATGAAAAAACAGGCCCTGACCGCCGTTCGGGAGGCCAGGGAGTTTGTGAAGAGCCATCAGCGCGAATAAAAGAGCCATCAGCGCGAATAACAGAGCCATCAGCGGGAATGAAAAGCCATCAGCGCGATGGTTAGCTCTCCCGCAGTACAGCCTCCAACGCCTTGCCAAGCCGTTCAGCCAGGGGCTCACTGACAACATCCACTGGTTGAGCCACACACCAGTTGGCAACCAGCATTTCCAGTTGCCTTGATTTGTCGCTGTCCGAAGAAGCGTTGCCCATGCCTTCGGCAAGTCGTTGTACCTGAATTTCCATGCGACGGCCCTGGTCTTCCGCCGGTGACGGCACTTCCGCCAGTATCTCCGCCCGAATCACCAGTTCTACCGGGTCTGGCTGGCCCACATCGGCAGCCAGACCGGCCCAATGCTGTGGCAGTGCCTCGCTGTCCAGGGTGCTTGAACTCCGGGCGTTGATCCAAGTTTTCCAGGTATCTATCTGATCCTGCAGCTGGCGGGTCGAAACCAGCCCTGAAAGGCGACTGCGTTCCTGGCTGACTCGCTCTTTGCTGCCCGCAGACAATGGCTCGTTTCTGAGCGAGTCAAGTTCAGCCAGTGTCGCTTTGAGTACATCAAGGCTGCTATCGGAGCCTGCCGATTGGCAGGCTTCAAGCACCGGCCCCGCTTTTTCATCCGCCTCACGGGAAAGCTGTTCCTGCTCATTCTTGCGGGCATCCCTTCGCGCGAAGATCTGGTCGCAGGCTTTGCGGAACGCTTGCCACAGTTTTCGGTCTTCGCGGTGTCGGGTAATGCCAATGCTCGTCCACTCTGTTTGCAGGGCTTTCGCCTGGCTCATGGCATCGCCCAGGGGCTCGTGTTCAATCAGGGCTTCCGCTCGCTCAACAATGCCCTGTTTAAGAGCTTCGTTCTTCTTACGCTCGGTATCCAGCGGCGCCTCGAGCTGTTTCAGCAGGTCGTCGAACCGTTTCTGAACCGGGCGATTGTCGCGAAATTCCACGGGCCAGGCCGCTTTCCACTCTTCACGTGCGGTCTGGTGTATGCGTTCGGCCGCTTTCCAGTCAATGTTATTCCAGTCGGCGTTGTCGAGGAATGTGCCCAGCTGATCGCAAATCGTCTTGCGGGTTTCCAGGTTTGCCTGTTTCAGCCCGGACTTGGCAGAGAAATAGGCCTTGCAGGGCTCATACGCCTGATCCGAGGCCTGCTTGAACCGTGACCACAAGTCGCGATCGGAAGAACCTCCCAAACCCCGCCACTCATTCTGCAGTTCCTTGATTCGCTCAGCCTTGGCTTCCGGTTCCATGGGCTGGTTTGCCAGGTATTCCATCTGTTCGCAGAGCGACTCCTGTTTCGGGCGCGTTGCAAAGCCCTGCCAGTCTGTCAGTTCGCGAAGCTGGCCTCCGAGCAGGTGCATTCGTGGTTGCAGTGATTTGCCGTGGCGATGATCAAGGCCTTTTGCGAGTTGTTGTGCGGCCTTGAAGTGCTGGCGGGACTCCTTCAACTGCTTGGATTCGAGAGCTTCCTCCAACTTATCCAACACCTGCCGAAGCGAATCAGCCAAGGCCTTCTGTTCTTCCGAGTCTGGCTTGTTGGTTTTTGCAGGGCGGGGTTTTCCCGCAAGGCGATTCAGAGCGTCCAGCAAGGTGGGGCGCCTGAAATCGCGGGGCCAGTCGACGGTTTCCAGTATCACCCTGGCTTGGTCGGTCTGCTTGCTATCATCGGTGTCACTGCTGTCGGTGGCCTGCAGTGCCATGATCTCGTCGCGGTGCTGGCCGAGGCGCTTGACTGCGGATATATAACTCCGCAGCGACTGCATCAGGTTCTCGTAGGTTTTCTGTTCCTGTTTCTCCACCTGGGTGTCCCGGGTGGCTTCCAGCCAGCGGTTCTCCTGGGTTTTCTGCAAGGCATCCAGGGAGGCCAGGGAGGGTTCCAGGTCCGGATCCTGATGTTTCAGTTCGTCAAGGGTGTCTTCCAGCAAGGACAACGTTTCCGCCCGTTGGCTCTTTTGCTCTTGCTGATGCCTCAGCTGATCCTTTTCGGCCTGCATCTCGCGCAGCCGTTCGCGGCACTGGTGAACAGCCTGCAGGAACTCCGTGGTTTGTTCCTGTGAGGCCTGAGCCTCCACATCAGCCCACTTTTGGAGGAGTGCGTCCAGACGCGCCTCAAACAACTTCGTGTCGTCGCTGCGGGCCTGCTCAACCGCATGACGCACGATGGTTTGAATGGTTTCGGCCAGTTTTCGTTGTCGATCTTCGTCGTCGCGAATACGTTGCAGCTTCTGGCGAACGATTTGATAGACCCCTTTGTCCTTGCCTTTGGCAAGCTTCTGGACGCGCTGCAGGGTGGCTTTTTCTGTCAGTGCTTCCGCCGCCTCGCTGCGTATACCTGCTGTTAGGCCGCCAATGGCCAGTTCCTCGAGTTCGCCTTCGGACGGGTTGGCTTTCAGTGCTTCTGCCTGCAGCTCTCGTTGGTCATCCTGCCTGCTTGTCTTGTCGGCCTCTTCCTTCGTAGCTTCCTTGCGAGGGGTAACGGCAGTCGCGGTTGCTTTGCGATTTCCAAACAGTTTCTGGATGAATGCGGCCATGGGGTTATCCTTTGATATTGAAACCAGTTCCCGGTGCCGGCAAAGTAAGCAGGCACCAGCCATCGGCGTTGTCCGGAGTTCCGGGTGCCGGGTACGTCAGCTGATCGATCCATGGAATTGAACGGTCAGCTGTATTAGGTGGGGGCTAGTCTAGCGTTTTGTCGGCATTTGCGGGAAGAGTCTGAATGGGAAAAGCATCAAATCCGGAAGATCAGGACCACAAGGCGCGTTCCGCCGCGTTGCGACTGCTCGCCAGACGGGAGCACAGCCGTTTGGAACTCGCGCTTAAGCTCAAGCAGAGGAAGATCGAATCGGATGTTATTGAGCAGGTTCTGGACGACTATGAAACCGAAGGTTGGTTGAGTGATGAGCGATTCGCGGAGGTCTATGCCCGGCAGCGGATGGATCTGGGCTACGGGCCGCTGAGAATCCAGGCTGAACTCCAGCAAAGGGGTGTCCAGGAGACGCCGTCCTGCGTCCGGGAAATGAACGACACGGACTGGACCGACCGGGCGACGCTGCTTCGGGAGAAGCGGTTCGGGCTCAGCGATATCCGCGATGACTGGGATGAAAAAGCTCGCCAGGCCCGCTTTCTTGCCCGTCGGGGGTTTTCCTCCGAGCACGTGGAAAACGCGCTTGAGCAACGGCTATAGCGTTGGTGGGACGAAACCGAATTCCTCTGGCAGCGACGCCCTGATGTCGCTGTTGTTTTCCTTGCCATCGACGGGGCCGACAATCTTTTCCATACCCTCCAGCTCTTTGAACCAGGGCTTTTCCTCAGTTTCCGCTACCTTTGTTGGCTCCGTCAGCCAGGCCAGGAAATCGTAGTAGCGGCGTATGTTCTGAACGTAAATCACCGGTTCATGCCCCCTGGCGTAGCCAAACCGCGTTTTGGAATACCATTCCTTCTGGGCAAGCAGAGGCAGGAATTCCTTGACGTCCATCCAGCGGTCAGGGTTTCTGCCGGCCCCCTCAGTCAGCCTGCGGGCATCCTCCACGTGCCCCCAGCCAACGTTATAGGAGGCGAGGGCAAACCAGGTACGGTCCGGTTCGGGAATGCGATCGGGGACCCGGCTATGCACGATGGTGAAATACTTTGCGCCACCCTGGATGCTTTCCTCGGCATCGAGACGATTATTGATGCCGATATGGCTGGCTGTGTTCCGCGTTAACATCATCAGGCCGCGAACACCGGTCGGAGAGACTGCATTAGGGCGCCAGTGGGACTCCTGGTAGCCCATGGCGGCCAGCAGTCGCCAGTCCAGTTCGTAGGTCTTGGCGTAATCGCGAAACAGGCTTTCGTACTTGGGCAGGCGGTTTTCCACGTGATGAACAAAGGTCCGCGCGCCAACATAGTCCAGGCGGTCGAGATGACCGTAGAATCGCTCGGAAATATGCGCCAGTGTGCCGTCGTCCCGCAGCTCCTGAATAAACTGTTCGGCGGCATTGGCCAGACTCTGGTCCTGCTCGCTGGGAAAGAGCCACAGTAATGGTTCGGGCTCTCCGAGGCTGAACGCGCTCTTGACCTTCGGGAAGAACACATGGTTCAGCTCGAGTTCGTTGGAGGATACGATGGCCAGCGGGAACTCGCCGGACTCCACGCGTGAGAGGATGCCAGCCGCGTCCAGGCCGGCGTGCATGGTCCACTGCAGGCCGCTGTTGTTGGCGCTGAACTGTTCCAATTGGTGTTCGTGATTGCTGTCCGCCACCAGATGGATAGTCTGCCCCTCAAGATCCTCCAGGGATTCCGGGCGGTCAACTTCGCGGTTATAGACCACAACGGATTCGGCTTCGATGCCGTTGGCAACCTTCTGGTAGCGCTGCTGAAAATCGGGGCGCGAGGACAGCCCTGCCAGACCGATGTGAGCGTAGTCCTGATCGAGTATCGACAGCACGCTGGTGTTGTCCTTCGCAACGCGAACCTTGAGCTCAACGCCCAGGTCCTCTGCGAACAGGCGCGCCAGTTCGTAGTCATAACCAGTGGGGCCATCACGGCCTTCAAAATAAACCGATGGCGCATTCCGGGTGATAACGTGGAGCACACCCTCGGAACGGATCTCCTGAAGAGTGCTTGGCCTTGAGCATCCTGCAACTGTCAGGATTATTGACAGTAGGCAGGTGTATTTCGCGATGGCCGTGTACGGCTGACGACGGTTCTTAGGCAAATTCCTGAACTCCCTTGATGCAGGACGCTGAGTGTTACGGTGTTTCCCCTGATGTCCGATCACTCCCTGCTACCTCGCTCGCACTTCTTGCGTTACTAAAAAAGCAGCAAGTGGCATGCCAGCACAGTTTTGGGGAGTTTAACCGATGTTCACTCAATACGGAGCCTCCCTGGCTCATCTGTAATGATCCCCGGTCATACTGGGGTGGTCAATGAATCTGCTCGGTTAATGTGCAAAACAATGTAAATTATAGCGGCCGGTTTATAACCTTTTGACGCTGTATCCCGGTGCGTGTTTCAAGTATCATTGCGGCCTTTCAGATGGCCGGCCTTTTCCTGTTTGCCTTGTACTCCGTCGATACGGAACACAGGATGCTGCACCGGCTCCCAGTCTCGCGCGTACAGGTTTTGATCATGCTTGAACTTCGCGGCGCTCCCGCGCTCTCGCCCTTTCGTTCCCGCAAGCTGCATACTCGCCTCCAGGACATCGTGCCTGCGGTGGAACATGTGTATGCCGAGTTCATGCACTTCACGGATCTTGAGTTCCCGCTGTCCGAATCCGATCAGGCGGTACTTGATCGCCTGCTGACATACGGTCCCAGTGTTTCCGCCGAAGAGCCTGATGGCGTACTTTTCCTGGTGGTTCCGCGCCCAGGCACCCTTTCACCCTGGTCAAGTAAAGCGACGGACATCGCCCGCAACTGTGGCCTGCGGCAGATTCGGCGGATTGAGCGGGGTATCGCCTATTACGTGAAAGCCAATCGCAAGCTGAGCCTCGAGCAGCGGGAGAAGATTGCGGCGTTGCTTCACGACCGCATGACCCAGAAAGTCTTCCACGAGATGGGCGGTGCGGAATTGTTGTTCCATACCGACGAGCCGCGCACCCTTAACCGTGTTCCGGTGCTTTCTGGTGGGCGTCAGGCACTGGTAGATGCCAATCGCTCACTGGGCCTGGCGCTGGCGGAAGACGAGATCGATTACCTGGTGAAGTCCTTCTCGGACCTGGAACGTGATCCCACCGATGTTGAGTTGATGATGTTTGCGCAGGCCAACTCAGAACATTGCCGCCACAAAATTTTCAACGCCTCCTGGGATATCGACGGCGAAGGGCAGGAAAAATCCCTGTTTGCGATGATTCGCAATACCTTTGAGATGAACAGCGAGGGCGTGCTTTCCGCTTATAAGGACAACGCGTCGGTCATCGCCGGCAGCCGTGGGGGGCGTTTCTTCCCGGAGCCCGAAACCGGTGTGTATCGCTATCATGAGGAAGATATCCATATCCTGATGAAAGTGGAAACCCACAACCATCCGACCGCGATAGCGCCGGCGGCTGGCGCTGCAACCGGTTCTGGTGGTGAGATCCGTGATGAAGGGGCAACCGGGCGTGGTTCCAAGCCGAAGGCGGGCCTCAGCGGGTTCACGGTATCCAACCTTAACATCCCGAATGACCCGCAGCCCTGGGAGCTTGGTTACGGGAAGCCGGAACGAATTGCCTCGCCTCTGGATATCATGATTGAAGGTCCCATTGGCGGTGCTGCCTTCAACAATGAGTTCGGCCGTCCCAATCTCGCCGGGTATTTCCGGACCTTTGAGGAAGTGGCGCCCGGTGCTGGTGGCGAAGAGGTACGCGGTTATCACAAGCCCATCATGATCGCTGGCGGCCTGGGTAATATCCGGGCGAACCATGTGGAGAAAGGCAATATTCCTGTGGGGGCCAAGTTGATCGTCCTCGGCGGCCCGTCCATGTTGATTGGTCTGGGCGGCGGCGCTGCATCGTCCATGGATTCCGGATCCAGCAACGAGAACCTGGACTTTGCGTCGGTCCAGCGGGATAACCCGGAAATGGAACGTCGCTGCCAGGAAGTGATTGATCGTTGCTGGCAAATGGGCGACGACAACCCCATATGCTTTATTCATGACGTGGGAGCTGGCGGCCTGTCCAACGCCATGCCGGAACTGGTCAAGGACGGTGGTCGCGGTGGCCGTTTCGAACTGCGTGACATTCCCAGCGACGAGCCGGGCATGTCGCCCCTGGAGATCTGGTGTAACGAATCCCAGGAACGTTACGTGATGGCGGTGGCGCCGGAGAACCTTGAACAGTTTGATGCCCTGTGCCGCCGTGAGCGTTGCCCCTATGCGGTGATCGGCGAAGCCACCGAGGCCCACCATCTGGAACTCGGGGATTCGTATTTCGACGACCGCCCGGTTGATCTGCCGATGGACGTTCTGTTCGGCAAGCCGCCCCGCATGCATCGCAGTGTTTCGCGTTCCTCATTCACTAAGCCCATATTTGATTCCACAAAAATTGATCTGAACGATGCGGTAAGCCGTGTTCTGAGGCTGCCGTCGGTGGGCTCAAAGAGTTTTCTGATCACCATTGGTGACCGGACCATCACGGGGCTTGTCGCGCGTGACCAGATGGCGGGCCCCTGGCAGGTGCCTGTCAGTGATGTGGCGGTTACCTCGTCGTCTTTTGATGTGAAAACAGGCGAAGCCATGGCCATGGGTGAGCGCACACCGGTTGCGGTTATCGATGCGCCTGCATCCGGGCGCATGGCAGTGGGCGAAGTGATTACCAACCTGGCGGCCGCCCCTGTCGCCAAATTGTCGGATATTCGGCTGTCCGCCAACTGGATGGCCGCGGCAGGGCACCCGGGTGAGGATGAAAACCTCTATGAAACCGTTCGTGCGGTTGGTATGGAGCTTTGTCCTGCACTGGGTATCACCATTCCGGTGGGCAAGGATTCCATGTCCATGAAGACGGTCTGGGAAGAGGATGGCGGCGAGCAAAAAAGTGTTACGGCCCCGTTGTCGCTGATCATCAGCGGTTTCGCACCGGTGACGGATGTGGACAGAACATTGACCCCTCAGCTGGCGACAGATGCGGGCGATACAGATCTGATTCTGGTTGATCTTGCGGCGGGACAGAACCGCCTCGGTGGTTCGGCACTGGCGCAGGTCTACCGGCAGGTGGGTGCGGTAGCACCGGATCTGGACGACCCGGAAGACATCAAGGCGTTTTTCGCGGTTATCCAGGGCCTGAACGCAGACAGCAAGCTGCTGGCGTATCATGACCGTTCGGATGGTGGCCTGTTCGTCACCCTGGCTGAGATGAGCTTTGCCGGGCACACCGGTATCGACATCAAACTCGATGGTCTTGCGGAGGATGCGTCCCAGTTCGCTCGTGAGCTCTTCAATGAGGAACTTGGCGCCGTGATCCAGGTTCGTCGGGAGGATACCGGGTTTGTACTACAGCAGTTTTCGGCAGCGGGTCTTGGTGACCACACCTCAGTGATCGGTACCGTCAACCAGGACGACCACATCCGCTATACCTTTGAGGGACAGTCGGTCATATCACGACCGCGGGCGGACCTGCAGCGTCTTTGGGCGGAAACCAGCTATCGCGTGCAGTCGCTCCGTGACAACGCCGATTGCGCTCAGGAGGAGTTCGACAACCTGCTGGACAGCAGTGACCCGGGGCTTCACGCGGAACTGACGTTCGACCTCAACGACGATGTTTCCGCGCCATACATCAACACAGGGGCCAGTCCTCGGGTGGCGGTGCTGCGGGAGCAGGGTGTTAATGGACAGGTTGAAATGGCCGCCGCCTTTGACCGTGCCGGGTTCGAGTCCGTGGATGTTCACATGAGTGACCTGCTCTCCGGCCGGGTTTCCCTGGAAGGGTTTAACAGCATGGTTGCCTGTGGTGGCTTCTCTTATGGGGATGTTCTGGGTGCAGGTGAGGGCTGGGCCAAGTCCATCCTGTTCAATGATCGGGTTCGTGATCAGTTTGCCGCATTCTTCAACCGTCAGGACACCTTGGCACTTGGCGTTTGTAACGGTTGTCAGATGCTGTCCAACCTGCACGAACTGATTCCCGGCAGCGAAGGCTGGCCGCGTTTCGTACGTAACCAGTCGGAGCAGTTCGAAGCCCGGTTGGTGATGGCGGAGGTGCCCGCTTCTCCGTCGGCGTTCATGGAAGGCATGGCCGGCTCCAGGATGCCGATAGCGGTTGCCCATGGTGAGGGCAGGGTTGAGTTCCCGGCTGGAACGTCTGCAGACCAATTGAGTGATAGCGAGCTGATCGCGCTGCGCTACGTGGATAACCGCGGCGAGGTCACCACACGTTACCCATGGAACCCTAACGGATCTGAGGCGGGCATAACCGGTGTGACCACAAGGGATGGACGGGTCACCATCTTGATGCCCCATCCCGAACGGGTATTCAGAACCTCCCAGCTTTCGTGGCACCCTGCCGATTGGGGTGAAGACGCGCCATGGATCCGAATGTTCCGTAATGCGAGGCGTTGGTTCAGCTAAAGCCATAGCCTGAGCTAAAAAAGCCGGCCCCGGACGCACCATAAAGGTGACTCATCCAGGGCCGGCTTTTTTGTTTCTGGCGACGGGAGTTTTCAAGAATTTTCAAGGGAAATTTTTGTTTATAAGTGCGAAAATCCCCTTGACTCAAACGGTTTATGCACATTCCTGGTGCCATGCTGTGTGCAATGTGCACAAAGCACTGGGTTTAGGTTCATTTTTTGTTCGACAACTATAACTATATGAAATATAAGAACTTAATTAAGTAGGTGAATTTGTCGCCAATTTAACAAAAGTGCAGTAATTCCGGGGGATGGGGGCATGTTCCCCAAAACTTTCCCCAGAGTTATCCACAGATTCTGTGGGTAAGTAGCTAAATGCTTAATCTGTACAAAAATTATCCGTTGGAAGAGTGTCGGAATGGCCCGATTCTGTTCTGACACAACGGTGTTCAAGGGAGGATCTGACGAATGTACAAGATGTGTTATTTCGTGCCTGAGAGTCATCTTGAAACGACCAAAAGCGCCCTTTTTGAAGTGGGTGCCGGGCGTATTGGAGATTACGATTGCTGTGCCTGGCAATGTAAAGGTCAGGGGCAGTTTCGTCCGCTGGATGGCAGCCAGCCTTTTTTGGGCCAGGCAGGGGAAATTGAGCGTGTGGACGAATTCCGCGTTGAGCTGGTGTGCAAGGACGACCTTATTCAGGCGGCACTTCGAGCGTTGAAACAGGCGCATCCCTATGAAGAGCCCGCCTACGAGGTGTTTCGTATGGAAGCGCTGTAGCGGCGGCCAGGCGTGGATATTTAGGCACGAGGCCCCATCCGGTACCGAATGTCGTCCACATGCACTGGGAAGTGCTCATTGCGAACGTCTTCCACATAGAGCTCAAGGGTGCGACGGACAGTGGGGAACGACAGCTCATCCCAGGGAATGTCTTCCAGCGCAAACAGCTGGGTTTCCAGCGACTCTTCGCCGGCCCCGAAGTCTTCGCTGGTGAGGGTGGCGCGATAGAACATGTGTACCTGATCAATGTGTGGCACATGAATGATGGTGTAGAGATTGTCCACCGTCACTTCTGCAAGCGCCTCTTCCCGGGTTTCCCTGGTGGCCGCTTCGAGGGTGGTTTCCGAGTTTTCCATAAACCCTGCAGGCAGCGTCCAGTAACCATAGCGGGGCTCGATAGCGCGGCGGCATAGCAGAACCCGCCCTTTCCAGACGGGAACCGTACCGGCGACGATGCGGGGATTCTGGTAATGTATGGTTTCACAACTGATGCACACGTAGCGGTGGCGATTGTCGCCTTGGGGGATGCGCTGTTCGACAGGATGGCCGCATGTGCTGCAGTATTTCATCTGTTTCACCATATACTGGACAAATGTGTGTTGGTAGCAAGTGTAACTATCTGCGCTGCCGGTGTCTCATTCAACAGTCAGAAGTCTTAACGGAGCCGTGTTTTGCGCGATCTTCTCACCAAACGCCTGTCAGGCTATGTACCCCGTTTGTTGACATTGGATTACCCCGAAGCAGCCGTACTCGTCCCGGTCACCAATGACCACGGAAACCCTGAAATCGTGTTTACCCTGAGGTCGGAAAACCTGAGTACCCACCGGGGGCAGGTGTCTTTCCCAGGCGGGCGGCGCGATCCGGAAGACCATTCCCTGGCCGATACCGCGCTGCGCGAGACCCACGAGGAAATCGGGCTGCCACCAGACCAGGTGGAACTGATTGCGCCGCTGAGCCAGGTCATGTCGCTGCATCAGATTCTCGTAACGCCTTACGTAGGGGTGATACCCGGCGATCACCCTCTTCAAGCCAATCCTGCGGAAATCGATAGTATTTTCCGGGTGCCCGTTGAGTTTTTCCTGAACGACAATCGAGAACGCACAGATCCGCTCAACTTCCTCAACAATACCTTCTATGTCCCCTGTTATCGCTGGGAACGCTATCAGATATGGGGCCTGTCTGCGGTCGTTCTGGTGGATTTCCTCAATGCGGTTTACGACGCCGGTATTGATTTGCTGGAGCCGCCGCCGAAACGCTGACCAGCGTCTCCTGACCCCCTCCTTTCGAGTTCTCCTCTTTTTTTCGCGTTTATCAGCGGGCCCATTTCTTGGGCCCGCTGACGTTTTATGTGTCCCTGAATGCTCAAGTGTTAGACAAAGGTCTAATATGCTTGTAAATCGATCAGGTATTACATGGTGAATACTGTATGCAAACGACAAAAAGGAGTTGCGTCGTGGGGTGCGATCAATGAAAAAAATTCAAACCGAAAAAAACCTGCCGGAGTTGATTTATGACTCTGTGGTCAATGCGATCGTTGAAGGTTTGCTTAAGCCGGGTGAGCGGGTCACACAAGAGACGCTGGCCGAGAGACTTGATGTCTCGCGGTTGCCGGTAAGCCAGGCTATGCAGCGTCTGCGTGATGACGGGTTTCTGTCAGCGGTAGGGCGTCGGGGCCTGATGGTGTCGGTGCTTGATGAGAGTTTTGTGGCGCAGCTGTACGAATTCCGGTGTGGGATCGATCTGGTGAGTGCCGGGCTTGCCGCCCAGCGAGTGGATGCCGGGGCGCGAAAGCGAGGTGAGGACATCATTGCCGAAGGTTTCGCGGCAGGGAAAGCACATGATCTCCCCGCTCTGATCGATGCTGACATGCGCTTTCATGGCTTCATCTACGAGCTGGCGGGTAACACTTTCATCCTTGACTCAATGGAGGCGCACTGGAACCACGTAAGGCGCGTCATGAGTGACATTCTCATTGTCGAGAAAAACCAGAAACAGATCTGGGAAGAGCACGAGGCAATACTGAACGCGGTATTGGCCGGTGATGCACGGACTGCTGAAACACTTGCCAGAGAGCATGTGGAAACCGCATCAAAATGGCTTCAGAAAGAGATTCAAGTCTGCCGTGAACCCCTGAAAAGAAGCGGGAGCACGATTAGTTAATCCAAGGAGAACGCGATGCAAAACAATGACAAAAATGCAGCTGTGATTCGGGTAATGTTGGCAAAAATCGGTCTGGATGGTCACGATCGCGGCATTAAAGTGGTCGCTCGTGCTCTGCGTGATGCCGGCATGGATGTGGTCTATACCGGACTGCATCGCACGCCTGAAGAAGTCGTGGACGCTGCCATTCAGGAAGACGTGGACATCCTCGGCATCAGCCTGCTGTCCGGTGCGCACATGCACATTTTCCCCAAGGTACTGGAGCTTCTGAAAGACAAGGAAGCTGAAGACATGATCGTTGCCGGTGGCGGTGTCATCCCCGACGACGATGTCAAAGAACTCTACCAGATGGGCGTCCACAAGATTCTTCTTCAGGACACTCCTCCGCAAGAAATCATCGATTCGTTCCGGCAAATGGTCGCAGATCGAGGTGCCCGATAGTCAGGGCCGTGGCCGCAGATTTCCTCAGACGACAACCAATAACAATATCAGGAGTCTCCGATGGAAGAGTGGAATTTTCCCCCCAGTTATCGCAACGACTATTTTCCGGATACGAACAGTCCCTACTGGTTCCGGGACCGGGAGACGATGGACCCGGAAAAACGCGATGAGTTGATTGTTGCGCGCATCCGCGAGGTGATGGCCTATGCCTACGACCACTCGCCATTTTACCAGCGCAAATGGGATGAGGCCGGTATAAAGGCCAATGACATCCGTACCCTCGCAGACTTCGAGGAAGTGCCCGTCGTCACCAAGCAGGAACTGCGCGATTCCCAGGCGAAAAATCCACCTTTCGGGGATTACCTCTGCTGTCCCGAAAGCGACATCCATCATATTCACGGCACTTCTGGTACCACCGGCCGACCCACCGCTTTTGGCATTTCCAGGCGTGACTGGGAAACCATTGCCAACAACCATGCCCGGATCATGTGGGGGATGGGGTTGCGCCCCGGTGATACGGTATTTGTGGCGGCGATCCTGAGCCTCTACATGGGGTCATGGGGGGCGTTGATCGGGGCTGAAAGACTGGGTTGCAAAGCCTTCCCCTTCGGCGCTGGTGCGCCCGGGATGACTGCGCGAGCGGTAACCTGGCTCGGAATGATGAAGCCAGCCGGGCTGTATTCAACGCCGTCTTACGCGTTAAGGCTGGCGGAAGTGGCCCGCGAGGAAGGGGTAGACCCGAGAGAATTCGGCATCAAGGTGCTGTTCTTCTCCGGTGAACCGGGCGGCTCTATTCCGTCCATCCGCGACAAGATTCAGCAGATCTACGGTGCCAAGGTAGTTGACTGCGGAACGATGGCAGAGTTGACCCCCTGGATGCATGCCTCCGGTAGCGCAGACACCGAGGGCATGCTGCTTTGGCAGGACATTGTCTACACCGAAGTGGCTGATCCCAACACCCATCGCCGGGTGCCATACGGCGATCAGGGAACGCCGATCTACACCCATCTCGAGAGAACGTCCCAGCCGATGATCCGGATGGTTTCCGGCGATCTGACCCATTGGGTGATGGAAGACAATCCCTGTGGTCGCACCTATCCCAGGCTGCCCAAAGGCATCTACGGCCGGATTGACGACATGTTCCAGATCCGCGGTGAAAACGTGTATCCCAGCGCCATTGCGGAAGTTCTGGAAGGCCTGGCTGGTTATGGTGGCGAGCACCGGATCATCATTTCACGGGGTGGCTCTATGGATGAGCTGGCTGTCAAAGCGGAGTTTGATCAGGAGGTCGCAGGCAGGGGCCCGGATGCGATCAGATCTCTCGGTGAGAAAGCAGAGGCTGAACTTAGCCGGGTACTGGGCGTGCGCGCACGGGTCGTCATGGTTGACCCCGAGACCTTTCCTCGCACGGACTTCAAAGCCCAGCGTGTGGTTGACGACCGCGATCTTTACCAGAGCCTCAACCAGAAGCGAGGAGGTTAAATGATTAACCGCATACCCTCGATGAAGCTCGCTGAACGTGTGCGGGAAGGGCATCTTCGCGCCATCGCCAGACTTATTACCCGCGTTGAAAGCGGCGGTGATGCTGAGGTGCGCGAAGCCCTGGCCGAGCTTTACAAAAGCACCGGCAACGCCCATGTGGTGGGCATTACCGGTGTGCCAGGAGCCGGGAAGTCCACCCTTGTCACGCAACTGGTCCATGAGTACCGGGCCAGCGGCCGCAAGGTCGGCGTTGTTGCTATTGACCCGTCCAGCCCGTACTCCGGCGGTGCGATCCTCGGTGACCGTATCCGCATGGGCGACCTGGTGTCCGACCCCGGCGTTTTCATCCGCAGCATGGCCACCCGGGGAACCCTGGGCGGCCTCGCCAGGCCAGCCCTGGATGCGGTTGATCTTCTGGATGCAGGCGGCTTTGACGTGGTCCTGATCGAGACGGTCGGGGTGGGGCAGGACGAGGTCGATATTGTCCGTGCCGCCCACACGACCGTGGTCGTCAACGCGCCCGGGCTGGGCGACGACATCCAGGCCATCAAGGCCGGCGTTCTGGAGATCGCCGATGTCCATGTGGTGAGCAAGGCGGACCGGCCGGACTCCAACAAAACCATTCAGGAACTCAAGGCCATGCTGATGATGAGCCTGGAGCCGGGCGAGGGAATCTGGCGGGTGCCCGTGGTGCCTACCAGTTCCGAAAAGCATACCGGTTTTGACGACCTGATGGCCGCCATTGATCGTCACGCTGAGCACCTGGAAAAAAGCGGCGAAATCACCCAGCGGCGGCACCAGATTGCATTAACCCGGGTGGTAAAGGTTGCTGAAGAGATTGTCCGGGATAATTTTGCACGTGACAGCAGGTCGCAGACCGAAGAGCTGCTCAAGAAGGTTACCCAGCGCGAACTGGACCCCCATGGAGCCGCAGTAACCTTGTTAAAAGCCATGAAGGAGACCATTCATGAAGCGCACTGACCAGTATGACCCCGCTGCACTCAAGAACATGGAAAAAGAGTTCGACCAGTGGGAACAGAACGAGGTGTCGTCCTTTATCAAGCGGGCGCCGGAGAGCAAGACGGAATACACCACCGCCTCGGGAATGCCGACGAAACGTACCTACACGCCACTGGACCTGAAGAATACGCCCTTTGAGGATATTGGTTTTCCTGGGCAATATCCGTTTACGCGGGGGCCATACCCCACCATGTACCGGGGCAGGAACTGGACCATGCGCCAGATTGCCGGCTTTGGTACAGCGAGGGAAACCAATGGTCGCTTCAAGTACCTGATCGCCCAGGGCCAGACCGGTCTGTCCATCGACTTCGATATGCCGACGCTGATGGGTTACGACTCCAGCCATGCCATGAGCCAGGGTGAGGTAGGCCGCGAAGGCGTTGCCATCGACACCCTTGCCGACATGGAGGAGTTGTTCGACGATATTGATCTGACCAAGATCTCGGTATCCATGACCATCAATCCGTCAGCCTGGATTCTCTACGCCATGTACATCGCCCTGGCGCAGAAACGGGGATACGATCTCAATGACCTGTCGGGCACCATCCAGAACGACATTCTCAAGGAATACATTGCCCAGAAAGAGTGGATATTTCCGGTTCGGCCGTCGGTTCGCCTGGTGCGGGACTGCATCCAGTACGGCTCCGAAAACATGAGGCGGTACAACCCTATCAATATCTCCGGGTATCACATTTCTGAAGCCGGTTCGACAGCGGTCCAGGAAGTGGCGTACACCATGGCAACCACCATGGAGTATGTCAGGACCGCCATCGATGCGGGTGTGGATGTGAATGAGTTCGGGCCGCGCCTGTCCTTTTTCTTCGTCAGCCAGGCCGACTTCTTCGAGGAAATTGCCAAGTTCCGCGCAGCCCGGCGGGTCTATGCCAAGATCATGCGCGAAAAATTCAACGCCACCAAACCCGAGGCCAGCCGGCTTCGTTTTCACGCCCAGACTGCCGCGGCCACCCTGACCAAGCCGCAATACACCATCAACCCGATCCGTACCGCGCTTCAGGCACTGTCTGCGGTACTGGGTGGCGCCCAATCCCTGCACACCAACGGCATGGATGAAGCGTTCGCCATTCCAACGGAAGAGGCGATGCGTATTGCCCTGCGAACCCAGCAGATCATCGCCTACGAGACCAACATCACCCAGGTGGTGGACCCATTGGGCGGTTCCTACTATGTCGAGAATCTTACCGATGAGATCGAGAAGGAAGTCTGGAAGATTCTCGACGAAGTGGAAGAGCTCGGTGGCACGCTGCAGTGCATCGACGACGGCTACTTCCAGAGGGGCATCTCCGATTCCGCCTACGATTTCGCGCTGCGCAAGGCCAGCGGTGAGCGTCCGGTTATCGGCGTCAACATGTTCGTGCAGGACGAAGAGGATGTTGAAATCGAAACCCATCCCCACGATCCGGAAACCGAACGCCGGCAGATTGAACGCCTGAATAGGGTCAAGGACAATCGCGACGAGGAGAAAGTTCAAGGCATGCTCAAGCAACTGAAAGAGCAGGCCGAGGACGAATCGGCCAATCTCATGCCCATCACCATCGAACTGGTGAAAGAGGGCGCCTCGATGGGCGATATTGTTGAAACCCTGAAAGGGATATGGGGAACCTATCGCGAAAAACCTGTAATCTGACCGGCTTTGAATACTGACAGAACCGGTTCACGGGAGACATGAATGGTCAGGCTCACCAAGATCTATACGAAAACCGGAGACAAGGGCGATACCGGTCTTGGCGACGGCAGCCGCGTCGCCAAGCATGACCTGCGTGTGGAAGCCTACGGTACGGTGGATGAGGCCAACGCAGTGATTGGTCTCGCGCGGCTGCATGTGGACGACGAACTGGACGTGATACTGGCACGCATCCAGAACGACCTGTTTGATGTCGGGGCGGATCTGTGTACCCCGATCGTGGAGAACCCGAAGTACCCGCCACTGAGGCTCGCCGAGGGCAAGACCGTTGAGCTTGAGCAGGAGATCGACCGGTTCAACGCGGATATTCCGTCGCTTCGCTCCTTTATCCTGCCCGCAGGCAATGCTGCGGCTACGCATCTCCACCATGCCCGCACGGTAACGCGGCGTGCTGAGCGCATCATTGCTCAGCTACAGGAAGAGCAGGACATCAGCCCGTTGGTTCTGGAATACATGAATCGGCTGTCTGATTTGCTGTTCGTCCTTGCCAGACACGCCAACAACCAGGGTAAGGACGATGTGCTTTGGGTGCCGGGAAAATAATGCTGGCCCGAGACCAGGGTATTGAAGCGTGAATTTGTCGCCGCTGGAACATGGTGGCCGGCTACGGGCCGCCGCGAAGACGTGGGGCATCCCTCTGGATCAATGGCTGGACCTGTCCACCGGTATCAATCCGAGTGGGTGGCCGGTTCCGGCGATCCCGGAAGAGGTCTGGCGCCGCCTGCCGGACCCTGACGATGGCCTGGAGCAACTCATCAGGCAATGGGTAGGTGCACCGGATGGCGCCGCATGTATGGCCCTGGCTGGTAGCCAGGCGGCAATCATGCACTTGCCCCGTTTACGAAAGCCGTGCCGGGTAGGTGTGCCCTCTCCGGGGTACCAGGAGCATGGTCATAACTGGGCTGCTGCCGGTCATCGGGTGATCGAGATTGGCAATGATCAGCTAGAGGATGATAATGAAAGCTGGCTGGACGAGCTGGACGTGCTGGTGTGGATCAATCCAAATAATCCCACTGGCCAGGTTGTTGATCCGGACCGGTTGCTGAACTGGCATCAGCGGCTTCAACGTCGTGGTGGGTGGCTGATTGTAGACGAGGCGTTCGTCGATGCCACTCCGGAACTCAGTGTCGGGTATGCGACCGACAGACCCGGTCTTATCGTCATGAGATCCCTGGGTAAGTTTTTCGGCCTGGCGGGCCTGCGGGCCGGAGCTGCGGTGGGAGACCCGGATATTGTTCGCCGATTGAGCGCAGTGATCGGGCCCTGGTCAATCAGTGGCCCTGCGCGATTTATCATGGGCCAGGCGCTGGCGGACACCCAGTGGCAGGCGGCGACGATGGAGCGGCTGCACAGTGAAAGCCAGCGGTTGGCGGACTGCTTGTCGCGGCACGGCTTTGAAGGCGCTACTGGAACGGCGCTTTTTAGATACGTTCGGCATGGCCGGGCGGCGGACATTGCAGGCGAACTCGCACGGCGGGGAATCCTCGTGCGGGGGTTCGAGAATCCTGCTGCACTGCGGTTTGGATTGCCCGGCTCAGAACCGGAATGGACGCGGTTAGAGCAGGCACTGTATTTAAGCCGTCTGTATTGATTTAGCACATAAGGGCTGCTAGTTTGGCGCCCGATTCGATGAACACCGTGTTCAGGTAACGCTTTTTTGCGGTATCCCCGCCGGAAAGCGTAAAACGGGAAGTCGGTTAAAGTCCGACGCTGCCCCCGCAACGGTAAGCGAGCTAAAGGCAATCGAAAAAGCCACTGTGCATCATGCATGGGAAGGTGATTGCCCCGGACCAGTCCAACAGGCTGATCCACTCGCAAGCCCGGAGACCGGCCTGAATGCACACCGGAAGTTGCGGAGGGCGACGGCGGTGGGAGAGTTGCGTCGGTCTCACACCCGTACTTTGACTCGTATCCTGCCTCCCCAATCTCATACTCAAACTCCGCAACACAATAACCATCACGCGGGTGCGCGTGGTTTGCCAGCGAGTGTTGATTATGAGTTGTCCGAAGTCTTTGCCGGTCCTGTTTTCCGGCCTCCCCCTTGTGTTCCTCCCAGTTTCCAGTGCGCTAGCCGACGAAGAGGTAATGGTCTCGGCACTTGACCCCATTGTCGTGACGGCCACGCTTGGTCCGAAGACCCGGGGCGAAAGTGACTCATCGGTCACGGTGATCGATGAAGAGGCGATTGAACGCTTGCAACCTCAAACGTTCGACGAGCTGCTGATGGGCCAACCCGGCATTGATATCACCAGCAACGGCTCGTTCGGTAAGAACACCAGTGTCTACACCCGGGGTACCGGCAGCGAATCCACGGTTTTCCTGGTGGACGGCATTCGTTTGCGCTCGGCCACCAGTGGTAGTGCTGCCTGGCAGTATTTCCCGCCGCAAATGGTGGAAAGGGTAGAAATTGTTCGGGGTTCCCGCAGTAACCTGTACGGAGCCGATGCCGTGGGCGGCGTTATCCAGGCCTTTACCCACAGCGCCGAAAAGGGCCGCGAGGGATGGGTTCAGGCCGGCGGTGGCAACTTCAATACCCAGGAGTATGTGGCCGGGACGGCCGGTACTGAAGGCCGGATGACATACAGCCTGAGCGCAAGCCATCTGGAAACTGACGGCACGGCCATTGTTGAAGGGGGCGAAGACAAGGGCTTTCGTAACACCTCAGCCCTGGCGTCCGTTGCTCACCAGTTCGACTCCGGTGGGGAAGCCGGCGTTGTCCTCATGCGTGCCCAGGGCAATACCGAGTTCGAGGGCGGTGATACAGATTTTGCTATCCAAACCGTTGGTGTTCGTCTGGACGCGCCGATCAGCGACTATTGGCGGAGCCGTATCCTGTTAGCCGAATCCATTGATGAGCAGGATACACGGGACGAATTTGGTGACAGCACCTTCGACACCAAAACCCGCAGTGCCCGTTGGGAGAACCAGATCAGCATCGGCCGCCATGAGTACATCTTGGGCGGTGAACTCTTGATGGATGAGGTAGACAGCACCACCGACTTTGACGAAACCAGCCGCACCAACGCCGCTGTTTTTGGTCAGGCCCTTTTGAATTTTGGTCCGACGGACTTTCAGTTGAGTTTGCGCGCCGACGATAACGAGGCTTTTGGTCGTGAGGAAACCGGTGCGATCGCCATGGGTGTCGATATGGATCGCAACCATAGAGTAAGGGTGAGCTACAGCACATCTTTCCGGGCGCCCACGTTCAATGACCTCTACTTCCCGAACTTCGGCAATGCGGATCTTCAACCGGAAACCGCAGGTAGCGTGGAGCTTGGTATTGGCGGAAATTACGCCCGTTGGTTCTGGGATGCCGCGATCTATCAGACAGACGCTGATGATCTGATTGTATTTGTCTTTAGGGACGGTCGGTTCGCACCATTCAATGTTAACGAAGCACGCATCAGGGGGGTTGAGCTGAGTGCTGGCCTGGAATTGGACGAATGGACCGTGCAGGCTGGGGCCTCGGTAACCGACCCCCGCGACCGTGAGACCGACAATCGAATTCGTCGCCGTAGCGCGAAACAGTTCCGGGTGGATCTGGATCGGGACTTCGGCCGAGTGTCGTTGGGAACCACCGTTAAGGGCCAGGGGTATCGCTACGACGACGCAGAGAATGAAGAGCGCATTGCCGGCTTTGTCACTTGGGACCTGCGGGCAAAGTGGGAAATCGACAGCCATTGGACCACCAATCTGACGGTCGACAACGTGCTGGACAGAGAATACGCCACGGCGCAGCGCTTTGATGGAAGTGCTTACATAGCCGCTGGCCGCACCGCAATGCTGACGATTCGCTACGACCTATGATCAACCATGGAGAGGTAAGGGCATGATTGAGCGCCTGTATAGGACTCTGAGACGCCCGTTGTTCGGCTGCCTTTCCGGGCTTCTGTTGATGCTGTCCCAACCAGTGTCCGGCGCCACGGTATTTGGGGTAGTGTCTGAGCGTTCCGCTGCGGAGATGGCTGCTGGTGCGGAACGCTTTCTAGCAGCCCAGCCAGATCACCGCATTATTCTGCGAACACCGGAGCAATTGGCAAACCTGGACAACAGCGCTCTCGACGATCTGGTGAGCCAGGCCGATGCCTTGTTGATGGCGGCGGTTTTCGGAGAGCAGGTGGGCCGGATTGAGCGTGCTGTGGGCGAGCAGGCCGCCGTTCGCGAGTTTCCGATTCTGGGGGTGAATGGCGACAGGGCGCTGACTGTGCTGTCACGGTTACAGGGGCGCAAGCCCCTGGAAGGGCTGGATGCCACGACCCTGAACAACCTGATGAAAGCGCCGGACCCCGGCACGGACTTGAAAGCCCATCTGGCAGAGCTTAAGGCCCGTTTCCCCGAACAGGAACCCTGGCTTGAAGGCCGGGCCCTATACCAGGGACGCACCCCGCAACACCTGGATGCCTTATTGCGTTGGTTGCTTGTTCAGGCGGGCGAAGAGCTTGACGTGCCGGATCTGCCGCCCCGGTCGCTGATCCGCTATTACCGTAATGGTGAATCCACAGATAGCGCGGCGAACCTTAACCTGCAATCTGGCCCTGTGGTCGCGCTTCTGGACCTGGATAGCGGTGATCGCCCCGGCGATCGGGCGCTGCTGGACGCAACCTGTGCAGCCCTGGAATCCAGAGGAATGCAATGCTTTGCAATCCTGTCCCGATGGGGTGGTGCCAGCCTGGAGGCTGTCCGTGCCCTGAATGAAACGGTAGGCCCGGCGACCCTGTCCGGTATTGTCAGTCTTCAGGACTTTATTATTGGAGGCGGCGAGGGTCGGCGTCAGGTCACGGAAGCGTTGGTCCGGTTGAATGTGCCGGTGATCAAGGGCTTGCGCCTGGCCTCCCGCACCACCAACCAATGGCAATTGTCGATCGATGGTATTCCGTCTGACAAGGTGCACTACAAATTGGCGATGCCCGAGCTCCAGGGGGTCAGTCAGCCTATGGTGCTGGCTACGGCGGAGCCGGAAGTGATTGACGAAAACACCGGTGTGGCTCTGACGCTTACCCAGCCGGTGCCGGAGCGGGTGGACGCCGTTGCGGACCGCCTGAAACGCTGGCAGACGCTGCAAGCCAAGGACAACGCCGACAAGCGCGTGGCCATCATCTACTACAATCATCCACCGGGCCGGCAGAATATTGGGGCGGACAATCTCGATGTGCCAGCTTCCCTATATGAAATGCTGCACTGGCTTAAAGCCGAGGGCTACGAGACCGGCCCGCTGCCGGAGAGTCCGGAAGCCCTCACCGACCTGCTCCAGCAACGAGGCGTGAGTCTGCCGGATGATCCTCGCGCGCTGAGGGAAATGGCCGGTGACGTTGCCTCAATGGCGGGCAGTACCTATCGTCAGTATCTCGAAACCTTGCCCAGGGTTGTCCAGCAGGAAATGGTCCATGGCCCCCTGGGTTATCTGCATGAGCGACTTGAGCAGGCACATAGGTTGGGCGAGAAAGAATTGGCAACCGGTCTGTTGAGTCGGGGAATTCGTGACTTGCGGCACCTGATTGAACACCTCCAGCACCCGAACCGAAAGTCGGCTCTGAGCAGACTGGACGAGTACGAAGCGCTCTGGCAAGCACGTCTCGATGAAGGTGGTCACAGTGCGGAACTGGATGACAGCCGGGTTGCACTGGCCGATACGGGCATTCCCGGACTAAAGGGGTGGGGAGAAGCGCCGGGCCAGTCCATGGTGGTTGATGACAGGCTGATTTTCCCTGGGCTTCGATTTGGTAATATTTACATCGGTCCGCAACCGCCCCGGGGCTGGGAAGTGGACGAAGAATTGTTGCACGCCAACACCACCTTCCCCCCGACCCACCAGTACGTGGGTTTTTACCACTGGTTACGGGATCACTACCAGGCTGATGCGCTGGTCTACGTTGGGCGCCACTCAACCAGGGAATTTCTGCCACGCCGCCGTGCTGGTTTGACGGGGGATGACTACCCGGACCTGCTGGGGGGTGACCTGCCATTGATCTACCCTTACATCGTCGACGGTGTGGGTGAGGGCATCCAGGCCAAGCGCCGGGCGCTGGGAGTCATGATCAGTCACCTGACGCCGCCGCTGGCCGCAACGGAGCTTTATGACGAACTGCTGGAGCTCCGACAGCTCGTGGAAACCTGGGAGTCCGCCAATGAACCCGACAGCCCTACCAGGGAGCGGGCGCTGAAGATGCTGCGGGAGAAAATCCAGGTGCTGGATATCTCCGACGATCTCGAACAGGAAATCGCTGGCGAGATGGGTTTGTCGGTGGAAGAGGTTTCCCTCGATGAACTTTCACCCGACCTGCTGGTTCACGAAGCCGGCCACTACGTCACTGATATGCAGGAACACTTTATGCCCCTGGGGCTGCACGTGTTTGGCCGGGACTGGAGCACAGACATGGTGGACACCATGCTCGACTCCATGGCGGGTAAGGCCGGCAAGCCAGAACCGGCCTGGCGCATTGATCTTGAAGCGTCTCCTGCTTCTGAGCGCACCAGCTTTCTCAACGCGTTGAATGGCCGGTTTGTTGCTCCGGGGCAGGGCAACGATCCATTGCGAACGCCGGCGGTATTGCCAACGGGGCGCAATTTTCATGCCTTGTCGGATGACCTGATTCCAACCCGTGTGGCCTGGTCGCTGGCTGAAGAACTGGTCGAGGAGGCCAGGGCCACAAAAGACAGCACCTCAGAACAAAGCGATGCACTGGTGCTCTGGGCCTCGGATACGGTGCGAGACGAAGGGGTCATGATTGCGTTTGGCATGAAGCTATTGGGTGTGCGCCCGGTGTGGAACAGTCGGGGCATCGTGAAAGGCCTGGAGCGTTTGCCCGCCGGCCCGGGAACCGATACACCCATTCGCCGCAATGTGGTTTTCACCACGTCCGGCTTGTTCCGGGATCTCTATGAAAGCCAACTGGAATGGCTGGATATGGCATCGCGTTACGCCTTGGCAGGCGCGGCGGGATCCATCAGGGCCGAGCACCCCGAGCTAGAAGAGGCACTGGATCAGGCGCTATCGGTTCTGCCGGTCGACATGCGTAAGCCGGGTGAGGAATCCCTGTCCACCAACGGTGTTGCCGCCCACTGGGTTGCTGATACACGAGTACTGCTGGCCGCAGGTTCGTCGGCTCGGGATGCGGGGGCAAAGGCCGCATACCGGGTCTTCGGTACGGCTCCGGGCGCATACGGTGCGGGGGTTAACCGGCTTGCTACCCGCACGGGCGCCTGGCAGGACCGGGAGCAACTGGGTGACGCTTATCGCCGGCGCATGGGGCACGTCTATGGCAAGGGCAGCCAGGGTGAACCGGCTCACGATGCTTTCGACCGACAATTGCGGTCGGTGAACCATACCTATCTTGGGCGGGCCAGCCACCTCTATGGCCTGCTGGACAACGATGACGGTTTTGATTTCCAGGGCGGGCTGTCCAACGCCGTGGAGCACTTGCGCGGCGAGCCACCGCAGAACCGGGTGCTCCAGTACGCAGACCCGCGAAATCCCCGGGTGGATTCGCTTCAGCGAGCGCTGCAGGTAGAGCTGAGAGCCCGTAATCTGAATCCGCAATGGTTGGCCCCACTGATGGAGCACGGCTATGCCGGTGCCCGCACCATGGGCAGTGATTTTCTCGACAACCTATGGGGCTGGCAAATCACAAGCCCACAAGTGCTTCGTTCCAGTGTGTGGGACGAGGTCAATGAAGTGTACTTTCAGGATCGCCACGGCCTTGGCCTGGATGACTTCCTGGCAGAGGGCCACAACGTGTATGTCAAAACCCACATGCAGGCGATTGCGCTCCTGGCCGCGAAACGGGGCTTCTGGGAGGCGGACGTCTTCACCCGTCAGGCCCTGGCACGTGACTTCGCCGGAAACATCATCGACCATGGCCTTCCCGGCAGTGGCCACACCCGTCCGGATCACCCCCTGATGGATTGGGTCGCGGACCAGTTGGACCCCCGGCAGCGGGAAGCCTTCGAGTCCGCGCGAAAAGGTGGGTCGGCCGACTTTCCCCCGTTAGGCGCTGCCAACGATGATTGTCAGACTCCCGGAAACCAGAGGGCCTCATGTTGAAATCGTTCCGGCATACCGCTGCGTTGATGTCGTTAGCTCTGGCCATGTCACCGGGGGCTGTGGCCGGTACTGAGCGATGTGCAACCGACGATACCGGCCAGGAAGTCTGCCTTGAACAACCGGCCAGCCGGATCGCGGCCTTGTCTCCCGGAGCAACCGAACTTGTCTGGGCTGCAGGCGCCGGTGATCAGGTCATCGCGGTGGTTTCGTACAGTGATTACCCCGAGCAGGCGAAGCAGGTCACCTCTGTGGGTAGCCACACTCGAATGGACCTTGAGCGCCTGATGGCACTGAAACCTGACCTGGTCATTGGTTGGGTGACGGGCAACCCGCCGGAACAGATTGCGGCCCTGAAGGACCTGGGGTTGCCGGTGTTTTCCATTGAGCCCCGGAGTTTTGAGGGCGTTTCAAGCACCATCGAACGGCTGTCGATTCTGGCGGGTACCGAAGATGAAGGCTTTGCCGAAGCAGATCGTTTCCGCAAGGGAATGGCTTCACTGGAAAAACAATATCAGGGTGCGGAGCCGGTCTCGGTGTTCTATCAGGTGTGGGATGAGCCTCTGATGACCGTGAACGACGAGCACCTGATTGGTAAGGTGATCACGCTATGCGGAGGCGTGAACGTATTCGGTGATCTTGATCGCCTGGTGCCGAGGATCAGTGCCGAGGCGGTTATCGGCGCCAACCCTGAGGCCATTCTGGCCGGTGGCATGGGTGAAGAGAACCGGCACTGGCTGACCCGCTGGGAGGCTTTCCAGAGTATCGATGCCACCGCGAAGGAGAACCTGTACTTCGTTCCACCGTCGCTGATCCAGCGCCCGACGCCGCGTATTCTGAAAGGTTCACAACTGTTTTGCGAGAAACTGGATGATGCCCGTGCCAAACGTTAGTGGGAGACAGACCTTTTGAGCAGGCCTCTGACCATGCCACTTGTGTTGTTGGCTCTGGCCAGCCTCGTCGCCATGATGTTGTCGGTGGGTGTGGGCAGTGTCAGCGTGGCACCGGGAGATGTTGTCGCCGTCATTCTGGGTGAGGGCAGCAACCTGCAGCAAACCCTGGTGCTGGAATTGCGCCTGCCACGGACACTGTCTGCTTTCGCAACGGGCGGTTTGCTGGCCGTGGCCGGGGCTCTGATGCAGGTGCTGTTACGCAATCCGTTGGCGGACCCCTACGTTCTGGGGCTGTCTGGCGGTGCTGCCGTCGGGGCCTTGTTTGCGATGCTGGCGGGCCTGGGTGGTTTGATGATTTCGGGATCGGCTTTTGCCGGTGCGTTGTTGGCCACACTGATGGTGTTCGGTCTGGCCCATGGCACCGGAAGCTGGACGCCGTCGCGTTTGTTGCTCACCGGTGTGGTGGTCGCCGCAGGCTGGGGCGCGGTGATTACCCTGATGTTAGCGATCAGCCCGGCCCAGCGCTTACCGGGAATGTTGTACTGGTTGATGGGCGATGTGTCCTACGCTAGAACGCCCTGGCCCGCCCTGGCTTTCCTGGTGCTGGTGTGTCTTTTGGTGGTACCCCTGGGGCGGAGTCTTAACGTACTGGCACGCGGTCCCATGCAGGCGGCAGCCCTGGGAGTGGCGGTGCGACCGCTGGAATGGACGATCTATATCCTTGCCAGCCTGCTCACGGCCACCGCGGTCACCATGGCTGGCAGTATTGGTTTTGTCGGCTTGGTGGTGCCTCACATGTTGCGGCTGGTGCTTGGTAACGACCAGCGCCTGATCCTCCCTGCCTGTGCACTGGCTGGCGGCACGCTGCTGGTGCTGGCGGATACCCTGGCGCGAGTAGTGATTGCGCCCGAGCAGTTGCCGGTAGGTGTGATCACGGCCTTGCTGGGTGTACCCACCTTCCTTTACCTGTTGTATCGGAGCCGCTGATGAATCCGTTGCAGGCTAGACAGTTGGTCATCGACATTCCCGGGCGGGGCGATGGGGAAGCGCTGAACTTTGCCGTGGAACCCGGGCAGATCTGGGGCGTTTTGGGGCCAAATGGTGCCGGCAAGACGACGCTCTTGTACACACTGGCGGGGTTGCGAGCACCACGTCACGGATCGGTTTGCCTGGGAGAGCATCCTTTGGCAGACCTGAAGCGCAGGACAATATCGCAACAACTGGGGATGGTTTTCCAGGAACGGCAGGACGGTTTTCCCGCGACGGTACTGGAAACGGCGCTGATCGGGCGCCATCCCTGGTTGTCACCCTGGCAGATGGAGTCCGGAGCCGATGAACGTCTTGCGAGAGGCGCTCTGGAACAGCTGGATGTGGGCCATCTCAGTGATCGGCTGGTGAACACACTCTCTGGCGGTGAACGCCAGAGAGTAGCCATTGCCACAGTGCTGACCCAGGCACCTGATACCTGGCTTCTGGATGAACCCACCAACCATCTTGATCTGCACCATCAGGTGTCGGTACTCCAGTTACTGACCGAGCAGGCGCGTAGTGGGCGTTCCGTCTTCATGTGTCTGCACGACCTGAATCTTGCGGCACGATGGTGTGACCATCTGCTGTTGCTGTACCCCAACGGCGAAGCCTGCTGGGGGCCTGCAGAACGAATGCTCGTGCCGGCCGCGCTTGAACGGCTTTATGATCAGGAACTTCTGACAGTGGACGTGGATGGTGCGCCGCTATTTGTCCCTGTTAAGTATTGAACGTAGGAGCTATATGAAAGCAACCGTACCAGCCGCAATGATTGCCGCACCAGGTTCTGGCCAGGGGAAGTCCATGGTGACCGCAGCACTGGCGAGATTGCATAGGAATGCCGGACGAAAGGTACGGGTGTTCAAGCACGGCCCGGATTACCTGGACCCGATGGTGCTGGAAGTCGCATCCGGACAGCCGGTGTACCAGTTGCATCCGTGGATGACGGGCGAGGACGAGTGTCGCTGGCGTCTGGCGGAAGCCGCGCAGGATGCCGACCTTATTCTGGTGGAAGGATCAATGGGATTGTTTGACGGTGACCCTTCCAGTGCGGACCTCGCCAAGCTGATGGGTATTCCCGCTCTGCCGGTCATTGATGCCCGCGGCATGGCTCAGACCTTTGGAGCGGTGGCTCTGGGGTTATCAAAATTCGACTCCGCGCTTCCGGTTTATCAGGTGATTGCCAACCGCATCGGCAGTCCCCGACATGGGGCTATGCTGCGGGAGAGCCTGCCTGAGGGGATCAGTCTGCTAGGGGCCATTCCCCGAAACGAGGCCATGAGTCTCCCAAACCGGCATCTTGGACTGGTTCAGGCCGGCGAATTGGGCGATCTGGAGCAGCGCCTGGACGCTGCCGCTGACGTCCTTGCGGAAGCAGGGCTGGATGGCCTGCCGCTTCCCGTGACGCTGGAAGCTGAACCCCCGGAGTCCCCACCACCGTTGCTTGAGGGCGTTCGCATCGCCATTGCCCGGGACGCAGCGCTGAGTTTTATTTACCGCGCCAATCTGGACCTGTTGCAGGCGATGGGGGCAAAACTGTCTTTTTTCTCCCCGCTGATAGATTCAGCATTGCCAGACGCCGACGCCCTCTGGTTACCAGGCGGGTACCCGGAACTTCATGGTGCCACTCTGGCCGGTAACCGTCCGATGTTGGAGGCGATTCGCAACCACTACAGCGCCGGTAAACCCATGCTGGCCGAGTGTGGCGGGTTAATGGCCTGTGTGGAGGAACTGGCGGACCACGACGGAGAGATCCACAACCTGCTCGGAATTATCCCCGGTCGCGCCAGTATGGCCGGCCGCCTGCAGGCGCTGGGTTTGCAGAGCCTGAATACCGAGCAGGGGCAGTTACGGGGGCATACCTATCATCACTCGCGACTGGAGACTGACTGGCACCCCCTGGCCCGAACCCGCAAGGTTGCGGGCACCGAGGCTGAACCGGTGTATTGCCGGAAGGGGCTGGTGGCCAGCTATTTCCACGGCTATTTTCCCTCCGCCCCAGAACTGGTGGCCGGAATTTTTCGCGGGCAGGCCATTCGCCCGCTTATCGATAAGGAGCCTGACCATGCGTGAACGCGCCAAAGACCCCGAACGCCATGCTCGCCGCATGGATGCAAAGCAGAAGATCATGCAGGAGCGCATTTCCCGTGCCCAGAAAGAACAGGGTGTGCTGCTGGTGCTGACCGGCCCGGGCAAAGGCAAGAGCAGTTCCGGTTTTGGCATGGTGGCCCGGGCGCTCGGCCATGGCATGAAAGTGGGTATTGTCCAGTTCATCAAAGGCGCATTCAGCACCGGCGAAGAAGCGTTCTTCCGCGAATTGCCCAACGTGAGTTATCACGTGATGGGCCAGGGCTATACCTGGGATACCAAGAACCGGGAGCAGGACGTGGAGGCAGCCAATGCCGCCTGGGATGTGGCCGCCAACATGTTGAAAGACGACAGCTACGACCTGGTCCTGCTGGACGAACTCAACATCGCCCTGAAGTACGACTATATTGATCTCGACCGTGTTCTGGACGACCTCCAGGGCCGCCCGGAGATGCAGCATGTGGTAGTGACCGGTCGGTCGGCACCACAGGAACTGGTGGACCTGGCGGACACTGTCACGGAAATGGGCGTGGTGAAGCATGCCTTCAAGGACCAGGGTGTGAAAGCCCAGAAAGGTGTCGAGCTGTAACAGAGGCTGCTACCCATGACCACGTTGATGATACAGGGAACGACTTCCGATGCCGGCAAAACGACGGTCGTCGCCGCCCTGTGTCGGTGGCTGGCGCGGCAGGGTGTTTCCGTGGCGCCTTTCAAACCTCAGAACATGGCCCTGAACAGTGCGGTTACCGTAGACGGCGGTGAAATAGGCCGTTCCACGGCACTTCAGGCACTGGCCTGCGGGCTCGCCCCGCATAGCGATATGAATCCGGTGTTGCTCAAGCCCCAGAGTGACTGCGGTGCCCAGGTAATCCTGCGAGGCAAGGTTCACGGCAATATGAACGCTCTGGATTACCATGCCTACAAGGCCGAGGCGATGGCCTCTGTGATGGAGGCATGGCGTGACCTGAGTGCCCGCTATGACGTAATCATTGCCGAAGGGGCTGGTAGCCCCGCCGAGATCAATTTGCGTGCGAATGATATTGCCAACATGGGCTTCGCCGAAGCGGCCGATTGCCCAGTGCTCCTCGTCGGCGATATTGACAAGGGTGGTGTGTTTGCCCAACTGGTGGGCACGCTTGAACTCATCACCGAGAGCGAACGAGCGCGCACGAAAGGCTTCGTTATCAACCGTTTTCGGGGCGATATTGCCTTGTTGAAGCCAGGCCTGGATTGGCTGGCCGAACGCACTGATAAAACCGTAGCTGGCGTATTGCCGTATCTGCATGGCTTGGTGATTGACGCAGAAGACAGCGTTGGCACCAGTGGCACCAATGAACCCGATGCACTGAATGTGATCGTCCCGGTGTTACCTCGCATCAGCAACCACAATGACTTCGACCCCCTTCGTCTGCACCCGGGCGTCAACCTCCAATTCATCGGCCCCGACCAGCGGATTCCCCCGGCTGACCTGATCCTGTTACCGGGCAGCAAAAGCACCCGGCATGATCTGCAATGGCTGAGATCCCAGGGGTGGCCCGAGGCTATTCAGAAACACCTCCGTTATGGCGGCAAGGTGTTAGGCATTTGCGGCGGCTTTCAGATGATGGGGCGGTCGGTATCCGACCCGGACGGCCTGGAAGGGGATGCCGGCACCACGCCTGGCCTTGAGTTGCTCAACATGACCACACGGATGGTTGCCGGCAAAACGCTGAAGGACGTTTCCGGAGAGTTAACGCTTGGCAGCGGAAGGGCGGGGTTCACAGGTTATGAGATGCATAACGGTATTTCCTGTGGCCCCGCGCTTGAACGCCCCATGGCGACACTGAATGGACAGCCTGAAGGCGCAGTGAGTGAGGATGGCCAGATAATTGGAACCTATGTTCACGGCATTTTCGATCAGCCTGAAGCGACCCGTGAGATACTCGAATGGGCGGGCTTGGGAGCTCAGCATCAGGCTGTAGACTACAAGGCACATCGCCTGGAACAGCTGGATCGACTGGCGGATCTTGTTGAGGAGTGTCTGGACACGGGGTTTCTGAAGCATTTGCTGGGACTCAACCGACGGCATTAGAGGCATAGAATGACAGACCACAGAACTCACCGGCCAAACCAGAATCGCCCCTTTAGTGATGAAGAAACGAGCGGGCTTTATCGTGCGATCCATGAACGCCGGGATGTGCGCTCGCAGTTTCTTCCTGATCCGATTCCCCCGGATGTCCTTGCCCGACTGCTCGACGCGGCCCACCACGCACCCTCCGTCGGTTTTATGCAGCCGTGGGATTTTCTCGTGATCGATAGCAAGTCAGTGCGCAGCGCAGTGCTTTCCATTTTCGAGGAAGAAAACCGGAAAGCCGCGGAAAATTATGAAGGCGATCGCAATACACAGTATAAGAGTCTGAAGCTCCAGGGCATCCTGGAGAGCCCGATTAATCTATGCATCACCTGTGACCGAAGTCGTGGTGGTAGCCATGTGCTGGGACGTAACTCGATCGTTGAAACGGATCTTTTCAGTACGTGCCTGGCGGTACAGAACTTTTGGCTGGCAGCAAGGGCTGAGGGGATCGGTGTGGGCTGGGTCAGTATTCTGGATCAGGAAAAGCTGGCGAAGACACTGAAACTCCCCGAACACGTGTACCCGTTGGCCTATCTGTGCCTTGGCTTTGTCAGCGAGTTTCTTGAACAGCCTGAACTACAGAAAAAGGGATGGCGCTCGCGGTTGCCTCTGGCTGATCTTGTGCATGGAAGCACCTGGGGTGAGTCGTTGACGGAACCGGCGTTAGAAGCGGAGATCAGGAAAGGTTAAAGTAGTGGCCAAGACGTTAGGTGAGGTTGCGGAATGAAAGTGGCTGATAAGGTGCGCTCGCCTTGTGTGAGTATTTGCGCCCTTGATGACAACGATATGTGTGTTGGGTGCCATCGCAGTGGTGATGAGATCACGCGATGGTCCCAGATGAGCAATGAAGAGCGCCAGGAAGTGCTGCGCAAAGTGGCCGAGCGTGAAAGCAAATTTTTGATCTAGGTCTTTGACCCCCGATATCAGGAAAGGCAGAAACTTTCATGACTGACACAGTTCGTATTGGTACTCCGCTGAAAGGAAATGCTTTCAGGGTTCTCTTCTGTGGCTCGGGAGAGCTGGGCAAGGAAGTTGTGATTGAACTCCAGCGCTTTGGCGTGGAAGTTATCGCAGTTGACCGTTACGCCAACGCCCCGGCCATGCAGGTGGCCCATCGGAGTCACGTTGTCGATATGCTCGATGGCGCTGCCTTGCGCAGCATTATTGAAGCGGAAAAGCCAAACCTCATCGTGCCGGAAATTGAGGCGATTGCCACGCCGGAGCTGGTAAAGCTCGAGCAGGAAGGCTATCGGGTGATACCCACCGCAAGAGCCGTCAATCTCACCATGAACCGGGAAGGTATCCGTCGCCTGGCCGCCGAAGAGCTCGGGCTTGCAACGTCGCCCTATCGATTTGCCGAGTCGAAAGAAGAGTATCTTGCGGCCGTCGAAGCCATCGGAATGCCTCTGGTGGTGAAGCCCGTTATGAGTTCGTCAGGAAAAGGGCAGAGCACGGTTAAGTCCGCTGATGATATTGAGGCCGCCTGGGATTATGCCCAGACCGGTGGTCGAGCCGGTAAGGGCAGGGTGATTGTCGAAGGGTTTGTGGATTTTGACTACGAAATTACCTTGCTGACCGTGAAACACCGCGACGGTATTTCATTCTGTGATCCTATTGGGCACCATCAGGAAGACGGCGATTACCGTGAATCCTGGCAGCCGCAACCAATGAGTGACAAGGCGCTGGCCCGTTCCCGGGAAATCGCGGAAGCGGTTGCCAGCAATCTGGGTGGCTATGGTGTCTACGGTGTGGAATTGTTTGTGAAAGGCGATGACGTATGGTTTTCAGAAGTGTCGCCACGCCCTCACGACACGGGGTTGGTGACACTGGTTTCCCAGGACCTGTCTGAGTTCGCCTTGCACGCCCGTGCCATCCTCGGGTTGCCGATACCGGCGATCCGTCAACAGGGTCCGTCAGCCTCCGCAGTGATATTGCCGGAGGGTGATTCGGATGCGGTTGCCTATACAGGGCTTGAAAAAGCGTTGGCTCAACCCGACATCTTTCTCAGGCTCTTTGGGAAACCTGAACTAAAGGGGCGGCGGAGAATGGGGGTCGCGCTTGCGTCCGGTAGCTCGATTGACGAGGCCAGGGAGAAAGCAACCCAGGCTGCGGCCGCTGTGAAAACCGAGCTTTGACGATAAATCGTCAGGTTTCCTGAAAAAGTTATAACGAACCGTTGACAGTCGGAGTGAGCTCTGTAGAATACGCATCTCTTTCGAGGGGCACGCCACTGAGGCGGGCCAGAAATTGAAAGACAACCGTTTGAATTAATTGAAGATTTCGAGTTTCAAAATTCTTCAGAAAGCGGTTGACAAGG